>NZ_JADCKQ010000016.1 GCF_016123485.1 Halocynthiibacter styelae | reverse complement strand
AATATATAAACGGGTTCTACAATCCACGTCGCCGCCACTCAGCATTGGGGTGGAAAAGCCCCGTCGCTTTCGAAAGGAAAGTGGCTTAAACGAGCACTTGGGGCGGCACGAAAGCGAGACAGGTCCAATCTCAAATTTCACGAGTTGTACGATAAATTTAAAAACTTCATCCATCAAAGTGAAACGAATATCGAAGAGAAGCATCAAAACATCCTCGAAATTCATGGATTGGTTGCATCAGACGGTGTTGCTGGCGGCTATGCCAAACTTGCCAAAGATGAACAGCAGTCGGCAAACACTTGGCGATTGATCGCCATGGGGTGCTATGCGTTGATCTTTATCTGGGTCATGATCAAGGGAAAGTTGGGTTTTGGCATAGACAGTTTAACCGGCATAAACTGGCCCACAATTATAACCACACTTTCGGTCACAGGTGTTTCATTTGTAGCAGCTCAATATGCATCACGGCAGTCTCGACTTCACCGGGTGACTGAGCAACGGATGCGCTGGTTTGCTCTGGAAGTGAAAGCACTTGATCCATTCATCGCCTCTTTGACCACAGATCAACAGCAGAAACTGAAGGAGGAACTAGCGAACCGACTGTTTGGACAGGATCGAGTTGCTGAAGAAAAGCCTGTTAGAGGCATGGCTCCGGGTACTGTGAAAGAAATAGCAGAGGCAGTAACGGACGCGGTTCAAACTGTAGGGAAATCCTAACGCGTTGCGCAGGTTCAGCGAACAATATTGACTGAATAGACTCTGCGCGCTGTATGTCTTCGGACGGGACGGCAATAAAAAAGGCGGGGTGTGGCCCCGCCTTTTGATGTTTCAGAAGGGAAGCTTACGCTTCCTGCCCGCGTTTTTCGGCCAGTTTTGTCAGCCAGTCCGGGTCCATTTCCGGGACAGATGACAGAAGCAGTTCGGTATATTCCGGGAAAGGTGCGGTCAGGATCTGATCCTTGCTGCCCTGCTCCACCACTTCGCCCATATACATCACCACGATTTCGTCAGAGATCGCTTCCACGGTTGCGATGTCGTGGGTGATGAACAGATAGGTGATGCCGTGCTTTTCCTGCAGCTTCATCAGAAGTTTCAGGATGCCTTCCTGCACGATCTGATCAAGGGCTGATGTGACCTCGTCACAGATGATGACTTCGGGTTCGGCCGCCAGCGCACGGGCAATACAGATCCGCTGTTTCTGACCGCCGGACATTTCAGACGGCAGACGATCATAGAAGCTTTCATCCAGTTCGATCATTTCCAGCAGTTCAAGAACGCGCTGTTCTTTCGCTTTGCCGGACAGGCCGTGATAGAATTCCAGCGGACGACCAATGATTTCACCCACAGTCTGGCGCGGGTTCATCGCGGTATCAGCCATCTGATAAATCATCTGAATACGGCGCAGCTGATCTTTGCTACGCCCCTTCAGTTCAGGTGGCAAAGCTTCACCGTTGAATGTCACCTGGCCGCTCATCGGGGGCAGAAGACCGGTGATCACACGGGCCGTTGTGGATTTACCAGAACCGGATTCGCCCACGATAGACACGGTACGCCCGCGGGGCACCTGAATGTTCACATTGTGCAGAACCTTCAGACCCCGCCCATAGGCCGCATCAACACCGTCGATTGACAGAACGATGTCGTCAGACGGCTGCGTTTCCTTATGCAGGGCACGCACGGACCAGAGAGATTTGGTGTAATCCTCTTTCGGGCTTTCGAGCATTTCACGCGCCGGGGCTTCTTCGACTTCCTGACCATAGCGCAACACTTTGATCGTATCGGCCATCTGCGCCACAACCGCGAGATCGTGCGTGATGTAGATCGCCGCTGTGTTGAATTCTTCCACGATTTTACGCATGGACAGCAGCACTTCCACCTGGGTGGTCACATCAAGTGCTGTGGTCGGTTCGTCAAAGACGATCAGATCCGGGCGCGATGACATAGCCATCGCTGTCATCACTCGTTGCAGCTGCCCGCCAGACACCTGGTGCGGATACCGTTCCCCGATGGTTTCCGGGTCCGGCAGAGACAGGGATGCATAGAGAATACGCGCATCGTCTTTTGCCAGGCTTTCAGACTGAATACCATGGGACACGGTGGCTTCGACTGTCTGGTCAATCAGGCGGTGCGCCGGGTTGAAAGACGCCGCAGCAGATTGCGCCACATAGGTCACACGCGACCCCCAGAGGGCGCGCTTTTCGGTTTCAGTTGCCGTCACCAGATCGACGCCATCAAAGACGATAGAGCCGCCCGTGATGCGACAGCCCGGCTGGGTGAACCCCATACCGGCCAGGCCCAGGGTGGATTTCCCCGCGCCTGATTCCCCGATCAGACCAAGGATTTCGCCCCGGCGCAGGGTCAGGTCGACCCCTTTGATGATCGGGTTCCATTTTTCATCAGACCAGCCCTCGATGCGGACGTCCCGCATTTCAAGAAGGATCTCTCCGGTTTCACCGGCATTTTGATTGCTATCATTGCTCATGTCGGATCCTTCCTCAGTCTTTCAGGCCACTGGTCAGATGCAGGAACCAGTCAACAACATAGTTCACAGCAACCGTCAGCAGTGCGATGCAGCCAGCTGGCAGCAGTGGAGTCAGACCGGCTTTCAGATCGAAGGCGGCGAATTGCAGAAGACCTGCAAAGTCACGCACCATGGAACCCCAGTCCGCAGTTGGTGGCTGAAGACCTGCGCCCAGGAAGGACAGGGAGGCAATCGTCAGGAACACAAAGCAGAAACGCAGACCAAATTCAGCAACCAGCGGCGGCATGATGTTTGGCAGAATTTCACGACGCATTACCCAGCCAAGGCCTTCGCCACGCAGGCGGGCGGCTTCGACGTAATCCATCACGGCGACGTTGACCGCAACGGACCGGGTGATCCGGAAGACGCGGGTACTGTCGAGAACCGCAATGATCAGGATCAGGCTCCAGGCGGAAGACCCGAAGACGGTCAGAAGCATCAGTGCGAAGATCAGGCTTGGGATCGCCATCAGGATGTCAACGAAACGCGACAGAAGCTGATCAATCCAACCCTGATCGATTGAGGCTACAAGCCCCAGGCCGCCGCCAATGAAGAAGGACAGAATTGTGGTGATAAAGGCAATGCCCACAGTGTTCTGCGCGCCATAGATCAGGCGGGAAAACACATCGCGGCCGATCTGATCGGTGCCGAAGACGTGGCCATCGCCCCAGGGCGCATAAGCCGCGAAGGAGCTGTCGGCCTCGCCATATGGCGCAAGCCATTGGGCAAAGACGGCGACGAAGACATAGCAGGCAATCACGATCATGCCGAACCAGGCCGTCAACGGGGCTTTCTTCAGGGTGATTCTTGCGCGTTCCCAACGGGTGCGGCGGGTGATAGTACTGGCAACCTCTGTGGCCGCCGAATAGCTGTTTGTATCAGTCATAGCGGGCCTCTCTTATTTCGGGTGCAGCAAGCGTGGGTTGGTCACAATGCCGATGATATCTGCTGCAAGATTCAGCAGGATATAAACCGACGCGAAGATCAGCGCACAGGCCTGAACAACAGGAATGTCACGCGATGCAACAGAATCAACCATCACTTTGCCGGCGCCCGGAATAGCGAAAATCACTTCGACTACAACAACACCGACAACAAGATATGCAAGGTTGAAGGCGATCACTGTCGCGATGGGGGCCCAGGCATTTGGCAGGGCGTGACGCAGAATCACGCGCAGGCTGCTTTGCCCTTTCAGGCGGGCCATTTCGATATATGGGCTGGCCAGAAGGTTGATGATCGCGGCACGTGTCATACGCATCATATGTGCGACAATCACCAGCGTCAGGGTCATGGACGGCAGGATCAGCATGTAGGCTTTGTCGAGAATGCTGGCATCCGCATCGTTGATGCCGGTAGCGTTTGCAGACAGACCCCACCAGAGGGTGGAGAAGAGCATCAGCACATAAGCAACAAAGAATTCCGGAAAGGAGATCGACGTCAGCGTTGCCGCGTTGATCACACGGTCATAGATGGAATTGCGCCACAGGGCTGCGGTGATCCCCAGGAACAGCGCCAGAGGCACCGCCACGATCGCTGTCATACCTGCAAGGAACAGGGTGTTTTTCAGCGGAGATGAAATCATTTCCACAACAGGGCGGGACCGGTCTACACCGGAAGACGCACGACCAGAAAACGATGTGCCAAAGTCCCCGGTGGCTGCTGCGCCAACCCAGTCAAGATAGCGTCGCCAGGCCGGTTCATCGAGGCCAAGTTCACGACGGAACGCCGCAACGGTTTCTTCAGTCGCCGCCTGTCCCAGCACCGCTTCGCCGAAATCGCCCGGCAAAAACTGAATCGCGCTGAAAATAATCAGCGACACGAAAAACAAAGTCACCACCCCAAGCGCAAGGCGCTTCAGAATGGTCATGATAATCAGGTTCACGGTATCCTCCCCCCTGAATGCCCGTCCGTCTTTTCCCCGAATGGGTGACAGTTATTCAGACACTCTCCTGTTTCCGGACATGCTATGCAGCGCAAAGCCCACCTGTAAAGCCGCTTTATCACAGTTCATGTCGTTTTCAGACCTCTGGCGTGATCGTTAACAAACAAACAATACAAAGGCATTTCCCACCTCGGGCAAAAGACCGCCTTCAGCCATGTCGTTTTTGATGCAAAACCTTGCGCAAATCATCAATGCCAATTTCGCATAAACGTCACGAAAGGTCGTTATTAAATCATTACGCCAAAAAACGACTTTAAGGCACCAGGAAACGTACAATTTTATTTGGTGCTAAGCCCCTTGAAGTGTAGCGTGCAGGCGAGGATTAAAAATACTACAGGGAGACAACGCATGCGTTCTCGCAAAGACCTCTATATCCAACAACAAAAGCAGAAGCTGACTGCCGGCACTATCTCACGCCGCAGCTTTATGCAGTCCATGGTCGCCGCTGGTGTGGTGATTCCAACTGCTCTGTCCTGGGCCAGCGAAGCTATGGCTGCGACACCTAACAAGGGTGGCAAGTTCATCCAGGGTATCGCTGCGGGTTCCACCACAGACGTTCTTGACCCGGCAACCTATGAAAACAACTTCATTGGTTCCATCGGTTATCTCTTCGGCAACACACTGACCGAAGTGAACAACCGGAATGAACTGGTTGGTGAACTGGCGGAAAGCTTTGAATCTGATGATGCGCAGACATGGCGTTTCAACATTCGTCAGGGCGTGGAATTCCACAACGGCAAAACTCTGACCACTGAAGATGTGATCGCATCCATCAACATGCACCGCGGTGAGGATTCGACCTCTGCTGCGAAGGGTATTGTTGCGCCGATCCAGGACATTCAGGCCGATGGCAACACTGTTGTCTTCACACTGGATGCGCCAAACGCTGACTTCCCATACATGATGAGCGATTACCACCTGCAGATCCTGCCTGTGGATTCAACCGGCGCGCTTGACCCGCAGTCCGGCATTGGTACCGGTTCTTATGTGATCGAAACCTATGAACCAGGCGTGCGCGCAGTTGGCAACAAGTTTGCGAACTCCTGGAAAGAAGGCGCAGGCCACTTTGATCAGGTTGAAATCCTGGCACTGGTTGATCCGACTGCCCGTCAGAACGCTCTGCTGGCCGGTGACGTTCACGCGATTGACCGCGTTGATCCGAAGACCGTTGCTCTGCTGGGTCGTGCGCCAAACATCAACATCGAAGAAGTCACAGGCACTCTGCACTATGTCTTCCCGATGCGTGGCGATGCAGCCCCGTTTGACAACAACGATCTGCGTCTGGCGCTGAAATACGCGATCAAACGTCAGGAACTGGTCGACAAGATCCTGCACGGCCATGGTGCGCTTGGCAACGACCACCCGATTTCCACAGCGAACCGCTTCCATGCGTCTGACCTGCCACAGCGCGAGTTTGATGCAGATAAAGCGCGTCACCACTATGAGAAATCCGGTCACTCTGGCCCGATCCAGCTGTCCGCGTCTGACGCGGCCTTCGCTGGTGCGGTTGACGCAGCCCAGCTGATCTCTGCATCCGCTGCAGAATGTGGCATCGACATCGAAGTCGTACGTGAGCCATCCGATGGTTACTGGTCCAACGTCTGGAACAAGAAGCCATGGTGTGCCTCTTACTGGTCCGGTCGTCCGACTGAAGACTGGATGTTCACATCTGGTTATGTTCAGGAATCTGAGTGGAACGACACCGCCTTCCGCGACACACCAAGCGCGGACCGTTTCAACGAAATCGTTGTGCAGGCCCGTTCTGAACTGGACCAGGACAAGCGTCGCGGCATGTATGCCGAAGCACAGCAACTGCTGGCGGATGACAGTGGTTCCACTGTTCCGATGTTTGCGAACTACATCATGGGTGTCTCTAAAGAGATCGCGCATGACGAAAACATCGCATCCAACTGGACGCTGGACGGCACCAAAGCAGCAGAGCGCTGGTGGTTCGCGTAAGCTGAAAATTCCGGCTGATTTCAGCCTTAAGATGAAAAAGGCAGCGGTGTTTTCACCGCTGTTTTTTTGTTTCAAAAGCGACGCCAGTGGTCGCAAAATCCGGTTAAGTAAAACAAAAACGACCAAACTGTTTATTTTGCGACACTTCTCTTCTATGGTGTGCGAACGAAGGGCACAAAAATACGCCCCACGGCATACAAGGGAGAGGAATATGCTTTCACGCAAAGACGCCTTTATCGCGTCCCGGAAACATCAACTGACGAACCAGGAAATTTCACGCCGCAGCTTTATCCAGTCGATGGTTGCAGCCGGCGTTCTGGTGCCGACCGCGATTGGCATGGCAGACCAGGCAATGGCCGCGACACCGAAATCCGGCGGCAAATTCATCATGGGCATGGCGCATGGGTCAACAACAGACACCATCAACCCGCTGACCTATGAAAATGGATTTTCGCTGGTCATGGCTTATCTCTGGGGCAACAGCCTGACCGAGGTTGCGCCAAATGGTGAATTGGTTGGTGATCTGGCGGAAAGCTTTGAATCTGACGATGCGAAGACATGGCGCTTTAAGCTGCGTCAGGGTGTGGAATTCCACAATGGCAAGACGCTGACCCCGGAAGATGTGATTGCAACCATCAACCTGCACCGCGGCGAAGAATCAACTTCCGCTGCGAAAGGTGTGGTTGCGCCGATCCAGGATATGGCAGCGGATGGCGATACGGTTGTCTTTACGCTGGAAACACCGAATGCGGATTTCCCTTACCTGATGAGCGATTATCACCTGGTGATCATGCCCTCTGTGGATGGCACTGTAGATACACTGGCCGGGATTGGCACAGGTGGCTTTAAAGTCGACAACTATGAGCCAGGCGTGCGCCTGAGCACTTCGCGCAATGCGAATTACCATAAGCCCGCTTATTTTGATGAGGTTGAGGTTCTGTCGCTGATCGACCCGACCGCCCGTCAGAACGCCCTGCTGTCCGGTGATGTGCATGCGATTGACCGGATTGACCCGAAAACGGTTAATCTGCTGGGTCGTGCCCCAAATGTGAACATCCTCGAGAAAACCGGCACATTGCATTACACCTTCCCGATGCGTGTGGATGCGGCACCTTTCGACAACTATGATCTGCGCATGGCGCTGAAACTGTCGATCCCGCGTCAGGAACTGGTGGATAAGATCCTGCTGGGCCATGGTGCGATTGGCAACGATCACCCGATTTCCACCGCAAACCCATATCATGCAGCAGACATCCCGCAGCGGGAATTTGATGCAGATCTTGCGCGTCATCACTATGAAAAATCCGGGCACTCCGGCCCGATCCAGCTGTCAGCATCCGACGCGGCCTTTGCCGGTGCGGTTGACGCAGCCCAGCTGATCGCCGCCTCTGCCGCAGAAGCCGGGATTGAGATCGAAGTTGTGCGTGAACCGTCTGATGGTTACTGGTCCAACGTCTGGAACAAGAAACCATGGTGCGCCTGCTACTGGGGTGGTCGTCCGACGGAAGACTGGATGTTTGCGTCAGCCTATGTGGCAGAAACCGAATGGAACGACACCGCCTGGCGCACAACAGAATCAGCCCTGCGCTTTAACGAAGTCGTGGCCGAAGCCCGCGCAGAACTGGATCCGGCGAAGCGCCGTACACAATATGCCGAGGCCCAGACGCTTATTCATGATGATGGCGGCGCGATTGTTCCGATGTTTGCCAACTACATCATGGGTCTGTCCAATGAGGTTGCGCATGGCGACGATGTTGCCGCGAACTGGACCATGGACGGGTCCAAAGCAGGTGAGCGTTGGTGGTTCGCTTAATCCTCACCGCATAACCACCAGAGCGGCGGGGTCATCCCCGCCGTTTTCTTTTGTTGCGCTGTCTGGCCCGGGCCGCTATCCCGTCACGCTATGAAAATGATTATTGATACCGATCCGGGCGTAGATGATGCGATTGCCATCGCGCTCGCCCATGCGTTACCCGAAATCGACCTGATTGGCCTGACCACTGTGTTTGGCAATACCCGCGTGGATCAATCCAGCCGCAATGCGCGTTTCCTGCTGGATATGCTTGGCGCAGATGCGCCTGTGTCTGAGGGCGCGGCAAAGCCCTGGAATGATTACCCGTTTGAACCGTCAGCCTGGGTGCATGGGCCGGAAGGCCTGGGGGATCTGGCTGAGGTGCCGCAGATCGGCACGAACCACACCCTGCCTGCGGCGGAGTTCCTTGTGGAAATGGCACGGCAGCACAAAGGCGAACTTGTGGTCTGCGCCATTGCGCCCCTGACCAACATAGCTGACGCCCTGAAGCTTGACCCCGGGTTCGCTGAAAACCTGGGTAAACTGGTGATCATGGGCGGCAATCTGCATTGCCCGGGCAATATCACACCCCACGCCGAGGCCAATATTTATCACGACCCGGCGGCTGCGGACGCGGTGTTTGCAAGCGGGCTGAACACGGTGATGGTCGGGCTGGATGTGACCTTGCAGACCCTGCTGACACCGGCAGATTTCACAGCACTCGCTGCGGCGTCCAAAAAAACAGGTGGTTTCATTCAGCGGATTTCTGAATTCTACCTGAAGTTCTACAAAGAGATCGCTGATCTGGATGGCTGCCCGATGCATGATGCTGCGGCGGTCCTGGCCTGTTCACATCCGCAGTTCTTCGGCTGTGAAGACACCGGACTGCGGGTGATCTGTGACGGCGAAGAGGTCGGCAATACGGCTGCAGATGCAAGCCGTCCCACGGTGTCCGTTGCCACACAGATCGACGCTACAGCTTCGCTTGACGTGATGCAGAGCCATATCGCGGCTCTGCCCTGATTCCGTGCCTGCGTGACATGCGGAGGCCTGCCCTGACTGAGGGGAGGGCTGCGTCAGTATTTCCCATCGGTAGCGCCAAGTAGTCTCATCACGCTCTTTCGATGGCGATATCGACCGCGCGATCTATCATTTCAGGTGTAATGTAAGGGTAGAAGTTCGCACGTTTGCCAGATTTGAACATTTCCTGATAGTCCATTAGCGTGTTGAAATCCCCGACATACGCCAATGCCGCCAGATGACATAATTGCTGCTCAGTCCGCCAAGGCTTCGTGAAACCTGCAACACCAGCCTCAATGTCCTGTGCTTCTCCCCATTTTACCAGCATCCCCGAAAGTCCTCTGATGAAGGCATCATACCGCTCTTCCGAGAGCGGGATTTTCTCTTCTGCTGTCAACCCAGCAAGAACTACAGATTGAGGCTCACCCCCCTTAATTGGGGGCATGATGGTATTTTTTATGCTGTCGAGTTCTGGCTTACTTACACCCGCATGAAGGCTCAGCCGTGGCTTGGTGGTCAACTGCCTTATGTCTTGTCCGGAAAACAGGACTGACACATCAACTTCAGTCAGAGACCATTTGAAATCCCAATAACCTTCGCTTTTATAGAAACACATGCTCCAGCCCTCGCTTTCAAAAACCCGGGCAACTTGCGATATGAATTGGTCGCGAAATTTAAATATATCATCAGTCATGGATTAAACCTAAGCGCATTAGACATAACTCCGAAGCGGCCTGAGGTTTTGCCGAGGGACCATCTTGGGTATCTTACGTAATCAGCCGGTTCACCGCATCCTGCCAGCGGGCGTAGTCTGTGTCTGCACCTGCTGCGTCCTGTTGCGGTTCAAAGCGCTGATCCAGCGCCCAGGTCTGGCTGAACTCTTCGGGGCCGGGGCAGATGCCGGCCTGCATGCCCGCAAGCCAGGCCACGCCCAGCGCGGTGGTTTCTGTGACGATCGGACGATCAACCGGTGCCTGAAGCTGATTGGCCAACGCCTGCATCGTCCAGTCGCTGTTGGCCATGCCACCATCCACACGCAGTACAGTTTCACCGCCCGCGCCTTCCCAGTCCGCCTGCATGGCCTGCACAAGATCACGGGTCTGGAAAGCGACGCTTTGCAGGGCGGCCTGGGCGATTTCTGCCGGGCCGGAACCGCGGGTCAATCCGAAGATCGCACCACGGCATTCGGCATTCCAGTAAGGGGCGCCAAGACCGGTGAAGGCGGGCACAAATGTCAGCACAGCTTCGGGATCGGCGGATTCAGCGAGGGGCTGCGCTTCGGTGGCATCCCCGATCATCTGCAACCCGTCACGCAGCCATTGCACAACTGCGCCCGCGATAAAAATTGAGCCTTCCAGCGCATAGGCAGGCTTTCCGTTCAGCTGATAGGCAATGGTTGTCAGCAGGCGGTTTTCTGAAAGTACCGGGGTGTCGCCGGTGTTCATCAGGGCAAAGCAGCCCGTGCCATAGGTGGATTTCATCATGCCCGGTGCAAAACAGGCCTGGCCGACGGTTGCCGCCTGCTGATCCCCGGCCACACCAAGGATCGGTACGGGCGTGCCATCAAACACATGTGGGCCCGTCACACCAAAATCAGCAGCGCAATCCAGAACCTCTGGCAGCATGGACGCCGGAATATCGAAGAGTTTCAGCAGGTCCGCGTCCCAGCACCCGTCCTGAATGTTATAAAGCATGGTGCGGGCGGCGTTGGTCGCATCGGTCACATGGGAACGGCCACCGGTGAGACGCCAGATCAGGAACGTATCAACCGTGCCAAACAGCAGATCGCCGGCCTCGGCCTTATCCCGTGCACCTTCGGTATTCTCAAGAATCCAGCGCAGTTTGGTCGCGCTGAAGTAAGGATCCGCCAGAAGACCGGTTTTTGCGGTGATCTGATCCTCAAGCCCGGCGTCGCGCAGGCTGTCGCAATAGTCTGCCGTGCGGCGGTCCTGCCAGACAATGGCGTTATGCACGGGCAGGCCGGTGTTTTTGTCCCAGACCACTGTGGTTTCGCGCTGGTTCGTGATCCCGATCCCGGCCAGATCAGCGGCGCTGATCCCGGCGGCGGCAATCGCATCGCGACAGGTGCGGATCGTGGTTTCCCAGAGATCTTCGGGATTGTGTTCCACAAGGCCAGAGGCCGGGAAATGTTGCGGGAATTCTTCCTGAGCGGTCTGAACAGGTTCCGGCAGGCCGTTTTCCCCGGTGCGGAAAATAATCGCCCGTGTGGATGTTGTTCCCTGATCAATCGCCAGAATATAGCCGCTCATGCCTTGCTCCCCGCATTATGTAATCCGCGTTCCCGGACTGACCGGGCTCTGCTGTTTGTTACACGCTAACATTTCGCCTGGGAATATCTTTCACGCGCTGACGCAGGGAAACTGCGACAAATCCGGTCAATCGCGGGAGCTGCCGCCAAGATCGCTGAGGATCGGGCAATCCGGGCGGTTGTCGCCGTGACAGGAGGTCACGAGATCTGACAGGGTTTCGCGCATGGTCTGAAGGTCGCGGATCTTTTCCTCAATCGCCTGCAGGTGCTTTTGGGCGATTGTTTTGACCTCGGCGCTGGCGCGGCTTTCGTCTTCATAGAGACCCAGAAGCGCGCGGCAGTCTTCAATAGTGAAGCCAAGCGCACGGGCACGGGCGAGGAATGTCAGATTGTGCAGATCGCGGGTACTGAAGTGGCGATAGCCATTTGCGGCACGGTCCGGCTGAATAAGCCCGATGTCCTCATAGTAACGGATGGTTTTCGCGGGCAGGCCCGTCTTTTCTGATGCGCCCTGAATGTTCATGATGCGGTTTTCCCGCCACAGCAGGAGGCTGGTTTTTCAGGAGCTTTGGGTGTGGTGACCTGTGGTGCGGGGGAGGCAGTTTGCGTTGCTGGTGCAGGGGATCCTACCCGGCGCAGGCGCAGGGCGTTGCTAACCACCAGCACACTGGACAATGCCATGGCCCCTGCCCCAAGTGCCGGTGACAGAAGCATGCCGGTGAACGGGTACAGTGCGCCCATGGCGACCGGGATCAGCAGCACGTTATAGCCAAAGGCCCAGACCAGGTTCTGACGGATGTTACGCATAGTTTTGCGTGACAGTTCATAGGCGGTGACAACCCCTGCAGGGGAACCACTTGCCAGGATGATGTCACCGGCTTCGGTTGCGACGTTATTGCCGCCGCCCATGGCAATGCCAATGTCAGCAGAGGCAAGTGCTGGCGCATCATTGATCCCGTCACCAACAAAGGCCACAGGCCCGTCGGCTTGCAGGGATTGCACCACATCCGCTTTTTCACCGGGCAGGGTTTGTGCATAGACCTGATCCACACGCAACAGTTTTGCCACGGCGTCCGCTGCGGGCTTTGCGTCGCCCGTGACCATGGCGATGCGGATGCCTCTGGCTTTCAGAGTTGTGATGACATTGTAGCTTTCCGGGCGGATCTGATCCGCGATTGCGCTGACGGCGGCGGCCAGGCCATCCACGGCGACAAAGATCACGGATTGCGCCTCGGCCACGAAACCTTTTACAGAGGGTTGCAGGGGGGTAAAGTCGATGCCTTCCGCCTGCATCAGGGCTTCATTCCCGATCAGCACCCGACGGCCATCCACAAGAGCGCGCAGACCGGATCCCGGCAGGGCTTCCATATCAAGGTTCAGGCCTGGTTCAATCCCACGTTCTTCCGCAGCGCGCAGCACAGCCCCGGCAAGCGGATGTTCAGACGTGGCTTCAGCCCCGGCCATCAGGCGCAGCACTTTGTCATGTTCAAAGCCAGCAGCAATCGCCAGCCCGCTGAGTTCCGGTCGCCCGATGGTCAGCGTGCCGGTTTTGTCAAAACAGACCGTGTGGATGTTTTCCATGCGCTGCAAGGCATCCCCTTTGCGCAAAAGCACGCCCAGTTCCGCACCGCGCCCGCTGGCGACCATGATAGACACAGGCACCGCAAGCCCCATGGCACAGGGGCAGGCGATAATCAGGACAGACACCATGGCAACAAGCGCATGAGACAGGGACGGTTCCGGCCCGAAGAACAACCAGGCCAGCCCGGCGATCACAGCCAGGACCAGTACCACCGGCACAAAGATGCGGGTGATGCGATCGACCAGGTTTTCGATGGGCAGTTTTGTGGCCTGGGCTTCATCCACCAGGCGGATGATCCCGGCCAACACCGTATCGCGCCCGACACGTTCCGCCTGCATGACAAGGGCGGACGCGCCATTCAGCGTACCGGAAGTGACTGGCGCGCCTTCTTCTTTGGCCACGGGAAGGGCTTCGCCCGTCAGCATACTTTCATCGGCAAAGCCGCGTCCGCGCAGAACCACACCGTCAACAGCAAAGCGTTCGCCGGGACGGATATGGATGATGTCACCGGGCAGGATCGCGGCAGTGGGAATGTCCTTGATCTGCCCCTCAGTTTCGATGCGTGCCGTGGCGGGTTGCAGTTCCAGCAGGCGGGCAATCGCCGCGCCCGCCTGGCCTTTGGCACGGGCTTCCAGCCAACGGCCCAGAAGGATCAGCACGATGATCACAGCGGCAGCCTCAAAATAGACGTTATCGGCACCAGCGGGTAGCAGAGAGGCGGCGAAAGTGGCTACAACCGAATAGCTGAAGGCGGCAAATGTACCGAGACTGACAAGCGAGTTCATCTCAGGCCGGCCCGCCAGCAGCGCAGGCACGCCTTTCAGGTAAAACCCACGCCCCGGCCAGATCAGCACAAGGGCGGTCAGGACAAACTGGATATATCGGCTGTTGTCATGGCCCAGGGTTGCGCCCAGGTAATGGTGAAACTGCGGGAAGGCATGTGCCCCCATTTCCAGGACAAACACCGGCAGGGTCAGGATGGCCGCGATCAGGAAATTGCGGCGATAAGCGGCGCTTTCATTCTGCTGTGCCGGGGCATTGTCACCTTCTTCGCGCAGGGTGGCTGCATAGCCCGCAGCGGTCACCAGATCAGCGACGTCCTTGCCATCCGCGCCCTCGGCCAGGTCAACAACTGCGCTGTGGGTTGCGAGGTTCACCCGTGCAGAGTGCACAAGGTCAGACGCATCCAGCGCCCGTTGCACCCGCCCGACACAGCTTGCACAGGAGAGCCCGGAAACATCCAGGATGGCAGGGGTTGGAACGTGGATCTGGTCGGAATCGGTCATGATGGCCTCAGCAGCGGTTACAGGCGTCACATAGACCTTCCAGTAACAGGAAGGTCAAGGCTTACCGGTCAGAAAACCTGATCCGGGGTTAGTTTCTGCGCCCTTCATACAGCCAGGCCCCGCAACTGAAGCCTGCGATCAGCAGAAGCCAGGCCCAGAAAGGCAGAAGCGGCATCAGAATGATATCGGTGGTCTGACTTGCCTCCCGGCGCAGAAATCCCATCCAGTTACGCCCAGATGCCGGGCGTCCTTCGCGGATCGTGCGCAGGGATGGCAGGCCATCTTCAACACGGAAGGCCGCGCCTTTGCCAGGTGCGATAAGAGGCGTCAGAATTTCTGCCGTTGCAATGGTATTGACAAATTCGCGCGGTGCGGCGGGGCCAAGCGCCACAACGCTTTCGGCACTCCCGGACCGCAGGCGATAAAGCCCCGGTTCAGGCGCGGTCCAATCCGTTGCGAAATGCCCGGGACTGCGTTCTTCCAGCGGCAGGCTGATAACCTCACCGCCAGGTGTTGTCACCTCAACCTCTGCCCCTTCATCCGACAATGTCTGATGGATGATCTGCATAGATTGCGCGCGGGGAATAGCGTAGAGGCGTTCTTCTTCCAGCTCCGGTTCTTTCATCATCCAATGCGCAAGACGACGCAGAAGTTCCGCCTGCGGGCCGCCACCTTCATAGCCCCGCGCCCAAAGCCAGCTTTGGTCAGATCCAAGCAGGGCCACACGGCCTTCCCCGGCGCGATCAAGCAGCAAAAGCGGGGTCTCGTCAGCGCCGGTCAGGATGGTCTGCACATCGCTGCGCGCCGTCAGTTCCGTCTGACGCAGCCAGCGGCCCCAGGGTGGTCTGTCGTCCTGAATGCCCGCATCAAGATCGCGGGTCACTGGATGGCGTGCGCCAAGGTCAGTTATTGCGGGATGAAAGCCACGTTCCACCACCTGGCCAGTTGGCCCGCCCGGCAGAATATCGGACAGTGACGAATACCAGAGGCTGTCGACAGAGGCATAATCCGGCCCGGCAGAGACAAGGACAGCACCGCCTTGCAACACGTAATCGCGTACAGAATCGAAATAGCTGCCCGGCAGAATGCCCCGCCGTTTGTAGCGATCAAAGATGATCAGATCGAATTCACTGATCTTGTTGATGAAGAGATCCCGGGTTGGAAACGCGATCAGCGCAAGTTCATCGGGCGGGACATTGTCGCTTTTGTTGGCAGAGCGCAGGATGGTGAAATGCACAAGGTCAACGGAGGTGTCGGATTTCAACAGGTTGCGCCAGACCCGTTCGCCTGCATGGGGTTCACCGGACACCAGGAGAACACGCAGCCGATCCCGCACACCGTTGATGCGCAGCACTGTTTCGTTGTTGCGATCGGTCAGTTCCCAGTCCTGCAAAGGTGTTGCGAACTGCAGGGTGTTCATGCCGCCATGTGGCAACGTAATGGGCAGGGTCACGTCCTGCCCGACGGGTATGTTGAACGTCAGAGGCGTGTCGCCATCGACAGAAATCGTGAGTTCGGCCAGGGCATCGCGATTGGGTGAAGGTTCTGAAGCAAACAGATCATCAATCCGCAGGGTCAGTTCCACAGTTTCCCCCAGGATTGCAAAACCCGGGGCGTTTCTGATCGTCAGGCGACGGTCCCGGTCAGTGGTTTTTCCGGTTTGCAGCAGATGCAGGGGCGTATCTGTCAACGGGGGTAAGTCGGCGGAAAGGTCATGCGCCACCCCATCTGAAATCACCACAACACCGGCCAGGCGGTTTTCAGGGATCTCTGCAAGGGCTGTACGCAGGGTCGCCGCCAGCAATGTGCCCCGGCCATCATCGGCGTCAGGCAGTGTCACGACTTCCAGATCAGTGGCCCGGCGACGCGCTGTCAGATCTGTCAGTTCCGCCAGCGCCTGCCGGGTCTGGTCTGCGCGCCCGCCGATGTGCTGACTGGCGGTATCATCGACGATTGCCAGGACAATATCATTCAGCGGATTGCGTTCTTCGCTTTGCAAAGACGGGTTCAGAATTGCAATGAGGACCAACGCAAGTGAAACGCCGCGCAGATGCCAGCCGGACAGACCACGCCAGAGGGCCACAAGGAAAGCCAGACCTGCAAGCACGGAAAGGGCAATAACCAGGGGAAGTGGCAGGAGAGGATCAAAGAGAATGCTTTGCACCATGGATCAGTTCCCCAGCCGTTCCAGAAGTTCAGGCACATGCACCTGATCGGATTTATAATTGCCGGTCAGCACATGCATGATCAGATTGACGCCAAAGCGCAAAGCCATTTCCCGTTGCAAGCGCCCGGCATTCCCACGCCCCACAGGCAACATATATTGCCCGCGCGCATTCACAGCCCAGGCCGCAGCCCAGTCATTGCCGCCGATAATCACCGGTGTCACGCCATCATTGAGATTGCGAAACGGCATGCCTTCTGTGGCTTCCTCGCCAAGGGGCGCGGCTTCGACCCAGATATTGTCACTGCGGTGACGGCCCGGGAAATCCTGAAGCAGGTAGAAAGACCGGGTCAACACGTGATCATCCGGCACCGGTTCCAGCGCCGGGATATCGAGGCCCCGGGCGAGGTCGCGCAATTTGCGCTGGTTCGGCCCATTGCTGCCCGCAAGCCCCGCATCGCGGGTATCAAACATGATCATGCCACCGGTGCGCATATAGGCATTGAGCCGTGCGATGGACTCATTGGAAAGCGCCGGTTGTTCCGACGTGATCGGCCAGTAAAGGAAGGGATAGAACGCAAGTTCATCTGTTTCCGGATCTACACCAACAGGCAGGGCCGGTTCAACAGAGGTCCGCAGGGTCAGCACGCGGGACAAGCCTCGCAACCCGGCTTCGGATATTTCATCCACCCCGCGGTCTCCCGTGATGACATAGGCGAAAGTGACGTCGGATGTGGCGATGATAGCGGCACTGTCATCTGTAGTGTTCTGAGCGTTTGCCCCGGACGGCAGAGAAAGGATCAGAGCGATCCCACCCACGATCACAGAGGCAGAACCAACCCCACGCAAACCAGCCCGCCCTGTCAGCGCAAGAGTGGCCAGAACATCCAGCACAAGCAGGATCAGCCCGAAACCAAAGAACCAGCCTGCCAGCGGGTTTTCCTGAACATTTTCATAGCTCTCGATGCGAGCAGAAACGGGCCAGGCGGCAGGGCGCAAAACGTGATCCGCCTGCAGAAGGTTCAATGCAATCACCTGATCGCCATTGCGCCAGATCCCCGGAAGCAAATCGGACGCGGGCGTTGGTTCTGCCAGAACGGCGCCATCTACACCCGCGAAACCATCTGCAGCCACAGGTCGCCCGTACCCATCAAGAACCAGATCAGGGTGCCAGGTTGTGCCTGGCAGGGCAACAGCGGACAGATCCTGCACGCGACCTGACGCGACAGACAGACGTTCCAGCATTGACAGGAACAGGCCGGAAAGGGCGAGATCGCTCCATTCTGCATTGGCGGTGGTGTGGAAGAGAACAACCTGCCCCTGCCCCAGGTATTTCCGGGTCACAAGCGGTGTACCATCTTCCAGCGCGGCAATCACGCGGTCGGCCAGTTCCGGGCCGGGTTGGGCCACGACCTGTGATGTCACGGACACATCATCCGGCACAGTCAGCCCGTAAAAGGGCGAACTGTCATCAAAGGGCAGAAGTCTGCGTGGTTCCCCCCAGGACATGGTGCCACCAAGGGATCGTCCACCGGACCGCAGACGCACAGGCATAAGCGTGTCTTCTGTGTCACGCGACAGATCACTGGCGGCGAGGCGTGGCCCGGCAAACCGCAAAAGCAAACCGCCTGCCTCAACCCATTCGGTCACTGCGGTTTTATCAAGCGGTGCAAGGTCTGCGATGTCAGCGAGGATCATGACATCGGGGTTTGCAGGCAGGACATCATCCACCGGCCCCAGGAGAATATCTGTCTGTGGTTCCAGCGCGTTATAAAGATAGTGCAGCGGATCCAGCAAATCGGGCACTTCCTGATCGGCACCACGGATCAGGGCAACTTCGCGTCGGCGCAACCCGTCCCCAACAAGAGTAACAGCGCCAGCGGTGGCCTGTTCAGCAATGGTAAAACGGGTGATGCGGTTGCGCAGTTCGGGTTGCAGGGCAAATTCTGCGATGGCCGTG
The DNA here is from genome assembly GCF_016123485.1 of Halocynthiibacter styelae. Lineage (GTDB taxonomy): Bacteria > Pseudomonadota > Alphaproteobacteria > Rhodobacterales > Rhodobacteraceae > Halocynthiibacter > Halocynthiibacter styelae. Next base: position 48,326 of record NZ_JADCKQ010000016.1, on the reverse strand, counting down.
TCGGCACCTGTTTCAAAACTTACGGTAACGGTTGTCAGTGCAACTTCCCGTCCCGAGGGATCAGGGCCGATTGCGCTGATATGCAGTTCTTCTTCCCCGGCAGCGGCCAGGCGGCGCAGGGTTAACCGCATCAGGTTCTGATCTGTGACAACCGGTTCCAGGCCATAAAGCGGACGTGCGGTTTCAAAGATGGTCACCGCGCCGCGTGCGGCAAGAGCAGTGTAAAGCGCGTTGCGGTGGTCATAGGCCAGACCATCAGAGAACCAGAACGTATCAAAGTCCTGATCCGCCAGACCTGCAGCCCATTCTGAAATATTATCCGGGGATGGTTCAAAGGGGGCGGGTGTGATCCCGGCAAGCTGGCTGCGCAGATTGTCGGCACTGGTGAATGTCAAACCCTCGCGCGGCAGATCGGTCAGCGAAGCCAGGGCAACGGGGCGACCATTCCGACCCGCTTCTGCCAGAAGGGTTGCGAGTTTTTCCTGTTGGCGGTCCCAATCGCGGGCCGCAGCCCAGCTGCCATCCAGCAACACCAGAAGCGAGCCATTGCCTTCGCGTGTGTCCTGCGGATTCAGCACCGGACCGGCAAACCCCAGGATCACACAGGCCAGCGCAGCCATGCGCAGAAGCAACAGCCACCAGGGCGTGCGATCTGCCTGATTGTCCCGGTCTTTCAGCCCCAGAAGCAGGCCCACTGCCGGGAAAATACGGCGCACAGGGGCCGGGGGAACGGCGCGCAGCAGGATCCAGAGGATCGGAAGTGCAAACAGACCCAGAAGAACCCATGGGGCAGTAAAACCAAGTGAACCAAAGATCATCATCGGGATGCACGCTCCAGTGCCTGATAAAGCCAGAGAAGGGCAGATGCGGCGGGCGCATCGCTGTGGTGACAATGATATTGCCAGCCCGTGCGCCGGGCGAGGTCCTGCAGGGTATCTTTGCGGGCGTTCAGGCGTTCAAGGTAACGGTCGCGCAGATCATCGGCCTTGCGGGTTTCATGTTCTGTACGGCCTGTGACGCTTTGAAAAATCGTACGGCCGCGCCAGGGGAAGGCTTCTTCCGCCGGATCAAGGATCTGAAGGAAGACCCCGCGCGCACCAAGACCTGCGGCCTGATCAGCGGCACGGGTGAAAGCGGCGGGATCGCCAAGAAAATCAGAAATCATTACAAGTTGCGTATCGGGGCGCAGAGCAGACAGATCGGGTGCGGTGAAATCCTGTGCCGTGTCCTCCCCATTGCTGAGCGCCTGGGCCATACGCATGATCTGCACATCGCCCGTGCGGGGCAGAATGGCCTCTGCCCCAATCAGACCGAAACGTTCACCACCGCGTTGCAAAAGCATGGAACAGGCCAGCGCCAGCGTTGCCGCACGATGGGATTTCTGCGGCAGGTTCTTATGGCTCGCCCAGCGCATGGAGGCCCCGGGATCGACAAGGAACATCACGCTTTGCGCCAGTTGCCATTCTTTCTGACGGATAAAATTTCCATCCGACTTTGCGGACCGCCTCCAGTCAATGTGACGGGGCGCATCTGTATCCATCGCCGGGCGGTATTGCCAGAACTCATCCCCCTGCCCTGCGCGACGCCGGCCATGCACACCCGGCATAACCGTCTGTGCCAGGCGTTCTGCCGCGGCCAGAAGCGCGGGCAGACCTGCTGCCGATTGCGCGGCATCCCGGCGCAGTGTCAGGGCGGTGGGTTGGTTCACGCGGCGGCCTCGCCAGCTCGTGCACGGCGGATCACATCAGACGTCACCTGATCAATCAGCGCCCCTGCGTCCTGCCCCTGGGCACGCGCGGCAAAGCCCAACGCCATACGGTGCATCAGAACGGGGCGGGCGAGATGGGCAACGTCATCAGCGGATGGGGCCAGACGGCCATCCAGCAATGCCCGCGCCCGCGCCGCCAGCATAAAGGCCTGCGCGGCACGGGGGCCAGGCCCCCAGGACACGGCATTGCGCACAACTTCCGGGGCATTTTCATCTTCGGGACGGAAGGAACGCACAAGATCAAGGATCAGTTCGACCACGCTTTCGCCAACCGGCATCCGACGCAGAAGCGTTTGTGCTGCGATCAGGTCATCTGCGTTGAACACCTGTTGCGCCTGCGCATCTTCAACGCCTGTGGTCGCCAGCAGAATATCGCGTTCCACATTACGTTTCGGATAAGTGACTTCGATCTGCAGGAGGAACCGGTCAAGCTGCGCTTCGGGCAGCGGATAGGTGCCTTCCTGTTCAATCGGGTTTTGCGTGGCCAGCACATGGAACGGCTTGCCCAGCGCACGGTGTTGCCCCGCAATCGTGACTTCTCTTTCCTGCATCGCCTGAAGCAGAGCAGATTGTGTACGTGGTGAGGCGCGGTTTATCTCATCCGCCATCAGCAGTTGACAGAAGACAGGGCCTTCAATGAAACGGAATTCCCGTTCGCCGCCCTTCTTCTTTTCAAGCACTTCAGAACCAAGAATGTCCGCAGGCATCAGATCCGGCGTGAACTGAATACGACTGCCATCCAGCCCCATGACAGTCGCCAGGGTTTCCACCAGCAATGTCTTACCCAGACCCGGCTGACCGATCAGCAGACCGTGCCCGCCGGACAGAAGCGCCGTCAGTACAAGATCAACCACCTCTTCCTGCCCGATAAAGCGCGCGGCGATTTCAGCCTTCGCACGGGACAGCTTTTCGCCGAGGTTTTCGATCTCTGCGACAAGATTTTCCGCTTCTGCCATATTGATACTCTCCCGCTGGGCTTATTCTCGTGTTACAATAGTCGCATTAAAGGCCGGATTGGTACGAAGAACAAATGACAAAATCCTCAAACGACCAGAAAACTGCTGCCCCATCGGCGGAAAACCTCGCATCTGCTGTCAAAGCGGCCAGCAAAAAAGGCCCGCCGCCGGTACATCTGTGGAACCCGGATTTCTGCGGTGACCTGGATATGCGCATCGCGCGGGACGGAACCTGGTGGTATCTTGGGACGCCGATGGGCCGGAAAGAACTGGTAAAGCTGTTTTCGTCCATCATTCGTAAAGATGGTGAAGATTACTTTCTGGTTACCCCGGTTGAGAAAGTCGGCATCACCGTAGATGATGCGCCCTTTGTCGCGATTGATTTTGAAACGACGGGCGAGGGCCGGGATCAGGTCATGACCTTTGTGACCCATGTCGATGACGAAGCTGTGGCCGGGCCGGAAAACCCTATTCGTGTGGTGCGGGATCCGGAAACCGGGGAACCATCGCCTTACGTTCTGATCCGTGCGAACCTTGAAGCCCTGATTGATCGCAAAAGCTTCTATCGCCTGGTGGAAATCGGCGCGCATGAAGATGTGGAAGGGGAAAGCTGGTTTGGCGTCTGGTCCTCTGGTCAGTTCTTCCCGATCATTCCCTCAGCCGAGCTTGACGTCTGATGGCCCGGTTTTGTGCGAACCTGACAATGCTGCTTCAGGAACTGCCCCTTAAAGATCGCTTTCAGGCGGCGGCGGACGGCGGGTTTCAGGCGGTGGAGCTGCTCTGGCCCAATGAAGCCGAAGAAAGCCCCGAAGAACTGGCACGTCTTGCAGAGGCGGCTGACGTGGAATTCGCCCTGATCGACACCCCGCGTGGCGAGGCCTGGGGCATTGGGGCACAGGATGGCCAGCAAATGGCGTTCTTCAGTCAGATTGTGAAAACCATCGACATCGCGGATATTCTGGGTGTGCATCATATCCATGTGATGGCCGGGATTGCAGGCGCGGGCGCGTCAGATGTCCTGGCTAAAAACGTGATCCAGGCCTGTGATCTGGAACCGGAGCAAAGCTTTATCATTGAGCCGATCAGTGCGCAGGCTGTGCCGGGCTATGGGCTGAACAGTTTTGAACAAGCCGCGCAGGTGCTGGAAAAGGTGAACCGTCCGAATGCAGGCTTGATGTTGGATACATTCCACGCGATGAATATGGGTCATGATCCCCTGAAGCTGTTCCGCAAGTATCAGCCGCTTGTGCAGCACATTCAGGTGTCATCCCACCCAGACCGGCATGAACCTGCGGCAGGTTATGATTTCCCGGCATTCTTCCGCGCGCTCGACAAAGCCGGATATGACGGCCTGATCAGCGGCGAGTATAATCCGGCGGGCGCAACCAAAGACGGGCTGGACTGGTTCTGAGTTTTTCAAGATCATGTGAAACCTCCTGACAGGATGTTGTCAGGAGGGGGCTGTCATAGTGAAATCCTGATACAAAGGAACACATGATGACCAACAACCCGTTTAAACCACAACACGCCCTGATCTGGGCGGAACTGCCTGTCAGCAATCTTGAGAAAGCTGTGGCCTTTTACAATGCGGTCTTTCACTATGATCTGCAGACGATGGATATGGGCCCGAATATGATTGCGATGATCCCGACAGCCGATGGCGAAGGCGTTGCCGGAAACCTTTATGAAGGCAAGCCTGCGAAGGATGGGTCCGGGGCGACGCTGCATCTGGTGGTGCCTGATACGCTTGAGGCAACCGCAGAACGTTTTGAGGCTGCTGGTGGCGAAGTTCTGAAAGGTGATCCGGTGGTGATCCCGGCGGGGCGTTTTGTTTATGGCATTGACCCCTGTGGAAATTCCATCGGGCTGTTTGAAGGGAATTAACCCATGCGGCGTGCGGACCGGTTGTTTCAGATTGTGCAGTATCTGCGGGGTGGCCGCCTGACCACGGCGCGTATGCTGGCTGATCGTCTGGAAGTGTCGGAACGCACGATTTACCGTGATATTGCGGATCTGATCGGCTCTGGCGTGCCCATTGATGGCGAGGCCGGGGTCGGTTACCTGATGCGGGACGGTTATGATCTGCCGCCCCTGATGTTCACCCATAAGGAAATCACCGCCCTCGTCGCCGGAGCGCGCCTGATCAAAGCCTGGGGCGGGGCCGAAATGGCAGCGGCAGCGGAAGAGGCCCTGGTGAAGATCAACGCCGTCCTGCCGGATCGGGACCGGGTGCATGCGGAAGCGGTGCCGGTGCATTCGGTCTCCTCGCCGGAATTAAGCGATGCGGTACGTGAAAAGATCGATCGGATCGAAGCAGCCTGTGATACGCGCCTGCGCCTGTCCCTTGACTACGCCGATGCGGAAGGGTCCGAGACCACCCGCATCATCCGCCCGCTGGGCCTGTGGTTCTGGGGCAAGGTCTGGACGATTGTTGGCTGGTGCGAGCTGCGCGAAGATTTCCGCATGTTCCGCCTGGACCGCATCCGGGATATGGTGGAGGGTGAGAGATTTAAGGAAGAGCGAGGCAAACGACTGGTGGACTTCTATGCGCAGATGGAACGGGAGTGTAAGATCTGACTGCGTAAATCTGACACTTGCCAACACAGTTGCACCCGATACTCTGTCATCTGATTTCACTAAAACAATTCAGCCGGTCCCATGTTGCCCCCAGCCATTCTTCTGAGCCTGTCACTTCTCACATCGTTTCTAGCACTATATTACCCGGCCTGGTCGGATCTGCTGTTGCTGAGCCTTCCCGCCGTAATTGCCAGCGCCTTGCTTCTTCTGGCAGCTGTCATACGAAAACGAAAAACCGGATCTCCCCCGAAGTGGATCATCATTGACGGATCAAATGTGATGTATTGGCGCAACAATACGCCAAAGCTGGATACAGTACGGGAGGTGCTTCGGTTACTCATGCGACAGGGCTACACCGTCGGCATTATGTTCGATGCCAATGCGGGATATTTGCTTTCGGATCACTATATTCACGACGGGAAAATGGGAAAACTGTTAGGATTGCCGAAAAACCAGATCATGGTTGTGCCGAAAGGTACCCCGGCTGATCCGTATATTTTACAAGCCGCCCGCGACTTTGGCGCCCCAATTGTAACGAACGATCAATTCAAGGACTGGAGTAATGACTTCCCCGAAGTTCGCACTCCCGGCCATCTCATCAAGGGACAGTATCAGGGAGCAAAGCTCAGCCTTGACCTGGCTAAGCAACACAAAAGCCCTTCGTAAATGCTGGCTGGACCCTTCCCCCACATCCGGGCATAAAACCGGGCATGACAGATAAGCCAGCCAAACCCGCCAAGCAAATGTCCTATCCTGTGCTGAAGGAGATCTTCACGCGTTTTCGGGATTTGGAACCAGAACCCAAGGGGGAACTGGACCACACCAATGCCTATACGCTTGTGGTTGCTGTGGCGCTGTCGGCCCAGGCGACGGATGTGGGCGTGAATAAAGCCACGAAAGAACTGTTTAAAGTTGCTGACACTCCACAGAAGATGCTGGATCTGGGGATCGACGCACTGACCGAACATATCAAAACCATCGGGCTTTATCGTCAGAAGGCAAAGAATGTCATGAAGACAGCGCAAATCCTTGTCGATGATTACGGCGGCGAAGTGCCTTCTTCGCGCGCGGCCCTGGTCAGCCTGCCCGGTGTCGGACGCAAAACCGCAAATGTTGTTCTGAACATGTGGTTCAAACAACCGGCCCAGGCCGTGGACACCCATATTTTCCGCATCGGCCACCGCACGGGCATTTGTCCGGGCAAGGATGTGGATGCGGTGGAACGTGCGATTGAAGACAACATTCCGGCCGAATTTCAGCATCACGCCCATCACTGGTTGATCCTGCATGGCCGTTATGTTTGTAAGGCCCGTAAACCAATGTGCAGCAATTGCCTGATACGTGATCTCTGCCTGTTTGAAGATAAAAACCTGTAAGCCGGAGCGTCTGGGATGAGCAAAAAGTATAAAGTTGTGGGTATCGGCAATGCGATTGTCGATGTGCTGACCCAATGTGATGATACCTTCCTTGACCACATGGGGATTGAAAAAGGCATCATGCAGCTGGTTGAAAAAGACCGTGCAGAAACGCTTTACGGTGCCATGGAAAGCCGCGTTCAGGCGCCTGGTGGTTCTGTTTGCAACACGCTTGCCGCCCTTGGTACGCTTGGCCTTGATACCGCCTTGATCGGTCGTGTGCGCGATGATGCGCTGGGACGGTTTTATGTGGAAAGCACCGAAGCAGGCGGCACAGCCTTTGTGAACCCGCCGGTTGCCGACAGTGACCTGCCAACATCGCGTTCCATGATCTTTGTGTCGCCGGATGGCGAGCGTTCCATGAATACCTACCTTGGTATTTCAGCAGATATCAGCCCGGCAGATGTATCTGATGATGTGGCAGCGGATGCGGAATATATCTTCCTCGAAGGGTATCTGTTCGACAAACCCGAAGGCAAAGAAGCCTTCACAGCAGCGGCCAAAGCCTGCCGTTCCACAGGCGGCAAAACCGGTATTTCCCTGTCTGATCCGTTCTGCGTGGATCGTCACCGCGATGATTTCCGCCGTCTGGTGAAAGAGGAAATGGATTACGTTCTGGGTAATGAGGAAGAATGGTGTTCGCTGTACGAGCAGAACAACGTCATGGATGCCCTGGAAATGGCGCGCAAGGAATGTGATCTGGTGGTCTGCACCCGTTCCGGCGATCCGGTGGTGATTATCCGTGGTGATGAGAAGGTCGAAATTCCTGTAGAAACCATCACCCCTGTGGATGCCACAGGCGCTGGTGATATGTTCGCGGCCGGTTTCCTGTATGGCCTGGCGACCGGTCAGGATCTGGAAACCTGCGGCAAGATGGGCACCACATCCGCAGCGGAATGCATCCGTCACATCGGCCCGCGCCCGAAAAGCGATATGAAAGCTTTGTTCCAGAAACAGGGTCTGATCTGATCCGTCAGCTTCCTTACAAGATTTGCAATGCGGCCTCAGCCTTTGGGCGGGGCCGCTTTGTTTTCGGCATCCGCCTGACGCGTGAAAAAATGACAGATCTCTGAAATCACACGGTCACGGATCTCTGACCTTTCTGACAGAATGTCATGCCTCGCATCTGAGACCATTTCATACCGCGCGCCGGACCAGTGTTTCATCCTTTCAGCCGTCACCTGATTGTCGACAATTTCATCCTGCCCAGCCGAAAACACCAGGGCCGGAATGTCAGGTAATGTTTTCGATCTGAGCGCCCGACACTCCCGCAACGCAGCATTCAACCAGCCAAACGTTGCACCGCCAATCAACCTGTCAGGCAGATTCTCAGCCAGTCGGACAAGATATGCGAACATATCGGCATCCTGTGTCAGACGATTGTCTTCAAAACCGACAGTAAGAACATATGACTTCCGGTTCTGTCGGGTTTTATCGGGGAGATAATTCCCACCTTTGCCCGACAACCGCGCGCCCCATGACACCGGCCAGGCAAGCACACGCTGTAGTGGTGACATCGTGATCCCCCACATTGGTGCCGTAAATGCGCACGACACAACAGGCAAACCATCGTTCAGCGCCCGCAATCCAATACATGCCCCCATCGAGTGGCCCAGAAGGTGCCAGGGATCAGGCAGGTCAAGTTCCCGGGCCGCCCGGATCAGCGTGGCCACATCTTTCTGATAATCCGAGAATGCATCCACATGACCGCGCATCCGGTCACTTACCAGACGATCGGACAGCCCCTGCCCACGCCAGTCCATCACAAGAACCGCATAACCATGCGCAACAAGCTCTGTCGCCGTACGCCCATATTTCTCGACACACTCACTGCGCCCGGAAAACAAAAGTATTGTTCCCCGGCAATCCACAGCTGGTCGCCAGTGCGCGACCCGCAGGCGCAGGCCGTCTTCTGCCAGACACCAGAAAGCCCTGCCATTGGCAGGGCCTTCCGCAAGGTCATTATCGATGGGTGCATCGTGCATTCCGGTCAGCATCTTCCCGAAACTTACTCGCCCAGTTTGGCGTGAACTTCGTCCAGATCAACTTCACCAATCGGGAATTTATTTGATGGATCATCAAAGCTGTATTTGAACAGTTTGAAATCCCGGTGATAAATTTCCCAGATCAGATGCATAGAAAGATCATCAAAGTAATCCTCCACCGGATGAGCGCGTTTGGGTCCGTGGCCTTCAGATTCGTTGAAACGCGGGATCTGTGTCAGATCTACTTTGTGCGGCGTTTCGATGTTATCGAGGACGCTTTGAAAACCTTCGTTGAACTTTTCAGTAAAGAAGATGTTGTCATAGCGGCCACCGTTCACAATGAAAGTCGACACATGGCCCGACATAGCGGACCAGTGAATATCCGGGTCCATCGGGCGACGCCAGCGGATGGTATCACGTGTGAACAACAGAAAACGGCGGAAGCTTTCGATCTGATCAAACTCAAACCCTGTTTCCGGGTCACCCACTTCAATGCCGTATTTCTGGATCAGCAGCGGCACAAGGTTGCCCCGATAGCGTTTACCATTCCGCTGAATCCCACAGATCTTGTCAAAAAACGAACTGAGGATCCGGGTGTAAGGATTACGCACGCAGGTAAAGGCGTAGGATTTATGCGCTTTTACATTCTTTTCAATCTTTGGCTGGCTCGCATCCAGCGACCATTTATGCATGCGGCTTTTGGCATCATGAATATCGCCATCAAAAAATTCACCGTGGTCAGAATAATACATGACCTGACCAATGGTCGAGCAGGCACATTTTGGCACAACACGATAAACGACGCTTTCGCTTTCGGTCATCCAGGTTCCGGGAAAACCCATACTTAACTTGCCTCCTGATTAACGCTGCAGATACGTACTGTTCTTATTCTGCAATACTGTATAAAAAAGCAAAAAAAATCGGTTTATACAACGGCAGACATGAGTATCTGTAAATTCATGTCTGTTCTCTGGGGTACCTGTCGCTAAAATGTCAAAGATTGCCTTTATTCTGCTCTGCCACAAAGACCCTGAATCTATCATCAAGCAGGCAGAGCGCCTTACAGCCACGGGCGACTGCATTTCCATTCACTTTGATGCCCGGGCGAATCCCGAGCATTATAAAAGAATCAAAACGGAACTGGCCGACAATCCTGATGTGACATTCGCCAGGAAGCGTATCAAATGTGGCTGGGGTGAATGGTCACTTGTCCAGGCGACACTATACGCCGTTGAGGCCGCTGTAGAAGCCTTCCCGCGCGCGACGCATTTTTACATGTTGTCCGGCGACTGTATGGCGATCAAAACGTCAAAATACGCGCATAATTTCCTGGACAATCGTGATTGCGACTATGTCGAAAGCTTTGACTATTTCAAAAGTGACTGGATCAAAACCGGCATGAAAGAAGAACGGCTGATCTATCGCCACTTCTTTAACGAGCGCACCCAGAAAAAACGGTTTTACGGATCCTTCAACCTGCAACGCAAACTGGGACTGACCCGCACCGTTCCCAATGACCTTCAGGTCATGATCGGCAGCCAGTGGTGGTGCCTGCGGCGCAACACAATCGAAAACATCCTCAAATATTGCCGTGAGCACCCTGAAGTCCTGCGATTTTTCCGGACAACATGGATTCCGGATGAAACCTTCTTTCAGACCCTTGTGCGCCACCTGATTCCTTCTGAGGAAATTGACAGCCGGACACTGACCTTCCTGATGTTCTCTGACTACGGGATGCCTGTGACCTTCTACAATGACCACTATGATCTGATGTTGAGCCAGGATTTTCTCTTTGCACGCAAGATCAGCCCAGGTGCAAAAGAACTGAAGCAACGCCTTGGCGACCTCTGGGCAAATGACGATCAGGAATTCCAGATTTCAGGCGAAGGACGCGGGCTGTATAAATTTCTCGCCGGGCGTGGCCGGATCGGCAGACGATTTGCCCGTCGTTTCTGGGAAGTCGAAAGCTCGCTTGGTCGCGAACGCACATTATACATCGTCACCTGTAAAAAATGGCACGTCGCGAAACGGTTTGTGTCTGCCATCCGGCAACACACAGATCTTCCGGCGATTGACTATCTTTTCGATGAAGAAAACACCGCCCTTCCGGATCTGGGCGGCATCGAAGGATCTCTGGCAAAACGCACGCGTCACCGCCGGGCTCTGACCAGAATGCTGTTTGACTATTATCAGACTGACAGGCTGGTCATCTGCCTGGATCCTAAAAACCTTGACCTGATGCAGGACTTTTACGCCGACCGTTCCAACACCCGGGTGATTGAACTGGAATGCAGTTTTTCTGACGATTACCTGGCAGGGCATGCGAAACGCGTTGGTCTGGCCGGTGAAATGACCCCGGAAGATACAATCCGGCGGTTGCTGCCTACAATCCGCCGGGACGTCTTGCAGGAAAGCGATGAAATCCGGGACAGCATTCAGAGCGATCTTTTCCGCATGCGCGAAAGCGGTACGGATGAAGAAAACATCCTTGCTGTATCAGAATTCCTGCACTGTCCGCGTGACGCCGCAACGAACATCATCCATGCCCCGCATCTGTTTGCGGATTAATCGAAGGAAAGCCCATGGCCTACAGCTACGATGATCAGAATATCTTCGCAAAGATCCTGCGCGGGGACATTCCGAACAACACCGTGTTTGAAAACGATTATGCCCTGGCGTTCCGGGATCTTTACCCACAGGCACCAGATCATGTGCTGGTGATCCCCAAAGGGCCTTATGTCTGCTATGATCACTTCGCCAACGCGGCCTCTGATGCAGAAATTGTTGGTTTCACCCGCGCGATTGGTGAAGTCTGCAAGATTCTTGGCGTCGCGGATGATGCAGGCGATGGCTATCGCACCATCGCAAATTCCGGCGAACATGGCGTACAGGAAGTCGAACACCTGCATGTTCACATCCTGGCAGGTCGCCCATTGGGGCGGATGCTGGCGAAAGCATAATCCCTTGGCGGCGCAGAGATGCGCTGCTATCACTGCATAAACTGCACAGGCAAAGCGGAACACACCGATGAATACCAAAGCCCCCGAAACCGAGATTGTGGACAGCTGGAAAGTTTCATGTGATGGCAGCGAAGGCGCGCTTGGTCACCCGCGTGTCTGGCTGCAGATTCCCCGTGATACAGGCTTTGTCGAATGTGGATATTGCGACAAGAAACTCATCCACAAAAGCATGGCTGATAAAGTTTCCTGACTCGCATGCTGCGGCTGCTGCGTTTTCCTCTTTTTGGCACACGCCTTGCGCTGAAGATCGTCTTTCTATGGCTGTTTTTCGGCATGTTGGGCGGATTAATTCCAGCCAACAAAGATAACCCCCACGCCCCGGGCAACATCGATGTGCTGCTTGTTGGCGGGAAAATTCACTATGACATTCTTTTGCCTGCCAATCTGCAAACCCGCAGCGCCCTGCGTTTCACTGCCAGTGGCGGCGTGCCTGTTGATCATCCCGGGGTGGAATGGTTTCTGGTAGGCTGGGGTGCGAAACAGTTTTACACTTCAGCAGGCAGTTATTCTGACGTAAAAGCCACCGCCGTTCTTCGGGCGATCACCGGCGATGATGCCGTCATGCGCGTGGATGTTCTGGGGCAGCTTCACTTTAATGCACCGGTGCAACGCCTGTCTCTGACGCATGTACAATATAACACGCTGCTGGCCTCACTTACCGAAAGTTTCACCCGTGACAATTTCGGCCAGGCGCAGGTTCTGGATCACCCGGGGTTCACCGATACGGATCGTTTCTTCCATGCCAATGGCCATTTCAGCGCCCTGCGCACCTGCAATGTCTGGCTTGGGGACCAACTGCGCAACGCAGGCGTACGTTTTGGTGTCTGGACCCCGACCATCTGGTCCTTTGGCCTGTCCCTGCGGGAACATCACGGTATCTGAAACCGAACCGAGGCCCCGGCAATATCACTGACCAGCCCCCCCGTATTGACCGCCCTGTAAACTGGTCGCAAAGGGCGGGATTTTTCATCAACCGCGCGCCGCACCCAGCTTCGGTCTTCCAGCAATTTCAGAGATTGCGACAGGGCCCGGTCCGTGATGCGCGGCAATCCCCGGCGGATCACAGAAAACTGCCCGGTAGAATGCAAAGCTGTCAGCACTGGCAATGTCCAGGACTTGCGCAAAAGATCCTGATCCGCGGCCTCTGTCCGGCTGTAAACCCGATAAGCCAGCTCTGCCGCCGCCTTTCCCGGATCTGTCAGCCGAAATTCCGGGCGCAACGGATGACCATGACCTGGATTTCGTTCCAGTAAGTTCAGATCCATCAGATGTTCAAGGCTTTGCCCAAACGACGTCCGCCCCGCCCCGGTCGCCGCCAGCAAAGGCGCCTGACGCCCGGCAACACCGTCATGCAGCTTTGACAGAATGGGCAGGCTCCAGGCCCGCGTGGTCATATTGACAAATGAATTTATGTCCATAAAGTATATTTAATATATTTTCAGACAAAAGGAAAGCCCATGTCTCTCGTGACAACCGATAATACGATCACTCTTTCAATGTCCGTCACTGATCGCCACGCCAGCGTGGCCTGGTATGAAAAAATGCTTGGCTTTAAACTGCGTTATCACGCGGATGAGGTCGGCTGGTCCGAAATGGAAACCAATACACCTGGCGTAACTCTTGGCTTCGGGGAACGCAGCGCACCTGCGCCGGGCAATTGCGTGCCGGTTTTTGGCACAACCGATCTGGACAATGACCGGGCAAAACTCGAAGCGGCAGGCGTCAAATTCGACGGCGACACTGAGGTGATCGAAGGCATGGTGAAACTTGCCACAATCTATGATCCTGACGGCAATGCCCTGATGTTGGCGCAAAACCTGTCAGGCCAGTAGCACCAGTATTTAGACACAGGCAATTGTCAGGAATATAGCAACTCTCACCGCACGCGGGCTGGCCCCCGGGCGCGGAACATGGCATGAACAGAGAAACGCGCAAACCGGGAGTGTTAACATGTCATTTGGCGAAGGCTGTCACCTGCATCTGATCGACGGATCGGCTTTTATCTTCCGGGCTTATCACGCGCTGCCACCGCTGACGCGCAAATCTGACGGGCTGCCCATTGGCGCTGTTTCTGGTTTCTGCAACATGCTGATGAAAGTGGTCGAAGAAAGCGCAGGACATGACGCGCCCACCCACGTGGCGGTAGTGTTTGACCACAAAGGTAAGACCTTTCGCGATGATATTTACGACAAATACAAGGCCAACCGCCCCCCTGCCCCCGAGGATCTGCGCCCGCAATTCCCCCTAACCCGTGACGCCACCCGCGCCTTTAACCTTGCCTGCATCGAGGTCGAAGGGTTCGAAGCCGACGACATCATCGCAACCCTCGCCCGTCAGGGCCGCGAAGCCGGTGGCCGTGTGTCGATCATCAGTTCCGACAAAGACCTGATGCAACTGATCGGTGGCGGCGTCGAAATGGTCGACCCGATGAAAAACAAGCGCATCGACTCTGAAGGTGTTGAAGAAAAATTCGGTGTTGGCCCCAATCGTGTAGTCGATGTTCAGGCACTGGCTGGTGATAGTGTGGATAACGTGCCGGGCGCGCCAGGCATCGGCATCAAAACTGCGGCCCTTCTGATCAATGAATATGGCGATCTGGAAAGCCTGCTGGAACGCGCTGAAGAAATCAAACAACCCAAGCGCCGTCAAAGCCTGATTGAAAACGCGGACCTGATCCGGATCTCAAAACGTCTGGTGGAACTTGATCAGAATATGGATCTGGATTTCACTCTCGAAAGCCTCGAAATGAAGGCCCCGGTCGCCGACGATCTACTGGGTTTCCTCGCGGATATGGAACTCCGCACGCTGTCCACGCGCATCGCAAACAAACTGGGCCTCGAAGCCCCGGCCATCCCCGATGCCCCCGCCGTCAGTTCCGCCGCGCCTGAAACAAAGGGCTTTGATCCCGACACATATGAATGGGTGAAAGACGCCGCAGGCCTGCAGACCTGGATCGACAAAATCTACGCCCGTGGCTGGGTCGCTGTCGACACCGAAACCACCGGGTTGAATGAAATGCTGGTCGATCTTGTGGGCATTTCCCTTTGTGTTGAGGCGGGCGAAGCCTGCTACATCCCACTGGCCCATATCGCCGATGGGGGCGATGATCTTTTTGCAACCGAAGCCGTGGCCGAAGACCAGATAAATCTGGAAGACGCCCTGACCATGCTGCGCCCGATGCTGGAAGATCCGGCGATTGTTAAAATCGGCCAGAACATGAAATATGACGCCAAGATTTTTGCCCGTTACGGTGCCCGCGTCGCCCCAATCGATGACACGATGCTGCTGTCCTACGCCCTGCACGGCGGATTGCACAACCACGGTATGGACACCCTCAGCGAACGCTATCTCGATCACAAACCGATCCCGATCAAATCCCTGTTGGGCACCGGAAAATCCGCGATCACCTTTGACAAAGTCCCTGTGGCTGACGCCGTGAAATACGCCGCCGAAGACGCCGACATCACCCTGCGTCTGTGGCAGATGTTCAAGCCACAACTGCACGAAAAACAGGTCACAAAGGTTTACGAAAAACTGGAACGTCCGCTTGTGCCGGTGCTGGCTGAAATGGAAATGCACGGCATCGAAGTCGATCGCGATGCCCTGTCCCGCATGTCCAACACCTTCGCCCAGAAAATGGCCGGGCTTGAAGCTGAAATTCACGAAAAAGCAGGCCGCCCCTTCAACGTCGGTTCCCCCAAACAGCTGGGCGAAATCCTGTTTGACGATCTTGAATTGCCCGGTGGTAAGAAAGGCAAAACAGGGGCTTATTCGACCGGTGCTGATATTCTCGAAGATCTGGCCACGGAACATGAAATGCCTGCGCTGGTTCTCGATTGGCGGCAATTGTCAAAACTGAAATCAACCTACACCGACGCCCTGCAGGATCACATCAATCCTGACACAGGCCGCGTGCACACCTCCTATTCCATCGCAGGCGCAAGCACCGGACGTCTGGCCTCAACGGATCCAAACCTGCAAAACATTCCTGTGCGATCCGAAGAAGGTCGCCGTATCCGCGAAGCTTTCATTGCCCCCGAAGGCAAGGTTCTGGTCAGCCTCGATTACAGTCAGATCGAACTTCGTATTCTCGCTGACATCGCTGGCATTGATGCCCTGAAAGACGCCTTCCGTCAGGGCCACGATATTCACGCCATGACAGCATCTGAGATGTTCGACGTGCCGCTTGAAGGCATGGATCCTATGATCCGCCGTCAGGCCAAGGCGATTAACTTTGGCGTCATCTACGGCATCTCTGGCTTTGGCCTTGCCCGCAACCTGCGCATCCCCCGTAAAGAAGCCCAGGGCTTTATTGATCGCTACTTTGAACGCTTCCCCGGCATCCACACCTATATGGATCAGACCGTGGAATTCGCCAAGGAACACGGCTATGTTCAAACGTTGTTTGGCCGCAAGATCCACACACCCGGCATCGCCGAAAAAGGCCCGCGCGCGGGCTTTGGCAAACGCGCCGCGATCAACGCACCCATTCAGGGCACCGCCGCCGACGTCATCCGTCGCGCCATGATCCGCATGCCCGACGCCATTCAGGGGCTGCCTGCAAAAATGCTGCTACAGGTGCACGATGAACTGATTTTTGAGGTTGATCAAAACGCCGTCGATGACGTGGTCGGCGTCGTGCGCCACATCATGGAAAATGCTGCAGATCCCGCAGTGAAACTGTCTGTGCCTTTGGTGGTCGACGCCGGACAAGGCGCAAACTGGGCAGAGGCACATTAAGCGCAAAAAACGGGTCGATCAGGCGCGCTGAAACATGCACCTTTGTTTCAAAGGAGACCAAAATGCAGATGGATGAAGCCTATCACTTTTCCCTGATCCGCCGCGCGCTGGATGAAATCGACGCGTCAGATGCGCCTATGTCGCTGGATGATCTGGCGGCAAAAATGCAGATGTCCCCGGCCCATTTCCAACGTGTGTTTTCGCGCTGGGTCGGGGTTTCGCCCAAGCGCTATCAGCAATATCTGCAACTGGGCCACGCCAAAGATCTGCTGCGCGACCGGTTTTCTGTGCTCGACACCGCCCATGCCACCGGACTGTCTGGCGGCGGGCGTCTGCATGATATGTTTGTCCGCTGGGAAGCCATGAGCCCGGGCGTCTACGCTGCAAAAGGCGAAGGGCTGACCATTTACCAGGGTTGGTTTGACGGGCCTTTTGGTGAAATGTTGGCCATGGGAACAGACAAGGGGCTTTGCGGTCTCGCCTTCACATCTGAATGCGGGCGCGACACGGCGCTGGCCGACATGCAATCGCGCTGGCCCCGGGCTGATTTTGTTCAGAATGAACCCCTTCTGAAACCCTGGATCGACGGGGCGGTAGGCGGCAAAGAAACCAGTCTCGTGCTGATCGGCGCCCCCATGCAGATCAAAGTCTGGGAGGCCCTTCTTCAGATCCCCTCAGGTCATGTCACCACCTATTCCGAAATCGCCAGCGCCATCGGTGCCCCCCGCGCGCAGCGGGCTGTAGGCACTGCCGTCGGGCGAAACCCGGTCTCCTGGCTGATCCCCTGCCACCGCGCCCTGCGGAAATCCGGCGCACTTGGCGGGTATCACTGGGGCCTGCCCGTCAAACGTGCCATGCTGGCCTGGGAAGGGGCACGGGCGGACGCGGGTTAATCACCCCAGATCGCAGCGTTCCAACGGGTCAATCACGCCCAATGGCAGTGCCTGAAGCACCGCCAGCTGCGATTTTGGAAATGTTCCGGCTTTCTGCATTTCCTCCAACACCCGGTTTCGCGACAGCAGCGCGCGTTCCTGTTCGCGCTGTGGATGGTAACCCTGGGGAGATCTGGACAGCGCAATAACATAAGCCACTTTCTCCGCTGTAAGTGCGTCATGACCAACATCAAAATAGGCCCAGGCCGTCGCTGCAGTCCCGTAGCACCCCTGGCCTGTATAGATCGCCTGCAAATACCAGTTGAGGATTTCATCATGTGTCAGTGCATTCGCAAGCAGCAGCGTCATCTTGAACCTGGCCGCATGCGTTTTCAGCCCCGGTGCCTGATCGAACATCAACGCGTCTGCAAGATTGCTCGTAATGGGCGAACTCATCGAAACTCTGTCATGAAAGTTCGGGTCTTCCGCCGCAACCATCGCCCGCGCAATCAGATCGGGGACTTCGGGCCAATAGGGCGACATTTCATCAAATGCCTGGCGGAGATCCGCAAGCGTTATAGTGCCGGCTTCAAATTCAAAAGAATGCTGCTGCGCTGACAACGCACCTGCTGAAAACAGTAGTGCCAAAATAAATACGATCTGCTTCATGTGAACTCCGATCCGGTCGAAACACTGGCAGACATGCCTCACCCTAACAAGCCGGTTTATGCTGTTAAATGGGATAACAAAGCGTTGATATTTAATAACAGCGCCCTTCTGCCTATATGTCAAAGCAACGAAACAGACAAAATTACGAGGCATCTTATGATCCGTGCAAAATCTTCCGTCGTCCTTCTTTGTGCAGGTACAATCGCCCTGGCGGGCTGCGTTACACCTGAACCACAGAACGGCAACACCCGTACGCAAAACGGTGCGCTGATCGGCGCTGGTCTTGGGGCTGTAATTGGCGGCACGCGCGAAAGCGGCAGTGACCGCCTGAAGAATGCTGCTGTGGGCGCAGCTGTAGGTGCCATCCTTGGCGCGGGTGTGGGCAGCTACCTGGATCAACAGGCAGAAGAGCTGAACCGCGATCTCGGCAATGATGTGGATGTTACCAACAATGGCGACCACCTGGTGGTGACCATGCCGCAGGATGTTCTCTTTGCGGTGGACAGCGCAAGCTTGACCGGTTCTCTGCAAAATGATCTGCGCACGCTGGCGCACAGCCTGAACCAGTATCCTGACAGCACCGTCGAAGTCATCGGCCACACCGACAACACAGGGGATGCCGGTTATAACCAGGATCTGTCCTCCCGCCGTGCGACATCTGTGGCAACCGTTCTGCGCAATTCTGGTGTAGCGTCGCATCGCATCCGCGCCTTTGGCCGTGGTGAAAACGAGCCCGTCGCCACAAACCTGACCCACGAGGGCCGCGCACAGAACCGCCGGGTTGAGATCATTATCCGCCCGAACTGATCCGGCAGATAAATTTTGAACACCAACGGCCAGGCATGTCCTGGCCGTTTTTATTTGTCCTACCGGGCCAGTGGTCATATAATCTGACCAACAAACAGGAGCCCGCATGCCTTTTCAGAAAATTCAGCCACAAAAGCTGGCCGAAGCTGTGGATCATCAAATTGAGGAACTTATCCTCCAGGGCATTCTGCGCCCCGGGGAACGTCTGCCCGCAGAGCGTGATCTTGCAGAACGCCTGGGTGTTTCGCGCCCCTCGCTGCGCGAAGCTATCTCCAGCCTGCAGGACAAAGGGCTGCTTGAAAAACGTGCCGGCGCCGGAATTTTTGTCACCGAAGTTCTTGGATCCGCTTTTTCCAACGCGCTTGTCACGCTCTTTGCAAGTCATGACCGCGCGGTTGCTGACTACGTAAACTTTCGTCGCGACATGGAAGGTTTAGCCGCCCAGCGTGCGGCCTCCTGTGCATCTGACACCGACCTGAAGGTCATCGACACAATCTTTCAGAAGATGGAAAAGGCCCATGCTGCGGGCGATGACCAGCTGGAAGCCCAGCTGGATGCAGAATTTCACCTGTCCATCATGGAAGCCAGTCATAATGTGGTGATGCTACATATGATGCGGTCTATGTTTGAGCTTCTGCAACGCGGTGTCTTTTACAATCGCCAGGCCATGTTCGATCAGGAAACAACCGCAACAACAATGCTGGAACAACATCGGGCAATCAACGATGCCCTTCAGGTAAGGAATCCGCAAAAAGCACGTGAAGCCTGTGAAGTGCATATGGATTACGTCGCAGGCTGCCTGGAAGCACAACGAACGCGGGATGAAAATGAAATCGTCGCAAGCCTGCGGTTATCTCACGAACTGGGAATCACCTCATCCAGCGGCACGGACGCATCGTGAACCAGGCACAATCCCCTTTGTGATGAGTATTGTTTCCTGAAAAGCGAGATCATTCCCCCGACAGGAACCCCAAAATGCACCCAAAGCGTGTATTCCCCTGCAATAATGTCGCATAAAGCTGCAAAACTGTGTGAATAATGCGAATTATTGAACCTATGTCTGTTTCGGTAAATTGTTTTTTGACAAACTGGCGTATATCAACGGTGTTGACCTCAGGTATAAATGTTCAGGAGTTATCTTATGAAAACAGTCACTATAATGGCTACAACTATCGCAACCGTTGCCCTTGCAGGCTGTATCGATCAACAATCCTACGCAACCACTCCGGTTCAGGTTGAGACTGAAAAAGGTACAGTTGTTTGTCAGCTGTACACTGAAAACCGCGTGCTCTGGGATGAAGCGATCCTGGCCCCTGAAGGTATGA
This sequence comes from Halocynthiibacter styelae, assembly GCF_016123485.1. Lineage (GTDB taxonomy): Bacteria > Pseudomonadota > Alphaproteobacteria > Rhodobacterales > Rhodobacteraceae > Halocynthiibacter > Halocynthiibacter styelae. The sequence continues at coordinate 28,192 of NZ_JADCKQ010000016.1, read as the reverse complement.
CTATTCGGGAAGCAAACAACGTCTGTATCCGCGAAGGTAATCGCCGCCTCGCAAATCGCTGATAGAGTTCAGATAAGAAACAAACAAAAACGCCTTTCCAATCTCGTTGGGAAGGCGTTTTTTCATAGGCCAAACAAACACCACGCGGCATCGCCCATCACTTGGCACAGTAAGCCCCGAAAACTTAACAGCCAGCACCTGCTTTCACGCTTTCTTTCAGATAGAAATATGCGCCTGAGGAAGCCGAAAAACGCCTGAATTCACCTCACAGCTCGTACTATTTCTGAGCAAAAAGGTACCGCTTGCGATCAAGCAAATTTCGGAAAAATCAAAGGTGATATATATACTGGTGCTGTGAGGGGGCACTGCACCTCTATACCTAGTAGCTCCGGGGAGTTCCCAAGAGAATTTACCCCACTGTAAACAAACAGTGTTGCCATTTTGTTCTGTTCCGATATGTTCCGGGATATACAAGATTTAGTGAGGGGCTAATTGAGGGGCTGAGACATGAGAGAATTGAACAAGCTATCTGCCGCTTTCGTGAAATCCGCCCCCGCTGGCAAGCATGGCGATGGCGGCGGCCTCTCTCTGCACAAGCGATCCGCAACATCGGGGAAATGGATTTTCAAATTCTCTCTGCATGGCAAGCGCCCCGAAATGGGGTTGGGGCCATACCCGGAGGTTTCCCTGAGGCAAGCCCGCGAAGCCGCAACGGAAGCCCGCCAGCATGTCCGGGAAGGCCGCAGCCCGATTAAGGTTAGGCAGAAGGAACGCCGGGAAGCAGAGCGCAACCTGCACCTGCTGAAAGACATTGCCCTTGATGCCTTTGAGGCCCGCAAAGCAGAACTTAAAGGGGATGGAAAAGCAGGTCGCTGGTTTACCCCTTTAGAATTGCATGTGCTACCTAAGCTGGGCCGCGTACCCGTTGCCGAAATAGATCAAATTGACATACGCAACACTCTGGCCCCGATCTGGCACGAAAAGGCGGACACCGCTTACAAGGCGCTGGGGCGGTTGGCGATCTGCATGAAACACGCCGCTGCGCTGGGCCTTGAGGTTGACCTAAACGCCACAGAAAAGGCGCGGGCGCTTTTAGGAAAGCAACGGCACAAAATCACACATTTGCCCGCCCTGCCGTGGAAAGAGGTTCCAGCCTTCTACCGCAGCTTATCCGAGCCGATCCTTACACACTTGGCAATGCGCTTACTTATCCTGACTGCAATGCGGTCCAAGTCTGTGCGCCTTGCACACCTTGACCAAATCGAGGGTGACACCTGGACAATCCCGGCTGAGAACATGAAATCGCGCAAAGATGCAGCAACAGACTTCCGAGTGCCACTATCACCTGAGGCGCAAGAGGTTATCTCAGAGGCCTCAAAATCCGCCCGTGACGGGTATCTGTTCCCCGGTGTTCGCAAGGGCGTTATCAGTGACGCCACCATGTCCCGCTATATGGAGCGCCGAGAAATGGAAGCCCGCCCCCATGGGTTCCGGTCCAGCTTTCGTGATTGGGTGGCCGAAACCACCAATACGCCCCACGAAGTCGCAGAGACTGCGCTGGGCCATGTTGTCGGGGGCAGCGTTGAACGCGCTTACCGCCGCACTGACCATTTAGAACAACGCCGGGCGCTTATGTGTCGTTGGGCGGATTATGTAACAGCCAAGAGTGGCGAAATAGTGAGGTTTGGCTGATGCTTGCACCAGAGGGATACACACCACTTCTAAATCTGTTTTGGGATGCGGTTCGGGTCGACAGTAATTTTAGCTATCAGTCAGAAGAGTACATTCAACTAGGTGGGACCATGGAAGCCCTACTTTCGTCCGAAGATATTATTGCAGACTGGCTTATCAATTTTTTGGACGGTGATGTGAAAATATGGTCACCCACCTCAGGTGTGCTGTCTATCGATGCAAGCAGACGCACCCTATTTTCCAGCGTGACAAAATGCGCCGACTTCTCAACAAATAACTTCCATGCTTTTTGGGGATGTGTCGACGATATACCCCATAAAACTCAAGATGCTTTTAATTTTGCTAGATGCCCAGACGGTCCACGAAGTGAGTTGCAAAGCTGTTACCGTCATATGATGGGTCTCTTTGAGGTAAGCTTTAAGGGAGCGCCAGGCAAAGAAAATTTCAACGAAAGTGAAATTTACAATCGTTATCTCGAAGCTGCGAAGGTCGTTTGTCAGGCTTCAAGGGGACGACTGCAGCCATTCTTGTTTGTAAATAAACACTGGCGCATTGATTTGTCACTATGGCGGGAAGCCAAGGCTATAATCGACAAAAAGGATCGGCATGGCCTTCGCGACAACGTTAACTTGCGAAATGACGTTGCTGAAATGTTGTTACCTTTTGAGGGGGCATTCTTGTGCTGTAATGAGGGTGCGAAAGCCAACCTCAATCCATATTGGAAAAATATTGCGGCTAGGGTGATGGCTGAAGAATTTGATAGTGCCGACGACAGTCAAGTTCGTAGCAGAGGTAGACCTTCCAAAGCTCAAGAGGCCCTCCAGGAATACGATGCGCAATTCCCTAACGGCCACTCAGGCATGAAGTGGGCCGAAGTTGCTGTGCAAATAGAGCAGGCAACCAGGACACCTATACACCATGAAACCCTCATGAAAGCGGTGAATGCCCGGAACAAAGAGCGGAATTAAATCGGGTCATTCCAGCATTTAATCGGAATTAATCCAGTATAAAGCCGGTAGTGATTTTAGACATTTTTGACTTAATGACGTTCCCGCTTTGTACCCTCACCTTGACGACATACCGAAACAAGCCGGAAAGGGCTGAGTATGTCGCAAAAACTATTTCGCCGCACAGAGGTTGAAGCCCTCACAGGCCTGAGCCGCACCACCATTTACGACCTGATGCACGAGGGGCGTTTTCCGCGTCCGGTTCGCATTGGAAAACGCGCGGTTGCATGGCGTGAAGCCGATCTGAACGAGTGGCTGGAAAACCTGGAAGCCGCATAAAGCAAAACAGCCGCACCGGGGCATTCGGCGCGACTGTTTTCTATTGCTTACCAACAGCAAATTACAGCGCAAGACTACCCGCTTTGCGGCCTTTGGTAAAGGAATATACCATGGCCTATATTCAAGGCAGACCACCCGCAAACACCCTTTTTGCACACCGTTGGGGCGACTTCGGCCCGGAACTCGGCAGTGCCGTTTTCATCCACCACACATCAGACGGGAAATCCCATTCTTTGGTGATTGAGGGACGCCGCAGACAGGTGCTGGAGGCCCTCATACATCGCCCGGTCTGTTCAGCCAGCCGCTGCCGTATCTCAGAGGCCAAGCGCGTTCTGGCGAAGGAATACGGGCTTGAGATCGAAACCCGGTATTACCAGCCGGAAAAAGGTGTGAACATTTCGGGGTCTACTTCCTGAAAAGTCGCGTCACTCTGGAAGGGAAGCAGGTGGCATGACGCATCCCCTTATTTCATGGCCTGTCACCGATTTTTCTGGGGTCAAATGGGGGGGTGAAATCCCCGGCCACACCGATTTACCGGGGGTCAAATGCAGGTCGGAAAATCCGGGCTTCACCGATTTATCCGACATCAAAACGGGGGGTAAATAATGGACCTTCACGCAATCACCCATGCGCTGGGCGGATACTGGCGCAATGGGCAGGGCCACGCGCCTTGCCCGGTGTGTCAGCCGGAACGCCGCCGGGACCAGAACGCCCTGAGCCTCACACAGGCGGACGGGAAAGCCCTGTTGCATTGTTTCAAGTCAAACTGCGCCTTTGCCGATATTGCGAGGGCTGCGCAGTTTCCCCGTGATGCCGTGCGGATCGATCCAGAGGCCCAGCGGGAGCATGAGCGCAAGCAAGCCGCATATGCCGCTGAAAAGCTGTCTAAGGCCCGGAGCCTCTGGCATGCTGCAAAGCCGATCCGCGGAACAAAGGCAGAGGTATATCTGAGGGGGCGCGGGATTACTGCACCTCTGCCGGCCACTTTGCGCTTCATGCCAGATATCTACCACATGCCGAGCGCGAAGCACTGCGCGGCCATGGTGGCCGATGTTTCATCTGGTGGTGTGCATCGAACTTTCTTTGACAAGCAGGGGAACCGCTTGACCAGGAGTGCGAAAATGATGCTGGGGCCATGCGCCGGGGGCGCTGTAAGGCTCTCTGAGGGCGCTGGGCATCTGGTGGTCCGTGAAGGGATCGAAACCGGGCTGTCGTTGCTCTCTGGGCTTCTGCGTGGCCCTGCTGACGTCTGGGCGGCCCTTTCCACCAGCGGGATTAAATCTCTGACCCTGCCAGACATACCGGGCAGGCTGACGATTGCCACCGATGGGGATGTTCCGGGCCATAAAGCGGGGAAGGTTCTGGCAAACCGGGCAGCCGCGCTGGGCTGGCGTGTCAGCCTTCTGCCTGCCCCTGAGGGTATGGATTGGAATGATGTGCTGATGAAAGGGGGCAAGGCATGAATACGATACACCCGAACGAATTTCAGTATGACCCAGCAATGCAGTGGCCTGCGCCTGATTTAAGCTTAATCAATTCAGACCGCAAACCAGCCCCAACAATGTCGGATGATGAATTTCAGCTTGTGTTTGGTGCCTGGTCAAGCTGGTTGAAATCAGCAGCAGAAGTGAAAGGCACCCACGTTGATTATGTTGCTCTGGCATTGCTCACAACCGCCAGTGCAATCATCGGGAACACACGATGGGCAGTGCCTTGGGATGGATGGAAGGAGCCGCCTGTTTTATGGGGTGTTTTGATTGGCGATCCATCGGCAGGCAAAAGCCCCGCGCTTGATGCTGTGCTCGATCCGCTGAAAGAAATCGACCGCGAATTGACACAAGCCTATGAGCAGGAGCGCAAGGAATGGCTTGATAAGGATGAAGTGGCCGGGCTTGTCCTTTCGCAATGGAAAGCTGATGCAAAGCGGGCGCTTGCAGATGGGGGTGAGCCTGCTGATAAGCCACATGACGCAAGTGCTGGCAGGGCACCCATTCGCAAGCGTGTACGCATCACAGATGCCACCACAGAAAAGGTTGCTGAATTATTGGCAAGTACATGGCGCGGACTTTTGCTATCGCGTGACGAACTGTCCGGCTGGCTTGGCTCAATGGATCGCTATTCTGGCGGTGGTGACAGGCCATTCTGGTTGGAGGCATACGGGGGGCGCAGCTATACGGTAGACCGCAAGGCTAACCCTGAACCTGTGACCGTTGAACACCTCTCTGTGGCGATCCTTGGAGGAACCCAACCGGATAAGCTGGAAAGCCTGTTGCTGAATTCTGATGATGATGGGTTGCTTGCCCGGTTTCTAACCGTGTTTCCCGATCCTGTACCGTTGGCGCGGCCAAGTTGCCAATTGGATGAGGCGACACCAATAGCGGCGTTCAGGCAGTTGCTGGCATTGCAGCCCGCAACGGATGAAAGCGGAACCAAGCGCCCGTTTTTATCCACCTGGACGAAGCTGCGCAGGTTGCTTTGCAAGAGTTCCGGCAACAATGCAGGGCGTGGGAAGGTGAGGCCAGCGGATTGATGAAAGGCCATGTGGGAAAACTGCCCGGCCTTGCCGTGCGCGTTTCTCTGGTGCTGGCCTGCCTTGATGCTGCAATAGCTGGCGACGGTATGGCGCATGAAATAAGCGCCAGCCACATCGGCAGGGCTTGTCACTATGTCGGAGAGCATTTGCGCAGCCATGCACACCGTGCCTATGGCTCAATCAAGCCCGCACCTGAAATGCAGGGTGCCCGAACTATCGCGGAAATCATCGAGAGTGAGGGCGTCGGGGCGTTCAAGGTGCGCGACATTCAAAACCGGGGGCGCAAACACCTTGGAACCACAAAAGCGGTAAAGCAGGCGCTGGAGGTTCTAATCTCTTTCGATTGGATCCGGGAGGAGCGCGGCAATAGTGGCGGACGTCCCTCAATATCCTACACTGTAAACCCACGTATTGCAGGTGCGATATGAGCCGCTGGCTGGAACTGGCCCGCAATCCAGATATTAATTCTATGGAGGAACCATCAAACCATCCAGAACCATCAAAAAGCCCTGAGATACAACCTGAGCGCGGGTTTATGATGGTTTGCGGTGGTTTGATGGTGGAGGAAGAAGAAAATAATCCGCCTGCCGATGTCGCATCACCCGCCCTCGATCTGTCGGGCCTCAATCACCGGGAGCAAGCAATCTGCAATCTGGTGGCAAAGGGCAACCGAGCGCGCATCATGGGCGACACAGTCACCCACGCCCTGATTGATCGATTGATAGAGCGGGGACGGATCGAAGTAGGGAAAGAAGGACGGCTTAAACTGTGTTGATGCGCATAGTTCAGGGACTTTTCGGAGCAGTACGCGCGCGCGAGGCGGTGGCCGAGTTACCCTCCCCTGATAACCGATTAAAATGCGGATAAGGTAGCTCGGTCGGACTTGCCATTTGCTTTATTCCACAGGATACCTATATGTACCGCACTATACCGTACGTTGCTTGTTAACGATTTGCGACGTAAGATGAGGTAACTAGGAAAAGAGGCGATGCCCTACAACCCGCGAAAAGCTGCACAGACTATTGCTTACTTTGCTATGCGCGAAGGTGGCTCTATCAATGTGCTTAAAGCGGTGAAGTTGGTATATCTGGCAGACCGTGAAAGCCTGAAGCTGCGCGGGCATACAATTCAGGATGAGCCGCGTTTCTCGCTGCCGCATGGCCCGGTGAACTCTACCACGCTTGATTATCTGAATGGTGCCTATCGTGAAGGGCGCGAGGATTGGCAGGCCTTTTTGAGCGATAGGGCGAACCACGGTGTTGCCCTTTCTAATGCTGGCCTTGATGTAACCGATCTGGACGAACTGAGCCACCGCGATATTGAAATTCTGACCGACCTGTGGGCACGGCTTGGGGCAATGAACCACTTTGACCTTGTGGATTGGACGCACGATCCTGAGAACGTACCGGAGTGGCAAGACCCCAACGGTTCGCACTCTCGCATACCTCTTGGGCGCATGATGGAGGCAGTAGGCCTTGAAAGCGCAAGTATCAGAGCGCGGGAAGCCGCCAGCCTGAACGAAGCCCACAGCATTTTGGCATCGCTCTGAATTGGCCCATCGCAAAGGCACAATCCTGATTCCCTCAGGGTCAGCGGACCACCTGTTTATTGTCTGCAATGATACGTGCAGCATGGGGGCAAATCTGGTGGTGAATATCAGCTCATTTTATGACGGCTGTGATGATACCTGCCTGCTGGATAGAGGCGACCACCCATTCGTTCAGCATTGTTCATATGTGTTCTATGCTAGGGCTGAAATTTGCAAGGCTAGCAATTTGCAATCAGGCATTTCACAGGGCAAGTTGCGGCCTCAAGCCGATATGTCTGAAGATGTATTTTTCCGGGTACTGGAAGGCTTCCACACCTCACCAGACACTGCCATGCGGATACTGAAATATCTGAACCGTTAGCAGGTTCATCGCTGAACCCCAACAATACTGAATTTATGGAACGGTACGCGCACGGGGCCGCACCGATTTATCTCCTGTCATATGGGGGGGGGCACCTAAAAGTCTGGGTGTCCAGGTGTATGCAACTGGGGTACTGGGTGCACAACGCGCCTGTCGGCTTTCGCTATCAGACCGTCAAAGGGCATGGCAAATTGCTGAAGCCAGATGAACCTCATGCCAGTACAGTGCGTGAGGCCATCGAGGGATTTGCAATTGGGCGCTTTCAAACACAGGCCGAAGTGAAGCGATTTTTGGAATCCAAGCCAGATTACCCGCACAACAAGAACGGTAAGGTTCGTGATAAGCGTGTCACAGATTTGCTGACCAATCCGCTTTACGTGGGCTATGTCTGTAGCGAGGTGTACGAACTGAACTGGCTGAAAGGCCAACACGAGTCGCTTGTGTCTATGGCGACATTTGAAAAGGTGCAGGCACGTCTCAACGACACAGGCTACGCACCTGCCCGCGCCGACATTGGCGAAGACTTCTCACTTCGTGGTTTTGCCACCTGTGGCGACTGTGGGTCCAACCTGCGGTCTTCATGGTCAAAGGGGAAGACCAAATACTATCCGTATTATCTGTGCCAATCCCAAGGCTGCGATAGCTATGGAAAGTCGATCCCGCGCGATAAAATCGAAGGCGCGTTTGCTGATGTTGTCAAAACACTCGAACCGAGTCCCAAGTACTTGGTGTTGGCAAAAACAATGTTCAGACGTGCATGGGATGCGCGATTGGCTCAAGCCAAAGATGCTGCGCGTTCAACCAAGCGTCAGATCGCCGATGCCGAGTCGCAAATCGAAGCGTTGCTCTCGCGTATCATGCAAGCCAGCAACGATGCAGTCATCGGTGCCTATGAAAACAAGATCACAGAACTGGAGAAATCGAAGGTGCTAATGGCCGAGAACCTTGCAGAAAAGGCGTCAAAACCGAAGAGGTATGAGGATTATCTAGAACTCTCCCTAAAGTTCCTCTCAAGCCCTTGGAAAATATGGGAAAGCGGCGACGCAAACCTGCGTAGAATTGTCCTGAGATTGGGATTTTCTGGCGGATTTTCGTACCATCGAATTGATGGAGCTAGAACACCCCAAATAGCGTTGCCTTTCAAGGCTTTAGGTATGCTTTCAGGGGGTGAAAAAGCTAATGGTGCTGTGAGGGAGGATTGAACTCCCGACCTCGTCATTACCAATGACGCGCTCTACCACTGAGCTACCACAGCATCTGAACTTTCGTCCGATGTGCGGCTGATTAAACTCAATTCATGACAGACGCAAGCGCAAACTGGACGTTTTTTGCGCTCCGGGGTACGAATGGCTATGGCACATGAGAAAGATACCGCCCAGACTGGGCAGAAAAGTAAAAAAACCGCTGCCCAGCAACGTGAAGAACGTTTAAAAGCAGCATTGAAGTCGAATATGGGGCGCCGCAAAGCGCAATCCCGGGCACGTGTGGCGGCGGAACCAAGCGCTGAAAACACGGCTGACGATACGAAATGAGCAATGAATTAAAGACAGGCGGGCAGTGATATGGATTCAATAATTGTAAATGGTGGCAAAGAACTGTCCGGGGTGATTCCGATTGCGGGTGCGAAAAACGCCTGCCTGACCCTGATGCCGGCAACATTGCTGAGTGAAGAGCCCCTGACACTGACAAATGCCCCGCGTCTGTCAGACATCAAAACGATGACCCAGCTGCTGGAATCACTGGGCGCAGAAGTGACATCCATGCAGGACGGTCAGGTTCAGGCTATGTCCTGCCACGGTGCGATCAATCATGTGGCAGAATATGACATTGTGCGCAAAATGCGTGCCTCAAACCTGGTCCTTGGTCCGCTGCTGGCGCGTGAAGGTCAGGCTGTAGTGTCCCTGCCCGGCGGTTGCGCAATTGGCGCACGCCCGATGGACATTCACACCAACGGCCTGGAAGCCATGGGTGCGACGATTGAACTGAAAGACGGCTACTTGCACGCCAAAGCCCCAATGGGCGGCCTGAAGGGCGCTGTGATTGACTTCCCATTTGCCTCTGTTGGCGCGACAGAAAACATCATGATGGCAGCGACCCTGGCGAAAGGCACAACTGTTATCAATAACGCCGCCCGTGAACCTGAAATTGTCGACCTGGCCGATTGCCTGCGCAAAATGGGTGCTCAGATTGAAGGCGATGGCAGCCCGTCGATCACCATTCAGGGCGTGGACCGTCTGCACGGCGCAACACATCCGGTTGTAACCGACCGGATCGAACTTGGCACCTACATGCTGGCCCCGGCGATTGCCGGTGGTGAGGTTGAACTGCTGGGCGGCCGTATCAATCTGATCGAAGCTTTCTGTGAAAAGCTGGATGCGGCGGGGATTTCCGTGACCGAAACAGAACGCGGCCTGAAAGTTGCGCGCAAAAATGGCCGCCTGTCCGCCGTTGATGTGGTGACCGAACCTTTCCCCGGTTTCCCGACCGATTTGCAAGCACAGATGATGGCACTGCTTTGTACAGCAGATGGTACATCCGTTCTGGAAGAGAAAATCTTTGAGAACCGCTTTATGCATGCCCCGGAACTGATCCGTATGGGTGCAAATATCGAAGTGAACGGTGGTACTGCTACGGTGCATGGTGTGAACCGTCTGAAAGGTGCGCCTGTGATGGCGACAGATCTGCGTGCGTCAGTTTCGCTGATCCTGGCAGGTCTGGCTGCAGAAGGCGAAACCCGTGTCAGCCGTGTGTACCATCTGGATCGCGGTTATGAACAGGTTGTGCGTAAATTCTCTGGCGTTGGCGCACAGATTGAAAGGATCAAAGACGAATGATGGACGCAAGTTTTGAAGATGGCGCAGAACAACCCCTGCGCCTGATGGCAGCGGATGCGGATGATCTGAAAGTCATGTCCGCCCTGACGCAGGATGCGGTTTTCCCGGGCAATGAGATGTCATTCCTCAAGGGGGAACGCCGTTTTGCGATCCTATTGAACCGCTTTCGCTGGGAAGACAAGACCGCCGCAGAACGTCGTGGTCGTGACTTTGAACGGGTGCAGTCTGTCCTGATGGTGGAAGACGTGCTGGGCGTACAGACCCAGGGCGTGTCGCGCGATGAAGACACGGTCTATTCCCTGATGGCCGTGGAATTTGAAGCAGGCGAAGACGGCATGGGCCGCCTGACGCTGACCCTGTCCGGTGACGGGGCAATTGCCCTGAATGTCGAAGCGGTGAATATCTCGCTCAAAGATGTCACCCGCCCCTATGTCGCGCCTTCTAAACAAGCGCCCGGACATGACGCATAATCATTCGATCCGCCGCCTGACCACGGCGGATCATTTGCTTTGGCGCGCCGTGCGCCGGGCTGCCCTTGTGGATGCACCCGCGCAATTTGACGAACCGCTGGCAGAATTTGACGAGCGCGATGATGCGGATTTGCAGGCCTCTCTGCAGCGCAACACAGTCCTTGCAGCCTTTGACAAAGACAATCCCGTTGCGATTGCCGCCTGTCACCCTGTTGCCGCCCCACGCCCAGCAGGTTTTCTGCGCCTCTTCAGTATCTGGGTGCATCCTGCGCATCGCGGGCAGGGAATTGCAGACAAACTAATCGAACATTGCATTCCCACGGGCAAACATGCCGAACTTCTGGTGCGCGCAGATAACACCCCGGCGATCCGCGCCTATGAACGCCTTGGCTTCATCACAGCCCCTGCGCCGGATGATGCAAAATGCTTCTGCGCCACCGACAATGCACCGGGTATTTATATGCTGCGGCCCCCTGCCCCTTGAGACAACGGCGCGCGCGCGTTATGGACAGGCAATCTTTCTTTGCGGACACCTGCTATGCCGATCTTTCTGAATTCCTCCGATCCTGATTTCGAAAGCCGCTTTGCCGCTTTCCTGACCACCAAGCGCGAAGATTCGCCAGAAGTTGATGATGTGGTGCGCGATATTATTGCCAACGTGCGTACGCGCGGGGATGCGGCGGTGCTGGAACTGACGTCGAAGTTTGACCGGATGGAATTGACGGCGGATCAGATCTTGTTTTCCGAGACCGAGATCAAAGCTGAATGCGCAAAGGTGAATGAAACTGATCGTACCGCACTGGAACTGGCAGCGGAACGCATCCGCGCGTATCACGCGCGTCAGCTGCCACAAGACGAAAGCTGGACAGACGAAACGGGTGCAACCCTTGGCTGGCGCTGGGGGGCTGTCGATTCTGCGGGGCTTTATGTGCCCGGCGGACTGGCAAGCTATCCATCATCGGTTCTGATGAACGCAATCCCGGCCAAAGTCGCTGGCGTGAAAAATCTGACGATCACCGTGCCAACACCTAATGGCATTGTGAACCCTCTGGTGATCCTTGCGGCGCAACTGTCTGGCGTCGACAACATCGCCCGTATTGGTGGCGCGCAGGCCATTGCCGCGCTCGCTTATGGAACCGATACTATTACGCCTGTTGATAAGATTACCGGCCCGGGCAATGCTTTTGTTGCCGCCGCAAAGCGCCGTGTGTTCGGCAAAGTCGGTATCGATATGATCGCAGGCCCCAGTGAAATCCTGGTGATCGCGGATAAAGACAATGATCCGGATTGGATCGCTGTAGATCTGCTGAGCCAGGCGGAACATGACGAAAGCGCACAATCCATCCTGATCACCGATGATGCCGCTTTTGGTCAGGCCGTGTCTGAGGCCGTGGATAAGCGCCTTGAAACACTGGAACGCCGTGAGATTGCCGCACCAAGCTGGCACGACTACGGGGCTGTGATTGTGGTCCGTGATCTGGATGAAGCCGCCGCCCTGTCCGATCGTGTGGCCCCGGAACATCTGGAACTTTGTGTCGATGATCCCGATGCGCTGGCAGAAAAAATCAACCACGCCGGTGCAATTTTCCTTGGCCGTTTCACACCAGAAGCCATTGGCGATTATATCGGCGGGCCAAACCACGTGTTGCCCACCGCGCGTTCTGCCCGGTTCAGCTCTGGCCTTTCAGTGCTGGACTTCATGAAACGCACGACACTTTCCAAAATGTCGCCCGCCGCGCTGAAAGCCATCGGCCCTGCCGCCGTCACCCTTGCCACCAGCGAAAGCCTTGAGGCCCACGGGCTTTCTGTTGCATTGCGCCTGAAACAATTGAACAGTGACTGAGTTATGACAAATCGAATCTGCCACATTGAGATCGACGACGCAGGCCTGCCCGCGCCGACACCTGAGATCGAACAGGAACGCAAGGTCGCTATTTTTGACCTGCTTGAAGACAACAGCTTCACCCTGCCGAACCGCGAGGACCGCGACGTGCCAGCTGGCCCGTACCGGATGCTTCTGGCCATCCGTGAACGCCGCCTGGTCTTTGAAATCGCGCAGGAAGACGAAACTTCTGTTGGCGCGTTCCACCTGTCACTTGGCCCATTCCGCCAAGTGGTAAAGGATTACTTCCAGGTCTGTGAGAACTATTTCGACGCAGTCAAGAAACTGCCCCCCAGCAAGATTGAGGCCATCGATATGGCCCGTCGCGGCATCCACAATGAAGGTGCCCGCGTGTTGCAGGAACGCCTTGAAGGGAAAGCGGATATCGACCTTGATACCGCCCGCCGCCTGTTCACCCTGATCTGCGTTCTGCATTTCGGAGGCTGATACGTGGTGCAGGACCTTCCGGGATCAGTGTTATTTTGTTGCGATTACAACGCCGTGCGTTCCCCCATGGCGGAAGGATTGATGAAAAAGTACTATGGGTTTGATACCTATGTGCAATCCGCAGGTGTGAAAAACGACCTGGAAATTGACGGGTTTTCCATCGCTGTCTGTCAGGAAATGGATGTGGAACTGTCCCGCCATAAATCCCGCAGCTTTGACGAGATGGAGCAATGGGGTGATGATCTGTCTGGCTTTGATCTGGTGATTGCCCTGTCGCCCGCCAGCCAGCGCCGCGCGCTGGAGCTGACCCGTTTTTTCCACCTTGAGGTCGAATACTGGCCCATTCTCGATCCAACAGGATTGGGCGAAACACGCGAGGCCAAGCTGGCATCCTACAGGCAGGCACGGGATCAGATCAGTGCGAAACTGATCGAACGCTTTGGCCCCCCTGTTCCCTCAACCGCAAAGCCTTAATGTTCTGCGGGTCCTGGCGTGTCATCAAGGCTGACATCATCCCCGGATGTCTCGTCTTCGGCCATGGTATATGTGCCGTCAAACCAGCGCCCCAGATCAATATCTGCGCAACGCTTAGAACAAAAAGGCCGGTATTTCGCGTCCTGATCTTTCTCACAGATCGCGCAGGATTGTGCCATTACAGAACACCTGCGGGCAAAAGCAGCTTCAAAGGCAGACGTTCACGCTTGCGCTGTAGTTCATAACAGCCGAGCGGCGTCCAGCCGGCCAGAACTGTATCCACGGCATCTTTGCGCAATTGCGCCCGCAGGCTTTGCTCAAACATCTTACGATCTTTTTTCGGCATCGGGGCCAGATCCAATGTGATCTGACCACCAAGGCCGCGAATGCGCAGCTGACGGGGCAGGTCTTTTGCCATAGCAAGGTTCGCCTTCAGACCTGCCGCAAGGGACATATCTTTACCGGTGTTCACATCCACTGCAATCAGGGCGCGGGTGGGTTCAATGAACAGATGCCCGCCGCCCGGCAATGGTGCATAAGCGCGCGTGAATGTTTCGATCAGATCCAGAACCTGGTGATTGTCAAAGGCCGCGTCATCAGTCGCAACTTCATCCACATCCCATTCGCGCCAGGCCATATGGTGGGCATTGGGACCTTCCATCAACAGTTCAGGTTCAGCCCCTTCTGCGTCCGTTGCGATCTGATCTGCAAGGGCACGCATCGCGGCAATATCTTCTGCGATATCTACGGCAGAGGCCGTGGCACAGGCGGAACGCAGGATCAGCCCGGCTTCAGAGCCTTCCATTTCCTCATGTGCAATAACCATCAATTCGTCGCGCAGATCGTCGTCACGGATCGACCGTGAGATATTCAGACCCGGGGCGTCGGGTGTCACAATGGCGTATTTGCTTTTGAACAGCACTTTCGGTGTGACGGGCGTGGCTTTTCCATCCTCGCCAAATCCCGTGACCATCACCAGCAGGGCTTCGCCGGGGGCAAGGCCTTTTGCCTGACGCAGATAGGCCTTTTCGCCCCCTGGCAGACGCAGAAAGATCCCGCCCTGGCCTTTGACAGGCCGTTCTGTGATCGCACGATAGATCGAACCCGGCACAGGGGCTTCGCCAGGTGCATCGATGAGAAGATCCACCAGTTGCCCGTCTTCGATCAATGCACTTGCAGTCTGATCTTTCAGATGCCCGAGAACAGCGATACGCCCCTTCATGCCTTTTCCTTTACCAGCAATCCGGCCGCAGTCAGCATCCCGGCAGTTTCCGTCAGGGGCAGACCAACCACCCCGGTATATGATCCGTTGATCCAGGGGATAAACTGTCCCGCATAGCCCTGAATACCATATGCACCTGCTTTGCCTTCCCATTCACCGGTGGCGATATAGGCTTCGATATCAGCATCAGACAGGCGTTTCATGCGCAGGGCAGTGGTGCTGGCTTTTTGCCAGATCCGGTCATTCGTGCGCAGGGCAACAGCCGTGGTCACAGAATGACGGCGGCCTGACAGCATACGCAGGTAATCACGCGCCTGATCCGCATCCGCAGGCTTACCCAGGATACGGCGGCCGAGCGCCACGATCGTATCAGCAGAAAGCACGGCCTCATCTGCGGCAAGATCCAGCGCTTCGGCTTTCTCGCGCGCAAGGCGTTGGGCATAGGGGCGGGGCAATTCACCCTTCAGGGGTGTTTCGTCAATATCGGCCGGGCGGATATCATCCGGCACCACGCCAATCTGCGCCAGCAGTTCCCTGCGGCGCGGACTTGCAGATCCGAGGATCAGTTTCATCTGCTTACTTGAAGCGGTAGTTAATGCGACCCTTGGTCAGGTCATAAGGGGTCATTTCGACCTGTACCTTATCGCCTGCCAGAACGCGGATGCGGTTCTTGCGCATTTTACCTGCCGTATGCGCGATGATCTCATGGCCGTTCTCAAGCTCGACCCGGAATGTCGCGTTCGGCAGGAGTTCCGTTACAACACCGGGAAATTCGAGCAGTTCTTCCTTGGCCATGATGACTCCATTCTTAAACACCCGTCACAACGCGGGCGCCTGTTAAATGACCGCCTTTCCAGTGCATTTCAAGGGGGGAAGACATAAATCTGCGCCGGCAGAGCAAGGATTTGCGCCTTTTCGCGCAGATTTTGTAAAAATGCCGCGCAAATAGCCCCGATAAACCTCCGTTCTGTTAACCGGATCGCAGGCAGGTTTTGCTGAACTCTCCACGGGTGAAAATCAAAATGGAGTGAACGATGGGAAGTCCTGTGACAAAAATTCCCGGACTGCGGCGCGGGTATAGTGTGTTTCAGATCCGGGGTGTCGTGCTGATCTGTCTTCTGCTGATCCTGGCGCTGATTGCAGCTTCCGGGGGGCAGGCACATGTGGAACAGATTCTGATTGTGCAAAATGACCACGGTGGTTTGATATCTGAACGCAGCGATGAAATTGCGCATCTAGAACGGACCGGACAGCGCGTGCAGATTGAGGGTGAATGCCTGTCGGCCTGTACAATGTATCTTGCCTTACGAAACACATGTGTCACGCAGAACACACGGCTTGGCTTTCATGCACCACAGCAAGGTCAGCAGCGCCTTGCAGCTTCAGATTTTGAATACTGGTCCAGAGAAGTGGCGCGTCACTATCCGGAGCCTCTGAAAACCTGGTACATGCGGGAAGGACGGCTGCGACAAGGCGGATACTATTCAATTCGAGGCACCGAACTGATCCGTCTGGGCATTCCTGCCTGCGCAACTTAGGGACCAGCCACCCCACGGTAAAAAACCTGCCGAGCAGATATATGCTGAATTGGTATTTTCCGAGTTTAAGGAACAACCAATCTTTGCCCGAAAGCTGTAAACCCATCGGGAAGACCCGGGGGAGCTCTCTTGCCATTCCGCATCCCTCTGTGCAGGATAAGGCCTCCTTAATTCTGGCCTGCAATGACCCGACGCCTTCTGATCATCTGCCTTTTTCTCTGTGCTGTCACAGTGTTGTCGCTGGCCGTCGCCTGGTTCGCGCTTGTATCAGCTCTTGGCCCACTGGCTGAACGCGGCAATGCCGATCTGGAAAGCGCATCCGAGCGGCTGGTTGGCCAACTGCACCGGTATCGCCAGGTGGCTGTGCAACTGGCGGATCACCCGGCTTTAAGCAATCCGTCCGGACTGGAAAATGACGCAACGCACATACGGGATCTGCTGCAGCATACTGCTGATCAAAGCGGGGCACTTTCGATCAGCTACGCCAATGTAACCGGAGAAATTATTGTCTCATCAGACCCCGGTGAAGCCGGAAATCTGATCGCAGGTTCATCGGCCTTTCAACGTGCGCTGCATGGTGCATTAGGGCAGGAACATGCAATCTTGCCTGCAAGCACCTTGCAGGCAGAACCGCACAGGGCATTTTCTTTCTTCGCACCGATCTTCTCTGATCAGAATGTCACCGGCACCGTTATTGTCAGAATTGACATGGAAGCCGTGGAAGAAAGTGACTGGCGTGGCGGACCCGAAGCCATTTTCTTTTCTGATCGGAACGGGCTGATTTTTGTCTCAAACAGATCAGAGCTTTTGTTTCGCAAACGCCCCCACCTGGCAACCCAGCAGCCAGACCAGGCAACCAACTTCGCGGCCAGTTACTCCCTTTCAGTTGCAGGCCAGGAAATCTGGATCCTGGATGCCGGTCGCTATCTTCCCTGGCATGCTCTTTATGTCACCCGCCCCCTGCCCGTGATCGGCCTGACAGGCGAAGCCCTGATTGACACAACCCCCGCCGAACGTCTGGCAATCCTGCAAGGGCTTGCGACCGCGGCCCTGTGCCTTGCGTTCGGTGCCCTGTTATTTCTGGCCACCGAACGCCGCCGCGCCCTGGCCATGGCGAATTCCTGGCTGGAGGGCCGGGTGGATCGGCGCACCCGCGCACTGACAGAATCAAATGAAAGATTGCAAAAAGCCCAGGCAGAACTGGTTCAGGCAGCAAAGCTTTCCGCCCTGGGTCAGATGTCCGCCGGGATCAGTCACGAACTAAACCAGCCCCTGATGGCCATCAGGAACTTTGCCGAAAATGCCAATGTCTTTCTGGAACGCGGACAACATGATGCAACCGCCGCAAACCTGACCAGAATCGGGGATATGACCGGACGCATGGACCGGATCATTCGTAATCTTCGGGCCTTTGCCCGCCAGGAGATTGAACCTGTACGTCAGGTGGATGTCACCGCCGCGATAGAAACGGCGATTGAGCTGACCGACGCACATCTGCGCCAGAACGATGTCACACTGCAATGGCAGCCCCCTCCTGATCAGGTGCTTGCCTGCGCGGGTGAGGTGCGGCTGGTTCAGGTCTTTGTGAATCTGATTACCAATGCCGTGGATGCCATGGCACAAAGCGAACTACGCCATCTTCGAATTGTGGTGAACAATGGCAGGAAGCTGTCGGTCACCGTTCGGGACACAGGACCTGGAATTGCGGCACCCGAAAAGATGTTCGATCCGTTTTACTCAACCAAAGAGGTGGGACAAAGTGGCGATGAGGGTATGGGACTGGGCCTTTCTATTTCATACGGTATTGTGCAGAGCTTCGGTGGTGCCATACGTGGTGCAAATATCACGACAGGAAACGATCAGATCCGGGGCGCGATGATGACCGTAGACCTGGAATACTGGCGCAACAACATGGTTAAGGACACTCTGTGATGACAACAGTCCTGCTGGTAGACGACGATTCCGCCCTGCGCGAAGCCTTGACACAAACACTGGAGATCGCGGGTTATCAGGTGATTCAGGCAGGCAGCTTTATCGTTGCCAAAGATTACATCAGCATGTCTTTTGATGGTGTTGTTATCAGCGATATAAGGATGCCGGGGAAAGACGGTTTTCACCTGCTGGAATACGCCCGAAAACAGGATCCTGACCTTCCGGTCATCCTTTTGACGGGCGAAGGCGATGTCCCCATGGCCGTGCGGGGCATGTCTGGCGGTGCCTTCGGATTTCTCGAAAAACCCTGCGAAACAGAGACACTTAAAACCACGATTGATCGGGCCGGACGCGCCCGTGACATGGTCCTGGAAAACCGGAGGATGAAGCAACAGCTGCGCCAGGGGGATGCTGCAGCACGCATGCTGTTTGGGCACTCAGACAAAGCAGATGCATTGCGCAACAAAGTGCGCGTCGCCGCAGCTGCAGGAACCCAGGTGCTGGTCTGTGGTGAAACCGGTTCGGGCACGGCGAAAGTCGCCGAGGTAATCCATTTGCTGGCCCGTGGCGCACGGGCACCGTTTGAAAAACGGGCCGCAGCCGGGCTTTCGCGCGAAACGATCCGCACTGCATTTACCGCCGCAGAGGGTGGCACTTTGTTTCTGGATGAAATAGCCGGACTATCCCCTGATCTGCAGCTCTGGCTTCTGGATCACCTGGAACAAGATCGCACGACCTGTTTGATCGCAGGGACATATCAGGATCTTTCTGCTCTGGTGGCTGAGGGCAGGTTTCACCCGGATCTTGTCTTACGCCTTGATCTGATGCGTGTGCGCATTCCATCCCTGAAAGAACGACCCGACGATATTCCCGTGTTGTTTCGACATTACGTGGCCCAGGCTGCAGAGCAGGCCAACCTTTCGGAACCTGAAATTACCAGCGAAATGACCTCTCGCCTGATGGCCCAGGATTGGCCGGGAAATGCGCGCGCGCTGATGAATGAAGCGATGCGCTTTGTGATGGGCGTTGCAGAAAGCAGCCCATCAGCTGATGATGGATTAAATGAACAGCTCGCGCGTGTAGAGGCCGCTTTATTGCGTGAAGCATTGCAACGGCACAACGGCCATGCTTCAGAGGCGGCAAAAGCGCTGAAGTTGCCACGCAAGACATTCTATGATCGCCTGTCGCGGTATGACATCCGGGCAGAAGACTATCGCAGGATCGAATCTTCCTGACAAACTTCGGCAGACATGTGCGGATTTTCGCACATATTTTCATTTACCTGTGTGAAATCTCGCCACCAACAAATTGGCGTGAGGGATTTGCAAATGCAAGTCACTGATTTAATTCAATAAGACGGAAAAATACCTCAACCCTCCTTTTCCTTGCTTTCCGCCCCCCGCCCCTCATTCTGTTTTGGTCTGCCCTTGCGTGGGCAATCGTCATTAAGACCGGCTAATCAGATCGGTCCTGAAGAAACCGGATATATCCAGGGAGGAGATCCAAATGAAATTCCTTACTACAGCAGCCATAGCGCTTGCGCTGAGTGTGACAGGCCAAAGTGCATTTGCGTCCTGCGACGAGGGCGAAATCGTCATTAAGTTCGCCCATGTGACCAACACTGACCGTCACCCGAAAGGCATCGCCGCCAGCCTGTTGGAAGAGCGCGTGAACGAGGAAATGAACGGTGTTGCCTGTATGGAGGTCTTCCCGAACTCCACATTGTATGATGACAACAAAGTTCTCGAAGCCATGCTTCAGGGTGATGTGCAACTTGCAGCACCGTCCCTGTCCAAATTCGAAGCTTTCACACGTCAGTTCCGCATCTTTGATCTGCCTTTCATGTTTGAAGATATCGAAGCCGTAGACGCATTCCAGGCTTCTGACGCGGGTCAGTCCATGATGGACAGCATGCAGCGCCGTGGCCTGCAAGGCCTGGCGTTCTGGCACAATGGTATGAAGCAGATGTCTGCTAATGTTCCGCTGATTGAACCAACTGATGCAGACGGCCTGAAGTTCCGCGTTCAGTCTTCTGACGTTCTGGTCGCTCAGATGGAAGCCATCGGTGGTTCCCCGCAGAAAATGGCGTTCTCTGAAGTATATGGCGCACTGCAACAGGGCGTTGTGGATGGTCAGGAAAACACCTGGTCCAACATCTTCGGCAAGAAGTTCTTTGAGGTTCAGGACGGCATCACCGAAACCAACCACGGCATTATTGATTACCTGGTTGTGACTTCCACCGAATGGCTCGACAGCCTGGAACCAGAAGTTCGTGTACAGTTCCTGACCATTCTGGCAGAAGTCACCGACGTACGGAATGCTGAATCCTTTGCTGTGAACCAACAAGCGCGCCAGTCTGTTCTGGATGCAGGCGGTGAGATCCGCGAACTGACCGCAGAACAGCGTCAGGCCTGGGTTGATGTCATGATGCCGGTCTGGGCCCAGTTCGCTGGTGACGTTGGTCAGGAAAACATTGATGCCGCACAGGCCATCAACGCTGCCAACTAATTCAATGTGACGACGGCGGGCGCAGTCTTTCACAGGCTGCGCCCGTTTTCTTTTTATTTTCGGGAGGGGCAGAAATGCATCCGAAACCAGGAGAAAGCCGCATGGACCGGATCGAGGAAAGCGTGATCGCGCTGATTCTGGGTCTGATGACTGTGCTGGCCTTTGTGAATGTAATCGTACGCAAAAGCGGGGGAAATATCCTCTGGGCAAAGGAAACGCTGGTGTTCCTCTTTGCCTGGCTTGTACTGATCGGCGCCTCATACGCTGTGAAGAAGGGCGCGCATCTGGGTGTTGATGTGGTGGTGAATATGGTTCACGGCCAAAAGCGCCGCGCGCTTGGGCTTGTGGCGGTTCTGATCTGCATTATTTACAGCTTTCTGCTGTTGAAAGGTGCCTGGGATTACTGGGCAAACTTTGCCAACCTGCCGCAGACCACAGGCCGCGTTTTCCCGACAGGTTTTCAGGAAATGAAGCCAACGGATTACCGGTCCTGGTATATCGTGAATGACGTTCCCAATCCCTGGTTCCTGGGCTGGCTTGAAGGCGCGATGAACTACGGCGATCCTTATGACAAGCTGCCGCGCTTCATCCCCTATATGGTGCTACCTGCTTCCATGGCGCTGCTGCTTTTTCGCTTTATCCAGTCCGCTCTGGCCATGTTTGCCGGAAAAATTGACCGCGTGGTGGCCAGCCATGAAGTCGAAGATGAAATCGAAGAAGTCCGCGAACGCCTTGGTGCCGCCATGGATGGCGAAACAGACGCAGGGAGTGCGAAATAATGGAAGTCCTTCTGCTTTTTGTAATGGTGATCGGCTTTATGCTGATCGGGGTGCCAATCGCGGTGTCCCTTGGCATGTCCTCCATCCTGTTCCTTATCTTCTTTTCAGAAGGCTCCCTATCCTCCATCGCACAGACTCTATTTCAGGCCTTTGAGGGCCATTACACGCTGCTTGCGATCCCGTTCTTCATCCTGGCTTCGACCTTCATGTCGACGGGCGGTGTGGCGCAACGGATCATCCGGTTTTCCATCGCCTGTGTGGGGCACCTGCGCGGTGGTCTTGCGATCGCCGGTGTGTTTGCCTGTATGATGTTTGCCGCCCTGTCCGGGTCCTCCCCGGCAACGGTTGTGGCCATCGGTTCCATCGTGATCGCAGCCATGCGTCAGGCAGGTTACACCAAAGAATTCGCCGCAGGCGTGATCTGTAACGCAGGCACGCTGGGCATCCTGATCCCGCCTTCCATTGTGATGGTGGTCTATGCGGCTGCTGTGGATGTTTCGGTGGGCCGGATGTTCCTTGCCGGTGTCTTCCCGGGGATCCTTGCGGGTCTTATGCTGATGATTGCGATCTATGTGATGGCACGCATCAAGAATATGCCTGCCGGAGAATTTGCAGGCTGGGGTGAAATTGGTGAAAGCTTTCGGGACGCCTTCTGGGGCCTTTTCCTGATCTTCATCATCATGTTTGGTATCTACGGCATCCCTGCCGATGCAGACAGCTGGTATTACGTAAAGGCCTGGTTCACCCCAACCGAAGCAGCAGCCGTGGCCTCGGTCTACGCCTTTGTCGTGGCAAGTTTTGTCTACCGCGATATGGGGCCGCTGGCTGAACGCGAGGGCCGCACAAAATCAAGCCTTCTGAAGAAACCACAGGCACTGATCACGGCGCTGTTCCACAAAGACACACGCCAGACATTGTTTGAGGCCGGTAAACTGACCGTGACCCTGCTGTTTGTCATCGCCAATGCCCTGATCCTGAAACATGTGCTGACAGAAGAACAGATCCCGCAACATGTGGCAGAAGCCATGTTGTCCGCAGGCTTTGGCCCGGTGATGTTCCTGGTGGTTGTAAACGTGATCCTGCTGATCGGCGGCCAGTTTATGGAACCTTCCGGCCTGCTCGTGATCGTGGCCCCCCTGGTGTTCCCGATTGCGATTGAGCTGGGCATTGATCCGATTCACCTGGGTATCATCATGGTCGTGAACATGGAAATCGGGATGATCACCCCGCCTGTAGGCCTGAACCTGTTTGTGACCTCAGGCGTGGCGGGCATGCCGATGATGAATGTCGTGAAGGCGGCTCTGCCGTTCCTCGCGGTGCTGTTCGTCTTCCTGATCCTGATCACATATGTGCCTGCGATTTCAACCTACCTGCCCAACTCCCTCATGGGACCGGAACTGATTGTGCAGTAACAACCAACAAACATTAGCCGGGCATACCTTGCCCGGCTTATAACGCTTCAGTCCAGGAAATGTATCGAGCCCTCTGCATATCCTGTCGGTGACCATCACTTTCTGAAACACCACTCAGGCTACGCACGTACCGAAATACCAAAATTGTTAATCAGCACATTTTTTGCAAAAAGTGACTTGAACCCACCCGATAAATTCCGTAAATGCACCGCAGTGCCCCTATAGCTCAGCTGGTAGAGCAACTGATTTGTAATCAGTAGGTCCGCGGTTCGAGTCCGTGTGGGGGCACCATTTCATCCAATAAAAACAATAACTTATACGCCAATTGACCGGCCGCTCGGTTTGTGGCGCTCGTCGAGTACAGTATAAATACAGAAAATACTTTTCAGGCTGCGCTTTGCCGAATCTCACATCTTTTCAATGACTTCCTTACAGTGCTTGATGGTCACCTCCTTTGCGCGGGTCATAACAATGTGCTTGTTCAAAAGTTCAACCACTTCGGCGGCTGATACGCTAGGTGCCAGCGCTACGATGCCATCCGCGAAGGTGTCAGCCTGCACGAACGTTAGATCAAAGCCTTTTGTCTCGTATTCCTTCACCAAAGCAAACATGTCTTCGGAAGTCTTAGCGTTTGGCCCATAGATAAAGATCAGACCAGAATGCCCAGCTTCTGCTACTTTGCCAGCAGCGTGATCAACATCAGCTCTTGTGAAAGGCTTGTCCTTGGCTTCTGCACAGTGACGAGGCGTTTTCCCGTCAGCCTCAAAAACATCGACATCGGCTATCTCCTTTGAAGAGGCTCCACTTTGGTTGGCTGGATGCGAAAGGACTTCTAACCCCGCAGCTGCGCCCTTTGCCATCAGTTCAAACAGCAAGGCAACGCTGAGAGCTAAAGTTTCGCCTTCACAGGACTTAGACAAAAGGTTACCGACCAAATTCAGAAGCCTTGCCTTGCTCACAAACTTTTCTGCCCGCGTTGCGTCGAAGGTGACCACGCGGCTTTCCATGGCCAGAATGTAAGATAGCACGCATACCAACGCTTGATCACCGTTGGAATTTTCATTGACCAATTCAAAGACACCAATGAGTCTCTCAAGCGTTAGTCGGTCTTTGCCGCGACGAACGGCATTTTCTAGGCTGAGGTGGGTGTAGCGCGCAGGCTTGTTGAGAAACGGTTCATTTGACCCGCCCAACCTCTTTTCCAGAACAGTCTGTTCGAACGGCACGACCACGCCATGACACAGCGAACGTGCATCAAAAGCACCTTCCAAGGGAGCGCCAGCCTGTAGCACAAGCGGATTGGCCTCCGGATTTGTGGCTTTGGCAAGCATACCAGTCAGTAGGATGTACTTATAGGTCAGGTGGGTATGGCCAATGATTTGTTCAATCTTTGTTTCCATATCCCGAGGTACACGATATGCTCTATCTTGCACCGCAAGGGTCGCATCCTTCAATATCTGGGACGCACGCCCACTATCCACATTTACGTTCATCGAAAGCCCTGAAATGAATACAATTACCAACATCAAGGAAGCTAAGGGTCAGACGGACCGTTCACAAGAGAGCTTTTCCGCCGTTTCGCTGTTTTCTGGTGCTGGTGGAATGGACGTCGGTTTTCGTAAAGCTGGTTTTAGAATCGAGTGGGCAAATGACTTCGATAAAGCTGCGGTAGAAACATACCGACGCAGTATCGGTGACCACATCACTTTAGGCGATGTGAACGAATACATTGACGGATTGTCGAAATTCAAAGGCGTGGACTGCCTGTTCGGTGGCCCACCCTGCCAGGGTTTTTCGGTAGCTGGGAAAATGGCGCTTGATGATCCACGCAGTCAGTTGGTTAAATCATATATGCGCGCTGTTGAGGTGGTTCAGCCGCGATGCTTTGTTATGGAAAATGTCAAAGCTCTCGGCACATTGACCAAATTTAAGCAAGTCAGGGATGAATTGCGATCATATGCCGATAAGCTTGGCTATCAGACTGAACTTTTGATTTTCAATTCGAGAAACTTTGGGGTTCCTCAATCAAGAGATAGGGTGTTTTTTGTAGGTTTCCGCGGCGGGGAAAAAATCGACTTTGACATGAGGGTGAAACGCTATTTCCGCCCCGAAGTGTCTACTTTGGAAGCAATTCGGCACTTGGGTCCTCAAGGGACCGAGAAAAACCCTAAGACCTGTAATGCTGTGGTGACGATCGCGGAAAGACCTGTTTTGCGCCGAAGCCCGTACGCAGGTATGATGTTCAACGGGCTTGGACGTCCGCTCAACCCAGATGTTCCTTGTGCGACACTCCCCGCATCAATGGGTGGAAACAAAACACCCATCATCGATGAACGTCAATTCTTCGGAAACGGTCAGAGCTGGGTCGAAGACTATCACGCCCATCTAATGGATGGCGGGGAGTCGTATGGGATGCACGACACCCCAGATTTTATCCGCAGACTGACTTTGGAAGAGGCCCGTATCCTGCACTCATTCCCATTGGACTATGACTTCGCAGGGGGCAAATCTGCTATCTATCGGCAGATAGGGAACGCGGTTCCATGTGGTCTCGCTGAGGCGGTTGCAATGACTGCAATCGACGTTTTGCAGGTTGCTGACCTACCTGAGATTGATGCAGAGCAAATGCCTTTAGATTTTTCTCGCAAGGTGGCAGTGTAAAGGCGACAGGCGAATTAAAAAATCCGCTTCGGAAAATACATGACTGAGTTATTGATCACCGCCGAAACCATTGCTCATGCAGTCAAAACCCTATCAGAAACAGACCCTCGACTAGAGGCCCTTTTTGATGCAGTCGGACCAATCTCGGTACCAAATCAGAGCCTAGAGTACCGCAGTGTATGCCGAATTATCGTTAACCAGCAGCTCTCAGGCAAAGCGGCAGATACAATTTTTGGTAGGATCGAAAATTGCATTCCTGATCTAAATGCTCAGCGCATTTTAGAAGCTGATAGTGAATTGCTGCGATCTTGTGGTGTCTCAAAGGGAAAGACTGAGTATCTTAAGTTGCTGGCTCAAAGACTGCACAGCAACCCCGGGTATTTTGAACAGTTGGCCATGATGGACACGCAGGCTGCAAAAGCTGAAATTTGGTCCAATAAAGGCTTTGGCGAGTGGAGTTCAGAAATATTCCTGCTGTTTTACCTCAAACGAAAGGACGTGTTCCCAAAAGGAGATGTGACATTAAACAAGGTAGTAGCCAAACTGTACGGTATAGATCATTCAAACGAGGACAAAATATATTACCTTAGTGAGGCATGGTCACCTCACAGAAGTATCGTTAGCCTAGCCCTTTGGCGTTTCTTTGACCTTGGCCTAATGACGAGACAAGATTGATTTGGTCCGTCACTTCGATCAGGTATTTTCAGACACCTACTGATATTTAATCAATAGGTGTCTGGTGTATAAGCTTCGGTTCTAAAATGATTTTTCCTTGATGGGCGCATTTCAAGCACAGCCTTAAGTACCGATTTTTCCGGAGGTGCCAACGCAGACCGGTGTCAAATTGGGACGTGCTCGCTCTTCATTGTGACCGGTCTGCGTTGGCCCTGAGCGAAATGCTGGCGGATTCCCAGCCATTCTTCCGAACTGACGGTTAACGCCACCCCATTCCGGCGTCACACTCAATCATGACAAGCCATTGAGGAGAAACGACATGACAGCACAAATACTTCCGTTCAAACAGGCGATTATTGCTACGTTCAACGCTTTCAATATCAGGTTGCGCAATTGTCGTTTGCTGACGGATTTCATCTATCGCAGCTTTGATCCGAAGCCACTCCTCTCTTGGTATAGCCTGAACGAGGTCCAATTCTTCGGGTGGATTGTTGTGACCCATCATTGGAGGGGCTTGGGACTCGGCTTCAAACGTATCCAGAAGCGGTAGGACTATTGCCTCCAATTCGTTCAGTCGGCGGATCACGTCGGCGCGGGCTTCTGGCTCTGGCGGGACTGGGGCCGGTTCCGCAATTGCGGGAGGCCACTCTCCGTCTCCGTCGACGATTTCGCCCAATTCAACAGGATCGTCTTCCGGGTGTTCGTAGAAGTCTCCGCCAGAATGTGGGGCCCATTCAAACGTCCCATCGTTTTGAATACGATCGACGGCAAGCATCATGGTATCGAAGTCTACAGCTTCCGAGAACTCTTCTTGGATTTGGTCGCTGGCATCAAAGGGCCCGCCCCAGGGATAAAAATATCGACCTTCTTCGTTATCGCGTGGTGTTTCGTTCTGTGGGTCTTCGAATTGACGGTTAAACCAATCTATCATCATTGCGACTTGTTCCTCAGAACTCATCGCTTCTACGTCTCTAGCCGAATAACCGGAGATACCCCTAACTGATCCAAAAATAGAAGCCATCCGTCCAAATCCGTCAATCTGCTCAATTCATTGGGCAATAGCGGAAAATGGCGGTTTAGGAAAGGAAATCGGTAAAAATTCTGGCCGTCAGGTGTCTTCAAAATAGGGCGTTGCAGCAATCCATTCGAGCAACCGAGCGCGCGTATCATGGTTCAGGTCCGCCCGTGTCTCAACCGCCATGATAGCGTCGTCACGCACTTGTGCAGACTGCCATGGCACAGGATCGTGCTTTGCTTTCATTTCAGCAAGCACCCCATCATCTGGGTCATGCAGATAACCCAAGCAGATGCGCATGGTTGCGGCCCCATCGGCGAAGGCTTGGGTAGCAACGCCACCAGGGCGAACGAATGTGATTTGCGACGAATGCTCAGTCATCAGATGTTCCCCCGGTCTCCTGTGGCGTCCCCTGGATGACTACGGCGTCGATCATGTCGTGTCGTTTATCCGAGATCGCTTCGGTCACCACGGGTCTCTGTACAGCCCCTTCGGGCTGAACCAGCTTGGGCTTGGCGGGCAACGCGGTTTGAACGCTCGTGGAATTGTTGATTTGGACATTGGTCTGGGCAGGTCCATCCACAGAACTCATCCGCAGGGATAGCAGCTTGTTCAGGACACGGGGATCGACGCGCGCCGTCTCGAAGCGGTAAACCGGCTCGAAGTCATCATCCAACTCGGGTTCACCCGTCTCAGGATCAAAACACTGGACCCACTTGCCGGTCCCCATCTCTAAGGCCGTCTGGACCACCCGCATGGTCAATTCTTCCTCGAAAGCTGCCAAGGCCTCGTCCCAACCCGCAAGAATAAAGTCACGACTGACAGCAATCACCGCTTCAATATTGCGCCTAATCTACTGGATCAGGATTTCTCAGCCACTGGACCCAATCAGAAATGGGCTGGAGACATATCCTACATCTGG
>NZ_JADCKQ010000015.1 GCF_016123485.1 Halocynthiibacter styelae | reverse complement strand
TTCCGGTTTTCCGGTTTTCCGGTTTTCCGGTTTTCCGGTTTTCCGGTTTTCCGGTTTTCCGGTTTTCCGGTTTTCCGGTTTTCCGGTTTTCCGGTTTTCCGGTTTTCCGGTTTTCCGGTTTTCCGGTGAAGTGCTCCGTCAACGCCTCAAGGGTCAAGACATATATTACGCCCTTCCACGAAAACAGAAAGGCCCGCCAACGCTGGCGAACCTTCCATTTTCATTCACACATTCAACCCTTCGCGAACTCTGGCCAGGCCTCCATGCCCAGTTCACTAACGTCGAGACCGTTGATCTCTGCCTCTTCATCAACACGCAAACCTACAGTTGCGCGCAGGATCAGCCAGACAGCGGTTGAGGCCAGGGTGACAAAAACACCGATCACCACAATTCCGGTCAACTGCGCCATCAGCGTTGCCCCCGGATTGGTCAGAACCACTGCCAGCGTCCCCCAGATGCCGGCGAACAGGTGAACTGGAATTGCACCCACCACATCGTCAATCTGCAGGCGATCCAGCAGAGGCACGGTGAAAACAACAATCACACCGCCCACAGCGCCGATCAGCGTCGCCTGACCAAGGCCTGGTGTCAGAGGCTCGGCGGTAATCGCCACAAGACCCGCCAGCGCACCATTCAGGATCATGGTCAGATCTGGCTTTTTATACAGAAGCTGGGTCAGCAGAAGCACCGCAACCGCACCACCTGCCGCAGCTGCATTGGTGTTGGCAAAAATCCGGCCGATGTCCGCCACATTGGCAGCGTCATTCATCGCAAGCTGTGACCCACCGTTAAAGCCGAACCAGCCCATCCACAGGATAAACGTCCCAAGGGCGGCCAGTGCCAGGGCTGAACCGGGCATTGGATGCACGCGACCGGCTTTGTATTTGCCAATACGCGGCCCAAGGATGATTGCACCTGTCAGCGCAGCCCAGCCACCGGCGGAATGCACAAGGGTAGAGCCCGCAAAATCCTGAAACCCCAGGCCATCAAGGAACCCGCCGCCCCATTTCCAACTGGCCTCAATCGGGTAGATCAGGGCGACCAGCACGGTGACAAAGGCCAGGAACGGCCAGAGTTTCACACGTTCCGCCATGGCACCGGACACGATTGACGCGGTGGTGGCGCAGAACATCAACTGAAAGAAGAAGTCAGACCCAACAGAAGCATAGGCCAGATCCGGTGTTGCGCCTTCCAGCCCGACGGGTTCAAGAACGGCCGGGGCAAATGTGCCGAAGACCCCGTCGATCAACCAGGCATCGCCCGGGTACATCACGCCGTATCCAATGGCGTAATAAGCAATGGCCGCGATGGAAAACAAAGCGATGTTTTTTGTCAGCTGCATGGTCACGTTTTTCGAACGCACAAGCCCGGCTTCCAGCATGGCAAACCCCGCCGCCATCCAGAACACCAGCATGCCTGAGACCAGGAACATGAAGGTTGTGAAAATAAAGCCAGTGTCGGGCTGTGCTGCCTCCTGGGCCAGCGCGGGTGTGGCGCTGATCAGAAGCGTGGGAAGGAGTAAGCGGAGCATCTGTTTTCCTCATGTCTTGTCGCGGTATGGCGCGGATTGTGCAGATGCAGCATGGGAAATCCCGATCTTGAAAGGACAGTGTCTGGCAGGGAGTCCTGGTGCAAAATTCCCCTGATTGCCCGCTTGCTGACCAGCTATGCCTGAATTGCGGGCACAACGGGGAAATTGCAGGCAACCGTAAAATCGCCACTCCTATCGGTGATTCGTGATAAAACGTGCATGCCTGCCCCCACTGTTGTAAACCAAGACAAAACGCATAAGCGGATATAGATATGAGCGGTAAGAACACAGGTACAGGCGGGCGGCGGATCGTGGCAGAGCGGCGCTATTCCGACAGTGCGGCCAAACCGGCACAGCGCAAGGCTGCCCCGAAGCGGCAGGCACGCAAGACGACAAAGCGCCGGGCGAACAAACCACGCGGGCCAATCCGGCGTTTGCTGGGGATCCTGATGCTGCCGTTTATCTGGCTTTTCCGTCTGATCTGGAAAATCACCTGGCGCGTGTCGCTGGTCTGCTTTGCTATCCTGGCTGCCGCCGTGTTTTATGTGTCCTCGACCCTGCCCGAAGATTACCGGGTGCTGGTTGATCAACGTGTGCGCGGATCTGTGACGCTGCTGGATCGCGAAGGTCAGGTTTTTGCCTGGCGCGGCGATCAGTTTGGCGGGATGATCACGGCGGATACCGTGTCTGATCATCTGCACAATGCGGTGGTCGCTACTGAGGATAAACGTTTCTACCGTCACTTCGGGATTTCACCACGCGGGATTGCTTCGGCGGTACGGATCAACCTGTCGGCGGGTCGCGGGCCTTTATCCGGGAACGGTGGTTCAACCATCACACAGCAGACCGCAAAACTTCTGTGTCTGGGTGTGCCTTTTGATCCGGAAACCTGGGAAGATGAAACCGCTTATGAAGCGGATTGCCGTCAGGGGTCTATCTGGCGCAAGGCGAAAGAAGCCATCTACGCCATGGCGCTGGAATTGCGGTACACCAAAGAAGAAGTGCTGACGATCTATATGAACCGGGCCTTCCTGGGCGCGGGTGCCCGTGGGTTCGAAGCGGCATCTCAGCGGTATTTCGGAAAATCCGCCAATGAAGTCGGCCCGGCAGAGGCTGCGATGCTGGCGGGGCTTTTGAAAGCGCCGTCGCGTTATGCACCGACGAATAACCTGGAACGGTCCCGCGATCGGGGTGCCACGGTTCTGAAGCTGATGAATGATCAGGGATACCTGTCTGACGCACAACATGCGCAGGCGGTTGAAAACCCTGCCAGCCTGTCCCAGGCGGCTGCTGCGGAAGCCGGGGGATATTTTGCCGATTGGGTCATGCGATCCGGGCCGGAAATCTTCACCCGTAACACCACGGAAGATGTGATCATCCGCACAAGCTTTGATCAGGAAATTCAGGCATCCACCGAAGAAGCCATGCAACTGGTGTTTCAGGAACGCGTCAGTGCAGAGTCCACTGCCCAGGCCGCAATTGTCGTGATGAGCGCGGATGGCGCGGTACGGGCCATGGTTGGCGGGCGGGATGTGCGTGCAAGCGGGGCGTTTAACCGCGCAACCCAGGCCAATCGTCAGACCGGATCGGCGTTCAAACCTTTCCTATATGCCGCCGCGATGGAACTGGGCTATACACCCAATGACTATGTGGTTGATGCGGAACTCTGTATCGATATCCCGGGATCAAGCCGCTATTGCCCGCGCAACTATACCAACCGTTTCTATGGCAATGTGACCCTGACAGAGGCCCTGGCGCGGTCCCTGAACACGGCAGCGGTGCGGATTTCTGAAGCTATGGGGCGCGATAATGTCCGCAAGATCGCCAATGACTTTGGCCTGCAAAGTGACCTTGCCGAAGGTCCGGCCCTGGCGCTTGGCGCGTCTGAAAGCACGCTTTTGCAGATGACCGGCGCTTATGCGGGGATCCTGAATGGTGGTTCAACCGTGACACCATACGGCCTGGTTGAACTGCGTCTGCAGGGGGACAGCACACCGGTGATCACCCAGGAAGGTGGCATTGGTGAACGGGTGATTTCCCGACGCGCCGCCGAACACCTGACCTATATGATGAGCCGCGTTGTCGCGGAAGGCACCGGGGTTCGCGCGCAGCTGGATGGCTGGCAGATCGCCGGCAAGACCGGCACGACACAGGGTGCGAAAGATGCCTGGTTCATTGGCTTTACCGCGGATTATGTTGTGGGCGTCTGGATGGGCAATGATGATAACAAACCCCTGCGCGGTGTGACTGGAGGCGGTCTGCCCGCAACCATCTGGCATGAGGTCATGGCACGCATCACCGCAGGTGTGACCCCACGCCCGCTGCCGATGATTGACCCCGGCCCGGCGGCACCACTTGTCAGCCAGGAAGAATTGGCCCGCCAAGCGGCTGAAGAGGCAAGACGCCAACAGCAGGAACAACAGCGTCAACAGCGTCAGAACCGGCGCAACAATACGGATAGTGCGATTAACAATCTGTTGAACGGTTTGTTCGGGAACAATTGATCTGAAAAAGAAAAGGCCCGCTGTATCGCGGGCCTTTTCTTTATTCTGTGACTGTCTCAGGTTCTGCTGTAGCGTCCTGAAGCTCTGCCGCGCCTGATGCAGGTTCCGGCGTTTCTTCCGGCGGGGCAGCAGGTTCTTCGACTACTTCCGGCGGATCTTCCGGCTGTTCGCCGATCAGTTCTTCAACCAGTTCTTCAGCGGTGCATTTGTCAAACTGGAACGCAAACCCATCCCAGACCATGTAAAGGCCACCGTCCGCCGCGCGCATGATCATGGTGCGGGCTTCCCAGGGTTGGGGGGCGACCCCGTTTTCATCCAGGTAACCTTCGCAATACATATCGTAAAGCGTGGCGTTCATATTGCGGACTTCGACCGGTTGGCGCATCTCGCAGATGGCTTCATTGCCGAAGAACATATCGCCTTCGATCCGGATCGCCCCGCCTTCCACACCAAAACGGGCGCAATCCGCCGCACCCTGACGATAGGTGCCATCCCATGGCCCGGCAAACGCCAGACCAGGTGACAGCATCAGAGGCAGAAGAAGGCGTGTCAGTTTCATGCGTTTAACCAGCGTTGCGCAGATCAGCGATCAGACGATCCAGATCACCACCACGGCTGTCCAGCATTGCGCCGATTTCTTCGCGTTCCACACGGGTCAGGCTGATGCCTTCAATGACCATATCAAAGAACAGGTTGCGACCGCCGGCCTCTTTCACCAGGAAATCCACGCGGAACGGCGCGCTGCCCTGCAGTTGGGTGTTTGTGCGGACCTCAAACCAGCTTTTGACCGGACGGGAATCTTCCACATCAATGCGACCACCGATAAATTCGCGGAAACGGCGACCATATTTGCGGGCGATATAACCTTCAAACGCAGCCACAAAAGCGCGACGCTGACTGTCAGACGCAGACCGTGCATCCGCACCCAGACAACGCAGGGCAATCACTGTGGTGTTGGCGTATTGCTGAAACAAACCTTCAAAACGGCGCAGCATGCGTCGTTCAGACTGACCAGAGTTGATGATTGCATTGATTTCATCCACAACCTGGGTCACCAGGGCTGACGCCTGGCGCGCATTCAGCGCGAAGGACGCGGTCGGCAGCAAAGCCAGGGCAGATGTTGCGGCCATCAGGCCTGCGGTAAAACCGCGACGTGTCATTTTTGAACTATTCACCGTAAAGCTCCTCAAACAGGGCATCAATTTCGTCGACTTCTTCTTCAGTCACTTCGATTCCCAACTCAAACCGGCGGTTCTGCAGATACAGGTTCCGTGCCTGAGCATAGCTGTCTTCACTTTCATAAAGCAAAGCATTGATGGTCGAAGCGTATTCATAGCGGTCCCCGATGCGGGACAGACCTGTCGCCGTCGGGCTGAGCAGGTTTTCCGGGGAATCAAGCGCATAGCCCAGCGGGTTAGTGAAAAGATCCACCACGCGGCCGACAGTGTGGCGTTCTGTAGAAGGACCAACCAGCGGCAGTTCTACATAGCGGCCTTCGCCAAAGCCCCATTTATACAGGGTTTCACCAAAGTCAGTCGTTTCTTCTTCCAGGCCAAAATCATTGCCCGCCGGATCACCGATGCCGCCAAACCCAAGAGTCGAGTTGATCAGGAAGCGGAAGGAGTTGCGGGTTGCGCCTTCAAGGTCCAGCTGCAGCAGGTTGTTCACAACGCGGCCAGGCAGGGCAAAGTTTGATGCCACACGGCCAACCCCCTGACGGGTTTCCCGGGACAACCCACGACCATAAGCGTTGGATGCGGGCTGCAGAATTGCCTTGTCGACCGCCAGGTTGAAATTATGTGTCCGGCGGTTTGCGTCTTCATGCGGATCACGCACGCCAACACCATCGCCATCCTGACTACAGGCGGCAAGGAAAGCAGCGGTGCTGACAAGGGTCAGAACCTTTGAAATTCGGGATTTGATGCGGATACCGGTCACTGAATTACCCTTGTCGCTGATCTGTTATGGCGCATGATACTATGACATGTGATTGTCAGAGAGCGGATAAACAAGTATTTCACGAAAATGTCGAGAGGTGTGAACGGTGCTGATACAAAGGTTGTGGCCGCAAGGCGACAGAAATTTACCTGAAGTTTGATCTTTTCACTCATATTTTACGAACAATAAGCAAAAAGGCACAACGATTTCATGGCAAAGCCTGACAGCAGACTGACAGAGGCCGGATCGGCGGAACTTCGCGAAGTCCTGAACAGAAGCCGGGGAATCCTCGCTTTTGTCGGCATTCTCAGCACGTTCGTAAACCTTCTGATGCTGACCGGTCCGATCTTTATGTTGCAGATTTACGGCAATGTTCTGACCAGCCGGTCCGAAGAAACGCTGATTGCACTGACCGTCCTTGTTGCCTTTCTTTATGGATTGATGGGCATTCTGGATCACACCCGCGGCCGCCTGCTGAGCCGGGTTGGCGCACGGTTTCAGTCTGCGCTGGATAAACGGGTGTTTGATGCAACGCTTCAGGCCAACATGCGCCCTGCCCTGCAAGGCACCCCTCAGCGGGTAAGAGGCGTGCAGGATCTGGAATCTGTCCAGCGCCTGCTGAGTTCACCAGTTCTTTCTGCCTGTTTTGACGTGCCCTTCACCCCGATATTCCTTGCCGGCCTCTGGTTCTTCCACCCATGGCTTGGCACCCTCGCCATGACCGGGGGCGGTTTTCTGATCGTCCTGACCCTGATCAGCACCCGCATGACACGTCGCCCGGTGATCGAGGCCCAGACCAGCAGCATTCTGGCGAACCGTATGGCAGATAGTCTGCAGAACGACCCGGAAATGGTGCAAAGCCTTGGCATGCAGGGCACTGCGTTCACCCGTTGGTACAGGTTGCGGCGACAGGCGCTGAACAAATCCCTGGCATCCGGTGATCTGGTTGCACGTTTCTCAGCCTCGACCAAATCAATCCGCCTGTTCCTGCAATCCGCCATGCTGGCGCTGGGGGCTTTTCTTGTTCTGCGCGGCGAACTGAACCCGGGTGCAATGATCGCTGGTTCCATTCTGATGGGCCGCGCGCTGGCCCCGATTGAACAGGCCATCGGAAACTGGGCCGTGGTGCAGCAGGGGCGCAAGGGCTGGGATAGCCTGGCCCTTCTGCTGAGCCAGGTGCCTGCGGAGGCCCCGCGTACATCGTTGCCAAAACCCAAGGCACATCTGCAGGTGAAACAGCTTACAGTCGTCCCCCCCGGGGAAAGCCAGGCCGCCCTGCGTCAGGTCAGTTTTGAGGTCAAACCCGGCCAGGCCATCGGGGTAATCGGGCCAAGTGGTGCAGGGAAATCATCCCTTGCCCGTACAATTTCCGGCGTCTGGAAAGCGGCTGGCGGCCAGATCCGCCTGGACGGTGCAACACTTGATCAATACGGCACTGACGATCTGGGCCTGCATATTGGGTATCTGCCACAGCGGGTGGAGCTGTTTGAAGGCACGCTTGCGGAAAACATTGCAGGCCTGCAGGAAAACCCGGATGCGGAAGCTGTGATTGCCGCCGCACAGAAAGCAGATGCCCACAAGCTGATCCTGAGCCTGCCGGAAGGCTATGACACGAAAATCGATACGCAGAACAGCCGCCTGTCCGGTGGACAAGTGCAACGTATTGGCCTGGCACGGGCCTTGTTTGGTGACCCGGCCCTTGTCATCCTCGATGAACCAAATTCGAACCTTGATAACGAGGGATCTGTCGCCGCAAACAATGCGATCAAAGCTTTGAAAGCAGAAGGTAAAATCGTAATGATTATGGCCCACCGTCCGGCAGCCATTCAGGAATGTGAACTGCTTCTGATGCTGGAAAACGGAAACTTGCGGGCATTTGGCCCCAAAGACGAAGTCCTGCGGGCTGTGGTGCAGAATCACAAAGACGTAAAAGATAAATCCACCCCCGGAGGTGTCACATGAAGATGCAGCACAACCCGGATGAGGTTGATTTCCCAATTCGCGGCCGGATCATCACCGGCGTGGTTGCGCTTGGCATTCTTTTGGGTGGCGGTGGTCTCTGGGCTTTTACCACGCAGATCGCCGGGGCCGTCGTCAGCAGCGGCCAGATCCGCGTCGAACAGCAAAGCCAGGCCGTCCAGCATCCCGATGGCGGTGTGGTTGAAGAAATTCTGGTGGAAGAAGGTGAACTTGTTCAGCGCGGCGATCTTTTGATTCGCCTTGATCCGGCTCTGTTGCAATCTGAACTGACCGGGCAGGTTGAACAGCGGTATGAACTTCTGGCCAGCATGGCCCGGTTCGAAGCCGAACGCGACAATGCAGAGACCCCTGTTTTTTCTGATGAACTCATGGATGGCGCAGCAGAAAGTGCCAGGCTACGCGGGTTGATGATAAGTCAGGAAACCCTGTTTGAAACCCGCCGCACCACGTTGCAGCATACCCTGGATCAGTTGCAGAACCGTAAAACCCAGATCAATCTGCAACTGGAAGGGATCGCGGCCCAGCATAACTCTCTCAATCGACAGATTGAACTGCTGCGCCAGGAATTGGAAACCCAGCAAGGCCTGCTGGACCGGGGATTATCACAGGCCGCAACAGTTCTGGCCCTGCAACGGGAAGAAGCCCGTCTTCTGGGCCAGATCGGCGAATTCACCGCCACAGCTGCGCGCGCGAACGAACAGATTTCTGAAATTGACCTCGAAGCCCTGAGCCTGACCAGTCAGCGCCGCGAAGATGCGATTTCGGCCATCAGCAGTCTGCGCTATGAACTGATCACAATCACGACCCAGATCACCAGCCTTCAGGAACGCCTGCAACGTCTTGACGTGCATGCACCTGTGTCAGGTGTTGTGCATGGGCTGAAAGTTTTCGCACCCCGCGCAGTGTTGCGCCCGGCGGATGATGTCATGGCATTGATCCCACAGGACCGGCCCCTGGTGCTTGTTGTGAATATTGAACCCATTCACATCGACCAGATCTATATACAGCAACCGGCAACCCTGCGCTTCCCGGCCTTCAGCGCCCAGGACACGCCGGAACTGTTTGGGTATGTGTCGAAACTTTCTGCTGATGCGTTTACCGATGAAAACACTGGCGCGAACTATTACCGCGCCGAGGTGGCCTTGAATGAAGGCGAAGCCGCACGCCTGCCACAGGATGTCACCCTGTTGCCCGGGATGCCGGTCGAAGCCTATATCCGCACCAGCGATCGCACCCCGATCACTTACCTTGTGAAACCTCTTTCGGATTACTTTAACCGGGCGTTCCGCGAGGATTAAGCGCCTCACAATAAGGAGTCGCGATTTCTGCCAGGAGGTCGCGATACCCTCTTTCTTTTCGCCTGTTTTCGGTTCAGTGTCGCGCCAGACAAACGCGTTAACTGACAGGTGTATCATGACCAATCCGATCGAAGCCCGCCTTGCTGAAATGGGTATCACACTGGCCGCTGGCCCGGCCCCTGCGGCGAATTATGTGCCTTATGTGCAGGTTGGCGATATGCTGTATGTATCCGGCCAGATTTCCCAGAACGCTGACGGGTCTTTCCTGACCGGCAAACTGGGTGAAAATATGGATGCCGAAGCAGGTGCAGCCGCGGCGCAAAGCTGTGCAAAAAGCCTGCTGTCTCAGGTCAAAGCCGCCCTTGATGGCGACCTGACCCGCCTTGTGAAAGTTGTGAAACTGACAGGTTTTGTGAATTCCACCGCTGATTTTGGCGACCAGCCGAAAGTGATCAACGGCGCATCCGATTTCTTCGTCGAAGTTTTGGGTGACACCGGCCGTCATTCCCGTTCTGCTGTTTCCGCCGCATCTCTGCCGTTTGGCGTGGCTGTGGAAATCGAAGGCATCTTTCAGGTTAAGTAACTGATATGAAACGTCCGGCCCTTCCCGAAGCTTTCCTCAAAGCCCCGATTGCCCACCGTGGGTTTCACAACCTTGCGGCGGGTATTCCTGAAAATTCTCTGGCGTCTTTTCAGGCGGCGATTGATGCGGGCTACGGGATTGAGCTGGACGTTCAGGCCACCAAAGACGCCGACGCGATGGTGTTTCATGACTACGACATGAGACGCCTGACCGGCACGGCAGGCCCTATTCAGATGTGTGACCTGTCAGAGGCAAAGGCGCGCACATTGCTGGGCAATGATGAACCCATTCCGACGTTTTCCGAGATGCTGGATTTCGTCGCCGGGCGCGTGCCACTGCTGATTGAAATCAAGGATCAACACGGTGCCATGGGCCCGGTGGACGGGCGCCTTGAACGTGCTGTAGCTGAGGCACTGAAAGGCTACGATGGCGATGTGGCGCTGATGTCCTTCAACCCGCATTCTGTGGCCGTCCTGGCGGAGGCCGCCCCTGACATTCCACGCGGGATCACCACAGAAAACTGGCAGGGCGAAGATGAACAGCTGATCCCGGCCGCGCGTCGGGCGGAGCTTGTGAACATAGAAGATTATGACCGGGTTGGGGCTTGTTTTATCTCACACCAGGCCGCTGATCTGGACCGTCCCCGCGTGGCGGAATTGAAAACCGCAGGCGCACATGTGCTGTGCTGGACGATCCGTTCTGCCGAACAGGAAGCAGAGGCACGCAAAGTTGCGCAAAACGTGACCTTTGAAGGCTATGTCCCGGGATAATATCGAAATCACCATGGCACAAAGCCTTGCGGATATTGATCCGCAGGGCTGGGATGCTTGCGCCAATCCGGATGGGCAAATGCCCCCGGCTGATCCTTTTGTGACATATCGTTTTCTGCATGCCCTTGAAGTGTCTGGTTCCGTTGGCGAAGGCACCGGCTGGCATCCACATTACCTGCTGGCCCGAGAAAATGGCGTGCTGATTGCGATTGCGCCGATGTATTTAAAAACCCACAGCCAGGGCGAATTTATCTTCGATTTCAACTGGGCCCAGGCCTATGAACAGGCGGGCGGGCAATACTATCCCAAGCTTCAGATCGCCGTGCCGTTCACCCCGGCAACCGGGCGGCGTTTCCTTTGCAAACAAGGGGTTGAAGCAAAGGGGCAGGCCGCGCTGACGGAAGCCATGGTGAAGATTGCAAGCGACAATCACCTGTCCTCAAGCCATGTTACTTTCTGTTCCGAAGCAGAGGCCCTGGCGGGGGCTGAGATGGGGTTGATGCACCGGAAATCGACGCAGTTTCATTGGGTGAATGATGGGTATTCGGGTTTTGACGATTTCCTGAATGCGCTATCCTCGCGCAAGCGTAAAAATATCCGTAAGGAGAGGCGACAAGCGCATGGGTTTGGCGGAGAAATCATTGCGCTGACCGGGGATCAGATTGCGCCGGAACATTGGGATGCTTTCTGGCGGTTTTATCAGGATACGGGGGCGCGCAAATGGGGCACGCCTTATCTGACGCGCGAATTTTTCGATGAAATTCAAAAAGATATGCGTGATGATGTGTTGCTGGTGCTGGCGCGGCGGGATGGGAAATTCATCGCGGGGGCGCTGAATTTTATCGGTAAAGAGGTGCTGTTCGGGCGCTATTGGGGGTGTGTCGAAGATCACCCTGCGCTGCATTTCGAACTGTGTTACTATCAGGCCATCGACTTTGCGATTTCGCAGGGATTACAAAGGGTTGAGGCTGGGGCGCAGGGGGAACACAAGCTTGCGCGGGGCTATTTGCCGGTGGAATGTCATTCGCTGCACTGGATTGGCGATGCCGGATTTTCTGAGGCAGTTCAACGGTTTATCCGTGCTGAGGCCGCAGCGATTGGTCAGGATATCGAAGTGCTCAGCAGTTATGGGCCGTTTAAAATTGTGGAAGGGGAACAGGATGAGACTGAATGAAGACGAACGGGCGCATGACCTGGCACCGCTGTTGCAGAATGGATGGACGCATGATGCAGATCGTGATGCGATTTCAAAAGTTTACGCCTTCAAAAACTTCATTGATGCCTTTGGTTTTATGACCCGCACTGCGATCTGGGCAGAGAAATACAAGCACCACCCGGAATGGTCGAATGTCTGGAATAAGGTCGATGTGACGCTGACGACACATGACCATGACGGGCTGACGGAACTGGATGTGAAACTGGCCCGTAAGATGGATGCGCTGGCCGGGTAAATGTACAATCTTTAAAGGCGTCAGATGCCAGAGTTTAAAATCTTTAAAGCTTCAGAATACGAGAGTTTAAAGATTTTACAGGGCCGGATTGGGGGAGAAGCCTGCGCGCTTTCCCCGCTTTTGTGGCTTTCAATCCCGTGCGGAAACTGGCAGATTCCGCGCAAGATAAAATTAACCTTCGTAAAAAATGGAGTAACGATATGGGTCTTGGTGATCTGATTGGCGCAGCCGTAAATGCCTTTGGTGGCACAGATGAAATCGTGTCAAAAATTGCAGACAGCGGCATCGACATGTCCGCGCTGGCGGACCTGGACATCGCAGAAGTTCCGGCGATGCTGTCTGAATATGGCATCGACATGTCCCTGCTGGAGAACCTGGGGATCTCCACCGAAGATGTGATCGAAAAAGTGAAAGAACATCTTCTGGGATGATCTGAAAAAGAAGAGGCACCCGATTGGGTGCCTTTTTTGTGATTTCCTATGCATACGACTCACTGCTTCAACATTGAACCCTACATTTTAGTCAGCTTCGCCCCGCAGAATAATCTCGGTCAAACTGTCACGATATCGAATGATAAGAGACACCGTCAGGCCATCTTTGGTGAACCTGTTTCCATCTGGTCCGGCTACTCTGCTATAACCATTTGCACGCAGCAGATTTTCAACAGGTGCCTGAGCTTGATCAGCAACATAATATGCCGGGAAGAAACTGCTAAAGTAAACCACACGACAAGAGTTGGTTCCGCGGAAGCTATAGGTATCGAAAAAGGCGTGTTTTACGACTTCTGAGGTCTCTGACTGTTTAAGATCCTTGATATTCCGATACTCGAAGATCCTCCCCCGATCCTGGTAACCCAAACGCTGAAGCGTTTGAGAGGTTGGGGCAACACCATTGCGCAGAAAGTCAAAGCACGGGGGCAGAACTGGCCTGTACTCTGCTTGTATGAGTGATGGCATATGGGTTGCGGCTAGCTCAAGGTTTGCAGCGGAACGTTCTTCAGCCTGGCGATTTGCTTCCTCACAGCCCGTAAGAACAAACGCAGTAGCTAAAGCAAGAAGAGTACGAAAAAACATTGATGGACCTATTACTGTTACTCAACTCTCCATACCAACGGGAAGCTACGCCGTAAAGCCAACCCGGACCGTTCAAACCATCGCCAGCACAGCTGCGCCGCCTGAGACGTCGCAGACTCCGGGGTTTTCCTCGACGTTGAGGGCGGTGACTTTGCCGTCTTCTACGACCATGGCGTAGCGCAGGGAGCGGCCGATCAGGCCGAAATCAGGCGCGTCG
This sequence comes from Halocynthiibacter styelae, assembly GCF_016123485.1. Taxonomy (GTDB): domain Bacteria; phylum Pseudomonadota; class Alphaproteobacteria; order Rhodobacterales; family Rhodobacteraceae; genus Halocynthiibacter; species Halocynthiibacter styelae. The sequence continues at coordinate 57,132 of NZ_JADCKQ010000015.1, read as the reverse complement.
AAGTCAAGGCCGATGGAACGGGTGAAGGTGGAGAGCGGATCGCCCAGCATTTTCAGACCGGCGGCATCCGCGCCCGTATCTTTGCCCCAGGCCTGCATCACAAAGGCATCATTGACGGAAACGCAGATGATGTCGTCGACGCCTTTTGCGCGCAGGGCTTCGGCGTGCTGGATGAAGCCGGGCACATGTTCGTTGCTACAGGTGCCGGTATAGGCGCCGGGCAGGCCGAAGATCACGACTTTGCGCCCGTCTGTCAGATCAGACAGTGCGATTTTTTCCGGGCCTGCGTCGCCCATTTGCATCAGATCTGCCGCTGGCAGCGCGTCGCCCACTGTGATTGTCATGTCGCTTTTCCTCTGGATCAATTGTGGCAATTGCCATTTGCTGTCAGCTAACTATAGGGTCAGTTGAGACATCCGCAAAGCCGGGAATGGGAGAAAGAAATGAGCCATATAATCGTGATCGGTGCCGGGCAGGCCGGCAGTTCCCTGACGGCGAAGCTGCGCAAGCTTGGGTTTGACGGGAAAGTGACCCTGATTGGCGAGGAAAGCGCACCTCCCTATCAGCGCCCGCCGCTGTCCAAAGCGTATTTGCTGGGCGAGATGGAGCGCGAACGCCTGTTCCTGCGCCCGGAAAGTTTCTATGCGGATCAGGACATTGAGCTGCGCCTTGGCGCGCGCGTTGAGGCGATTGATGCTGCTGCCAAGACCGTGACCGTGGGGGGCGAGGTTCTGGCATATGATCAGCTTGCCCTGACCACCGGATCTGAACCGCGCCGTCTGCCCGCCGCGATTGGCGGGGATCTGGATGGGATTTACACCGTGCGCGGCTTGTCTGATGTGGACGCCATGGCGCCGGAGTTTGTGGAAGGCCGCCATGTGTTGATTATCGGCGGTGGCTATATCGGGTTGGAGGCCGCTGCGGTGGCGGCGAAATCAGGGCTGAAGGTGACGCTGGTTGAGATGGCGGATCGTATTCTGCAGCGTGTTGCGTCAACCGAAACATCCGATTTCTTCCGCAAGCTGCATGGGGAACATGGCGTTGATATTCGCGAAGGTGTGGGGCTTGCGCGGTTGCTTGGTGAAGGTCGAGTCACTGGCGCGGAACTGTCCGACGGCAGCACGCTGGATGTGGATTTTGTCATTGCTGGCGTTGGGATTACGCCTGCGACGGGGCTTGCGGAACTGGCGGGGCTTGAGCTGGACAATGGCATTAAGACAGATGCACAGGGGCGAACCTCTGATGCGGCGATTTTTGCGGCCGGTGACTGTGCGTCATTCCCGCGTGCCGGTGGGCGTATTCGTCTGGAAAGCGTGCCCAATGCGATTGATCAGGCGGAACTGGTGGCGGACAACATGATGGGCGCGGACAAAGCCTATGTGCCGCAGATCTGGTTCTGGTCGGATCAGTATGATGTGAAGCTGCAGATTGCCGGGCTGAACACCGGGTTTGATCAGGTGGTTGTGCGTGATGGCGGGGCCAGCCGGTCGCATTGGTATTACCGTGACGGACAGCTGATTGCAGTGGATGCGATGAATGATCCGCGTGGGTATATGGTCGGGAAACGTCTGATTGATGCGGGGAAAAACGCGGATCCTGCGGTTGTGGCGGATGCCTCTGCCGATCTGAAACCGCTGCTGAAAGCATGAGGATTATTGCAGGCATACATCGCGGGCGGGCTTTGACGGCGGTGGGCAAAGGCGATGCCGGAGCCCACCTGCGACCGACCACGGATCGCGTGCGCGAAAGCCTGTTTAACGTGCTGTCCGGCGGGCGGTTTGATGTAGAGATCGAAGGCGCGCGTGTGCTGGATATTTTTGCAGGCACCGGTGCGCTTGGATTTGAGGCCCTGTCGCGCGGCGCGGCGCATGTGACGTTTGTTGAGAACGGGCGCGTGGGGCAGCGGCTTATTCAGGCGAATGGCAAGCTTTTGGGCGCAGAGGGCGCGATGACGCTTTTGCGTGTTGATGCCGCACGTCTGCCGACATGTCCGGGGAACAGGGCTGATCTGGTATTTCTGGATCCACCTTATGGCAAAGGCCTTGGGGAAAAGGCGATGGCGGCGGCGATGGCCCAGGGCTGGATTGCACCTGGCGCGCTGATTGTCTGGGAAGAAAGCGCTGAAATTGAAGTGCCAGATGGCCTTGAGCTTCTGGATCAGCGCAAATATGGCGACAGCCGGATTAACTTTCTCGAGTACCTGGGGTAGGTGAAGGTAAAACAGCCTGAACCCACCAACCAGAAAACCAGAATTTTGTTTTTGTTAACTCTGCAAGTGTAAATACACAGGAAAGGCCCGATATGATCAACACACTGCCAAAGCTTGTGATTTTTGACTGTGATGGTGTGCTGGTCGACACTGAGGGCCCGGTGAATGAAGTCATTGCCGACAGCCTGACCCGATACGGCCTGCCCGTGTCTGCCCATGAATGCCAGGAGCTTTTTGTCGGCGGCACGATCTTTGGTGTGCATGACGAAGCAAAACGCCGGGGCGCGGATCTGCCGGACAACTGGGTGGATGAAACCCTGCTGGCAATTTTTGCCCGGATCGAAGCCGGTGTTGAAGTGATTGACGGCATTCCTGAGCTGCTGGATCAGCTGGAAGCCCAGGGCATTGCGACTGCCATTGCATCAAATGGGCCGATGGGGAAAATGGAACGTTCCCTTGGGCCATCAGGCCTGTGGCAGCGGTTTGAGGGACGGATTTATTCCCGCGAAGGCTTCACGCCCAAACCTGCCCCTGACATGGTTATCCAGGCCCTGAAAGATGCCGGTGTGGACGCCGCAGGTGCTGTGATGATTGATGACAGTTCAAACGGCTGCCTTGCCGCTGTACGGGCGGATGTGCGGGCGATTGGGTATGCTGCGGAAGGGCAGGACGAAACCTTGCGCGCGGTTGGGGCCGAGGTTGTCACATCCATAGATCAGATCGCGGAACTGATTGGTCTTTAGCGGGGGCCAGCCCCCCACACCCCCGGGATATTTACAGAGACAAAATAAGGATCAGCCCGGGTAGTAGATGCCTTTGGGGGATTCTGTGAAGATTTCGAACCCATCGGAGGTGACTGCGATGGAGTGTTCGAACTGGGCGGACAGGGTTTTGTCCACGGTGATCGCCGTCCAGTCATCGGACAGGACTTTGGTTTCCGCACGACCCAGGTTCAGCATGGGTTCAATCGTGAAAATCATGCCTTCTTCCAGCACAGCACCAGTGCCGGGCTTGCCGTAATGCAGCACATTGGGCGGTGAGTGGAAGACGCGGCCAATGCCGTGCCCACAGAAATCACGCACCACAGACATTTTACGGGCTTCAGCGAATTTCTGGATCGCATGGCCGATGTCACCAAAGGTATTGCCCGGCTTCACCGCATTGATGCCTTCAAACAGGCTGTCATGGGTGATCTGCACCAGGCGTTCTGCGAATTTCTTTTGCGGGCCGACGGTGTACATGCGGGAGGTGTCGCCAAACCAGCCATCGACAATCACGGTAACGTCGACGTTCAGAATGTCACCATCTTTCAGGATGTCATTCTTGCGTGCCACTTTTTCATATTTGCTTTTCGGGATCTCACTGCCGGGAATGCCGTGACAAACCACATGGTTCACCGAAATGCAGGAAGCGTGCCTATAGCCTTTATACCCAATCGTTGCGGACAGCGCGCCGGCGTCATCGACCATCTGTTCAACCGCAGCATCAATCGCGTGGGTCGTGGCGCCGGCTTTGACCAGAGGACCCACCGCATCCAGAATTTCCGCCGCCAGTCGCCCGGCCTTACGCATGCCGTCAAAATCGGCGGGGTCATAGATGCGGATGCCTTCGCGGGTCTCGCGCAGATGCGTATCGTTCACGTGTCTCTCCATCACTGAGTGGCGCATAAATAGTGCAGCCAGTGAAAATGTAAAAGCTTAATCGAAGCTGAAGGGCACGGACCTGTGCAGGGTGATGCCTTCGGGGGTGATTTTACAATCGTAAGCCAGCACTTCCAGCCCGGCCTGACGCGCTTCACGAAACGCCTGGGCATAGGTCGGGTCGATGTCGTCCGCCAGGGTGACGGCGGTGCAATCTGTACGCTGGATCAGGTAAAACAACATGGCACGATCCCCCTTGCGCGCCTGTTCCGCGAGATCGTTCAGATGTTTTGTGCCCCGCGCGGTCACGCTGTCGGGGAATTCTGCCAGGCCTTCCTTACGGCACAGCGTCACGGATTTTACCTCAAGCCAGAGATCGGGTTTATCTTCATCCGTCAGCAAAAAATCCACGCGGGAGTTTTCGCCGTATTTCACCTCGGGCTTCACCCGCGCATATTCCGCAACTTCCGGCACCTCACGCGCCATGAAGGCGGCTTTCAGGGCGCGGTTGGGCAGGCTGGTATCAACCCCCGTGAAATGGCCGTTTTCATGATCCACCAGACGCCAGCCATATTTCAGCTTTTTCTTCGGGTCGTCATTGGGTTCCAGCCAGCAGAGCTGCCCTTCCTCCTTCAGCCCCATCATGGAACCGGGATTGGCGCAATGGGCAGTGACTTCCTGCCCATCCGGCAGGCGCATATCAGCAAGGAAGCGCTTGTAGCGACGAATGAGCCTGGCGGGGACAAGCGGGGTTTGAAATTCCATGGGGCGGGCCTATACCGGGGTGACGATCTTCAGGGAACAGAACATGACAAATCCTTCGGCTGCAATGCTTGTTATCGGTGACGAGATCCTTTCCGGGCGCACGCGCGACGCAAATATGCATCATCTGGCGCAGGTGCTGACGGAAAAAGGCATTGATCTGAAAGAGGTACGGGTTGTGTCTGATGATGCGCTAGCGATTGTTGCGGCGATCCGGGCGCTGAGTGGCAGTTATGATCATCTGTTCACCTCCGGCGGGATTGGCCCGACCCATGATGATATCACGGCGGATTGCGTGGCAGAGGCTTTTGGTCAGTCGATTGATGTGCGGGATGATGCCCGCGCCCTGCTGGCGGCGCATTATGAACGGCAGGGGTCGGAACTGAACGTGGCCCGTCTGCGCATGGCGCGGATCCCGGAACATGGGGTGTTGATTGATAATCCGGTGTCGGTTGCGCCGGGGTTTCAGGTTGAGAATTGCTATGTGATGGCCGGGGTTCCGTCAGTGTTCCGCGCGATGGTGGAAAGCGTGATGCCGGGGCTGACCGGGGGTGCGCCGCTGCTGTCTGAAAGTCAGCGGTTCCTTGTAGGCGAAGGCGATATTGCCGCGCCGCTGGGGAAACTGGCGAAAGAGAACCCGGATCTGTCAATTGGGTCCTATCCGTTCCATTTTGAGGGACGCTACGGCACGAATATCGTGATCCGGGGCACGGATGCGGTGGCTGCAAAAGCGGTGATGGATGTGCTGCGGGAAAAGTTCGCGGGAGAGATGATATGAGCCAGCCTGATGTATTTGCACTGTATGACGTTTGTGAAAACACTTGGCCTGCGAAAGCGGTGACAGAGGAAAACGGCTGGAGCATCCGGGATGGGGCTGGCGGTGGGCAGCGGGTCTCTGCTGCAACGGCTGTGAACCCCGGTGAAGTTCCCGATATCGCTGAGGCAGAGGCCGCGATGGACGCCTTAGGGCAGAATCCGCTGTTTATGATCCGTGAAGGGGAAGACGCGCTTGATCAGGCGCTGGAGACACGCGGATATAAGGTCAAAGACCCGGTTACGCTGTGGCTGGCGGAAATTGATGAAATCGCCAGTGAAGATGCCCCGCGCATGTCGGCTTTCACCGTCTGGCCGCCCGTCGGCATTATGGAAGAATTATGGGTTGAGGGCGGCATTGGCCCGGCGCGCCTTGATGTGATGCACCGGGGTTGCGATCCGAAAACCGGCATCTTCGGGCGTACAAATGACAGGCCCGCAGGCGTTGCTTATGTTGGCATCCATAACGGTATCGCCATGTTACACGCCCTTGAAGTCACACCATCCCAGCGCCGTAACGGCAGTGCGGGACGCATCCTGCGCAAGGCGGCGACCTGGGCGAAGCATCATGGGGCGAAGCATTTCTCTGTGATTGTGACGCAGGAAAACCAGGGGGCCAATGCGCTCTATTCTTCCCTGAACATGCGTTCTGTGGGACAGTATCATTACCGCGTAAAACCAGTTGAGGCCTGAACATGACAGATAAATCCGTAACCGCCCTTGATCTTCCCATGGTCGACCCGCTGCCGGAGGCGACAGCAAAATATTTCGATATCTGCCAGGACAAACTGGGGCTGATCCCGAATGTGTTGCAGGCCTATGCATTTGACATCAACAAGCTGAACGCCTTCGCAGCGCTTTATAATGACATGATGCTGGCGGAGTCAGGCCTGACCAAACTGGAACGCGAGATGATCGCTGTTTGTGTATCATCCATCAACAAATGCCATTACTGCCTGGTCGCCCATGGGGCTGCGGTGCGCGAACTGTCCGGTGATCCGCAGCTTGGCGAAGCCCTGGTGATGAACTGGCGCGTGCTGGATCTGCCGGAACGCCAGTGGGCGATGCTGGAATTCTCTGAGAAGCTGACAAAGACAAGTTCAGAAGTTGTGGAAGCTGACCGTGCGAAACTGCGCGATGTGGGGTTCAGTGACCGCGATATCTGGGACATTGCGTCTGTTGCGGGGTTCTACAATATGACCAACCGGATCGCGTCTGGCACCAAAATGCGCCCCAATGACGAATACCACGCGAGCCACCGATGAAATCTGCGCTTTCCTTTATTTTTTACCTGGTCGCATGTATTCCGGGGGCAGCTTTTGCGTTTACACCGGCTTTCCCTTTGCCTGCGCAACCGAATGCCAGCGAGGTGTCTGATCTTAGCAGTTTTGGCCTGATTTCCGGGCCCTGGGATGGTGACAAACTGCCTGCGGTGCAGCTTGAGGGGCAGGTCAGCAAACAATCCTGGCGTATCCCGACATCAGAGCTGACCAGCCTGCAACTGCTGAGCCCGCTGCGCGATCAGTTGACCGAACAGGGCTATGATCTGGTGTTTGAATGCGACACAGAGGCATGCGGCGGGTTTGATTTTCGCTTTGCCGCTGATGTGTTTCATGAGCCGGGGATGCATGTGAACCTTGGCGACTACAGGTTTCTGTCTGCCCGGAGAACTTCAGCAAACGGGGACAGCCAGGCGCTGAACATTATGATCAGCCGCACGCCTGAGACAGGGTTTGTGCAGATCAACCAGCTTGGATCAGCCGCCGACACGCCATCAACAACTGAACCCGTGATCACCCCGGTCCCGGTGACGCCTGTGGTGTCTTCCGATCTCGGGCAGGCCCTTGAAACCCGTGGGCACGCTGTGCTGGAAGGTGTGACATTCCGCAGTGGCGGCACGACGCTGGCGGAATCCGGCATGTCATCGCTTGCAGCGGTTGCCGAATACTTGCAACAGAACCCCAGCCGTCGCGTGACCCTGGTCGGGCATACAGATGCGGTAGGCGGCCTGGCGGGGAATGTTGATTTATCGAAACGCCGTGCACAGGCTGTGATGCAGCACCTGATCGCAGAGCTGGGCGTCAGAGCGGATCAGATTACAGCGGATGGTGTGGGATATCTCGCCCCGCGCGCCAGCAATCTTACAGACGCAGGGCGTGAAGCAAACCGACGTGTTGAAGTCACTTTGACCTCAACTGAATAAATCACCACTCAGTCGGGCCTTTGTCGGCAAATGAACGTATCAGAAAGTCGATAAACGCCCTGACTTTCGGCTGAACATAGCGCCCGGGCGGATAGACTACATAAATTCCCTGACATTCAACGGGGAGGTCCGGGATCGCTTTGACAACCAGCCCTTTTTCAAGCGCATCTGCGTAGATAAAGCTGGGCAGATACGCGACCCCAAGGCCAGACACCGCCGCGTTCAGCAACGATTGGCCGTCATTTACAGACAACCAGCCGGCTGTGCGCACCTGACGCTGTTCCCCGGAAGGGGACGTCAGTTTCCAGACAGCTGCGGAGGATTCGTTCGAATAATGCAAAAGTTTATGATCATTCAGATCATCTATTCTTTCCGGGCGACCGTATTTTTCGAAGTAGGACGGTGCGCCTACCATGCATTTTTCAGTTTCCGCGAGCTTGCGTGTCCGCAACGTATTGTCTTCCTGCTCACCAATCCGAATGGCCAGATCAAAGCCCTCGCTGATCAGTTCGACATAGCGATTGTTCAGTTCCATATTGACGTTGATGTCAGGGAATTCCTGAAGGAAACCCCCGATCACCGGGGACAGAAGGTTCACCCCGAAATCCGTTTCCACAGAAACCTGAAGCTGGCCGGAAGGCACGCCCTGCATTGATGTCACAAGCGAATCTGCTTCGCCTGCATCATTCAGAACCCGTCGGGCGCGATCATAGTAAGCAAGGCCTATTTCCGTCGGAGACACCCGGCGCGTTGTCCGGTTGAGAAGGCGCGCACCAAGGCGGCCTTCAAGCGAAGAAACGTGTTTTGACACTGCAGACTTAGAAATCCCCATCTTCCGTGCCGCATCTGTGAACCCGCCCTGATCAACAACGGTGGCGAAAGCTTCCATTTCTGTCAATCTGTCCATGTGCATACCTGATTTACCGTAACCATAGGTCAACTTCGACGACAAATCGGGCAACAATGGGTCACATCACAGACAATACCAGGGTTTAAAGACGCCGCCCAAAAGATAGAAACCATAAATATTAACAACCACTTACGGAAAACCCAATCTAACCTTAAAGCAAACTCACAACTTCAGCGCGAGGGTCACGCCCTGCGAGATCGCCCTTTTGGCATCCAGTTCGGCAGCAACATCTGCGCCACCAATGACATGACAGGGGATGCTTTTTGCCTCCAGCTGATCCGCCAGGTTCCGTTCCGGAAGCTGCCCGGCGCAAAGCACAATCGTATCCGCAGCGATCAGGCGTGGGTTTTCACGGGCTTCACCGGTGGAAATATGCAGGCCTTCTGCATCGATGCGTTCATAGTTCACGCCACCCAGCATTTTGACGCCCTTCATATGAAGCGTGGCGCGATGGATCCAGCCGGTGGTTTTGCCAAGGCGGCGACCGGGTTTCTCTGCCTTGCGCTGAAGCAGCGTCACCTCGCGTTCCGGCGCATCAGGTTGCGCACCATCCGGGTGCAGACCGCCGCGGGTGTCTGACGGATCGCCCACGCCCCACTCAGTCTTCCAGGCCTCAAGATCTTCGGTCGGGCTGTCACTGGTTACAAGGAATTCGGACACATCAAACCCGATGCCCCCGGCCCCGATCACCGCCACACGTTTACCAACCTCAGCCCCATGACGCAGCACGTCGATGTAGTTCACGACATTCGGTCCATCCTGACCCGGGATCTGTGGATCGCGTGGTGTAACGCCGGTGGCGATCACAACCTCATCCGCCCCTTGCAGGACGTCTTCGGTAGCCTCCGTATTCAGACGCAGATCAATGCCGGATTTTACGACCATGGTTTCGAACCAGGCCACAAGCCCGTGGAATTCCTCTTTGCCCGGCACTTGCTTTGCCATGTTCAACTGGCCGCCAATCCTGTCAGCGCGATCATAGAGCGTCACCTTATGGCCACGTTCCGCAGCAGTAATCGCGGTCATCACACCTGCCGGGCCGGCACCAACAATGGCGATATTTTTCGGCGTGTCGGCGGTAGTCACATCAAATTCAGTTTCGTGGCACGCCATAGGATTCACAAGACAGGTGGTCAGCTTACCGGCGAAGGTATGATCAAGGCAGGCCTGATTGCAGGCAATACAGGGGGCGATTTCATCTGCGCGACCCTCAGCAGCTTTGTTGACGAAATCCGCATCCGCAAGGAAAGGCCGCGCCATTGAAATCATATCGGCACAGCCATCTTCCAGGACACTTTCCCCAACTTCAGGCGTGTTGATGCGGTTTGAGGTGATCACAGGTATGGACACCTCGCCCATCAGTTTCTTGGTGACCCAGGAAAAGGCGCGACGCGGGACAGAGGTGGCGATGGTGGGAATGCGGGCTTCGTGCCAGCCGATGCCGGTATTGATGATGGTTGCGCCTGCGGCCTCAACGGCTTTGGCAAGCGTCACAACCTCTTCCCAGGTCTGGCCGTTCGGGATCAGATCAATCATCGACAGGCGATAGATCAGGATGAAATCCGTGCCAACCGCTTCGCGCACACGCCGCACGACCTCAATCGGCAGGCGCATGCGGTTTTCGGCAGAACCGCCCCATTCATCTTCGCGCTTGTTGGTATGGACCACCAGGAACTGGTTCAGGAAATACCCTTCAGACCCCATGATTTCCACGCCGTCATAGCCCGCCTCACGCGCGCGGGTGGCGGACGTCACAATATCGGCGATCTGTTTCTCGATACCAACCGCATCCAGTTCTTTCGGCGGGAAGGGGGAAATCGGGGATTTCACAGGCGATGGCGCAACGCAATCGGGGCTATAGGCATAGCGGCCTGCATGCAGGATCTGCATGACGATTTTACCGCCCTCGCTGTGCACACGATCCGTCACATGGCGGTGGTTTGTGATGTCTTTGTCAGAAAACAACCCGCCCGCACCCGGGAACACGCCACCTTCGGCATTCGGAGACATGCCGCCGGTGACAATCAGCCCAGCCCCGCCACGCGCCCGCGCGGCGTAAAATTCCGCCACACGGTTCCAGTCGCCGCGCTCTTCCAGATTGGTGTGCATGGATCCCATCAACACGCGGTTTTTCAGCGTGGTGAAACCAAGATCAAGGGGGGCAAGCAGGCGTGGATAGCTGGTCATTGGCGTTTCCTTTATACTGCGGGCAGTCTGCGCAGAAACGCACGTGCTGTCACCCCGGGACGCCGCGTTAACCAGTTGAATGATGTTGTCGCTGTGTCAGAGTTCTGCGCGCGGACGACGGCTGAGCTTGATATTACGCAGGGTGAAGGTCTTGCCTGCCGGATCCTCAAAAATCAGATCAAGCCAGATTTTCTCCAGCCGGCCAATGTTCAGCTGCGTATAGGCCAGATCAAATTCTGCGCTGATGTGGTCGCTTCCTGCCCCCATATGTTGCAGGATTTTTTCAACATTCGGGCCGTGTTTGGCGTTCAGGCGCGCATAGATCGAAACCTCCTGCGGGCAATCCAGATCAGCTTCGAACCGGAAAACATGACGTTTTTTCAGGTCCTGCCAAGCATCCCCCGGCAGATCGCAGGCAAGTGAAAGAAAGCTGCCGTCGAATGTCCCGATCTCAAATTGCAGGCCGAAATCAGTTCTGTCATCAGCATCATCGCGCCTCTGGCGGGCTGTGATTTCCTGGGTTTCGCAATCATGGAACAATACAGCACTGTCCCCGATATTCTGACGTTTCGGGCAATGTGCAAATTCTGAAGGTGATATCGCCTGATGACTGATATCGGGCTGCCAGAGCCAGTCTGTGCCGAAAGGTGCATCCGGAAACTGAACCTGCTGTCGTGGAGGGGACAGCCTGACCACAGGTTTTTTACGAGAGGTACGAAACAGTGAGAACACGAGAGATCCGAATTGTTAAAACAGTTTATTTTTACTCGCACGCCCCCGATTGAAACATGGCAAGCACACCACGACCGGGGTTACAATGACTACTAATGCCCAAGCATACACCCCCGGAGAAGAAACCTGAATCACAATTTCAGACAATTCTTCTGGTTTCAGAAAATATCTGATCATCAGGGCGACGGGCAACCTGTCTGATAGGCCAGGCCCTGACGTTAATGGGTGGATCGTACAAAGCGATGGAAGATCGCACGCCCGGCCAGGGAATCCTCTGCACTGTCTGCGGCGGGGTAAAACCGGAAGCTGACCTTGTGGCCGGATATTTCTGTCAGGGCAAACCAGATCCAGGGACTGAAGATACGGTCTGTTGCGCGTGTTTCTTCGGCCCGCAGCCAGAAATAATCATCATTCGCATTGCTGATTTCATGCACCCGGACAGAGCCGCCGGATCGGCGGGACAATAGTCTTTGCCCGGTGGTGGTGCCGAAAAATTCCGTCAGGTTTGCGTGATCCCCTGCCCCCGGCGCAAGCGGCCCCTGAGAAACGGTGGCGGTCAGCAACCCCATGACTTCGGGCACAGAGGCATGTGCGCCGCCAGACAGGGCGTGACAGCTGACGAACAGGAACACCGGATTTTCGCTTTGCGGCGTTGATCCCGCCTGATCCAGACAATAGCCGCGCGGCGCACGCAGGGTGACATCGCCATCAAAAGCTGTGGCGCTGCGTTGCAAATTCACAGCCCCTTCCGGCGCAGGTGCTGTGACACAGGCGGCGAGCACTGAGCAAATCAAAAGGCCCGGAATGATCCGGGCCTTTGACATCATATTTGCGAAAAAACGCATCAGAGATCCATATACTGGTGCTTTTCGGCTTTGCCACCCGGATGGGTCACAGCGCCTTTGTAGGTCGCGCCAACCTGCTGCGCGTATTTCCACAGCGCACCGGATGCGTAGATGGTTTCGCGCGGGCCTTTCCAGTTGGCTTTGCGTTCCGCCAGAACTTCGTCTGTCAGATCAATGGAAAGCTCACCAGTCAGGGCGTTCAGGGTGATCATGTCGCCATTTTCAACCAGAGCAATCGGGCCGCCGTGGGCAGCCTCAGGACCAACGTGACCTACGCAGAAACCACGTGTCGCGCCAGAGAAACGGCCGTCAGTGATCAGCGCCACTTTCTTGCCCATGCCCTGACCAGACAGCGCCGCAGTGGTTGCCAGCATTTCACGCATGCCAGGGCCGCCGGATGGGCCCTCATTGCGGATTACGAAAACATCACCTTCGGAATACTTGCGTTCCTGAACCGCATCAAACGCGTCCTGTTCACATTCAAAGACCAGCGCCGGGCCGGTAAAGACCTGCTGTTCTTCGGACATGCCAGCGACTTTCACAATCGCACCTTCCGGGGCAAGGTTGCCCTTCAGGCCCACAACGCCACCGGTTTTTGTGATGGGTGTTGCGGCTGGATAGATGACTTTGCCGTCAGCTTCGCGGGTGACGATGTCAATTTCTTCACCGATGGAACGGCCAGTCGCAGTCATACAATCACGGTTCACGAGGCCCGCTTTGTCCAGTTCCTTCATGATCACAGGAACGCCGCCCGCTTCATAAAGGTCTTTGGCCACATAAGCGCCGCCTGGCTTCAGATCGACGAAGTAAGGTGTCTCACGGAAGATATCGCAAACGTCTTCGAGGTAGAAATCAATACCAGCTTCATGGGCAATCGCAGGCAGGTGCAGGCCGGCGTTGGTGGAACCACCAGTACAGGCCACAACGCGTGCGGCGTTGATCAGGCTTTCACGCGTAACAATGTCACGGGCTTTGATGTTGTTTGCGATCAGGTTCATCACCGCACGACCGGACGCCTCACCATATTGGTCACGGCTTTCGTACGGCGCAGGGGCACCGGCAGAGTTTGGCAGCGCAAGGCCGATGGCCTCAGACACACAGGCCATGGTGTTTGCCGTGAACTGACCACCACAGGCACCTGCGGATGGGCAGGCAACCTGTTCGAGCTTTTCAAGTTCACAGGAAGACATGTTGCCCGCCTGGTGTTCGCCAACAGCTTCAAACACATCCTGAACGGTCACGTCTTTGCCGTTGTGACGGCCCGGAAGGATGGAGCCACCGTAAACAAATACGGAAGGCGTGTTCAGACGTACCATCGCCATCATCATGCCTGGCAGGGATTTGTCACAACCAGCAAGACCAACGATCGCGTCATAGCAATGGCCGCGCATGGTCAGCTCCACGGTGTCGGCAATGGCTTCGCGGGACGCCAACGACGAACGCATGCCTTCATGGCCCATCGCAATACCATCGGTCACGGTGATGGTTGTGAATTCGCGTGGTGTGCCCAGCGCTTTTTTCACGCCTGCTTTTACAGATTGCGCCTGACGGTTCAGGGCAATGTTACAGGGCGCTGCTTCGTTCCAGCAGGTGGCAACGCCAACCAGAGGCTGGTGAATTTCTTCTTCTGACAGACCCATCGCATAAAGATATGAACGATGTGGCGCGCGAGCCGGGCCTTCAGTAACATGACGGCTGGGGAGTTTGGTTTTATCAAAGCTGGACATAGCTGGCCTTCCTGAAACGGGATCGTGTCGGGAATACTCTTCTGCGGCCCCGGGAACAAGTATGATTGCGTCACAGGGGGCATTTTTGTACGAAGATTTCACCACAGGCAGCGATTTGTCGCAATTGCATCCGACATGCGCAGGCAAAAGAGAACCGGCAGGACAGATATGCATTACCCCTACTATGAACCGCTGATTGCCCCTGCGCGGGAAAAGAATGAGATCTGGCGGGTGGTTGTCGGCTGCCTGCTGGGGACAGTAATTTACTACATCAGCACATTGTATTTCCTGTCACTTGTTGCCGGAACGCAGGGCATGAGCACAGTCGAATATATCGCCTGCCTCACTGAGATCATCTCACCATCGACAACAGCGATCACATTGTTTTCCTTTGTCTTTATGATGTTTCCGGTATTCCTGATCACAGAAACCCTGCAGAAACGGCGTTGGCACACGCTTTTCGCCCCCTGGCGGATGGAACTGAAAGTTTTCATCGCCGTGACCTCAGCCCTGCTGACACTGGGCCTCGCGATTGAGCTGTTGCCGCCCTGGACCTACAGTCTGCTGGAATGGAACCCGAACCTTGGTTTCACCCGCTGGGTGGTTCTGTTGCCCGTGGCCCTGCTGGCCGTCCTTATTCAGACAGGCGCGGAAGAACTGGTGTTTCGTGGTTATCTGCAAAGCCAGCTGGCGGCGCGGTTTAACAGCCCCTGGGTCTGGATGGTGATCCCCTCTGCGATCTTTGGTTACCTGCATTATGATCCCGCGACATGGGGCGACGGGGCGATCTGGCCGGTGCTCTGGGCGTTTGTCTTTGGCCTTTGTGCCGCAGATGTTGTGGCCCGCAGTGGCACGCTTGCCGCCGGGATTGCCTTTCACTTTGTGAACAACCTTTACCCATTGGTCTGGGCCGGGATCCCCGATTACCTGAGCGGATTTGCGCTGTTTCACCTGCCCTGGACCAGCGAAGAAATGCTGGAAGCGAACCCGATGTTGCTGACAGACTTCCTTTTTGTGGTCTGTTCCTGGCTTATGATCAGGCTTGTGCTGCGGCGCTGATTGCAATTTACGTTGCGACAGCGTATTTCAGGGCAAACACCTGCATATGCAGACCAGAGAAATACCTGAGGGGCCAAATGAACTGGATTTCAAATTACGTCCGACCGACGATTAACTCTTTGTTTTCACGTCGTGAAACACCGGACAACCTCTGGATCAAGTGTAAAGAATGCGGCACCATGCTGTTTCACCGCGAGATGGCAGAAAACCTGAACGTCTGCACGGAATGTGATCACCATATGGCGATTACACCACGCGAACGTTTCTCTGCACTGTTTGACGGTGGCGTTTTTGGCGAAATCGAAGTGCCGGCTGTCACCACTGACCCGCTGCAATTCAGAGATCAGCAGAAATACCCTGATCGTATGAAAGCGGCGCGCAAGAAAACCGGCGAACACGAAGCAATGCTGGTGGCCGAAGGTGAAATCGGGCGCACCCCGATTGTTGCGGCCTGTCAGGACTTTTCCTTCATGGGTGGTTCCATGGGCATGTATGTCGGCAACGCGATTCTCGCCGGTGCCGAGCGTGCGGTGAAACTGAAACGTCCGTTTGTCCTGTTCTCTGCCGCCGGTGGCGCGCGCATGCAGGAAGGGATCCTTTCCCTGATGCAGATGCCCCGCACCACCATTGCGGTTGAAATGCTGCGTGAAGCGAACCTACCCTATATCGTTGTACTGACCCACCCGACCACCGGTGGTGTGACTGCGTCTTATGCGATGCTGGGTGATGTGCAGATCGCGGAACCAAATGCGCTGATCGGTTTTGCCGGTGTACGTGTGATTGAACAGACCATCCGTGAAAAACTGCCCGAAGGCTTCCAGCGTTCTGAATATCTGCTGGATCACGGTATGCTGGACCGTGTGACACACCGCAAAGATATGCGCGAGGAACTGATCACAATCACCCGTATGCTGATGGGTCTTGGCCCTGCGGTGAAGGGCGATCTGCCAAAGCCTGCACCAGAGCCGAAGGCGGACAAACCGGCAGAATGATCTGCACTTGTATATGAAATTCAGGGCTGCCCATGGGCGGCCCTTTTTCTTTGCCGATGTCGCTTCTGGCCCGCAGCATGGCTGATCGTCCGCTGCCGGCCCTTTTCTTTTGCCCTACTCTGGTGCAGACAGCGTGAAACCCGCAAATATTAGGTGTGACTATGGCCCAGACATCCGATCTTATCCTTGAGCGCATGATGGCGCTGCACCCGAAAATCATTGACCTGACGCTGGATCGTGTCTGGCGTCTGCTGGCAGCACTGGACAATCCGCAGGAAAAACTGCCCCCGGTCATCCATATCGCGGGCACCAATGGCAAAGGCTCCACCCAGGCCATGATCCGGGCGGGGCTGGAAGGCGCTGGAAAATCTGTGCACGCCTATACGTCTCCGCATCTGGCACGTTTTCACGAACGTATCCGCCTGGCCGGGGAACTGATTTCGGAAGAACATCTGACCGAAATGCTGGATGAATGCTACAACGCCAATGGTGGCGAAAGCATCACCTATTTTGAGATCACCACTGTTGCAGGCCTGCTGGCCTTTGCCCGTAATAAAGCGGATTACACCTTGCTTGAGGTCGGCCTTGGCGGACGTCTGGATGCGACCAATGTAATCACCCCGGAACTGTCTGTGATCACTCCGATTTCCATCGACCATGAACAATTCCTGGGCGACACGCTGACCAAGATTGCAGGTGAAAAAGCCGGAATCATCAAGCGCGGCGTGCCGGTCGTGGTTGGCCCGCAGCAAGACGAAGCCATGGATGTCATTGAGGCCACCGCCACCCGTCTTGGCGCGCCGGTGATTGCCCATGGTCAGCACTGGCATGTGTCTGAGGAACGCGGGCGTCTGATTTATCAGGATGAAACCGGCCTGCTGGATCTGCCCCTGCCCGCGCTGCCCGGCGCACATCAGATTGAAAACGCCGGTGCCGCCCTTGCCGCCCTGCGTCACCTGAATGTGAATGAGGCCGCTTATGAAGCTGCCATGAACAACGTCACCTGGCCTGCCCGTATGCAGCGCCTGAGTGAGGGTGCATTTCAGGCGCGCGTGCCAGAGGCCGAGCTTTGGCTGGATGGTGGTCACAACCCCGCCGCCGCCGAAGCCCTTGCCAAACACCTGGGCAATCTGCCCAAACGTCCGCTGCATCTGATCTGTGGCATGCTGAACACCAAAGATGCCTCTGGCTATATGGGGCCGCTGGCGAAAGTGGCTGACAGCCTGACAGCAGTGTCCATTCCCGGTGAGCCGAACACATTGCCCGCCAAGGAAACCGCGCGTTTTGCGGCAGACGCTGGTATGAAAACCGACACGGCGGAAGATGTGGACAGCGCGTTGAAAAAGCTTGCGGAAACGGACCCGACTGCGCGTATACTCATCTGTGGCTCGCTTTATCTGGCGGGTGAGGTTCTGCGGAGGAATGAGGCATGATCCCTTTTGAAACCCTGACGCTGTTTTTCGGCGCATCCGTGATGCTGGCGCTGGCCCCTGGGCCGGACAACGTCTTTGTCCTGACGCAATCCGCGATGAACGGACGCGTGGCCGGGCTGTTTGTGACCCTGGGCCTGTGCACGGGCCTGCTGTTTCACACAACCGCCGTGGCGCTTGGGGTGGCTGCGATTTTTCAGACGTCAGAAATTGCCTTTACCCTGCTAAAATTCGCCGGTGCCGGGTATTTGCTGTACCTCGCGTATAAAGCCTTCCGCGCGGGCAGCACTGCGATTGAGGGCGAGCGGGCAGAAGCCAGCCTGAAGTCGCTTTATCTGCGCGGGCTGATCATGAATATCACCAACCCGAAAGTCGCGATTTTCTTCCTCGCCTTCCTGCCACAATTCGCCCGCCCGGAGTTCGGCCCGCTGATCCCGCAACTGATGATCCTGGGTGCCGTCATGGCGGTGTCCACGATCCTTGTCTTCGGCAGCGTCGCCATTGGCGCGGGTTCGCTTGGTGACTGGCTAAAGGCCCGCCCATCGGCCCAGATCTGGATCAACCGCGTGGCAGGACTGGTCTTCGTGGGTCTGGCGGCAAAGCTGATCACAGCACAACGCTAAACCGTTTCATCTTGCCATAAATACTCAAAAAAACGCGGGCCCTGTGCCCGCGTTTTCATTCTGCGCCCCAGCTTTCGTCCTGCATTTCGCGCAGGCGGGATGCGGTGCGTTCAAATTCGAAACTGCCTTCACCCTCTACATACAGCATCTCAGGTTCCGCCGCGGCAGAGGCGATCAGGCGGACCTTTGCTTCATAAAGCGAATCTACAAGCGTCACGAAGCGCTTGGCTTCGTTGAAGTTCGTGCGCCCCAGACGCGGGACATTATCCAGCAGAAGAACACGCGCGTTCTGTGCCAGTTCCAGGTAATCGCCAGCCCCAAGGAATTTGCCGCAAAGATCAAAGAAAGACGCCCGCGCCACACCATTGTGAAACCCGGGAATCTCGACCTCGCGCCCTTTCACGGTCAGGATCAGCGGTTCTGATTTCCCGCCCGTCAGATCATGCCAGATCGCATCCATCGTCGCCCGTGTGTCCGCAGTGACAGGGGAAAACCAGACTTGTTCGCCCTTCAGGCGGTTCTGGCGGTAATCGTTTTCAGAGATGATCTCGACCACTTCCAGACGGGTTTTGATCAGCTCAATAAACGGTAGAAAAAGGTTCCGGTTCAACCCGTTTTTATACAGATCATCCGGCACGCGGTTCGAGGTTGTGACAATCGCCACGCCCGCCTCATGCAGTTTATCAAACAGCCGGCCGACAATCATTGCGTCGGTAATATCGGTGATCTGCATTTCGTCAAAAGCCAGCACTTTCAGGCCCTTGGCAATATCTGTGGCAACAGGTGCAATCGCGTCATCCACACCGGTTTTGCGGGCTTCGTGCAGGGCGGCGTGGACTTCTTGCATGAAGGCGTGGAAATGCACGCGGCGCTTTCCGGGGATATCGAGGTGATCGACAAACATATCCATCAGCATGGATTTCCCACGTCCGACGCCGCCCCAGAGGTATAAGCCTTTCGGCACATCAACCGGCACGGCTTTACGGAAAAATCCGCGTTTGGGTTCCGGTGCCATCAGCGCCTGGGAAATAAGTTCAAGCGCAGGCAGAATCGACAGTTGTGCGGCGTCTGATGTCAGCTCGCCTGCGCCAACTTTGGCACGGTAAATATCACTAAGCGTTTCCATACCCCCACATAGACCGCGCAGGCGCATTAGAAAAGATGATGTAACGTCATCACGAGAATGAATTTGACCCCAGGTGCGCCGAAAGGCAGGGTCCGCAAACGCCACAGGAGAGACCGCCATGACTGACTCACGCAATTCAATAATGACGCCGGTCCTGATTGGTGGCTGTATTTTTATCCTTCTGAGCTTTGCTGTGCGGGCGTCTTTTGGAGTTTTTCAAATCCCGATTGCCGATGAATTTGGCTGGGCGCGGGCGGAATTTTCCCTGGCCATCGCCATTCAGAACCTTGCCTGGGGCATTGGTCAGCCAATCTTTGGCGCAATTGCCGAGAAAATCGGGGACCGCAAAGCGATCCTGATGGGTGCTATTATCTATGCGGCCGGGCTTGTGTTGTCATCCTTCGCTGTGACGCCAACGGAACATCAGATCTATGAGATCCTTGTGGGCTTTGGCATCGCGGGCACGGGGTTTGGCGTGATCCTGGCCGTGGTTGGCCGCGCAAGTTCCGACGAAAACCGGTCTATGTCACTGGCGATTGTCACCGCTGCCGGGTCCGCGGGCCAGGTCATCGGCGCGCCAACCGCGCAATATCTGCTGGGCTTCATGACCTGGCAATCTGTGTTCCTGGTCTTTGCAGGCGTGATGATCGCCGTGCTGGTCTGCCTGCCTCTGATGCGCTCGCCCGTGGTGGCCAACAAAGCAGAGCTGGAAGAAAGCATGGGTGAAATCCTGATTAAAGCGTTCAAAGACCCAAGCTATACGCTGATCTTCCTCGGTTTCTTTTCCTGTGGCTATCAGCTGGCCTTTATCACCGCACATTTCCCGGCTTTCGTGCGCGAACTTTGTGGGCCGATTGCCCCCGACGGGTTGCTGGCCTCTGTTGGCGTGGGCACGACCTCTGCCCTGGGCGCTGTTGCGATTTCCCTGATCGGGGCGGCCAATATCGCGGGTACATTGCTGGCGGGCTGGGCTGGCAAACGCTGGAGCAAGAAATACCTGCTCGCGGGCATCTACACCGGTCGCACAATCGTGGCCGCGCTGTTCATCATGATGCCGATCACACCGACCAGCGTCATTCTGTTTTCACTTGCGATGGGTTCCCTCTGGCTGGCGACTGTGCCGCTGACCTCCGGCCTTGTCGCGCATATCTACGGGCTGCGTTACATGGGCACGCTTTATGGGATCGTGTTCTTCAGCCATCAGCTGGGCAGTTTCCTGGGCGTCTGGCTGGGCGGGCGTATGTATGACACTTACGGCAGCTATTCCCAGGTCTGGTGGCTTGGTGTAGCGATTGGTGCGTTTTCAGCGATTGTGCATCTGCCCGTGCGAGAGAAACCTCTGGAAACAAAACCTGCCTGAATTCAGATCAACCGTTCAGGTTTTCCAGCGCGGCCCGCAGATCATCCGGGTGCGTATAGGTCAGACCGTGCGGGGCCGCGGGGATTGTGACCTGCGTGGCATCCGGGTTGATCGCGGCCAGCTTGTCGCGGCAGTCAATCGGGATCACCGTGTCACCTTCGCCCCAGATCGCGAGCAAAGGCAGATTGGCATCGCGGATGGTTTCATGTTCGGCGCGCAGATCACCGCGCAGGAAATATTGCAGGCTTGATGTGATCGCGGGAATATAGCCTTTGATCATCAGTTCTTCCGCCTGCATGTCCCAGATGCCTGGCACCGCAGAGGTGAAACCAGCGGCTTCGGATTTTATCCCTTCGCGCAATTCCGCCGCGCCACGTGTCTGCATCAGCCAGTTTGCGATAAATCCGGGGTTCTTTGTGACATAGGCACTGGTGCCGCCCAGATCATGACCAAGCCCGGCAGGCGCGATGATCACCGCCTGTTTCAGGCGCTGCGGCGCGCGGGCGGCGAAACAGGTGACAATCGCGCCGCCCATGGAATAGCCAAGCAGGGTGAAGCCATCGGCAACCTTCTGATCCGCCAGCAGTTCGTTCAGCTGACGCAGATGGAAATCGCCGCTCTGACCGCCGGGCGCACGGTCAGAGAGGCCACGCCCGTAGAGATCATAAGTCAGCACGCGAAAGCCCTGATCTGTCAGGGCCGCTACCGCTGCGCCCCAGACGAAAGACGGGGTGGACAGCCCGTGGACACAGACCGCCACCCGGCCATCCTCCGGCCCGGACCAATTGTACCAGGTTTTACCGGAAGGCAGATCAGCCAATTGCCCCGGGCGGGAAGTACTGACACGCACCTGTGCCACATCCGGGCGCAAGGCTTCACGGATAAAAGGGAACGCGGTGAGGCCCAGGACGGGCAGCATCAATATCGAAAACCAGAGCATAGGCGCGCCTTTCTAAGCGGGAGATTAAAACGGAACGACCGGGAACCAGTCCTCACGCAGCTTCTGGCCCTGTTTCATATCATGGCCCGGGAATGGCGGCGACGTGCGACCGGGGCGTTCCACATAACGCGCATCATCACCAACCCAACGCAGGGACAGCGCGCGCCGGCCGATGCCGCCAGGATTGCCACGCGCGCCATGCACGGTGCGATAATCAAAGATCACCGCGTCGCCCGGTTCCATCTTCCATTCGCGCACATCATGCTTGCCATAATCGGTGCTGTCCGGGTCCGGCACTTCGATCCAATCGGTATCATCGCCTTCATAGAAATCACTGTTGTCAGCCCAGCTGACCGGACGCACGGGTTTGTCCCATTTGTGAGAGCCCGCAATCAGACGCAAAGACGCGGTATCCACCGGATCAAGCGGGATCCAGAAGCTGATGGTCTGTTCGCCTTCCACGAAATAATACGGTCCATCCTGATGCCATGGCGTGGGCGTCGGGGTGCCGCCATCTTTGACCAACACGTGATCATGAAAGAACTGGGCGGTCTGTGATTTCATGGCCTTGGCCGCAATTTCCGCTGCAGGGCTGTCGCGCATGATGCGTTCAAATTCCGGGATGCGCTGCCAGTTGCAGTAATCATCAAAGAACCGCCCCTGTTTCACGTTGTTTTCAGACGCATATTCACCGGGCTCCGCCAGGTTGCGGGCCACACCTTCGCGCATGACTTCGACCCAGTCTTTGAATGCGCCGGGAATGAAGGCGACGCCGTCGCGCTGGAATTCTTCGATCTGCTGTTGTGTGATCATGTCTTGTCTTTCTCTGCTTCTGGCCAGGTGGCCTCTTCCCGGGTCAGCAGGCCTTCAGACACCAGGCGATCTGCCCAGCCCTGCGGGTGCTGAAAATGATGTGTCTGCCAGCCACGCGCGCTAGCGGCATCCAGGTTTTCCTGACGATCATCCGCAAACAAAAGCGTGTCCGGCGCGTGCCCACAAGCGGCCTCAACCGCCGCATAAATCGCATCGTCCGGTTTTACGAGCTTCATTTCACCGGAAACATAGAACTGATCGAAATCCTGCAAAAACGTATAATGTTTCTGGGCGCGTGCGAAAATCTCATCTCCTAAGTTCGTCAGGGCAAACACCGTCACGCCCTTTGCCCGCAAAGCCCGCAAAAGATGTACGGAATGATCAATTGCAGGTGTCGCAAGTTCAAACCAGCGGTCATGCCACATGCGGATCTCATTCCGCCACTTCGGGTATTTATCGGCTGTGCCGTAAATGGTTTCGCGAAAGGGGCCGCCCAGATCAACGTCATTGTTCATGTCATGCAGGTCAATCTGCGCGAACATTTCACGCCGCCGGGCTTCGCCAATCTCGGAATCATAGAACCGTTCCGGCTGCCATTCTATCAGCACATTACCGATGTCAAAGATGACTGCTTCTACCGCCATATTTCCCCGCTTTCAGGCGTTATTGATACAGAGCATATGCCCCGCGTAAAGCCCCGATTTCAGCGTTGAATTGTCCGGCGGCGCAAGCGCACGTTATGTATGGTTTCACGCCAGAAGACATACAGCCCTGCCCCGATAATCAGGGTGATCCCGATCCAGGCCACGGGATCAGGCCATTCACCAAAGATGAACAGCCCTGCCATCACGGAAATTGGCATGGCGACATATTCCAACGGTGCCACAACGGAAGCCTCAGCCAGGCGATACCCCTGGGAAATGAAATAGCCGCCAAAGCCACTGGCCATGCCGATCAGCACAAACAGCCACCAGTCTGCCATCGGCGGAATACCCCAGGGGCGTAGAAGGAAGTGGAAGATTTCCGGGCCCTGCCCATCCCAGCGCCCATGACCCAGCATAAGCCCAATGACGATACAGGTCACGATGAAGGTCAGCTGCATATAGAACGTCATGGTCACAGCAGATTCAGCAAGGCCGATTTTGCGTGTCAACACATGAAGCGCAGCATAAGCCGTGGCAGAAAACAACGGCAGGGTCATCGTCAGGTTGAAGCTTTCGGTACCCGGGCGCAGCATGATCACCACACCGACCAGGCCGACGGCCACAGCGCCCCACCGGTGGATCCCTGCCTTTTCACCAAGGAAAACCACTGAGAATGCTGTGATCAGAAGTGGGCTGACAAAGAAAACGGCAATCGCATCAGCAAGTGGCAATACTGCGAGCGCTATGAAAAACGTCATATTCGCGAAAACCACGCAGAAGCCGCGGATCAGGTGCAGGCCCAGGTTGTTGGTTTTCAATAGTCGCCAGTTGCCTTCCAGCGGCATCAACACCGCAAGCAGAATACCAAGCCCGATGATCGAGCGGATCAGCACGATTTGATGCAAGGCGTAGCCGCCGGACAGGAATTTGATCGTTGTGTCGTTAACGGAAAAACACAATACCGCAATCAGTACGGAAAGCGCACCATAAAGAGTGCTGCGGGATGAAATCTGAGAAAGCTCTGCCTGGGTCATATTCGCATACAAACAGATTTTGCGCGCCCGTCTGTGCCGGGTGCGACATGGGGTCGTTTTCGGCCTTCGCCCCCATATATTGACATAACCGGTTTTTTAGTTATATTGAGTCGCATGAGTACAAGCAGCCCCAATGCACGTGCGCTTGCCGCACTTGGCCACGACGCCCGCCTTTCGATCTTTCGCCTTCTGGTGAAGGCCGGGAAAGAAGGTTTGCGTGTGGGGGAGATTGCCGCGCACATCAAAATAGCTCCCTCAACCCTGGCCCACCATATGTCGACACTGGTGGATTCAGGCCTTGTTCTTCAGGAAAAACAAGGGCGTGAGGTCTTTAGCATGGTGGATTACGACAAGATGCATGCGTTGTTGGGCTTCCTGGCCGAAGAATGCTGCGTCGGCGTCAGAACACTGGAAACCGTCAGATAAGGGGTTTTCCCCTTTTTTTGGCAAAAAGAAACTATAAAACCGGATATATGGAAATGTCAAATACCTGCTGCACCCCGGCCCCGAAAACCCCATTCCTTGTGACGCTTTGGCGTGATCATCGCGTCTGGCTTGCTTCCCTGGTCATATTCACTTTGCTCGTGATCTTTGACCGGGCACAGGCTAGCGCCAGCCTTGATAAGGTCTGGGTTTCTCTTTTACACACAGCACCTTACCTGCTTCTGTCCATCGGCATCGCAGCCTGGGCCGGGGCAAGTGATGCGGATGGGCTGATCGCAAGAGCGTTCACCGGGACGCCGGCGTTGATGATCTTTCTGGGTGCGGTTGCGGGTGGTTTTTCGCCTTTCTGTTCCTGTGGCGTCATCCCGCTGATCGCAGCCCTTCTGGCGATGCGCGTGCCCCTGTCCGCGGTTATGGCCTTCTGGCTGGCATCCCCCGTGATGGACCCGTCGATGTTCTTTCTGACATCCGGTGTTCTGGGGTTTGAATTTGCCATTGCCAAGACCATCGCGGCGGTGGGCCTGGGCCTGTTTGGCGGCTGGAGCGTGCATCTTCTGTCCGGCACATCAGCCCTGCGTGACCCGTTGAAAGAAGGTGTCGGCGGAGGCTGTGGCGCATCTGCGGCGCAGGGCACAAAACCGGTTGTCTGGGCCTTCTGGAAAGACGCAGATCGTCGAGGCAAATTCACGAAAGAAGCCATAAAAACAACGCTGTTCCTTGCAAAATGGCTGATCCTCGCCTTCCTGCTGGAAAGCCTGATGCTGGCCTGGATCCCGGCTGAAATGGTAACACAGGCGCTTGGCGGCACAGGTGTCGGGCCGATTGCAGTGGCGACCTTCGTGGGGGTGCCGGCTTATCTGAACGGCTACGCTGCGCTGCCGCTGATTGGCGGGCTGATCGAACAGGGCATGGCACCTGGTGCGGGGCTTGCATTTCTTGTTGCCGGAGGCGTGACCTCCCTGCCTGCGGCGATTGCCGTCTGGGCCCTGGTGAAGCCAAAAGTCTTTGGATTATATATTGCCCTGTCCCTGTCCGGGGCCTTTATGGCGGGTGTTCTGTTTCAGGCCTGGAGCGCATTTGGCTAGGATAAATTACACGCGAATGTCGGGGCATTCCCCAGACATTCGCGGCGATGTTATCTATCAACCGCAGGAACACCAAACATCGGCCACATGGGTTCCGGAACATTTGTTTTTATGTCCCAAAGGCCAACCTCATCACTAAAATATTCTGTGTAGATTGCTGGCACGTCCGGATATACATGGTCGAGAAGCTGTTTAGGTACAGGCAGATACGGCCCTCCGGCAGATCCATCAAGCTTATGACAACCTTCCTCGACCTGCCCCTTTAACTGCGCAGGCTGCCATGCAGTTTCTACATCCTGCAGGCCAATCTCAGATCTTTTGTAAAAGCCCTGCTCAGAGTTTTCACAAATCGTCCTGGCTATTTCACTGACTGCGCCGCTTTCAGTTTCATATGACATGCGAAAAATATGTTCGTAAGCGGCGGTAATGCCTAACACAGTCAAGGCCGTTGCCTTATCGCAATCTGGTTGTTCTATAATCCATTGCAAAAGTGGGTAGGAATCGCAATCACAGTTCACCGCGCAGGCAACCTGATGATACAAGTCCGGATTTCCTGCCAGTTTCAGTTTTTCGCAAACTTCTCCGTCTGAAAAAATAAGTGATTTATTTTCAATATCTGCATCAATATTCATGGGTTTTCCTGCTGAAATTATAATTCAACCATCTCACTACTTAATATACTTACACGATTGAAACCGCGAATGGTCAGTCTTTCTGCGCCGCCCGGGTTTCGCGTTCCATCACATCGAGAAACCGGGAACGGTCGGCCTTTGAAAACGGCCGGCCACCGCCCTGACGAAACGGATTAGCTTCGCGCAGGTCAGCCATCAGATCACGGGTGGCAAGCTGCTGGCCGATATTGGCCTCAGTAAACATTTCGCCATTGTGACGCACAACACGCGCGCCAGAGGCCACACATTTCGCCGCCAGAGGAATGTCGCCGGTGACAACCACATCGCCCTTAACCGCACGATCCGCGATCCACATGTCGGCCACATCCGGGCCATCGGGCACAATCACGGTCTCCACCAGCGGATTTTGCGAAGGGCGCAGACCACCGTTACAGACAACATACATCTTCACCTTGTGGCGGGTTGCCACGCGCTCTGCCTCGGCTTTTACCGGGCAGGCGTCGGCGTCAATGTAGATCGCTGTCATTTGTCTTTCGCACCCTTGTCGTCGGATTTTGCGGCTTTGGCCTTAGGCTTCTTCCTGAACTCTTCCGGGATCGGCATGCGGTTGAAAGCATCAAGACCGGCAATTTTATAAGCCTCGGCCAGGGTTGGATAGTTGAAGGTGTTCTGAACGAAGTAATCCACCGTGCCCTTCAGGTTCAGCACCGCCTGGGCAATATGGATCAGTTCTGTCGCGCCTTCACCCACAATCTGCACGCCCAGAAGGCGGCGGGTTTTCAGGCTGACCAGCATTTTCAGCATGCCATGTTCCAGCCCCATGATGTGCCCGCGCGATGTTTCACGGAAACGCGCAACGCCGACTTCATAGGGGATCTCACGTTCCTGAGCTTCCTCTTCGGACATGCCACAGGTGGACATTTCCGGCACGGAATAGATGCCATAGGGGAACCAGGGGGATTCACTGAGCGATGGCGTGTCCAGCGCGTGACAGGCGGCAACACGGCCTTGTTGCAGCGAGGTTGACGCAAGGCTTGGGTGCCCGATCACATCACCGGCGGCATAGATATGCGGTACATCGGTCTGATAGGTTTTACGTGCAACTTTCAGACGCCCGCGGTGGTCGGTTTCAAGGCCCGCGGCTTGCAGGTTCAGCGCATCCGTTGCGCCCATACGGCCCGCAGCGAACAGCAGCATTTCCGTGCGCACGTGACGACCGTTATCAAGGGCAACCTCAATATGGCTGCCACGATCTTCCACGCTTTCCACCGCTGCGCCCAGACGCAGATCAACACCGTTTTCGCGGATCTGATGGGTGAATTCATCAATCAGCTGACGGTCGATGAAATCAAGGAAACTGTCACGTGGTTCGATCAGGGTGACGCGGATATCAAGAGCCGAGAACATGGTGGCATATTCCACGCCGATCACGCCCGCACCGACAACAACCAGACTGCGCGGCAGGTCATCCATATCGAGGAATTCATCGCCATCCAGAATGGTTTTGCCGTTGAAAGGGATGTATTCCGGGCGATAGGGGCGGGTGCCGGTCGCAATGAGGAATTTGTCGCCTGTAAGGGTCAGAACCTCACCAGAGGGTTGTTTCACCTCAACTTCGTTCTTTGAGACAAAATGCGCCTCGCCCTGGATCGTATCAACGTGGTTGCGGTTGAACTGATGTTCCAGCACGTCAACCTCGTGGTCGATGGTCATATGCAGGCGCGCTTTCAGGTCAGACGCGCCAATGTCATCGCGTGCCCGGTAGCTGCGGCCATAAAAGCTGCGTTCACGCCAGCCCGACAGGTTCAGCACGGTTTCGCGCAGGGTTTTGGATGGGATCGTACCCGTATGGGCAGACACACCGCCCAGACGTGGCGCGCGTTCCAGCACGACAACACGACGGCCCAGTTTCCCAGCCTGGATCGCAGCGGAACGCCCTGCGGGGCCGCTGCCAATAACAATCAGATCATAATGGTTCATAACAGTGCCCCTTACCTTATTCTTACGCCCAAAGGGCCTCTGCGTGGAAATTCACATGATCTTCCATGAAACTGGCCACAAAGAAATAGCTGTGATCATAGCCCTTTTGCATGCGGAAAATTCCATCCTGACGTTTCGCCGCCATGGCTTGCGCCAGGGCTTCGGGTTTCAGAAGGTCCAGGAACTGATCATCTGCGCCCTGATCGATCAGGACCGGGCCGTCAAAGCCCTTGTCCGCCATCAGAAGGCTTGCGTCATGTTTCGCCCAGCTGGTTTCATCATCGCCCAGATAGGCTGACAGCTGTTTGCGGCCCCAGTCACTTTGGCTTGGGTTTGCGATTGGGGAAAACGCCGAAACCGAACGATAGCGCCCCGGCAGGTTCATCGCCAATGTCAGCGCACCATGCCCGCCCATAGAATGGCCGGTGATGCCCTGGCGGTCCATGTCGATGTTGAAGTTTTCGCCCAGAAGCGCAGGCAGTTCCTCAGCCACATAATCCCACATGTTGAAATGCGGGGTCCACGGGTCTTGGGTTGCGTTCACATAAAAGCCCGCGCCCTGGCCCAGATCATAGGCGTCATCATTGGCCACACCTTCGCCGCGTGGGGATGTGTCCGGGAAACAGATCGCAATGCCCTGTTCCGCCGCCCAGGCCTGGGCGCCGGCTTTGGTCATGGCGTTTTCATGGGTGCAGGTCAGGCCGGACAGATACCAGAGGATCGGCACCGGGCCGTCTTTGGTCTCTTCCGGCAGGAACAGACCAAAGGTCATCTCGGTGCCAGTTGCGGTGGAATCGTGGCTGTAAACGCCCTGTGTGCCGCCGAAGCAGGTATTTTCTGAAACGGTTTTCATGATGCGTTTTTCCCTGATGTCTTTTCTTTGATTTATAAACTGCATAGCAGGCATGGTGGTTCCGGCAAACCCGGTTTGCGCCGTGTTAGTCGCTGTTTTCGCCTTTGGCCGGGCCCGGGTTCACCGACATGATTTCATCAAGCGGTTTCTTCAGTTTGGCAACGGCGGGCACGGTGGCGTCTTCAGACGGGTGACCGACAGCCACAATCATCAGGGCTTTTTCCGATGCAGGCCGCCCGCACATTTCATTCAGGAACTTCATCGGATTTGGCGTGTGGGTCAGACTGACGAGGCCCGCGTGATGCAATGCGGCCAGCAGAAAGCCCGAAGCAATCCCGGTGCTTTCCGGCACATAGTAATTTTTATAGCGATGCCCATCTTTGGTTTCGCCCCAGCGCTGCGCGAAGATCACAATCAGCCAGGGGGCTTTGGTCAGGTGCGGCTTGTGTTCATTGGTGCCGACAGGTTCCAGCGCCTTCAGCCATTCATCCCCTGCGCCACCGGCGTAGAAGGCTTTCTCTTCCTCTTCCGCAGCCTCGCGAATGCGGGCTTTCATATCCAGATCGGAAATCGCGACAAAATGCCAGGGCTGGTGATTTGCGCCAGAGGGGGCTGTGCCTGCGGCGCGGATACATTCGGCAATCACGGCTTCATTCACCGGACGGTCCGAATAATCGCGCACGGTATGGCGTTCTGTCATGAACTGCGCAAACGCCTGCGCAGCTTCCTGCATCTGCGTATCATCCATATCGGCACGGTCTGGCAAAGCCAGGGCTTCATATTTGATATCATCAAGAAAAAACATGTGTTTACCCCTGTAGCATGGCGATGGTCAGCGTGACGGTCAGCACGCTGATGACAGTTGAAATGAGGATCGCGGCAGAGACCCGTTGCGGCGCAACCCCGTAGTGTTGCGCAAGAATATAGACGTTCCCGGCCACCGGAAGGGCCGCAGCGGTAACCATAACCATGGCCGCAAAAGGATCGACGTCGAAGATGTGGAAGGCGGCAATATAGACCGCCAAAGGGTGTATGACGAGCTTCAGGAAGGACAACCAAGCGGCGACAGAAACACGTTCCGCCGATTTCCCGGCCAGCGATGCACCGATTGCAAAGAGCGCGCCTGGCGTGGCGGCCCCTCCCAGAATATCCGTGAATTCAGCAACCGGACCGGGCAAGGTCCAGCCCATGGCCGACACCGATAACCCAGCCACAATAGAGACTATCATGGGGTTTTTCAGCAAGCCCAGCGCGAGTGTTCCAACAATTGCCGGGCTCATACGGCCATCGCGTGCACCGGTGATCAGGATCACGATCAGGCTGGAAAACACCACAAGGTCCAGGGTCAAAACCATCAAGACAGGGCCAGCTGCTGTGGCGCCAAACAGCTTGACCAACATCGGCACCCCCAGAAAGCCCGTATTGCCGATGGTGGCAACCTGGGCTTCAACGGCGGCTTCTTCGATGCCGCGTTTGCGGATTAAGGCCGCGATGGTTGCGATGATGTAAACGAAGAAACACCCAGCGAGATAGGCCAGCGCAAATTGCACATCAAATATTTCGGCAACGGGCAGACTGGCGGCAAAGCCAAACAGCATTGCGGACAGTGCAAAATAGAAGACAAATTTCGTCAGCCAGGCTGCGGCTGCTTCCGGAAAGAAACCACTGCGACACGCACCATAGCCCAGGCCAATGATGGCGAAAAACGGCAGGGTCTTCAGGAAAATTTCGATCATATAGCAGCGCTAACATGTCAGGCGGGCTTTGCCTATCCCCTGAAGCTACGGTGTTCAGCCGCCGCCGATCAACACCCCCGCCGCGAAGACAAGGGCACCGCCCAGAACCACCTGAAATGTCGCCCGCAGAAACGGCGTATCCATGAAACGGTTCTGGATCCAGGCGATCGCCCAGAGTTCAATGAACACCACAAGGATTGCGATGGTCGTGGCGGTCCAGAAGTCGGTGATCAGATAAGGCAGCGCGTGGCCCAGCCCGCCAACCGTTGTCATAATGCCCGAGGCAAATCCGCGTTTCACCGGCGACCCGCGCCCGGACAGTTCGCCGTCATCGGATGCGGCCTCGGTAAACCCCATGGAAATCCCTGCCCCGACAGAGGCCGCAAGGCCCACAAGGAAGGTTGTCCAGGTGTCGCCCGTGGCAAAAGCGACGGCAAAGATCGGGGCCAAGGTGGACACGGACCCATCCATCAGCCCCGCAAGACCCGGCTGCACCCAGGTGAGAACAAACTGACGATGGGCAGCGCGGTTTTCTTCTTCGCCCGCCTCACCGGTAAGGTTTTCATGCAAGCCTTCGGCGCGGTTTTCATGCCCGGCCTCTGCCGCGGCCAGTTCATTCAGCAATTGCCGGGTCTGCGCATCAGAACTGTATTGCGCGGCTTTCGTATAGAAGGCCGCGGCGTCATGTTCCATCTTTGCAGCCTCACCCCGCATGGTTTCAAGCGACAGGTTTTCCACCAGCCAGACCGGACGACGCGCATAGAAACCTGACACATGTTCGCGCCGGATCAGGGGGATCACGTCACCAAAGCGTTTCTGGTGCATGGTGATCAGGGCGCGGTGATGGTCATCCTCCTCTGCGGCCATTTCATCAAACATCGCAGCACTTTCCGGAAAATCCGGGCGCAGACGCTGGGCGTAAAGCCGGTAGATCCGCGCATCATCTTCTTCGGAAGAAATCGCAAGCGCGAGAATTTCCTGTTCCGTCAGATCTGAAAAACGTCTGCGATTCATGCGGCCGGAAAACATCTGAGCACCTCTCTTTAGAATGATTCTAATTTATGCCTTTTCTGACAAATTGAAAGAAAAAAATGCATCTACCTCTTGTATTCTGAACTAAACGGTTTAGATCAATTGTACGAAACAGTTTAGTTCATAGAAAGGAGATGAACATGTCTTTTATCCGTACTGCCCTCGCCCTTGCCCTGGTTGCGACCCTGGCCGTTCCTGCCGCTGCATCTCCGACAGGCGACACCTGGTTCCCGACCCTGACCTGGCCGACCGAAACCTCCCCTGCGGACGCTGACGCAGGAAAGTAATTCCCTCTTTCATCCCTGAGGGTAAACTGGCGGCAGGGTAACCTGCCGCCCTTTTTGTATTTTAAGGCAGCTTGTTGTAAGTGAACTGTTCAGTTTATACTCGCCTGATCTGAAAAAGAGGACACCGCATGGACGCCACCACAGACACCAACCGCAAGGGCCGCAAATATGACGACGTGCTGACAGGCGCGCAGACGGTGTTTATGCGGGACGGGTTTGACGGGGCAAGCGTGGATGACATCGCGCGTGAGGCCGGCGTGTCAAAGGCGACGCTATACAGTTATTTCCCGGACAAGCGGGAATTGTTTTTGGAAATCATCCGCTTGCAATGCCTGTCCCAGGCAGATTCTGCGTTTTGCAACAACATTCTGGACGCCCCTGCCCGCGAAGCCCTGACCCGCGCCGCAGATATTTTCGTGCGTTTTATGGTGTCACCGCTGGCGATTTCCATGCACAATCTGATCCATGGTGAAGCCCGGCGCTTTCCGGAACTGGCGCAAAAATTCTACGCCATGGGGCCGGAAATGGCGATGACCCGGATTGTTGAACTGTTTGAAGCCCTGGTGGCCCGCGGTGAGCTGGTGATTGACGATGTGGAACTGGCAGCAGACCAGCTGGGCGGGTTGTGCAAAACCGATCTGTGGATCAGATGTTGCCTGCACATGGAAAGCAATCCGTCAGAAGAAGAGATTCAGCGCGTGGTGAACGGTGCTGTCGATACATTCCTTGCCCGCTATGGTGCCTGATTGGGCGGCCTGATTTTGTCTGAAAGTTATCCGGTGTCACGCACAGGTGGGGGCAAGATTGGCGCGACACCGGAAGTAGCATCTAAGCTATGATGCCTGTATTGCAGGCAATCCGGGCAGCTGAATGAAAATTAAGAGGTATAATTGTGTCGCCTTTCAGGCGTTTACCTTGCCTTTGATGCAATCCGGGGGCAAGCTATCCCTATGACAAAGCATCTTTCGACCCCCCTGGCCAACAGCATGGGCATTCAGGACCAGGTGAGCTTCCACCGCACCGAACTTGCAATCATTCTTTCACTATACGGACGCATGGTGGCAGCAGGTGAGTGGCGTGATTACGGAATTTCAGCGCTGAAAAATCTTGCTGTGTTCTCTGTGTACCGCCGCACGGCAGAAGTTCCGATGTACCGGATCGAAAAGCGCCCGAAACTGCGCCTGCAACAGGGGCAATATTCTGTGGTTGGTATGGATGGCAAGGTGCTGCGCCGGGGCCGTGACCTGAAACAGGTGCTGCGCGTGCTGGAACGCAAACTAATCCGCGCTGTGGACTGACGCCAGATTTACAGCCTGATCCGTGATGTCACCGGCCCATCGCCCTGGGTTTCAATCCGGGCGATGGCCTCGGCTATCCCTTCACGTACAACAGCCATTGCACCTGCATTGGCGTGGATCAGTGTTTGTTCATCCAGAACCAGCGCCACATGGCCTTTCCAGAACATAAGATCATTGCGTTCAGGCGTGTTGCCCATGGGTTTCCCCGGGGCCAGCCCTTTTTCCTGCAAATCGCTGTCACCGGGAATGGTCACGCCGCAAGCCTGAAACGCCGCCTGCACAAGTGCGGAACAGTCAAGGCCCGAACGGCTGTTTCCACCCCAGAGGTAATCCGTGCCAAGCAAGCTTTCCGCAACCATGGCCGGGTCGTCAAAACGGAAATCCAGCGGGGCGATATGCTGCAGCGGCACCCAGAAACCGTCATGGGTTTTTCCGTATTTGTCGGTGGTTTCCACGATGCGCAGCTCTGCCCCCAAACACAGCAAAGCGTGATCCGGGGATTTGAAATCGGCCTCTGCATAGAGGTGACTGGCAGGGGCTGTCACCCAATGGGTGGTCTCAAAATCTGCGCCCAGCGCGGCCTTAGCCACATACCCGCAATAGCCATCTCGCAGGCTTTGCAGATAGGCGTAACCGTCGTGCAGCTCAAACACACGCACCGCCTGCCCCATCAGGATCTGCCGGTCACGTTTGCCGCCAGGGGTCGCAAGAATATCTGCGACCGGCGCGATCACGCGCATGGGCGTGCCCGTGTTGTAATTCTCAGCATCAACCTGCCCGCGCAGTTCTTCGGCAGCGACACGTGTGTTTGCAGGCGTAATACGGCGATCCATCATTCCAGCCCCAGCAGATCCGGCAGCGCATCCAGCACCGCGCGCGTTGCCTGACCCACCCCGCCTTTCGGACGCGCAGGCGCGGCAGAAGGCTGCCAGCCATACATGTCAAAGTGAATATAGGGCTGATCATCGCTGACAAAACGGCGCAGGAAAAGCGCGGCGGTGATAGAACCCGCGAAACCGCCTTTGGGCGCGTTATCAAGGTCAGCGATGCCGGGTTCGATCATTGCCTCATACGGGTCATGGAAAGGCATACGCCAGAGCGGGTCGCGCACCCGATCTGCGGATTGTGCAAGGCTGGCGGCGGTCGCGTTACTATCCGTGTAAAACGGTACAAGATCCGGGCCAACAGCCACACGGGCCGCACCTGTCAGGGTCGCCATGGAAATGATCAGATCCGGGTTTTCTTCGTCGGCCAGCGTCAGCGCATCGGCCAGGACAAGCCGCCCTTCGGCATCGGTATTGTTGATTTCCACCGTCAGACCTTTGCGCGACGTCAGGATATCCTGCGGGCGGAAGGCATTGGCAGACACGGAATTTTCCACAGCCGGGATCAACACGCGCAGGCGCAGCTTCAGGCGCAGCGCCATGATCATATGCGCAAGGCCCAGGGTTGCGGCGGAACCGCCCATATCTTTCTTCATCAGCCCCATGGAGCCACCGGGTTTCAGGTTCAGACCACCGGTGTCAAAGCAAACGCCCTTGCCCACCAGCACCAGCTGTGGGCCGCTGTCGCCCCAGGACATATCCAGCAGACGCGGCGCACGATCTGATGCACGCCCGACTGTGTGGATCATCGGCAGATTGGCCGCGTGCAGATCGTCGCCGCGTGTCACAGCCAGGGTCGCGCCATGTTGATTCGCCAGGTTTTGCGTGGCCTCTTCCAGTTCCTGCGGGCCCATATCGGAAGCGGGCGTATTGATCAGGTCACGTGTCAGGGCCTCGCCTGCGGCAATCGCCTCAATGCGCGCGCCATCAATGCGATCCGGGGTCACAAGCCGGGCTTTGGGCGCAGATTGGCTGGCGTAGCGATCATAGCGATAAGTGGCCAGCAACCAGCCCAACGCGGCTTCTTCCAGGTCGTCCTGTGGCAGATCTGTCGCGATCTTCCAGGAAGCCTCGGGCAATTTCGTCACCACAGCGGCTACATGGAAACGCCCACGCGCCCGGGTAGCGACGGAACCGTATCCGACAATCGCACCGGCAGGTGCGCCACCTTCCCCTGGCAGCACAACAACCGAACCGGCAGCCCCGGTAAAACCCGAGGTCTCAACCCAGACCCTCTGCATGACGGGCAGGCTGTTCAGGAAATCCCCAAGCGCGTCTTTTTCAATGATGTATAGCGGCAGTGCATTGGTATCGGTGGCAAATTGCAGGGACATTTGTGACCTTTCTGGCTGACTGGCGCCAGATTGCCCCCCGCCCGCAGGCGCTGCAAGGGGGAAATGAAGGGTGGTTCAGATCGACAGATCACGGTGATCCCAGATCGTTGTCAGGGACTTTTCACCAATGCGCAGCATCCGGGTTATGGTGGCTGCCCGGGCGGGGTAATCTTTGAAATTCAGACAATATTCCACATCAAGCGCCACGCGGGACAGGCTGGTGAGGCCGATTTTCCCGGCAAGTTCCGCGATATTGCGTACGGCTTGCTGCAGCAGTTGATCATCTGCAATCCCCTGCACGTCATGAATATCGGCAAGCCGTGTCGCCAGATCTTCCATCACGCGGCAAATCACATCTTCCGCCCCGGCCTCGCCAAGTTTCACATAAAGTTCTGTCAGACGGTCCGGGTCAAATCCCGGCATCTCATTCTGACGCAGATATGTCACCACCATCATATTCACCCAATTCGCATGCCCCCACGCATCTTCCCGTTCTGGCATTCAATTCCTTCGAAAAGGTTGAGGCCGGACAGAGAATTCTCTCGAATTAAGTCCAGTTTTTGCGTAAAAGCACTGAAACCCTGCCACTCTGACCAACTTACGAGGCACATATGAAACACGCAAAACGCCTGCCCGATTACCTGACGCATCGCTATCAGGGCTGGAAAGCAACCACATATGAGGGCAACAAAGCCTGGTATCGCCGCCTTGCCGATGGTCAGCATCCCCGCGCGATGGTGATTTCCTGCTGTGATTCCCGTGTACATGTGACAGCACTGTTTGGGGCTGAACAGGGCGAATTCTTCATTCACCGTAATATCGCCAACCTCGTGCCGCCCTATGCGCCGGATGGCGATCACCACGGCACATCCGCGGCGATTGAATATGCGGTCAACGCGCTGAAAGTGGCCCATGTGATTGTGATGGGCCATTCCAGCTGTGGCGGTGTTGCCGGTTGTGACGGCATGTGCAGTGGCACTGCCCCGGAACTTGAAGAAAAGATGAGCTTTGTCGGCCGCTGGATGGATATTCTGCGCCCGGGTTATGAACGCGTGAAGCACATCGAAAATGAAACCGAACGTCGCACAGCCCTTGAAAAAGAAGCTGTGCTTGTCTCGCTGGAGAACCTGATGGGGTTCCCCTTTGTTTCCGAGGCTGTCAAATCCGGTGACCTGTCTATTCATGGCCTGTGGAATGACATCGCCAGTGGTGGGCTGGAATGTTTTGATCCAGCCCAGGGCACCTTTATTCCGGTGTAAGCGACGTCACAGCGATTGCGGCCATTTCCATGATCGCATCACGTGAATCTGCCACGGCAATAAACCGTTTGCTGTGGCAGAACTTTGCCCCTTTGACACCGCTGGCCTGTTCCAGATCCGCATCGGTCAAGCCGGCCCATGCCGCAGGCAAGTCGGCACGCTGATCAAAGGTATCCCGCGACAGTTTGATCCCGTTCAACGTCCAGTCACTGCCCCGTGGCGTCACCATAAACAGGATATGACCCGCGTCCGCTTCGTCCAGGGCAGAGGCGAAGGGCATGCCCATGGGCAGTTCAAGAATAGCAGAATCGCCCGCAGCTGCGATTGCGTCAACAACGATGCTTTTGGCACGCGCTTTGGCGGCAAGATTGGCGATATTGGCCTCAACAAAGCTGCGCGCGATTGGCAGGGCCGCCATGAAGGCGTCATCATCTGCGGTTGGTGATGTATCGTCAAACACCGGTTTCAGGCTACCCAGAAGCGCCGGCAGTGTCAAAGCGGACAAAGGGCCTGCGACGGAAGGTTCCATCGCGCCATTGTCGAGCAAATCAATCGGCAGCACGAAGCGCTTATCAAAAGACGCGTGAATAGCGTCGATATCTGCCTCAGGCACATTCAGGTCCGTCAGATACTGACGCCCATAATGCGCCCAGATAAGGCCAAAGGAACTGTAGGGTTGTTCATCGTCACGCAAAGGTCCCGGGCGTTGGTGGTGATCAAATATCTGCGCATCCGCATTATAATCGCCTCCGACATCATAAATGATCTTATCCTCTGCGGGTGTCAGCCAGTCGCGGTCTCTGGTGCGGCGAATTTCTGCATCCGGGTAAAGACGCGTCAGCACGACTGAAGATAAAAGTTCATCCGCGTGGAAGCCGCCGGAATGGGTCACAAGGTAAGAGATAGTCATGCAGTCCTCCTGGACTCGCGGATGGTGAAAGCAAAATGGCCGGACAACTGCCCGGCCATTTGTGTTTATATCGCTGTGATCAGCCCTTTTTCAGGATTTCACGGCCGTAAAGTTCGGCGATCTGCACCGCGTTCAGAGCAGCACCCTTGCGCAGGTTGTCAGACACGCACCACAGGTTCAGACCGTTTTCAACGGTGCTGTCCTGGCGGATACGGCTGATGAAGGTTGCGAAATCACCGACGCATTCGATCGGGGACACGTAGCCGCCGTCTTCGCGTTTATCGATGACCATCACACCAGGTGCTTCGCGCAGGATGTCACGGGCTTCGTCTTCGTCGAGGAAATCTTCAAATTCGATGTTCACGGATTCAGAGTGGCCAACAAACACAGGCACGCGCACGCAGGTCGCGGTCACTTTGATGTTTGGATCAACGATTTTCTTCGTCTCAACAACCATCTTCCATTCTTCCTTGGTCGAACCATCTTCCATGAAGACGTCGATGTGCGGAATCACGTTGAAAGCGATCTGTTTTGTGAATTTCTTAGGGGGTTTGTTGTCGGTCGGGTTGTAGATGGATTTGGTCTGATCCCAAAGCTCATCAATCGCCTCTTTACCGCCGCCGGACACGGATTGGTATGTGCTGACAACAACGCGTTTGATGCGTGCGCGATCATGCAAAGGCTTCAGCGCGACAACCATCTGTGCTGTGGAACAGTTCGGGTTCGCGATGATCATTTTGTTTTTATAATCAACAATCGCTTCTGGGTTTACCTCAGGTACGATCAGCGGGATTTTTGGATCATAGCGATACAAAGATGAGTTATCGATCACAAGACAACCGGCCGCCGCCGCTTTGGGCGCGTAGATTTTGGTGGCTTCGGAACCCACGGCAAACAACGCCATGTCCCAACCCGCGAAATCGAAGGTGTCGAGGTCCTTGGTCGTGAGTGTGGTATCGCCAAAGCTGACCTCGGAACCGAGGGACCGGCGGCTTGCAAGCGCGACGATCTCGTCTACAGGAAACTGGCGTTCGGCCAGAATGTTCAGCATTTCGTGACCCACATTGCCTGTGGCGCCAACGATAGCAATTTTATACCCCATCACGGGACTCCTCTTTGATCTGCCCATAGCGGGCGAGAGGTGTCATAGCGCAAAGCCCCCTTGCATGGAAGAGGTCGATTTACCCCCTTGCTGTGCTATTTGAACACATTATGGTCAGCCCGGGTATGAACAGGGAACTGCGAAATGGATAATACAAAAGGCAGTTTTCTGATGGTGGCCGCTATGGCCTGCTTCGCGGTGGAAGACATGTTTCTGAAAAGCGCGACACAGCAGGTGCCCGTCGGGCTTGCGCTGATTCTTTTTGGTCTGATGGGCGGGGTGATATTCGCGGGCATGGGGCGTGTGCGAGGCGAGGATCTGATCCATCCGCAGTGGCGATCAAAGCCCATGCTGTGGCGGGCGTTCTTTGAAATCGGCGGGCGGTTGTTCTTCACCCTGGCGATTGCTTTCGCGCCGCTGTCCACCGTTTCCGCCGTTCTTCAGGCGACCCCGCTGTTTGTGTCTTTCGCTGCGATTTTTCTGTTTGGTGAAAAGGTTGGCCCGAAACGCTGGATCGCCATGCTGATCGGTTTTGCCGGTGTTCTGCTGATCCTGCGCCCCGGCCCCGAAGGGCTGGAATTAACCGCACTGTTCGCCCTTCTTGGCACGATCGGGTTTGCCGGGCGGGATCTGGCGACCCGGGCCAGCCCCGCGACCATGACCAATGCACAGCTTGGGGTCAGCGGCTTTACCATGCTGGTGATTGCCGGTGTGATTGCGCTGACATTCAGCGGCGGGCTGGTGATGCCAGCCCCGCTGACTCTTGCGAAAATCCTGGCAGCAGCTGTGATCGGTGTGATCGCCTATTCCGCCCTGACAGGTGCAATGCGATCAGGCGAAGTGTCCGTCGTATCCCCTTTCCGCTATTCCCGTCTGATCTTCGCCATGCTGATCGGAATGGTCGTGTTTGGTGAAAAACCGGATGCCTGGACCATCGCGGGTAGTGTGCTGATTGTGCTGAGCGGCCTTTATACTGTGATCCGCAGCCGGAAGCGATAAAGACGGTCACCATTGACTTTGCCGGGTTTTAGCGCCATATGCGCCTTGTCCCTGCCCGCTGCCGCGTGAGCAGCCGCCGGACAACCGGCAGAAGCAGGCACAAAATTCCAATACAGTTCCCAAATCACGCGGGGGTCTGGCAGAGCGTAACATCGCCCTGCAACCGCAATCCGCGCGCCTTTCAGGCGCTGGTGTTTCCGTTTTCGGAAAGACCTGTCTTCTTTGGGCTGTATGCGCCCCAGATACGAAAGGGTCATCTTTTGACCGACAATACCAAATCAAACCTGCAATTCGCAGATATGGATTTCACACCCAAGCTGATGGCGTCCATCGCCGGTGCGGGCTATAAGAACCCGACCCCCATCCAGCAAAAGGCGATCCCGCTGGTGCTTGAAGGCCATGATGTTATGGGCCTCGCACAGACCGGAACCGGTAAAACCGCCGCCTTTGGCCTGCCCCTGATCAACCGCCTGATGCGCGAACATGGCAAGCCAGAGCCAAAGCAGATCAAAGCGCTGATCCTTGCCCCGACCCGGGAACTTGTGAACCAGATCGCTGAGAACCTGACAACCTACACCCAGGGCACACCGATCCGCGTTGTGACCGTTGTGGGCGGCGTTTCCATTAACAACCAGATCAAGAAGCTGGCCAAAGGCACGCATATTCTGGTGGCAACACCGGGCCGCCTGATCGACCTGATGGAACAGAAAGCCCTGTATCTGGACAGTGCGACTTACCTGGTTCTTGATGAAGCCGATCAGATGCTGGACATGGGGTTCATCCATTCTCTGCGTAAAATCGCGCCAAAGCTTGGCACACCGCGCCAGACGCTGCTGTTCTCTGCGACCATGCCCAAAGACATGGATGAAATCGCGAAAACCTATCTGCATAATCCGAAACGCGTGCAGGTTTCGCCTCCGGGTAAGGCTGCGGATAAGGTCACGCAGTCGCTGCATTATTGCGCGAAGGAAAATAAGACAGAGCTGCTGAAAGAATATCTGCGCAAAGATCCTGATGGGATTTCCCTGGTGTTTGCCCGCACCAAACATGGTGCTGAAAAACTGAAGCGTCACCTTGAAAGCGAAGGTTTTAAAGCTGCGTCTATCCATGGCAACAAAAGCCAGAATCAGCGCGACAAAGCCATCCGTGATTTCAAATCCGGTGAGATCAATATTCTTGTCGCAACCGACGTCGCTGCACGCGGGATTGATATTCCGGGCGTAAGTCATGTTTTCAACTATGAGCTGCCAGAAGTTGCTGACAACTATGTGCACCGCATCGGCCGGACCGCGCGTGCAGGCCGGGATGGCGAAGCTGTGGCGTTCTGTGCCGCGACTGAAATCGGCTATCTGCGTGCCATTGAAAAGCTGATGAAGATCACCATTCCCGTGATCGGCGGCGCACGCCCACAGGAAGAAAAACCGGAACCGCGCGGTGGTCTTGGCAAGCACAAACCCCGCCGTCACGGTGGCGGAGGCGGCGGTGGCCGCAATGGTGGCGGTGGCGGTGGTCGCAACGGTGGTGGCGGACGCCCACAGGGACAGAAACCGGGGGGCGGAAAACCCCGTCGTCCACGTCGCCGCAAGCCAGCAGCATAAGACAAACAAAGCCTCGCAATTCAGTTGCGGGGCTTTTTTAATAAAATTCGCTGAAAGTTCCGGGCAACAAAATGCAAAGCTTAGGAATGTTTTAGCACTTAGCGCGCAGTTTGTTCCTGCCTCAGAAGAGGTGATCTGCGCTGCGGTCAGATCCCGTCAAAATGACATCAATGCCGTCACTAGGGGCGGGTTACATAACTCAGTGCAAAAGCACTGATTGGAGTAAGGAACAGCATTATGTCCAGTATTCTGACGAACACCAGTGCGATGGTCGCGCTGCAGACACTGAATTCTATCAACGACAATCTGACGAAAACACAAGCCGAGATCTCTACCGGGAAAACCATTGAATCCGCGAAAGATAACGCCGCAATCTGGGCGATTTCTAAAACGATGGAGTCAGACGTGGCAGGTTTTCAGGCAATTTCAGACAGTCTCGCCCTTGGCGAAAGTACAATCACCGTTGCACGTTCTGCGACTGAAACCGTAACCGACCTTCTGACACAGATTAAAGGCAAAGTTGTTGCGGCCCAGGAACAGAACGTTGACCGTGAAAAGATCCAGACGGATATTGAGGCCCTTACCGGTCAGGTAACATCCATCGTAGAAGCCGCGCAGTTCAATGGTCTGAACCTGCTGAAAGGCACAGAAGATGTGAACATCCTGTCCTCACTTGATCGTCAGGGCAACGGCGTCGTCAACGCGAGCAATATCACAGTCAATCGCCAGGACCTGAGCACCTCTGCCGGTGTGAACGGCGTTGGTACTGGCAGCTCACTGAGCGGGCAGATCGTCAACGCGGACGTCGCGGAACCAGATATCACCAATGATGCCAACGAAGCGATTGTAACGCTTGGATCAGGTTCCTGGACTGCGGGTCAGACAGCTTCCATCACCGTTGCAGGGCAAACTGTGACCTATACCGCCGCGACGGGCGGTGAAGATCAGGATGCGATGGCCGCCGGTCTTTCGACCGCTCTGCAAGCGCTTGATCTTGATGGCATTGTCGTAGATGGCAGCACCGCTGGTACAGTTTCAATTTCCTCGACACGGGCATTTGAAGAAGTCAGCATCTCCACTGCGACAGATGCGAACACCAACCAGATCACGGATCTGAACGGTGCATCAGGCCTGACGGACACCTCTGGCGACATCGCACAGCGTGCAGAACAGATCGACTTCACCACAGCGGCAACACCGCAGGAAGGCAACAGCTATCAGGCATCCGTTGGCGGAACTGCATACTTCTACACCGCAGGTAAAGGTGAAAGCTTTGCAGATGTGGCCCGTGGCCTGAAGACAGCTGTCGACAGCGCAGCCCTTGAAGGGGTTACGACCCAGGTTTCAATCGACAGCACCACAGGACAAGCCAGCCTGAAGATCGACAACAACAGTGACACCGATTTGTCGATTGCCCTTGCCGCTGCTGACGGCGGCACTGCCTCGGGTGGTCTGTTTGGCCTCGACAGCATTGATGTGACCACAAATGAATCCGCCAATGCGGCCCTTGGGAACATTGAAACGCTGATCAACACCTCGATTGACTCAGCTGCCGCGCTTGGTTCGGCACAGGGGCGAATTGAAACTCAGTCAAGTTTCATTGGCAAACTGACCGACTCTCTTAAGTCGGGTATTGGTACGATGGTCGATGCAAACATGGAAGAAGCCTCCACCAGACTGCAGGCCTTGCAGGTGCAGCAACAGCTGGGCGTACAATCCCTGTCGATTGCGAACCAGGCACCACAATCCATCCTGTCGCTGTTCCGTTAACAGCCATAATTCCGGCAGAGCCCCCAGGGGCTCTGCCATCCAGCCCACGGTAAAACCCGTGTAT
This sequence comes from Halocynthiibacter styelae, assembly GCF_016123485.1. Taxonomy (GTDB): domain Bacteria; phylum Pseudomonadota; class Alphaproteobacteria; order Rhodobacterales; family Rhodobacteraceae; genus Halocynthiibacter; species Halocynthiibacter styelae. The sequence continues at coordinate 13,816 of NZ_JADCKQ010000015.1, read as the reverse complement.
TGAATTTGCTGTCATTGGAAGGAAATGACGTGAACGCATATCACATGGCCAAAACGGCCTATTCCGGTGCAAATGCCTCGACCATCCGCACCCCAAGTGCAAATGAATACGAAGCCTTCGCCACAGTTACGCGTAAGCTGATGTATGCAGCGGCACGTGACCCCAAAAACATCCCTGAAATTGCCCATGCCATCCATGACAACCGACAGCTCTGGTCACGCCTGGCTTCGGCGGTTGTCAGTGATGACAACGCCCTGCCGATGGACTTGCGCGCCCGGATCTTCAGCCTTGCAGAGTTCACAACACAACACAGCAGCAAGGTTCTGCGCGGCGATGCAGATCTGACAGCCCTGGTTGAGATCAACACAGCCATAATGCGCGGCCTGCGCGCCCAGGATGGCACGTCATGAGTGGTCTTGTTCTGAAACTCGCCCCGAGAGAACGGGTTCTGATCAATGGTGCCGTTATTGAGAACGGCGACCGGCGGTCCCGCCTGTCCATTATCACCCCTAATGCCAACATCCTTCGGCTGCGTGATGCAATCCACCCCGAAGATGTCAAAACCCCGGTCAAACGGGTTTGCTATATAGCCCAGCTTATTCTGTCCGGTGATGCGGACAAAGAAGAGGCCCGAATGCAGCTGATCCGCGGGATTGAACAGCTTAGCCAGGTGTTTACAGATGATGACAGCCGGCGCCAGATGGCCGTAGCAACCGAAGCTGTGGTGAGTGATCAGTTTTATCAGGCTCTGAAAGCTTTGCGCGCTTTGCAGCCCCGCGAAGAGCGGTTGCTGGCCAGTGCACAGGCAGCCACGTCATGAGCTTTCAGCCCGTCCTGCCTTTCATGGGCTATCCAGGCTGGACCTTCCTTTCCCGCACACTGGATCAACAGCAGGAAACCTTCGAACAAGGCGCGCAAATCACACGCCAGGTGCAGAATTTTGAACAGAAGATCGGGGCTGTTCAGACAGCCGAGCAACTGGTCAATGATCGACAACTGCTGGAGGTTGCGCTTGGGGCTTTCGGGCTTGAAGAAGACATCAACAGTAAAGCTTTTATTCAACAGATCCTGGAAAGCGACACACTGGATACCGCAAGCCTTGCAAACAGGCTGGCCGACAAACGGTATCTTGAATTCGCCCAGGCTTTCGGATTTGGCGATTTTGACGTGCCGCGCACCCAGCTGTCCGACTTTCCGACGGAAATTACGACGGCTTTCCAGAACAATCGGTTTGAAATCGCGGTAGGGGATCAAAACGCAGATATGCGTCTTGCGTTGGGTGCGGAACGTGATTTGCAGGTTCTTTCTGACAGAAGCATATCGGATACAGCAAAGTGGTATACCGTGATGGGCAATGCGCCGCTAAGGCAGGTGTTTGATACAGCTTTCGGGATGCCTGCAAGTTTCGCAGCCCTGGATCTGGACAGACAGCTGGAAGTGTACCGTGACAGGGCAATACGGGATTTTGGGACTGACAGCATTGAACAATTCAATCAGCCTGAGATGCGGGAAAAACTGATCCGGAACTTCCTGATCCGATCCGAGGCACAGAACTTCAATGCTCAGACATCAGCCAGCCAGACGGCCCTGACGTTGCTACAGTCAGGATAAATATTTCAGGTTCCGCCTTCTGCTGCCAGAACCTGTTCAAGCCGTGCAAAGCTATCCGCACAGCGGCCAGTGTCATCTTCTGACAAAAACCGATCAAGGCCCGGCCAGACCCGAATGGCGGCATCAACAACCGGATCTGACCCGGCAAGATATAGCCCGGACTGAATCATCATTTCCGCCCTGTCATAAGCCCCAAGCAATCGGCGTGCACGGGTGATCAGTGTATTTTCCGCATCACTTGCGGCACCGGGCAGACTGCGGGACACAGACCGCAACAGATCTACCGCCGGAAACCGTCCGCGTTCAGCAATCTGACGATCCAGCACGACATGCCCGTCAAGCACGCCCCGCAAAATATCTGCAATCGGTTCATCCATATCTGATCCGGCCACAAGGACGGAAAATACACCCGTGATGTCGCCCCCGTTTTCGCCACTAGGCCCGGCACGTTCGCAGAGAGACATAATCATATGGCTTGTCGACGGAGGAAAACCCCGCAAAGAAGCTGGTTCACCTGACGCAAGGGCAATTTCGCGATGGGCTTCGGCAAACCGCGTGATGGAATCTGCAAGCAGTAATACATGTTGCCCCTGATCCCGGAAATTTTCTGCAACACTCATCGCAGTCAGTGCACATTGGCGGCGCACAAGCGGTGACTGATCGGACGTCGCGGCCACAACAACCGCCCGCGCCATGCCTTCTGGCCCCAGCACATTTTCAACAAATTCCCGGACTTCGCGACCACGTTCACCGATCAGGGCGATCACCACAATATCGGCCTGCACGTTGCGTGCGAGCTTCGCCAGCAAGGTAGATTTACCCACGCCCGAACCCGCAAAAAGACCAATCCGCTGACCCCGCACAATGGGCAGCAACGTATTAAACACAGCGGTACCCGTTTCAAGACGTTCCCCAAAACCGCGCCGTTCGGTGGCAAGCGGGGGTTTTCCATGCAAAGGGTATTCGTTCACACCCCGCATCAGAAAAGATCCGTCAATTGCACGACCAAAGGGATCAATCACATGGCCGATCCAGCTGTTATCTGGTGCAATCGTGTTCTGGCCGGTCAGGATGACTTCGTCCCCAATGGCGACCCCTTCCAGATTCTGATCCGGCATAATCGTCAGAACTTCCCGGTTCAGCTGCAGCACTTCGCCCCCGGACACAATCCCGCTGGAACAGTGAATGCAGACCTGATCCCCAAGCCCTGCCTTATAAGACAACCCTTTGACAGAAAGCGTGTTTCCGAAAACTTCCGTGATCCTACCGACGGGCTGTGTCGCCCTGAGAGTTGCGAATTCGGCCAACAGGTTTCTCAGCCCTGCCTTGTGATCTGGTCTGGTGTTCACGGTCTCTGTCATGGGCTGCTTTCACTGCGTTCATATCGATTGAAACCATTTCTAAAGGAATCAGGGTTAAATCTTGGTTGAAACCGCACGTGGGAGAAGCCCCGATGCTTAATAAGATAGAAATCTTCAACATGGCCGATGCCATGGCCCGACACGCCGCCACGCGCCAGAGTGCCGTGGCGCAGAACATCGCGAACGCCGATACCCCCGGGTATAAGGCACGGGATGTTACCTCTTTCAGTGACACATATCAGAACCAGACCAGTGATGGCCTGCGCAGCACCCGACCCGGGCATTTTCTGCCGGGCGAAACTGCATATTCGGTGCCGCTGCAGATCCGCCAGGATCCGGGAACAGAAAGCCCCAATGGCAACACTGTTTCCCTGGAACAGGAAATGCTGATCGCGACTGATGTGAAACGCCAGCATGACAAAGCACTGACGGTTTACAGTTCTTCCCTGAACATCTTGCGCACAGCCATTGGCCGATAGGAACACATGATGACTGATTTCAGCGATACTCTGGCCCTGTCCGCAAGCGGCATGAAGGCACAATCCACCCGCCTGCGCCATGTGTCAGAGAATATAGCAAATGCAGATACCCCGGGATTTCACCGGAAAACCGTGAACTTCGAAGAAGTTCTGTCCCAGGGGGCACGCACCGGACAGGTGCAGACAGGTCCAGTGCAACTGGACCGCAGCGCGCCAGAGCAGATCTTTGATCCGTCTCACCCGCTCGCTGATGAAAGTGGCCATTATGATGGATCGAATGTCGATCTGGTGGTCGAAATCGCAGATGCGCGCGAAGCACAGCGCAGCTATGAGGCGAACCTCAAAATGTTTGATCAGGCGCGGCAAATGTCGTCCAGCCTGCTTCAGCTTCTGCGCCGGTAAAGGAGAGAAGAATGGATATCCGTTCCACACTCGCCGCGCAGCAATATGCGGCAACACGTCCGGCCACTGCCCCTAAAACGGGGGCAGAGGAAGCGGCGTCAGGCTTTGGCCAACTGGCCGGAGATTTCGCACAAACCCTGCGACAGGGTGAAGAAACTGCAAAGGCCGCCATGACCGGCGGGGCAGATTCCCACGCATTGGTTCAGGCGCTGGCCCAGACGGAACTTGCGGTGGAAACCGCCGTGACCGTGCGGGACAAAGTGGTTGAAGCTTACCAGGAAATCCTGCGGATGCCGGTGTAAGGGGCGTGTTATGAGCGAAGCTGTCTTCTTCGATGTTCTGCGCCAGGGCCTTTGGGTCGCGGTGATCACGTCAACCCCGATCCTGGCCGTGGCCCTGATCGCGGGCCTGATCGTCGGACTATTCCAGGCACTGACATCGGTGCAGGAAATGACCCTGACATTTGTGCCAAAGCTTCTGGCGATTGTCATCGTGTTCTGGGCCTCGATGAACTTCATGTCGAAAACCCTGGTCAGCTTTTTTCAGGGTCAGATCATCCCTCTGATATCAGGAGGTTAAGATGGATAACGCAGGCTATACCACCCTCACCCGGCAATCCGGTTTAATGCGCGAAATGCAGACCGTGGCCAATAACCTGGCCAATATGTCGACAAGCGGTTATCGCCGGGAAGGTCTGATTTTTGCAGAACATATCAAACGGCTGGACGGTGAAAGCGACAGCCTGTCGATGGCAACCGCCAGCGCACATAATACATCCATGTTACAGGGCACACTGACCCAGACCAATGGGACTTTTGATTTTGCGATTGAAGGCCCGGGGTTTTTCCTGATCGAAACCCCGGCGGGCGATCGGTTAAGCCGCGCGGGCAATTTCACCCCCAGTGCGGAAGGCGAACTGGTCACGCCCGAAGGCTATCGCCTGCTGGATAATGGCGGCGCGCCGGTTTTTGTGCCACCTGACGCCGACACAATTAGTCTGGCGGCGGATGGCACATTGTCAGCTGGGGATACGCCGCTTGCGCAGATTGGCCTGTATCAGCCTGTTGATCCGAACCTGATGCAGCGCGAAGACGGCGTGCGTTTTATTTCAGAGGCAGGCGTTCTGCCGGTGGAAGGCAGCGCGATTGTGCAGGGGTTCATTGAAAATTCGAACGTGGATCCTGTGGCCGAAATCACCCGGATGATCGAAGTGCAGCGCGCTTACGAACTGGGCCAGGGCTTTATAGATCAGGAAGACGAACGCATTCGCAGCGTCATGCGCACGCTGGGTGCATCATAAGGAGGGACGGATATGCGCGCACTGAAAATAGCCGCAACGGGCATGAGCGCCCAGCAAATGCGGGTTGAAACGATTTCCCAGAACCTCGCGAATATGAACACAACGGGTTACAACGCGCGGCGGGCGGAATTTGCCGATCTGCACTATCAACAGATGACCCGCCCCGGCACGATCAATGCCGCCGATGGTACGGTCGTCCCGACGGGCGTGCAGCTGGGCCTGGGGGTGCGGCCAACATCGGTTTCGGTGCAGTTGGCACAGGGTTCACTTTCAGCCACCGGCAATGATCTGGATCTTGCGATTGAAGGCAACGGATATCTTGAGGTCACCATGCCGGATGGGGCCTCTGCTTATACGCGTGACGGCGGGTTAAAGCGCAGCGGTGAAGGGCAGATTGTGACATCAGACGGTTATCCCGTGGTGCCTGACATCACGATCCCCACAGATGCGCGCAGCATCTCCATCAACGCCGAAGGCGAAGTTTACGCCTATTTCACCGGCCAGGTTCAGGCACAACAGATCGGTACATTGACGCTGGCAAATTTCACCAACTCCAAAGGGTTGGAAGCGATTGGGTCAAACCTGTTCCTGGAAACTCCGGCATCCGGCCCCGCAACGGTGGGAACGCCCGGTGTCGATGGGCTGGGCACGTTGCGGCAAGGCTATCTTGAGGACAGCTCTGTGGATGCGGTGCGCGAAGTGACCGAACTGATCGAAGCCCAGCGCGGGTATGAACTGAACGCCAAAGTCATCACCGCCGCCGATCAGATGCTTGGCGCAACCACGCAGATCCGCTGATGAAACATCTTATTTTCATATCATCCCTGTGGTTCTTCATGTGGGAATCCGCCCTTGCTGAAACCCTGATCGCCGCCCGCACCATCCGCAGCCAGACCATTCTGCATGCATCTGATCTGATCGTGTCTGAAGGAACCGCCACCGGCAGTTTCACACAGGTCAGCGATGTGGAAGGCTTGGAAACACGGGTTACGCTATATGCCGGGCGTCCGATCCGGCCAGGTGATGTCGGCCCCGCGACTGTTGTGCAACGCAATCAGGTTGTGCCGCTGATTTACAGTTCAGCGGGTCTTTTGATTACAACGGAAGGTCGCGCGCTTGATCGCGCCGCCCCCGGTGAATTTGTCCGCATTATGAACCTGTCCTCCCGCACCACCGTCAGTGGTCGTGCCATGGCTGATGGGTCTGTGCTTGTTCAGAATTAATAAGGAAACCCGATGATACGTTTATGCCTGACTTTGCTGTCTCTCTTGTCACTTATGGCCTGTTCTCGTCTGGAAAATGTCGGGCGCGCACCGGCCTTTATCCCACCAGAGGGCGGCGCAGAACAGGCCGCAATGGTGACGCCGGGCCTGCCCGTTTCGATCACGCCTGAACAGGCCACAGATGGGGCATCGTTATGGACGCGCAACCGGGGATCTTTGCTGGGCGACAGACGGGCTGCGGTCCGTGGCGATATTCTGACGGTCGTGATCGAAATCGACGATAAGGCCGAAATTTCCAATGCCACCAACCGTTCGCGATCAGGGAATGAAAGCATGGGCGTTCCGCAGCTTCTGGGCATTCCGCAACGCATCGCAGAAGGTCTGCCCGCCGGGGCGACGGTTGATCCGCTGATTCAGACAAATTCATCCAGTGCGTCCGCCGGCAGCGGCACCGTCAGCCGGAATGAAAAGCTTGAACTGCGCGTTGCGGCCACTGTGGTTGAGGTTCTGCCCAATGGGGTTCTGGCCCTTCAGGGATCGCAGGAAGTACGGGTGAATTTTGAACTGCGCGAATTGCTGGTATCGGGCTATGTACGGCCTGAAGATATCTCGCGTCAGAATGAGATCACCTATGACAAAATCGCGTCAGCCCGGATTTCTTACGGCGGACGTGGACAAATTTCGGATGTTCAGCAACCGCGGATTGGCCAGCAGATTGCTGACGTCATCCTGCCGTTCTGATCAACGGAGATTCTGATGTTGGGAAAACTTTTACCTGTCCTTCTTGCCCTGGTGGGCACCGGTATTGGCATTGGTGCAGGGGTTGCTTTGCGCCCCCCACCGCCCCCCCCAATGGAAATCCACCCCTGCGGCCCGGGGAACGACATGATGGCTGAGGAAACAGAGGCTGAGCCGGCTGAAGAAGAGGTCACAGATTCCACCCAGAATGAGTTTGTGCGCTTTTCCAATCAGTTCGTGGTTTCCGTCGTTGAAGACGACAAAATTGTTGCCCTGGTTGTTATGTCGCTAAACGTCGAAGTGCTGCCCGGAAACACAGAGGAAGTCTTTCGACAGCAACCGAAACTGCGCGACGCTTTTCTGCAGGTCATGTTCAATCATGCCAATATCGGCGGGTTTAACGGGGCGTTTACCGATACCAATAAAATGACATTGCTGCGCAATGCGTTGCTGGAAACGGCACGTCGGCAGCTGGGCGAACCGATTGTTGCGATCCATATCCAGGATCTGGTGCGGCAGGACCTTTAGTAGGTTTTGATGTCGCGTGCATATTCTTCATAGATCGTCGGGTTGAAAATGGAATTCACCCCAAGGTCACGACGCGGCAGAAGGTCAGATGTAAAAACACGGCTGGCGCTGAAACTGGCGCTGGTCAGGGATCTAAGCCCTTCGGGGAAATCCTGCACCTGTTGCCCGGCCTGTGCGGACGCCATGTGGAACCCCCAGATCCCAAAGGACGGAATGCCCGTCTGATAGCTGATGACTTCGGGGAAGCGTTCTTTCAGGGTTTCCGCCACTGTCCAGTAGGAATGCGGGGCGAAGAATGGGGAAGAGCTTTGGGATACAATCGTGCCGTCATCATCGAGAATCGCAGCGACCATGGCGTAGAATTCCACGGAATAAAGCTTGGCCAGGGCTTCGTTATGGGGATCGGGGAAATCAATGATGATCCGGTCATATGTCTGATTGGTTTCTTTCACGAAAAGGAACGCATCCTGATTAAACACATGGACCTTTTCAGATGACATACTGCCACCATTCAGTCGGACAACCGGAGCAAATTCCCGGCCAAGTTCGGTCATTTCAGGATCTAGATCCACCAGATCAATACGCTGCACGTCCGGGTATTTCAGGATTTCACGGATCGCCAGACCATCGCCGCCGCCCAGCACCAGGATGTTCTCTGCCGGGCGGTCCCCCCAGGACATCACCGGATGCACCAGGGCTTCGTGATAGCGATATTCATCCGTTTCGGCGAATTGCAGGTGGCCATCAATGAACAGGCGCACATCGTTTTTCTGCCAGGTGTTGGTGACGACCAGCGATTGATAGGGGGACTGACTGCGCCAGACCACCTGATCGAAATACAGATGATCCTGGGCATAGGCCGTGATGCGGGATGCCAGAAGTGTCAGCCCGAACAACAACAGGATCGCCCCACATGTCAGTGCCAGCATCCGGCGTGGGGCAACAAAATGATCGCGCAGCCAGAACACATTCAGCAACGCTACGGTGGCGTTGATCAGGCCAATCGCGAAAGACGAGGTGATCAGGCCAAGCGACGGCAGCAACAGCATCGGGAAAGCAACCGATCCGATCAGGGCACCGATATAGTCGAGCGACAGAACATCTGCGATAGATTCGCGCGTGGTGGATCGGTCAGACAGAACCCGCGTCAGCAGCGGGATTTCCAGACCAACCAGAAACCCGATCAGCGAGATAAAGGTGAACATGCCGGTGGTGTAAAGCCACGGGGCAAATGGAAAAAGCATAAACAAAGCAATGCTGCATAGCCCCCCGACCAGAGCGAGGATCAGTTCAACATAGACGAAGGCCGCGATCAGATTGCCCATGATAAAGCGCGACACATAGGATCCAACGCCCATGGCAAACATGAAAAAACCGATGGTCAGCGAGAACTGATAAACAGAATTGCCCATCAGATAGCTCGAAACCGTGCCGATGATCAGCTCATATACAATGCCGCAAAGTGCAACGACCATAATGGAGATCAGCAGAATGGTAGCCTGTCGTGCAGGCAGATCCTGATAATTTATTTCATTTTCCCGGGACATGCCCCTGCCTCAGATTTATTTGCAGAAATAAGAAAGCCCGGCGCAGTTCGCGGCCGGGCTTTGTGTTGGTATTTGCGTCGGCTTATTTGCCCGCGCGTGGGCCACCGGAACGGGCACTGCGCGGTGCCTGATACTGGCTGCGCGGTGTGACGTTGCGGTTGTTAAAGCTGTTCGGGGTCACCCCTGCAGCACGCTGACGGCCAAGAAGATTGCCCAGCAGCATACCTGTCAGAAAACCTGTACCGGAGAACCGCAGACCGGAAGAGTTGCCAGCCACATCCGTTGCGATCAGACGGTTGTTTGCTTCGTCGATTTCGACGGTGAACACTTTACCTTCGCCTTCATCCTGAACGCGGTTGCCGTTGTCATCCGCATATCCAAGGAATGTCGCATCGTTCTGAACCGTCAGGCCCAGGGATGTGCCATAAAAGCGCGGATCCGCATTCAGAACATCGGTATAATAGCCGGTAAATTCTGTCATTTGCTCTTCAGCGACAGAGTCAAAGCTGTTTGTTTCAAGGTACCCCTGGTAGTTCACCAGGGCAAATTCTGTACGATCAAGAACCTGACCAAGATCTGCTGTTTGTTCTGATTTTCCGCCAAGGAAAACGCTGTAAAGAATGAAGCCAACGACACCCAGAATTACGAGGCCTTTAAGTTGTCCGAACATGTGTGAATCCTTACTTTCAAAATCTGTATTCTATTTATTTGCCAAAGAACATATCCACCAGTCCTGATGCAAGCCCGGTGCATAATAATCTTTCAGCGCACCGGTTTTTTCAAACCCATGTGCAGCCAGTGCGTCACTATTTGCCTCTGAAAGATCAGACGGCACCGCCAGCGACACCTGTTTGGCGTATTGACGGCGGGCATCCTGCAAAGCGTCTTCCATCCCGCTCAAACCTTCGTCTGTCTCACGCCAGACAAGCCCGATGACACGATCTGATTCCGCCTCAGGCGCACCATCGCGAATGCGCAGGCCGGTTTTCTGTGATGCCGCCTCAGCCGGCCCCGGCACAAATTCAGGATTGTTCAGCCCATAGATGATCTTTGCTTCGCGTGTGCCGTGAAACTGCGGGATCTTCAGTTCAACTTCTGCACCGAAATCCTCATACATCCGGTGCGCATCAGCATAAAGCTGTTTGCCGAAGTCATCATAATCACTGGTGGCAATAAACAGTTTACGTACACCCTGGTCTTTCAGTTTGCCCAGCAGATTGTTCATCATCTGGCTGCCATACCCTTCGCCAGTATGGCTTTTTGTCAGATAGGTCCAGGACAGCCAGGCAATATCGGGCACCTGTTCGTCAAGATAATATCCGGTCACGCCAAGAACCTGTCCACGCTGTTGCAGGACAAACATTCCGTCAAAGCCTTCTTCAAGCAGGGTGCTTTCTGCTTCGCGCGCGTCGTCATCATCTGTTTCATCAATGATCGCGATGACCGCAGAAAGATGCGTCATCTGCATCGGTTTCAGAACCGGTTCCTTGCCGCCAAAAAGAGATCCGAACATGGCATATCCTCCGCCAATCAGAATGGATGTTATATGTGTGTATATTGCAAGTTGATCTGATTGAAACCAGACTTCCAGCGCCAGAAACATCAGGATCAGCACCCAGGTCTGCACCAATTTTTCCGTGGGGGTGCTATGTAGAATTGCGTAAGCTAGAAACCCGTATGCCGCCGCCGATATTCCCAGAAAATCCGGGCCTGTGATCAGGAACTGCGCAAGAGATCCCAATACGACACAGGCCAGCGCCAGACCTGCGCTACGCAATGCCCCGATATCACGTTCTGTCACCGCCCCCGCCACAGCGATCAATCCCAGATTCATCAGCATATGTGACAGGCTGCCATGCCGCAGAACCGCGCCCAGGCTGTCCTGAAAGTTCTGTAGTTGCGCCGCATCTGTCAGTGGTCCGGCCTGAAACCAGACCCAAAGTATCGCCAGACACAGAAAAGGCGTCACCCGAAGCCGCCGCAAATCCTGCATCAGACCGGGGCTTTCTGATCCGCCACCTGCGGCACCTGCCCGCGATCAAGGATCTGGATGCGTTCTTCACCCGGGGCAAAATACGCCTTGAGAACGGAGAGAGCCTTTTCGGCATCCGACTGTCCGCACATAAAAATATCAATCGCGACATAATCGTGTTCCGGCCATGTGTGCACCGAAATATGGGATTCAGCGAGCAAGGCAAAGCCTGTGTATCCGAACCCTTCGCCAAAATCATGTAACTTCAGATCCAGCACAGTGGCATCCGCCGAAGCAGCCGCGTCAGACAAAAGCTGCGCGACCGACCCCGGAGAACTCAGATACCGCGCCTGATAAAAGTCCGCCAGGATATGGCGCCCCAGTCGTGGGGAAGGATCAGATTGAAAATTCATCTTATTCATTCAAATATCTGCCAAAATCACATACGAGCCACGCTTGTATATTTCGAACGCAGCAGTTCAGGTTACATAACCTGTTTTCCAGGCCAGATACATGCTTACAGAGGTAAATTTCTCACGTGCGCAAATACCCGCAGACAATCAATCCGGATTGAAACAGGCGGTCATTCAGCTCCTCGGTACATTTTGCATGCGAAGTGCAACAGAACACGCGCGGTAGATGTTGCATTGATCTGCCGCGTTACATATTTCATCCGCCCACTAAGGAGAAACTTATTGGTTCGTTTCTCAGAACAATCACAACAGATCATCCTCGGTCACGAATTGAGTATGCCACCATAATCGTAACAGCCCAGCCCAGAAGCAACAAAGCAAACGACACCAGTATGATCATCAGGGAACGCGGATAAAGCGCTGTGTCAGGTAATGTCGGCTCGATATGGACAGCAAGATATTTGGTGCGCCGTCCGGCCTCTGCCCGTGCAACATCGAAAGCAGCCGCCGCCGCAACAAAGGCCTGCTCGGCAAATTCGCGTTCGACAAGCAGCGCTTCAAAACGCCCGACAATCTCGACCATGCCACTGTTCGCGTTTCCCGATAAAGCCTGTCGTTCTTCCTCGAGGCGGCTTTCAATTGCGGAAACCCGCCGGCGCAACTGCGCAAGCCGCGGGCTATCCTCACGTGTCGTCGCGGCAGTCAGAAGATCAAGCTCAATCCAGGCGTTCGCCAGTTGCTGCTGCAAAGCCGCTGATATCCCGCCCTGACTTTGCACTGCAATTGTAGGGTCAATTACACGGGCTGCTGAGCGGAATTCGCTCAAGCCCTGACGCGCGGTTTTCAGGCGTTCACGAGCACTTTCAAGGTCAGCCTCTGCATATCTGATCGCATCCTGGCGGGCAAGAAAGCTCAGTTGGTCCACAAGGCTCTGTGATTGCAGCAAAATACGCTCATTGATATGCCTTGCGCCCTCTGGATCAAAAGCAAAAGCCTGAACACGAACGATACCACTTCCCTTATCCAGGTTCACTTGCACCATACGGTTCCAGTGCTGCACCAGTTCTTCCACAGAAACATTATCGGCAATAGTGAACACCGGATCATGTTCCGGTGCAGCGTAGACGGCGCGCAATCCTATCTCTTCTTCCAATGTCCGAACGATCTTCTGGCTCCGAATAAAATCAAATACGATCTGCGCATCAGAAGTTGTACCCGATGACAACTCACCAAGACCAGATAATGCATCAAACGGATTTGCAAATTCCTCAGAGCGTACGGAGAATGACATTGAGGAGCTGAACTGAGGTGTTGCGAGCCCCCCTAGATAGAGCGCAATCAAGCTGACCGGCAACTGAACAATCAACAGGAAAGACCAGATCAGCATTTTATGCCGGCGCTGTATACGCGTTCTTTGCGCCGGTCGCCGAATCCCCTTGCGAACCTGCGCAGCCTCGACCTGGTTCGTTGAGTTGGCTGTCATACTCCAGCCCCTGTTTTGAAATACCTGAGTAACACTTACAGCAATTATGCCTGAGTTCAATTGCCTATAACTTTACGCTATGAGAAAGCCTACCTCGCCACATAACTTGCAACGCAGGCATGTTCCATTTCAGACTGCACGCGTTATTGCCGCTTTGTGCATGCGTGAAATGACAACTGCATTTTTCATGCTCAGTGACCTGCTTGTTTACACAGGTTCACAGAATGCTGAATTTGGTCAAGTATTTGGCATATCCCTCCCCTCGTGCAAAAGGCGCACTTCTTGACGAAACTGCGTGTTCTCCTTTTCCACATTTTCATGTGGTCCTGATATCAGATCATCATGTTGATGCTTTTGGACCCATTTGTTCAGCGTTGAAAACCCGCCCCTGAATCCAATGAAAATTGAGGCCGCGTACACCACTGATCGCCGTCATCCACACTGCATCACGCCGGAATTCGAGTGTATATCTCGCTGCCATTCTCAATCTTTGAATAGCAAACATTGCTCAAAAGAGACCGGAACCTAACTGCGACAGGACCTGTCTTCAGCTGTATACCACCACCCCCATCTCTTTTGCTACGCTGCCTTTTTGTAGCGCCTGGCTCATCGACCATTCAACCGCCGCTGCTTTAACTTGTCACTGTAGGATATGGGTTTCTGTGCAATGGGGTGCTTCCATCACGCCTGCTGTTTCGCAACGGCTCCCGGCCCAATGTTGTTTAGGCCGGGAAGGCTCAATTCCTCTAGATAAATACG
>NZ_JADCKQ010000014.1 GCF_016123485.1 Halocynthiibacter styelae | reverse complement strand
TCAGCCGTATTCGCCGGGCGCGCCACACCCAATGGCGCGTGAGATTGCAGTTTCAGCCAGTCCGTCTGGAAGGCTTCCACATCCTCTGTCATCCAGCCCTTCGGCCCCAGCAGCGCTGCAAGTTCCTGTTTGAGCGTCATCACACACCTCTTTGACAACCACATTCTTTACCATGGGTTATCTCTGATCTTACGCCGCATCAGGCGCAAGAAGTTCTTCCCCGTTACAATAATTTCTTCCATGTCGTTGCAGGTCAGAAGGCGTTCAGGGACGGTCATGCACTTCGTTTCTCTACATTATCGTTATGATATTATACATTTCAATCAGTAGCTTAGATGATTTTCGCCTGAGAATGCGGAAACCTGGATCAATAAGGTAACCCATGGGTTACCATGCCGTCTGTCTTGCAGTAAATTTCCGCCCCAGACAAAAAAAGGTAACCCGTGGGTTACCCTTTAAAGTCGTTCATCTGCCTGTCAGATCAGAGCGAGGTAACCCGTGGGTTACCTTTTCCCAATGCCTCTTCAAAGGCGCGGATCGCTTTTTCAAGCTGCGCCCGCGGGACAGAGGCGAAATCATCCGGGCTGACAATCCGGCATTCACCCTTGCGCGCTGTGACCTTCATATTGCCCACATGAAATTCGAATTTCTCACGCGGTGCGGCGGCGGGTTTATCCGCTGCAGGTTTCTTTTTTGAGGCTTCAACAAACTTCGCCAGGATATCATTTTGTGCGCCGCGATCCGGTGCAACGGCCAGATCCGTACGCAGGGCAGCTGCCCCTTCGACATTCTTCAAAGCGCGGGCCACATCCACACCCAGATTGCGCGCCACGTCTTTTGGCCATTTCAGATCATCGCCCAGGGCACACAACAGGAAGACAAAACTGCGGATGTAAGATCGTTTCATCTTATGCAGAGATCCGTAAAGACGCGGCACCATGGCGTCGGGATCAATCTCATCAATCGCCGGATCCGCCGCGGCGGTAATCGCAACCTGCGCCATTTCCGCGAAGGTCAGGTCTTCGCGCACGACGTTTTCTTCGACCATATCCACGTAGCGATCCAGCCGCGCACCCTGCCCTTTTTCGACGCGCGCGATAATGCTGGCAAAACGATCTTCACCGGTTTCTGCGCGCAATTGGCTAAGCGCCGTAAACCGCCGCCAGCCTTTCTTCAACTGATAGCGGCCAGCGTCGTCCAGATAGACTTCGACCGGTTCTTTCTGCCCGCGTTGCTGGATCGAAGATTTCAGCTCTTCCATCTCATCCGATGCCGCGACGGCCTCAAGTTCCAGGCGATCGCGCGGCAGATCAGATGTCTCGATTTCTTCCAGCGGGATATCAACCAGCAGACGCCCTTCGTCCTGGGCCGCGCGGAAATCTTTGGCGTCCTGGGCGTTCTGACGGCGTTGTTCAACTTTTGCTTCGGTCGCTTCCTGAAGGCTTTCCGCCGCCTCACGCACCGCAGCCCCCATAGGCCCGACGGACCGTTTACGTTTGCCTGCCGCCGGATCTGCATCAAGCGGACCAAAACCGAATTTATTACCTGAAGACATTTATCATACCTCCTTTTTGCTGCTCTCATTCCGCCAGGCCGGCAGAACGGTTTGCAGGAATTCATCATAGGCGCGATCGAAACTCTGGCGTGCCCGTTTCCAGGTTTCCCGCGTCATCTGACGATAGTCCTGTTCATAAACGGACATCTGAAAACGACCCGATTGTTCAACCGCACGGGTCATTTCAATCGGGTTCTGGCAGACATCCGCGCCAAAGACATTTCTGAACGCATCCATCATCGCGCTGTGCAGCGGATTGGTGTTTTCAAAACGGGTCATGAGAATACGGATGTCATGGAAATGTTTCGGCAGATTTAAACCTGCGTCCTCAGCCAGGCTTGCAAACCCTTCGGAAATATCCGCCATGGCATCGCCAAGTTGCCCCAGATAGCTGGTGGTTGAATCATATTCCCAATAGCCGGGGCCTGACGGGATATAGAGAATGTCAGACGCAAAGGCTGCGTTCAGGGACTGATAGCCAATCGCAGGCGGGCAATCGAAAATGATGATGTCATATTGGTCATCGGGCAGTTCATCGAGGTAACGGGCGACGCAGCCAAAGAAGCTCCAGGCTTTGTGCATGGACCGGTATTGCGCAGAAGCAAATTCCACAAACGCCGCATTGGCGCAGGACGGGATAATGTCGATGGTCGGCCAGCAAGTCGGCTGGATGAAATCCTGAAACCGCTGTGATCCGATGGACTGCACATCTTCCGGCAGCTCATCCGCAGAAGGGTAGGGGCATTCATCCGGATCGTCATAAGTGGCGGTGATCCGGTCGGCTTCGCGGCAGAGATCGCGGCACATAATGCCCCAGACCGTGTTCCATTCCTTCACCTCAGTGATGCCCATGGAATGGGTCAGGGTCGCCTGCGGGTCAAAGTCAATGCACAGCACGCGGTAGCCATCCAGGGCTGCGGCGTTTGCCAGATGCTGGGCCACCACGGTTTTACCAACACCACCTTTAAAGTTAGAAACCGCAACCCGCATCGCGCGACCTTTGGGGCGTTCGGGTTGCAGGGATTTGCCGCGGAAACGGAGACGGCGGCGAAGTTCGTTGATCTCTTCCAGGCTGAACCAGCGCTGACGGCCATCATCTTCGGTTTCGCCCTGGGGCAGGGAGGGATCATCCGCCAGCTTTTTGCGCAAGGTATCGGCGGGGACATCAAACATGAACTGGCTGATTTCCCAGATAGAGAAGGGACGCAGTGCTTTAACCTCACCCGGGCTGAAGGTCGAGCGGCGAACAGCAGCCTGTTGGGTGAGACTGCGTTCATTCATATTCTGAAGGTCTGTATGGTCTCGCATTTAATCTACTCTTGTTTTTCTTCCTCACATCCTGAATAACGGGAAAAGGCAGATATAGCAAAACTCATTTTGTAAAATCGCGTTTTTTTACTTTTTCGGTATTTTTCCAGGAAAATCGGGATGGTTCAGGAAAATTAAGGTGACTAATACAGGTATCTGAGACAAAATAGGGTGACACAGAACAGGGAATAAGGTGACACTAGGCTGTCCCCCTTAACCATTAAACCTGATTCAATCTTTATTTCTTTTGAAAAGTGAGTTTTCCCGTATTCTCCCTTCTGTTGACAAATTACGGGAAAACATGCCTCAATCAGATTACAGCAGAATCGGACAAAAGATCCGAAACAGATTGAGCGGTAGAGTCCATGCAAACGAAACGATACACTGGCTTAAATGCCGGTTCCTTAAAGTATGACCTGTTAACAGCTTTAACAGTAACCGGGCTTCATGGCAGCCCCGGGCTTCAGGCAACTATGATCCGTCTCACTGCATTGATCACAGCCAGATACAACTGGACCCAGGATGAACTGACGGTTGGTCAACGCGATATCGCCCGGATGTGGAACCTGAATGAACGCACGGTGAAACGTGAAATCAAACGCTGTCTGGATGCCAAGATTCTGATCTGCAAACGGCAGGGTGTGCGGGGCAGGGTCGGGGCCTATCGTCTGAACCTGCCAGAGATCTATCGCCTGTCTCAGCCCCATTGGGATGCGGTTGGTCCGGATTTTGTGGAACGGATGCAGGAAAGTGATCCGCGACAGCAGGCCCAGCCAGAAACGCCAAAAGTGGTCCAGGTGAATTTCGCGCCTGTTCCTGTGGATGAACCGCTGCCGGAAGAGAACACAGAGACCGCAGATCAGTCCCCGCGCGGCAGATGGCGACAGGTGGCGCGGCGTCTGAAGGAATTGCAGCCGCAGCTATGGACCAGCTGGTTTTCAAAGTTGCAGTTCTTATCGGGCGAGGGCAGGGTGATTTGTCTGAAAGCGCAGAACCGGTTTTCCAGCCAGTATATCCTGACGCATCTGGATCAGATGTTGCATGAGGCGATCGAAGCCGAATTTGGGCCTGGGTTCCGGTTGCAGATCCTGCATGAGGGCTGATTTACAAAGATTGTCATTCTTTGTATGATCAACGCAAAGACGGAGACGCCAATGCATATTTCCCTGACAGACCGCCTGGATGACTATGTGCGTGAGAAAGTATCATCGGGGCTTTATAACAATGCCTCTGAGGTGATCCGCGAGGCGTTGCGCCGCCAGATTGCGCTGGAAGAAACCAATGTGTTGAAACGGGAACGTCTGCGTGCCGAGATTGATCCGGCCTGGCAACAGGCGGAACAGGGGGCTGCGGTGCCTTTTGATCTGCAGGGTATTCTGAGCGAGCTTGATCGCGAAATGAAACCGGATGCCTGATCTGCAGATTACGCTACTGGCCCGCAGTGATCTGATGGACATTGGTCGGTATACCCAGGAGACCTGGGGTGTTGCGCAGCGGAACAGTTATCTTGGCGCGCTTGCGCATCTGTTTGAACAGATTGCTTCTGGCGAGGTTGCGGGGCGGGCGCGGTCTGAGATCCGGGAAGGATTGTTCAGCACGCGTTGTAACCGCCATATTGTGTTTTACCGGACCGGTGCGAATGCGCAGATTGAAGTGCTGCGTGTCCTGCATGAACGTATGGATTTCGCCCGACATTTCTAAAGGCTGCTGGGGATGGGCAAATAAATCCATGTCTCGGACCATGTTTTCTTTGTTTGTCTGAAATGGCTTTCGCGGGAAATCCTCTGGCAACCGGAGGATGACAGTCAGACTGTCCCCCTGTGCCCTTTGGGAGGAGGCGCGCGCAGGGCCGGTCTGATCCGACATCCCCTGGCTGTTGTGATCATAAACAACAGTGGAGGACGACAATGACAATTCATAAGAAACCAAATGGCGGGATTTCACGGCGCGGGTTTGTATCCACCGCGCTTGCAACTGGCCTGATCGTGCCGGCAAGCTTCAGCATGACCGGTGCTGCGCGGGCGGATGAACCGAAACGCGGCGGCAGTTTCCGTATTGCTTTTGGCAGCGGGTCGACGACCGATACGCTGGATCCGGCGACCTATGAGGGCACGATCAATACGGCGACCGCCTATCTGTATGGCAACAACCTGGTTGAAGTGGATGCCAGCGGCAATCTGCAGCCGGAACTGGCTGAAAGCTATGCGTCTGACGATGCGACGACCTGGGTGTTTAACCTGCGCGCAGGTGTGGAATTCCATAATGGTCAGACCCTGACCCCGGCTGACGTGATTGCGACCATTGATCACCACCGTGGTGAAGGATCGACATCTGCGGTGAACGGGCTGGTCTCACAGATCAAGGAAATGCGGGCAGAGGGCAACAGCGTTGTTTTCGTGTTGGAAGGCGCAAATGCCGACTTCCCATTCATTCTGTCCGATTACCACCTGATCATTCTGCCATCCAAAGACGGCGCGCTGATTGATCCGCAGGGCGGCATTGGCACCGGCGGTTATGTGGTTGAGGTGTTTGAACCCGGCGTGCGCACCAAAGGGCGGCGGTTTGAGAATTACTTCAAATCTGATCGTGCCCATTTTGATGAGGTCGAATTCCTGACAGTGATCGACCCGACCGCGCGTCAGAATGCCCTGCTGTCCGGGGATGTGCAGGCGATTGACCGGGTGGATCCGAAGACGGTTTCCCTGCTGGGCCGTGCGCCGAATGTGAATATCCTCGAGAAAACATCAAGCCTGCATTACACCGTGCCGATGCGCGTAGATGCGGCACCGTTTGACAATTATGATCTGCGCATGGCGCTGAAACTGGCGGTGAAACGTCAGGAACTGGTGGATAAGATCCTGCTGGGGCATGGGTCTTTGGGCAATGACCACCCGATTTCTTCCAGCGCGCGTTACTATAATGCGGATCTGGAACAGCGGGAGTTTGACGCGGATAAAGCGCGTTACCACTATGAGAAATCCGGTCATTCCGGCCCGATCCAGCTGTCGTCTTCTGATGCGGCCTTTGCCGGTGCTGTTGATGCGGCGCAGCTGATTAAAGCATCTGCGGAACAGGCGGGGATCAATATCGAAGTCGTGCGTGAACCGACCGATGGCTATTGGTCCAATGTCTGGAACAAAAAGCCATGGTCCTTCTCTTACTGGTCCGGGCGTCCGACAGAAGACTGGATGTTTGCATCGGCCTATACCAATGACACGGAATGGAATGAAACCGCATGGCGTGCCGGTGAGGCCGCGGATCGGTTCAACGCTGTTGTGCTTGAGGCCCGTTCTGAACTGGATGATGCCAAACGCCGTATGCTTTATGCCGAAGCCCAGACCCTTGTGAATGATGATGGCGGGTCGCTTGTGCCGATGTTTGCCAACCATATCATGGGTGTCGCCACCAATGTTGCCCATGGCGATATTGCCGCGAACTGGGAAATGGATGGTGCCAAAGCGCATGAACGCTGGTGGTTTGCCTGAAGATAACCGCTGCCCGGGCTGGTGCGTTTTGTGCTGGCCCGGTTATTTTTCCGACTGGTCGCTTTTGGGACAGATACCCCAGGCGGTCCCGTGAAAACTGAACCTATGAAACAGATGATCACACCAAAACGATTAGATCGTCGCGCCACGGGCTGTGACCTCGTTACGCATTGCTGAGGCCTTGCCCTTGAGGGGCCGGGAACTGACAGCGATACGAACGAAGGAAGACCTCTATGACATCCCCTACGGCAGCCCATGATGCGCTGCGCCTTGCCATTGATATTGGCGGCACATTTACTGACACGGTTCTGGTTTCCGGTGAAGATACGATCCTTGCCTCAACCAAGACCCTGACCACCCATCAGAACCCGGCGGACGGCGCTATGGAAGGCGCGAAACGGGTGATGGGGCAGACCGGGCGCAGCCTGGCGGAGGTCACCGGATTTATTCATGGCACGACTTTGGCCACCAATGCGCTGATCGAGAGGCGCGGGGCGGATGTGGCGACGATCTGCACCGAAGGCTTCCGCGATATTCTGGATATCGGCTATGAGCGGCGCTATTCGCAATATGATATTAACCTGGAAAAGCCCGATCTTCTGGTGCCACGCGAACGGTCTTTTGTGATTGTGGAACGCATGTCATCTGAGGGCGAGGTTCTGATCGCGCTGGATGAGGGCGCGGTTGACGGGCTGCTTACAGAGATTGACGCAAGCGGGGCAGGGGCCGTGGCGATCTGTCTGATGCATTCTTATGCAAACCCTGCGCATGAACAGCACCTGCGGGATCTGATTGCGGAAAAACGCCCGGATCTGGTGGTGTCGATTTCATCTGACGTCAGCCCTGAGGCCCGTGAATTTGACCGGCTGTGTACCACGGTTGCCAATGCCTATATTCAGCCACTGATGGAAACATATCTGGCGCGGTTTGCGGATCAGTTCGCAGCTGAGGGTGTCAGCTGTCCGATCCTGATGATGACCGCTGGCGGGGGCATGTGTACGGTTGAAACCGCTGCGCGTTTCCCGATCCGTCTGGTGGAATCTGGTCCGGCTGGCGGGGCCATTCTGGCGGCGCGGATTGCGGCGCGTGCGGGGCTTGATGAGGTTCTGTCTTTTGATGTGGGCGGCACGACGGCCAAGCTGTGCCTGATTGATAACGCCCGCCCGCAAACGTCGCGATCATTTGAGATTGCCCGGGCTGCGCGGTTTATCAAAGGATCCGGCATGCCTGTGCGCATTCCGGTGATTGAGATGATCGAGATCGGGGCAGGGGGCGGATCCATCGCCGGTGTCGACCGTCTGGGGCGTCTGACCGTTGGTCCGAAATCTGCGGGGTCTGAACCTGGTCCTGTGGCTTTCATGCGGGGTGGGACTGAACCCACGGTGACGGACAGCGATATTACGCTTGGCTATATCGTGCCGGATACATTTGCCGAAGGGCATATCAAACTGGACCCTGATGGATCAAAACAGGCGCTTTCCCGTGTAATAGGGTCTGTTTTGGGTCTTGACGCCGTGGGGTCAGCCGATGGTGTTTCGCGTATTGTTGATGAAAGCATGGCAAGTGCCGGACGGATGCATGCGGTGGAAAGTGGCAAGGATCTTGGCCCGCGCACGATGATTGCGTTCGGTGGCAATGGCCCGCTGCACGCAAGCCGTGTGGCGCGGTCTGCCGGGGTCAACCGCATCGTGATTCCGCCCAATCCGGGGGTTGGGTCTGCGGTGGGTTTCCTTTTTGCGCCGGTCAGTTTTGAAATTGTGCGATCAAAATATTCGCTGCTGAACTCCATGGATATGGATGGGGTCAACGGTTTGTTTGATGCGATGATTTCTGAGGCGAAAGAAGTTGTCGTTCAGGGGGCGGGCGATGCCCCGACCGAAGTTCTGCGCACAGCTTTCATGCGCTATAATGGCCAGGGGCATGAGATAGAAATTTCCCTGCCGGATCGTGCTTTGACGGTGGATGATATCGCGCCGCTGACCGCGGCCTTTGAGGAAGAATATCGCAAACAATTCTCGCGCCCTGTGCCGGGGATGGAGATCGAAATTCTCAACTGGGCGGTGCGGGTTGCGACCCGTGACAGCGATGTACCACCGGTGCCTGCGACACCTGCGCAAAACCCGTTCACCGTGACAGACACGCGCCCGATCACCTGTGATGTGGATGGTCAGGCGAAGGATGCGGCTTTTGTCGCGCGCGCGGATATGAAACCCGGCGATCATGTGCCCGGGCCTGCGCTGATCCATGAACCGCAGACCACGACGCTGGTGTCGGCGGATTTCTCTGCCCATCTTGATGCAATCGGAAACCTTGTCCTGATCCAGGACCAGAAAGGAGACGCATAATGACCGCTGATCTTTCCCCCGCTCGTCTGCAAGTCATGTGGAACCGTCTTCTGGCGGTGGTTGAGGAACAGGGGCAAACCCTGATCCGTGCCGCCTTTTCCCCGATTGTGCGGGAATGTGGTGACATTTCTGCCGGGATTTTTGACGCGGGCGGGCGCATGCTGGCCCAGGCTGTGACGGGTACGCCAGGCCATATCAACACCATGGCCGAAGCAGTGCTGCATCTGCGCGGGCGCTTTGCGCTTGAGGATATGAAACCGGGCGACATTTACATGACGAATGACCCCTGGCTGGCGTCCGGTCATCTGAACGATTTCTTGTTGATGATGCCTGCGTTCAAGGATGGGCAGGTGGTTGGCTTTACCTCCTGTACCTCGCATCTGGTCGATCTGGGTGGCCTCGGCATGGGGCCTGAAGGGTCTGATATTTATGACGAAGGCCTGCTGATTCCACCCTGTAAGCTGGTTGAGGCTGGCGTACCAAATGCGCTGTTGATGGATATCGTCCGGGTGAATTCCCGTGAACCGGTTGCCAATGAAGGTGATATCTACGCGCTGATCGCCTGTTGTGAGGCAGGCGTAAACCGCCTGGTTGCGATGATGGAAGAATTCGGGATCGATGATCTGGATGCGCTTGGCAATTACATCATTGATACGTCGCGTAAAGGCGCGCTTGAGGCCATCGCGGAGGTTCCGGAAGGCACCTATAAAAACGTGCTGAAGATGGACGGGTATGAAAAGGAACTTGAACTGCATGCGACCCTGAGCGTCAGCAAGGCGGGCATGCATGTGGATTTCACGGGCACGTCGGGGCCGTCGAAAAAGGGCATTAACGTGCCTCTGAACTATGCCACGGCCTATACGGTGTTTGCCCTGCGCTGCATTGTCGGGCCGGATATTCCGAACAATGCCGGATCACTTGCGCCGTTCACCGTGGACGGGCCGAAAGATTGTATCCTGAATGCACAACACCCGCTGCCGGTCGCTATGCGCCATACGCTCGGGCAGGTGACGCCGGATCTGGTACTGGGCTGTCTGCATCAGGCGCTGCCCGATCAGGTGCCTGCCGAAGGCGCAAGCTGTATGTTTGACCTGCCCATGCGACATGCGCCGGAAGTGGCGGCCAATGGCGGGCGCGAATTTGCGATTGAACCCGTGCATAACGGCGGGACCGGTGCGCGGCCTCATGCGGATGGTCTGTCGGCCACGGCGTATCCGTCTGGTGTGTTTGGCTCGCAGGTGGAAATCACCGAAAGCGTTGCGCCGGTTGTCATGTGGCGGCGGGAGCTTCTGCCGGACAGCGGCGGTGCCGGGAAATATCGCGGGGGTCTGGGGCAGCGGATTGAGATGACATCATCCAACAATGCGCCGTTCATTGTCTTCCTGTCCGTGGAACGTCTGAAATTCCCGGCGCTTGGCCGCATGGGCGGGCTGCCTGGTGCGCCGGGGCGTATTCGCTTCCGTGAGGGTGAAAGTGACATTCCCGGCAAGGGTGAATTGCGTGTGGAAGGCGGGGACTACCTGATCTTTGACACGCCTGGCGGCGGTGGTTTTGGCAACCCGGCGGAACGTGACGCTGATGCCCTGGCGCTGGATCTGAAACGCGGGCTTGTGACTGACACGGGTGCGAAAGCTTACGGGGGTGCATCATGATCCGGCCTGTTTCCCATGTTGAGGCCATGGCGGCCTATGCCCTGG
Organism: Halocynthiibacter styelae; assembly: GCF_016123485.1. Taxonomy (GTDB): domain Bacteria; phylum Pseudomonadota; class Alphaproteobacteria; order Rhodobacterales; family Rhodobacteraceae; genus Halocynthiibacter; species Halocynthiibacter styelae. Next base: position 81,408 of record NZ_JADCKQ010000014.1, on the reverse strand, counting down.
CTGATCTGGGCGGGGCGGGGACCATTTCCCTTGCCCAGAATGAAAGCGCCTTTCCGGCAAGCCCTGCGGCGGTGAAAGCTGCACAGGATGTGCTGAATGATATGCCGCTGTACCCCGATCCGGACTGGCCGGAGTTGCGGGCCGCGATTGCGCAGGTTCACGGTGTTGCTGCTGAAAATATCCTGTGTGGTGCCGGCTCGATGGAACTGATCGGCTGTCTGATCCGCGCCTATGCAGGGCCTGGAGATCATGTGTTGGGCACGGATTACGGTTACGCCTATGTGGCCTCGGCCAGTGCCCAGGTGCAGGCGGATTATGTGAAAGCACGGGAGGTCGATCTGACGATTTCCGTGGATGACGTCCTGGCGGCGGTGACATCTGCGACAAAGATCGTGTTTCTCTGTAATCCGGGCAACCCGACCGGCACGTTGATTGCGAATAGTGAGATCATCCGTCTGCGTGAGAACCTGCGTTCTGACGTGTTGCTGGTGGTCGATCAGGCCTATGCGGAATTCTCTGACGCGCGGGAAGATCCGGCAGAGGTATTCGCCCTTGTTGACCGTGGTGACACAGTCGTCATGCGGACCTTTTCCAAGGCCTACGGGTTGGCCGGTGCCCGTGTGGGCTGGGGGTTGTTTCCCCAGGCGATTGCGGGGGAGGTGCGCAAGCTTCTGAACCCGAACAATGTGTCGATCGTCTCGCAGGCTATGGCGACGGCGGCGATGCGGGATCAGGCGCATATGCGCGATTGTGTGGCAAGTACCGCCGCCATTCGCGATGAATTTGCCGCGGGCTGCCGCGCGCTTGGCCTGCATGTGCCCCAGAGCCATACGAATTTTGTGCTGATGCGCTTTGCCTCTGCGGAAGCTGCGCAAAAGGCGGATGCGGCTTTGCGTGCGGAAGGGCTTTTGATGCGGGGCATGGGCGGTTACGGGCTGTCGGATTGCCTGCGCGCAACGATCTGTGAAAAACCAGTAATGGATCGCTGTCTGAATGTGCTGAAGGAGGTCTTGTCATGACTTATGAAACCCGGACGCGTGCGAAAATTGGTGTGCTGGTGCCCTTCACCAACACCAACCTTGAAGCCGATATGGATCTGATGCGCTGCCCCGATACCACGGTGCATTTTCAGCGTATGGGGGGATATGACGTGGATGAAATCCCGGGGTCTGACCAAATGGCGGGGCTGGGGGCATCGGATATTTCCCATGATCTGCGCATGATTTCCGGGGTGCGACCGGATGTGGTTTTATACGGCTGTACGTCGGCGACCCTGACCCACGGCCCGTCGTTTGATGCGGATCTGGCGCGGGATATTAAGGCGGGCAGCGGGGCGAAATGTTTCACGGCTGCGGGTGCGCTGGTGGCTGCGATCCAGGCATTGGGTGTCACGAAGGTTGGGTTTTCATCGCCCTATCTTGGGGAAATCAACGTGCAGGCGCAGGATTTCCTGCGTGCAAACGGGATTGAAACCGTGAAATGTGCCGACGTCGGGCGGGAGCTGGGCAACTATGGCCAGGGCGAGCTGACCCCGGATGAGGTCTATGACCTTGCCTGTCAGGCGGATGATCCTGCGGCAGAGGCGATTGTTTTAAGCTGCACGGACATGCGATCTGTTGAGGCGGTCACGCGGATTGAAGCGGCGCTGGGAAAACCCGTTGTCACGTCAAACCAGGCGATGATGTTTGCTGTGGCTAAAGCGTTGAGCCTGCCGCGGCACGACGGCCTGCCGGGGCGGTTGTTTGACCTGCTTCAGGGCTGATGATCTGTCGTGATGTAATTTTCATCTGAATAGGCAATACCAAGCGACAAAAAGCATTTCTGCCGGAGGTGCTTTTTCATTTCTGCTTCAAGATCTGCCAGCAACGCCTGGGTAAATGTGTTGTCGCGATGCGCTTTGGTCAGCATCGACAGTTGCAGCAGGCAGTGGCTGTGATGGTACAGATCCGTCGGGTAGGAGCGGCCCTTACATTCCCCTGACCCCGCATCATGGCGCTGAATAACCTGTTCGATCCCCCGCAAAAGCGCAGGTGCATCCAGGGTCAGATCGCTGGAATATTTCAGTTCAGCATGGGGCATTGTGTTTCTCCGATCATATGAGTGCCGGGGCGCGCAGGCAGGCGCACCCCGGGAAAATCAGGGTTCTTCTGTGCCGATCTCTTCTTTGCGTTTTGCCATATAAGCGTCAAGTTCTTCGCGAATGGCCGGGTCCATCGTGGGCTCTTCATATTCGCGCAGGGCCTGTTGCCAGATTTCTGTGGCACGGTTCAGCGCCGTTTTGGATCCGGCGGCTTCCCAGGCACCGTGGTTCTGCCAGTCAGACAGCATGGGGGAATAAAACGCCGTCTGATAGCGGGCCATGGTGTGATCAGTGCCAAAGAAATGCCCGCCGGTGGGCACGTCTTTGATGGTATCCAGACCCAGTTCCGCGTCGTCAAATTTCAGAGGTTTGAGGAATTCCATCATGTTCTGGATGATCTCAACATCCATGACGAATTTCTCATATGACGCAGTCAGACCGCCTTCAAGCCAGCCGGCGGCGTGATACACAAGGTTCGCCCCGCCCAGAACCGCGCCCCAGGTGGCCATCATGGTTTCATAGGCGGCCTGAAGATCAACGGCGTTCGACGCATTGGCGTTTGAGGTGCGGTAAGGGATGCCATAGCGGCGGCACAACTGCCCCGAGATCATGTTTGCCTTGCTGTTTTCCGGGGTGCCAAAGGCGGGCGCGCCGGATTTCATATCCACGTTTGAGGTGAAAGATCCATACATCACGGGTGTACCGGGGTTGACCAGCTGGGTCAGGGTGACGCCAAATAAAGCTTCAGCGTTTTGCTGGGCAAGCGCTGCGGGCAGGGTCACGGGTGTCATCGCGCCCATCAGGGTGAACGGCGTGATTGTCACCGGCTGGCCATGTTCTGCCATAGCGATCAGGCCGTCCCCCATCGCGTCATCAAACAGACGTGGGGAGTTGACGGAGATGATAGTGATCAGGCCCGGATCCTGGCGCATTTCTTCCAGGCTGATGCCACGTGAAATCGCCATCATATTGATCCCGTCCATCGCGCGGCCCCGGCCAATGGCGGTGGCGTGGAAGCTGAGGTCGGAATACGTCAGATTGGCGTTGTAAGTATCCAGATGACGGTTGTTTGCAGGCATTTCCTGCGGCGCGGTCACCTGGTTGCCGATCAGGTGAATGGCGTTGAAATGGTGGGCGAGCTTGATGAAGTTGCAGTAATCTTCATAATTCCCCGGATGCCGCCCGTTTATACAATCATGCACATTTGGCGGGCCTGCGACCAGGCCGAAATTCACGTGATCACCGCCAAGCGTGATGCGTTTCGCCGGGTTGCGTGCCGTCAGAGTGAAGGTTTCCGGCACGGTTTTCAGGGCTTCGTTGACGATGTTTTCATCCATGCGGATGGTCTTGGTGTCGCGATCGACAATGGCGCCTGCTTTCTCAAACAGATCCATGACGTTATCGCCCATCACGCGAATACCGGCCTCAGACAGGATGCGCATGGATGTGGCGTGCAGTTTTTCCAGCTGTTCTTCGTTCAGAAGTTCGGTCTTTGGCGCGGTGTTCATCACATTCTGCCAGGGCAGCTGATTGATCCCGCCACCGCTGCGTGCGCTTTTTCCCCGGCGTCCGCCGCTGCGTTTTTCTCGTGCCATGTCAGTATCCTCTTTCAGGATTAACGATATTTAACAGTGTCTCGCCCCGGCGATAGCGCCAGAGATTATCCGCGAACATTTCCACCGATTTCAGATCCCAGCCGTCATAGACGGAAGAACAATGCGGCGTGATGATGGTGTTTTCAAAGGTCCAGAGCGGATGATCCTCGGGCAGGGGCTCGATGGTGAAGACATCCAGCGCCGCGCCACGGATTGTGTTCCCTTGCAGGGCTTTGATCAACGGAGCCTCGTCAATCACACCGCCGCGCGACACGTCGATGATCACTGCTGTTTCCTTCATCGACTGGAAGGCGTTCGCACCCACAAGCCCGCGCGTGCTGTCGAGCAGGGGCACACAGCAGACGATGAAATCAGCGCGGGACCAGAGGCCGGGCAGGGCATCCATGCCGTGGACTTCATCCACATGGGGCGTGTCTTTCGGGCGGGCGCGTACACCGATGGTGTTCAGACCCATGGCTTTGCTGCGCGCGGCGACGGCCATGCCTGTCTGGCCAAGGCCCAGGATCAGAACGGTTTTACCTGCGATGGGTTCGACCCTGCCCGAGATCCAGTTCTGCTGTGCCTGGGCGGCTTTGAAGCCGGGGATGTTGAGAGAGAAATGCAACATTCCCCCAAGCGCATATTCCGCCATCATATCTGCGGCAACACCAGCGGCATTTGTGACCGTCAGGGTTTCCGGGTTCCAGGGGTTCATATGATCCGTGCCGGACCCGCCGATTGAAACCCATTTCACCGTTGGCGCGTCGATCAGCGCCTGGCGGGGAAAGCCCGGGGTGCCCGCAAAACGCACGGAATAGACAACCTCTGCACCGGTTTCTGTGATCATCGCGGGCAGGGCGTCATAGCTGTCGCAGGTGTGAATGGTCAGATCCGGGTGGGATTTCGCCAGCACATCGCGGGAAGCTTCCGGGTTATCGGTGTGCAGAATGGTGACGGGGTTCTTCATGGATTATCCTTCGCTGAACTCACGGGCGGCTGTGGCAACAGCATTGGCAAAAAACGCGGTGGCGGCAATGTCAAAGAACACAGAAAATCCTTCGCGGCCGTCAAAGGTGTGACGCCAGATGATCGCTTCAAGATAACCCACGCGGGTCTGGGCGATCTGATTGTCTTTGAAGGCGGCAGGGGACAGATCAACCGGACAGATCTTTGCCAGCACATCATTCAGGCGTGGGCCGGACAGATGCATCCAGGCCCAGGTTTCTTCGCGCCAGGCGGTGTACCCTTTGGGGGCAGGGGCCGCGTGCCAGGCAGCGCGCAGATCGTCGGCAGTTTCAACAACAACCAGATCCTCACTGCCCAGGCGCAGCACGCCATTTGCGATTTGGTTGATCTGGGGCAGGGGGCGGCCCTGTGCTTGCAGCCAGGCGCCTGAACCCCGGCCTTTCAGACCGAAACGGGGCAGGGGGGTGAGATCTGTCAGGGTGATGACATTATCAATCAGTGTGACATTTTCCGCCGCACCACCGGGAGAGAGAGGGAAGGTTTTCATGATCACACCTCCTGCCGTTTGTTGTCGGGATCAAAGAAGGCGTGGCCTTCCACCGGCGCGTTCACGCGTTTACCGTTGCGACATTTCAACGTGACCTGCGTGCCGGTGTCACTGTCGTCGCCATGCACATAGGCCAGCGCGATATGTTTCTTCAGCGTTGGTGAATACAGCGATGACGTCACATGACCGACCGGCACATTGTCCCGCAGTACAAGGCAGCTTTCCTGTGGCACGTCCTGGCTGTCGCGGGGCGCATCAAAGCTGAGGCCGGCCAGTTTGCGCGGCAGGCCTTTGTTGCGGCGCATCTCAATCGCGCGTTTGCCGATGAAGAAAGGTTTGCTTTTGGAAACAGCCCAATCAAAACCCAGCTCATCCGGGGAGGTCAGCGCATCGGTGTCCTGTCCAATCAGGATGTGTCCTTTTTCAAGACGCAAAATCCGGCTGGCTTCCAGACCGTAAGGGCGCAGGCTGACAGATTTACCTGCCTCCATAATTGCTTGCCATAGCGTCAGGGCATGGCTGGATGGGCAGTGCAGTTCATAAGACAACTCGCCCGTGAAGCCGATGCGCATGGCCCGCACGGGGACGCCCGCAACCCGGCCTTCGCATCCTTCGAGATAGGCGAAACCTTCGTGGGAAAAGTCGATGTTGCTGTTCAGGGCCTCGACCACCTGACGGGCATTTGGTCCGGTGATGTTGAAGCCTGAGAAAGCAGAGGTGACATTCAGCACATCAACATCCAGCTGCCATTGCGCGTTCCAGAACAGCATGTCGGCATAGACCCGCGCGACCGCGCCGGTGGTGGCGGTGACGTAGTACAAATCATCGGCCAGGCGCAGGGCGACGCCATCATCAATTACCGTTCCCATTTCATTGGTCATCAGGCAATAGCGACAGCGCCCGACGGGCTGTTTCTTATAGGCCATAGTGTAAATGCGGTTGAGGAACTCCCCAGCATCCGGCCCGCGCACCTCAAGCCCGCCAAGGGTGGAGACATCCAGCACGCCGGCGTTTTCGCGCACAGCCCGCACTTCTTCATCAATCAGGCAGCGGGCATCGGTTTTGTCGCCGTAAAAATAGGGACGCCACCAGGCCCCGACCGGGCGCATATCCGCGCCAAGGCGCAGGTGTTCCTGGTGCAATGCCGTGCGCCGTTCCGCAGGGTGATGATGGCCGGACAAAACGCCCAGGGTTTCAGGTGCAAACGGCGGGCGGGCCGTGGTGACGCCGGTTTCTGCGATGCTGCGGTCTGTGGCTTTCGCGACGATCCGGGCGGCGGCCAGGGCCGAATGCCGCCCCTGTGATGGGCCCATACCAACGGTGGTGAAACGTTTGATCAGCTCCAGCTCGCGGTAGCCCTCTCTGGTGGCGTTTTGCAGATCTTTGACCTGAATATCCTCATCCCGGTCGATGAAATCTTTGCCTTTGGGGTGAGCTGTGATTGTCGGTTCAAAATTCGCAAGCACCGCCTCGGTGTCCTCAACCCCGGCGATGTCGCGATGGGGCAGGTCAAGCTGCGCGAGCACCTGATGGGCGCTGCGGATGGCATCCGTGGTGACGGCATCATGTGAGGATAACCCGTTAACGGAACCGGCGATATGCAGGGGTGCGTCGGGCAGGGTCAGGTTGAAACGGGCGTGGTCCTGATCATAGCTGAGCTTTGCGCCTGCCTGGCAGGGCAGTTGCCACATGGGCACGGAACCAACGGACATGACCAGCAGATCACAGGGGATACGCGTGCCGTCTGCCGTGACGGATTTCAGGTGCTTTTTGCCCTGGGCTTCGGTGATGTCGCCGGTGAGGGTTTTCACGCCTTTTGTGTGCAACGCATTCGCCAGATCACCACCGGAACCGCCTGCACGCGGATCGACGACAGTGGCAAGTTCTACGCCCGCGTCCAGCAGATCAAGCGCCACGCGGTAACCATCAGGATTGGCGGCAAGAACCACGGCACGATTGCCAGGCTTTACAGCGTAATGGCGCATCAGGCGTTGGGCAGCACTGCCCAGCATGATCCCGGGCAGATCATTGTTGCGGAAGGTGGCGGGCTGTTCAATTGCGCCGGTGGCCAGGATGACCTCAACCGCGCGGGTTTTGAACAGTTTATTGCCCCGGATCAGAGGCAGCCAGTTGTCTTCATACCAGCCGTTTACCAGGGTATCAGTCATAATGCGCAGGTTGGGGCAAGCTGTCGCGCGGTTGCGCAGATCGTGCAGCAGATCAGAACTGTCGCGGCGATATGTCAGCGCCCCGCCGATCTCTGGTTCCATTTCGGCCAGGATCACATCTGCCCCGGCTTCCGCGGCCTCAATCGCGGCGGTCAAACCGGCAGCACCACCGCCTACCACCAGCAGATCGCAAAACAGGTTTGCCTTTTCGTAGTTCTGATGTGTTGCATTAGTATCCAGCACACCAAGGCCTGCCTTTTTGCGAATGAGCGGTTCCCAGAATTTCAGCCAGGCATTGCGCGTTGGTCCCATGAAAGTGCGGTAATAGAATCCAACGGGCATGAAGCGGCCCAGCTTATCCATGAAAGCATCGCGGTCGTTTGCAAGGGATCCGTTTACATTCTGGGCGGTGACCAGAAGCCCTTCGGAAATCTGATGACGATCGGCCTGCACGTTTGGATCAGAGGGCAGTTGCACCAGGGTGTCGGCCTCGGATCCGGCCATAGACATAAGGCCGCGTGGGCGGTGATATTTGAAGCTGCGTGACAGCATCCACTGGTCATTCGCGGCAAGAGACGAGGCGATGACATCACCTTCAAAGCCTGTGAATTTCGTGCCTTCAAAGCGGAAAGAGACAGGTTTATCGCGATTGATGCGATGTCCCCAGGGGGCGGGCAGGCGGGTCATGGTCGTGCCTCCGCATCTTGGGGGGTGAATGTGCGGATCACCTCATTTGTGGTCGCGTTGCGTTCTGCCAGAAAGAAGTAGTTTGATGGCACATGCCGCCACCATTCGGTAATCACGCCGCGTGAATTATCGACGCGAAACAGGTGACGTGCCCAGTCTGCATCGCTGGTTGTGGCCGGGTCGGGATCGTTTTTTACCGGGCCAAAGCACTGAAATTCATTGATATTACGGGGGCCGTTCATCGGGCAGGTCAGGATCTTCATGTCAGTGGCTCGCCGCTGTTGCGCCCATTTCATTGAGCAGTTCAAAACGCGCAAAACGTTCCATGGTGAAAGGTTCAAGGATTGGCGCGACGCGTCCATTCGCAATCGTCTGCGCCATGTATTTCCCGGCGACTGGCGTGGCTTTGAACCCCCAGGTGCCCCAGCCGCAATCCAGCCAGAGATTCTTCAGCGGGCTTGCGCCCATGATGGGGGAATAATCCGGTGTCATATCGGTGATGCCCGCCCATTGACGCAGCAGACGCACGCCCTGCAGGAAGGGGAAAAGATGGGTTGCGCCCTCAGACAGATGTTCTTTCATATCAAGGGTCGAGCGGGTGGAACACAGCTGATAAGGGTCTGATCCGCCGCCAATCACGATTTCGCCGCGTGAGGATTGCACAAGATAGGTGTGCAGGCTGACGGAACTGACAAGCGTGTGCAGCCAGGGTTTCAGGGGCTGGGTGACCATGGCCTGAAGCGGGTAACACCGGATCGGCAATTCGACACCGGCGCGCATGGCCATGTCGTAATTCATGCCACCCACAGCGATCATCACCTGGCCGGCGGCAATGTCCCCGCGATTGGTGCGGACTTTGGTGATCCGGCCCTGATCTGTTTCAAAGCCTTCAACTTCGGTGCGCTGATGGATTTCCACACCCCGGCGTGCGGCCTGTGCGGCGTAGCCCCAGGCGACAGCATCATGGCGCGCCGTGCCGCCATCCGCATGCCAGAGCCCGCCCATGATTTCCAGTGGGCCGCCTTCATCCATATTCAGATGTGGCGAAAGGTCCTTCACCGTCTGGGCGTCTACGACCTCAATATTCGTGCCCGCATGTTTGCCCATTTCAGCCCGCAGATGGAAAGATCGAAGGGTGGCTTCGGTATGGGCCAGCGTCAGCTGCCCGCGTTGGGAAAACATCACGTTGAAATCAAGCTCTTGGCTCATTTCCTCGTACAGCTGCACGCCTTCTTTATAAAAGGCGATGCCCTCTTTCGTGATGTAGTTTGACCGGATCGTCGTGGTGTTACGCGCGGTGTTGCCCCCTGCCAGATAGCCTTTTTCCAGCACCGCAACATTGGTGATGCCGTGGTATTTGGACAGGTAATGCGCACAGGCCAGCCCGTGGCCACCGCCGCCGATGATCACCACATCATACGAGGATTTCAGATCGGGCGTGGCAGGGATGTCACCGGTGACAGGATAGTCGCGGGAGAAGGCATATTTCAGAAGCCGAAGGGGCATGTCGGGGGCCTTTGGGAAAGATCAGGGGGCGTCAAAGATCAGCGCAGCGAGGTCAGAGAATTTGGAATTCTCATCGGTCAGTCCCAGCACGGCATCGCGGATCGCGCTTGCACGGGCGTCACCTAGTGACGGGCTGGCGAACTCCATAAACTTCGCGATAACTTCCGCGCGTTCCATCGGGGCTTCGGGGCCGCCGCGGGCGTGGATGTCGCCGGATTCCAGCACGCGTCCGTCTGTCGTGGTGATGGTGACGTCAGCGAAGCGACCCATCGGGAAACGATCGCTGTGTTTTGCGGTTTCTGTCACGATGATGCGGTCCAGCACTTGTGCGACCAGCGGATCAGACAGGCCGGACCCGGTGATATGTTCAACGCCAATGCGCCCGTGCACAACCATGGTGGCCACCGCGAAGGGCAGGGAGTATTGCGCTTTGGATGTGTCATCCGGCATGCCCTGGAACAGGCAGGCGCCCTCGTGGAATGTGTTGACTTCGATCTTTGCGATATCGCCATGGGTCAAACCGTGTTCCAGCAGGATCGCGCGGGTCGCATCAATGGACGCATGGGCCCAGCGACAGATCGGGTAGGGTTTCACATATTGATGCTGCATCTGCCAGAAGCTGCCCAGATCCTGCCAGTGATGAGCGACCTGATCTTCCTCAATGGTGATTGCAGGGGCGCCGGTAAAGCCCAGTTCGGCCATAATCGCAGCGGACAGCCCGACCAGCGCGCCCTGACCAGATCCGTCGTGCAGCATGGTTGGATTGGCAATTTCGCGCATCATCTGGCTGCGCGGCCCGTGGTATTCAGCGATGCCCATGGCTTCGCGCATCTGGATCTCAGACATGCCGCGCAGACGGGCGGCCATGGCGACAACGCCAAGGGCATTCCAGGCACCAGAGGTGTGATAATCACTGACGGAATTGTGCAGGCTGATGCCCGCGCGCCCGGCGACCTCATAGCCGATGGTCACAGCGGTCAGGGCCTCGCGCCCGGTGAAATCAGGGGTGGTTTCGGATAATGCCGCAAGGGTTGGCACTACCACCACGCCGATATGGCCTTTGGTGGGGTTATAGCCGTCGTGGCCATCCAGATTGTCGGTTTGCGTCGCAGCGGCAAAAGCAGACCCCGCCAGGCTGACCCGGCGACCATCAAACATCATCCGTGCGGAGAGATCCTGCCGCCCGGCACCATAAAGCGCGACAGTGCTTTCGCGGGCGATCTGTCCGGCCTGCATCGGGCCTGCGCCAATGGTGATGCCGATGGTATCCAGCGTCATCAGGGCTGCGGCGTCCAGCACATCATCGGGGAAATCATCCGGGGTCGTGTCCAGGGTGAAACGGGCGACATTGGCCCAGGTATCAGGAGAGAGAGTTGGTTCAGCCACAGGAGTATCCACGCGTTATCGGATGATTTCACCGATCAGATTAGGGGCAGGCGCGGGTGTGGGCGAGAAAACAAAAGCAGGTCTGAGGTGCAGGATTTTTTGTGCGAAAGGTTAAAAGCGTCATTTCAGATGGGTCATCGGGCGCAGATGGGTCATCTTCCTGCGCGGGCCGGCCTTATGATCGCCCTATGATGCATCTGCCCCATCTGACATTCCTGCGCTCTTTCGAGGCCGCCGCCCGCCACATGAGCTTTACCGCCGCCGCGGAAGAGCTGAACTGCACGCAATCCGCTGTCAGCAATCATGTGCGATCCCTTGAAGATTTCATTGGTCGTCCGCTGTTTGTACGTCACCCCCGGTCGCTGTCCCTGACTGAAGTGGGTGAAGCTTACCTGCCTGCCCTGCGCCGGGCTTTGCAGGAAATTGATGTGGCGACGCAATCGCTGATCATGCAGAACCACAAGCGTGAGGTTGTGATTTCCGTTCCGGTCAGTCTGGGGGCTGGCTGGCTGCCTGGTGTGATCAAAGGATTTGCAGAGGCCCACCCGGATATTGATCTGACTTTGCATGGGACCGTCTGGACCGATGTTGAGGAAAATGTTTCAGACATTTCGATTTCGGTGAATCATATGGATGAAATCATGCCGGATATGACAAAGCTGTGGTCAGAGGATCTGACACTGGTGTGTGCGCCGGATTATCAGGTGCATGGCGAAGCGTTTGATCGGGCTGAACAATTATATGATGCGGATCTGATCCAGGTGCTGGGACGGCTGGAATACTGGAAGCTTGCGGCGAAATCCCTGGGTCTGCGTGATCTCAACCAGCATGGCGGATTGCGCACCAGTGCGACCAATCTGGCGCTGGAAATGGCAGCAGAGGGTCTGGGCTGTGTGGTTGTTCCGCGATCCCTGGCGCTGACCTATATAAACCGGCGTTTGTTGCAGGAACCTGTGGCGCTGAATGTGCGATCGCCCTGGGTTTATTGCCTGCGGACAAAGGATAAATCCTTAACGCCGTCGGTGAAAGCTTTCATGACCTGGATGCTGAAATCTGCAGAGGTTTTCCAGGCCGGAACATCGCAGACAGGCTAAGATTTTTCACAGAAAAACCTGGGACAGATCGCCCGCCTTTGGGATAAGGCGGGCGATTTTCTTTATGCGCGCAGACGTGCGCCGGATGGGTCAAACGGTGCTTCGTCAAGAATTTTGGCACGGTGTGGTTTGCCCAGAACCTGGATCAGAACTGTATCACCTGGTTTGGAAACCTCAGGATTGCGGAACCCAAGCGCGAGCGACTTATCCACGGTGTAGCCATAGGCACCGGATGTCACGCGGCCAACGGATGTGCCATCTTCGCCAAACACCGGTTCGCCGCCGGTTGCATCCGCATTGTCGGTGACTTCCATTTCAAAGCAGCACATGACTTCGCGCGGGGCGTTGTCTTTGACCGCCAGATAGGCGTCTTTGTGCAGAAAGTCTTTGTCCAGCTTGATCAACCCTTCCAGGCCAACTTCCTGCGGCCAGTATTCCTGGGAATACTCGCGGCTCCAGGAACCATAGCCTTTTTCGATCCGCAGGGACCCAAGGGCACGTCCGCCAACCGGACCACCGCCGCAGTCTTTGGCTGCACCGACCAGGGCCTCATAAAGGGTGATCTGATCGCCTTCCGCGCAGTGCAGTTCCCAGCCAAGATCACCGGTAAAGCTGACGCGGATTGCAACGCAGTCCACACCCGCCACCTGGATTTTCTGTGAGCGCATGAAACGGAAGTTTTCATTCGAAAGATCTGCATTGGTCAGGCGCGCAAGTGCATCACGGGATTTTGGCCCGGCGATGTTGAAGCCAGCGATGCTGTCTGTGGCGACTTCAAGCGTGGTGCCTTCGGGCAGGTCCACCATGTTGAAGAACCGCTGATGATAGCGTTCGCCAAGGCCGGAGCCGATCATCATATATTCATCGTCATCCAGCTTGGTGATGGTGAAATCACCGGCCACACCACCGCGTACAGAGATCAGCGGGGTCAGGCAGGACCGGCCTGTGATGGTTGGCACTTTATTGGCGACAAGCTTGTCCAGCCAGTCATATGCGCCGGGGCCTTTCACGATGTAATTCGCAAAGTTTGAGATATCGATCACACCAACGGAATCGCGCAGCATCTTTGCTTCACGTCCCACAGGTTCCCACCAGTTCTGGCGGGTGAACCCGTTGGTTTCCTCAGCACCCGGGGCATCGGCAAACCACAGCGGATGTTCCCAGCCACAGTTCAGACCAAAGACACCACCCATGGCTTTCTGCACTTCATAGGCGGGGCGCACACGGGCCGGACGACCAGCGGAACGTTCTTCATTCGGGAAGTGAATTTTGAAACGGTGGGTATAGGCGTCTTCGACCCGCGCTTTGGTGAATTTCTTGTCGGCCCAGTCGCCAAAGCGTGCCAGATCCCAGGCGAACATATCGTATTGCGGCTCACCTTCGATCATCCATTGCGCGGCCAGCAGACCCAGACCACCGGACTGGCTGAATCCAGGGATCAGACCGCCACAGAGGAAGTAGTTTTTCAACTCCGGCACCGGACCCCAAAGCATATTCGCATCCGGCGACCAGATCATCGGGCCGTTGATCACACGTTTCACACCGGCGGTTGCGGCCACAGGCACACGTTCGGTGGCGCGGATCACGTTTTCCATGATCCGGTCCAGATCATCCGGGAACAATTCATGGGCGAAATCAAGCGGCGTGCCTTCTTCGGCCCAGAATTTCATGTCTTTTTCATAAGCGCCGATCAGCAGGCCATTGCCTTCCTGACGGAAGTAATATTCGCCGTCCCGGTCCGCGATGGAAGGCAGGCGGCGGCCGAGTTTTTCGACCTCATCAATGCTTTCTGTGACGAAATACTGATGTTCGGTCGGTTGCAGCGGCAGGGTCAGACCCGCCAGAGCCGCAACTTCACGCCCCCAGAGACCGGACGCGTTTACAACCCATTGGGTATGAATATCGCCTTTTGTGGTGCGCACGATCCAGGACCCATCGGGTTGCTGTTCTGTGCCGATCACCGGGCAGAACCGTTCAATCGTCGCGCCCATAGCACGGGCACCGGCTGCATAGGCATGGGGCACGCCGGACGGATCCACATTGCCGCCATCGGATTCAAACATGATGCAGCGCACATCATCAAAATTCGCGAGGGGATGCAGCTTCTGCGCTTCTTCGCGGCTGACCTCATGGAAGTTCAGACCATAGAATTTTGCCTTGGCTTCCTGCAGGCGCAGCTGGTGTTCACGTTCTTCCGTTTGCGCAAGATAAAGCGAACCGGGCTGAAACACACCGCAGCTTTGCCCGGTTTCCTGTTCCAGTTCCTTATACAGGTTCATCGTATAATGCTGAATGCGGGTGATGTTGTTGTTGTCATGCAGCCCGTGAATATTGGCGGCGGCATGCCAGGTGGACCCGGATGTCAATTCATCGCGTTCCAGCAGAACACTGTCGGTCCAGCCGAGTTTCGCGAGGTGATAGAGGATCGAGGTGCCGGCAAGTCCGCCACCGATCACAACGGCCTGTGCGTGGGTTTTCATGGGTGAAATCCTTTGTTTCTTACGCCTCAGGCGGCGATGGTTTTCATGGCCGCAAGGAAAGTTGCGACTTCAGAGACAGAGTTATAATGGCACATGGATACGCGTACGCAGCTGTCCATTTCCAGTGGGTTCAGGATGTTGCCGGAATAATGATCGGCCTTGCGCAGATGGGTGCGGATGCCCTGTTCATTCAGCATTTTCACAACATCAACAGATGGCACGCCTTTGACAGCCAGGGATACCAGCCCTTCGCGCGCGGGGTTGTCGACACCGCCAAGGATAGTGACCTTTTCCATTTCAGCCAGACCCGCGAGGTTACCAGTGCCGTGGATCATGGCATCTGTCAGGGCTTTTTCCTGGGCGTGGATGGCTTCGCCAGCAGCCAGGAATTTACCCCGGCGATCCTGCGTGTCGGATACTTCACCGCCAAGCCATTCAAAATAGGACACCACATCTGACATGGTTGCATAAGCGCCCGTGTCGCGTGTGCCCATTTCCCAGTTGTCTTCCGGCCCGTCGATCAGGGCGTTATGGGGCAGGGTGGTCAGGCGATCTGAAATCCAGGCGATGCCGTAACCATGGCGGGAAAAGACCTTGTAAGGTGAGATCACATAGCCATCGACGTCATATTCCGTCAGATCCATGCGCCCGTGGGCGGCGTGCTGGATGCCATCAACGATGATGTAGCAATCAGGCGCCACCGCGCGGATGGCTTTGCTGACCGCAGCCACATCCACACCCATGCCAGTGACCGGCGAAGTATGCACGATGGTTGCGACTTTTGTATCGGGGGTGACGGCGGCGGCGTATGCATCAGCCGTGACTGTGCCACTCGCATCATCATGAGTGATCAGGATATGTTCCTGGCCTGCGATCCGGGACCAGCGATCTGCAGCAGAACGGGTGGCAGGATGTTCAAGGGTGGACCCCAGAACCTTGCCCGCACCGGTGCCAAGGCAGGCGTTCATGATCAGGCGAAACAGCAGTTCTGTGCCGCTTTCGCCTGCAAAGAACTGCCCACCCGGTGCGTTCATAAACTCGGCCATATCGGCCTTGGCTTTGGTGATTGTTGCCACAAGCGCATGGCTGCCGGGGTTATCCCGCCCCTGATTGTCCGGGATCGCAGCATAATGCGCGGAACTGTCCAGCGCAGATTTCAACGTCAGCGCGCCACCGGCGTTTTCAAAAAAGATCCGCTCGCCCTGAACGGGGCAGCTGTCAATCTGGGCAAAGCGGGCGCGGATTTCTTCAAGGAGGGTGTCGTTTATCTGACTCATCTGGGGACCAGTTCTTTCGCAGTTACCGCTTAAAACTAAGCGGGTTTGCCCAGAGTGACATGCAAAAAAAAACAGGGCAATGCCTGTGAAATTTCAATGAGTAGGTGTCGGTAACAGAGCAAAGCGACGGATCCGGCCTGTATCTATGCGTCGTGGTGGTGCGGATATACAAATTTTCCTGCAATCGGAGCATAGGACTAAAGTTTCTGACTATTTCTGTCGGGAACCTTGACACTTCATTCGAATACCTGATTAAAGACCTCAGAATAATTCAGAGCTTTGCTCAGGACTCAGGAGACGCGAAATGCTTAAATCTAAATTCATGCGCACGACGGTTATTGTTGCTGCCGCTTTTGTTGCCACTGCGGCGACCGCAAACACCTATGGCCCTTACCCGATTACCCTGCAGGGCTATGAAGGCGACCGTACCAATTCCGTGTCTTACAACGGCCAGATCGCGCGCCACGTGCTGCACGACAGCCTGAAAAAGCTGGCGGGCCGTGGTGACGGTGGTGCAAATGCGGCAGAACTGGAAGCGCAGATGTTGTCTTACTTCAACGGTTCCGACGAAGATCTGCCAATCATCGCCCCTGCTGGCAGTGACGAATTCCCTGTGATGCAATCCATGGTTGGCGAAATTTCCGGCGGCAAGAATATGTCCGGCAAATTTTACAACGGCGCAATGCCGGCCTGGCCTGGCAATATGTCCGGCGTTCAGGTGATGGAACATATGATCAGCAACGCGGCGGCTGCTAACGGTGGTTTTGATGCGGAAAACGGGTTTGATTGGGGTCAGCTGATTTCCAAATTCACCCTGGGTGCGATGCCTTACAGCCAGGCTGTTGACAACTACCTTGACGAAAAACTTGACGCGGACAACAAGCCGAACGACGGACCTTACAGCGATGGCGCGGCTTACACCGGTAA
This sequence comes from Halocynthiibacter styelae, assembly GCF_016123485.1. GTDB lineage: Bacteria > Pseudomonadota > Alphaproteobacteria > Rhodobacterales > Rhodobacteraceae > Halocynthiibacter > Halocynthiibacter styelae. The sequence goes on along the minus strand of NZ_JADCKQ010000014.1, from coordinate 64,695 downwards.
AGAACACGTCTGGGACGAAGCGTTTGGCTACTTCGGCACCCCGGCCCACACAATCGGTCTGACTGCTGATCAGGTTTATGGCATTGCAAAAGGCCGTGATCTGGCTGCGGCTGACGCCAATGGCGACGGTGTTGTTGATCTGCGTTCCGAAATGGTATTTGGCCCGGCCTATTATGCGGCTGGCGCGGACCGTTCCGGCAACACAAACTACCTGCCGACCATCACCCAGGCGTTTATCGACGGCCGTGAACTGATCACATCCGCCGAAGGCGTGGCCCTGACAGATGAACAGCGCAATGAGTTGCGCGGCTATGCATCCACCATTGAAGAAAACTGGGAGCGCGTGATTGCGGAAGCGATCTTCAAATACGCGGGTTCCGTTTACAATGACATCAACGCGCTGCAGGAAGCTGGCGAAGACAATGCGGAAATCTACCGCAATTATGTCAAACACTGGGGTGAGCTGAAGGGTTTCACCATGGCGATCCAATCCGGTCGTAACAACCTGGGCGCAACTGCGGTTGAGATGAACACCCTTGTGGGCTTTGGTCCTGTGACGCTGGACAACAGCTATGTCACTGGCCTGGATGCGGATGGTAACTTTACCCGCGATCGTCGCATGGCCTGGTCTGACTATCAGCTGAACATGCTGAAAGTTCAGGAACTGATGGTCAGCGCATTTGGTGTTGAAGCCCGTGCAAAAGATCAGCTGGCTGAACTTGAAGCACTGGCAGGTGCACTTGACGCGGCTGCGTCTGCTGAGACTGACTGATACTCCCGGGGGTGCGCTTCGGTGCGCCCCCACCTTTCCGATGGAACTGCCGGATTATATCACCACATTTTATGCAGATTTCATTGACCCGAAGAAGCGTGTCTTCATCGGGTATCTTTTGTTGTCTCTGCTCATTGCTTTCGCCTGGATGATTGCCCTGCGTCGCACACCCTTGCGGGAAAGCCTGTCAAAGATCTTTGACCGTAAGGTGTTTTTCTCACCCTCGGCCAAAGCCGATTACAAGATCTTCATCATCAACCGGCTGTTTTCTTTCTTTATTTCGCCGCTATTGCTGACGCAGCTGGCGATTGCCACATCGATCTATTACCTGTTGCATCGTCAGGGGCTTGTGCATTCCGGCCAGTTCTCAGACATTAGCAAACCGCTGATTGTGGCGCTGTATTCCGTCACCCTGTTTCTGGTAGAGGATCTGACGAAATATCTTGTGCATCGCTGGATGCACCGCTGGCCCCTGTTCTGGGCCATTCATAAGGTTCACCATTCCGCCGAAACCATGACGCCGATCACGGTGTACCGGGTGCACCCGCTGGAAGGTGTCCTGTACGGGCTGCGCGGGACCTTTTCACAGGGCCTGGTGATTTCCGCCTTTGTCTTTGCTTTCGGCAGCGGCGTTGATCTTTACACGATTGTTGGCGTCAATGTTCTGGTGTTTTTCTTTCATGTCACCGGGTCAAACCTGCGCCATTCGCATATCGCGATCCGATACTGGCCCTGGCTGGAACATATCCTGATTTCGCCATCACAACATCAGCTGCATCATTCGATTGCCCGTGAACATCACGATAAGAATTTCGGTGTCGCGCTGGCGGTGTGGGACTGGATGTTCGGATCTCTGCATTTGTCTGAGACGGATAAGGACCTGACCTTCGGCCTGACGGGAAAAGACAAGGAATCTGCCCGATTGTCCCACATTTATTTCTACCCGATTCTGGATATGGGGCGTGTGATCCGGCGGCGGTTGCAGCGGTTGAAAACATTTGTTGTCACCCGCGTGATGCGACGGGCTGACGGTTAATCACATCAGAACAGCGTCCTGAGCCTGCAAGGGTTCGGGCGGGGCTTCATTCAGGGCTTCGGCAACTGAGATTTCGATCACCCGGCACATGGCACTGAGGGGCAGTCCGTTTGACCCGTCTGAAAACGGATGTTCCAGCTCATTTGTCACGGCCTGAAGCCCGAAAAACACATAGGCGACAATCGCGGCGATCAGGGGCGTCAGCAAGCCGCCCGCATCCAGCAGCGCGAAGGGCAGGAACAGGCAATAAAGATAGGTCGTGCGACGCACCAGAAGCGAATAAACAAAGGGCAGAGGCGTGGTTGCAATGCGTTCGCAGCCCGCCTGAGACATGCCCAGATCCCCCAGTACCCGGGCTATCGCCAGGCGGCCAAACCCGTCGGCTTCAGTCATCCGGGCCAGCTGCCGGCCCATATCGCGCAGGGCCGCATCGGCGGGGTTACGGGCCCTGGTCAGTGCGTCGAACCCCGCGATGTCATTCGCCACATCATCGCCGCGCAAAAAGCTGCGGTGCAGATGGGCAAAGGCGACGGCGGTTTTCAGGAATTGTGCGCGGTCCGGCCCGTCCGGCAGGAAGATCACCGTGTGGCGCGCCAGCGTGCGCACATCGCCAATCAGCGCTCCCCATAATTTACGCGCCTCCCACCAGCGGCTGTAGGCGGCATTGTTGCGAAACCCCAGAAACAGTGAGAGCGCAACGCCAAACACGCCAATCGCTGACAGCGAAATCCCCGGCAGATCGACAATCAGCCGATCCACCAGAATGATCGCGGCGGACAGCATCGTCACCGCAATGATTTGCGGCAGAATGCGCGGCACGACAGACCCCTGCATGGTGAAAAACAGGGCAAGCGGCGTGGGTTGGTCACGAATAATCATGCGTCAGCTTTAGGCCCTCTGCAACCGGCTGGCAATCTCATCCGGCAGATGTCTGGTGTAAGGGGGCTGCGGGGTGGTCATACTGCCCTGGTTCCCTGGCCTTCAACCCTGGCTGAATTTCACCTGAAGCAAATGAGTCACAAATTCCCACCATTCCTGCTGAAAACTTTGTGCCAGCTGTGAAAGAGGCCGGTTTTTGGGGAACAGAACTGAATACCACATGTCAATTTCCGACTGCAGGGGCAGAAACAGGATTTTGCTATCTGCGCCCCGGCTGCGCAGATAGCTTTCCGCGCTGAGAGGGTCGACAATTGCGCAGGCCTGTCCTGCTTCCACAAAGTGAAACAAAGGCAGAAAAAACTGTGCATCAAACCGCAGGTTGAAATCGGCCCGTTCCCGCGTAAAGGCGCGCACTGTTTCAATATATGTGGAATGACCGGGCTGTAACGCGCCCATGGGTTCGCCGTCCAGATCAGCGATGGAAATGCTGTCTTTCTTTGCCAGACGGTGATTTTGCGGCACCGCACACAGACAACGACCGGGCATTTCTTCAGAAAAATAAAGGTTCTGGTTTACGCCGTGACCCGAGGCATCTGCAAAGCCCAGATCATAGCTGCCGGTCGCCATCATCGCGCGCACCTGGGGCGAGGATCGGGTCAACAAAGACACGCGGACTTTCGGGCGATCAGCAACAAACTGGCTGATGAAATCCGGCAGCAGGAATGACGACGGCCCCGGCATCGCGGCGATACGCAGTGCACCGCTGTTCTGGTCACGCATATTCGTCATGTTCTGCTGAGCAGCCTCAAGACGTGACAGAATTTCCGTGGCCTCATCCAGCAGATACAGCGCCTCGGGCACCGGCACCATGCGCCGCCCTTCTCTGCGGAATAATTCAAGGCCCAATTCCCGTTCCAGCCCTTTGATTGCGGCACTGACCGCGGGTTGGGTGCGCAACAAATTGCGCGCTGCTTCTGAAACGGATCCGGTTTTCATGACTTCATAGAAGACGGCAAGTTGCTGACTGTTCATAGGTTATCCATAAATGAAATCTATATATATAGCAATTTTTTGAATTAGTATTTATGCATCATCCTCCCTAAGCTAATCCAATCACAATAGGAGGAGGCCGCGGCCTGAACGCGGCACAACATTAGGGAGACGAGAATGAAACTTATCAAAACGATCACGGCGGCGGCGCTTGCCGGTACCATGCTGACATCTGCTGCGATTGCGCAGGACATGCAGTTCTTCCGCATTGGTACCGGCGGTGCAGGCGGCACCTACTTCCCCATCGGCGGCATTATCGCCAACGCGATTTCCAACCCTCCGGGCTCCCGTGCCTGTGACGAAGGTGGCAACTGCGGCGTTCCGGGCCTTGTTGCCATGGCGCAATCCACCAACGCATCTGCGCATAACGTGAACGCCATTCAGGCGGGTCAGATGGAAGCGGGCCTGTCCGGCGCTGCAACCCTGCATTTCGCGTATCATGGCACCGGCAAATATGAAGGCAACGCCAAGCCGGATCTGCGCATCATCGCGAACCTCTTCCCGGAAGATCTGCATCTGGTCCTTCCAGAAGGTCACGCGCTTGATGGCGGCCTGTCTGGTCTTGAAGGTCAGCGTGTCGGCATTGCGCAGGCTGGTTCCGGCACCCAGATCGCGGTGGAACTGATCCTGGCAGATCACGGTGTAACCCGTGACAATATGGACGAAGCAGAACTGAACAATTCCCAGTCTGCGGAACGTATCGCAGATGGTCAGCTTGATGCGTATTTCTATGCGGCGGGCACCCCGGTTGCGGCAATGATCCAGCTGGACAACACTAAAGGGATGGAACTGCACAACTGGTCCGATGCGGAAATTGCCCAGGCCAATGAAACTGTGCCTTACTACATTCCATCCACCATTCCGGCCGGCACTTATCCTGGTGTGGATTACGACGTAAACACCGTTGCTGTGTCTGGTATGCTGGTGACCAACGCTAATATTGACGATGATCTGATCTATGAGATCACCAAAGCGATGTGGTCTGAAACCGCCCGTAAACTGCTGGACAATGGTCACCCGAAAGGTGCTGCGATCACGCTGGAAACTGCGCTTGACGGGATCGAGGGCATTGGTGTGCCTCTGCATCCGGGTGCGGAGCGTTTCTACCGCGAAATCGGTATGCTTGACTGATACCTCCCCTGAACTGCGGCACGGGATATTCCGTGCCGCTTTTTCTATTTGTGACCTGCCTGCGGGTGCGCGACCCGATCGGAGATCCCCATGACAATCGAAACGCATCTTGATGCCAAAGAGCTGGAAGAGCTCGAAAAGAAGTATGATTCCGCTCTGAACACCCGTGATAACGGGCCTGGACTGACCCAGGTGATGTATTGGGCCAGCATTGCTTTTGCCATGTACCACCTCTGGACGGCGGGTTTTGGCACGCCGGTGGACCATGTGCATATGGGTGTCCATCTTGCAGGTCTTTTTCTGTTTATTTTTGTGGGTTTCCCCCTGATTAAATCGGCCCGTAACCTGGAATGGCACGGCAACAGCACGCTGAAGCCCGGCAATGTACCGATCTATGACTGGGTGCTTGCGGTTCTTAGCATTGCTGCGTCTCTCTGGCTTTGGGTCAGCTGGCGGGGTTTTGACGGCTTTGGTCTGAACATCACGGAACAGGCCTTGCGGCAGGGCAACCCATCCGGCATGGATGTGTTCTTCGGGTCAATCCTGATCCTGACCGTTCTGGAAATCGCACGGCGCACCATTGGCTTTGTGCTGCCGCTGATTATTCTTGTTTTCATCGTCTATGCGCTGTTTGGCCCTTATATGCCCGCGCAGATCCTGAAGCACCCAGGCGTGAATTGGCAACAGTTTGTGAACAACATGTATTTCCCGTCCGAAGGCATCTTTGGCGTGACGCTCTGGGTTGTCTCCACCGTTGTGTTCCACTTTGTGCTGTTCGGCGTCGTCGCACAGCGTATGGGCCTGGGTCAGTTCTTTGTTGATAACGCCATGTTGGTTGCGGGCCGCTACACCGGTGGTCCGGCGAAAGTATCGGTTGTGTCTTCTGCGTTTTTTGGCACGATCTCAGGATCTTCTATCGCAAACACCGTTTCCACAGGCTCTCTCACCATTCCGAATATGAAAAAGCTGGGCTATCCCGGCCATTTCGCAGGCGGGGTTGAAGCTGCGGCTTCGGCAGGTGGGCAGATCACGCCACCGATCATGGGGGCGGCAAGTTTCCTGATGGCTGAATATCTTGAGGTGCCTTACACAACCATCGTGATTGCGGCGATTGTGCCCGCACTGATGCACTATATCGGTGTGATTTCCATTGTGCATTTCACCGCGAAAAAACTGGGCCTCACAGCTTATTCAAAGGAAGAGCTGCCAAAGTTCCTGCAGGTTTGGCGTGATGGCTGGTACACGATTATTCCGCTGATCGCCCTGCTGCTTGTGTTGTTCTCGGGTTATTCCCCGAATATGGCTGCTTTCATTGGTCTCAGCCTGTGTGTGGTTGTTGGTTTCTGCGCCTTTAACAAACCCGCCACAATGATCGTGCCGGCCGGGGTGCTTGCGTTTATCCTGTGGAAAGCGTCCCCCTATTCGGGCGAAGGTTATTCCCCTGTTATGGCCGGGATGCTGGCGGCGCTGACCATCATGGGCTGTCTGCACCGGAATGAGCGTCAGAACTTCCGCGACCTTTTCGACAGTTTCCATGTGGGCGTGCAATATGCCCTGGCTGTTGGTGCAGCTTCGGCGGCTGTGGGCATCGTTGTGGGTGTGATCAACACAACCGGCGTTGGCTTCCGTCTTGGTTTCATGGTGACAGGGGGCGCGGCAGACATCGCGGCCTGGCTTGCGCCGATGTTGGACTGGACAGGTATTGAAACCTTCAGCCAGAGCAGCATTCAGCAGTTTGCATCGTTGGTTTTGATCGCCATGGCCTGTATCCTGATGGGGGCGGGCCTGCCAACCACCGCGCTTTACATTATGCTTGTGGCGGTTGCGACACCGGCGCTGAGCCAGTTGGGTGTGCCACCGCTCGCGACACATATGTTCGTGCTTTACTATGGTGTGATTTCCGAGATCACCCCGCCGGTTTGTGCGTCGGCCTATGCGGCGGCAGGTATCGCGGGATCCAACCCTTTCCGTACGGGTTTGACGGCGTTTACGCTGGGGCTTGGTAAGCTGATGGTTCCGATGGTATTTGTCTATGCACCGACGATGCTGATTGTTCTGCCGGAATATTTCACCATCGCAAGCTTTATCCAGGTTTCAGGCACCTGTGCGCTTGGGGTCTTTGCAATCGCGACCGCTGTGTCGTCTTACTTCATGGCACCCCTGCACGGCATCTGGCGTGTGCTGATGGCACTGGGCGGGCTGATGCTTGTGGCACCTTCCGGCAGTTCTGATCTGCTGGCAGTGGCCCTGATTGCACCGGTTTTGATCCAGCAGAAAATGGGTCAGTCCAAAGCACAGGCGGCCGCATGACACAGAAGATGACCCCGGATGTGGTTGTACTTGGGGCAGGAATTGTCGGCATATGTTCGGCCCTGTCCCTTGCAGAAAAAGGCCTGCATGTCCGGTTGATTGACCGGGGTGCACCTGGGCAGGCCACGTCTTTTGGCAATGCGGGGATCATTTCCCCCTGGTCTGTTGTGCCGCAAAGCATGCCGGGCCTCTGGAAGAAAGTTCCGGGCTGGCTGCTTGATCCGCTTGGCCCGGTCACGGTGAAACCATCATATCTGCCGCGGGTGGCGCTTTGGGGGATGCGGTTTCTGTCTGAAGGACGCATGTCGCGTGTTCACGAAGTCGCCCGTGCGATGGATGTGCTGAACCGCGATAATGTGGATCTGTTCCGGCAACATCTGGCGGGTACAGGCCATGAAGACCTGTTGCAGGACAGCTGGTATGTGCATGCCTTCCGGAACGGGGATGATGCGAATGACGACAGTGTTGATTATCGCATTCGCAAGGAATTTGGCGCACCGATTGAGAAAATCGGGCAGGCTGATCTGCGTGCGCTGGAACCGGATCTGACGCCGGATTTCAAAGCTGCAATCCTGATCAAAGGACAGGCCCGCGCCACATCCCCCGGGCGTATTGGCGAAGTGCTGGCAGATAAATTCCGCGCCATGGGCGGCGAAACTCTGCAACACTCTGTGCAGGCCATTTTGCCCCGTGAAGATGGCAGCTGGGATTATACCACAGAGGCAGGGACTGAAAACGTGTCTAAACTGGTGCTTTCCGCAGGTATCTGGTCACGGGAACTTCTGAAACCGCTTGGCATTCACATCCCGATGGAATCTGAACGCGGCTATCACGTCAGCTTTGCCAGCCCCGGCGTATCGCTGACCCATTCCGTGATGGATATGGATATGAAATTTGTCGCGTCTTCCATGGAAGAAGGCCTGCGTGTCGCCGGGACAGCTGAATTTGCCGGTCTTGATAAACCCCTGAACCAGAAACGCCTGGACGGGTTGGTGACACTTGCGCGCAATTTACTGCCAGGTCTGAATGATACGGATATCAGCACCTGGTCCGGTCAGCGCCCCAGCCTGCCCGACAGCTTGCCCTGCATTGGCGAAGTTGACGGTTTCCCCGGTCTGATCGCAGCCTTCGGGCACAGTCACTATGGGTTGATGATGGCCCCGAAAACCGGGCGCATCGTGGCGGATATTGCCACAGACACCACCGTAAATATTGATCTGACGCCCTATCGCGTGCGGCGTTACTAAGAAGGATAATACCATGACAATCCATCCCGGCGGACAGAATATATGCGGCGTTTCCATTGGCGTTCTGGCCCTTGAAAGCTATTTTCCCAAACCTCCTGGTCATATCAAAAACCCATCCAGCCTGAATTTCACCACGCTTTATGAAATGCTGGACGGGATCACCGTACCGGGCCTGCTGGCCAATCCGGATGGTGAAATGAAGACCCGTCTTATTGATGCGGCAAAACGGCTTGAGGCCAAAGGGGTGCGCGCCATCACCGGTTCCTGCGGATTTCTCGCGATCTTTCAGAAGGAAATCGCAGCGGCGGTGAATGTGCCTGTCTTTGTGTCATCCCTGATCCAGGTGCCTCTGGCCCACCAGATGACCGGGCGCACCGTGGGTGTGATCACCGCATCCGCCAGCAGCCTGACAGATCGCCATATGCAGGGGGTTGGTGCGGAAAACACACCGGTTGTGGTCCAGGGCCTTGATCATACAGATGAATTTGCAACTGTGATCCTGCGCAATGAACGCACGGAAATGGATCTGGCAAAGATCGAGGCTGAACTGCTGGCTGCGTCCGAGGATATGATCGCGCGCCATCCGGAAATTGGGCCGATTGTTCTGGAATGCACCGATTTGCCGCCTTATGCCCACGCCCTTCAGGCCCGTCTGAAACGCCCGGTTTTTGATATTGTCACCCTGTCTGAAATGGTAAGCCGCGCGGTCGGCCAAACGCCATATGGTGGTTTTATTACCTGAAACGCGGAAGGCTATGGGTGTTTCTGCGGAAAGCCGGTTTCCAGAAGCTGGGCTATTTCCTTCATTTTTCTTTTCACAAGGGGGCCGGCGATACCCGCATCATCAATCAGTTCCAGAAGCCCCAGCGCTTCTTCCGGGGTTACAGGGGCCCCGGTTTCGTATTTCAGCGCGACATCCCGTATCAGAATTTTGGCTTTGCGCGTTGGTGAGGGGAATTCCTGAAGGTCAACCATCCCGGTGTTTGGCTGAAGGCCGGCAGAGAGCGACTGGACCAGGACCGACAGCTGATCTGCGGTGAATGTATAGGTTTTGTCTTCGGCTTCCGGCGCAATTTTCAGGCGTTCTTCGTCAAAGGAAATCTGTGCATCAGAAGGCAGCAAAGCGTTTGCCTTTTTGATGCGCGGACAGGCAATCAGGCGCAGATGTTCCAGCGCATCGCGCGAAATATCCGGGCTTTCTGAAGGAATATCAGGCAAGTAATTTACCAGTGGATCAGACACAAACCGGGCCGGTATCTTATCCTTGCAATATGTGTTGAACTGACGTTGAATCTCATATTCTGCGATGGTCAGGGAACGATTTACCGGCCGGTTGTGTGTTGCCGCCTGTGAAAGAAAATCTGTCGGGGTCCCGTTCAGAATAATCCCACAGAAATCAGGTATCAGATGTTCACGCTGACGGCTGTAATTTCTGAAAACAAGCTGAAGCTCCAGGCCCTGGTATTTTTCAATAAATGCGCTGACGGGTTGCGGATAATCGAAATTCTTCTGAACGAATTCACTCAGGTTTTGGGTGTTTCCCTCACGTTTGATGCTTTGGCCCCAGATCGACACCAGATAGTCCACGGCATCACGTACATAAGTAATGATGGTGACATCAAATTCGGCAGATATCTGGCGCATCTCATCCTGGGACAGATCAAGCAACAAGTGGCGAAACAAATATTCAGACGACAACAGCAAGGTCTTACTTTCCCCAGCGGCATGCTGTTTCAGGATGGTCTGAAGATTGCTTTTCGCATCAAAGTTACCAGAACTGGTCCAGCCGTTGCGGGCGATTTTAAAAGACCGGTGTTGCGGGTAACTGATACCGTAATCCAGAAGAAGCCTGGCATTCATCGCAAGAAAGGTCTGGATCGCGGATGTGCCGGTTTTTCCATGACCAATATGTAGGATTAGTTTTTTACGGTCCATGGTCCTGCGCTTACGTCTTGTGAACTCATTCTACTCTTGTACCGGCCCTGCGGTTCACATGTTATCGGGCTTTTCGTTCAAAAGTCACGGGGTTTGTTGCTGACCGGCGGCGATACCCCTGAAAGGTCAGTTCAAGCCATTAAGCTTTTCCGGGATTAGACCCTGGCTGATCTGTATCTGGTTAAGTGTGGCTTTTACTGTCTTCTGGATTTCATCCAGGATGCGCGCGGGTTGTTCTGTATCCTTGTCAGGCAATTCGGTCAGGACATGCCCATTTACCGCACTTCGCATTGTGTCCGCCTGCGCGCCATAATCGAAACTGAAAACAGGAAGATCTGTTTGCAGAGCTTCGTGGGCGGTAAAGCAAAAGGTTTCAGGCCAGATGGATGGAATAAGCCAGCAATTGATCCCGTAATGGGTTGCCAGAAGGGAAATGTCCTGCGGCATATACCGGCCATGGATCTGGCATTGCGCGGGCACTGTGTATTCCGGATCGAGATCACCTAAGACAGTCAGGGTTGCATCCGCGGGCAGCACAGATGCAAGTGCCTGCACAATTCCTGCACCCTTATGCGGTACCATATTGCCCAATATGCCAATATTCAGACGACCCGCCAGTGGGGGAAGAACGGGCAGGATATAGGGCAGGGCTTCCTGCGGATGCATGACCAGCTTTTCGGAAAAACCCGACCAGACAGATGTAAGCGTACGGGACACAGACGCGGATTCGATGACGATCTTATTGGCCCTTTCCATCAGCTTTTTCCAATTCTCACGCCACGCCGAAAGTGGCACGGCTGTCCCCCCTTTTGACATATAGGTATGGGCTGAATCACTTGTGTCTGACGCGGGTATCCCCCTGAACACCCCGTCGCTGTCCTGTAGCGTGTAAGAGGGGCTGAGAGGGAAGTAATCGTGAATACGGACTTCCAGGGGGTCATTGTCACGTGCGGCACAGCGTAAAATGAAACCGGGGGTTTCATGGGCGTTGTCATTGGCCACAGCTGAGGCATAGACAAAATAACGGTTTTGGATGTGATCAAGAAGATCAGGTAGTTCTTCCTGGGCAACGTCCGGAAGCGGAAGCGGGTTTTCATCTGCCCAAAGTTCCAATGCAACCCGTCCATTCCGAATAGAACGAATTGCCAATGATACGATATTTTGGGTGAGCCTGCGTTTCACAGAGTCCCGGAACCTTGTATCAATCCCGCCACCCCAGTCATGCAGGAACGTAATATCCACACCAATGTCGTGGCTGTTCAGGGCTTGAATACGATCCGCAATTGATCCGGCTGGCGGCACAAATGCGCGCAAAGACGGCCATATACCCGCCTTTGCAGAGAGGGGAGAGATTGCAGGGGTTGCTTTCCGGTGCTCACCGGCAGGGGCCCGCAAGAAATGCAGCAACGGATTTATCCGCGCCTGTGCCACATCAGGATAGTTGTGCAAATAGCCCCAGGTCGAAAAACTGCGGGATGGATCGTGAAAACGTTTCCAGCCATGTTGAATAAACCAGGCGGTTGGTTCGCCTGCAATGTCATCTGCATACCGTCCGGCGTACCATTGAGGATCAAACCAGGGATTGGGTGACAAACCTTCGTAGATGCCAGTTTTTGCGTAATGCTCATCCGGGGACAAAGGGGTGGTAACCTGCGTGCTGTACCAGGCGGCGTCTATAAACCCTGTTTTACGCAACAGCTTTCGAAGCGGGGCAACTTCTATTTTCCCAAGCTCCCGAATATAGTCAGCGCCCTTCGGACGGATGTAATGGTCCAGCTGCTGCTGTTCCTGCAGGCGCATGATATCAAAAGCGCTGTTTGCGGTGCTCATGATGTACTTTCCATCTGAAACTGTTGCCTGAGTTCACGGATATAGCCCGCCTGGGCTGCTTTGAAATTCTGCGGTGTGATAAGTGTATTCACATATTGATGCATCCGTTCAATAGCATCCAGATGCGATTGCGGATTCAGGCTTTGGGTCACCCCACTGTCATGGCGGCGATGCATATTCAGCGGATCAGCCACATAGCCAATATGGTGTCCGGCAGAACAGGCTGTGGCATAAAGGGCCCAATCGGTGACCAGCGGATGCGGGCGCAGGTCATCTGGCAGCGTATCCCATGCCTGAAGAAACGCCGAGCGCCGCCAGATCACAGCGCTGCCGTTCACAATCAGGTTTTTAACCGTTAAGGCCCGGCGCAAAAATTCAGGGCCAGGCATGGTGAAGCTTTGTCGCAGAAACCCCGGCTCGACGGTGTCCGCATAGCTGGCATAGCGTTGCCCCACATGCTGCCCTGTGCCATCGATGACGTTGCTGTCCGTGAATGCAAACCCAACCGACGGATCGTCGAACAATGGCAAAGTCTTTTCTAACAACCCGTCGTCTGCGCTGTCATCGGCTTCGGCGATCCAGATGAAGTCACCCCGGGCCTGAACAGCCCCCGCGTGCCATTGCAGATATCCACTGCCGGAATTTGTTGGGTTCACCCTGATATGATACGGACAGGTGGCACTGGCCTGCGCGCTGGCAAGCAAAGTGACGCTGTCATCTGATGATGCATCATCAATTGCCAGGACATCGCGGGGCAACAGCGTTTGCTGAAACAGACTGCTGAGACGTTGTTCGAGATAAGGCGCGTAATTGTAATTCGGAACAACAACGGAAACCCCGTCTTCCCGGGCGATAAGATTATGGGCGTAGTTGAAAAAATTGAACTCTTCTTCAATCAACCTGCGTGCCGTGTGCATATTTTCTGGCGGAGAGAGCACAAGCTTTGTTGCCCGTCGGGCAAATTTTCCAAATTTCCCGGCTTCGATCACTTCACCAAACTGGCGGATGAGATGCAGGTTCCCAATGCGGGTATCGAAGGCGAGAATGGGCAATTCAGCATAAAGCGCTTCGAGGACGACCGATGGAAAGGGATCCTCGCGCGATACCAGAAATAAAACATCTGCGGCATGCATATAATCGTATGAATTTTCAACCCAACCCGGTGTTCGCAGTGTCAGGCCAGGGTGGGCTTCACGGAAACGATCAAGCTGAGGAAGAACATCGCCAGAGATCCCACCGATCCAAAACAGCACAGCTTTGGGATCAGACTGTGCCAGCTTGCCCGCGATTTTGAGGAATTCCAGAAACCCTTTGCGTTTGTCCCCATAGCCAACACTGAGGAAAACATGGGCGTCTTGCGATATGCCCAGGGTTTCCCGGGCCGCATGTTTATTGCTTAAGGCGTCGGGCAGCTGATAAAGCCCCTGAGGCGCGATGTGGGTTTTCGCGCGGCATTGGTCGGGGTCATCACTGAAGGTTGCAAATTCCCCGGCCACCAGTTGGGCAGGAAAGATCAGCTGATCAGCATGTTCCACAAGTGCGTTGGTTTCAGCCTGCAGATTGTTTTGTTCCAGGATGCCAGACAGTTCATGTATAAGCACACGGATCTCGGCCCCATGCTGAGAAAGTGTTTGCACAGCGCTGCCGCAAATTGTTGTATTCAGAACAATAGTCTTCAGGGTCCGGAACATGTCCTGCCGGATCAAAGCTGCAAGGTCAGCCTGATTATGGACAACCCAGGTGGGTACACTTGCCTCATACTCTGCCAGCAAAGGTCCATCCCCAAGCAGAACGACTGCCACGGAATGACGCCCGGTCCCTGAAAGGCTGCGGGCTATGTTGAGCAACAGGCGCTGCGCACCGGATGGAAATGCATCATGGCCGACAAGCAATGTACTGAAATGGGCAGGGGGGGGGGCGTCATGCTGCAAGGCACGCTGTAACGCGTTCATATAGGCGAACCCGTGATGTTGATCCGCTTCCAGATAGGCGCAACTGTCCCAGGAATTCCAGCCATTTATTGCGATGACAGGACTGCCGTAAACCGGGTGAGCTTGCGCGCGTGCAGTTAATGTACTGATCCAATCCTGAAAGGCCGCGGGACTGGCATTCAGAATGGTGCCTGAATGTAACTGATGCTGAGAATGGCTGTCCCAATCCGGAAACGCGCCTTGAATCAAGGGGTAAGACACATCTGAAAACCGGTTCGATTTCAAAGCGAATTCGGCATAATCCCAGGTTTTTTGAATGTTCGCAGGGTCGAATACTCTGGCATCTAACGCGTGGTCAGGCATTTCACGCGTAAATTTGTCTGGGCTGAGTTCAATAGCCCCGTCAAACCCACGCGTCAGAGGATTGTCTGACTCTGACGCCTGTACAGTGAAAAACAGGGGTGAATGGCCTGTCATACGCTGAATGGTATCCCGCAGACCTGCAGGCGGTTTGCTGTGCCCCTCAAAGGTAAATAAAGGACGATTATTCAGTTGCAGATAGCGGGGATCTGTCAGGTGATCCGAAAGGTCTTCGGGGGTGACCGGATCCGTCTTCAGCAGAAGGCAAAATGACATCTCAAGCTGGCTGTCGTTGCGCAGTTGAGAGAGAGAAACATTGGCGTTGCCCGGCCTGTGATGAAAAATGAAAGCACTGACACCGCAATGTTGCGCCTGATGGACCTGATCCCGCAATACGTTTGGATCGCTTTGGGCGTATGACCCTAAAGCGCCGGGAATTCGGGGTTGTTGATGATCCCCGAAACAGGGCTGGCCAATTGTAACGCGTTCCCAGCTGGCATCTGCCTGATCATTGAAAAGCGCAAGCATGACAGCTTTGGGTTTGGAAACAGCTTTGTCCAGGGGCGCGGCTTCGAAATTGGGTCCAGGGCTGGTGTTGCGTTCAATTGCAGCCGTTATGGCATTTTTCGGAGTAATTTGCGCACAAAATTCCACATGCAGGGCTAAGGCAGGGGTATGGGGCAGGGCGGCCACAAAGTCGGTGTTTTGTGGCGGATCCTTTTCAATCTGCATGCGGAACGCAAGAGGATGAAACCACGGGTTGGGTTGCCGGTGTTCGGCTTCGCCATTGCGCAGATAGTGTCGCAGAGGCGGTATATTCGCGGCTTGCACATCAGGGTAATTGCGCAGGTAGTACCCGGGGTCAAAGCCAGGCCCGATCCGCAGCAGGAAATTGTGAATGCCATGTTTCAGGTAATGGGACAGGGTGGTGGGATGGGCAATGCTTTGGCTTGTATGCCAATCCGGTACGCTGTTGCGATATAGCGCAACGTCAAACAATGCAGATGGATTACACCCGGCCTTATCACCCTGTAAAATGTAGTGTTCTAATGGCATCATCCCCTGCAGAAGATGTCCGTAATGACGACGGTAGTAGGCCGGATCAAAAAGGAAGTTTGGCCAAAGTGTATCGGCAAACCTCAGATATGAACGAATTCCATTGATCGTGATGTCGGGGAAATATTGGGCTGCAATTGCGCGAGCGTCTTCGGGATGAAACAGTCCGGAGGCCTGAACAAGAGCCTTCCGGGGGGCGAAGTCATCCATCAGAATGCCCACCCCGCAATACGCGGCCTGTCGCGTTCAGATATGCTGCACCATAATATACATCGGGTTCCAGATGTGCGCCTTCCGCCCATTCATTCCAGGCATTGATCGCGATCAAAGGCGTGGACCCAACAGGGTTTTCCCGCGCGTAGGTTACATTGTTCTGCAGCCAGCGTGCGTAAAGCTCAGGGCTGGAACCATGGAAATCAAGGCCCGCGCCCGGACGACGGGGCTCATTGTCCCAGGCTGGTACAGCACAGCGGATTAACGGATAGGTCACAGGTGCCATGTTCTGTGCGGCATCCACGGCGGCCTCATATGAAAAGCTACGGCCCACATAACCAGGATCTGTCAGATCCAGAGCGCCTGACATATTGTCCACAAGGGATGTAAATTTGTGCGGCGGAAATTCAATAGCCCCGTCCATGCCGGCGACACGAGGATCCATAAAGCCAAAGCTTTGCACACCAATCAGCTGAATATCTTCACGGATTTCGGCACAGATCGCTTCGCGCAAACGGGTGTAATACCGGGCCGGGTGCGCTGGCGCATCTGCGCGATAGCATATGATGAGGGGCTTACCGTCGACCCGTAAATAGCGATCGTCACGAATATATTTGACCATATCCGCGGCAATCGAAGGTATTTGGTCTTCGGCATAAGATTGTTCACGCAGGGTCAGCTGTGCGCCACCATCCCAGGTGCGCGACCAGTTTTCATTTGCCCAGATCAGACAGAATTTCTGATCCAGTGTTTCATCGGCAAGGAAAGCATCCAGGGGTTTTTCCAGAATGCGCTGTTGTCCGAAATTATAGTAGTAAAAGCCAAAGCAACTTACGCCTGCCAGTTTCGCAAGATCAATTTGCTGCGCCATAACACCGGGTGTTGTCAGGTCGTAATACCCAAGATCCCGGGGAAGGTGGGGTTGATAGTGTCCGACATAACGGGGTTTGCCACGCGTGACATTGCGCCATTCTGTAAACCCCTGACCCCACCATTTGTCGTTTTCCGGAAGGCGATGATACTGGGGAAGGTAATACGCAATACATTCCACATCTGATGGTGGCAAATTCGCCAGAGAATGATCGATTTCTTCAAAGTCGGGCCCGGGCGCAGTATAGTGATCGGCCTGCTCAATCAGAACCTTCGCCGGGACAGCTTCACGGCAGGGTTCATGCCCCATGGCCCGGCCCTGACGGATATAATGATTGAATGCCGCATCATTCGCTTCAGATTTATCCATATAGGCGTAGCGATAAAAGGCAGGGTCAAATTCATACGAAGGCCGCCGTCCTTCAATATCACCATGAAAGAGATAGTGGCGCACAGGATCGCTGACCGATTGTTCGATGTCGAGATACACTCTGCGATAGAAATGCGGGTCAATATATTTGCACGGAGATGTGTAACTTTTATCTTTTACACGACTGAAGAAATGGCCCAGTGCCGTTTTGAAATCTGTATCCTGCACCTGCCAGTCAGAATATGTTTCACGATACCATTTTGAGTCAAAAAAGGGAGAAGGTGAAAGGCCCGCATCTTCCCCGATCTCAACGTAATGCTGAAGCGTGGATTTGCCGTTCAGTGTTTCACCCGCAGCGGTCAGCTGTTCACAATACCATTTGTTATCAAACAAATAGTTCATTTTTCCCTGATCCGGATGGCTTAAGGAAAAACGAATTGCATCATCCAGGCTATCACAGTTGACGCCTTGTTCTGCATCGAGGACCTTGTTGAAAAATTTCAGGCGAAACAATCCGGAACGACGGAAAAATTTTCGGGCCTGTCGGATATCTTTTTCGGAAATGTCGGGCACGGAAGTCTCTGCATAAAGGGTGGCTGTGGCAAGTATAGCAATATCGGCTGGAACAATAAGCCACAATTTCAGGGGCGATAGCGGAAAGGCAAATCCTGTTTATGACCCTCGCTCAGGTTGGCGAGACAAAACTGCGCGGATCTCTGCGACAATCTTTCTGGCCTCTTTTGGATTGCTTTCCAGAATATGGCCATTCGCGCCTTCAAGAAGGGGCTGAGACTGCGCGCCAAGATCAAATCCGAACACCGGCAGATCAGTCGCAAGCGCTTCGCGCGTGGTGTCGCAATATGGACGCGGCCAGATCGACGGATTCAACCAACAGGTAATTTCGTGGTGCTCGGCAATAGATGGGATATGGGCCGGATCGTAATAGTGATTTCCGATCATATGCGCCTCACCCCATTCAATGTTGTGATAGTCTTGGCCTACAAACACCAGTTTTCCGGAACCTATTTCATCAAGTCGCGCGGCGACGTCCATAATCACATCTGATCCGCGTTCAAATTCCAGATTGCCAAGTATTCCGATTATCATGGCTCTGGGGTTCGGGGGCGGGGTCAGGGTTTTTGAAACAATCAGAGGTGCGGTGTTGATCTTGAAGGTCTTGCCGACAATACCCGGCCAAACCTGTTGAAAGGTCTTAAGGGGCGAATGCAGGGTCTGTCCGCTCATTTCGAAAATAACGCGATCCGCGCGGTCAACCAATCTGCCCCAGGCGGCTTGCCAGTCTGAACGCGGGATAAGCTGCCCGTCAGTGGTTCGGAATTTATGGCCGGGATCGGTTGTGGTGTTAAGGTTTTCGGGGTCAAAACGCGCGAACCGCCCAAGGAGCGTATGGGAGGGCGACAACATGAAAAAGTCATGTACCCACAGAATAATCTGATCACTCTCTCTTGTGGCATAGTTTAAAATTTGATCGGGTATCTGGTGAGCATCAATGAAACCCCGGCAATCAATACATGTGAAATTGCGGGTCTCAATACCTTCAAATATGCCTTGC
The DNA here is from genome assembly GCF_016123485.1 of Halocynthiibacter styelae. GTDB lineage: Bacteria > Pseudomonadota > Alphaproteobacteria > Rhodobacterales > Rhodobacteraceae > Halocynthiibacter > Halocynthiibacter styelae. Next base: position 46,132 of record NZ_JADCKQ010000014.1, on the reverse strand, counting down.
AGATATTGTGTGCGGATTTCAAATGTCCGTACCGGACGTGCGCGTTCCCAAAGCTCGATGGTTACCCAATCCAGGCCCAGATGACGGATGGCAAGCGTTGCTTTTCCCTGCACGATCTGATGTTTGGTGCGTTCCCGAAAACGATGTTCGATATCCGGGTTTTTGCGGCTCAGAAATGCGATGTCTACGGGAATGCTACGCGCATTCAATGCTTCGACAAAACGCGCCAGCAGCAGATGCCCAAAACGCGGCCCGGCTGGAATATCATCTGTCTTGATTTCGGGGATACGCAAGAGGGGCGGGATGGTGTCATCCAGCTGCCGAGACGGAAGGAACGTTGGATAGATAACCCGACGTCTTTCACGCCGCCCGTGTTGCAGGAAATGCAACAGGGGGTTCATTCCCGCATCGACGACATCCGGATTCTGTTCCAGGTAACCAAATGTGCTGAACAACACAGATGGGTCCAGGCCAAATTTCCAGCCATGGTCCATATAATGGCGTGCAGGGTTTCTTGCATCGTTGGCATCAAGGTTATTCGTGCCGCAATACCAATAAGGATCAAACCAACGGTTGGGCTGAACGCCCTGAAACTGCCCTTCGCAAATGTAATGCAAATGGGCATTCTCAGGGGAAACCCCGGTGCGGGACTGGTAAAAAACAGTGTCAACGAAATGGTTGCGCTTAAGGTAATCAGCCTGGCGCGCAGCATATTTTTCACCTACAGGCGGAAGAGCTGCCATCAGGGTGCGCCCGCGATCTTCGATGGATGTCGGCATTTCTAACCTGCTGAACCTGTCAGAACTTCTTCCACTGCTGGGGGCAGGAAATGTTCTGTTTCTGCAAATATCTGCAAGCGCTCTGCCGCCTTTTTATCCTGCATCAGCGCCCGCAACATTGCTTGCAGTTGCTCGCCATTATGGACTTCAAGCGCCTGGGCTTCTGATGCATTGGTGCGTTCATCCTGACCAAAATGATAAGTGGCATGCACATTTTTAAAGAGCGCGAAGCGATCGGCGTTCGCCAGGAGATTGGCAAATATAGACCAGCCGATATAGCGCACTCCGACACAACACATTGCGCGCTGTAAATTGGCCAACAGTGACCGGCGGAAGACAAAACAGTCGAACCCGGTATGCGCCCAGCCCTGATCAAATTCAGCAAGAAGATGCAGGTCATCATGCAAAAGGTCCGCGTCCATATCCCGTCGGTTAACGACAAATGCATCAAAACCGCGACTGATAATATTCCTCACAAAGCTATAAAACTGTGGTCGCAGGCAAATATCGGCGTTGGTGTATATCAGAAAGTCATCTTCGCCGGCATGTTCCGCGCCAGAATCGATGATGTCAAAAATGAATGGAAGGCGGCGTTGGGCCAGTTCCGGGTATTCTGTTGCTGTGGATCGCGTCACAGGGGCAGCACGTATAAAACCAGCAGGGGTACAGTCGGTTTCTATATCTTCCTGCACATTTACAAGAGTCAGCGGCATAGGACTGTTGGCCGCAGCGATTTCCATAGATTGCAACGTGCGGTTCAGCACCAGTGATGACGTGCCTTCTTTGAAGGTTGGCTGAAAGATATTCATCACATGTACAAGTGACAGGTTCTCTGTGCTGACATGAGGGCTGGGAAGATCGGGAATGCTATCTGACAAGCATTGATGCGCACCCTGAACCAGAACTTCCGGTGTAATCCAACCGTGTTTCCAGCTCATGCCATTGGGCTTGTACAACATACTGATCACTCCGTTTGAAAACAGGTTGATTATAGAATATTCTAATGGCTGCTAACAAGTAATTTCACAGGCGGTGCAGATGGCGCGGAAACGTATTTTTATTCACACGGGCATGCCAAAAACTGCAACAACGTCTATTCAGAATGTGTTGATGAACGGGCATGAAGATTTGCGCCGGGCAGGCTGGTGGTTTCCCTTTTCACCGGGTCACTACAGCAAGGAAAATCTGAAACTTGATTTTCTCCCTCCGGCGCATTCAGAGGTGTTGCCCTATATTTTGGAATTTCACAAAGATTACCCGTTTATGGGGGTCGATTGGGCGGACACGTTTGTATCGTTTAAAAATGACAGCGACGCCCATACTATGATCATATCGCATGAATCGATCTCTATGCGCACAGACCGCTTTCGTGCAGATGTGATGGCTGAAATTTCGGAAGATGCAGACCTGCATTTCATTGTCACCCTGCGGCAGCCTTTTGATTATATTTTGTCGCATTACAAAGAAGCCGTCTGGGGAGTCTCGGGCACGCAGGATCTTATTGAACATTGGGGGCCATCGCGACGGTATGTGCGTCGGGGCTATGCCCGGATGCTTGCCGAAATGCAGGCCTTTGGGCAGGTGCATATTATCGATTTTGACGCCGCCAGAGAAGGGGAAGGTATTGTCCCTGCGTTTCTGGAAATTACGGGCGGAAGCCATGTTTTACCGCCACAGACAAAGCCTGTGCAACGCAATGTGAAAACGCTGTGCCGGGATGGGCTGATCCTTTTGCAGCGCAGCATTGCGGTGTCAAAGGATGCGGTGCAACGTGACGCATTTGCAAGGATGTTGGGTAAGATCGCGCCGCAACCTGCGACCTTGCATGCGAAGGATATTATGCCGCCGGAACTGGTGAACGACATTCGTGCCCGATGGCAGAAAGATCGCGCCGAAGTTGCCCGTATATACGGCGTGGATCTGACTGACTCGCTACTTTCAGGTGAGGCTTACAAGCCGTTTCGACTGACAGGGACAGAGGCGCAGTTATGGAAAGGCCGGTTGCCTGAAGAACATCCGGATTTGCGCGATTTATTTGATAAATCGCTGACGCTTGCCCAGATGGAACCTCATGCCAAATTGCCTGCGCCGGCGGTTCAGGCCCTCCCGCACGACAAAAACTTAATGACCCTTCAGAACGCGCCTCAGACATTTTTTGATGAGGCGCAGCGGTGGAAGTATCCTTTTGCGTCTGGTCCTGGCCTGGATTCAATCTGTCAGGCCGACCACAATTTCAAAAAAACAATCCGCAGCCTCACGAATGATAAAGCGCAGCCTGCACCTGCGCGGCGCGCCGCCCGCTGCGTGCTTAGTCAGTATCTGTCGGCGACAGGTCAGCATGAACAAGCTTTAAAACTATCAGGCAAATTGGCACTGCGCTTTCCTGACGTGGCACAAAACCAGCAAGCCTATTTATCAAACCTTCTGAGAGCAGGCCAGTATGACAATGCCTGTCAGGTGGCCCGCGATCTTATCCGTCTCGTGCCCAATGCGCCTTACTATCAGGGGTTATGTGCGGTTGCTGCAGCACGATCCGGGGCGAAGGCGGATGCTGATATCTGGTTTGCACGGATGCCGGAAGGACCCACAGACTATCCCGGTTTTCAGGCTGAGTATGACAGATTAAAGGCGGAAACTGCCCCAGATGGCGCAAACCGCCGGATTATCGCATTTTCTTTATTCGGGGAGGGTGCTGAATACATTCAGGGCGCTTTCGACAATATTGAAGCCGCGAAAGAATTTTACCCAGAATGGCAGGTGCGCATTTACCTGTCCCACCTGAATGCAGCTGATTTACCAGATCAGCTGCGCGCTGCGGGGGCTGAAGTCGAAATCATGACGCAGACCGCTGCCTATGATGGGCTGGGCTGGCGCTTTTTGCCGGCCTCTGATCCGACCGTTGACCGGTTTCTTGTCCGCGACATTGATACGGTACTTAGCGCACGTGATAAAGCAGCAGTAGATCACTGGATGTCGGCAGGAAAAAACACCCATGTGATCCGGGATCACCCCGGGCACAACTGGCCGATGCTGGCCGGGCTTTGGGGGGGCAGAGGCGGCATCTGTCCTGAAATGCCAGAACTGATGATGCGCTATGGGCGTCTTCATGGGTTTCAGGACCGTACATGGGATCAGGATTTTCTCTGGCGTGACATTTATCCCTGCATTCAGGGTAGTCTGCATGTGAACAGTGAATTTGCCTGGTATGAAGGTGAAACACCCCATTCAATTCCACTGAAACGCGATGGCAGTCTCTATCTGGGATTTCCCGCGGACCGTGGGGAGCTGTCTGAACGGCGCCTGCAAATGTTTGAACAGAACAAACACCTGGGGTCTCGCTGTATTCCCTTCCCGAAAGTATGATGATGGCTCAGCACAGGCGCCTTATATTACATGCAGGACTGCATAAAACCGGCAGCAGCAGCATCCAGAAAGCCGCATTCGAAGCACAACGCGCCGGGCGTTTATCCGGCGTGGTATATTGGGATATTTCGCAAGAACATAACGCGCCTCTGGCACTGATGTTTCGCCGGTTTGATGCGGCTGACCCATTGTTTGCCCGCTTAGGTATACACAGCGCGTCTGAACAGGCGCATCACGGACAGCAGTGTATGGCGCATTTGCGACGTTTCCTAACCATGACGTTGGGTGATGTCATGATCTCCTGTGAGGATCTGACGGATTTCCCGGAAGAAGATCTCAGCGCAATGGCAGATTTCTTTAGCGCTTTATTCAGTCAGGTCAGTATCGTTCTCTATGTCCGCGATCCGATGGGTGGATTGTCTTCATCCGTGCAGGAGCTTGTAAAATCTGGTTTTACGTTAGAGCAGGTGGAACGACATCTTCACGGGGAAGAGGATTTACAAAGCGCAATGCTGGCACCGATCCGGGATCGCATTGAGAAAGTCCAAAGGGCTTTTGCGACGGCAGATTTACAGATGCGCCCCTTTGATCCTTCAGGGTTTGTCGACGGGAATTTGCTAAAGGATTTCTGTAACACGGCGCAGATCTCTGAGATTTCTTTTGAAGATGCCCCCCAAAACACCCGGGCCAGTGATCAGTTCATCACACAAATGTCCGCCTTAAACGCAAAAAATCCCCTGTTGAAGAACGGGTTGATGAACCCGGACCGCGATCCATGGCTGGCCGATGTTGCCGCGCATTTCACAGATCAGCCCTTTCAGGTGCCGGATAACTGGCAGCGGATCTGGGAAGACACGCGCCGCGAGGACAAGCGCTGGTTTCATGCGCAGTTCCCGGACGTTAACACATCCAGGACTGCAAAAGTCACAGTCTTAAAAACAGATAATGCGCCTGATCTGGAAACATTGCATCAGAATTTGCGTCACAAACGGGCAGGCGAGGCGGATCAGACACTGCATGACGCCATAAAAAGCGGCGATGTTGAACGCGCAGATATGACGGCTTTGCGCTTTTGTACGAATGCTGACCTTTTACAGCAGGTTGCAGAGCTTTTTCTGCGCCACCATCGTTACTATGAGGCCCGGTCTGCGTACCGTATGGCAATACTGCGCCACGTTTCGAACCCGAAACTCTGGAAGAATTATTTGTGGCTGTGCAATGTTTTGCAGTCAGACGATGAGGTCAATCTTATTGCTGCTTTGCAACCCGAACGACGGCAAGTTCGCCTGAAAAAATGGCGGGACAAATTGCTGGAAAATGCACCACAGCTTTCACCGGTAAAAACAGAAGGCGCGCTTCAGGTGACGGGTGATGGACATGTCAGCGGATGGCTGACGGATCCGGCACAAAATAACTTATCCCTGCCATTTGTCGTGACTGACGGCCAGTACCAAACAGGGCCTTACCTGGCCAACCAGCACATCGGGGCACGGAAGAGAAACCGCAATATGATTTATTGTGGTTTTTCCTTCTGGAAAGATCCTCGCATGACTGGTGAAATTGTTCTTAAATCTGTTGCGAGTGATCAGGTTTTTATGGCTGTGCCTGACTAACGAAAATATCCTGCGCAATCAGGTCAGGACCACCACCACACAGGCCAATGGTCAGCGGCAAGGCCGTAATCCGAATAAGATCTGTCAGGGGAAGATTGCACCAGGGGGCCTTCTCTGCGACCTGAAGCCCCTTACAGACTTTCTGATATTGGTCAGCAAAGCGATGGGGGTCGGGCGTAATCAGCCAATCATCGCCATATTGTGGAAACTGACGCCAATCCTGTTCGGAATACCGCTGCTGACGGATCCGGCTTTCTGACAGTTCAAAAGCCTCGCAAAGCTTGCCCCAAAAGGCGCTTAGTTCAGATGTATCCAGCCAGCGTGACATCTGGTTTTCGTGACGATGCGGGGCGCAGTTCATGTTGATGTCGATCAGTGATCCCTTCAGGCTGGGAGGCCGTATAGACAAAGACAGGCTGACGACGGGTTCATCCGGCAATTCTCTTAACATATCAGCAACAGTTGGCGTTTCAGCCCGGCTTTGTTGAATGAAAACAGCGCCTGAAGCTTCCACTTCAGTGACCCAATCTTCTTCATACACAACACCCGGGCGCATATCTGTGATGAATATCTGCCTGACGAAACCAGGATTGCAGGCCCGGAACTTTTGCAGCCATGGCGACAAGGCAGCCTCATCTGTGGCGTTCTGCACTTTCAGAAATACGTGAAATCCGGGATCTTCAGACAGGCGCATGGCCTCTCCGCGTTGCCCATGTAAACGGGTGTTTTTGTGGTCCGTGCTGACGGTGGTAAGACGGCGCTTCACCCGCATGAAGTCTTTTCTTTCCAACCCGCGCGGCGAAGGTTCTGTGGCGGCCTCGGGTGCGTAGACTTGTGTAAAACCCGTGCGTTCACACATAGCTTTGCAATGCGCAGCAGTTGCGGTCGTAATGTTCTGCTGTAGCCTGGAATTAAGGGCAAAAGGCGTTTCGTCGCGAATAAGGGATCGCAAGGTATCTGGCAGTGCCGATGCGCGATGAATGGCACGGGCCTGTGGTGTTGCGTGGACTGTACTTTGTTGCTGGGTCAGAGCGGCGGACAATTCCGCGGCAACCTGCCCGTAGCCTTCGTTTTCATTGCGGGCATATTTTCCCCAATTCCCATAAGCTGGCAGACCCAGGCTTTGATGCAAATCGGTAAATAAGCACCCCTCAGGCAAAAGATCGCGGTGTAACGGCCGTAAAATACAGGACTCCGAACCCAGCAGTTCATCAGCAGCCATAACGAATTTCTCAAGATGGTTACAATAGTGAATGATACGCTGCAAATGCGCTTCGTCATTCTGCACAAAGGGCGCCCAGACCATGCTGTGCGCCGCAAAACTACGCGCTGCAGAAACGGGATTACGCAGATACAATACGGGCCTCAATCGATAACCGTACAGATCACAAAACGCCTTAAGGGCACCCAGCATATGATGGGGATCACGGAAAAAGAGTGCTTCAGATGAAAGAATGATATCCGTGCGATCCCACAGGGGCTTTGCCAGTTCCTGCAGGCAGTGCGCACGTTCATTTGCCCATGCCTTTGCCGATCGTGCCCATGGCCAGTAAACGGCGCTCAGCGGATCAAAATGGTCGATATTATAATGCGGATGAATGGCCGTCTGAATAATCGCGTTATGCATTGTACGCCCGCGCCTGGGCACATAAAGCCCCATCTTCAGCAGTGGCAGGCGAAAGCTGTCAAGGTAGGCCTGGATTGTCGTACTGGCAGATTTAGGCGGGCCCAGATGCAAAAACAGATTAGGTTGAGATGAGGTCATAAAGTCAGATCACTGCTTTCACGCTTCAGGCGGTTAAAGATATTTTCACGGGATTTTTCACTATCATTAATCCGGGCCACCAGATCGCGCACGACCTGATCGGTCTGATCAAAAAAGCTGTTTCGATTTAGAATGATCATAGAATATACCGCAATGTCACGACGGAAGACTTCCGTGGTCATAAGCAGGGCCAGCCTTGCGTAAATTTCAGCGATATCCCCCAGGCCTTCATCCACAGCCTTATCCCGGATGCTGCGCGCCAGACGCAGGCTGTGCACAAGAGGTAAGGCCGCCAGGAAATAGTCCTGCGCTTCTGCAACAGGTGCTTTGTTCAGCTGGGCAACGACTTCCTCTTCCTCCTGTCTGACAGCGCTGTTCAGGATCTCATCACTCAATCGCATAATGTCTTCGTCAGATACATCAACTTGCGGCATTTGCAGGGCAGTCTCCAGGATCGTTTCATGGTCATATATGTCGGTAAATCCGGTCAGCTCCCGCAGAAGATCAATGTCCTCCCCGCTGCTGTTATATAAGGATCTTATAACTTCATCCGACGGGCGGTAGGGGCCGACTTCCAGTTCCGCAAGATGCTTGCGCAGCTGATGTGGCTTAAAATGCAATCCGATATGAGAGTTTTTATATTGCCGCATCAACCGGGCGTTCACCTCAAGCCCGACATGCGTACAAAGCTGACCCGCACCAATATTTCTTTTCTGATTCTCAGCCGGGCATGCGACATCTGACAAACCAATGGCAGACAGAAAATCAGAGATCAGATTTCCCTGCGGAAAGCAGGCCTGATCAAATCGACGAATATCCAGTTCGTCAGGCCCAAAGCGGGCCTGCATATCTGTCAGCCAAACCCGGGTTAACCGGATCATTGCATGGGCCGATCCCACAGAACGTTTAGACATGAAACCAACAGTGGCGCGCTGGCTGATCCAGGACAGCGTCGCCTGCAGCGGAGAACGCATATAAATAATAAAGCGAACCTTATAACCATAACTGCGGAAATAATCGGCGATACGTTCACTTACCACTGGCCCCGCACGCCAAAGCGCTTCGGAAGACAGCACAATGTTTTGCTGTTGCTCAATGCCCTGCTGGATGTGGGCACGACAAAGTGCTTTGTTCTGGGCAAACAGGCGGGGCGAAAAACAATAACTGCGTTCCCCCATGGGCAAACCGTTTTCTTCAAGGTCCATAAAGGCTGATTGCCAATATTCTGTGTCGTTCAGATTATGACCAAACAACAAACCCTTATGCGGCATCGTCCATGTATTTTTCGTCGCCAGAAAGTCGTGGTGGTCGCGCAAATACGCCTGAATCGTTGTTGTACCTGTTTTGGGCGGGCCGACATGAATGAAGACTGTTTTACCCTCAGGGGAAAAGGCTGCATTTTCAGACTCTGTCATACTTCATACTCCACAGGCATTCCCTAACAGGCTTCTTCGCCAAACCAGTGCCAGACGTCTTCTGCACCAAGGTACTTGCGAACCTTTTCCTCGCTGTCCTGAAAGCTATCCAGACTCGCAAATGTGCGTTTAATCATATCCTCTAATTCGAAATATTCACCGCCATCGCGTTTTCCCGTGCGCCAGCGCTGTTGATAAGAACTCAGACCCCAGTAATCTGCAAGTTCCGGATAAACCGGCCAGATCAAGCCATCCGCCATATAATCTGGCACGTTTTGCCTGTAGTTTGCATATTCGCCCTCTGAGATCACAGGAAAGTGCCCCGATGCGTTGGCAGCGATATGCATTATGTCCACCAGAACCTCAGCCTTCGGATGGTTGGGACTGTATTGAAAATCACCCTGACGCATCCAATCTGCATGCACCCCTGAAATATCGATCCCTGAATCTGCATATGTGTCGAACAGTTTTACCCGTTCCTGTTCATACTGTTCAAAATATCCTGTGTTTTCAAAATGTTGCGCATTGAACAGCTTTAAAGTATCGCTGGCATTTTTCTTAAGCATCCACGCTGAAACCGCAATTTTCGAATGCAGCGCACCCCGCCCCAAAGGAGAGGTAAGTTTCGGCATCCAGAAACAATCGACACGCGGCCCCAAATAGCGAAAGCGCGGTATTTCAATAACCTGCATTCCCTGATGACTGGTGATGCCATCCAACTGCAGCAGAATATCAGGGTTATGTGTGGAAACGCCTTTTTCAACAAGGGCGTCGACCGTGGCGGAGGCTTCCGGAAGATAGCCTTTCAAACGGGTGAGAGTATTCGGCAGGCAAATCAGGATATCGGTTGCGGCAACCGCGGAAATAAACGCATCCCCACGTATTTCATGCCAGTCGTTCAGCCGGGCCGTCACAATGCAACGCACCCGACACCCGGGGTGCAACGCCCGGATATAGTCTAGGAATGCGGTTGTCGCACAATCGCTGACGATCAGAACATTGATCAAAAATCCAGATCCTTCATCAGTTCCAGGTCGTCACATATGTCGTCATCTCCGGGGTTTTCTCCGGCACTGGCCAGGACGGGTTTGTTGCGGGAAGACAGGTTTTTCAGGACGGTCTTGTCAAAATGCTGCATGACCTGATCCACAATCTCTGGCCGCACCGTCCGGCGATTTCCATCTTCGAAGAAACAGTTTTGCGTAAAAGAATTCGTAATCATCTCATAGGCGGGAAAGTAGTGCACAAAACTATGGGAGGCTTCCATTTCAGCACAGCACACCCGAAGTACTGATTTGCTAAAGCTGTTGGCCACGGCAACATGTTCATCAGAGAAGGTCGCAGTCAAAGGCACGGGCGAGACCGAAAGAATAACTTTGACCGTCGGATTCATCTTTCGCAACCAGGCCAGGGCCGAATGCATTGCCGCTGTCGTTTCAGCAGCGCTATAGTTGTGAAACTCATATTGTCCAACGTCAGAATAAATCCCGGGACAGTTCGGCAATGTGCGCCCGGTGTCAGGAACGCGCCAGGCTTCGGTCATGCCAAGCGTAAAAACAAACACATCGAGATTGCTCAGAAGTTCTGAAACCCTGGCTAAGTGCCTGTCACGGGCAGCACGAACATCATCCGGCGTTTCGTAACCGTCCTTTTGAATAAAGGGCCTGTAACAGTCGACATAGCGCCCATCCCGACGTTTCAACGCACAATTGGGATCCGCAATACCCTGTTCAACTTCCTGCATCAGCTGCAACAACTGGTGGCAGGTGTAGATATTACCATAACGGCCTGAAAACGTGGGTTCCCCTTCCGCTGCAGGCTCAGAAACCAGGTAATTCTTACGATACCTGGCCATAAGATATCTGGAAATATTCTGCGCAAAACAACTGCCGGCGGCTGCGATTTTTTCCGTTGCTTTCAACGTGAACGGCCGGGTCATCGGAAGCAATTGCAAGCCTGAGTTGCCCTGCATTGTCCTGGCCCAAAAAGCTGATTCCGGTTGTTTGATATATGGATTTACCATGATTAAAATTCTCTCAGGCGTTGGCTGCCAGCAGTTCCTCGAACAAGTCTTTGTTCGTCTTTAACCGGGTCCGGAATTTGCGGTACTTATTGTCATGCGTCGCTGTGTATTTGATCACATGATAACCAGCATCAGACGCACAGACCCCAATGAGACGTTCAAGCGCATGTGCGGTTGTGCCATCAAGTTGCCCCGCTTCCTTTGGAAAATCTTCCGCTGTCAGCTGCCTGTCTAAGATTGGACGCAGGGCATCTGTGCGCGCCCAGAACATGCTGCCCATAGGGAAAACAAATTCACCATCATCGGGCAAATCTAAGTCTGGAAAAATTGCACTGGCGATGTGTTTGTTCACGGTCCAGCGATACCCGCCGGTGAGATGGCTGGGGGGGCGAGGCGCGATAATGCCCAGTTCAGGAATGCTTGCGAACAAAGATACGATACGATTGACGGCTTCTGTATTGTCCAGAAGGTCAGCCAGAATGTGATCCATCCATCCGTCCGACTTCTTAGAATGCGCGGATTTTTTCGTATGTAGATGCAGAACGATATCGTGGTTCTCATAGACATCTCTGAAAGCTACGAATTTTGGAAAGATATCCCGGCCAACGTTATCGGTAACCCGGATTTCATAATTTTCAATACCCAGCCGATCAAGCAGGCATCTGATTTCGTCGCATTTACTTTCTTCATTCGTGGAAATGTAGTAAAATTTAGACTGGATGCGCTCTGTCGCTCCGATCAGGTCCTCCAGTTCATCCACATAGAACGCATGAATGAAGACCCCAACAGGGCGTTTAAACCTGGCCGGTGCCTTTCGTCCGGGAAGGCTGTAATGCGATTTGGTGGTCTCTTCTTCGATTGGATTGCCGTGAAGGCCCGGCATCGCGGCCAGATCATGCAGGGCGAATGGAATGTTGAATTTAGCCACCTGGAACTCAAAGTCATTCTGGAATGAACTATAAGGTGCGTCCAGTGCTTTCACGCGTCGGGTATATTGCAACAGCCTATAAAGGGCCTTGCTCACGTTTTGACGCGGTACACCCTGTAAAATATCATTTCTGACCTGATCATAAAGTGCCGTCAGGTGCGTAATCGGCATCAGATGTGTCCCGTCGGGAAAATATTCTGACAAGGCCGTAGTATCAGTGTCCTGAACGATCGTTGCTACGTTTGACAGCTCAATAACGGGGATCAGCCTGATCAGATTAGACAACCGCTGTGCAACGATATGAAGTGCGTGTTCCTCCGGAATATTAGGCATCCCGGTCAATCGCCCAGCCAGAAGTACAGTCAGAGAATAGTCACCATCCGGTGCTGTACTTTGCGCGTCAACAGCAAGAAATTCAGCATTCTTCTTGTTCAGGTCATAAATTTCATCTGAGTCCGATACAATAAAGTGACGCGATGTTTCTTCCCCGGATGTTGTCCGCGCAGGTGTGACCTCAGGCAGCGTCATCTGCGCTGCAATATTGCCTTCCAGTAAAGCTTGCTCAGCCGCAGCAACAATAGGCTGCACGACAACATCAAATGCATATTTCTGACGTACAATATCCGCTGCCTGTTGCGCATTCCGGGCCGTCAAAGCAATGTCCCGTGCCTTCCAGTTTTCCCAGGCATTTTGCAGCTCTGACGTATTGGACGCGAAGGTGACAAAAGGCGTTAGCTCTTCAGGGAAATCTATAGGTCTTTTAATGACCGGATGCGCACCACACGAAAGCACATCCAGAATTCTGTTCGACATAAATCCACATGATTTCATCGAAGTGAACTGATCACAGATAACAAATCCATGTCGGTTATAATGTTCTGACAACAACTCATTCGGGATCTGATCAGTCTCAATCGCATCCGTGGACACATGCTTTTCCCAGCCACGCCCAACGTAGCTTATCGGAAGTTGCGCTGATTCTGTGATCCTAAAATAGTCGCGATCACGATATTGGGTGTTCGCAACAAAGGAAATCCGGCCACTGGTGTCAGATTGGTGACCATATGGGAAAATTCCGGGATCCGTTGCCTGAGGCAGATAGGTCCAGTCGGCATTCCAGGTTTGCGCGGAACGCTCACAAAACCATTCGGATGCAACGAAGACTTTCTGATAGCCCCGGATCAGGTTTGGTAACAACATTTCCGGATGGCTGATCACCCAGAGAATATTCGGAAATCCTGGCAGGGGATCTTCAAGGAAGCGCCCGACAATTCGCAAAACGACATCATCATGCCCCTGTCGTTCTATATCCGCACCATAGCCCCATATTTTTGTACTGTGTCCCATACACTGAAGAGATTTTTCAAGGGACCCGACAAAATATTTCTCGCCCCAATTCTCCAAAGAGGCCCGCGGACTGGATGTGCTGATATGAAAATGCAACGGAACCCCTTACGCCCAACAACATGTATTACATTGGAAGCATATATATTATAGGTTGTGTGATAAAGTAACTGAAATTTAAAAAATTATTGAAGTGATCCTGAAAATTTAAATAGTGAACCAGACGTGACGCCTGCCAAAACCAGAAGAATTTCAGGATTTCATTGACATACAACTTGTGGCACACCTATGCCAATAAAACCCGCACCCTGCAGATCTGACCTTTGTTAATGAGAAACACCCGAACATCCTAAGATGCGGAGTCCGAATGCCTACTTCTGATCAGAAAATTTTCTTCCATATAGGCCCCCCCAAGACCGGCACCACCGCTATTCAGAATCATATGCAGGATTTTAAACTGCAAAATGCGGCAGACGGGGTCTGTTACGCAACGCCCGGAACCGGGGGGCATCAACGCCTTCAGATGCATATGTTCCTCCCTTTTTCGGCCCACCAGGACAACCCCTGGCCTGCCGGGTTCTACGCAAACGAGACAATTTCTCTTTCCCAGGACAACTACAATGCCCGCCGGGAAAAAGCGCAACAGGAATTACAATCCTATCTTCGCGATGGAAAAAACATTGTGTTGTCATCAGAGGGATTTTTTGTTGACCGTCCCAACTTCACATCAAGCGTCGCCGAAATATCAGCACGAAATGCCGCTCAGTTTGCTGCTCAGAATAGCCTGAAACCATACGTTATTGCTTATCTTCGGCATCCTGTTGATCTATGGCTCAGCCTGCTGCATCAGACGTCCTCGTTCCATGCGATCGGTACATTCAGACAGATCCTGCAGATCAGTTGGCGAAGGCTTGATAAGCTACGCACGCAAATCGAAATGTTGCGAAACGTTTTTGGCGAAGATCACGTGATCTTGCGCAGTATGGATCCGAAAGATCTGAATGGCGGCACCATTATAAATGATTTTCGATACTCTGTCGGCCTGCCGCCCGTTTCTGTCGCCGACCGCCGCCTCAACACCAAGGATACCGGGAAAGCTGTCGGTTTGCGCCTCAAGCTGCACCGACACATCATTCAGAACCTTCCGGAAGGTCAGGATCCCCGCCAGCACTGGTCGCCCCTTATTCAGGCTTTTGGCAGCGCCTTTACCAACGACACTTCAATCTATCTGCCGTCCCGTGACCTTCTGCTTGTGGCGCTGGAAAAGCTCGAACCTGTCAGGCAGTATTTTTATGACCTGACCCAAAATGAGAAACTCTTCGGGCCGGATTACGCCGAACGATATCTAAACCTGGTGTCAGAGGATGAAAAACCGGATTTGTCACAAACGGACATGTTTGCCGCTTTATCCTCAGTTATGACCCGTGCAGACTATGAACTTGCTGAAGCTATGCTGGATCATGCAGATCTTAGCGCAAGTTCTGACTGGTTCGTTCAGAACATCCGGCGCTTTCGGAATGTTAAACAACTCAAGCGATTACATGACAAAGCCGTTGCTGAAAATGTAACCCAAATTATAACCCTTACGGCGAAATTGCTTACGCCGGATTAATCGTGATACTAAAGTCCGGAGAAACTTTGCGGCAGCCCCCATTGTTAATCCCAGAGAATACAACACACCCCGGAACGGAGCCCTTCAGCCACAATGGATATCGAAACGACATCGTTAAAGGGCGTGTTAATTGTCACTCCGCGCCGGTTTGTGGATGAAAGAGGCTTCTTTTCAGAAGTCTGGAACAAAAGTGATGCACAGAAAGCCGGCCTGACATACGAATTCGTCCAGGACAGCCAATCTATTTCGGCGCAGGCCGGAACCATCCGCGGGTTGCACTTTCAGGCCCCTCCGCATGCGCAAGACAAACTGGTGCGATGTGGTCAGGGCGCTTTGTTGGATGTAGCGGTGGATATACGCAAAAGCTCAGCAACTTTTGGCCAGTCGATATGCGTGGAATTAAGCGCAGAAAACGGCCAGCAACTGTTTGTGCCAAAAGGGTTTTTGCATGGTTTTGTCACTCTGAAACCCAACACCGAAATGTTATATAAATGCACAGACTTTTACGCCCCCGCAAGCGATGGTGCTGTGCATTTTGCAAGCGATGGCCTGGGGATCGACTGGGGTATTGATCCCTCCAAAGCGACCGTTTCCGATAAAGATGCCAACGCGATTGATTTCGCGCAGTTTGAATCGCCCTTCGAGTAGGCCGAACATGAGAATCGCCATATTCGGCAAGACCGGTCAGGTCGCCACAGAACTGCAGCGGATCGGATCAGGACAACATGACATTCAGGTTCTGGGCCGGGATGTTGTTGATTTCTCGAACCCCAAAGCCGTTACCAACGCTGCGGCGCAACTGGACGTTCATGCCGTGATCAACGCTGTCGCCTATACTGCAGTTGACCGGGCCGAAGAAGAAACAGAGCTGGCCAATACAATAAACGGAGCCTCGGTTGATGCCCTCGCAACGGCCTGCGCGGCGTCCAACACCCCATTGGTTCATATATCCACAGACTATGTTTTCGATGGTTCAGGTGAAAAACCATGGAAGACGACGGATCACACCGCGCCCGTGAATGCCTATGGGCAAAGTAAACTGATGGGCGAACAGGCAATCACCGCGTCGAAGGTTAAGGCGGCCATTTTACGAACCTCATGGATATTTTCTGCCCATGGGAACAATTTTGTAAAAACCATGCTGCGATTGGGTGCAGAACGTGATGTGTTAACAATTGTTGGCGACCAGATTGGTGGCCCAACGTCAGCACATTCAATCGCACGCGCATGTCTGACACTGGCCGAAAAACTGCATACCGGCGGACCACCGGGCCTGTATCATCTTTCTGGTTACCCGAATGTAAGCTGGGCTGATTTTGCCCGCGAAATCTTTGCCCGGTCGGATCTGTCCCCCCAGATCAGAGATATACCCGGTGCAGAATTTCCAACCCCGGCAAAACGGCCACAAAATTCCCGCCTCGACTGCAGTTTAATCTTTGAGGATCACAAGATCGAACGACCTTCCTGGCGCGATGACCTGCGTCATATTCTTGAAGATCTGAAAAAATCGAAATCCCACCAGAACGTACAGGGTTCCAACTGATCTGCCGGAAGCCCAACCGGGAGGCAACGTTTTCCTGCTAAGTTACAAATCTCATTTTCCGATACCCTCGCAAAGAGAGAGCGGCAAATCGAAAGATTGTGGATCTGAACTGTACCAGGCTGCAATCATATAAAAAATCAGCGCCAGCGAGAGTGAAAGCAAAGTAAGGCCGACTGTTTTCCAGGACAGGCCTTCAATGACAGCAAATAGCATCTCACCCAAAGTTGAGATTGAACATAAGACGGCAAAGGTCATCGCTGTGTAATAGATGAACATTCGGGAAACTTCCTGATTTGAACCCTGGCAGAAATCGTCTCCTCTCCCCCGGTCATTCAAAGGAATTTAAGGCGCACCCTGGGGGGAATAAGTGCGCCCCGGAGTTGCAGAGAATTTCTTTGCTTCAAATCTGGCCATCCAGGAAACCAATCCAGATTAGTCAAAGCAAGATGCTCTGCATCCCGTATCAGGTTCCAGGCGTCGTCACACAATCGTCGCCATCGCAAGTCAAAGTGAACCCTGGTCCGTCGCTTGGGATGTGAGTTGTGACAGTGCGTTGACCGCGCGTTACCGTCTCTTCGTAATATTTATTGCCGTTCGGTTCTGTTGCGGTAACCGTGACGGTATTTCTCTGCTTACGGGTAATCCGGCTCCAGTGTTTCCCTTCAGCAGTCACCCCTTTGATGTAGGTGGTATTTCCCTTCAGCTGCAATTCGTAGCTGCCACCGTCTGCCATCGTGCAGCTGTGCTTATGCCGGTCACCGGTGCAGGATGCACTTGCGGCCGTGGCGATCATTGAAAGTGACGCTGCCAGACCCAGGGCACCGAGAGAAGTCGTAATTTTGTTTACTGAATATTTCATGTTTCTGTCTCCGCTGTTGTGGTCTTCAGAAGACAGCAAATGCGAGTGAAATCAAATTCCCCCATTATGTAAATATGCGGGAAATATTGATCATAGTCACCACCTATGCGTGAGCCGCGGTAACAACAAAGCGTCAAATATGCGCATGTCTATGTAGTTTGACGCTAATCAGCGTCACCATGACCCTGAACTGCATGCTTTTGTACGACGTGTAAAACCCCTTGAGGCCTGAACACCCTGGCTTCAGCCTGATATCCTGCCGTCGCCAGATTATTGTCGCTGATCTGCTTTCCTGAAAAAAACGTGCATTTAGAATCAGAACGCTCGCCAGTTGAAGAGACTTTGTGTCAGGGTGCGCGCCCTTAATGTAGATTATGTAAAGTAAATTGAGAACCCGAACAACATCCCCGACTGACATGCACTTTTGTCTGCAGCGGCCGCCACGCGTAATTGCCCGGCGACCACTGCGATGTAGCTTCAGAATTTCGCGACCAGATTCAGAAAGACGCCTTCATCATCATGGATCAGATCGGTCAGGTCGTCTGAAAAGCTGCCAAAATTGTAACCGAGGCCCAGTTTCACATTGTTGCCAAAGTGCCGGTAGGCCGCCGCAAGCGCTGCCGTTTCGTCGGTACCGCCCTGAATCGTTCTGAAGTTCCGCACTTCCAGCAGTACATCCCAGTTGTGAACCCGGTGATAGCGCAGGTTCACGGCACTCAGCACCGCATCGTTTTGCGCGAAAGCAGCTGTTTCATTTGCTGCGGTTTCCGAACGGCGATAACCAAACTTGCCACCAAGGGTCCATTGTTCATCCAGGTCGTAACTGGCATCAATGCTGAACACATGGCTGCGCTGACGCGGGCCATCCTCATCGGCATCATCAACCCGCTGGCCATACATATCACGTACATAGCGATAGCGTGCCAGAAGGTTCAGACGATCATTGTTGACCGGACGATAGGCATAGCCAAAGGACAGTTCCGCAAATTCACCATCCAGGGCAACATTGTTATTCGTGTTCGTATCTGTTGCATTGAATGCAAACACCAGCCGTTGATCAGGGTTGATCGTGTAATTCGCATTGGCTGCGACCACAAATGTTTCTGTATCCAGAGGATTGCCGGAACGCAGGCCTTCATCAACACGGTATTCCAGACGACCAGACAAAGTCAGATCCTCTGTTTCGCGCCGCAGACCAAATGACAGGGCTTTGCGATCAAAATCATTGCCGTCATCATCGTCAACGGTTCCCAGCTCAACTGTAATCGTCGAGGACCAGATATCGCTTGGTGTATAGGTCAGGCCAAAGGCCGATGCGACAGACTGATACCGGCCGAAAGCGTCATAGGCGTTTTCAAAGAAAATGTCCGTATTGGACGATACTTCGCGTGTACCACCGACGACAAAACGCCCCTTGTCCCGACCAATCAGCGTATTGCCGTCAACTTCGCGCCCGGCATCCAGTTCATAGCCAAGATACGTGGTGTTGCCGGCGCCATCATCATATTCGCCGGTCAGGCGGCCCCCTGCCCCTTCCGTACCATCTGAGATTTCACCAGACAGCGTCCAGTTGTCACCCACACGATAAACGGTGCCAACACCATAACGATCCGCACGCTCAAGGCCATTCACCGAAACGGAACTCTGGCCAAAGGCATAAACGTCAAGATCTTCAGAAACGCTGTGTTCCAGACGGGCCGCAATATCTGTGCGTGTTCCTTTGTCTGACGCCGTATTCAGATCAACATATTCAACGCCCAGGCCCAGCTCTGTGCGATCATTCAGCGCAAACCGTGTTTCGGCCCCGAAGGTGCGATCCACTTTACCGGCGTCATTTTCATAACTGTCGGCATAAAATGCGTATTTCAGGTTCTCTCTTGGGGCAATATCGGCATAGACACCCCACAGAGTTTCATCCCCGGTAGTGGACAGCACCTGATAATCAAGGTTGGAAAAACCTTCGCGACGGTGTTCAAAATACCCTCCGACAGAGCCTTCTACATTATAACCCAGATCCGCCAGGCTGACACGACCGTCCAACTTCACAGCCTCACCAGATCCGGTAGCCAGCGTATCCGAATTCACAATCAGGCCGCCGTCATTTGAAAACGTGCTGGTGAACCCTGTACCTTCGGTGCGCGCAATTTCAGCGGACAAATAGGTGTCATCATTCAGACGCCACAGCACATCAACACCAATCGCCTTATGATCGGTTGAACCGCTTTCATCCACCATCGCATTTGCGCCAAAACGCAGCTGATCAGTCGCCCAGACTTCGCCACGCCCGCCAAAGGCAAAGCCATCAATATTCGTCAGGGTCGGCGTGTATTCATATTGCGCGACCAGAACCAGTTCCGGATCGCTGCCCTGAATGATCAGCCCGCTGTCGACAGACCCGCTTAAGGGCCGGGTCAGGGTGACGATCCCCTGTATATTGTTGATCGTGAAATCCGTGCCTGGCTGTAATTCAACGGTTTTGATAATCCGGCCAGTATCTGCGTCGCGGACCTGCGCAAACAAGCGGGCGGTGCCGCTTTGGATGTCCTGACGTTCCAGGAAATAGACAGTGCCACCGGTGCCCAGAAAGACATCGCGTTGTGCCAGCTGATCAGGTTGGGCTGCATAGGCGGTGAAACGGGCACGGGCTTCGCCTGCATCCGTGGTTTGTGGCGTCGCATAAGCAGCCTGGGCCCCGTATAGCGCACGACTGTTGCTGACCAGTGTATTGCCATCCAGATTGGCGTCAAAATCCCCGAACTGAATATAATTGCCTTCGCGTTCAATCCGCAGATACACCCGGCCTGACGTTGGCGTATTGTCAACAGAGGTACTGTCGTCACCATAGGTCGGATAAAGATCCCTTGGGTCAACACGCTGGGCCAATTGCCGTGGGTCTTTATCCTGAAGCCGGCGGAAGATATCTTTCAGGTCGCCATGCCCTGTATCAAGGCTGGCGGTAATCTGAACACCGTTTTCTGTACGGCCATCGACATAACCAGCCAGGCGACCATCCCGGTAAGTGGTTCGCGCACCAGAAAGCCCGTCCCGGTGGCCGCCAACTGTCAGGTCAGCCACGGCCACATAGAACCATTCCGAAACCGGAATATCCACGTCACGGGTCAGATCCACATTCTGGCCTGCCCCCCGGACCTGCACATTCACGGGATAATCACCGGCGGGCAGAATACGCTGCACGACAAAGCCCCCAGAGGCATCCGGACGAATACGTTCACCAAGCGCGGACACGCTGGCCCCCGCAGGCACACCACTGCCGGATACGGTGACCGCACCGCCATACACCGGAATGCGGCGCAGCGCTGTCTGATCTGAACCTTCCTCAACACCATCCGCCTCGGCGCGACGATCAGGCCGGCTTAGTGGGATCGGCGCTGTGGCGTCAAAACGTCCGCGCGCATCATACACCCGGTGGATCAGGGCAATGTTTTCACCTTCAGGAACTGTCACCCGGGCCTGACCGTTTGGCTCAACCGGGATAACCCCAATCACTTGGGCTCCCCCACGCGCTGTCAGGTCAACAACACGGATCTCGGCGCGTTCCACATAGGCCGGATAGTTCAGTTCGGATTGTACCGTAACCTCATCGCCCGCCCGATAGATACGCGGACCACCCATCAGTTGCAGATCAAGGCGTGGCGTCCCACCCAGCCCGTCATAGACAACCTGCACATCGGCCTGCGCCAGCTGCACATCTGTACGACGAATGTCGTCGCGCACCCGGTCATCCCCAGTCAGGGTTTCCCCGTTGATCGAAATAATAAAACCTTCGGGCGCCCCGGCAACCGTGGCAGGGCTGTTCCCATCGGAAAGCGCAACCTGTGCCGGAAGGAAAAATGCGGTCGCCCCAAGCAAGGCAGCAAGTGCGGGTTTCTGAACCTTCATTGTCATCGCCATTCTCCTTACTGCAACCGGTACATGTTGCGTTCGATGGGCAAACGCCCGGCCCCGGCTTTCCGCCATTCCCCGCGGATCAGATCTTCAAAAAGATCCAGACGTTCGCGGGAAAGGGTCAAGTCTTCATCTGCCCGGTAATAGCTGAGGCGCAATATCGACGGGTCTTCCTGCAGGGCATCAATCAGCTGCGATACACCTGCTTTCAGGGCGGGTGTGACCTCTGCTGAACCGGCGACAAAGGCGCTGTCCGTCAGGTCGATTTCAACAACTGTGGCGCGTGTTGCACCAAAGTTCATCCGTACTATTGTACCGGCGGTCAGACGGATCACACGGGGGTTTTCAGTCGTCAACTGATAGCCTGTCGGCAAGGTGCGCGTATCCAGCTTCAGCGTGAAATTCGCACCGGTGTCGCCCGGAAGTTCCGCACATGGCACATTGAAACGCCCGTGTTCATCCGTTGTGATCAATGTCCCGGTGACAGTCGACAGCCGGACATTTGGCAGGCCGGGTTCCCCGGCAGATCCGGTGTCATCCTGATGCCCGTTCATATTCAGATCATCAAAAACCTTGCCGATGACATCAGAACAATCGAACACAGCCTCAACCGGCAGGCGCAGGGTTGCACTGGCGATATTGGAAATCCGCCCACCTGAAATATCCAGCACATAGGCTTCATTCACAATGTCACCCAGGCCACCATCCGCCACACGGGCCTGTACGGTCAGGGTGATCGTTTCCTCGCCGTCCAGACGTACATCACGCCAGAACAGTGTACGGCCTTCCACATCCGGTTGCGGTGTGTCCTGCCCGTTAAAGGTTGCACTGTCCGGCGTGTAAACCAGCCCCTGAGGCATGGCATCCACCAGGGTCAGATTGGCCTCATCTGTGACCAGGTTGTTCGTAAACGTCAGCGTATATGTCACCGTCTGACCCACGGTCGCCCGGTCAGGCGTCACAGTTTTGACCGCCAGAATATCCGGATCTTCAACGACGGGAACAGCGATGGTTGCCGTGGCCGGTGCCGAAATCCGCGCAGATGTAGCATTGAACATGTTCGGGTTTTCAGGCTGACCCGTGGTCTGATCATACACAACGGTCAACTCGATTGTCCCAAGTGCGCCTGGTGCCAGAGATGTGTCATCTGATGTCAGCTGAATATCACTGGTTCCGTTATAACCCGCATGTGCTGTCCCTGAACTGAACCCGGAAATCACAGGGGCAGAAACCTCTGTCAGCGTCGCCGGGGCAACAAAAGCCGCCAGGTCATCTTCCAGAACCAGTTCGGTCTGCGTGACGTTCCCGGTGTTTTCCAGCGTCATGGTAAAGGTCACTTCCAGGGCTTCAGGCCCAACCCGTGTCGGGGTATTGGCAACCTTGGTTGCAACCAGCGCATCAATCTGCGTGATATCCGCAGGCGTTGGCGTACTGCCATCGCCGCCGACCGGAATGTCAGAGATATCGGAAATCGCGGCACCTGTCGGATCAACCGCCGCAGCTGTTGCCGTGTTCAGCAAACCACCACTGTCGATATCGGCCTGCGTCAGAACATAAGTCACACCCCAGGTCATGGATTGCCCGACCGGCAGTTTCGCAGGATCCCCGGACGTCACAACAACATTGACCGGGCCCAGGACCGTATCATCGTTGTTTGTCATCGTATCAACAACGGTGAGATCCGTCAGCGTTGTGTTCCCGGTGTTTGTGACGGTGATCAGATATTCCGCCTCTTCACCAGGGACATCGCCAACAGAGATCAGTTCTTTGATCGTGGTCAGTTCAGACGCAGCAACAATAACCAGCGCTGTCGCATCATCTTCAGTGTTCCCATCACCGTCGTTGCCGTTGTCTGACTGATCCGAAACCGGATCATCATTGGGGTCCGTTCCACCGGCAGTCGCTGTGTTCAGCAGGCCACCCGCATCAACATCATCCTGAGTGATCTTATAGGTAAAGGACCAGACCCAGACTTCACCCGGATCAATACCATCCGCATTGCCGGAGGTCAGCGTCGGGCCAGAAATTTCACCACTCGCAACGCCCCCATCCATACGGGTGATCGTATCTGTGATCACCGGATCGGTCAGGGTGACATTGCCAACATTTGTCGCGGCGATCTCATAAGTCACGATCTCGCCCACTTCAGGGACACCTGACACAATCGTTTTGACTGTATTGATCTCGGGAAGCTGCGCAATAGGCACCTCGGTCGGATCATCTTCGGTGTTGCCGTCTCCATCGTCTCCGTCATCCGAAACATCAGAGGCCGCAGTGCCATCCCGCGACTGCGTGGATGCAAGAACCGTGTTCGACAAACCACCCGCGTTCAGATCCGCCTGCCCCAGCGTATAGGTCGCAACATAGGTCCAGGTTTCAGACACATCGACAGCATCATCATTGTCGAGGTCACCGGACTGATACGCAAATGGCGCATCCAGACTGACGACCGTGCCATTTTTGCGGGTCATTGTGTCGACAATCACAGGCTGTGACAGCGTCACATTCCCGGTGTTTTCGATGGTCAGCGTATAGTCAATGACAGATCCCACAGCCGTCCCGTTGGCACTTGCTGTTTTCACGGCCACCAGTGCAGGCGCATGATCCGGTCCGGAAATTGTGCTGTCCCCGGTCGTGTCAATCGTGGTGCCAAACGGATCTGTTGCGGAAGCCTCACCAACATTGACAATTTCACCTGCGTCAATGTCTTCCTGTGTCACTTCGTAAGATAGGGTACAGCTGTTGTCCGTTGAGCCGACGTCCAGGCGTGCAATCACACAGCTGTAGGCCGGATCAGCAATTGCGTCCGTAATGGTCACGTTGAACAATGTCACCGTGCCGGTGTTTTCAGCGGTGAAGGTGTAAAGAACAGAGGTTCCGACCGCGCCATATGGGTTAACATCCGCTTCTTTGATCAGGGTGAAATCAGGATCTGACGCGGGCATATCCGTGGTCAGTTCTGTATCATCTTCAACCGGATCACCCTGAGGATTTGTCGCAGTTACATCTGCTGTGTTCACCAGCGTTGCACTGTCGATATTATCCTGCGTAACCGTGTAGTCATCCGAACAGATCAGCTCTGCACCCGGGGCCAGAGTGGCAACCTCACAGACAAGATCCGGCAGCAAAGGATCTGATGCGCTGATCGTGCTCAGGGTCTGGTTACCGGTGTTGGTAATCGTCAGCGTATAGGTCAGAACCTGGTCAACCTCAGTCACAGGCAGTGATGCAACCGTTTTAACCACCTCTATTTTTGGGTCTGTATCCGCAGGTGTCGTCGCAGTGCCCACAGGAGATTCCACCAGTGTTGGTCCCGCACCAAATGTCGTTTGCGCAGTCGCCTCATTGATGATTTCGCCCCTGTCCAGATCCGCCTGTGTCACCGTGTAAGTTCCCTGACAGCGGACAGATTCACCAGACGTCACATCAGGATCAGCGGGCGTCGTTGTGAAACAGGTGATCGGGCTGCTTGTCAGCAGTGGATCAACAATCACAATGTCATTTGAGAAAGACACAGTGCCCGAATTGGTCACAGTGAATTCATAGGTCAGAACATCACCCACGCTGTCAAAGCTGGTCAGGTTTTCATCCCCGTTCACTGCAAACAGCTCTTTCACGGTTGTCAGTGCTGGAACGCCACTGTTTGGCACGGTTTCGCTCACGGATGGTGATGTGACATTGCCATCGCTGGCAGTTGCATTGTTTGTCACAACAGCCAGAGAGTTATCCGCAACTGTCACCACATATCCCGCTGTGCAGACATAGGTGCCATCCGGGGCGATCCCCGCGGCCGGGAAGGCCGGGCAGGAAATATCCGCACTGTCGATTTTATTGTCCGTGATCGTGACCGGGTCGGTGATCGTGACGTTACCAGTGTTAGTGACTGTGTATGTGTAACGGGCGATTGCACCGACAAAGAAATCTTCAGCCGGCATGTTGTCGGCAACTTTGATCATTTCCAATGCCGGTTCCTGCAAAGCAGGCACCTTAACCACATCAGGGCTGGTTTCAGCCGCCTGGTCACTTTTCGCCGTGGCGGAATTGGTGACTTCACCACTATCAAGATCCGCCTGGGTCACGAAATACGACCCCTGACAGTTCAGGGTATCCCCAGGGGCAAGAGGTGTCGGATCACAGGTGATGGTTTCACCCGCATCAGTGATCAGCGCATCTGTGATGGTGATCGGGTCGGTCAGGGTGATGTTACCCTCGTTTTTCACCGCAAAGTTAAACACCAGTTCCTGATCAACCGCATTATAGGTCGGGCCACCGGATGCCAGCGTTTTGATCATCGAAACTTCAGGGCTGGCCGGAATGATCAGAGCCGTCGGATCATCTCCATCCCCAGCACCATTGTCGGTCACATCGCTTGCCTCAGTGGCATCGGGCGCGCGGCCACTGACGGTTGCGGTGTTGCTGATCCCGCCGGCATCCACGTCATCCTGCGTCAGGACATAGGTTGCACGATAGGTCGCGGTTTCACCAACTTTCAGATTGCCTTCAGATGAACTCATGCTGGCCGAAACAAAGGTCGGGGCCTGCGTCAGTGTCAAAGCCGTACCGCCAGCACGCGTCAGTGTATCACTGGCAACAGCCACCGTGTTCAGCGTGACGTTCCCTGTGTTTTCCACCGTGATGTCAAAGTTGACAGTTTCACCCACCGCAATAGTGGAAGAGGTGATGGTTTTCAGACCCAGCACCGATGGCGCGGCGACAATGTCAAAGGGCGTTGGCGTGCCACCTGTCCCGGATCCCGTATCCGACACATCGCTGACAGCTGTTCCAAAGGGGTCTGTGGTTTCTGCAAGGACGGAATTGCGCAGCCCGCCCGCATCAATGTCATCCTGTGTGATGGTGTGGCTGACCGTGTAAACCCAGGTTTCACCCACATCAAGCGTGCCCACTGTGCCAGTCGCGGCATCATCTCCGGACACCAGCGCCGGGACGGGATCTGGTGCGATCTGAACCGCATCCCCACGGCGCAGCGTATCGGTCAGTGTCGGGCTGTTCAGGCTGACATTGCCGTCATTTTCCACTGTGACCTCAAAGGTCACGACACTCACGCCCGGTATAACCGGATCCGGTGCATCGGAAACAGTTTTCAGCACTTCAAGCGACGGCGCTGCATCTTCTACCGTGACGGTCTCATCCGCATCAACTGCCGCAAGCGTGGTGCCCGCTGGCGGTGTTGGTGTGGCGGTCACTGTGTTGGTCAGATCAGCGCCCCCATCAATATCCGCCTGCGTCACAACATATGTTGCCTGCAGCGTGGCAACCGCATTTGGTGCAAGGGTGGCAATAACACCGCCATTATCAATCGTCAGCAAAGCTGTCCCGGCGGCGGATGTATGGCTGTCAGACAGGGTGACAGGTTCCAGCGTCACATTGCCGGTGTTGGTCACTATGTAAGTATACGTCAGAAGATCACCGACGCTGACCTGCGCAGTTTCAGACGCCTCTTTGGTCAGGGTCATGCCCGGTGTGCGCACAGATGGCACTGTGACCGTATCACTGTCATCGACCGTACCACCATTATAGGTATCAGCCACGGTGACAGTTGCGATATTGGTGACACCACCCGCGTCTACATCCGCCTGAAGCGCGGCATAGGTGCCGGTACAGGTAATGAATTCAGACGGTGCAAACCCAGTCGCTGAAATGGCTTCACAATTCAGATCAGCACCTGGAATTTTGTCATCCGTCAGGGTCGGATCATCTGTGATTGTTACATTGCCGGTGTTTGTGATCCGGTAGGTATAAACAATCGGATCACCCGCAGCATTAAACTCAGACACATCTGCAGTTTTCGTCAGCAAAAGCGAAGGTTCAAACGCCGGGCCTGCTACGGTCAGCTCATCCGTGCCGCTGACATCCGTCGCGCCTGGTGTCACAGGTGTCCCAACCGCCGTGGCGACATTGGTCAATGTGCCCGCATCAATGTCATCCTGCGTAATCGTATAGACAAACACACAGCTGTTATCACTTTCACCAGGGGCAAGAGGGCCCGCAATAACACAGGTGCCCGGAACACGACTGTCCGTGACACGGATGTTTTCCAGCGACACCACACGGTCGTTGGTCACAGTGATTGTGAAGGAAACCCCTTCACCAACATCACTATAAGCGGCTGATGCCACACCGGTTGTCAGTTCTTTCAGAACCGTCAGTGTCCCGCTGTCAGGCACCAGCAGATGATCATCATTGGCGGTTTCTGTGATAGTGGTGCCGTCAGGGGATGCCCCTTCAGAGGTCGCGGTATTTGTCAGGCTTTGCGCATCAATATCAGCCTGGGTCACCGTATAGGTGCCAGTACAGACTACGGAATCGCCCGCCCCGCTCAGCCCGGCTTCCAGAGTAAACGGCGACGCAACCACAGTTCCGTCAATGCTGCAGGTCAAAGCAGGGATCAGTGGATCGGTTACCGTAATATTTGAAATACGCTGATTGCCGGTGTTGGTTGTAGTGATGGTGTAGGTCAGTTCATTCCCGACCGCCGCCGGATCATTGCCCGTGGTCACATCTTTGGTCACAGTCAACCCGGGATCAGCCGCACCATTCACAGTCACGCTTTGCGCCGGAGACACAACTTCAGTGCTGGCGAATGTGGTTTCAGCAATCGCATTGTTGGTCACAAAGGCAGATGTCAGCCCGCCGGACCCATCGTTCTGAACTGCATCCAGGTCTTCCTGTGTGACCAGATAGGTCGCAACACAGGTTGTCACCTCATCCGGCAGCAAACGATTGTCTGCCGTCGGATTACAACTGATATCATTCGGGAACTTGTCATCACTGATCGTGATCGGGTTCTGAAATGCCGGGCGGATCAATACGCCGCCGGTCATGGATCCGGGTGAGGTGTTTGTCACTGTATAGGTGTAAACAATCGGATCCCCGACAGCCGTGAACGTCGTCACATCGGCCGTTTTCACCATGCTGATTGTCGGGTTCGCATCCGCCGGAATAGTTTCATCCACCGGGGCGCTTTCCACGCCATCTGCATCCGTCGCCGTTGCAATATTCGTGACAGATCCCAGACTGATATCCGTATCGGTAATCACATATTCTGCCGTACACACCAGCGGCCCATCTGTCGGTGCCAGATCCGTTGCGGGACAGGTGACAGAGGCAATCAGGTTATCATCAACCGTCAGCGGCCCTGGCAATGTGGTATTGCCGGTATTGGTGATCGTATAGCTATAGGTCGCCACATTGCCTGTGGTGAAATCTGCTGTCGGATTACCCGACCCATCCTCAAGGCCGGTCAGCGCTTTGACCATCTGCATCGCAGGTGTCTTAATCGCCGTGGCCGTTGCTGTTGCAGGCGCAAGCGGATCGGTCTGCACAGCGGCCCCGTTAAATGTTGTCGCTGCGGTGGCTTCATTCGTGAAACTGCCCGCATCAATATCCGCCTGTGCCGGCGTCCAGGATGTGGTGCAGCTGACTGTCCCTCCTGGCGCAACATTCACAGGCCCGGTTGCCGGACAGGTCAAAGTGGCCGGGATCGTCAGATCGGTGACCGTAATGGCATCCGTCAGCGTTACGTTACCGCTGTTGGTCACTGTAAACTGGAACGACACACTGTCTGTCGTGGCCGCATAGGTAGACGCAGTGCCCGGTTCGATGATTTTGGAAATTCCGATCTGTGGCTGCTGCAGGGCCGTGACTGTTTCACTTTCCTCGTCAGAACTGACCTCAGCGGTACCCGATGGGTGAGTGGCAGAAGTGACAACCGGCTGTCTGATCGACGCCGTCGCCAGATTGGTGATACTGCCGGCATCCAGATCGGCCTGGGTCACCGCATAGGTCGCGGTACAGGTGATCGCCGCCGTCGGGGCAAGTTTTCCACCAGGAAGCGCCGGGCAGGATACGGTTGTTTTGTCATCGACTACGGTGATGGGGGCCGTCAGCGAAATATTCCCGGCATTTGTGACCTGGTATTCATAACTGATCTGATCACCAACTGAATCAAAGCCAGCCCCGGCAGTTGCGGTTTTCACCATTGTCAGAGCGGGCAGCTGAACAGGGCCGGTCAGCGTGACGGCATCATCAGCTTCCAGCGTGCCATTTGTCACAACCACTGTGTTGGTCAGCGCGCCGCTGTCCACATCAGCCTGTTGCAATGTATATGTCGTGGACAGAGGCGCATTATCTGCACATGTCGTCACCGATGCCCCTGGCGCAATATCCGCCAGCGCACAGCTGAAGCCGGTCAGATCATCGGTCAGAGTAAAACCTGTCAGCGTGACGTTGCCGTCATTGGTCACTTCAAACGTAAAGGTTTCGGTCGCGGGCAGATTGTTGAAACTGTCATTCCCGTCTGTTTCCGTTTTCACCACAGTCAGTGACGCGTTCTGATCCTCGGGATCAACCGTCGCATTGCTGGTTGCCGGGACCACTGTTGTACCCGCTGGCGAGGTCGCGGTTCCGGTCACCGTGTTGGTGATGTCCGCACCCGCATCAATATCAGCCTGCGTAAGGGTGTAAGCCGTTGTCACGGTTACAGATGCGCCGGGCGCAAGGCTTGCGATGACGTTCGACGGGGTAAAGCCCAGCGACTGCGTGCCGCCTGCACTGGTGTGCATGTCGGTCAGGGTGATATTTGTCAGTGTCACATTGCCGGTGTTGGTCACGAGATGGCTGTAGGTCACCTCTGTCCCTGCTGCGACATTCGTATCATCGCTGGGGGTTTTGGCCAGGGTAAAGACCGCACTCCGGGCAGGTCCGGTGACCGTCACATCAGAGGTCACAGTCGCAGCCCCCGTGGCCGTTGCCGAAGCAAGGTTCACGAAACTGCCTGCATCCATGTCAGCCTGTGTGATGTCATAAGTACCCACACAACTGTCATCACTGGCGAATGGTGCCAATGTGCCGATGCTACAGGTCAGCCCCAGGGCCGGGTCTGTCACCACAACATTTTGCAGCGTCAGATTGCCGATGTTTGAAACTTCAATCGCGTAAGTGATGGTATCGCCCACGGCAGCAAATGTTGCAGCGCTCGCAGATTTATCGAGGGAAAGAATACGGGTCTGTGCAGCCGGATCAATTGTCAGGGTTGTTTGCCCTGTGGCGGTTTCGATCGCACCTGTCGGACTTGTCCCAAGTGCTGTGGCCGTATTTACAATGCTGCCTGCATCCAGGTCGCCTTGGGTGACAGTGTAAGTACCGGTACAACTGTTGTCGGTTGCGCCAGGCGCCAGATTGCTAATCGTACAGGACAAAGCCGGGATCAGTGGATCGGTTACAACAACAGACGTCAACGTCTGTGTGCCGTCATTGGTCACGGCAAATGTATATGTAATCCCCTCGCCCACAGTGTCATACTGCGCGCCGCCATCGACAGCCACGCCTGTTTTTTCCAGAGACAAAAGCGGCAGAACGGATGATGTCACTGTCGCGCTGGCGGATGGTGAGGTAAATGTGACCCCCCCGACAGCGAACGCCGCCGTCGCCGTATTCACGATCTGCCCGGCATCAATATCAGCCTGGGTCACCGGCCCATATGTTCTGCTACAGCTAAAGCTTCCTGCGGGAGACAGGACAGCGGGTTGTTCCGTACAGGTAAAGGGCGAACCCAAAAGCGGATCTGTAATGGTGATCGGCGTAATATCCACAATCGTGGTATCGCCGCTGTTGGTCACCATGAAAGTATAAGTGACGGTATCGGTCAGGTCATCGTAATCGGTTGTGTCAGCTGTTTTGGTCAGGGTGACACCGGGCGCACCGGCCTGCGGAATCGCAACGCTGTCGCTGTTCGATGTGACATTGCCATCACTGACGGTCGCCACATTCACAACCGTACCTGCGGCCACATCTGCCGCCGTGATTGTATAGGTCGCGCGGCATTCCACTGATCCCGTCGGGGCAATCGGGCCAGCCGGGCAGGCTA
Source organism: Halocynthiibacter styelae (assembly GCF_016123485.1). GTDB lineage: Bacteria > Pseudomonadota > Alphaproteobacteria > Rhodobacterales > Rhodobacteraceae > Halocynthiibacter > Halocynthiibacter styelae. Next base: position 15,096 of record NZ_JADCKQ010000014.1, on the reverse strand, counting down.
TGGGCGAGGTGAACTTATCATCTGTCACGGTCACCGCATCGGTGATTGTGGTATTGCCGGTATTTGTAACCGTATAAACATAATCAACAGTCGATCCCGGCGTGAACAATGAAACCGGCACAGGTGACGGATCAGACGCTTTGCTCATGCTCAGGGCGGGCTGCTGCGTGGCCGGAACCAGAAGGTCGACCTCTGCGGAGGTAACATCAACATCCAGAATCGTCTGCGCCGTCGCTGTCGCCGTATTGGTCACACCGCCACTGTCAATATCAGCTTGCAGAACATCATAGGTTGCTGAGGTACATGTCACCGTCTGACCGGGGTCCAGCACAACAACCGGGCAGGTCACTGAAACCTTGTCATCCGTGACCGCAAATGTATCCAGGCGCAGGTTGCTGGTATTGGTCAGAAGATAGGAATAAACCAGTTCATCCGTCGCTGACGTGATCGGGTTGGAACCAGATGCCAGCGTCTTTTCGATCCCCAGGCTGGTTGTGACATCGGCTGTCACCGTGGCCGTTGCCTGACCGGTTTCCGTGACGCCGCCCACCGTGATAGACGCATCCACAGTGTTCGGTACGGAACCACTGTCCATATCATCAAGCGTGATCTCATAACTGGCTGTACAGGTGACCGTACCACCAGGTGCAACCGGCCCGGCAGGGCAGGCTTCATCATCGGTCAGCGCATCAACAAGCGTCGGCGGTGCAGGCCAGGTGACATTCCCGGTGTTCGTCACAAGAAAGCTGTAAGAAATGGTTTCACCAGCCGCAGCATAGGTTGCCGATGATGGTGTCTTTGTGATCGTGAAGGTCGGATCTGCTGCAGGTCCGGTCAGAGAGGCCGTATCAGTGACAGGCGTTAAGGACGTTCCATCCGGACCATCCGCAGCTACAGTCGCCGTATTGTCCAGCGTCTGTCCGGAATTGATGAAGTTATCAACGTCCGCCTGTGTGACCGTATAGGTGCCGGAACAGGACAGCACATTTGTACCCGCCACAGCAGGCGGCAGGGAGGCGGCAGAACAGGACAGTGACGGAATGCGCGGATCCGTGACTGTGACATCAGACAGGGTGACATTGCCGGTGTTTGTGACTGTGAAATCATATGAAATGACCTCACCGGCTGCGGCAAAGCTTCCCGATGATGCCACTTTATCCAGGGTCATTGCCGGGTTTTGCACCGGCCCCGTCATTGTCACACTATCTGTCAGCGGCCCAAGCGCGCCGAATTCAGGCGTGCCGGACGCCTGGGCAATATTGGTCAGCGTTCCGGCATCTACATCAGCCTGGGTAACAGTATAGGTGCCGGTACAGGACGCCTGGTTCGGTGTGGCACTCCCGTCAGGGGTCCGGGGCAGCGTTGTCGGGGAACAGGACACAGTCCCGATTTTGTCATCAATGACCGAAATATTTTCAATCGCGACAGATCCGATATTCGACACGATATAATTATAGGTGATGACTTCGCCGACCTGGGTAAAGCTTGTCGCCCCACCATCAACCGTCTTTTCAAGTTCATACCCTGGTGCAACCGTTTCAATCGATCCATTGGGCAGCGGATCACCCCGGCGAAAATCCCAGAAGTTATCATTCGGATCGTCATCAAACACTTGCGAAACGGTTTGACCCGTCGACAAAATATTGTTGAGCAACGCGGTGTTTGTGGATGCAAACCATGCTGTATTAAACGTGTTGTTCCCAAAGCCTGTTGCAAACCCAAGATTGGTATTCCCGTCCTCGCTGGTCACCTGTGTCTGGATTCCGCTCCAGGACCCTACATCAAACCCGTTGATGAAAAGGTTAATGTCATTGTTATCAAAACCACCGGGCTGGGTATCACCATCCAGTGCGGAAAAACGGATATCAATGCGCGCAACAGATCCGCCAAAGTAATCTGTGCAAGACGCAAAACCACAATCCAGCGCAATCGGATTATTTACAGTAAAAGGGTTGCCCTGAAACTGCGCCGGGGTTCCGTTGTTATTAAACCCGCGAAACGCCCCAGTCGGATTGCTGAACTGGTAGTAAATGTTGCCATTGGCCCCGGTCAGAACGATAACAACCCCGCCTGCGGCAGGGTATTCCGCAGGAAGCGGCAGCGACGTCGGCGCCGGTACGTTTTCTGTATATGGTGTCGCCCAGGCAGCGCTTGCAATGCACCCTGCCAGAAAAGGCACAAGGCCTTTAACCAGATTACTCATCAACCGTATCACTCACACTTATTCAACTGCGCACTTATAGCGTGAGTAACTTGTTTCAAATTTGCCGTACAGGATTTTATGACGTCAATTTCTTCTTACGTAACAATCATGTCACACTAATATCTTGAAATATCCGGATAAACCGGAATTCATAATCCGACCTTCTTCGAAGAGATCTTGGGGCGAAAAAGCAGGTGACAAAGCAAAAGCGACACTGCTCTGCTGTGAACCGACGTCAGAAAAACCAGCAGGGGGCCTCAAAGCGGCTGTACAATAACTGCGCGAAAGTCATTCACATTCGTAAGCGTCGGCCCCGTGATCACCTGCTGACCGGTTTTTTCGAAAAAACTGTGGGCGTCATTGTCACGCAAAGCATCCCGGGCAGACAGATTCGCTGCAACGGCCCGTTTCAATGTGTCCGGCCCGCTCACCGCACCCGCAACCTCCGCAGCGCCATCAACCCCATCGGTATCACAGGCCAGGGCATAAATGCCCGCCCGCCCGTCAAGTTCAAGCGTCAACGCCAGAAGATACTCTGCGTTCGGCCCGCCACAGCCATCGCCCCGCCGGGTCACTGTTAATTCCCCCCCGGACAGAAACAAATGTGGCGCATCGCCCGGTTTCATGCGGGTTTGTTGCGCACAGATCAGCGCCGCATGATCGCGGGCAACGTCGCGGGCCTCCCCTTCCAGCGCATCCCCCAGAACAGTCACCGTAAAGCCCAGATCCTGCGCCATATCTTTTGCCGCCTGCAACGATTGCGATGGGGCCGCACAGATCTGATTGCGGGTTTTTGACAAACGTGGGTCATCTGGCGTCAGCACAGTTGATGTCGTCAGCTCTGTTCCAGTTGGCAAAACGATCCCAAGGCGCGCCAGAATATGCGCGGCCTCGGCAGGATTGCTGTGGTCCCCCACGGTTGGTCCGGATCCGATCATCGCAGGATCATCCCCCGGCACATCGGAAATCATCAGAACATCCATACGCGCCGGATATGCCTGCGCCGCCAGTTGCCCGCCTTTCACCCCAGACAGATGTTTACGCACAGTGTTCATCTCGGAAATCGGCGCACCAGAGGCCAGAAGAGCACTGTTAACCTCTTGCTTCTGGGCAAGGTTCAACCCCAGCGCAGGCAAAGTCAAAAGCGCCGACGCCCCCCCCGAAATCAGGGCAAGCACATAATCATCTTCTTCCAACCCGCCCAAAAGGGACATCATACGTTGGGCTGCATCAAGCCCTGCGCCGTCCGGCACGGGATGCGCAGCCTCAACAATCTCAATCCCCTGACAGGGGCGCGCATAGCCATAACGGGTAATCACCAGCCCTTCGCAAGGCCCCCAGACGGCCTCAACCGCTTCGGCCATCCGCGCACTGGCCTTCCCGGCCCCGACAACCACAACACGCCCGTCCGGTTTTGCCGGCAGATATGCGGACAGCGAACGCATCGGGTCCGCAACTTCTACAGCACGATCAAACAGTTTGCGCAGAAAGGCCAGAGGATCTGTCATCAGTTTTTCCCGGTTCAGAAACGTCAGCGGGATACTGACCTTCCCTTTCAGCAGGGTCAATCAACACATCAGCAATATCGCGAAAATCAGTCGGGCCTCTGGCTCCAGTCACGGGCACACACCCAGGCACAGAACTGACGTATCCCTTCCGCCCGGCGATGGGCCCGGGGCAGAACCAGATAAAACCCCGGGATCTGGTCTTTTGGCATCAGCGACAGCAGGTCTTCCCCCAACGGCGCCACCAGATTGCCCGCCTGAATATCCTGCACGGCATCCACGCGCGAAATCAGGCCCACCCCCATGGCAGACATCGTCGCGCGCCGCATGGTGGCCGCATCGTGAAAGGCCAGCTCAGATGAAATGTCAGCGGCCTCAACGCCAAGAAACACAAGAATATCCTGCCACAACGTATTCGTCAGCACCGGATGCAAAAGGCGCTGCGCACAAAGATCCGCAGGCGTCTTAATCTGATCTGCCATGTCCGGCGCGCAGCAGATCATCTTGTGATCATGAAGCAGCAGGCTGCTGTCGAGATCACCAAAATCGCCATATCCCCATTGCACCGCCACATCGATATCATCGCGCTTAAAATCCGGGGTTTCCACCATCGTCGTCAGGCGCAGATCGGACCCGGGCAGGTTTTCACGAAAATCCTCAAGCTGTGGCAACAGATAGCGCGTGGCAAAATAGGGCGACACATTCAGGGTGATCCGGTTCTGATATTTCACCTGCGTAACCCGACGCACGCCTTCTGCCAGCTCTTCGAACCCGGCCTCGACATAGCGCGCCAGCACAAGCCCGGCTTCAGTTGACTCAACCGACCGGCCCCGCCGTTCAAACAACGCAACCTGCAATGTATCCTCCAGCAGTTTAATCTGCTGACTGACCGCCTGAGGCGTCACAAGCAATTCATCCGCCGCCGCCCGGATCGACCCATGGCGCGAAATCGCATGAAAGGCTTTGATCGCATTCAGGGGCGGCAGGCGAAGGCGGTTTTTTGTCATTGGGTGCGCGCGTCAGATGACGGCCTTTTCCAGGAAAGGTTCATTGCGCACAACCCTATCATAGCCGATCGGCGTCAGGTCAAGGCTGCGGAATGCCCCGTAAGTGATCCATTCCGCAACACCGCGCCCCACCGCCGGAGATTGCTGCAACCCGTGGCCGGAAAACCCGTTGGCAAAGATGAAATTCGCAACCTCATCATGCGGCCCGGCAATGACGTTGTGATCCAGCGTGTTAAAGGCGTAATGCCCGGCCCAGAAATTCACGAGCTTAATCGCCTCAAACGCCTCAGATCGTTCTGCAAGATCCATCCAGAGCCGTTCAAATTCCTCATGGCGCACCTCAAAATCATCCCAATCCACCGCCGGATCAGCTTCGGGCACAGTGCCCGCCAGGAAAAACTTGCCTTCCGGGCGACAAAAGCTGCCCGACGGATCAATCATCAGGGGCAGATGCCCGTTGTTTACAGTGGCCGTGCCTTCTGGCGTTTTGGCACAATCAAAGACAAACAGCGATCTTTTGCGCGGCTCCACAGGCACGTTCAAACCGGCCATCGCCGCCGTTTTCGCCGCACGCGGACCGGAGGCATTCACAAGCGCCCCACAGGAAATCACCTGACCAGAAGCCAGCACAACACCGGTGACCCTATCCTCAACGCGGGCGATTTCAACCACCTCATCCACCAGGTAATCCGCCCCCTGCGCCCGGGCTTTTTTGCGAAACCCGTTCATAAGGCCGGTGTTTGAAAACCATCCCTCACCCGATTGCCCGTAACTGGCCAGTTGCAGATCATCGACGCTCAGATGCGGGAAGGCCGCTTTGATCTGATCCGGCCCCCACAGAACCACATCCGCGCCCAGTGATTTCTGCACCTCATGGTTTTCACGCAGGATCTGCGCCTGTTCATCACCTGACGCCAGAAACAGATAGCCGCCCTCATGAAAGCCAAGATCCGGCTTTTCGCCATCGACTTCCATGACATCGGCAAAGTCACGGATAAACTGCGTGCCAAACTGCCCGATCTGCACGTTGATCGGGTTGGAAAACTGATTGCGGATGCTTGATGACGACAGAGAGGTCGAGGCCTGGGCAAATGTCGGATCGCGTTCAATGATCAGAACCGATCCATCAAAATCCGCATTGGCCGTCAGAAAATAGGCGACGGCGGAACCAATCACCGCCCCGCCAATGATCACCACATCATAGCTGTCGCGCATCACTTTGCCTCATCATCCGGATGGCCCAGCTCACAGAACCAGCCCCCGATGAATTTCACGCCAGGTGCATTGGGGTCCGGCACATCCGTTTTTGTTTCCATCGCCGCGCGGAAAGCTTCGGTGTTGTCCTGCGGATGAAACCCGATATGTCCTGCCTTGCTGTCATCCACCACTTTCAGGCGGTTGTCAGAAATCCCGTGCCCGATGGTATGACCCAGGCGCGGACAGGTCAGCGCACGTTCCACATATTGCACGCAATCGCTGAAGCTTAACCAGCTCCACAGCATCCGACGATCGGCAGGTTCTGGGAAGGAAGAAAAGATCCGAAGACACAGGCTTTCGATCCCGAATTTATCCCAATAGAGCCGCGACAGGCTTTCGACGAAATTCTTCGACACCCCATACAGACTGTCCGGGCGCACCGGACTGTCGGCGTCAATGTGATCTTCCATCCCGTGATAGCCAATCGCATGCACGGAGGACGCATAAATCACCCGTTTCACCCCGTTTTTCCGTGCCCCTTCGTAAATGTGGTACGACCCACGGATATTGCTGTCGAGCATGGTTTCAAAGTCAACTTCCAGCGGCGCGCCACCGAAATGCACGATCGCATCCACGTCGCGTGTCAGCTCCATCACAGCCTCATAATCGCCCAGCTCACAGACGATCGCTTCCTCATGGGGTTGCACGTCCTCCATCGCAACCCGGTCAGAAATACGGATGTGGTTTGCCAAATGTTTAAGCCCCTGACGCAGCTCTGTGCCAAGACGTCCCGCCGCACCGGTGATCAGAATACGTTCAAACTGTGCCATATGAATTCCTCATGTCTTATCTGTTACATAGCCCTTCAGGCGGTCATCCGCGCGGGCTTCATCATCACGTTCCTCAGCCGGGCCAAAACCACCCCCACCGGGCGCTTTCAGGATCAGGCGTTTGCCCCCCGGCACATGCTGCCAGCCCTTGGGGCGCAGCTTTGTACCGTCGTCCAGTTCAACAACACCCGCAGCCCCGTCATCGCCACCATCCCGACCCCGGGCCGGATGGTTCACGCGATCAAACATCGCCGAGAAATCAAATTCATGCCCCTCTGCAGGCGCAATCTCAATCACCTGGCCAAGCCCCCCGCGCAGCCGCCCTGCCCCGCCACTGTCCGGACGCAATTCTTTGCGCCAGACCACAATCGGGCCGGTGTGTTCTGTCGCCTCAATCGGCATCGTATGCACGCCGGATGGAAACGCCGTTGCCGCCAGCCCATCCAGCCCCGGGCGCGCACCGGTCCCACCGGAGTTAAACATCAGAACTTCCGATCTGCGCCCTTCTTTGCCCACCTCAGGACGTACCGAGATATGGATATTCCACAGGGCCGCCGCCCCTTCTGCCATGATCTCACCAGGTTTGGCCTTCGCCAATGCACCCAGCACCAGATCCGGCACCATATGCCCCATGACATGACGCAGGCTGACAGGCGCAGGCCGTTCGGCGTTCAAGATGTTCACTGGCGACGACACAGTGAACGGTTCCAGGGAGGCCGAGTTATTTGGAATATCCGGTGCCACCACGCATTTCACCGCATAGCAGGCATAGGCTTTGGAATAGATCAGCGGGCAGTTGATCCCCCATTTGCTGGGCGCATCTGTGCCAGTGAAATCAACGTTCACCTCACCATCTTTCACAGAAAGAACCGTCGCCAGTTTCACCGGTTCATCATAACCATCCACGACCATTTCATTGTCCCAGCTGCCCTTCGGCAGCGCCGCAATCCGTTCAAGCGTAGCTGTGCGGGAACGTGAGAAAATGAACTCCCCCAGATCATCCAGATCCGCCATCCCAACCTCAGCCATCATATCAATCAGACGACGATGCCCGACCTCATTACAGGCAGACAGGGAATAGAAATCCCCCACCACCTGATTGGGTTCACGCACATTGGCGCGCAGCAAACGGATCAGATCCATATTCACCTTGCCGCGTTCGGCAAACTTCATAATCGGGATCTGAATGCCTTCCTCATAGACAGATTTCCCATCCGCCCCGAAGCCACGCCCGCCCACATCCACCACATGGGCTGTGCAGGCAAAAAACGCCACAAGCTGCCCGTCCTTAAAAGACGGTGCAACCATGGTGATGTCATGCAAATGCCCGGTGCCTTTCCAGGGATCATTGGTCACGTAACAATCGCCTTCAAACATTTCATCACGCGGAATTTCATTGAGGAAATGCAACACAGCCTCAGCCATCGTGTTCACATGCCCCGGCGTGCCGGTCACCGCCTGGGCCAGCATCAGGCCCTGCGGGTTAAACACGCCTGCCGACAGATCGCCCGCCTCACGCACAGACGTGGAAAACGCCGTGCGCAGCAGGGTCAGCGCCTGTTCTTCCACCACGGAAATCAGACGGTTCCACATCACCTGCATTCGAATTTCAGAAAGTCCTGCCATGGCTTATGCCCCCTTCCGGATCATCAGAATTGTCCCGTCGCCCTGCAGGATCGCATCAAAAGGCGCGGTCACAACGGTTGAGGTTTCCCGTTCCACAATCACCGCCGGGCCAATCACACGTTGGCCTGGTTTCAGGTCTTCCCGCGCGACAATCGCACTGTCACGCAGCCCGTCAGACCCCGGATCAAACACCTGCCGCATGACAGCGGGCACAATCGCCACCCCTTCCGTGATCAGCGCGGATTGCGCCGGGGCTTCGCGAATGTCGCTGGCTTTCACCGACCAGGTGACAATCTCGATCTCAAGCCCGTCCAGCCCGTCAATCGCACGGCCAAAGAAACGGGCGTAATTTTCGCGAAACCGGTCGCGGATCAGATCAACATCATCTTCCGTCAACGCCCGATCCGGGATCACAACCGGGATTTCCCAGCCCTGCCCCTGATAGCGCATAAACCCAGTGATTTCGCGTCTGATCTCACCCGCACTGCCCGCACGGACAAAGCCTTCCGCAGTCTCGCAAAGCTCATTCAGCATGGTATTCACTGCGACCGCATCAAATTCCGACAGACGCACCAGACGCGAGGCCAGGGCCTCATAGCCAAAGGGCGCTTTCAGAAATCCAATGGCGGACCCAACGCCAGCCCCTGGCGGGATCAGACAGGCATCCACGCCCAGTTTTTCACACAGCCGCGCCGCATGCAAAGGCGCAGCCCCGCCAAAGGCAATCATCGTGTTTTCAGACACGTTTTTGCCATTCTCAACCGCATGCACCCGCGCGGCATTGGCCATATTTTCATCAACCACTTCGACAATGCCAAAGGCCGCTTCCATCGGATCCAGAGACAGCTTGTCACCAACATCTTTCGCAATCGCGGCCTGGGCTGCATCCTTGCTCAGCGCAATCGCACCACCGGCAAAATTATCCGGGTCAATCTTGCCCAGCATTACATCCGCATCGGTGATCGCCGGGCGATCGCCCCCGCGCCCGTAGCAGGCAGGCCCGGGTTCAGAACCCGCAGACTCCGGCCCGGTCTGAATACGTCCCATGGCATCGACCCAGGCAATGGATCCGCCCCCTGCCCCGATCTCGATCATCTCAATCACGGGGATGGAAATCGGCATGCCGGAGCCTTTGCAAAACCGGTACGTCCGCGCAACTTCAAAGCTGCGCGCGGTTTGCGGCGTGAAATCTTCAATCAGACAGATCTTGGCCGTTGTGCCGCCCATGTCATAGCTGACGACTTTGTTCAGGCCAAACCGCGCCGCCACATCGGCGGCAAAGATCGCGCCGCCCGCCGGACCGCTTTCAATCAGCCGCACAGGGAATTCAATCGCGGTGTCCACAGAAATCAGCCCGCCCCCGGAATGGATCATAAAGACCGGGCAGGTGGCACCCTGTTCTTTCACACGTGATTGCAGCCGCGTCAGGTAATCTTCCATCTGCGGGCGCACATAGGCATTGGCGCAGACCGTGTTGAACCGTTCAAACTCCCGCATCTGCGGCGACACTTCCGCAGAGATCGAGATCGGCACACCGCGCAGTTTTGCCGCCAGAATATCCCGCGCCCGTTCCTCATGCACCGGATTCTGATAGGAATGGATAAACCCGACTGCCACCGCTTCAAAGCCGCCCTCCCGGATCTCATCCGCAAGTGCATCCAGCCGGGCTTCATCCAGCGGCTGCAATTCACGCCCCTGCGCATCCAGACGCCCGGCCACCGGGAAACGATCCTGGCGGGGGATAAGCGGTTCGGGCAGCTTCAGGTTCAGATCATATTGCTCAAACCGGTTTTCCGTACGCATTTCGATCACATCGCGAAAGCCTTCCGTCGTCACCAGCGCTGTCTTCGCGCCCCGTCGTTCAATCAACGCATTGGTCGCAAGCGTCGTGCCGTGAATGATGATATCAAGATCGCCAAACCCAATCCCGGCCTGTTCTGTCACAATCGTAATCCCATCCAGGATCGCCTGTTCAGGGGCCGTGTAATTGGTCAGCACTTTGGTTGAGAAAATCTTGCCCCGCACATCCAGCGCCACATCGGTAAAGGTGCCGCCAATATCAGCGCCCAGACGAATATCCTGCGTGTTCATGCCCCTGCCCCTTTCGCAATATCGCGCATTTCAGTCAGGGTCTGACGCGGTGTCAGCGCCTCGGGTGAGATATTCAGCTCCAGCACCGCGCCTGTGCCTGACGCCATCGCCCGTTCAAACGCCGCCGCAAAATCCGCGGTCTCTTCCACCCGTTCTGCGTGATAACCGTAAGATTTCGCCAGCATGACAAAATCCGGGTTCTCCAGCGTGGTGCCGGACACGCGTTCCGGGTAATTGCGTTCCTGATGCATGCGGATCGTGCCATAAGTGCCGTTGTTCAGGATCAGCACAATCGGCTGCGCCCCCGCCTGCATAGCGGTGCCAAGTTCCTGACAATTCATCTGAAAATCACCGTCCCCGGCAAAACACACCACCGTGCGTTCAGGATTAGCAACCTTCGCGGCAATAGCAGCAGGCAGACCATAGCCCATCGCGCCCGATTGCGGGGCAAGCAGGCGTTGGTCCGCACCGAATTTAAAGAACTTATTCGGCCAGATGGTGAAGTTCCCCGCACCATTGGTCAGCACCGCATCATCTGGCAGGTGATCGCGCAGGAAGGCCATCACCTGCCCCATATCCACAGGGCTTGGCAGATCCGGTAAATCAAACGCAGCCTCAAACCCGGCCCGCGCCTCTGCCCGCCATTCTGCCCAGGCCCCGGAAATCTTATGATCTGCCAGAACCCATGCAAAAGCATTCGGCCCCGCATGTACCGCCAGATCCGGCTGGTAAACTTTGCCCAGTTCCAGATCCGAAATATGCACATGGATCAGCCTCTGATCCGGCACCGGCACCTTCAACAGCGTATAGCCATCTGTCGTGTTTTCCCCGAACCGCGTGTTGATCGCCAGGATCACATCTGCGTCCCGGATCAATTTGCGCGTGGCGGGCGTCATCCCCACACCGGCATCGCCAACATAGCTGGGCGAATGATTGTCAAACCAGTCCTGATAGCGGAAACTCGCAATTACCGGCAGGTCAGACCCTTCGGCAAAAGCCTGCAAGGCTTCGCTGCTTTCCCCGGTCCAGCCGCCGCCGCCCATCATAATCAGTGGGCGTTTCGCCTGGGCCAATTCTCCAAGAACCTGCGTCACTGTTGCCTCTGCCGGCGCAGCTTCCTGCACCGCCACCGGACCAGCCAGCGCAGGCACCGATGTCACATCCGTCAGCATATCTTCCGGCAAGGCCACAACCACAGGGCCGGGGCGTCCTGACACCGCCATCGTCCAGGCCCGCCCCAGAACTTCCGGGATGCGATCCACATCATCAATCTCGGTCGCCCATTTCGCCAAGGTTCCGAAAACCGCGCGGTAATCGACTTCCTGAAAGGCTTCGCGCCCCTTCATGCCGACACCCACCTGACCAACAAACAAGATCATCGGTGCGCTGTCCTGCATCGCGGTATGCACCCCGATCGAAGCATTGGTCGCCCCCGGCCCACGGGTGACAAAACAGATCCCAGGCGTGCCGGTCAGCTTGCCATAGGCCGCCGCCATAAACCCGGCCCCGCCTTCATTGCGGCACAGGGTAAAATCAAGCGCGCCTTTCGTGTCATAAAGCGCATCCAGCACCGCCAAATAGCTTTCCCCGGGCACACCAAAACTGTGTTTCGCACCCAGATTTTGCAGGCATTCCACCAACAGCTTGCCGCCATTTCGCATTTCAGAAACCTGATCAGGCATAGATGTAACCTCCTGAAACAATTATATTTTCACCAGTCATATAGGTGTTTTTCGGGCCACCGGCCATCATCACCCATTCCGCCATTTCACGGGGCTTCCCGCCCCGGCCCAATGGGCTGGCTGCGGCCAGTTCACCCAGGAAACCAGCTTCGCGCGCTTTCTCTGTCGCCATGCCCGCAGGTGCTACGGAATTGACCAGGATGTTGTCTGGCGCAACCTCATGGGCAAAGCTTTTCGTCAGGCTGACAACAGCGGCTTTGGTCGCGGCATAATGGGCGTTTTGCGGATGGGCCTTAAACGCATCCACGGATGTGATATTCACAATCCGCCCCTTCACGATCGCATCACTTTCCTGCGCCCGGAACTGCTTAATCGCCGCCACGCAGATGTGAAACGTGCCCTTGATGTTCACGGCATTTGAGGCATCCCAATCCGCATCGGTGATTTCCAGCATCGGTTTGCGCGGATAAATCGCGGCAGAGTTAATCACCGTATCCACACGCCCCAACTGCCCGGCTATATCATTAAACGCCGCATGGGCGCTGTCCGCCGTGCGAATGTCCCCTACCGCAAACGCCGCTTTCACGCCAGCTTTGCGCGCCGGGGCCAGGGCCGCTTCGGCTGCTTCTGCATTCACGTCAATGATGCCAAGGCCCGTCGCCCCGGCCTCTACCGCCATTTCCGCCAGCAAGAGGCCCAGACCGGCCCCGCCGCCTATGATCACCACAGACAATCCGTCCATCTCAGTCATCCTTTTTCGCAAAGCCCCCGCCGCCAACAAACTGGGCGGTGGGCAGAATATCAAAACGTGTCACGTCTACATGTACAGGCATCGTCAGAACGGACATCAGCATTGTCGCGACGTCTTCCGGCTGCACCGCATCAAAGGCGGAATACATCTGCGCGCGGGTCGTTTCATTCAGCACATCTTTGTACAGGCTGGTTTCAACCCGCCCCGCAACGATTTCGGTCACGCGCACATCAGACCCGGCCAGATCACAACGCAGGGCGGCGGCAAAGCTGGAAATCGCGGCCTTAGACGCCCCATACACCGCCATATTCGGGAAAGGCCCCTGCCCCGCAGTCGATCCGGTGAAAAACACATGGCCCGACCGACGCGCGATCATCCCCGGCAGGATCATGCGTGTCAGAGCAATCGGGGCATTCAGGTTGATTTCAAAACAGGCATCAATATCCGCCTGATCCATCTGATCAAATCCCGTCACCGGCGGCATGATCCCGGCATTGTTGATCAGAACGTCGATCTCTTCGCCCTTTAGGGCGGTTTCAAGTTCGGCCCGGCTGGTCAGGTCAACCGCCAGAGGCTGCACACCCGTCACCTTCTGCAATTTCTCAAGCGCGGCGGCGTTCCGCCCAAGGGCGATCACCGCATACCCTGCCGCTGCCAGCGCAAGCGTAATTGCCTCACCAATCCCGCTTGTCGCCCCGGTCACCAGCGCTGTCTTTCTGTTCTGCACCATATTTTCGTCCTTCCCCTGCCGCACCCTAACCTGGGAAAGCGCAGGTGAAACCTCAGAAATTCAGCGCAAAGCGAAAGTTATTCTTGTGTTTTGCGCTCCGGAACGATCACGTCAGGGTTCATCACCCCACTGGGATCAACAGTTGCTTTGATCCGGGCCATCAGATCCAATTCTACTGGGCTGCGCAACCAATCCGCATAGGTACATTTATTGCGGCCAAGCCCATGTTCCGCCGCAAAACTGCCCCCGGACGCTTCGGCAGCCTCATAGATGAACCGCGTAAGTGTTTCTTTACAGTCGCCGAAACCTTCCATGCCCTCGGGCGGCGTCAGGTTAAAGTGAATATTGCCATCCCCCAGATGCCCGAAAGGGTTCAGCCGGACGCCGGGCAGAATGCGCTGCAATTCTTTTGCGGTGGTGTCGATAAATCTGCCAAGTTCAGCCACCGGCACGGAAACATCATGTTTGATCTGCGGCCCTTCCAGCCGCTGACCTTCGGGCATTTCTTCGCGCAGTTTCCACATGGCGGCGCGCTGTGCTTCATTCGCGGCCACGGCCCCATCTGTCACAAGGCCGGCTTCGAAGGCTTCCCCTAGTGCGGCTTCCAGAAGCCCGTCCAGATCCACGGCCCCTGCCGATGTTGACAGCTCCACCAACACATATTGTGCACTGCGGGAAGACAACGGATAGTCCAGCCCACTGACATGTTGCAGGGCCATTGTCAGCCCGTCATCACAGAAGAATTCCAGCGCCGAGATAAATTCCCCCAGCCCCTGCCGCAGATGCCCGCCAAGCCGCACAAGACCAGGCGCGTCGTCAACACACAGCAAAGCCGTGGCCCGGCTGACAGGTGCGGGGAACAGACGCAAAGCTGCACGGGTCACAACGCCAAGCGTGCCTTCCGATCCGCAAAACAGCCGCCGCAACTGATACCCCGCGTTGTCTTTGATCAGGAGGCGCAGCCCGTTCCAGATCCGCCCGTCTGGCAAAACCACCTCAAGCCCCAGCACCAGATCCTGCATCATTCCGTAACGCAACGCATGAGATCCCCCGGCATTTGTTGCGATCAATCCACCGATCTGCGCGCTGCCTTCCGCCCCCAGGTGCATGGGAAACATCAGATCACGTGCGGCCACAGCATCATGCAATTGCGCCAGAACAACCCCTGCCCCGGCAATCGCCGTGAAGCCGTTCGGGTCAATCCGTTCAATCTCATTCATCCGCGAAAGGGATAGGATGATGTGCCCCTCAGCGCCCGGCACAGCCCCCGCGCACAGGCTGGTGTTCCCACCCTGCGGCGTCACCGGAACACCTGCCCGATGCGCCAGCCGCATGACATCGGCAACCTCAGCCGTATTCGCCGGGCGCGCCACACCCAATGGCGCGTGAGATTGCAGTTTCAGCCAGTCCGTCTGGAAGGCTTCCACATCCTCTGTCATCCAGCCCTTCGGCCCCAGCAGCGCTGCAAGTTCCT
>NZ_JADCKQ010000013.1 GCF_016123485.1 Halocynthiibacter styelae | reverse complement strand
ACGACCGAATTCCGCAAGGGTGATGTCTTTGACGATATAGTCCGTGGCCATGGGGCGGTTCCTTACAAATACACTAAACGCGCAATAGCATTCCGAAGCCGTCCCGGCAATCAATCAGAAAATTAGCACCAACGACTGACGACCCTGCCTGGCTTCCGGTTATTGCGCCATACGCAGAGCAGCAGTCACGATCTTCTTGGTGGTATCGCGGAAAATGACCTGTTCCTGCCCACATGTGACAACTGAATCCGTGCCATCCTTACGCACAATCAACTGATCAATGTTATTCCAGTCACTGATATCCAGCACATCATTGGTAAAACCTTCGATGAGCTGCGGCAGCCCGGTTCTTTGCAAGATCAAGGTATTTGTCCCTGCCCCCAGCAAAACGGTATTTGTTCCACCTTCGATCACCACCCGGTTATCACCCCGGCCCGTATCAATAATATTCGCACCCTGACCTGAATGAATTGTGTCATTGCCAATACCGCCATAAATCACAGTGTTGCCACTGCCCCCATGGATCAGATTGCTGCCGGCAACCAGATGCACAGTATCCCGTCCGGTGCTTGCATAGATCTGACTGTCAGAGGCCCCGGCCTGCACAAGACTTTCCCCCGCACCCAGGTGAGCGATCAGATCATCATTCTGAGTAATGATCCGGTCAAACCCGGCCCCGCCTGTGACCTCCAGCAAAAAACGTTTATGTCCGGCGAAGAAATAGATCCGGTTGCCCAGGTCGTTACAGTGAACTCTGAAATGGCTGACACCACCGTTAGAGTCAGACGCAAACAGAAGTTCCCGTACCGCATCAGAAATCTTCAGCGTGCCATCTTCCTTCAGAGTCGCGAAATGCTTGCGGTACCCCGGCGTATCATGGCCGGGCTTAATATCGCCCACGGAAATAATTCCGTCTGCCGGCAGGCTGTCCGGCGTTTCGGCCCCATCAATCAGAGAGGCAAAATGCGCCGCTTCCGTTACCGGATCATTCTGCGTCGCCATAAAGACCCCATAGTCTTTACAGGTCTGCAACAGTGCTGCGCGATGTTCTGCATAAGCCGGATCTATATCGGCGACATTCTGTGTCAGCCAGGGATCCGTTTTCACGTTGTAAAATTCAGAACTGCCGTCCTGATACAGCGTAACCCTGTAATCCCCATAACGCACCGAAGCAGACCCATACCAGAAGGTCGGCACTGCACGGTTATAATAGGGTTCGCCTTCAACCAGCTTACGCAGAGAACGACCAACGGAATGCTGCATCGGACGCGCACCGCTGTAATCCAGAATAGTCGGCCCCATATCTGTCAGAGATACCGGATCATCAATCATCTGCGCCGGGCTATCCGGATCATGCACGATGAAAGGTACGCGGGTGGCTTCTTCCCAGAGAGTGAATTTACGGAATCGGTTTTTATCACCCATGTGATAGCCATGGTCAGAAAAGACCACAACAATCGTGTTTTTCGCATGGGGTGAGGCCTGCAGCGCATCCCAGACCCGGCCGATATGGTGATCTACGTGGCTGAGTGCTGAAAAATAGTTGCGCACAGATTGTTGCCAATATTCCACGGCCTCATCTGTTTCCATATTTTCCTGCATGAATGTGCCAGTAAAGTCCGACAAATCATAACCAAGCTTCCAGTCTTCGGGGCGTATGAAATCCTTGATGTCATACATATCTTTAAAACGCATCGGCGTGCGGAAGGGCGGGTGTGGATGGTGGAAGCCGACTTCGCGGTAAAATGGACCATCCTCCGCGTTCCACGAACTCAGAAAGCGGATCGCATCCTGCGACGACCGATAGTCATAATACAGCTTGTCATCAGCCGGATCCGTTGTACCAGCACCGCCCGTACGTCCACCAACCTTCTTATGAGGAGCATCCCGCTTCGGCCCGAAATGCACCGGGCGGGCAGGATGCGAGTACAGAGTGTTGTGAACCGCAGGTGGCAGAGGTTTATATCCGTGATGGATCTTCCCGGCCGTCGAGCAATAATAACCTTCCTGCTTCAACCGGTACTGCCACATCTGTTCTGGTCGCAGGACTTCAAAGATACTGCTGTAATTGTCAAAAATTCCTGTCTCATATGGCGACAGGCCGGACATAGCGCTGGACCGTGAAGGTCCGCAGACCGGAATCTGACAATAGGCTGCTGTAAAAGCGGAAGATACGTCACAGATACGATCAAGGTTAGGTGTCTTCAGTTCAACCCCAAAGACATGCTTGAAACGCCAGTATGAAAAGGCGTCATCCATGCCGATCAGCAGTATGTTTTTACGATTTTCCATCAGTGGTGACTTTCAAAAATTTTTACAGAGGCCGAAAGTGCATAGCGGCGCAGGATCTCTCCCGGGCAGGTCTTGCTGTCAGCCTGCCAGCTGTCTGTCAACGCCCCCTGATTGGCCAGATGATTCCCTGACCCGTCTGCCGTCTGCCCCCAGGCATAATTCAGGCGCAGATCTTTTCCCTCAGGCTTCTTGTCCAGCACAACCTGCACCTTATCCCCAACCACCCGCACAGAAGCAATTTTCGCCTCGTTTTCACAGCCGGAAATGGTGAAGCCATGCGCGCCGTCCTGCAATTCCAGGCGGCTGAGCGTGCTGAAATCTGCCGTGACCACTTCATCCCTTAAACCAGCATAAATCATTTGCGGGCAATGCCAGGGCCGTCCATCCTGGGTACTGCGCAGTGAAAGCGTTTCCAGTTCAGTGATCTGCATCTGTGCGCGGGCACTGTGTGTTGCGGGCATATCCTCCATCAGCTCAAACGGATAAGCTGGCGTCGCGACGATAACATTCAGCGTCGGGTTATCCAGCGCCAGGCGTGCCTCTGACAAAATCACCTGTGATGTCCCGTCGGTACGCGTGCCTCCGGACTGACAGACAACAAATGCCGGGTAAGCCCCCTGCCCTGTGATCTGGGTCAGATCCCGACGCAAAGCTTTCATAACATCTGAATAATGCTGATCTGCTTCAGCTTCTGTCACCTGTGGTGCAGCAGACAAAAGACGCAATGCGATCCGATCAATGAACAGCGGCTTACCCCAGGGTTCAAGGGCGGCAACCGCAGTTTTCATTCGCGCAAGAAAAGCCTGATAAAAATCGCTTCCGGGCAGAGCCTCTGCCGCAGTAATCCCAGGCTGGTTCTGCGTCAGGGCAAGCACGGTACGCCCGGCAAGTCCGGCATCCCGACATTGCAACATGTCGCAGACCCCGATTGCGCGCGCCCCGTTAAGGGGGCCCGCACCATCAAGGTTTTCATCCACCACATGAAAACGACCATCTTCCGCAAAGGGAAGATCCGGGAAAACCTGACCACCATAAGTAAGCATGCCAAGCGCCACAGGTGGTGTCTGCGCAAGCGTCTTGCCGTTGCGTTCCTCAAATCCAATCACTGTATTTTCATACTGGTCCGACAGATAAGCCAGCCCGCCGTTCTGTTCGGTTATCATCCACGCATTCGCGCGCGTGCGCGGGTAGGCGCCCGTACTGCGGGGCAATGGCGAAACAGACGGTGCTTCGTTTACATCCGGCACCGGGGGAACGGGCGCTGAAGTGGTTTCCGCAACTGTGGCAGTCGCGGGGGCAGGGTCAGATGAAGAGGCTTCAGCCTGCGTACCCTCCGCTGCCAGAACCTGCCGTCGACGCACTTTGAAAGCCCGTCGAAAAGCCGGGATACGATCCGCACGGCCCCGGGCTTCAAGATGACTTTCAAGCACCTTCCGGTAGAACAGAATATTACGGCGTGAACGCATCATCTGGTAGAAGGACGCTTCCGTCAGTTCGCCCGTGATTGCCAGCTTCATGACAGGTTTCAACTGCTCCATCCGGCGCAAAGCAACCGCGGATTTATGGCCACACCCAATAGCATTCAGAGCAATGATCTTGTCCTGAGGCAAGCGATCCGCCTGCGCCTTATCTTCACGCAGAAGCTTGTCATAAATCACATAGACTTTTCCGGCCTGATCCAACCCTTCAGCCGCATCGGAATAAGGCAGTGTCCAGTCACGCACCTGCCCCTTCTGGAACCGCACTTCCCAGGGGACAAGATTTTTATCAAGCGTCGTTTGCGGGCTGAGCGACACAACATTTGCGCCAGGTATAAGCTGTGCGAAAGCCAGGGCCGCAAAACCACCCATTGACGTGCCGATCAGAGTCACACGTTCAAAACGCGTGAAAAACCCATCATCCCGCAACCATTCCAGAAAGCGGATCAATCGCGCATCACGATACCACGAAGGGCCACGTGAATAGACGCCAAGATGGCTCCAGCCATTGTCACGGACAAAATTTTCAGCCCAGGGCTTGATGTCGGTATCAGGGAAACCAGCGTCTGACAGATTGTCGAAAGATATCACCAGTTGATGTTCACCACGATCAACGAAGGAAGCCGCATGTTCACCGAATTTATGAAAAAAGCCGTCCCGGGGACCAGCCGGAAAAATCTCACCATACCATTCCGGAATTTTGTGAGTCACCTGCGTGTCATTATTCAAAACTTTTTCCCTGGATATACTCAATTACAACTGCGGCTGACCATAAGTCATCCCCTGCATATTGTCCATTCGGTGCAGCCATGACGTAGCGCGCGTGACCCTTGTGTCACAACTTGAATCCGGAACTATCCGATACTTTCACAACGACGGGAATCCGGATGAACGGGGCAGAAAAATTTACCGTCGGCAGGATGCAGTTAGCCGAAGCGGGGCCGCGCACTGCACAACATGTCTATGCCCCCATCGGACAGCCACGTTCCACATGCTCATCAGGCTACGCTGTCACCAGCCAATCTCAGCTGCCAAACCATACGGAACGTTTCTATATTCTTAAGCGCTTCCTGCGCAATTTTTCGGTGATGCCCAACAGCGTTCAGGTGCATTTCCTGAAGGGTTTCAATCCGCTTAAACTCTGCGCGACATTCTTTCAGAACAGGCAAAAATCGCTGAATACTGCGATCCTCTACTGTGTTCAGATTGCGTTCCAGCCAATATCCCAACCCTACCTCCCGGTCGCGCCGGTTGGGCAAACCCCGATAAATTTTGGACAGAAAATCTTCCGTGGAACGAAGAGAGTAATGATTAAGTTGCACAAGTGACCCTGAATGAGGCTCATTAATCTTCAGGATGGTGTTTTCCTGCACAACCACCGGATCTCCTGATGCTGTCACCCAATTCGCATCACGACCCTGCTTACGTGGCTTGGGACGGTGCACACCGGGGTGCCCAAATGCCGTACGCCGATAGAGTGTCTTAAAAAAACATTGCCAGTTTGCACGTAAGGCCAAAGGTGCAGCGCGCGTGAACATTTCAAGCGTCAAACCCCCACTTAGCCGGTACCGCCCGTTGCTGCCGAACAACCGCCAGGGCAACATAATCGCATCGGTTTTTTCCGGCATTTCCGCAATCAATCCGCGAAGGCTGGTAAGCGGTTCGGCCAGATTAACAAACTCATCACAATCGATCATCATCACCCAATCCGCCGATTGGTAAGATGGCTGAGTTCGCGCATCTTTCAGTGCCTGCCATTGCACAGATTTATCAGAAGGAACCTCATGGCGGATATGGTGCAGCCAGCCCTCTTCGGCCAGAACATCCAACATCGCATCCGTGCCGTCATCGCAGTCATTCGTGTAGACCAGAAATTCATCAACACCCAATGCACGATGATGGGCGATCCACTCTAACAGATGTGGCCCCTCATTCCGCATAGCTGTGATGCATAAAATCTTCATCGGCCTCCAGACACCGCCATCTGTGTCACTGCGCCCGCTACAAACCACCGCGTTCCTGCGTCACTCATCTTAAAGCCACTACCTGCTGTTCAGCTTGCCTCCGCGCAGCGCACCGCCGGAACATCCGGTATAAGTGTTAGTGCATCCTCGATACCTTGTCCATCCGACGGGGTAATCCTTACCCCACCCGGATGGACAGGCGTCAGCCGGTCCTGCCCGACAATCAGATCCGTGACGTCAGATGTATTCCAGCGATTGTGCACCTGACGGAACCACCCGCCATTTCAATCGTTGGAATTCCCAAAGGCACAGGTTTTGCATGGGCCTGAATACGTGAAATCTGATCACCCGTCAGCGCATCATGAGCCGTCTGCGACAATGCCAATACAGGACCATCGCGCCCCATCAATTCAATCGCATTTCCAGCAAACTGCGCAATTTGTGCATCCGTCAGGTCGATCACATCCCGCCCCGATGCTTCCAGACGTGCAACGACCTCAGCCCGGCGCGCGGGATCTGTGATCATGTCTGTGCTGATCAGCGCATAGCCCGTGCCAATACACATCAGAACATTGGTGTGATAGATCGACGCGCCAGAACTGTCGGCCGCAGCAAAGACCATCGGTTCAAAATTGAAATGCGTACAGAACCGTTCCAGGGCAATCGGATTGGTGCGATCAGATTCCACCGCATAGGCCACCCGCTCGATGTGATCCAGAACCATTGCGCCGGTGCCTTCCAGAAACAACCCGTCCGCCTCAAGCCCGGAATAATCAATGATATCCTGCACCCGGTAATCGGATTTCAGCATCTCAAGGATGTCCTGACGACGTTCCAGACGGCGGTTTACGGCCTTCATCGGATAAACCGCAACATGCCCGCCCGCGTGAGTCGAAAACCAGTTGTTCGGGAAAACACAATCCGGGGTTTCCGGGTTGTCGCCTTCAAACACATGCACTCGCACACCATGGTCGCGCAACACTTCTGCAGCGCGGCTGTGTTCGGCATAAGCCTGTTTTGCGTGGCTTGCATCCGGGGCTACATTGGCCTGAAAGGCGTTGTCAGCGGCGGTTTCCGTATTCACGGTGAAGTGATGCGGGCGCACCATAATCACCGCACCGGGCGCCTGCACAGAAGAGCGGATCATGCCTGATCTGCGACCGGCGTTGCGCGCAGAACCATGCCAAACAGATCGCGGGGATCATCGGGATCTGCCAGTAAGTCAAGCTGCTGGAACAGGCCAGTACCTTCCAGCTGATCACGGATATAGCGCAGGGCAGAGAAATCCTCAGTCGCGAAACCAACGCCATCAAACAAGGTAATCTGACAATCAGAGGTGCGGCCTTTTTCGTCGCCCCGGATCACTTTCCACATCTCTGTCACCGGGAAATCTTCCGGCATGTTCTGAATTTCACCTTCAATGCGGGTTTGCGGGGGGTATTCCACAAAAACATCCGCACGTTTCAGGATATCAGCCTGCAGTTCAGTCTTGCCCGGGCAGTCGCCGCCAATTGCGTTGATGTGGATGCCCGCGCCCACCATATTGTCGTTCAGCACGGTCGCGTTTTGCTTGTCCGCGGTGCAGGTCGTAATGATTTGCGCGCCCTGCACTGCCTCTTCCGCGGTCTTGCAGGGATGCAGTGTCATGCCCAGACCCTGCAGATTGCGCATCAGTTTTGCGGTTGCGGCCGGGTCTGTATCGTACAGGCGCAACGTGTCGATGCCGCAGATCACCTTCATCGCCAGGGCCTGAAATTCCGACTGCGCGCCGTTGCCAATCATCGCCATAGTGCGGGCGTTTGCCGGTGCCAGATGCTTTGCAACCACTGCCGAGGTCGCCGCTGTGCGCAGGGCCGTCAGCACGGTCATTTCGGTCAGAAGCACCGGATAGCCAGTGTAAACATCCGCCAGCAGGCCAAAAGCCGTCACGGTCTGCAGGCCTTCTTTGGTGTTCTTCGGGTGGCCGTTTACATATTTGAAACCATAAGTCGTGCCATCAGAAGTCGGCATCAGTTCAATCACGCCTTCCGTTGAATGCGCGGCCACGCGTGGGGTTTTGTCGAACAATTCCCAGCGTTTGAAGTCTTCTTCAATATAAGCAGCGATCCCGGACAGCATGTCCTCAATGCCAATCCGGTGGATCAGCTGCATCATGTTATCAACGCTGACGAAGGGAACATAGGCGCGTTCAGAAGGGGTTGGGGCAGACATCCGGGTCATCCTTATTCTTACGGTTTCTGCCAGTATCCGCCTTACAGATTGCAGGCGATATATTGTTTCTGTATAAATTTGTGATCCAAACTTATCAAATCGCAGGTCAAACCTGCAAATATTGTACAGGTGATCCCGTGAATCAGCCCGCCAAACACATCTTTGATGATCTTGACCGCACTCTGATCAGTCTGCTGCGACAGGACGGGCGCGCACCTGTATCAAAGCTCGCGCAGATCATGGGTGTGTCGCGCGCCACGGTGCAAAGCCGGATGGACCGGATGTTGGAGACCGGGGCGCTGGTCGGGTTCACGGCACGGGTGCGCGATGATTACGACCAAAGCGCGATCCACGCGGTCATGATGATTGAGGTCATGGGAAAGAACACGTCCCAGGTCATCCGCCGTCTGCGCGGCTTGCGGGAACTGCATATGCTGCACACCACCAGCGGAAAATGGGATCTTGTGGCAGATCTGCGGGTCGAAACCCTGCAGGATTTCGACCGCGTTCTGCGCGAAGTGCGCCTGATTGATGGCGTTATGAACAGCGAAACCAGTATTCTGCTGTCCAGCGTCTGATCAGCCGACGATCATCTGCTTCAACTGCAGGGCTTCGTGTTCAAGTTCACGCAGGCGGAACTGCACCACATCGCCAATTGTCACCATGCCGGTCACTTTGCCATCGGTCACAACCGGCATATGGCGAAATTTTCCGTCAGTCATGCGGCGCAGAACCGATACAAGCCGATCATCCGCCGTGCAGGTTTCAACCGCGCGGGTCATGTTTTCTTCAACGCTTTGCGGCAGGGTCTGACCCGGGGTCTGCGCCAGTTTGCGCACGATATCCCGTTCCGACAGAATGCCCGCAAGGCTGCCATCACCCGCAACAACCGGCAGCGCACCGATCTTATGTTCGCTGAGGATCGCAACCGCATCGGAAATCGTGTTTTCCGGCGTCACGTGATAAATTGTGCGCGCTTCTTTCGCCTTCAGCAGAGTCGCAACCGTGGTCGAATCCTTACTGGTATTGCTTTCTATCGACTGACTGACCGTGCGTTTGTCATCCGCCGACTTGCGTTTCGGTGCCTGAAATGATGCTGGCATATATCGCCCTCCTGCTTGAAACTTACGGACTGTTTATGTCATCAAGTCTAAACGCAGAACGCACGATCAGGGAAATGTTTTATGTCACTTACAGATCTGACACTGCCGCCGACACTGGCGCTGATCCTGTTTGTCGTCGCGATTCTGGCCGGACACAGCTTTCGCCGGGTCTGGAAAGCAGAAGGCGCGCGCTGGCAGTTATGGCTGTTTGGGAGCGTTGCTGCGATCTGCCTGATCACAGTTGGGTTTCTGCCGCTGGATGTGTGATTTCACCAGCGACAGAAGAATTTTCTAAGCAGATTTAAGCCTGCGCGGCTTCTTCAGCCGCCATACGTTCTGCCATCTTCCTGGCACGCGGGCACTGAAGACGTTCACGCAGGGGACTGTTGGGATCAATTTCCTTACTGCAGACCAGGCATTGATCCGCATCGGAAATCGCATTCAGCCCGCCGCAGCTGCCTTTGATCCGTTTGTCCATAAAAATCACACCCAGCGACATGCCAAGCACAACGATCAGAAGAAGACCAAAGGTAAATGCGAAAATTTCCACGGGCTGTATCCTTTATTACGCCTGCAGAGCGGCGAACTGCGCGCTTGCGGTTGTTGTGAATGTATCGCCGGAAGCGTCACGTTCAATAAACATTACCGCGAGGTTCAGTTCCTCAGCCAGTTTCAGACCTTCTTCACGGCCCAGTGTCAGCATCGCGGTGGACCAGGCGTCTGCCATCATCGCGTTTTCAGCAACAACAGTTGCAGACGCAGTCGCGTGATCTACAGGGCGGCCGGTTTCGCCATCCAGGATGTGTGAGAAACGCTGACCGTCCACTTCAAAGAAGTTGCGATAGTCACCAGAGGTCGCCAGACCCATGCCGGAAATGCCCACAACGGACTGAACGCCAAGCGCCAGAACGTCAGGCTTTTCAATACCGACCTGCCATGGCTGACCTTCAGGGTTCACACCTGCGGTAACCAGATCACCACCGATTTCAACCATATAGTCTTTTACGCCCAGATCGTTCAGAGCCTGCGCAACGCGGTCAACACCGTGGCCTTTTGCGATGGAAGACAGGTAAACCTGCGTTTCAGCATTGTTCTTGCGGATGGTATTGCCATCTACTTCAACACCTACACCAACGCCGGCCATCAGGGAGGCAATCAAAGCGTCAGATGGCTGTGTGCCGGTCTGACCAGTTGCACCGAATCCCCATGCTTCGATCAGCGGGCCCAGGGCCACGTCGAATTTTCCGCCGCTCAGAAGGCGAACGTCTTCAGCGGAATTCATCACCTGCGCGAATGCCGGAGAAACTGTCTGTGAATTTGTCGACGCAGAGGCGTTGAAAAGCGACACTTCGGACTGCGAATCCCAGTTGGACATTTCGGCGTGAACCGCCGCCAGGGCCTGATCAATCCCTGCCACAAGCTCTTCACGACCCGCAGTAGCGGAACCGGTCACAGCTGTGATGGAATAGCTTGTGCCCATCGTTTGCCCATTAAAACTAAGGGTTTCACCACCGTTACGGCAGGCGGCCAGAGCGAGAGGGGCGAAGAGGATGGTACGTCGTGTAAGGTTCATTGAATCCGTCATCTTTACAGTGTCCGTTAAGCTTGTGTTCTCCTAAAGGATCGTGGCGGAACACAATCTGAGACAAAACGCCGCACCCCCTGATAACCGACGAAAACGCCGCATGTTGCCCTTTGGTTTACGTCGCAGGAATGCTATTGCCCCCGGAACGATAAAATAGCCAGGGTAAGATACCAGCGTGCATCAGTTTCCTCTCAAAAAAGGGCTGGACCTCCCGATCACGGGCGCACCAGCACAGAGCATCGCCGACGGACCTGCCGTTCAGACAGTAGCGCTACTCGGATCCGATTACATCGGTCTGAAGCCACGCCTCTCTGTTCAGGAAGGCGACACAGTTGCCGCAGGGTCTCCGGTCTTCGCACATAAAGACACACCGGATGTGATGGTGACATCACCTGTTTCCGGCCGCGTGAAAGCCGTCAACCGGGGCGCACGCCGCGTGTTGATCAGCGTAGAAATCGAAGTGGATGACAAAGCCGCTGAACCAGTGGACTTCTCATCTGTCGGAAACGCTGACACCGCAGAAGGCCTGGCGGAACGTCTGGCGGCTGCCGGTCTCTGGACATCTTTCCGCACCCGCCCTTATTCCCGCGTGCCTGCATCTGATGAACGTGCCGCGGCAATCTACGTAACCGCGATGGACAGTGAGCCGCTTACAGCGGACCCCGCCGTGATTATCGCTGAACAGCGTGAAGCTTTTGTGAAAGGCCTTGAGGCCATCGCAAAGCTGTCTGAGGGCAAAACATACCTGTGTCACGCAACCGGCGCAGATGTTCCGGGCGGTGATGTTGCAGGCGTCGAAGTTGCGACTTTCTCTGGTCCGCATCCATCCGGCCTGCCTGGCACGCATATGCATTTCCTCGAAGCACCAACCGGTTCCAAAACCGTCTGGACCATCTGGTATCAGGACGTGATTGCAATCGGCCACCTGCTGCTGACCGACACTGTGAACAGCGAACGTGTGATTGCCCTGTCCGGCCCGCGCGTGAAAGATCCCCGTCTGGTACGTACGGTTGCTGGTGCCTCTATGGATGCGCTGACCGCAGGCGGCGTTGATGACAGCGATCCGCTGCGTGTGATCTCTGGTTCCGTGCTGTCTGGCCGCGCCGGTGAAGGGGCAACCGCTTATCTTGGCCGTTATCACCGTCAGATCACTGTGATCGAAGAAGATCACAAACAGATCCCGATGGGCTGGATCCGTCCGATGTTCAGCAAGTTTTCCTATCAGCCGGTTCTGGGCTCTGCCCTGTCCAAAAAGCTGTATGCGCTGACATCAAACCTGAACGGTGGCCGTCGTGCGATGGTGCCGCTGGGAACCTTCGAAGAACTGATGCCACAGGACTACCTGCCAACCCAGCTGCTGCGTGCAATGCTGGTGATGGATACGGATGTGGCCCAGCAACTGGGTGCGCTGGAACTGGACGAGGAAGATCTTGGCCTCGTTGGTTTCGCCTGCCCGGCTAAATATGAATATGGAATGGCGCTTCGTGATTGTCTTGCCAAAATTGAGCGGGAGGGCTGATCATGGGGTTGCGCAACTTCTTTGACCGCATCGAGCCAAACTTTCTAAAGGGCGGCAAATGGGAACGTTATTTCCCGATGTACGAGATGGTCGAAAGCTTCATCTACACACCTAAGACTGTGACAACGGCTGCGCCGCACGCCCGGTCTTACGTGGATATGAAGCGTATTATGACTTACGTGGTTCTGGCCACGATCCCTGCCATTCTGATTGGTCTGTGGAACACCGGTTACCAGGTGAACACAGCCATGGAAACGCTGGGCGCTTCCGGCTGGCGTGCCTCCCTTCTGGAAGGGCTGGGCATTGGCCTGAACGCGGCAAACCCGTTTGCAAACTTCATGCATGGTCTGCTGTACTTCCTGCCAATCTATATCACCACGCTTGTGGTGGGTGGCATCTGGGAAGTCCTGTTCGCAACCGTGCGTCGTCACGAAGTGAACGAAGGTTTCCTTGTAACGTCCATGCTGTTCGCCCTGATCATGCCGCCGGATGCACCGCTCTGGCAGGTTGCTCTGGGTATTTCTTTCGGTGTTGTCATCGGGAAAGAAGTATTCGGCGGGACCGGCAAAAACTTCCTCAACCCGGCACTGACAGGTCGTGCGTTCCTTTACTTCGCTTATCCTGCGAATATGTCCGGTGAAACCATCTGGACCCCGGTTGACGGGTTCTCTGGTGCGACCAACCTGGCGGTTGCGGCTTCTGATGGCTACCAGGAAATCATCGTACGCGGTGGCTCCTGGATGGACAGCTTCCTGGGCTTTGTTCAGGGCTCCATCGGCGAAACATCAACACTGGCGATCTTCATTGGTCTGGCCTTCCTGCTGATCACCAAAATCGCAAACTGGCGTCTGGTTGTGGGCTGTCTGGCTGGCATGATTGCTTTCTCAAGCCTGCTGAACTTCATTGGTTCCGACACCAACCCGATGTTTAACGTTCCATGGTACTGGCACCTTGTGATGGGCGGCTATGCCTTTGGTCTGGTCTTCATGGTAACTGAACCTGTGTCCGCTTCTCACACCAATATGGGTCGCTTTATCTACGGCGCGCTTATTGGTTTCATGGTTGTGATGATCCGTGTGATTAACCCGGCTTTCCCCGAGGGCATGATGCTTGCTATTCTCTTTGGCAACGTATTCGCCCCGCTGATTGACCATTTTGTAGTGCAGGCGAATATCCGGCGGAGGGCGCGACGCAATGTCTGAAGTAAACGAAAACAAAGGAATGATCCGTCGCTTCCTTGATCTGCCGACGGATTCACTCCCGAAAACTATCTTTGTGGCTGTCATGGTCTGCCTTGTGGGTTCCATGTTTGTATCCGCAGCTGCCGTGGCTCTGCGCCCGATCCAGGAAGTGAACAAACTGCTGGATAAGCAGGTGAACATTCTGCAAGTCGCCGGTCTTTATGAAGATGGTGTCGACGTTGCCGAAGCCTTTGCCCAGTTTGAACCACGTGTTCTGGAACTGGCGACTGGTGAATTCACCGATCAGTTTGACGCCGCATCTTTTGATGACCGCGCAGCAAGCAGTGACCCGGAACTGTCCATCGCACTTGACGATGATCCGGCATCTATCGGTCGTCAGTCCCGCTTCGTGACAGCTTACCTGCTGCGCGACGCAAACGGCGATCTCGACAAAGTGGTTCTGCCACTGCACGGCTATGGTCTCTGGTCCACGCTTTATGGTTTCATTGCGCTGGAAGCGAACGGCAACGATATCTTTGGCCTGCAGTTCTATGAGCACGCTGAAACACCTGGTCTGGGTGCCGAAGTAGACAACCCGCGCTGGAAGTCCCTCTGGGCTGGCAAGCGCTTGGCGGATGAAGACGGTGTACTGCAGATTTCTGTAACCAAGACCGCACCTGCTGCCGGGGCTGACTACCACGTTGACGCGCTGGCCGGTGCAACACTGACAACTGCGGGCGTGCACAACCTTGTGCGCTTCTGGATGGGTGAAGCAGGCTATGCGCCCTTCCTCGCCAACCTTCAGGCAGGAGACATCTGATGGCTCAGACACGTAGAGAAATGCTGATCGACCCTCTTGTCGACAACAACCCGATTACGCTTCAGGTTCTGGGCATCTGTTCCGCGCTTGCGGTGACGTCTTCCCTGCAAGTGGCCTTTGTGATGGCACTGGCGGTGACATTTGTGACCGCGTTCTCATCCATGTTCATTTCCATGCTGCGCAACCACATTCCCGGTTCCATCCGGATCATCGTACAGATGGTTGTGATTGCGTCGCTTGTGATCGTGGTGGATCAGTTCCTGAAAGCTTATGCGTTCCAGATTTCCAAAACCCTGTCGGTTTTTGTGGGTCTGATCATTACGAACTGTATCGTGATGGGCCGCGCCGAAGCTTTCGCGATGAAAAATACACCTGTTGCGTCTTTCATTGATGGCATCGGCAACGGTCTGGGCTATGGCCTGATCCTGATGCTGGTCGGTGTGATCCGTGAACTTTTCGGTTCCGGCAGCCTGTTTGGCATCACCATCTTTGAAACCGTAAACAATGGTGGCTGGTATGTGCCAAACGGCCTGCTGCTGCTGCCACCATCTGCGTTCTTTATCATTGGCCTGATCATCTGGGGCTTCCGGTCCTGGAAACCAGCACAGGTCGAAGAACGTGAATATAAAATTCAGACAGTTGAGGGACACTGATGGAAGGCCTACTTTCTCTTGCCGTAAAGGCTATTTTCGTTGAGAACCTGGCGCTGTCCTTCTTCCTGGGCATGTGTACGTTCATCGCGGTTTCCAAGAAAATCCAGACCGCGATTGGTCTTGGGGTTTCTGTGATGGTTGTGCAGGCAATCACTGTACCTGCAAACAACCTGATCCTGACCTACCTGCTGGCGCCTGGTGCGCTGTCATGGGCCGGTTTCCCGGATGTGGATCTGACCTTCCTGGGTCTGATTTCCTACATCGGTGTGATCGCAGCCCTGGTTCAGATCCTGGAAATGGTTCTCGATAAATACTTCCCGCCGCTCTACAACGCGCTGGGTGTGTTCCTGCCGCTGATCACGGTGAACTGTGCGATCCTTGGTGGGTCCCTGTTCATGGTGGAACGCGACTATAACTTCGCAGAGGCAACGACCTATGGTCTGTCCTCCGGCTTTGGCTGGGCGCTGGCGATCACTGCGATGGCAGGTGTACGTGAAAAACTGAAGTATTCCGATATTCCAGATGGTCTGCAGGGCCTTGGCATCACCTTCATCACTGCGGGTCTGATGGCGATGGCCTTCATGTCCTTCTCTGGCGTGAAACTGTAAGGGGGGCGACAGATGTTAACTTTTACACTTGGTGTTGTCCTTTTCACTGTCATCGTTCTGGCGCTTGTTGCGCTGATCATGGCTGCCCGTTCCAAGCTGGTTTCCACCGGTGACGTGAACATCACCATCAACGGCGAGAAAACCATTTCTGTGCCCGCTGGTGGCAAGCTGTTGCAGACACTGGCGGAACAGAAACTGTTCGTACCATCCGCTTGCGGTGGCGGCGGGACCTGTGCGCAATGTCGCGTGAAAATCCACGCAGGCGGCGGTTCTATCCTGCCAACGGAAGAAGGCCACATCACAAAGCGCGACGCGGCCTGTGGTGATCGCCTGTCCTGTCAGGTTGCAGTCAAGCAAGACATGGAAATCGAAGTTCCTGAAGAAGTCTTCGGCGTTAAGAAATGGGAATGTACTGTACGTTCCAACGACAACGTCGCAACCTTCATTAAGAACCTGGTTCTGGAACTGCCCGAAGGCGAAGACGTGAACTTCCGTGCTGGTGGTTACATTCAGATCGAAGCCCCTGTGCATCAGCTGAAGTACACTGAATTCGATATTCAGGAAGAATACCGCGACGATTGGGACAAGTTTAATCTGTGGCAGTATGATTCCACAGTGAACGAACCAATTGAGCGCGCCTATTCCATGGCGAACTACCCGGATGAAAAAGGCCTGATCATGCTGAACGTGCGTGTGGCCTCCCCGCCTCCGGGTTCCACCGGTATTCCGGCTGGTCAGATGTCTTCCTACATCTTTAACCTGAAGCCAGGTGACAAGGTCACGATCTCTGGTCCGTTTGGTGAATTCTTCGCCCGCGAAACCGAAAAAGAGATGGTCTTTGTTGGTGGTGGTGCAGGCATGGCGCCCATGCGTTCGCATATCTTCGATCAGCTGAAACGCCTTGAAAACCGCGACCGGAAGATCACCTTCTGGTATGGTGCGCGCTCTAAGAAAGAGATGTTCTTTGTTGAAGATTTCGATCAGCTTGCGAAAGAATTCCCGAACTTCACATGGCATGTCGCGCTGTCTGATGCGATGCCGGAAGATGATTGGGGCGGATACACGGGCTTCATCCACAATATTCTGCATGACGAATATCTGAAGGATCACCCGAACCCTGAAGACTGTGAATACTACATGTGTGGACCGCCCATCATGAACCAGTCTGTGATCAACATGCTGCTTGATCTGGGTGTCGACCGTGAAGACATCATGCTGGATGATTTCGGCGGATAAATAAAAAAGGGCTCTGCATCGCAGGGCCCTTTTCGTTTGTGTCTGTCGCCGCTGTCAGCCGTTCTGCACCACAAGCAAAGCCCGCGCGACACCCCCGAGGGCCTGAATGCAATGCGCGTCATCCGCCGGGTAGCGCGCCGTATCTCCGGCAGAGATCTCATCTGACATGGCACCCGCCGTTATGCGCAGCCGCCCTTCAATCACAGTCAGATGTTCCCGTGTGCCCCGGGCGTGGGCGGCGCTGTCCAGCTTACCACCGTCCCGAAACTCAAGGTCATACAATTCCTGACGGCCGGCATCTTCCGGGGCGCTCAGAATGCGAATGTTACATCCCTCCCCACGGTTCTCAATTGTAGGCGTCTGATCGGCACGCAGAACTTCGATCCGCCCGGCCTCCCCGCCGTCTTCCAACAATCCCGCGAAATCAATCTGCAGGGCAGACACCAGGTTCCATAAGGTCGCAATTGTCGGGCTGCTTTCGCCGCGTTCAATTTGACTGACCATAGACCGTGACACGCCGGACAGGCGCGCCACCGCATCTAACGACAGACCTTGTTTGCGCCGCGCCTCTTTCAGCCGCAAAGGCAGAAGGTTCAGAATATCACTTTCAGTGCTCATATACTTCACCTGCCCCCTGCACCGGGTTCTGTCAATAGTGTGTCAGCCCCCCTTTGCACTGATAGCTTCAACTTCAATTTTCCACCTTCACGGATTTATTCCCATATGTTAGATACTCTATCACCAGATAAGGAGACAGAACATGTCGCAAGATTTTGTCAACCACATCAATGCTGCGCTTACTCAGATCGAATCTGAAGGTATGATGAAATCCGAACGCATGATCACCTCCCCTCAAAAGGGGGAAATCACTGTTGAAGATCAGCAGGTTATCAACCTATGCGCCAATAACTACCTTGGGCTTGCAGATCATCCTGATCTGATCCGCGCCGCACAAAACGCGATGGAACCACGTGGCTTTGGCATGGCCTCCGTGCGATTCATCTGTGGCACACAAGACATCCACCGCGATCTGGAACAGAAACTGGCAAAGTTCCTGAAGAAAGATGACGCCATTCTGTTTGCCGCTTGCTTTGATGCCAATGGCGGCTTGTTTGAACCATTGCTTGGGCCGGAAGATGCGATCATTTCTGACAGCCTGAACCATGCATCCATCATCGACGGCATCCGCCTGTGCAAAGCAAAACGCTATCGCTATCTCAACAATGACATGGCCGATCTGGAAGCCATGCTGCAGCACGCCCGCAATGAAGGTGCGCGCCATATTATGATCGCCACTGACGGCGTATTTTCCATGGATGGCACCCTTGCAAACCTGCCGGAAATCACACGACTGGCGCAGAAATATGATGCGATCACCATGGTCGATGACTGTCACGCCACAGGCTTTATGGGGCCAAACGGGGCAGGAACGCCGGATCATTTTGGCGTGGATGTGGATATTCTGACAGGGACGCTGGGCAAGGCACTTGGGGGGGCTATCGGCGGTTATATCGCTGGGCCGCAGCCAGTGATTGACCTTCTGCGGCAGCGCGCGCGGCCCTATCTTTTCTCAAACTCGCTGCCGCCTTCTATTGTTGCAGCCGGGCTGAAGGCCCTGCGCCTGGTTGAAAACGGCGCAGATGACCGGAAGCAATTGTTTGAAAACGCCAAATACTGGCGCGCGGGTCTGGAAAAGCTTGGATTTGACCTGCTGCCGGGCGAACATCCGATCGTGCCGGTCATGCTGGGCGAAGCCACACTGGCCCAGGAAATGGCGCGAAAGCTGTTCGACGAAGGCGTCTATGTTTCTGGCTTTTTCTTCCCTGTCGTGCCTCGCGGGCAAGCCCGCATCCGTACACAAATGAACGCTGCCCTGACCCGCGATGAACTTGACCGGGCGCTTGCTGCCTTTGGCAAAGTCGGTCGGGAACTGGGGGTGATTTCATGAAAAACACCATGAAAGCGCTGGAAAAATCCCATCCTCGCGAAGGTTTGTGGATGATAAGTGCGCCCGTGCCTGAACCCGGCCCGGATGAGGTCTTAATCAAAATCCGTAAAACCGGAATTTGCGGCACGGATATTCACATCTGGAACTGGGATGAATGGGCGGCAGACACCGTGCCTGTGCCGATGATCACCGGGCATGAATTTGCAGGCGAAATCGTTGATTTGGGGCGTGATGTAACGGGGCTGAATGTTGGCCAGCGCGTTTCTGGCGAAGGCCATCTGACAGGGTCCGACAGTCGCCAGATGCGTGCCGGGAAATTTCACCTGGATCCGGGCACGCGCGGCATTGGTGTCGATGTGCAGGGGGCATTTGCGGGCTTTCTGAAACTGCCCGCTTTCAACGTCATCCCTCTGCCCGATGACATCCCCGATGAAATCGGTGCGATCCTTGATCCCCTGGGTAACGCCGTGCATACCGCGCTTAGCTTTGATCTGCTGGGCGAAGATGTTCTGATCGCCGGCGCTGGCCCCATTGGCATTATGGCTGCAACCGTGGCCCGTCACGCGGGGGCACGCAATGTGGTGATCACCGATATCCACCCGGAACGTCTGAAACTTGCAGAACATGTCGCCCCAACGGTGCGCACGGTTAACGTCACCCGGGAAGACCTGAAAGATGTGATCCATGAACTGGGCATGTCTCAGGGGTTTGACGTTGGTCTTGAGATGTCCGGATCACAAATGGCACTTGATCAGATGGTCGATGTGCTGGTGATGGGCGGCAAGATTGCGATGCTGGGCATTCCGCCAGGGCAATCCCCTGTGAACTGGGCAGATATTGTCTTCAAAGCGATCACCATCAAAGGCGTCTACGGGCGTGAAATGTTTGAAACCTGGTATAAAATGATCGCAATGCTGCAAAACGGTCTGGATGTCAGCCGGGTGATCACCCATGAATTTGCCGCTGATGATTTCACCCAGGGCTTTGCTGCAATGAAATCCGGCACATCTGGCAAAGTCATTCTGAACTGGCAATAAAGCAGCCCCGGTCTGCAACGGACCGGGGCCAAACCTGTGTTTATCCCGCCAGGAGTCAGCCTTTCATACGCAGGCCGGACGGATCAAAAGCACAGGCATTCTGCAGACGCACCGGAAAACGCACCCCGGCGATGTCAATTTCCGCATTCACCCCATCTGCATCTTCCGCATGCACATAAGCCAGCGCGATGGGTTTGCCGATGCGATAGCCATAGGTCGCTGTCGTTGTATGGCCAATGATCTTATCCCCTAGGTAAATCGGCTCATGCCCCAAGGGATTGGCACTATCATTCTCAACAATCACCGTCATCAGCCCGCGTTTCACCGTCTTACGCCGCGTGGCCAGGGCATCGGAACCAATAAAGTCTTTCTTCTTTGACACCATCATATCAAGCCCGGCCTCAACCGGGGTCACGTCGCTGTCCAATTCATGCCCCATCGCAGCAAAGCCCTTTTCGACCCGCATGGATGTCTGGGCAAACATGCCCGCAGGCACTGCACCGGCTGCTGTCAGGGCGGCATACACCTTACGTGCATTTTCCGCCCGCATGGTCAGCTCCCACCCCGCTTCACCGACGTAAGACATGCGCACGGCCCGCACATGGCAATCAGCCACATAGGCCGGGCCAACTTTGAAATAGCCCAGTTCATTCAGCTCGGCCGCGCCACATTCCGCAATGATCCGTGCCGCTTCCGGCCCCATCAGGCCCAACACAGCGTAGTCTTCGGTGCTGTCGGTCAGGGTCACATCAAACCCGTCCGAATGGCGCTTAAACCATGCCAGATCACGTTTGATCGCATTGGTGCCGACAAACAGACGATAGTGATCATCCGCAATCCGGTGGGCGGTGATGTCACTTTCATACGTGCCACGCGCGTTCAGCACCGCCGTATAAATCGCGCTGCCCGGGGTTTTCGCCATGTTTGACGCGCAGGTTTTCTGCAAAAATGCCTCTGCATCCGGGCCATGAACCTCGATCTTGCCAAAAGGCGAGGCATCAAAAATCGCGGCTTTCTCATGTGCTGCCATGACCTCGGCCTTCACGTTTTCAAACCAGTCCGGGCGCTCAAATTTCATACGAGGTTCGGCGGTTTTGCCGAAATAGGCCGGGCGTTCCCAACCATACACCTGGGTGAAATGCGCACCCGCTGCCTTATATTCTTTGTCCAGTGGCATGGCGCGCAAGCCCCGGGCGGTTTTCAATTGTTTGCCCGGATAGGCAATGTCGTAATGGGTGCCAAGAATTTCGGGCGCCCGCGCCATCAGGTGATCAAGAGAGTTGTAAATCGGCGCAAAGCGTTTCGCGTCGGCTTCGCCCAGATCATAGGCTGTATGACCATGCACAATACAATGGGCCAGGTTCATCCCTGCCCCGCCGCCCGATGCCAGCCCGACGGAATTCATCCCACAGCCCAGGAACAACCCCTTTGTTTCTGCTGTTTCCCCCAGCATGAACATCCCATCCGGCGTAAAGCTTTCCGGGCCGTTCAGAAGCATCTTTACCTCAGCATGTTCCAGCGCAGGCAGACGATGCAGAGCGTTCATCATCATGGGTTCAAAATGTTCCCAATCCTCGCCCAGCAGCCCAAATTCAAAATTTTCGTCCAACACACCGGGTTTGATCGGCTTGCCCATGGGTTCAAAGCATCCAACCAGCAGCCCGCCGGAATCATCGCGGATATAGAGGTGATTATCATGGTCAGACAGGGTCGGCATATTGCCTGCAATCCCGTCAATTGGTTTGGTCAGCAGATAGAAATGCTCGCAGGCCAGCGCGGGCACTTCTGCGCCCGCCATGGCCCCGGCTTCGCGCGACCACAGGCCGGTGCATAGCGCTATCGTGTCACACATCACCGTACCTTGCGAGGTTTCAACGCCTATAACTTTGGCGTTTTCCGTCAGAATACCGGTGACACCAGTTTCCTCAAAAACCTTGGCGCCCAGGGTTTTCGCGCCTTTCACAAGCGCAGCACAAACATCACTTGGTGACACCCGCCCGTCATCCGGTGACCAGACCGCGCCAATGACATCTTCCGCGTTCATCAGCGGCCAGCGTTCCTTTGCCTCACCAACGCTGATCGTTTCAGCCCGAACACCGTAAGCACGCGCCAGGGCTTCCTGCCGTTTGATATGGGTCAGGCGATCAGGGTTTGTTGCAATCGAC
The DNA here is from genome assembly GCF_016123485.1 of Halocynthiibacter styelae. Taxonomy (GTDB): domain Bacteria; phylum Pseudomonadota; class Alphaproteobacteria; order Rhodobacterales; family Rhodobacteraceae; genus Halocynthiibacter; species Halocynthiibacter styelae. The sequence goes on along the minus strand of NZ_JADCKQ010000013.1, from coordinate 79,056 downwards.
AGGCTGCCCTTCTGGATCCAGCCGACATTCTGTCCGGTTTCTTGTTCAAGCTTTGAATAAAGATCTACAGAATACTGGATCATCCGGGTCAGGTTCTGAGAATGGCGCAGCGCGCGTACCTGGGCGGCGGAATGCCAGGTTGTGCCACTGGTCAGCTTGTTGCGTTCCAGCAGGATCGCGTCAGACACACCCATCTTCGCCAGATGGTACAGGGTCGAACACCCCATAATGCCGCCACCAATAACAACAACAGAAGCATGAGAAGGAAGGGTCATAAGCCGGGCCTTTTTTCAGTTTGGCCGATGCTCGCTCAGTACAGAATGTTTTTCAAATCCAACATTAAGAACATATGTTCTTTTTTCAAATACAAAAAAGCGCCACAGAATCGCGGCGCTTGATTGATCTTGCTTGTCTTCCGCAGGCCATAGCCAAACTGGAAGAGCCGTTATCACATGATAACAAACCAGGAGTGTACGCCAATGAAAAGCGCAGTTGCAGCGACCAGTACGCCAACACCCATGATATCTTTTGCAGCCTGTGCCATCTTCAAGGTTCCTTCGAACAAAATCAGTTTCGATAGCTGCCAGATAGGTGGGAAAAACCGACTCGTGTACCACCTGTTTCTGCAAAACCGGTTTGATCTGTGCGCATAGCGCCCTATCGGCGGACTTTCGGCAGCTTCGCCTGCCAATACGCCCCGCTGTCTTCACGCAGTTCCTCATAGCTGGTAATCCTGTTTCGCACCTCATCGCCACCCTGGCGGATCAGATGATGCAACAGCCCTTCCAGCACCACCATCGCACCTGAAAAACAAGGGAAGAAATGCTGTGACTGTGCGGCAGCCTTCAGAAACAGATCGGCCGTGATATTGGGCGCGATCAGTTCTGAATCTGAAATCAAAATGACCCGCGCGCCGTTTTCTTTCGCCAGACGCAGCGCCCGGATGGTTTCCGCGCTATAGGGCGCAAATGTGATCGCCAGCAAAACATCCCCCGGCCCCACATTCATCATTTCATCCACCGGGCTGCCCATATGACGTGGAATCAACTGCAACCCCGGTAAGGCCATTCGCCCGACATAGTGAAAATAATAGGCAAGGGAATAGCTGGCCCGTGTGGCGGTGACATAAGCGTTCTGTGCCCCTGTCAGCATCTCAACCGCCTGTTGCGCCTGATCGGCTGTGAATTGGCGCAAAGACTGCCCGGTAATTTCCATCTCATTGCGGAGGCTCAGTGCATGTTCGGAACCAAAGCCCCCTGCCCCGGACACACGATCAATCCACCCCAGCCCTTCACTGGCATCATACCTGGCGGTCAGCGCCGCCCTGAAGGGCGCACGCAGAGCATCAAAGCTGTCAAACCCCAGATGGTCCGCCAACCGGACCAGAGAATTAGCCCCAATTCCGATTTTCCGTGCCGTTTCCCGGATCGGGTCCATGCCAAATGCATGACTGTGATCCACGATGTATTTCGCCGCCAGCTGCAACCTGGGAGGCAGATCCTTCGTCTCTGCAATCAACCGCTGCACAATCCGCGCTTTATCCTGTAGTACCATATCGCCCCCAAAACAGATGTTTGGGAAAATGCTACACCAGAACAGATGATCCGTCAGGATACAAAAAACCGGCCACAGTTTCCTGCGGCCGGTTCCAAATCAGTCAATCTGCGTTCAGATCAAAAGTGAACAGATTTCACGTCCAGCGGCTTTTGCAGCGGCGGGGCGAATTTGGTCAGGTTAATGCCTTCCACAGCGGCTTTATATTCCGCAAGTGTTGGAGCGCGGCCCAGGACTGCAGCCAGAACCACAACCGGGGTGGATGCCAGCAGGGATTCACCCTTTTTGTCAGCTGTATCGGCAACAACGCGGCCCTGGAACAGGCGGGTGGATGTGGCCAGAACTGTATCACCCTTGGCGGCTTTTTCCTGGTTGCCCATGCAAAGGCTACAGCCAGGACGTTCCAGATACATGATGTTTTCATATTCCGTACGGGCCTGGGCCTTTGGGAACATGTCATCAAATTCAAAGCCGGAATATTTCTGCAGAATATCCCAGTCGCCTTCGGCCTTCAGTTCATCAATGATGTTGTAGGTCGGGGCGGCCACCACAAGCGGTGCGTTGAATTCAACTGTGCCGTTCAGCTTTTCGATATTGCGCAGCATCTGGGCGACGATTTTCATATCGCCTTTGTGTACCATGCAGGATCCGATAAAGCCCAGATCCACCTTCTTGTCGCCGCCGTAATAGGACACGGGGCGGATGGTGTCATGGGTGTAGCGCTTAGAGACATCATCGTTGTGAACGTCAGGGTCGGCGATCATCGGTTCAACGATTTGGTCCAGATCAACCACAACTTCGGCGAAATACTTCGCGTCTGCATCAGGGGTCAGCGCAGGCACTTCACCAGATTTGATTTCTGCGATACGGGCATCCGCCAGTTTGTTCAGGTTGGCAAGAACGGCTTTCTCGTTGTCCATACCCTTGTCGATCATGATCTGAATACGGGATTTCGCCAGTTCCAAAGAGCCGATCAGCGTTTCATCGTTGGAAATACAGACAGAAGCTTTCGCTTTCATTTCCGCAGTCCAGTCGGTGAAGGTGAAGGCCTGGTCAGCCAGAAGGGTGCCAATGTGAACTTCAATGATGCGGCCCTGGAAGACGTTGTCATCATGTTGATCCAGCATCTGGGCTTGGGTTGCATGTACGACGTCACGGAAATCCATGTGATCGGCCATTTTGCCTTTGAAGGTCACTTTGACCGATTCCGGGATCGGCATCGCAGCTTCGCCCGTCGCAAGCGCCAGCGCAACAGTGCCTGAATCCGCGCCAAATGCCACGCCTTTGGACATACGTGTGTGGCTGTCGCCACCAACAATGATCGCACGGTCATCAATGGTGATGTCGTTCAGAACCTTATGGATAACATCCGTCATTGCGTGATATTCACCCTTTGGATCACGCGCGGTGATCAGGCCGAAATCATTCATGAATTTCATCAACTTAGGGATATTGGCCTGGGCCTTTTTGTCCCAAACGGATGCTGTGTGACAGCCGGACTGGTAACCAATGTCAACAGATGGGGAAATCACGGTCGCGGCCATGGCTTCCAATTCCTGCGCGGTCATTGGGCCGGTGGTGTCCTGGGAACCCACAACATTCACCTTCACGCGCACGTCTGAACCTGCGTGCAGGGTTTTGCCCGGTGTGGTGCCAAGCGCATTGCGGTTGAAGATTTTTTCAACGGCTGTCAGGCCCTGACCGTCAACAGACACCTCTTTGGAAGCAGCGAATGCTGATTTCAGTTCCTGACCCAGGGTCGCGGCCGCAAATGTTTGCAGCTTCTTACCAAATACCACAGCATAGGAGCCGCCAGCCTTCATGAATTCCATCTTCTGCGGGGTGAAGGCAGCGGACACGTCTTTCAGAACAGTGCCGTCTGCATCCGACAGGGTTTTGGATTTGGTGTTGATGGTCAGAACTTTTCCACTTTCAACGGAATAGGTCTGTTCCAGAACCGCTTCGCCATCTTCGTCTTCAACAACATCGCCGTTTGCATCCAGCGTTTTGACCCAGTTATCAAGGTCAATGCCAATGCCGCCGGTCACATCAACCGTGGTCAGGAAGATCGGGGAAATACCGTTGGTGCCCGCAACAACAGGGGCGATGTTGATGAACGGCACGTAAGGGGACGCCTTCTTACCAGTCCAGAGCGCCACGTTGTTCACACCGGACATGCGGGAAGATCCAACACCCATGGTGCCTTTTTCCGCGATCAACATCACGCGCGCGTCCGGGTGCGCCGCCTGAAGCGCCTGAATTTCTTTTTGCTGTTCCGGGGAACACATGCATTGGCCGTGCAATTCACGATCCGCACGGGAATGCGCTTCGGCACCTGGGGACAGAAGGTCAGTGGAAATGTCCCCAATACCAGCGATATAGGTCACAACTTTGATCTCTTCTTCCAGCTCAGGCAGCTTGGTGAAGAATTCGGCCTTGGCGTAGCTTTCCAGCATCTCTTTCGCGATGGCGTTGCCAGCCTTGTAAGCTTCTTCCAGACGATCGGTGTCGGCTTCATACAGGAAGACCTGGGTTTTCAGAACTTCAGCGGCCGGTACGGAAACCGCAGCGTTGTCACCAAGCGCCAGATCCAGCAGAACCTCAACAGATGGGCCGCCTTTCATGTGGGACAGCAGTTCAAACGCGTAATCGACAGAGATTTCCGCAACTTCAGCAGCGCCCAGGATGATGTCCTTCAGGAAGGCTGCTTTCACACCCGCCGCAGACGTGGTACCTGGCAGCGTGTTGTAAATGAAGAAGTTCAGGGACGCTTCGCGATGTTCATTGCCGCCGTCTTTGATCTGTTCAATGATCTCAGCAACAAGGGCACCGTCCTCAATAGGTTTCGGGTGCAGATCCTGCGTTTTGCGGGTCTCGATCTCACTCAGATAGTCGGTATAGAGGCTCATGATATTTCCGGCGCTGTTGTAACAGATATAGCCCGATACCGGTCTCAGAATCGTCTCTGGCGGGCCGGTCAGGCTTGCTGTATGCGATTGTATACATTGTGACGACGAAATGCAAGACGCCATCCGTTCACACCATTTATACATGCTGTGAAGTTAACTCAACGTATGCCTGACCAAAGCCGCAGAGAATTCTCTGCCGATCAACCCATTCAGGTCAAAATTGCGATGGAAATCAGGGGGATAATTCGAAACGGCAAACAGGCGTTCGCCAAAAACCCCCTCCACCCGATTTCAGGCGGAAGGGGAATGATGGTTATACAGGCAACAGTGCGTCTGGCAGGTTCTGGTAACATACCGGCCGCAGGAAGCGGCGGATGGACATTGTACCAACAGAGGTTGCACCGAAGTTGGTAGACGCCGGGTAAGGGCCGCCGTGCACCATGGCATCAGCAACTTCGACACCGGTTGGGAACCCATTGGCAAGGATCCGGCCTGCTTTGCGTTCCAGCACCGGCATCAGGCGTTGTGCAGCTTCGGTATCAGCATCATCCATATGCAGAGTACAGGTCAACTGACCTTGCAGGCTGCGGGCGATCTGCTGCATTTCATCCGCGTTTTCAGCGGTGACAATCACCCCAAGCGGACCAAAGACTTCTTCCGCAAGCACTTCGTTTTCCAGCCAGTTGGCGGCGGTGGTGCGATACAGATATGGGGTTGCGTCGCGCTGGTCGCACATGGTTGTCAGCACATCCTGCACACCCGCGATTTCCGCGATCCGACGCTGGCCGGATTGATAGGCGCTGGCGATCCCGTCGGTCAGCATGGTTTGCGCGCCGAATGCGCCCAGAGCTTCCTGGGCCGCATTGACGAAAGCTTCGCCTTTTTCACCGGCCTGCACGATGGCAATGCCCGGGTTTGTACAGAACTGGCCTGCGCCCATGGTCAGAGAACCGGCCCAACCCGCAGCGATGTCAGTACCGCGATTGTTTAGCGCGTTATCCAGGATAAACATCGGATTCACGGAACCGAGTTCACCAAAGAATGGAATGGGTTCCGGACGCTGTGCGCAAAGATCGAACAATGCGCGACCACCGGCAAGTGACCCTGTGAAACCAACCGCTTTGATCAGCGGGTGTTGCACAACGGCAGCGCCGACTTCGCGGTTGCCGCCCTGGATCAAGCTGAAGACGCCAGGGTGCAGATTGCAGGCTTTGATTGCGGCATGCACGGCTTCGGCGATGATTTCACCGGTGCCGGGGTGGGCGCTGTGGCCTTTCACAACAACCGGGCAGCCAGCGGCAAGCGCAGCGGCGGTGTCACCACCCGCAGTAGAGAAAGCCAGCGGGAAGTTTGAGGCACCGAAGACGGCAATCGGGCCAACCGGGCGCTGGATCATTTTCAGATCAGGGCGTGGCAGAGGTGCGCGATCAGGCAGGGCCTGGTCGTGGCGTGTGTCAAGGTAGTCACCCTTGAGGATATGTTCCGCGAACAGGCGGATCTGGCCGGTGGTGCGGCCGCGTTCGCCCTGAAGGCGGGCTTCGGGCAGGCCGGTTTCCTGGGTGCCGATTTCGGTGATGGCGTCAGCGCGGGCTTCGATTTCATCCGCGATTTTGTTGAGGAAGGCGGCGCGATCTGCGCGGCTTGTGTAACCAAAGGACCAGAAGGCTTCTTCCGCGGCTTCACAGGCGGCGTTCACGTCGGACACGCGACCGATGGAATAGGCGTGCGCCGGGCCGTGGGCCGGGTCGGAGTTGAAAGTTTCGTCACCCGCCAGCCATTGGCCAGCGATCAGGTGTTTGCCGTGAGGGGTGAAGGTCATGGGCGTCTGAGGCTCCGTCTGAGTGGGATTTTGAATTTGTGGATATTGTATCCAATTATTCACAGAATGCAAGCCCGACCCAGTGGCTAACCGTGTCACGATGGGGGGTTATTTTACCTCAGCCTCGCGGCGCTTCTTCACCATTTCCAGCAGCTCATCCCGAGTGCGACGGATGTGCTTCTGCAAAAGCGCGCAGGCGGCATCAATATCCCCGGCTTTGGCATAGGCCAGTAGCTGTCGGTGTTCGTCCTTAGCAGGTTCACGCTGTTTCATCACGCTAAGGTGCATGCGGATATAACGATCCGACTGCAGGCTGATCCGGTTCAGAAGTTCCGACGTCAGCCCGCGATCAGAAGCGGCGTAAAGCGCGGCGTGATAATCATAGTTCAACTCGCCCCACTGGCCGACATCATCGCCGTTGTAAGAGGTTTCCATCTTTGCCATCAGTTCTTCGCAGCGGGCGAAATCTGTGGTGGTCATATTGGGGATCGCGCGGCGGAACAGATCAATTTCCAGCAGTTCGCGCAGATCAAAAATTTCAGCGATCTGGCTGATGGAATGGCGGGTGACGGACCCCCCGCGATTGTTCGCCCAATCCACAAGGCCTTCGGCAGACAGGCGCTTCAGGGCTTCGCGGATCGGCATGCGGGAGACATCATATTCCGCCGCCAGAGCTTCCTGACGGATCGCTTCGCCTTCCTCCAGTTCGCCGGAAAGAATGCGTTCTCGCAGATCATTTGCGATGATTTCCGGCAGGCTTTGCTTTGCCACCGCCCGTTTGCCTGCCATATTCAACCCCGGATGTGCACTTTGGATACATATTTACTTTCCCTGCATATTAACAGGGAAAGCGGGGATTTGAATGGGTAATTTATACGGGCGCGGCGTAAAGGATGATTGTATCCAATATGGTTTATGCACCCCATGTGTCGCTGAGACGATACCCACCGGGCCATGGATCGGATGGATCCAGCATGTGCTGGTGAATGCCGGTGATCCAGCCACGACCAGAGATTTCAGGGGTGATCGCCGGGCGACCGTTCAGATCAATCTGCTCCACGATGCGGCAGCGGAATTCACTGTCGATGATGGAACGTGCGTAATACCGGTCGGTCGCCGCCATCTGCCCTTTGGCCAGCAGCATCGCCATACGCGCAGACGCCCCGGTGCCGCAGGGGGATCGATCCAGTTTGCCGGGTTTAATGGCAACGACGTTCTTACCTGTCAAAAGATCCCCTTCACGGGTCAGCGGGCCTGCGATCTGACAGAATGAAATATGGTTCCAGTCGCCATCAGGATGGTTAAAGCCCAGCTGTTCATTGGTCGCGTCGGTAATGCGCGCACCCATACGGGCCAGGTCGCCCGCCTCATCCGGGGTGATGGAAAAACCCAGATCCTGCGCATCAACAATGACAAAACTGTCGCCACCAAAGGCAGTATCCACCCGCAGGGAACCGACGCCTTCGACCTCAATCATTGCATCCAGTTTATCCGCGAAGGACGGCACGTTTTGCACGGTGATGCGCTCGGCTTTGCCGTCTTTGCAATCTGCTTTCACACGAACAAGACCACCGGGCGCTTCCAATGTCATATGGGTGACGGGTTCTTGCATCGGGATAATGCCGCCATCCAACAGAACGGTGGACACACACATGGAATTGGACCCGGACATAGGGGGCGTGTCTTCCGGCTCCATGATGATCCAGGCAGCGTCCGCTTCGGGATTTTTGGGTGGCACCAGAAGGTTCACATGGCGAAAGACACCACCGCGTGGTTCGTTCAGCACAAAATTGCGCAGGGTCTGATCTTCGGCAATGAAGGTTCGCTGATCCCAGACGGTGTCACCTGGGGGCGGGGCGACGCCGCCGACGATAACATCGCCAACTTCGCCTTCGGCATGGGCGGAAATCACGTGGATGGTTTTGCTGCTGCGCATGTCTCTCTCCCGTTCAGAAACGTGTGGGTCGATAGGGGGTTGTGTCGATGGGGGCAGGTTTGCCCTGCACCATAGTCTTGACGATTTCGGCGGTGGCGGCGGCCTGGGTCAGGCCCAGGTGGCCATGACCAAAGGCGTAAATCACGTTCTGCGCCTGTGGGGCGGTGCCGATCACTGGCAACGTATCCGGCAAAGAAGGGCGGAAGCCCATCCATTGCGTGCCGCCTTCTGTGTTCAGGCCAGGCAGGAAGCTGGCGGCTTTCTTCAGCAGGATGTCAGCACGTTTGTAGTTTGGTGGCAGGTCCAGTCCGCCAAGTTCCACAGCACCACCAACCCGCGCGCCGCCGTTGATCGGCGTTACCACGAAACCGTGACCACTGAAGGTCAGATGGGTGCGCACATCAAACGCGCCTTTGGGCAGGGTGGTGTTATAGCCGCGTTCGGTTTCCAGCGGGAATTTATCCCCAAGGGTTTTCGCCAGATGATGGGACCAGGCCCCAGCGGCGACAATGGCTTTGGTGGCGTGAATTTCACCGCCGCTGTAGGTCAGGCGCACGCCACCTGCAGTATGGCTGAGGTTGTGAATATCGCGTTTCTCGATCACACCGCCAAGTGCTGTGAAGGCCGAGGCCAGGTGTTCCACCCAGGTTTTCGGGTCAACGGTGTTGATCCAGTCCGGCGTATAGCCGGCATGGGTGAAACGCGGGTCAAGGCCGGGTTGGATCCTGGCGATGTCTTCCGGGGTTTCGAACAGTTCATAGCGAATGCCCTGTTCGCGGCGAAGTTCCCATTGGGGCAGGCTTGCGCGAAATTCTTTTTCGCCCTCATACAGCTGCATCTGCCCCTGACGCAGGATCAGGCTTTCGCCGTCAGTGCTGGTGATCTGTCGTTCCAGTGCTTCTTTTGCCAGAGACATCAGCGCAGTCTGCGCCTCAACCGAATGGTGATAGCGATCCTTCCAGCTGGCGCGCCAGAACCGCAGCATCCAGGGCGCAATTTTCAGGGCGTAACGCAGTGGGATCGACAGGGGGCCAAGCGGATCCAGCAGCCATTTCGGGGCTTTGCGCATGATGCCGGGGGTGGCCAATGGCACAATATCGGTGAAGGCAAAGGCCCCCGCGTTGCCCTGAGACGCCCCCGCCGCCAGACCTTCACGGTCCAGCACACGCACGGAATAGCCTGCGCGCACAAGTTCCAGCCCGATTGAGATACCGATCACACCGGCACCAATCACTACGATTTCATCCGTCTTGCTCACTGCATGTTCCTACAGATAAATCCCGTCTTTAAACGGGTCAGTTGTGTCAAAGAACAGCGTCCCTTCGTTCATGATCCAGGCCTGACCTGTCAGGGTCGGGATCACGCCGTTTTGGGTCGGCTGGTAAGAGACACGGTAGGAACTTCCGATCACGCTTTCCAGTACAATTTCATCCCCTGGCCCAAGTCTTTTGCGGGCCGCAAGGCAAGCCATATAGGCAGAGCTGCCGGTGCCACAGGGCGAACGGTCATATTCATCATCCGGGCACAGCACAAAGTTACGGCTGTGCGCGCCTGTGTCCGGGTTGGGACTACGTAGAATGACGTGATCAATCGGCTGTCCCTCCGGCCCGCCGATGCCATTTGCGTTGCAGACCTGGCGCATGGAAACCGCGAGTTCTGTCAGGGCAGGGATGTTCGTCGTGGTGACGGGCAGGGGGCTGGGATCTACAATAAAGAACCAGTTGCCGCCATAAGCGACATCCCCCACTACAGAGCCAGAGGGAAGGGTGACTTCAGCGCCAGCGGTGATCAGACGACTTTCAATATTGGTGACAGACACGGTGTTGGCATCGTGCAATTCAACCGTGACGACGCCAGCCGGTGTTTCAAACTTATGCGTGCCAATGCCGATGCGCCCCATGTGATGCAGGGTCACAGCCAGGCCAATGGTGCCATGGCCACACATGCCAAGCACGGCTTCTGCATCAAAATAGATCACACCGGTGACGCAATCCGGATCAACCGGTTCCACCAGCAGCGCGCCAACCATTCCGGGCTGACCGCGGGGTTCCAGCATGACGGATTTGTAGAAAGCTTCGTGTTCTTTGGCGAGCTTTGCGGCCCGCACATCAAGAGGTCCGGACCCAAGATCCGGACCGCCTTGCGGGATAACCCTTGTGGGCATCCCGCCGGTATGGCTGTCGATTACATGCATTCAGCGATGATCCCGCCCTGTTTTGACCAGTCTGCAAACCAGGCATTAAACAGTGCGTATTGGGTCTCGCAATAGTTACGCTGCGCGTCGGACAGTTCGTCTGTTTCATAGAAATGCAGACGGTATTCTTCTTCGCCGTTCAGAACCAGCAGGTGCTTGTAGTACAGCACAAGGTCAGTGCCTTCGTCGAAGCTGGCCAGAACGCCAAAGGCTTCTTCCAGTTCAAGCGCGCGACGGCGGGCTTCCGCGTTGCCTTCAGCCGCTTTCTTGGACAGGGCTGCCAGCAGCAGGGCTTCTTTTGGCAGGGCGGTGCCGATGCCGGTGATGGAACCGGTGGCGCCACAGTTGACGAAACCGTGGTACACTTCGGTGTCAACGCCAACCATCAGGGTCACGTCGTCGTCCTGGCTGGTGATATGTTCTGCGGCATAACGCAGATCGTCCTTGCCGCCGAATTCCTTGAAGCCGATCAGGTTTTTATGTTCCGCGCGCAGGGCAAAGAACAGATCCGCTTTGGTGGCGAAGCCATAAACCGGGCTGTTGTAGATGATCGCAGGCACGTCTGGAGCGGCTTCCAGGATTGCTTTGAAGTGGTTTTTCTGTGCAGCTGGGGAAGAGCCACGGGACAGAACACGCGGGATCACCATCAGGCCAACAGCGCCGACTTTCTGGGCGTGGCCGGCATGCGCCACAGCGGATTTTGAATTGATTGCGCCGGTGCCGACAACCACAGGAATGCCTGCTTCCACCAAACGTTCGACGCCGGTCATACGTTCGCTGTCAGACAGCAGCGGCCAGTCCCCCATGGAACCACAGTAAACCACCGCGGACATGCCGGCTTTGATCATTTCGTGGCCCTTTTTCACCAGTGCATCGTAGTCTGGCGTGCGGTCATCTTTGCAGGGGGTCATGAGGGCGGGCATTGTGCCCTGGAAAACATTTTCAGACATGGGATCTTCCCTTGTTACGTGTCAGTTGGCGCATCTGCAGGGCAGTTGCGGTTCATCCATCTTCCGGGTGATTCATCCCGGGGAAATCGGTTTGTAAATTCTGACTACAGTAATTGGATCCAAAATCCAATATTTTTCTGAACCGCACAAAAAAGCCGCCACGGATGACCCGGGCGACTTTAATACATGAGATGAAACTATATCAGTTCGGCTCAGATTTCAGGTCATCGGGCCCCACACGATCCAGGACGAAAAGCATCAGCTCAAGTGTCTTCTTTTCATTTGGGGTGATGACGGGTTTTTCAATCAACCGCACGATTCTATTACGCTCGGATTGCCAGTGATCAAAAAAATCCACTAAATCTCTGACGGGTTCTTGTTGTGGCATAATGTCTCCACCTCAGCTTCGGGTGGAACAAAATTACACCTGATAGCCGGTTCCGGGGCTGTGAAAATACTGTGAAGTACTTGGTATGAGCAAATTTCTGGTGCTAAGATTTATTGACTGGGGAGTAAAATAAATGGATGTTTGCCTGGAGGTTTCTCTTTTTGGCACATGCGCTGTGTGTTTGCAGGACCGTCCGCCGCGTGAAATTCGTGGGGCGAAACATAGGGCGTTGATTGCGATCCTTGCGACGGCGCCTTTGGGGCGGCGGACGCGGACCTATCTTCAGAATACATTGTGGGGTTATGCCGGCTATGACAGCGGCCATCAGAACCTGCGCCGGGCCCTGTCTGATCTGCGCAAACTGTTTGGCGATTATTTTGACACGCTGTTTCGCACCACAAATACCGACATTGAGCTTGATCTGGCCCATGTGCGGTTCACCGGCGATCCGGGGCAAGGGCTGTTTCTGGAAGATCTGAACGTGCGGGAAGCCCCATTTCAGGAATGGGTGGACAGCATTCGCGCGAACCCGGATCAGATCTTTGCGCTGTATCGTCATGCGCCTGTGTCCAGTCTGCGCCGCCCGCGCCCCTGTGTGACCATGCTGCCCCTGCGCCAGATGGGCAATGATCCGGGACTGTCAGCACTTGGGGACTGGATCAGTGAACATTGCTGCCGGATCCTGTCGCGATCGCGCTTTATCAATGTGATTTCGCATCTGTCAGGCCGTGCCGCCGGGGCGGCCAATACGCCGATCACCACGCTAAGCGAAACCCTGGGGGTGGATTACCTGACCACCGGTTTTCTGCGCCCGTCACGTCAGGGGTTTATCTGTGATGTGGATTTCATCGAAGCGGCCAGCGGCCAGATCATCTGGAGCCGTAGTTTTGAGGCCCGCAGTTTTGCGGATCTGACGGAAACCGCGCTTGAGATTGATAACATCGCCCGGGGTGTTGCCCGCTCTATCGCGGATTCAGCGATTGAAACTGTGCGCAGTCAGCGCATTGATGAGATTTCAGATCACAATCTGATTGTTGCCGGCGTGTCGATGATGCACCGCGCCACCATGCGTGATTTCCTGAAGTCGCGGGAATATCTGCTGGAAGCCAGCGAACGCCTGTCCCATTCCGCAGATGCCCATGCCTGGCTGGGGAAATGGTATGTTCTCAATGTGATGAAAGGCTATTCCATTGATCTGGCCCATGACACCCAGCGAGCAGTTGATTGCACGGCGCGGGCACTGGATACAGACCCGGAAGCAAGCCTTGGCCTGACCATTGATGGCTTTGCGAATAACAACCTGCTGAATGACTTTGAGACCGCAGAAAAACGGTTTGATGCGGCTCTGGATATCAACCCGAATGAAAGCCTGGCCTGGCTTTTGCGGGGGTCGTTGAAGGCGTTTAAGGATGAGGGTGAAGAGGCTGTACGTTCCAGCGAACAGGCGCGGCGCCTGTCCCCGATTGATCCGTTTCTTTATTATTACGACAGCCTGGCCAGCACCGCCTATATCGCGGCGGATCAGTTTGAAGAAGCTCTGAAACATGCGGAACAGTCGCTGGCTGTGAACAACCGACATCTGTCGACGCATCGGGCGCGCATTACCGCGCTGCATTTTCTGGATCGTCCGGAAGAAGCAAAGGCCGCCGCGCAGGAACTTCTGCGCTATTGGCCAGGATATGATTTATCAAAATACCGGAGCAACCATCCGGTATCTCAACACAAACTGGGGCGGCGTGCGCTGACGGCCATGTCTGCTTCCGGCATTTCTTAAAACAACAATCTAACTATAGGGAAAAAGTTTATGGCACAGTCAGGTGGTATTGGCGGAATCGGCGGCATTGGTGGAATAGGGGGCATTGGCGGAATCGGTGGAATGACCGGCCTGGGTGGTTTCCTGGGCGCGGGTGATACCGGTGGCTATGATCCGATCACCACCGTCGGTCTGCAAGGCACTGCGGAAAGCCTGCTGCACCGTGTTGGAAATGGCGGAGTGCCTGCGGGCAATGATCTGAAATATGATGACACAGAAAATAACAATCGCTGGGCGGCCTGGGTGCGGGGTTCACTGTATCTCAGCGAATTTCTGTCTCAGGTGGGTTATTCAGCCGGGCCGAATAACGCGAAATCCATCACCCTGACTTTTGCAGGCAATGATCTGGTAAAGCTGGATCGCCCGGATGACAGCCTTCTGGCGGATCAATGCGTGCTTGTGCAGAACTACGCGGACCTGCGGGCAGATCGCACAGCTGAAATTATCTCGCAATTGGGCTTTCCAACCGAATATTTTGCCATGATCCTGGGGCTGCACGCGGGACAGCATGAAAAAACTTTTGAACTGATCACGGTCACCCAGGTGATGGCGGCGCATATGGCGATGATTGCGAAACATGCGCTGGCGATCCGCCGCCCGGATCAGCTGGACGGGCGTATTCAGCCGATGATCCCGACGCCGGGCCACGGCAGTTTTCCATCCGCCCACGCGACCGAAGCCTATGCCGTGATGACCGTGATGGAAGGGCTGACCAAAAGCTGGGACAGCTTTAAGGATCAGGCCGATCGCATGAAGATGTTGCGTGGGCTGGCGGAACGGATTGCGGTGAACCGCACGGTCGCCGGTGTGCATTTCCCGATCGACAGCTGGGCCGGCGCTGCACTTGGCACGGCTTTGGGGCAGGTGGTTCTGCAGCTTTGCGGTCAGACCGGTGCCGATGCGGTGACGTCGCTGCAATACACTCCGGGCAATGATGATTTCAGCGATTATCAGTTCACGCAGCAAGGCGCGCAACATGGGTTGCAGACAGGCACGACGTTTAGTGTTTCCGCGACAGATCACTTCAGCTGGATCTGGGAAAAGGCCCTGGCTGAAACTCAGAAAGTCTGAGGTGTATCATGTCTGTTTTATCTGACCATGGCCCGACAGAAGGGCCATATGAGCGCTGGGTTTTTTCAGAAACCCATGGGCGGCCCTGGGCTTTCCCGTCGATTGCGGCGGGCGGTACGGGGATTCATTCCGCCCTGATGGAGGCGGGCGGCAACCCTGCTGATCTGAATTACGCCGATCTGCGGATCCCGCCGCTCTGGAAACCTGGTGGTGTGCAACCTGAAATCACTCCTTTTGCCTTTCGCGATGCCGTTACACCCGCCACCCCAGGTGCCGGTCTGCGCTATCGTCTGAACTTTCCGGTGCCGGTTGAGACCTGGACTGCGGATTACCAGGTAGCGGATGACCCTGAGGATTGGGTTGCGCCTGCGGTGCAGCCGCGCGCGATTGTTGCGGTGATTGATGATGCAATCCCCTTCGCCAACCGGGCTTTCCTGGGAAGTGACGGCAAAACGCGGATCAGCCATTGCTGGTTGCAGGCGGGGGTCGCAAAGGCCCGTGCGCCGGTGCCGTTCGGCCGGGAATATACCAATGGGACGATTGATCAGCTGCGCCTGGACAACCCGTCTGATGAAAACCACCTGTATCAGGATGCCGGGGCGGTTGCGCCGGATATGGTTGAGCTTGGCGGTCATCTGAAGCGGCACGGCACCCATGGCAGCCATATTCTGGGGCTTGCGGCGGGGAATACATCGCTGTTCACCGGCGATACCCAGGGTGATGACATTCAGATCATCGCCGTGCAGATGCCCAATACCATCGCCTGGGATACATCCGGGTTTGGTAAGGAAATGTATATGCTGTCGGCGTTGCATTACGTGTTTGAACGCGCGCGGCGGATTGCGGATCACTTTGGCGTTGATGAACTGCCGCTGATTGTGAATTTCTCTTACGGCTGGGGCGCGGGGCGTCACGACGGGCAATCACCGATGGAAATCGCGATTGAGGATCTGCTTGCAAAACGCCAGGCGTTGCAGTCGAAAACCGCGATTGTCATGCCTATGGGCAATGGCTTTGCCGATAAGATGCATGCGCGGATCAGTGAGGCGGGTTTTGGCGGTAAGAAATACAACATCGGCTGGCAGGTGCAGCCTGATGACAATACGTCAAGCTACCTGGAACTGTGGTTTCCCGAAGGGTTTGATCCGGCGAAATACAGGCTGATCCTGAAACCACCGCCCGGATATCGCCTGGATCAGAAAGCTGTGCTGAGAATCCGGGGCAGTGATCCCGTTCAATTCACGGATATTCACATGGATGGGCAGATCGTCGGGCAGATGTCTGCGGATCACAGCCGGGGCAATCGCTGGCGTTTTATGCTGGCTCTGATCCCGTCGACCTATTGTGCGAATCAGTCCCGTCGCGCCCCTGCCGGGCGCTGGACGGTGAAACTGCGCCGTAAAGGCCATGCGCCGGAGATCCCACAAGGGGATGACCTGTTGATCTGGGTACAGCGTGATGATGATCCGGCGATGTTGCAGAGCCGTGGACGACAGAGCTATCTGGTCAAACCGCGTAAAACGGGTTCCGAGACAACACAGCCACCCTATCAGAAATATAAGGATGAGATCCCGGGGATTTCTGGTTTTGGTTCCGTGAATGCGGTGGCGTCCTCTTCGCACACCACGCGGGTCAGCGGTTATGTGCAACACAACAAGCGGCCTGCCGACTATGCGGGCAGTGGTCGTCTGCATGTGCAGGAGAACCAGGATCCGGCACCTGTGGGTGCGCAAACCCTGATCGTCGCCTGTTCTGATCAAAGCCCATCCCGTCCCGGCATTCCGTCAACCGGTGTTCTGTCGGGGTCACGCACGCGGCTTGTGGGCACAAGTGCCGCGGCCCCGGCCGTGGCGCGGCTGATGGTGCTGAATGCGGCCGCGGGGCGTGATCTGACCGATGGGCTTGACGGGATGGCCGCGCTTCACAGTTCGGAAAAGGACAATGGAAATACCCAGACGCAACACAAAGCCCGGATGGGGGATTTCACGGCACCACCTGTCACGCGGTAATCGTTTAAACTCTTGTTTACAAAGGCCCGTCAAAAAATGGCGGGCCTTTTTGCATCTGGGATATGTGACTTGGATATCCTGTGAATACAAAATTTCACAGGTATTTCACTCTCAGCCCCTGCAGAAACTGACGTATAGTTAACTCAGATCCGAAGTGTTGATCTCTTCCTCTTCACCCGGGTTCGCCGGCCAGAATATTTACTGTCCGGGTGCTATTTAAATTCACCATGCGTGGTGCTTTTCATCATCTGCCTGCTTGTTGGGGCGCATATATAGATCGAAGTGTTTGGCACAAATTTATTATATCTCCTGGTGGCTGCTCCATCCCATACTCCGGCAGCCACCAGTCAATTCCGTCACGAGTGAGACCGCAGGTTCTATGATCCTGCGGTCTTTATCACGTCGCGGATCTGATCCAGCACGTCTGTTGCGACATTCACCCCGTCCTGCATCGCGCGCGTGCGCATTTTCAGACGACCATCGCCGGGAATGCGTGCGTCACCATTGTCGGTGATTTCGGCACTGATGCGGTTGATGTACTCATTGAACATCGGGTTGCCGAAACGGTTGGGATCAATCGCGATTACGGTAGATCCGCCTTTGATGTTCAGCGCGCCATGGGCTTCGCGATCCTGGTTATCAACGGAAAGCGTGCCACCTGCCAACGCCGCCCCCAGAACTTCGACCAGGAAAGCAATCGCCGCGCCTTTATGTTCGCCGAAGGGCAGCAGGCTGCGGGTATCAAGGATTGCGTTGGGGTCGATGGTTTTGCTGCCATCGGGGGCAAGTCCCGCTGGGTAGGGCAGGGGGTGACCTTCGGCGGCGGCCATGCGGATGTCCATCAGCGCGACCATGGATGATGCCTGATCCCAGACGATCGGTGCCTGGCCTTCACGTGGGCAGGCAAAGGCCATGGGATTGGTGCCAAAGACCGGACGCGTACCGCCCTGGGGCACAACCATGGACAGGGAATTGATCACGCCAATCGCAACCAGCCCGGCTTCGGCCAGGGGTTCCACATCAAAACGCAGTCCGGCCAGATGGTGACAGTTTTTGCAGGAAAAGGCGGCGATGCCGTTTTCCCGAGCCATTTCAATCAGCTGATCATGGGCGAGGCTGGCGGCGTGCTGATAATACCCATTGTCCGCATCCCCCTGTAAAGCACCACTTGCCGTGCGGGTGATCACAGGTTTTGCTTCAGGGTTGGCATAGCCCGAGGTGAAGCTTTGCGCATAAACCGGCAGCATCCGCAGACCATGGCTGCGCGGACCATCGCGTTCAGACCGGGTGACGATGTCAGCAAGAACTACACATGCTTCATCGCTGACACCGCAGGCGCGGAAGACTTCATTTGCTAGTTCCCGCACCTGATCCAGGGAAAGATTTTCTGTGGCCTGATCGCCCATTCTGACACCTCTGGGGTTTTACGCGCTGTATTCAGCCCGTTTCTTCGCGACAAACTCATCCAAAGCGCCGCGCTGGTCAACGGGCATCGGGGGTTGGACGTAATTATCAAGGATACGTTTGGCTTCGATATTGCCGACGACTTCAGCGATTTTGGCGCCTTCGGCTTCCCATTGTTCAAAACTGTCGTTGTTTTGCAGCATATTCATATGCAGCGGATGTTCGCGGGTGTGATCGGTGCCAAGGAAATGCCCGCCCGGGCCAACGTTTGCGATATCATCCAGAAGCGCGTCGAGGTTTTCTTCCTGAAGGCCGGTGAAGAAACGGTGGAAGTTTTCCAACTGCGCCGAATCCTGCACCCATTTCGCGTAGCTGACGCCAAGCGCGCCCTCAAGGAAGCCCGCGGAATGCACGATGTAGTTGCAGCCACCCAAAAGCACAGGCCACATGCTGTTCGCGGTGTCATATCCAGCCTGAAGGTCTGGGGATTTTGAACCGGTCCACATGGTACAGCTGCGCCACGGCACCTTATAGAACCGCGCCATCTGTCCGACGATCAGGTTCATGAGCCCTGGTTCGGGGGACCCCATCATGGGTGCCCCGGTTTTCATAGAAACGCCCATAATCGCCACACCCAGAACCATCGGACAACCTTTGCGAATGATCTGTGAATAGGCCATGCCTGCAAGGCTTTCGGCAATCAGAAGCGCAACGCCGCCTTGCGGTGAAGCAGGTGTGCTGGCGCCCGCAAGAACGAAGGGCGACAGAAGACAAGGCTGGTTCGCAGACGCATAAACACGCAGACTTTCCAGCATGGTTTCATCCCAGACAAGCGGTGTGTTGCAGTTCAGCAGGGATGTCAGAACGACATTCTGATCAACGAATTCCTCGCCAAAAACAATCTGTGCCATTTTCACGGTGTCACGCGCAGCGGTTTCGGACAGAACGGACCCTTTGATCGGTTTATCTGTCAGGGTCAGGGCCGCATGAACCAGTTCCAGGTGGCGTTCTGGCACGGGGATGTCCTGAGGTTCGACCGGCAGAATGCCAGGCACATGCATGGCTTGGCTCATTTGACCAAGCTTGAAGAAATTATGCGCGTCGGCCAGTTGTGACGGGCGGCGGGTGCCGTCGAGATCATAGACAAAAGGCGCGCCGTAAGCATTGGCGAAGATCGAATTTTTGCCGCCGACGTCTACTGTGCGATCACCGTTGCGGGCGTGCAGTGTGTAGCTTTCCGGCACAGATGAAATCAGATCCATCAGCATATCACGGCCAATGCGCACCCGTTCGCCCTGAACATCGGCCCCGGCGCGTTTCCAGTCGGCCAGTGCTATTGGGTCGCGGAATTCAATGCCGGTGGTTTCCAGGATCGTCATGGCAGCGTTGTGGATTTTCTCCACACCTTCGGGGCCAAGCAGATCAATCGGGCCAACGGCACGGTTCAGGGTTGGCAGATATACCGGTGCGGGATTGGTGCGGGCAGCGACCCGGTTGGCGCGGCCACCGCGTTTACGAGGTTCAGACATGGTTTTCTCCTGAAAACAGACGGTTACGCGCGCGCACGGGCGCTGGAGGGATCATGGGCGCAGATGTCGATGACTTCGGCGTCGCGCATTTCATTGTGAATTTTGACCTGCATTTTCGTGCCTGGGGCGGTCATATCCTGCGGAACCAGCGCCATTGCGATGTCGTGGTTGCAGTAATATGAGAAGCCACCAGAGGTCACACGCCCAATGAGATTGCCGTCGCTGTAAACGCCTTCGTCAAACATCACAGATGTATCGCAGAAGGGCAATTTCAGGGTGACAAGCACCGGATGATCACCTTTTTCCTTCTGGGCAATCAGGGCATCTTTGCCGATGAAGTCGCGGCCTTCCAGGGCAACGAAACGGCCGAGATCGGCCTCATATGGTGTCAGATCCTTACAGATTTCGCGGTTAATGGCGCGGTAGGATTTTTCCAGACGCATGGATTCGAGCGCCTCAAGGCCAAAGGGTTTCACACCTGCTTTCAGCAGCAGATCAACCAGGTGGCGGTTGTAGCCGACGGGGTGGTGGATTTCCCAGCCAAGTTCGCCGGTATAGCTGACGCGCAGCAGATGCACGTCTTTAGCATATCCAACCTCACCCATCTGGGCGGACAGCCAGGGGAAGGCGGCGTTGGACAGATCATTGTCTGTCAGCGGTTGCAGGATCTCGCGGGCTTGTGGGCCGGCAAGGGCAATGACACCCATGTTTTCTGAGATATCATCAAGGATCACAGAGCCATCGCGGGGCAGAAGCCGTTGCAGCTGATCCCAGTTATAAGACCGCCAGTTCGGGGTTGAGATCAGATAGAAATCATTTTCGCCGTAACGTACCACGGTATATTCCGCATCCATCCCGCCGTTGTCATTCAACAGCAGAGACAGGGTCATGCGCCCGGTTTTCGGCAGCTTATTGGCCATAATCCCATCCAGCCAGACGGCAGCCCCAGGGCCACGCACGGTGAATTTCGTCATGGGCGACATTTCGATGAATCCGGCCTCTTCGCGTGTGCGCCGGACTTCTTCCTGCACAAGTTCCATGTGGTCCGTGCGGCGGAAACTGTGTTCGGGGATGGCCTCTTCCGGCGTTTTTGCGAACCAGCGCGGGAATTCATACCCATTGAAGCTGGTCCAGACCGCGCCTTGTGCCGTCAGCAGATCATAACTGCTGACTGTTTTCATCGGGCGGGCTGCTGGGAAATCTTCGCCGGGCACATGGGCGTCCATATGGGTGCCCCAGGTTTCGCGCACCTTATCCATGGTCCAGCGTTTGGACGCGTAATCAGAGAAACGGCGCGGATCGAGTTCGGACATATCCATGCCTGGATCACCATTGATAATCCATTTGGCCAGCCGGTTCCCAACCGTACCACCCCAGAGGATCCCGCCCGGCATGCCTTCCGCCAGCCAGAGGTTATCATGCCCGGGCGCGGGACCGGCCAACGGCAGTTCATCCGGGGTCATCTGGAAGGGGCCGCGCGTGTTGGCTTTGATCCCGACTTCACCAAGCGTTGGCACCCGCTCAATGGCGCGTTCCCACTGGGTTTCCACGGCGTCAAAATCTTCGGGCAGCAGGTCAGCCCCGAAATCCGGCGGCACACGATCTTCGGCGAAGAGTTTCAGATCTTTGGTGAATTCATAAGGGCCGAACTGAATGCCGCCGACATCTTCGCGCAGGTAAGCGCCGTAATCTTCATCCCGTAGAATTGGGAATTCCGGCAGACCTTCGGCCTTGCGTTCCTTCAGCAGGGGCACGGTTTCTGTTGTCCAGTACTGGTGCACAATCGGGATGCAGGGCAGATCCAGCCCCACGCGGCGGGCGTTTTCACGAGCGTAGTTGCCGGTGGCGAAAACCAGATGTTCACAGGTGATTTCGCCCTGATTGGTCACAACCTTCCAGTGACCGTTTTCCAGTTTCTCATAGCTCTGGGCTTCGGTGTTCTGGTGAATTTTGGCACCACCGTCACGGGCAAGTTTCGCAAGACCCATGGTGATATCAGCTGGGTTCACATAGCCATCTTCAGTGTGCAGGATACCGCCACGGATATCATCGCTTTGGTTCAGTAGGGGATAAATTTCGGCGATTTCTTCGGGCGTCACCAGTTTGCAGGGCACGCCCGCAGCCTCGGCAATCGAGATATAAGACTGGAATTCATCCCAGCGTTTTTCTGTGTTGGCGACGCGCAGCTGACCGACCTTGCGCAGACCAACGGATGCGCCCAGCTTTTCCTCAACCTCGCCGTAAATCCGGATGGTTTCCATCGTCATTTTGGAAATATTATGGGATCGCACGAACGTCACCAAAAGCCCCGCTGCGTGCCAGGTAGAACCGGATGTCAGCGTGGTGCGTTCCAGCATCACCGCATCCGAACAGCCGTTCTGCGTCAGCCCATACAGGATCGAAGCCCCAACACAGCCCCCGCCAACAACAACGGTTTTTGCATGTGATTTCATATTCCGGTTCCTTTTGCCTGGCCGCGCACAGCCTTAAAGTCAGATGAAGTTAATCCCGCGTCCCACAGGCGGGCGTGGTCTGACAATTGCAAAAAAAATCATCCAGAGTTAGAAAAACTAACCTGGACGGTGGTAACGGCTTCATTCAGGTTGGACCTAATCAAATCCGGGAACAGAACAACTTGCCCAAACGCCCTTATGATCTGCCACCCCTGAACGCGCTTGCCAGCTTTGAAGCGGCAGCACGTCATGTCAGTTTTAAAGCCGCCGCGCGGGAGCTGAACGTGACACCAGCGGCGGTCAGCCATCAGGTGAAAGCGCTTGAGGCAGAACTTAACTGTGTGTTGTTTTACCGGGCTCACAAAGGGGTGGAGCTGACAGAAACCGGGGCCTATCTGCTGGTGGCGCTTCAGAAAGGGTTTGAGGAAATCAGTGAAACAATTGGGCAATTGCGTGCGCGGCGTGCGCGATCTGCCGTAACGATCCGGTCATCCACCGCGGTCAGTTCCTTCTGGCTGACGCCGAAACTGGCGCAGTTCTGGCAGAAATACGGGCATATACAGGTGGCCCAGGTGGTGGATGATTTCGCGACGGCAGCGTCGGATGTGGATCTGAGCATTCATTACGGTGACCTCACGCAAGAACCCGGCCCCTGTCAGGCATTGTTTCATGACCGGATCACCGCCCTTGGCAGCCCGCATTTTGCAGAACGACATCAGATTACATCTGTTGAGGATCTGGCGCAGGTGCCGCTGATCCATCTGGATGCACCTGAAACCGGCTGGACGGACTGGACAGAATGGATGGCAGCGCTTGGGTGTTCTGCGGAACTGAACACAGCCCACCGTGTAAACAATTACGTCATCGCACTGCAGGCGGCGCAGGATGATATGGGTGCCGTTCTGGGTTGGGGTGGGCTGATCTCTGATCTGGTGGAACGTGGCAAACTGGTGGAATTGGTGTCTGATACCATGTCTTCACCCCAGGATTTCTATATCAAGCTACACAATCAATCCTCTGACCGGGCGCGACTGGTTTTCAACTGGCTTGCACGGGAAGGGGCAGATCGAGGTTGAGAAAGCCAGCCCCGAAAAATTGTATACAGCCTTGCGCACGATAATTCATACCGTATGATGCCGGGGAATTTCCGCAGCAACAAAGGGGAGGTTGCGATGCAGACTGAATATGGTGGCAAGACGGTTTACGGGGCAAATCTGGGCATTCTGATGCTGGAAACACAGTTTCCGCGTATTCCCGGCGATATTGGCAATGCCACGACCTGGCCCTTCCCGGTGCAATATCGTGTGGTTCGCGGCGCGAATCCTGAAAATGTGGTGCGCGGAGATGCGCGCCTGCTGGTGGATAAGTTCATTGAAGCTGCAAAAGATCTGGTTGCCAGCGGCTGTGACGGGATCACGACGAACTGCGGGTTTCTGGCGATTGTCCAGGATCAGCTGACCGAAGCCGTGCCCGTGCCGGTCGCCACATCTTCGCTGATGCAACAGCCCGTGGTGCAGGCCACTCTGCCACCGGGCAAACGTGCGGGCATTCTGACGATTTCGAAAGAAACCCTGACAGATCGCCATCTTGAGGCCGCTGGCGTGCCGCTTGATACGCCGGTCTGGGGCACCGAGGGTGGGAACGTCTTTACCCGCGATATCCTTGGTGATGCGCCGCAGATTGATTTCGCCGCCTGTCGCGAAGACATGATCAAAGCAGCCACAGATTTCGTGAAAGCCCACCCCGATCTGGGCGCGATCGTTCTGGAATGCACCAATATGACGCCATACGCGGCGGATGTACGACGGGTGACGGGCCTGCCGGTCTATTCCATCTACACCCTGCTGAAATGGTTCCACGAAAGCCTTGTGCCGGATCGGTTTGCACATGGTCTGGATGATCCAAAACCTGGTCTGGCCTGGAGATAAGTACATGAGTTTGCAAAAGGCGAATGAAGGCGGGCTGGTTCTGCTGGGTTGTGGTCGTATGGGGTCTGCCCTGTTGAAAGGCTGGCTTGAGGCCGGTGTTGACCCGAAAGCCGTGACCGTTCTGGATCCACATCCGGGCGACTGGCTGAAGATGCTGGAAGGCAAAGGGCTGCGCCTGAACACGCCCGTCGCAAAAGCTGCGGTTTGTGTGCTGGCGGTGAAGCCACAATTGATTGAAGCCGCTGGAGATCTGAAGGCGCTTGGTGGCGGTAATACGCTGTTTGTTTCCGTCGCGGCGGGCAGCACGCTGGCGGCGCTGGAAGCTATCCTTGGCGCGGGTACGCCTGTGGTGCGTTCCATGCCAAACACGCCCGCAGCGATTGGTCAGGGGATCACGGCGCTGGTGGGGAATGCCCATTGCGAGGCCTCTGATCTGGATCTTGCGGATCAGATGTTGCGGGCTGTCGGGCAGACAGTGCGGGTAGAATCCGAGGCACAGATGGACGCTGTTACAGGTGTGTCAGGGTCTGGTCCGGCCTATGTGTTTCACCTGATCGAAAGCCTTGCCGCAGCGGGCGAAGTCCAGGGATTGAAACCGGACGTGGCGATGAAACTGGCCGTAGCGACTGTTGCCGGAGCAGGGGCATTGGCACAGAGTTCCACGGAAAGCGCCGCGCAGTTGCGCCGCAATGTGACCTCACCCAATGGCACGACCGAAGCCGGGTTGCAGGTGTTGATGGATGACGACAAAGGACTGCCGGTTCTGATGCGCCAGACCGTGCGGGCAGCGACGGAACGCAGTAAGGAACTTGCGAAAGGCGCGGAAGGATAAGCTATTCGTCTGGTTCTGCGCGGGTATAACAAATGCGCCGTTCAGTCAGTGTAACTTCGCCGTTCGCACTTTGCATCTGAATGACGACCTCATGTTGCGGCGTCATAAAAACAACATCAATAGTATAGATGCGCGTTGCGCCCGATTGAAACGGAATGACCAACGTCTGAGGTTCGAACTCGTTGGTTTCAAGTTTCACCTGCCAGACGCGTTCCACCCAGGCTTCAAAGCCGCCGGTGAATGTTTCAAATTGGTTTTCGCAGGTGTCAGACAGGGCGTTTCCCGGGATCGCCAGGCAAAGAACGAAAAGAAGAGCGCGCATAGAGGAATAATCCTTCAAACAGCCGGCACGTACAGCTGGGAATAGGCGAGGCGGACCAGTTCAATCGTCTGTTCCCGGCGGCGCTCAATATGGGCGCGCAGGGCGGTGACGGCTTTGTCTGTGTCCCGGGCGCGTACGGCATCAGCCACCACGCGGTGTGCGGACAGATAGCTGT
Source organism: Halocynthiibacter styelae (assembly GCF_016123485.1). Classification (GTDB taxonomy): domain Bacteria; phylum Pseudomonadota; class Alphaproteobacteria; order Rhodobacterales; family Rhodobacteraceae; genus Halocynthiibacter; species Halocynthiibacter styelae. The sequence goes on along the minus strand of NZ_JADCKQ010000013.1, from coordinate 53,770 downwards.
TCTCAGAGGCCTGTGCCCCGTTCTCACGCAGCTGGCGCAGGTTCACAAGGCGCACATAGCGGATACGTTCATTGACATTTTTAAGCGTCCGGCAGAGTTCACCATTGCCGCACAGCCCGGCCAGGCGCATGTGAAACTCTTCGTCCATGTTCAGAAGTTCGGACAGGTCTTCACAGGTGCCATAGGTTTTTTCTGTTTCGTCGAGATAGGCGCAGAAGGCGGCGATATCCTCATCACCAGCGGTGCTGATTCCGATGCGCAGGGCTTCCGTTTCAAGGGCACAGCGCAGCTGGTAAAGTTCAAGGATCTGTTCCGGGCTGAGGGCGCGACAGAAGAAACCCTGCCCCTTGGCGAGTGTCAGAAAACCTTCGGCCACCAGACGGTTCAGAGCTTCGCGCAGGGGGGTGCGGCTGACGTTCAGTTTTGAGGTCAGATGGGTTTCATTCAGGCGTTCACCCGGTTTGAAATCAAAGTTAATCGCCATATCCCGCAGGGTTTCATAGACGCGATCAACGCTGCTGCCCTTATCTGTCATATCATTCTGCCCCTTGGTTTTATGGCTTTTTACACGTCCTGACAGGGCGTGAAAAGGAAAATAAAAATATGTCTTCACAATTGACCACAGAATTGTATACAGTTTCGCACACGAAATAGATTTACCCCGGTTCCGCCGGGAAGAACGTTGGGGGATACGACCTTGAAGAACACGATGAATGGCGCAGAGGCGATGGTGCGTTCGCTTGAAGCACATGGGGTTGAACATATTTTTGGCCTTTGTGGTGACACGACCCTGCCGTTTTATGATGCGATGCATAATCTGGATCACAATATCACCCATATCCTGACCCGCGATGAACGCTCCGCCACCTATATGGCCGATGCTTATTCCCGCGTGACCGGTCGCCCTGGCGTGTGCGAAGGCCCGTCTGGTGGGGGTGCGACTTATATTCTGCCGGGTCTGATTGAGGCGAATGAAAGCTCTTACGCTGTGCTGGCGATCACCACGGATATTTCTGTCGGGTCTTACGGAAAATACCCGCTGACTGAGGTCAACCAGGAAGCGCTGATGGCGCCGTTGACCAAGTTCAACACAGTGATCAAACGCGCCGATCACATCCCACGTATGGTGCGTCAGGCGTTTCGTGCGATGACCACAGGCCGCTCTGGCTCCGCGCATCTGGGCCTGCCTTATGACATCCAATATGATGATGTGCCGACCAATGACATCTGGGGCGATGAAAAGCATAAATCTTACCCCGCGTATCGTGCAGCGCCTGAACCTGGTGCGGCTGAGGCCGCGGTTGAAGCGATTTTGACCGCGAAGAAGCCCCTGATTGTTTGTGGCGGCGGCGTTGTGATTGCAGGCGCAATGGATGAGTTGGCCAAGTTGGCAGAGCGTCTTGATATTGCCGTTGCGACTTCGATTTCTGGCAAAGGGTCTTTGGCGGATGCGCATCCACAGTCCCTGGGGGTTGTTGGATCAAACGGTGGCACGGATGAGACCTGGGAAATGATGGAAGCCGCTGATCTTGTGGTGTTTATGGGCGCGCGTGCGGGCTCTACCACCACATCGCGTTGGGAAGCCCCGAAGCCTGGCCAGCGGATCGTGCATTTCGACAATGACCCGATGGTGATTGGCGCAAACTACCCGACTGAGGTGGGTGTGGTTGCGGATTTGCAGCTGTCTCTGGCGGCGGTGAACGAATATCTGGACGCACGCGACGGCGCTGCACCGCAGTTTGGTGCAGCGGCGCAGATCGCGGATATCAAGGAACGTAAGTTCGCGAAATTCAACGCGCTTGCGGCGAGCGTTACCGATATGATCATTCCGGAACAGATCATCACGGCGCTGAACGCAAACCTGCCGGGTGACGGGATTGTGGTGTCTGACCCCGGCACAAGCTGCCCCTATTACAACGCCTATTCCCAGCAGAAATTCCCAGGCCGCCAATATATCACCAACCGGGCGCATGGTGCTTTGGGCTATTCCTTGTCTGCGGCAGCGGGTGCTTGGTTTGGCGCGCAGGACAAAAAAGTTGTCGCCATGATGGGGGACGGATCTTTTGCCTTTGCTTGTGGTGAATTGGAAACCATCGTGCGCCACAATGTGCCTGTGACCTACATCGTGTTCTCAAACGCAAGCTTTGGCTGGATCAAAGCCAGCCAACGTGATGATTGCGATAAGCGGTATTACAACGTGGATTTCAACCGCGCCAATCAGGCGGCTGTGGCCGAAGCCTTTGGGGTGAAATCCTGGCGTGTTGAGAAAGTGGAAGATCTGGACGGGGTGATGAAAGAAGCCTTCGCCCACGACGGACCAACCCTGATCGACGTGATCTGTCAGCCGCTGGAAGATGCCGCCGCCCCCGTGCGTCGCTGGATGGGTTGATTATATCCTGTATGCGGCCAATTCCGCCGACAGAATTTTACGAAACTCTTGCCCGATCGCGGAAAGCGGCCGGGCTTTTGATGTGATGATTGCCATTTCAATCGTCACAGCCGGGCGGAAGGGACGCGTGATAAAGCCACCTTCGCGGTCAAATTTCACGACAAACGGGTCAAGAATGGTGACGCCCATGCCTTCTTTCACAAAGCTCAGGTTGTTCTTAAACAGATGCGAATGCACCCGCGGGCGCCAGCGTTTGCCGGCATTGTGAAAGGCTTCGCGCGTGCGCCGATGGGTCATATGCTCCGGCCCCATCACGATGAAAGGTTCGTCTTCCAGAATCTCTGGCGTCAGCACGTCATATTGCGCAAGCGGGCTGTCTTCTGGCAGGGCACAAAGGGTTTCGAACTGAAACATCTCAGTTTCAAAGGAATCGTAAAGCAGGGGTAATTCGCAAATCCCAACCTCAAACAGGCCTGCCAGCACCCATTCCTGGACTTTGGTGGAATAGTTCGACTGGAAGGCAATCGACATATCGGGTTTGTCGGCGGAAAATTCGGCGATCAGTTTCGGCATCATCCCGAAGGACAGGGAATGCGGCGAGGCCACCTGCAACTGTCCGGCCTGTTTGTTCTGCAAATCGGTTACCGCCTGCGCCACGTGATCAAGACCGCGCACCACCGTATCAATTTCCTGATACAGCACGCCCGCTTCTGGTGTGGGAATCAGCCGGCCTTTGCTGCGTTCAAACAGCTTCAGGCGGGTATGACGTTCCAGCTGCGCCAGAAGATTTGAGATCCCAGGTTGCGAAATACCCAATTGGTTCGCTGCACCGGTGACGGTGCCGGTTTCAACAATGGCGTGAAAGGCCTGAAGTTGGCGGAAACGAAGTGACATAAGCAAATCATATAACATTAAGTGATGATGTTGCCAGAAATTAATATTTGAAATGATGATTGGGGATTGGCACCCTCAGGGTTCAGAAGATGAGATTTGCCAGCTTTTCAAGCGCAAAACGCAGGCTGACCGGGGGGATAGATAGAATGACGGAGCAACAATCAGTTGTTGTGATTGGCGCGGGCATTGTCGGCGTTTCTGCTGCGATCTGGCTGCGACGGGCCGGGGCGGATGTGACTGTGATTGATCGGGCAAAGCCAGGCGACCGCAGCGCAACTTCGTTTGGCAATGCCGGTGTGCTGGCTGCCTGTTCCGTGGCACCCGTGACCTATCCAGGCATGATCCCCAAAGCGCCGAAGCTGCTGCTTGACCGCGAATTCCCCCTGTTCTTGCGCTGGTCTTACCTGCCGAAACTGACGCCCTGGCTTTTGAAATATCTGTCACATGCCAATGACAAAGACACCCGTCGCATTGCCCAGGGGCTGACACGGATCACCCATGATACGGTCGATCAGCATGTGGCATTGACCAAAGGCACGGAGGCTGAAAGCTGGGTCAATAAATCGGACTACAGCTTTGTTTACAAAGACCGTGCGGCCTTTGAGGCGGACAGCTACACTTGGGAGCTGCGCAAAATCGCGGGGTTTGAACCCGAGATCATCGAAGGTGGTGCGGTGCATGAAATGGAACCGATGCTGGCGAAGAACCTGAACTGTCTCGCGCTGATGCGCGATCACGGGCACATGCGTGATCCGGGCGGTTATGTGGCGGCGCTGGCGAAGGTTGCCGAACAGGAAGGCGCGAAGTTTGTCCAGGGGGATGTAAAAGACGTTACCCTGACGGATGGCAAAGTGACTGCTGTGCAGGCAGGGCAGGGCGAGATTGCCTGCGACAAGGTTGTGCTGGCGACCGGTACCTGGTCCAAAGCGCTGACTGACAAGCTGGGCCTGAAGGTGCCGCTGGAAAGCGAACGCGGCTATCACATCATGTTCAAAGACCCCAGCCAGATGCCAAATATCCCGTTGATGATGACCATGGGGAAATTTGTAGCCACACCGATGGATGGTGGGTTACGCTGTGCGGGTACCGTCGAATTTGGCGGATTAAATGATGAGATTTCGCAAGGCCCTCTGAACTTCCTGCGTCGCAAGGTGAAGGAATATTTCCCGGACTTTGAATATAGTGAAGAAGTTCCCTGGCTGGGACATCGCCCGGCCACCAGCGACAGCCTGCCCGTGATTGGAGAAGTCGGAAACACCGGCGTCTTTGCGGGCTTTGGCCACCATCATATCGGTCTGACCGCAGGACCGAAAACCGGCAGAATAATCGCCGGTATGATCAGCGGGAAACGCGAGAATATCGATTTGTCGGTCTACGACCCGCAAAGATTCTGAAACGACCACGAAATGACCGGGAAACACCGGCACAGGACTGAAAACCTAAGGGAGGAAACCATGTCCAAAGTAACCAAAACCATCGCTGCAGGTCTTGCAGCAACAGCTCTGACGGCCATTGGCGCAACGGCTGAAACCTGGGATATGCCAATGGCCTATTCCGCAACCAACTTCCATTCCGCAACCGGCGCTGAATTTGCGGCCTGTGTGACTGCGGGCACCGGTGGTGCGCTGGAAATCCAGACACACCCGGGCGGATCGCTGTATGCGGGCGCTGAGATCAAACGTGCGATCCAGACCGGTCAGGTCAACATCGGTGAACGCCTGCTGTCTGGTCACCAGAATGAAAACGCCCTGTTTGGCTTTGATTCTGTGCCATTCCTTGCGACCTCTTTCGAGGCATCCGAGAAGCTGTTTGAAGCCGCAAAAGAGCCTCTGACAGCACTCCTCGAAGAGCAAAACCTGCACATGCTGTATTCCGTGCCATGGCCGGCGCAGGGTCTGTATTTTGACCGCGAAGTGAATTCACTTGCGGACATGGAAGGCCTGAAGTTCCGCGCTTATAACGCGGCATCTGCGCGTATGGCGGAACTGGCTGGCATGTTGCCGGTACAGATCGAAGCTGCTGAAATCTCACAGGCTTTTGCAACCGGCGTTGCGCAGGGTATGGTGTCATCCGGGTCCACTGGATATGATCGTAAAGTGTGGGAAAGCCTGTCACATTTCTATTCTGTCGATGCCTGGCTGCCGCGCAACTATGTGCTGGTGAACCTGGACGCGTGGAACGGCCTGGATGAAGCCACACAAAACGTGATCAATGGCTGTTCCATCGTTGCCGAATACGCAGGCGACTGGCGTTCCATTCAGTACACTGAATTCACTGTGGGTCAGCTGGCCGCAAACGGCATGACAACCGGTCCTGTGAATGACGAACTGGCAGGTGAATTGCGCGAAATCGGCGCGACCATGACCGCTGAATGGCTGGAAACAGCAGGCGATCAGGGCACGGCACTGGTTGATGCGTTCAAAGCTGAATAATCCGCTTTTGTAACAGAAACAGACCCGGCGGCTCTGGTCGCCGGGCATTCTATCGAAGGGGGGATTAGAATGACTTTGTTAAGATTTTTGCGCGTGCTTCTGGATGCGCTTTATCGTTATGCCGGCTATCTGGCTGCGGTGTTCCTGATCCTGATCCTGTGCTTTGTCTCTATGCAGATGATGGCGCGCTGGATCGGTGAAATTATGACGGGTGCGCCCGAATTTACAGGGTACTGCATGGCGGCAGCGTCATTCTTAGCCCTTCCTTATGCGTTGAACAGCGGCAGCCACATTCGGGTGAATCTGCTGTTGGGCGCACTTGGAAAGCTCCGCAAATTTGGCGAGATCTGGTGTTGGGCAATCGCCAGCTATTTCACCTATATCTTCGCGAAATACGCGGTGAAGTTGACCTATGAAAGCTACAAATTCAATGACATCAGCCAGGGCCAGGACGCATGGCCGATCTGGATACCGCAGGTGTCTATGGTGATCGGAACTGTGTTGTTGGCGATCTGCGCTTTTGACAACCTGTTTTGCACGCTCTTTACGGGCAAAGACAACATCCGGCACGACGTCGCCGACCTGCAGGGAGAGTAAATCATGGAAGAGTTTTATCTTGTTTCGATCTTCCTGTTCATCCTGTTCCTGTTTCTCGGAACCGGTGTCTGGGTAGGTCTGGCCCTGTTTGGCGTTGCCTATATCGGCCTTGAAATGTTCACCACGCGCCCGGCGGGCGATGCGATGCTGACGCGGATCTGGACGGGTTCTTCCAGCTGGACCTTAACCGCTTTGCCGCTGTTCATATGGATGGGCGAAATACTATTCCGAAGTCGATTATCACAAGACATGTTCCGCGGTCTTGCGCCCTGGATGCAGGGTTTGCCAGGCGGGCTTGTGCATGTGAATATCGTGGGCTGTACGATTTTTGCTGCTGTGTCCGGGTCATCTGCTGCGACGCTGACCACCGTTGGCAAAATGTCGATCCCTGAGCTGCGCAAACGCGGATATCCTGAATATATGATCATCGGCACGCTGACCGGGGCTGCGACCCTTGGCCTGATGATCCCGCCGTCCCTGACGTTGATTGTTTATGGTGTTGCGGTTGAACAAAGTATCTCAAAGCTGTTCATGGCAGGGATTATTCCGGGCATTGTTCTGGCAGGTCTGTTCATGATGTATGTCGCGGGCTGGTCTTTGTTCCGCCCGGCGGAAGTGCCCAAAATTGCGGATAAAATGAGCTTGGGCGCGAAGCTGTATGAAAGCCGCTTTCTGATCCCGATTATCCTGCTGATCCTGGTTGTGATCGGGTCAATGTATGGCGGTTGGGCGACGGCAACGGAAGCTGCATCCATTGGTGTGATCGGATCATTCCTGCTGGCGGTTGCACAGGGATCGATGAGCAAAGAAGCCTTCATTGAAAGCCTTTTGGGCGCAACCCGCACCTCTGCCATGATCGCGTTTATCCTGATGGGGGCGATTGCTTTGACCCTGGCGATGGGCTTCACCGGGCTGCCGCGCGCCCTGGCGGAATATATTGATGGCCTGCAATTGTCGAAATTCTCTCTGCTGATGGCGCTGATGTTCTTCTACATCCTACTGGGCATGTTCCTGGATGGTATTTCATCGGTGGTTTTGACCATGGCGATTGTGCAGCCGATGGTGATCAACGCCGGGATCGACCTGATCTGGTTCGGTATTTTCATCGTGATCGTGGTTGAAATGGCCCAGATCACACCGCCGATCGGGTTCAACCTGTTTGTGATGCAGGGCATTACCAAGCATGACATGGGTTACATTGCGAAAACGGCGATCCCACTGTTCCTGATCATGGTTGTGATGGTGTTCATCATGATCAGCTTCCCGGAACTGGCCACATGGTTACCGGAAAGCATGCGACCAGCGCGTTAGATATCAAAGCCCGCGCCTGATTGGTGCGGGCTTTTCTTTTACCTTCCTGTCAACAACCTCTGCGGAGCCTCGCCATGAGCGACCATAAAATCGAAACCATCCGGGTACACCGGATCCTTATTCCTGCCAAAGCGGTCCATTCCCACGGCAGCGGCGATGTTGCTGGCATCCATTCGGTGATTGTGGAAATCACAACGGATACCGGAATTACCGGTTGGGGGGAGGCATCGCCCTGGCCTGTGTTCACCGGCACCGCAGAAGGGGCGGCGGCGGCCCTGCATGTGCATCTGCGCCCGCATCTGATCGGGGAAGATCCGGTGCAGGTGGAAAAACATATGGCGATGGCCGACCGGATGCTGATTGCAAATTCAGAAGCCAAAGCTGCGCTTGAAATGGCATTGCTTGATATCACTGGCAAAATTTCCGGTCTTCAGGTCTGTGAACTTGTCGGCGGACGTCTGCGCGATGACATGGGCATGAGCTTTTCCGTCGCGAACCCTGATTTTGACGCGGATCTGGAAGACATCGCGAAGATGTGGGAAGACGGCGTGCGGATCTTTAAGTTCAAGACCGGCTTTGCAGATCACAGCTTTGACGTGATGCGGGCCGAAAAACTGCGTGAGATCTACGGCGATGAAATCGACATTCGCATTGATTACAACCAAGGTTTGCGGGCCTATGATGCGGTGCGGTGTATTCGCGATCTGGAACAATTCCGCCCGACGTTCATTGAGCAACCGGTGAAAATGCATGAACGTGAAGCGCTGGCGCATATCACCCATGTGATCGACACGCCGATTATGGCGGATGAAAGCGTGTTTGACCCCAAGGGCGCGCTTTATGGGGCCCAGATCCGCATTGCGGATATTTTCTCACTGAAGATCATGAAATCCGGAGGCATTCGCCGCGCACTGGAAGTCGCCGCCATTGCACGGGCCGCCGGCATTGAGGTATATGGCGGCTGCATGTTTGAAACTGGTCTGGCCCATGCCGCCGGTACCCATCTGATGGCAGCCGTGCCCGATCTGCACCTGCAGGCGGAATTCTACATGGCGACTTACTATGCCTCAGACGACATCCTGGTTGATCCATTCCCGGTGAAAAACGGCCGCATCCATGTGCCGACCGGCCCCGGCCTTGGCGTTGATGTGAACCCGGATAAGCTTGCGAAATACGCAGTGGCTGAGGTTCTGGAGTAATCTTCCAGACACAGAAACAACAAAAAAAAGGCGCCCCGGAAGGGCGCCTTTTCTTTTGGGGTTGTCCCGGATCACTTGCTGAGCAGCAGGTCTGGCAGGAAGAGTGCCAGTTCAGGGATGAATGTGGTCAACATCAGGGTTGGCAGCCATGCGAAGATGATGAAGACCAGAGTTGGCCAGAGCATCTTAGCAACGGACGTTTCACAAACCTGCGCACCAAGATAGAGCAGAGGTGCGGTTGGTGGTGTGATGTTTGCCATACCCAGGTTCACGCCGATAACAGCTGCGAAATGGATTGGGTCCATTCCGGTGCTTTGCGCGATAGGCAGCAAAATTGGCGTCGCCAGCAGCAGACCGGAAATGTCATCCATCAGCATACCGATCAGGATCATCACAACGTTGATCATCAGAAGAATGACGATCGGGTTGTCAGATACAGAATACACCATGTCTTTTGCCAGTTGCGGCGCGCCCTGGGCTGTCAGTTCTTTTGAAACGATCAGCACCATAAAGATCATGACCATCACCACACCAATTGTCACGCCGGAACGCTGAATTGTTTGGGCCAGGGTCTTCCACGTCAGACCTTTGTAGAAATAGATCGCAACAGGGATCGCATAGACCACAGCAATACCAGCGGCTTCGGTTGGCGTCATAACGCCACCATAGATGCCACCCAGAATGATCACAGGCATAAGCAGTGCAAGGCTTGCAAGCTTAGACTGTTGCCAGAGAACGGGCATAAACGGCGAAGGTTTGTCACTGACAATGATATCGTCATATTTACGCAGCATGAACCGGTTGGTGACGATCAGCAGGGTGATCAGGATCATCGCCGGGAAGACGGTCGACAGGAAGCATTTCAGCACGTGTTGCTGTGCAACCCAGCCATAAAGGATGTGCGACGAACTTGGCGGGATCAAAAGGCCAAGCGGACTGGCTGATACGATCAGTGCCGCGGATTGACCCGCAGGATAGTTCGCCTTTTTCAGATGCGGCATCATGATGCCACCGATACAGGTCAGGGTCGCGTTTGCAGAACCAGAGATGGATCCGAACACGCCACAAGCCAGAACAGCCGCCGCGGACAGACCACCTTTGATATGACCGATAAACATCTCGGCCATGGCCACAAGGGGGGCTGCGATCCGGCCTTTTTCCATGATGCCACCGGCAATCATAAACAGAGGAATCGCCAGCAGAACCAGCGAACGGATGCCCGTTTCACCAGTCCCGAGGTAACCGTCAATTGCGCGGTCCCCGACCATTGCGATGAACATCAGTACCGCACCAAAGGCGACATAGACGCTGACACCAAGCAGCAGCATCACACAGACGATAATCAGACTTCCGGTAATAATCATTCTGCGGCCTCCTCAAGGGTGTCAGCTTTCAGGGGCAAGCCAAGGCCCTTGCGGATATGAACGTAAAGATAGGCTGCGGAATAGGTCGCCATGAAGCAGAATGCTGCCATGATTGCGATCCGCCATGTGACGAACGGAATACGCAGAACCGGCGTGCCACGCAGGCGTGGGCGGCTCAGGTCATATTCAATTGCGAGGTAGGATGCGTAGATAATAAACAGGATCACAGCCAGTTCGATCACCAGGATGACCAGACTGCGCCACCAGATCAGGCGTGGATTGTGAATAATAATGCCCAGAATATCCGCATTGATGTGTAACTTGCGCTCGGACGCCAGAACGGCCCCTGCGAAAAAGCCCACGATGCTGATGCCCAAAAGCCATTCTTCATATGCAAAAAGATCGCCGCCAAATCCGTAGCGGATGATAACAACCGCCCCAAATGTGAAAGCCATCAGAAAGCCTGAAAATGTTGCGATGATCTTCATAACCACCAATGCCCAGTCCATGGGCTTGCCAATAAAGGCCGGCAGTTCATCTGTAATTTTATACGCCATGTCCCCCCCTCTTAACTTTGATTACGTGTCAGAACGTAGAAAAAGGGCCGGCGCTTTGGCCGGCCCTTCTGATCTATCTGATTAGTTAGCTGCTTTTGCAGCCAGCAGGCGGTCGATAACGTCCTGGCCAACGCTCTCAGCCATCAGGGGCCAGATGTTTTCCTGTACGTGTGCAGCCATTGCAGCCTGCTCTTCGTCGTTCAGGCTCAGGATGGTGTAACCAGCTTCAACCAGTTTCTCGCCGAAGACCGCATCGTTTTCACGGTTGTAAGCAAAGAAGTCGTCAGACGCTTTGGTCATAGCAGCCTGCAGAGCAGCTTTTTGCTCGTCGTTCAGCTTGTCCAGGGAACGCTGGGACGCGTAGAATGTTGTCAGCTCAGAGATTGAGTTATACTCAATGAAGTGAGATCCAACATCAGACTGTGCGAAGATAGAGTAAGTCGCAGTCTTGGTGCAGCAGATCGCGCCGTCAACGATACCAGACTGGATCGCTGGGAAGATGTCGCCCCAAGCCATTGTTGTCGCCTGGAAGCCCAGTGATTCAACCATGGATTTCACAACATTGGATGACCATACGCGGATGTTCATGCCTTTGTCGTCGAATGTGTTCCAGTTGGTTGGCTCTTGTGTTGCCACGATACCAACAAAACCTTCAGGGTTCTGTGCCAGAACCTGCACGCCGTAGTCGCCTACGATTTCCTGCAGAATGGTGTTATATTCGGAATCCAGGTTACGCATGATGTTATCCATGTCATCCCAGCCGCCAACGAGGAACGGCATAGACAGGAATTCAAGGCGTGAGTCGGTGTCAGCGTAGATGAACGCAGCTGCCAGATCGATGTTGCCACGGCCAACTTCTTCGAACAGTGCTTCGCCGGAACCCAGCTGGTTCGCAGGGAAAACTTCGATGGTCAGACCAACGCCAGCTGCAGCAACGTCAGCTGCAACCTGTTCCATCATCTTTGTGCCCTGGTGATCGATCGGGAACACGCCTGCGAAACGCAGTGAGATGTCTTCCGCGATTGCGGCTGTGGACATCAGTGCGCCAAGTGCGCCGGCGACAAGGCCTTTGGTCAGTTTAGTAAATGTCATAGTTATCTCCCTATAGACTGGTTTATTCGGTATGGGCGTGGCTTCTTTTGTGGCGACGTCCCGGTTGTTAGTCAGGCACATTATGCAAAAGTTTTAACATTCGCAATTTATTTTGTGCTTTTTTGTCATTTGAAACATTTTCCGGCATTCTGCCCAGACCCGCGGCACAATATCTGGCTGTTGCAGCAAGCATTTGGAAAGGTGTGCGCAAAGGGTCGCAGGTCACATGAAATGTGACAGACTGAATTGCAACTGATCCGGATTCTCTGATCATGCCCTCTTGATATACCGGAGTTGTGTGGGTGGCCAGAGTGCAGAGTTGAATAATATTAATCCGGACATTTTCCCGTATATTTCAGGTATTGTATCTCCTTTTCTGATCGCATTTCGTTTCATAACTGAAGTTCCAGAAGCGCATCACGCCAGTTCTGAGGAAAAGACACAGGTCGACGGCTGACTCTGTCCACATAAACATGTGTGAATCTGCCTTGAGCAGCGGCCGTTTCCCCTTGCCCGAACAAAGCGATCCGATAGGTGACAGAAGATTTCCCGATCTTTTCAACGGCGATCCCGGCGATGATTTCCTGTGGAAAGGCCAGTTCTGCGAAATAGCTGCACCCGGTTTCGACAACCAGCCCTACGATTTCACCCTGACGAAAATCCAGAAGACCTTGTTCCATCAGCCAGTGATTAATAACCGTGTCAAACAGCTGATAGTGCACAGTATTATTCATATGCCCATAGGCATCATTATCGGACCAGCGGGTCTGAAGCCTGCGGTGGACTGTGAAGTCACAGCGTGACATAGGTGTGGGGCGGGGCATCACCAGGCCTCCTGATAGATCGCCAGCGCATCTTTTTCCGCCAGCACCCGCGGATTGTTCACCAGCAGGCGGGTCTGGATCATGGCATCGCGCGCCATGCCGGGCAGGGCTTCTTCACCAATCCCCACATCTCGCAGGCGTTGCGGCAGGCCCAGCCTTGCAGAAAGCGCGCTGAGACGGTCAATGAAAGCCGTACAGATTTCCTGCGCACCGCAGTCCGTGCCGATGTCCGGAAACAGATGCGGCGCAAGGGCGGCATAGTGCCGGTAAGATCCGTTTTCCACCTCAGCCGCGTTAAAGCGCAGGACCTGAGACAGAATCAGCGCATTCGACAGCCCGTGCGGAATATGGAAGGTGCCACCAATCGGATAGGCCAGCGCATGCACAGCGGCGACGGGCGAATTGGCGAAGGCCATGCCCGCAAGACAGGATCCCAGCAACATTTTGCTGCGGGCTTTGGTGTTGGCCGGGTTTGTGACGGCGGTTTCAATGTTCGCGCCCAGCAGTTCCAGTGCCTGCACAGCCAGCATTCGCGACATGGGGTTGTTGTTGGCGTTGACCGATGTATAGGCCTCAATCGCGTGCACCATGGCGTCAATGCCGGTGGCGGCGGTGACAGGGCCGGGCAGGCTGAGGGTCAGGTTGGCATCCAAAACCGCGACATCCGGCAGAATGACCGGCGAAGACACGCCACGTTTTTCATTTTCGCCCACGGTGATGATCGACACCGGCGTAACCTCAGACCCGGTACCAGCGGTGGTCGGGATCAAAACCAGTGGCAGGCGCGGGCCTTTGGCGTTGCCGACGCCCCAGGCGCCGTCAATGTCTTCACCAGAGCCGGCCAGAAGCGCGACCAGTTTCGCCACATCCAACGAGGATCCCCCGCCAAGGGCAACCACAGCTGTTGCGTTGCAATCCTGCGCGGCGCGAGTCGCGGTCAGAACTGTATTCAGGCTGGGGTCAGCCTCAACCGCGTCAAACATGGTGACAGTCAGCCCGGCATTTTCCAGGCTTGTGACTGCTTCGCGTTCCAGGCCCAGATTGCGAATGCCTTTATCGGTGACAAAAAGGATCTTATCGCCGATCTTTCCACTAATCGTCGTCGCCAGATCCGCAGCAGCCCCCGGGCGACAGATAATCTGCGCGGTGGTGTTGAAGATAAAGCCAGTCATGTGCGCTTTAACCCAATGGGCCGCCCGATCTGTGGCGGGCGTTCAATTTCAGTATGGGCGGCTACCATGGCACTGATCCGGTCCTGAATGTCCTGCGGATAGGGGGCAGAGCGGCGACTTTCGTGATCTACGTTGATCAGAACCTGTTCCATCACACAGACAGGCGTATCATCGGATGCCCGATGCATAGACCCGGCGATATGCACACGTTTCGCATCTCCATCAAGCATCAGGAATTTGCAGTAAAACGCTTCGCCTTGCAAAAGTTCATCCAGATAGTGCACATGATTTTGCAGCGCAAATGGCCCTTGGTTGTGACTTTTGCTGAAGGATGGCCCAGCGCCGATTTCACGATCCAGAAGGTCATCCAGATCATGATCAAAGGCCATGACATAATAGGCCAGATTCATATGCCCGTTGTAATCAATCCAGTCCTCAGGAACGGATCGCACGGGTGATCTGACCCAGCCACTCATGCGCGCGCCTCTTCAAAGCCGGTCAGGAAGGAATGCAGGTTGTCGCCCAATTCATCACACAGATACCCACCTTCCTGCACAATCACCGTGGGCAAGCCCAGATCCGCCAACATCTTTGCCATCACAGCAAAACCAGGCGTTGAAACGGACAGACCGCCAAAAGGATCGTTCTCATAGGCATCAAGGCCAAGCGCGATGACAACCGCACCGGGGGCAAATGCTTTGATGTCCTCAAGACCACCCGCCAGACCTTTCATAAACCCGTCATCCGCAGTGCCACGGGGCAGGGGGATGTTCAGGTTATAGCCATGGCCCGCACCTTCACCGACTTCATGGGCGTGACCCCAGAAGAAGGGGTAAAACCGATCCGGATCGGCGTGGATGGACATCGTGTAAACGTCGGAACGTTCATAAAAGATGCCCTGGGTGCCGTTGCCGTGATGCAGATCGACGTCGATGATGGCCACACGGTCATGAGTTTTGCGCAGGTACTGCGCGGCGATGGCGCTGTTATTCAGGTAACAGAACCCGCCAGCCAGATCACTGAAACAATGGTGCCCCGGCGGACGGCACAGGGCGTAAGCCATCTGATCACCGGCCTCGACCGCCTGCGCGGCAGAGACGGCGCAATTGGCGGACCAGCGGGAGGATTCCCAGGTATGCTCCCCAATCGGGCAGGACATATCCGCAACGTGAAACCCGGTCTGCGCGATAGCGGAAGTCGGATAACTTGCAGTGCGGCGATCCGGGTGGATGTTGGGAAAAATCTCTGGCGCTGCAGCGGGGTTCCGCGACCAGCGTTTATGGATGGTGGACAGGAACTTGATATAGGCGGGCGAATGCACAGCGGCGTGCGGCGCCAGCCCGTGATCAGCGGGCGCGATCACCTCATGCCCACCGGCGGCAACACCCGCCAGAAGACGTTCCATCCGTTCCGGCTGTTCCGGGTTGGGCTGCATAACGCCATCTACCAGATATCCGCTGGGATCGTGCATGGCCTGATGTGCCTGATCTGCAAAAACTTTCATCGCTTAAAACCCCACCTTATCTGCGCCCTTCAACTGCAGCATCTCACGCGCCTCATCCGGCGTTGCAATTTCATAGCCAAGTTCTTCCAGCACGGTACGGATCTTGATCACCTGCTGGGCATTGCTGACAGCCAGTTCACCACGCCCGATCATCAGGCTGTCTTCCAGGCCAACACGCACATTGCCGCCCAGGATCACAGCCATTGTACCCAGGGTCATCTGTTGACGCCCCGCCGCAAGGACTGAAAACTTATACTGATCACCCAGCAGACGATCCGCAGTTTCCTTCATCATCATCAGGCTTTGCGGGCTGGCATCAATGCCTCCCAGAACACCCATGACAAACTGCAGGAACACAGGCGCTTTGATGCGATTTTGCTTCAGATAGAAGGCGACAGACTGAATGTGGCCAACGTCATAACATTCGAATTCAAACTTCGCGCCGCCGGCATCACCCAGCATGCTGAACACCGCTTCAATATCCCGAAACGTGTTCTTGAAAACCACGTCACGGGTGTTCTCAAGGAAGGGTTCTTCCCAGTCGTGTTTCCAGTCGGTGTAACGGTCTTTCATTGGGAACAGGCCAAAGTTGATCGAGCCCATGTTCAGTGAACACATTTCCGGCGCAAGTTCCGCAGGCGCGGACAGGCGTTGTTCTACGGTCATTTGGGATGACCCGCCAGTGGTCAAATTGATCACCGCATCGGTTTCGTCTTTGATGCGCGGCAGGAACTGACGGAAGACCTCGATATCAGAGCTTGGCTTGCCGTTTTCCGGATCGCGGGCGTGCAGGTGCAGAACGGATGCACCCGCCTCTGCGGCCTCAATCGCGGATGTGGCGATTTCATCGGGGGTGACGGGCAGATAGGGGCTCATGCTTGGGGTGTGGATGGAACCGGTCACCGCACAGGTCAGGATAATTTTACGTGGCATAATCAGGCCTCCAGCCCGCTTTCCCGGGCGAACACACCCAGGCTGTCATCAAGAATATTCAGAATGTCATTCACCTGGGTTTCCGTCACGATCATCGGCGGGCAGACAAGGAAATGATCGCCGTCGATGCCCCCATGGGTGCGGCGGGAATAGGTGATAAGCTTGCGTTCATAACAGATCTCAACAAAGCGATCATAAGCGTTCAGATCCTTTGGCAGCGGGGCCATGGTTTCGCAATCCGACACCATTTCAAACGCCGTCAGCAGACCTTTACCGCGCACGTCACCAATGAATGCATACCGATCTTTCAGATCGTTCAGGCCTGTCATCAATAGATCGCCCATCGCACGCGTGTTCGCCATCAGATCAAGACGGTCGATTTCGGCCAGAACCGCAAGCCCGGCAGAACAAGCCAGCGGGTTGCCCGCATAAGTGTGCCCATGGGCAAAGCCACCGGCGTCCAGCACGGTTTCGACCATGTTTTCGTCGGCAATCATCGCGCCAAGCGGCGCATAACCCGCAGCGAAACCTTTGGACACGGCCACAAGATCAGGACGCACATTCCAGTGTTCAGACGCCATGAATGTGCCGGTGCGGCCAACGCCGGACATGACTTCATCCATGATCAGCAGCACGCCGAATTCATCACAGATTTCGCGCACGCGGGTGTAATAGCTGTCTGGTGCCACAAGCGCCCCGGTAGATGCGCCGCCGACAGGTTCCATCGCAAAAGCCAGCACGGTTTCCGGCCCCTGCGCGATGATCTCATCACGCAGCATTTCCGCATATTTCAGCCCGCGCTGTTCATCACTCAGATTGTCCTGATCCTGATAACAGGTTGGTGCCGGGATCTTGGGCATGTCTTTGAACAGCGGCGCAAAAGCATCTTTCAGCGGGCCATAACCTGTCAGCGCCAGCGCGCCCAGGGTGGATCCGTGATAAGACGGGAAACGTGAAATCACCTTCCAGCGCTTGTCCTGCCCCGCAGCAACCGCCCATTGGCGCGCGAATTTCACACAGCTTTCAACCGCTTCAGATCCGCCAGAGACAAAGAACACTTTGTTCAGGCCCTCAGGCATCCGGTTGGCAATTTCCGTGGCCAGATTTTCCGCAGGGGCGTTTTCGAAATGCAGACGATAGGCGAATGTCGCGCTGTCCATCTGGGCTTTCATCGCCTTCAGCACATTCGGGTTGGAATGGCCAATGTTAGACACCATCGCGCCGGAAGAACCGTCAATATAACGTTCGCCGTTTTTCCCGTGGATATAGATGCCTTCCGCACGTTCCACTTCGGGGCGGCGGGCGCGGGACTGATAAAACAGGTTTGATTTCTTCACTGCCGTTCTCTCTGCAATGTCCGCCGGGGAGTGCCGGGGACTCATGTGATGTTTTCAGCAGGTTGCTTTTGTTTTCATCATAGCGCAAATAGATATGGTCAATGAATGACATAGGTGAAATCAATGTCTGAGCCGACTGACCCCGATAAACTGATCCGCGAACTCGACTGGAACCTTCTGCGCACCTTCATGTTTATTGTGCAGGAAGGCAGCATAACCCTGGCTGCACGACGCATGATGTTGCAGCAACCTTCTGTCAGCCAGGCACTGAAACGGCTTGAGGCGCGCCTTGAAACGCCTCTGATTGATCGCGGCCCCTCGCATTTCCGCGTCACCCCTGCAGGGCAGATGTTGTATCAGGAATGTCTGGATATTTTTGGATCTCTTTCCCGGACTATTCAGGCGACACAGGGAGCCGAAGATGTGGTGACAGGCAAGGTGCGGCTGGCGCTGCTCAGCCGGGTGGAAAGCCCGTTTTTCGATCAGCTGTTGTCTGGCTTTCACGCAGCGCACCCGGAAGTCAGCTTTGATCTGGAGGTCATGTCCAGCAAATCGGTGCAGCAGGCGGTGCTTGAAAAATCCGCAAGCCTTGGGGTCGGGCTTGTGCATGAACAGCATCCGTCACTGACATATCAGACCCTATACCGATCATATTTCGGGTTTTACTGCGGACCAAGCCACCCACTGTTCGGGTGCGAAGGCCTGCGCATGGAAGATCTGGCAGGCCATTCCTCGATCTCTTTCCGCACGGATCAGCTTTGGGATGCGTTGCGGCCCATTGCGCTTTTGCGTGCGCAACACCGGCTGGATGATCGCGTGATCGGCTATACCTCACATCTGGGTGAAGCCTTGCGGATGATCATCGCCGGCCTGGGATTTGGCCCGTTGCCAGTGCATGTGGCGCAGAGATTTGTGGAACGGGGCGAGCTTTGGCGTCTGCCGCCCTATGGCAATGCGCTGGAAATTGATGTGCATGTGCTGCGCCACAAATCCGCGCGCCTGAACCGGGCGGAACTGGCGTTTGCGGAAATGCTGGATGCGCGGCTTGCAACGGTGCCCCTGTCAGAACGTACCTATTCCGACGGATCCTGATCCTTCGCAGCCCAACTTTTGCGAAACGCACCGGGCGATTGCCCGTATCTTTTACGAAACCGCAGGGCCAGTTGTGTCGCGCTGTTAAACCCGGTGGCTGCGGCAATTTCCGTGACGGACAGGCTGGTTTCATTCAGCAAAGCATGGGCGCGGGCAACGCGCAGATCAATGTAATATTGCACCGGCGATGTGCCGACATAGGACTTAAACAGACGTTCCAGCTGTCGCCGCGAAATTCCCACATGATCGGCAATCCCGGCGATGTCTTCCGGTTCTTCCACGGTGGCCTGCATAAACTGCATGGCCTGGATCAGATGCGGGTTCCGGCTGCCAAGTGCCACGGCATAGGCCGATTTCTGAACACCCTGACGGCTGCCGGAACGGGAATGAATGCACATGTCAGACACAATCACCGCCAGATCCTGCCCATGGTCACGTTCGATCATTTCCAGCATCATATCAGTCGCTGCATGGCCCCCACCACAGGTCATCAGGCCCCGGTCAACTTCATAGAGGTTTGCTGTCGGCACAAGATCCGGGAAGATTTCGCAGAAAGCAGGCTGGTTTTCCCAATGCAGCGTGAATTTTTGTTTACGGATGATCCCCGCACGGGCCAGGGCAAAAGCGCCGGTGCAAACAGATCCGATTGTCACGCCAAACGCGTTGTGTTTGCGCAGCCATGCCAGGACTTTGTTGGAAAAGCTGTCCGCAGGTTCCGTGCCCGCACAGACAAAGGCCAGGGCGGAGGATGGCAATGCTTCAAGCCCGGAATCCGGCATCAGCATAATGCCGTTAGAACAGCGCACAGGTTCCCCGTCTTCTGTCATCAGAAACCAGCGGTACAATTCCCGCCCGGTGACCTGATTGGCAAGGCGCAAAGGTTCGACCGCTGCGCTGAACGCCAGCATGGTCATCTTTGGCAAAAGCAGAAAGTGGATATCCGTTACCGGCCCGTCGTAATCAATGCGAAAACTGGCGGCCCCTTTGGGTATGAAACTGTTTGAGGTCATAGGATTTCATATCATGGACGTCCCGGATTGACGATAGGGGCAGACGTGGGATCGGGATGGTTATAGCAAATGAGAAATTTCCCGGCGTTTATTGCACAAACGCTAATTTTTCGATAATCTGACTGACAAGTCTGGGGGGATGAAAGAACATGGGCGACTATCTGAAGGTGAATGAGCAACTCAGGGATATGTTCCCCGATCTGCCGCGCGCGCTTCGTGTGGTTGCGACCTATCTCATGGAGCATCCCGGCGATATTGCAACCCTTTCCATGCGTCAGGTTGCATCAAATGCCGGCGTTTCCCTGCCAAATTTTTCCCGACTGGCCAAATTGCTTGGCTATGAAACCTATGGCGAGCTGCGCGAAGTCTATCGTCGTCAGGTGCAACAGCATGACGTCAGCTATTATCAGTTGCGTGCAGAAAACCTGCAGAAATCCAATAAAGATAACGATAATACGCGGTTTTGGGGCGATCTTCAGAATGCAGTGACAGACAATGTCACAGCACTGTTTGAAACCATGGATGCGGATTATCTGGCTGATGTGGCGCGTGTGGTTGCCGATAGCGAACATGTCTATCTGATCGGGATGCAGGCGTCGCATAGTTTTGCGCAATATCTGAATTACCTGGGCGGCATGACCAGCGATAAATTTCGGCTGGTACGTTCTGAAGGTGGCATTTATGCGGATACCATCACCGATGTCAGCGAACGCGATGCGGTGATTGCTGTCAGCCAGCAACCCTGTGCAGGTGCAACTGTGCGTCTGGCAAAAGTCGCGCAGGACCGGAAGGCAAAGATCATCGCGATCAGTGACAGCCCGGCGTCGCCATTGGCGATGTGTGCGGACCACGTCTTGCTGACACCCAACCAAAGCCCGCTGTTTTTTGAATCTTATGTCTCTGCCACCATCATGATTGAGGCCCTGATCGGGTTCTATACATTGAACAACACCCCCGAAGTGATCAGCCGGATCGAAAAGATCGAATCCGACCGGATCCTTCTGGGCGAATACTGGAAAGATGAGGACTGAATATGTCATCCACTGATGCCCTGACGCTGCTGGCCTGCCAGATTGAAATTCCTGCCATGACCACAGCGTCCGAGCGCGATGCGCATCTGGCGACATCGGTTGCAAAAGTGCGCGCGCAACTGTCAGGCGCAAAGGCTGATCTGGTGGTTCTGCCGGAACTGTCCAGCATTGATTATTCCCGTGACGCCTTTGAATGCCTGGATGAAATCGCGGAAGATGTCGAAGGCGCGTCTTTCCAGGCCTGGCGCGTTCTGGCGCAGGAATTTAGTGTCTTTATTTCGTACAGTTTCGCGCGTCGTGACACGACGGGCACCTATATTTCAATCGCCGTTGCCGGGCCTGACGGGGAGTTGGTCGGGCATTATGATAAGCTGCATATGTGTCAGTATGGCGCGTCGATGGAGAAAGAATACTTTGATCGCGGTGATCACATTTTCACCTTTAAGGTCAAAGGTTTCACCCTGTCCCCAATCATCTGCTACGACATCCGCATTCCAGAGCTTTGCCGCACATTGACCCTGCAACATGGTGTGGATCTGATCCTGCATTGCGGCGCCTATTTCCGGGATGAATCCTTTGCCACCTGGCATCATTTTTCCACCACCCGGGCGCTGGAAAACCAGGTGTTTTTCCTGTCCCTGAACCGGGCCGGGGCCAATTGGGGCAATTCACGATTCTGCTGGCCCTGGATGGATGAAAACACCTATCCAATCCGCTTTAAAGGCACGGATGAAGACTTCCACTTTATCACAATCAGCCGGGATCAGCTGAGTAAAGTGCGCGAAGATTATACTTTCCTGAAGGATCGCCTGGAGGACTACAGCGGGCTTTAACGCCCGCGCACTGCTTATTTCTTCTTGTTCATCGCAGACAAAAGTGCGTCACCAAATCCACCGGTCTGTGGTTTGCCACCAGATTTACCGCGCGGGCTGCTCTGGTGCTTCTGACGTCCCTGATTGCGCGGCCCGCTGTTGCGTTCTTTCGGGCCGTCATTGCCACCGGGCTTTGCATCTTTGCGCATCGACAGGGCAATCCGTTTGCGGGGGACTTCGACCTCTGTCACCATCACACGCACCACATCGCCAGCTTTCACCACCTCATGCGGGTCTTTAACAAAGCGATCGGCCAGCTGGCTGATGTGCACAAGCCCATCCTGATGCACGCCGATATCCACAAAGGCCCCAAAGGCGGCCACATTGGTCACAGTCCCTTCCAGGCGCATCCCGGGCTTCAGGTCGGTGATGGTTTCGACCCCGTCGGTGAAAGTCGCTGTTTTAAACTCCGGGCGTGGATCGCGGCCGGGTTTTTCCAACTCGGTGAAGATATCGCGCACCGTGGGAAGGCCGAAATTATCGGTGACAAAGTTTTCCGGCTTCAGGGTTTTCAACGCGTGGCTCTGCCCCATGATATCCGCCATATTACGTCCGCTGGCAGTCACAATTTTCTGCGCAACATCATAGGCTTCCGGGTGAACGGACGATGCATCAAGCGGTTCTTCCCCGTCCCGGATACGCAGGAACCCTGCCGCCTGTTCAAAGGCTTTGGGGCCAAGACCGGATACTTTCAACAAGGATTTACGCGATGGGAAAGCCCCGTGCATGTCCCTGTGAAACACAATTGCGCCCGCCAGCGAACGACCAAGACCCGCGACCTGCGCAAGCAGTGGCGCAGATGCTGTGTTCAGATCCACACCAACCGCGTTCACCGCGTCTTCCACCACGGCCTCAAGCGCATTGCCAAGGCGGCGCTGATCGACGTCATGCTGATATTGCCCGACACCGATGCTTTCGGGGGTGATCTTTACCAGCTCGGCCAGGGGATCCTGTAGGCGCCGCGCAATCGACACGGCCCCGCGCAGGGATACATCCAGATCGGGGAATTCTTCAGACGCCAGTTCAGATGCAGAATAAACCGATGCGCCGGCTTCAGACACCACAACTTTCATCGGTGCTTTTACGGATTTTGGCAGCAGCTTCAGGGTTTCCGCTACCAGTTTTTCCGTCTCACGACTGCCAGTACCGTTGCCCACCGCGATCAGTTCGATCCCATGTTTTGTGATCAGTTCCAGCAGTTTCGCCTCGGACCCACGCACATCCATGCGGGGCTGAAACGGGTAGATCGTGGCTGTGTCCAGAACCTTACCCGTGTCATCAATCACCGCGACTTTCACCCCGGTGCGAATGCCCGGATCAAGCCCCAGTGTTGCGCGACGACCGGCAGGGGCCGCCAGAAGCAGGTCTTTGAGATTGCGGGAAAAAACCAGGATCGCTTCTTCATGGGCACGCTGGCGCAGATCGCTGAGCAGATCCACATAAAGCGACATGGAAAACTTGATACGCCAGGCCCAGCCCGCCACCGTGCGCAGCCATTTATCGCCCGGCGTGTCACCAGATGTATCCAGATGCGCTGCAACCATGCTGATCGCGCGCGGCACACCTTCTTCCGCATCCGGGGCGATTTCCATCACCACCACTTCTTCCTTGGCAGCCCGCAAAATGGCCAGGGCTCGGTGCGCGGCGATATCGGCCCATTTTTCACGATGTGCGAAGTAATCGGAAAACTTTGCACCGTCCTTTTCTTTACCCTCAATCACACGGGAGGAAATGAAGGCTTCACGCTGCATAAAATCGCGCAGGCGCCCCAGAAGGTCTGCGTTTTCAGACAGTTCCTCTGTCAGAATATCGCGTGCGCCGTTCAGGGCATCTTTCACCGTCGCAACGGTTTCCGTCACATATGACGCGGCCAGATCTTCCGGCTCCGCCGCACGGTTTTCCTGGATGGCACGCAGCAGTGGTTCCAACCCGTTTTCCCGCGCAATCATCGCCTTTGTGCGGCGCTTTGGCTTATAGGGCAGATAGATGTCTTCAAGAGTTGCCTTATTGTCTGCCCCGGCAATCGCGCGGGCCAGATCATCGGTCAGTTTACCCTGGTCTTTGATGGAATTCAGGATCGTATCGCGGCGTGCCTCCATATCGCGCAGATAGGTCAGGCGATCGGCAAGGGTCCGCAGCTGAATATCATCCAGCCCCCCGGTGACTTCCTTCCGGTAACGCGCAACAAAGGGTACAGTGGCGCCTTCGTCCAGCAACGCGACAGCAGATTTAACCTGTTGAGATGAGGCAGAAATATCCTCGGAAATTCTACGAAAGATCCGGTCTTCAACGGCTTGTGCGGCGGGTTTTGTCAAAGGAAGCTCCATCCTGAATGAACCGTCATTTCTAGCTATAATCTTCGGGCAGGCCAAGGCCGCTGTGATGGCATCCGGCGAAAAATCGCGGGCTTGCATTGATGCGGCGATCTATGTGTTATGTGCAGACATAATAATGCCCCGGAGGATATGATGATTGCCAGCCTGATGATGTATGCCCGCCCGCAACTTGATGCAGCCCACGTGCACTTCTGGCAGTTGATCCGGGAAAACCTGGCGCAGGCAGGCATTGATGCACCGGAAAACCTGTCCCAGAGCGCCGAGGAATTTTCTGTCTGGAAAGACCCTGATCTTGTGCTTAGCCAGACATGTGGCATGCCTTATCGCACCTGGTTGCATGCTCAGGTGAACCTTGTGGGCACCCCGGATTACGGCCTGGAAGGCTGTCCGCCAGGTTATTATCGCAGCGCGCTTGTCGTGCATAAAGACAACTACGCCTGGCGGAAGAAAATTGAGGAATATGATAAAACTGATGACGGTGGCGACATTATTTTCGCCTATAATCAGACGTTCTCACAGTCAGGGTTTGCGGCGCCTTACTGGCATCTGAAGCCCCGGAGTATCTGGTTTAATGAGATGTATAAATCCGAAGGCCACCTCAATTCGGCGCGTTCGGTTGCGGAAAGGCGCACTGACATTGCTTCGCTGGATGCGATGTCCTGGCGATTGATGCGGGAATATGAGGAATTTGCGCAGGACCTGCGTGTTCTGGACTGGACCGATTCCACGCCAGGTCTGCCGCTGATCACATCCGTAAAACATGACCCAGAGGTGGTGTTTGATGCTGTCAGCGCCGCAATCACGCAGCTGACCCCGGATGATCAGGCTGCACTTGGCATCAAAGGCCTTGTGCGTATTCCGAAGGAAGATTACCTCGCAATTCCCAATCCGCCCGGTTCTGTCTGAAAAATCGGGCTTGTGCCGGGGACGGTGAGAAATTATCTATAAATCATGAACGATACCCCCGGCGACACCATTTCAGAGATCATCCGCAAAAACCTGACGGATCAGATTATCCGGGGCGAATTGAAGCCGGATGAAAAGCTGCGTCAGGATCATATCGCGAAGGAATTCAACACAAGCCATGTGCCCGTGCGCGAAGCCCTGCTGCGGCTGGAAGCCCGGGGCCTGGCGATCAGTGAACCGCGCCGGGGCGTGCGGGTTGCGCCCTTTAGCCCGGAAGATATTTTCGAGATCCGCGCCATGCGGCTGGCCCTGGAACCGTTGGCCCTGCGTCAGGCTGTACCCAATGCCACACGGGCCGACCTGAAACGCATTCGGGAAGCTCAGGAAGCCTGCGACGCAGCCGAAGATCTGCTGACCTGGGAACAGGCAAACCGCGCCTTTCACCGTGAAATTCTGGCCCCTTCCGCCATGCCGCGCCTGCTGGCGACGATTGAAACGCTGGAAGTTCTCAGCGCCCGGCATTTCCTGCGCACCTGGCGGCTGCGTTTTGTGCAGCGCAAAGACCGCGATCACGCAGCGATCGTCACGGCCATGGTCCGGAAAGAGGCCGACACAGCGGTGCTGGTGCTACAACGCCACCTACAGCGCATGGGCTGATCACGCCTTCTGTGCAATCACATAAACAGGCGCCCAGGTCAGGGTTACATCGCCATTTTTCGTCCCGAATTGATGCTTATAATCCTGACTGAACCGCATCAGATCCCGGCGTGACCATTGTTGTTTCGCATTCCCGTTCACCCCGGTTTTACGCAGATGTTTTAGCAGATCCAACGGACGTTCAAACCAATCCGTTTGGTGATCCTGCGCGATGTGACAGACCTTCATGTCTTCGGGCAACATGGCGTGCCATTCTTCGGAGCCGAAATACGCCATATCGCAGGGCTGATCATGAAACGCCCTGAGTTCACGGAAATGATCAGGGCCAAAGCTGCTGATCGCCAGCCAGCCGCCGGGATTCAGATGATCACACAGACGCTGCAACAAAGCCGGCGTATCGCTGACCCACTGCAGGGCGGATGCTGAAGTGATCAGGTCGAATTGACCGGGCAAGGGGGTGGTCTCAACCGACCCTGGCAGAAAGTCCCAATACCCCAGATCTGGCAGACGATCCAGGTATTCCCGGCTTTCCGGGACAAGGTCATTCAGAACCCGATGATCGGCAGACAGGCGTTGCGCAAGTGCCCGTGTCAGAAAGCCGGTACCACAGCCAATTTCCAGCAGGCTTTCAACGGCAGTCACCCCGCTTTTTTGCAGAAAAAGTGCTGCTAGTTTTGACGCGATCTCTTTCTGGCAACTGGCGTGGCTGTCATAACTGGCAAAGCCACGACGGAAACTCTGTTCAATTCGGGAAGCGTGCAAAGGGATGGTCATGCCAGAACCTCCGCCCAGGTTTTCCAGGCGCTGAAAGCCACATGCGGTGCATCTGTTTCCACAACGTCTGTTGCATTGCCAACCCATGCGGCGCGCAGATTTTTCGCAGGAAAAATCTTGTCTGTGCGGCTGATCACGGCTTTGTCCCAGGTCAGTTCCACCCGGCTGTAATCCCGCGCCTGCACGGCCAGAAGTTCGTCTTTCAAAGCGGGAATATCCACAAGTTCAGGCGGAACAGCACGTCCGTAGCAGCGTTGCAGAAAGATCTGAAAACTGGTGACCGACAATGTGTCGATGGTTTTTTGCATGACAACGGGCGGAATTCCAAGATCACGATCCACAGGGATCACTCCGCCGCACAGTGCAACCTTGCGGTCAAACGGATCGACGCGGCTCTCTTGCCAGAGCGCGTAAGAAGCCACACCAAAAGACCAGGCAATAAGGTTGCGGGCTTCATATCCGGAAAGATCCGGCAGATCAGTGGTCAAATCGCGATAATTCGAGACGCAGAGAATATCGGCCTTTGTCTTCAGATGCACAAAAGCTTCTGGCCCGATGCCCCAGCCGGAGAAGATCACCAGGACCTCGCGCGCGCCCTCAGCTTTCTGAAGCCACTGCATCTGCATCTATAGAACCTCTGCCAGGTGACCCATGGCGGCACAAATCTGCGCGAGGTCTTCATCGGGGGTGACAAAAGGTGGCATGCAATAGATGTGACGGCCAAAGGGACGCAGCCAGACGCCAAGGTCTTTACAGATTGGATGGGCCTGATCGGCGCTGACGTTGTGATCCATCTCTACCACGCCAATCGCACCCAAAACCCGTACATCCGCGACACCGGGCAAATCCCTCAGGCGGGTGAGGTGGGACATCAGACCATCTTCGATCCGCGCAACATTTTCCTGCCATACCCCATCCGCCAGCAAATCAAGACTGGCGCAGGCCGCCGCACAGGCCAGCGGATTACCCATGAAAGTTGGCCCATGCATGAACAATCCGGGTGATCCATTGCCGATAACTTCCGCCACATGATCGGTCGTCATCGTCGCGGCAAAGGACAGGGTGCCGCCGGTTAAAGCTTTGCCCATACACAGAATATCCGGGGTGACATCGGTAAATTCCGTGGCAAACATTTTGCCTGTGCGGCCAAAGCCCGTGGCGATTTCGTCAAAGATCAGCAGAATGTTGAATTCATCACAAAGCGTGCGCAACTCGTTCAGATACTGCGGGTGATAGAAATACATCCCACCTGCGCCCTGAACGAGGGGTTCGATGATGAAAGCGGCAATGTCTTCATGGCTCTCCGCCAAAAGATCGCGCAACACACCCACACCATTTTCCTCAGGGTCCGGGTTCCAGGCTTCACCAAGGCGGATCGGCGGTTTCGGGGTGAAATACTGGGCGCTCAGCGCCTTGGCAAACAGATGATGCATACCTGTTACGGGGTCGCAGACACTCATCGCTTTCCAGGTGTCGCCGTGATAGCCGGACCGCACCGTGGCAAAGCCGGTTTTGCCAAGCCGACCGGCAGCATGTTGATATTGCACGGCCATTTTCAGGGCGACTTCGACGGAAACAGAGCCCGAGTCACAATAAAAAATCCGTTGCAGATCGGGCGGTGTAACAGCCAGCAGTTTTTTCCCAAGCTCAATCGCCGGGTCATGGGTCAGACCGCCGAACATCACATGCCCCATTTTGTCGGCCTGATCTTTGATGGCTTTTGTGATGTCAGGCTGGCAATAACCGTGGATCGTGCTCCACCAGGACGACATGGCATCAATCATCTCTGTGCCGTCGTCCAGTGTCAGACGTACGCCACTGGCAGAGGCGACTTTATGGGTCGGGCCGGGTTGCGTGACATTGGTGTAGGGGTGCCAGAGGTGGCGGGCGTCAAACACGTCAGACATGGAAGGCCTCCGCTGGGAAGGCGCGGGCAAAAGCAGCTTGCAGCGTATCAGGATTCAGCTCCGGCAGCATCGGAAGACGACCCAGACGGCGGGTCTGCCCGAAGTCGACAATCGTTTGCTCCACCTCGGGTTCTGGATCCCCAATGAAGGCGACGCCATGAACATCACAGCCAGCAGTACGCAAGGCCTGCAGCGACAACAGCGTGTGATTGATCGTGCCAAGTTGCGTGCGGGCGCAGAGGATCACGGGCTTTTGCCAGCGGGCGAAGATATCGATGTAAAGGGTCTGACGATTGACCGGTACCATCAATCCGCCCGCACCTTCCACCACCAGCGGGCCGGTAACATCGGGCAGGGTCAAGGCGTTGGGATCGATGATTGCGCCTTCGGCTTCTGCCGATAAGTGGGGCGAGGCAGGCATGCCCAGGCGATGGGCCTCTGGCAAAACTGTCTGGCCCGACAGCCGCCCGACAAATTCGCTGTCGGTTTCTTCCTCAAGCCCGGCCTGCACGGGTTTCCAATACGTCGCCTGCAACGCCTGTGTCAGCCCGGCGGAAAACACGGTTTTGCCGATGCCCGTGTCGGTGCCGGTCACGATGAATGTGGTCATGATGCGTGCCTTTCCAGTTCCTCGCTCAGGGCCGTGAACATGTCACGCAGGGCGGTGTCGGATGGGTTCAGGGTGATCGAGATCCGCAGGCGCGATGTGCCACGCGGCACGGTTGGCGGACGGATGCCGCGGATGTCAAATCCACAGGCCTGCAGATTGGCCGCGATCTGCATTGTGGCTTTGTCATCGCCAATGATCACCGGAATGATCTGGGACATAGGGCGGGGCAGGGCGCAGAGGGTTTCCACCAGATCTGCGACCTCTGCCATACGCTTCTGCAATCGTTCTGCCCGTGTCGGGAGTTCCTGCAAGGCCACCCGCAACAAAGCCGCATTCAGAGGCGTCGGTGCGGTGGAAAAGATGAACCCGCGCGCCTTATTGATCAGGGTTTCAATCAAAACCCGTGCCCCGCAGATCAGGGCACCAGATACGCCCATGGCCTTGCCACAGGTGTGCAAGGTAATGATATCAGCCTGGCCTTCGAAAGGCGCCATCAGCCCGCGCCCACCCGGGCCGAAAACGCCGCCGGAATGGGCTTCATCCGCAACCAAAACCAGGTCATGTGCCTGCGCCAGGGCCACGAAATCCGCAACCGGGGCCAGGTCCCCATCCATACTGTAAAGCGTTTCAAACGCCAGCCAGATCCGGCCTGCCCCGCCATTTGAACGCCAGTCGCGGATAATCTCTTCCGCATGGGTGACGTCGTTGTGACGAAAGGCCTGTGCTTGCGCCCGAGAAAGGCGCATTCCGTCGTGGACACTTGCATGAATCAATGTGTCGTACAGGATCAGATCGTCATGGCGGGGCAGGGTGCTGAAGAGCGCTGTATTCGCGGTAAATCCGCAATTGAGAAACAGCGCAGCTTCAGTCTTAAAAAATGCGACGGCCTCGGCCTCAAGCGCCTCATGTTCCGCATGGTTCCCCCGCAAAAGCCGCGATGCGCCCGCCCCCAGGGGCACCCCACGGTAAAGTGCATCACCGGCGGCATGGCGCAACACATCTGATGCGGCCAGGCCCAGGTAGTCATTGGACGCAAAATCATGGCCACTGACCGGGATCAGGCTACGATAGCGCCCCCGGGTTTTCAGCTGCGACAATGCCGCTTCATGGTGGAAAAAACCTGCCATTGCGGTGCTTATACGGCAGAGCGTATCAGGTTCGGAATCGGTGGGTTCTTCTGCGCTACGGCCTGGGACAGGTCACGCGCCGTATCCGAAACCAGTTTCTTTTCGCAGATAGATCCGTCTTCACCCACTGCCATCGCGATCAGACCAAGTTTGTTAAACAGGGCGCTGTCTTTGTCTTCTTCCGGATTGTCAGCGGTCAACAAAGTTTCCCCGACAAAGATCGAATTGGCCCCGGCAAAGAAACACATGGCCTGCAGTTCATCCGACATATCGGTGCGACCGGCGGACAGGCGCACATGGGATTTTGGCATCAGGATACGGGCAAGCGCTACGGTGCGGACAAATTCGATCGGGTCCAGCGGCTCCACATCCGCAAGCGGCGTGTCCGGGATCGGGATCAGCATGTTCACGGGCACGGAATCCGGGTGGCCTTCCAGCGTGGCCAGCGTCACCAGCATGTCAATCCGGTCCATCTGCTGTTCGCCCATACCGACGATGCCGCCGGCGCAGACTTTGATCCCGGACTCACGCACACGGTTCAACGTGTCGATGCGATCCGCAAAAGTACGGGTCGTGATGATTTCGGAATAGTACCGTTCGGACGTGTCGATGTTGTGGTTGTAATAATCCAGCCCTGCGTCACGCAGACGGATCACCTGATCATCTTCCAGCATACCAAGGGTCATGCAGGTTTCCATGCCAAGGTCTTTCACACCCTCAACCATCGCCGTCAACGCCGCCATGTCGCGTTCTTTCGGGCTGGTCCAGGCGGCACCCATGCAATAGCGGGTCGCACCGCCTTCTTTGGCTTTGCGGGCCTGGGCAATGACGCGCTGCACTTCGATCATCTTGCTGGCGGACAGTTTAGAACCGTTGCGCGCGGACTGGGAGCAATAGGCGCAATCCTCGGCACAGCCGCCGGTTTTAATCGACAAAAGCTTGCTGCGCTGCACCTGATTTGGATCAAAATAGGTGCGATGCATGGTCTGCGCCTGAAAGAGAAGATCCATGAAGGGCAGATTATAGATTTTTTCTGCTTCTTCCCGCGTCCAGTTCGTCCGGATGTTTGGATCTTTCGTCATGATCTGCGCCCTGCCTGCATTACTCTGGTGGTGGAAACTTTCAATATAGATAAAACGTCAACCAGGCAAACCACACGTCAAAAATTATCTATAATCAACAAATCATCAATAGACGCGAAACAAAAAGCCCCCCGCATCACTGCGAAGGGCCATGGAAAGAAACGGTTTTTCCGGATCAGACGCGAATGTCATCCTGATGCTCAAGGAACCAGTCATAGGTTTGCTGCAGGCCATCGGGCAGAGAAATCCTTGCGCGCCACCCCATACCCGCCAGACGACTGACATCCATCAGCTTACGCATCGTGCCGTCGGGTTTGCTGGGGTCGGTTGTGATTTTTCCTTTGAATCCGACAACATCCGCAACCATCTGCGCCAGCTCGTAAATCGACACGTCGGCCCCGGTGCCCACATTGATATGGCTGAGCATCAGTTCTGTGTTTGCCTCATATTCCGGTTTGGGCAAGTCCAGCACATAAAGCGAAGCTTCGGCCATATCATCTACATGCAGGAATTCCCGGCGCGGCCTTCCAGACCCCCAGATCTGCACCTCTTCCAGGCCATCTTTCGCAGCATTGTGAAAGCGACGGATCAGTGCAGGCAACACATGGCTGTTTTCCGGATGGAAGTTGTCACCCGGCCCGTAAAGGTTGGCAGGCATCACGCTGCGATAATCCACCCCGTGCTGGCGGTTGTAGCTTTCGCACAGTTTGATCCCGGCAATCTTCGCAATCGCATAGGGTTCATTTGTTGATTCCAGGATCCCGGTCAGCAGGGCGTTTTCTGCCATAGGCTGTGGAACATCGCGCGGATAAATGCAGGACGACCCCAATTGCAGAAGCTTCTGCACACCGGCGGCAAAGGCCTGATGGATCACGTTACATTCAATCATCAGATTGTCGTAGATGAAATCTGCCGGATAGGTGTTGTTGGCATGAATGCCACCCACGCGAGCCGCCGCCAGAACCACCACATCCGGGCGCTCTGCCTGCATGAAATCACGCACATCTGCCTGGCTGGTCAGATCCAGTTCCGCATGGTCGCGGGTGATAATTCCCACATCTCCGCGTACTTCAAGGCGACGCCTGATCGCGCCTCCGACCATGCCACGATGCCCGGCAACAAAAACCCTTTGCATCGGCTTACCCCTGATCTTCGACCGCAACAGGCAGTTCCAACCCATGCGCCTTCAACAACGCATGACGGCGTGCCGTCACGAGGTCGCCAGACACCATTTCAGCACACATCTGCTGGGCGGTAAATTCAGGCACCCAGCCCAATTTTTCTTTGGCCTTGGACGAGTCCCCCAACAGGGTTTCCACTTCGGCCGGACGGAAGTAACGCGGGTCAATGCGCATCACGACATCACCCACTTTCAGGGCAGGGGCGTTACCCCCGGTGATGGCCGCGACTTGTGCAATTTCATCCGTGCCGTCACCGTTGAATTCCAGCTCAATCCCAAGTTCCCGCGCGGACCAGGAGATAAAGTCACGCACACTGTATTGCTTGCCAGTCGCGATCACAAAGTCTTCTGGCTCATCCTGTTGCAGCATCATCCACTGCATGCGCACGTAATCTTTTGCATGGCCCCAGTCACGCAGCGCGTCGATGTTACCCATATAAAGACAATCTTCCAGTCCCTGCGCGATATTGGCCAGGCCACGTGTGATTTTACGGGTTACAAAGGTTTCACCGCGGCGCGGGCTTTCGTGGTTAAACAGGATGCCGTTACAGGCATACATGCCGTAAGCTTCACGATAGTTCACAGCGATCCAATAACTGTAAAGTTTCGCCACAGCATAGGGAGAACGCGGATGGAACGGTGTGGTTTCGCGCTGCGGTGTTTCCTGCACCAGACCATATAGTTCAGACGTGGACGCCTGGAAAAAACGCGTTTTCTTTTCAAATCCCAGGAAACGGATTGCCTCCAACAAGCGCAACGTGCCCATCGCATCCACATCCGCAGTATATTCCGGACTGTCAAAACTAACCGCGACATGGGATTGTGCACCGAGATTATAGATCTCGTCAGGCTCTACCTCAGCAATGATCCGTGTCAGATTGGAAGCGTCTGTCAGATCACCATAATGCAACTTGAAACGCGCACCATTAATGTGCGGATCTTCGTAGATATGGTCGATCCTCTGGGTGTTGAAAGAAGATGCACGACGCTTAACCCCATGCACCTCATAGCCCTTTTCAAGCAAAAATTCGGCAAGATATGACCCATCCTGCCCTGTAATTCCGGTAATGAGAGCTCGTTTTATTGTTTCAGGCATCTGCAACCGCTTCATATTTAAGTTTACAAACCAGTGTGCGCCCACCGGCTTCAGGTTTTATGCAATCATCTCTCGACGAAATAAATATATGTAGCCCGAGACAATTTCTTCTGACATGCGTTGCACGGAACCTTCCGAAAACGCAAGCTTACCCGCGCAGCCTGTTTGAGTCAGACTATAGCCCCTCACCGAAATTTCCGCTATGATCCCATGACACAAACAGAAAGATGTGTATATTTGACCGTACGTTTTACGAAATGGTAACAGCAAGCAACAAAACAGGCAAAGTATGATTACGCCAGTTCTGCTTTGTGGCGGGTCAGGAACAAGACTCTGGCCACTGTCGCGCAAAAGCTATCCCAAGCAATTTTCCCCGCTGATCGGGCAGGAAAGTCTGTTTCAGGCTTCAGCGAAACGCCTGCATGGCGACGCATACACGAACCCGCTGGTTGTCACTGCGAATGATTTCCGCTTCATCGTGACCGAACAACTTGCAGACACAGGAATTGATCCGGGTGCGATCCTGATTGAACCTTCGCCACGTGACACCGGCCCTGCGGTGCTTGCAGCGGCGGTTCACCTGGCACAAAAAGATGCTGATACACTGATGCTGGTGGCACCCTCGGATCACGTGGTTCCGGATACCGTTGCATTCCAGGCCGCTGTGGATACAGCCGTGCCTGCCGCCAGAGGTGGTCAGCTTGTGACATTTGGCATTACCCCTGATCGCCCCGAAACCGGTTATGGATACCTGGAACTTGCACAAGAGCCAGGGGACGGAAGCGGCCCCGTGGCTCTGTCCGGCTTTATCGAAAAACCCAATGTCGAACGCGCCACAGAAATGATGGCAAAAGGGCGCTTCCTCTGGAATGCTGGAATCTTCCTGTTTTCAGTTAAATCTATCCTCAGCGCATTTGCCGAATATCAACCCGAAATGCTTACAGCTGTGCAGGAAGCTGTCGCGGGCGCACACCCCGATCTGGGCTTCGTACGCCTCGCACAGGATGCGTGGGAACAATCCCCGAAAATTTCCATAGACTACGCTGTTATGGAAAAGGCAAAAAACCTGTCTGTTGTACCCTTTGGCGCAGGTTGGTCTGACCTGGGGGACTGGGCCTCTGTCTGGCGCGAAACTGCTGAAAACGGGCTTTCCCTGACCGGGGCCGCAACCGCGATCGACTGTGAAAACTCTATGCTGCGATCCGAAACGGAAGGCCTGGCTATTGTCGGCATTGGTCTGGAAGATATTATTGCCGTCGCCATGCCAGACGCTGTTTTGGTTGCCCATAAAGATCGCGCGCAAGACGTCAAAAAGGCCGTAGATGAACTTAAGGGCAAAGACGCACCCCAGGCTCGGGCCTTTCCGAAAGCCCACAGACCCTGGGGATGGTATGAAAGCCTGGCGATTGGTGATCGCTTCCAGGTAAAACGCATTGTCGTCCATCCGGGGGCCGCGCTGTCATTGCAAAGCCACCACCACAGGGCAGAGCACTGGATCGTTGTCGAAGGCACCGCGAAAGTCACGATTAATGATGAAGTACAGCTCGTTTCTGAGAACCAGTCGGTCTACATTCCTCTTGGCGCGGTTCATCGGATGGAAAACCCCGGCAAAGTCGCAATGGTTCTGATTGAAGTCCAGACAGGCTCTTACCTGGGCGAAGACGACATCATACGCTATGAAGATGTCTATGCGCGCGACCAGGTGACTTGAACAACGCCAAACCGATCACATGCAGAAAGCCGGTTGGAAAACTCAATACACAAAGGGTTCGACACGATCAGCGGACAGTGCATAACCGATCTCTGCCCCCTGCGCGCGCATTGATGATACGCCGAACATTCCGGTGACATTCACGGCCTCAAACAGGCCTTTGCTGGGGTAGGGGATGGAACTGGTCACAAAGACCAGCTGGTTCGCCGGGGGCGGGGGCACATGCACGCAGGCCCCGACAAACGGCACCAGCAGGAAGGCGGTCACGCCGTCAGCGCTTTGATCAATTGGCACGATATACCCGGGCAGGCGCACGACCATGCCATTCCAGTCGCTGCGCACACCGCTTGACGCGGGCTGCTCGCTGGAAAGCGGCACATCGTCATGATTGATGATCCCCTGAAAGGCAGCAACCACATCATCATCGCCAGGCAGAAGATCTTTCCAGTTCAGATCAATGAATTTCTCTTCCGCACGCAAGCCGGTGGAAAGGCCGAAAAAAGCAAGACCAGAAAGCATAAAACGACGCGTGAAAGTGTTCACCATACATAGACCTCCATTTCATCCACCTGGATGAAATAGCCGGTCTGGCCAAGTTCCGTATCCTGCAACTGCGTCTGCATCCTGCCCGTCACCCAGACAGGATTCCACAACTCGTCCGACGGCCAGGGTGTTGCCGCCGTCGCCATCACCAGCTGATTGGCGGGTGGGGGCGGCGTGTGAATACAGGCCCCGACATAGGGCACCAGCATAAATTCGGTAACGCCCTCGGCATCCATTTCAAAAGGAATAACAAAGCCCGGCATCCGGATATACGCGCCGCTGAGGGTTTCATTCAGCTTGATGCCATTTTCATCATAGATCGGGGCCCAGAAATCTGTTGCCTCATCCATTTCGCCTTCACCGATGATCTCTGAATAAGGTGTGCCCGGCGGGATCAGATCATCCCAGGTGATTTCCCGTGCGTCCTGCGCAAAGGCCGTGGAAGGCATAATCACACCAGATCCCATAAGGGTCAGCGCCTGCCTGCGGCTGAGAGTCAGTTTCGGATCTGCCATTATGTTTTCACCATCATTCCATCCGCAAGGGATATTCTATAGGCCCGCATGGCCGGGATCAGGCTGACAATCGCGCCTGCCAGAACCACTGCCAGTAAGACCAGCATATCACGCAGTCCCGGTGCCTCAATCGGCAGCCACAGGCCAAAAGCCGCATCGACCACCGGCTGTGCAACCACAAGCCCCAGGTAAAGCAAGCCAAGCCCAAGGACCGCGCCAACCGCTGCGGTCACCATAGCTTCCAGCACCAGAAGCGAAAGCACTGTCACGGGCGTCGCCCCCATGGCGCGGAAAATTGCCATTTCGCGGCGGCGTTCTGACAGGCTGGAAAACAGTGTTGCCATCATCCCGATCAGCGCTGTGACCACCACCATCGCTGACACCGCCAACAGGGCCGTTTCCGCGATACCAACAATACCCCAGAGTTCCTGCAAGGCCACGCCCGGCAGGATCGCCAGAAGCGGTTCCTGACGATATTCATTGATCGCACGTTGCAGGGCAAAAGTCTGCAATGGGCTTTTCACGCCGATCAGTGCTGCTGTAACCGCCCCGGGCTCCAGATCCATCTGCCGGATTTCATCAATTGGCGTGCTTTGTCCCTGGGTTTTCGCACCGTTACCCCAATCCACATGGATCGCCTCAATCGCTTCCAGACTAACGATCACGGTTCGGTCGACAGGCGTGCCCGTGCGTTCAAGGATCCCCGCGACGCGAAATGGCTGATCCTCATGTTCTGTGAAGGATGCCAGCCCATGGGCAACAACAATCGGATCATCCACGCTATAACCCAGGGTCGCCGCGACATCTGCACCAATCACCGCATCAAACAGGTCATCCATCACCACGCCCTGCGCCATTTCAAGTGAACGGCCCCGGCGGTATTTGTAGTGCTCAAAGAAGCCAACAATCGTGCCCATCACCCGGAACTGTCGGTGACTGTCGCCCAGTGAAATCGGCACGATCCAGTCCACCTCAGGTCGCGCAGCAATGTCCTGATAGCTTTCCCAGGTGACGTTATTCGTGGCATTCCCAATGCGGAAAACGGAATACAGCAACAGTTGCACAGAACCAGAGCGCGCCCCAACAATCAGGCTGGTGCCGGAAATTGTGTCTGCGAAACTGGCCTTTGCGCCGGTGCGTACTTTTTCAACGCCAAGAAACAGGGCGACCGACAGGGCAATCGCCAGCATGGTCATGCCCACAGTCAGGGCGCGGGCGCGCAACGACGCAAGTGCTAATCGAAAGATCATGCTGCCCCCCTTGTGATGCCTGCAACGTCTGACAGATCCACAACCCGATCAAAGCGTTCACCAAGGCGCGGATCATGACTGACCATCAGAAGGGCCGATTTCTGCGCCTCTGACTGCCGAAACAACAAATCCAGAAACGCCGCCTGGCTGTTGGCATCCAGTGCTGAGGTTGGCTCATCCGCGATAATCAGCGGCGGCTGACCGATCAGAGCGCGTGCCACCGCAACCCGTTGCTGCTGCCCGACACTCAGCATCCCTGCTTTCGCCTGAAACAACGCATCCGGCAAGCCAAGCGCCTGGCACAATGCCCGCGCCGTATCCTTCACCACACCTGCCCGTTTACGCCGGGCAGGGGCAAAGCGCAGGGGCAGCAGGATATTATCCGCCACACTGCCAAAAGGCAGCAGGTTAAACTGCTGAAAGATCACCCCGATCTGTTCGGCCCGGAAACGATCCCGCCCGCTGCCCGACAGCGCCGCCAGATCCTGCCCCACCACCTGAACCAGGCCGCGATCCGCTTTCACCGTGCCACAAATCAGGGACAAAAGCGTAGACTTACCCGATCCGCTTTCCCCAAGCAGTAAAACGCTTTCCCCGGCAACCACAGAAAAGCCCGGCACAGAAAGGGCGAAACCTTCCCGACCGGGCCAGCGATAGTGCAGGTCTGTCAGTTGCAGAACAGGTTGTGTCACCTTCAGAACAATCCTTCCAGGGCCAGCAGCGGCGCATCGCGCGTCACTTCAAAGGCATGTGCCCCGGAAGCTGTCACAACCTGAACCTCAAGTTCAAGAGCGTTTTCAAACTGCGCGAAGTAAGCAAACTCAATCCCGGTCAGCGCAGAAGGATTTTCGCAGGTCAGGCTGTATTCTGCGTGAAACTCTGAATGGCCAGCCTCAGCAGCGTGAACTTCGTGATCATCGTGATCTTCCTCATGATCGTGACTTTCATGACCCTCTTCGTGGTCATGTTCTTCTTCATGCGCCTCATGGTCCTCATGCGCGTCTTCGCCTTCCAGTTCCAGCGCAGCATAAGTTTCTGTCACGCGGCACCCAGCAGCCTCCGACAGAACGAACAGATCAAGTGGCGCTTCCAACGCCTCAACAGCCTCAGCAACCTTCGCCTGATCCGCGTCACTTTCCGGCGCATATTCGAACCCTACGATATCTGCGCCCGGCGCATGCAGTTCCATCGCAACTGTATTGCCTTCTGCGGCAATATTCAGGCGGCCCGTGCCATGTTCATGCGCATCCATCTGGCGGGCTTCTTGTGCGAAAGCTGGGGTAGCGGCCAGGGCGATGATAAGAGGAAAAGTCTGTCTCATGTCAGATCCATTCGGAGTTGTTTACTTTGCCGCCAAAATAATTGTTATCTTATAACACAACAAGAAAATACAAAAGCACCGAACATTCTGCGCGGTTTTCCCCGCTCATCACCTCTGCTTAAAAA
Source organism: Halocynthiibacter styelae (assembly GCF_016123485.1). Lineage (GTDB taxonomy): Bacteria > Pseudomonadota > Alphaproteobacteria > Rhodobacterales > Rhodobacteraceae > Halocynthiibacter > Halocynthiibacter styelae. The sequence goes on along the minus strand of NZ_JADCKQ010000013.1, from coordinate 15,020 downwards.
CCAACGCCTGTCCGATACACGAAGAACCAACATCGGCATTTGAGATAGCCCTTACAATCCATTCATCACAATCCCCCACTTACTGTGAAAGTAAGCACTGACCTGCTCAATATCCGGGGGGGAAAGAGGCGCTGAAAACGCCAGCACTTCACAGATCGGCCCATCCCAGGATTGGGAAAGCGATGAAACCTCTTTCCGTCCGAAACTTGAAACGCTGAAATCAGTCAACCCCTGGTTGGCCGCGGAAAAACGAAGTACAGACAGTGGCAATGGCAGCAGCGAGGCCGAGAACGAAGCCCCGTTTTTTGAAGCACGCTGCAATGTACTTGTCGCACGGATCCCGTTACTGCCCGGCTGTCCCTGGCAAATAGTATGATCCGCAGCATCAGCGATCAGCCTTGTGTAACCATCAAAATCTGCATCCACGCCTTCCTTGTAGGCACATACAATAAACATGTCGGCCACCGGTGTCTCCACCGCCTGATCCAGGACAGGGTGGTACAGTTCAAGCCCACACTCTTCACCCAAAGCCCAGAGCAATGCAGGATTTCCACCCGCAAGCGTATTCGCAGGGTCATAGACGGGTGCACTTGTCCCATGCGTCCCCAGAGATTTCAGTGGCAAACCGCCGGAAACACGATTGCTGATTTCGGTCACACGTCCATTGTCGATTGTCAGGCTATTATAGTCAGAAGCATCATACCAACCAATCAATCCGGATATTGCCAAAGGCGAAAACACTGACGATCCGCCAGAACGTTTCCGCATTGCTGATTTTGTAAGTCCTATTCCCAATCCAGGCATGGTCATACTCCACACGAATTGACGCTGACCGCCATGGCAGTCCGGGCACATGTCATCTGTTCAACAGCCCGAAACCGTACATCCACAATGCAGACGTCATCGGATGGAAAACTGTCCATATTCTTGTGTTGTGTATTGCCCGACATTTCCGCCGGGACCGTGTTGCTTGCCTGAAACAGCTGACATACCATTGATTGCTTCATTCCGGTTTTCCTTCTGACATTCGCTTACGGATGCCGCGCTGAGTTTCTGAACACCCAACAAGGAACACCCCCCACCCCATGGTGCAGCTGGCCGCCAGGTAATCAGTACTTCAGCTACAACATCGGGCGCTCACAGCTCTGCGCTGAAAAGCTCACCAATGAAAATCCTGAATAAAATTTGCAATATTCTTAATCGTGCGCACGCCAGTGAGACCAGCTCAACAACCTGCAACAGCAAGGCCAACACAACCCTGAAAACAGCAGCCATATCTGATTGCACAAGCGAACATATCCGTTGCCTGCGTGCGCAACGGATCAAGAATTTCAAAATTGGAAAACGTTCAGTGCTTCCCTTCTACAAGGCGCTCCAGGCGTTCAATAGAAGGTAGTGTCGCAGCTTCTGCATCCATCAACTTATTTTCCACATGATGACAGAAAGTGCGCAGATCTTTGCGACGTTGTTTCCAGGTGGCGACACGCAGGCGAAATTTTTTCAGGCGCGCAAGACGTTCATCCGCCGCCCGCTGCCAGGACATACCACCCTTTTGATACGTCACCAGGGGTTCAGGAACATGCAGAAAGCGCCCTGCCAGTTTTGCCCGGAAATAAAATACCGCGTCTTCATAGGTTCCGGGTTCTGTGATCGGGCCATACAGATCATACATCTCTTTGCTCCAGGCAGCCGAAGCGCCAATGACAGATCGCATCGTGTGAGCCGCCTTTTCGGTCGTATGTCCGGCAACCTCGGCGGCCCGACTATGAACGCCCCCCACAATGTTACCTTCCTGATCCATTTGAAAAATAGGCGTGTCCATCATAAATGGCCGGTCTTTCTCAAACGCCTCGTATAGGATTTTTGCCCGGTCAGGCATGGAAAGATCATCGCCGGCAGCGGGAATGATCAACGTCCCTTCAGCCAGTTCAAACAACAGGTTCACGTGGCCAATCAGCCCAAGGTTTTTTTCATTCCGGTTCAGACGGATCTTATGGGGCCCCTGATAGGCGGCAGCCATTTCTTCCATGATTTCAAACGTCCGGTCACCAGAACAATCATCTGACAAGATAATTTCCAGTGGGGAATGCGTTTGATCAAATGCAGCCTGAATCGCGCCCCTGACAGAGTCTTCCTGCATGTAAGCGATCACCGCAAATGACACGACTTCCGGATTACTTTCGGTATCTTTATCTGACATGCTATGTCCTGATTGTACTAGTTCTTATTAAACTACAGTCTTCATCTAATCTGCGGTTTGAGTTCCAGATGAAAATCATACATAAGATCCAAAGGGGCATGAAGTAAATCACCCGCACCAAGTGACAATATAAACGAGTGAAGCACAAAGGGTACAGTATGCGAAGATCGATTGAAGAATGCAGACTTATCGATCTGCCGAAATTCTCAGATCCTCGCGGAAGCCTGTCCTTTGTACAAAAAGGTGAACATCTGCCTTTTGACATTCAACGCGTCTATTATCTCTACGACGCGCCGGATGATGTCAGTCGCGGCCTCCATGCTCACAAAGAACTGGAACAACTGATCATTGCAATTTCCGGATCTTTCACCATCACCATTAATGACGGAAATGCGAAAAAGAAAATTCGCCTGACTCGTCCCGATCAGGGTCTGTATATGTGCCCCAGAATTTGGCGGGAACTGACTGAATTTTCGTCAGATGCCGTTTGCCTTGTACTGGCATCCCACCCCTATGATCCCGATGACTATATCTTTGATATCGAAGAACTCTGAGGTTTATTACTTATGATCCCTTTTTTGAATGTTGGCGCCGGAACGCTGGAACTGGAAGCTGAACTACAGGCGGCAATGACACGTGTCTTGCATTCAGGCCAGTATATTGGCGGCCCGGAAGTTACTGAATTCGAAAACCGGTTTGCGGAATATTGCGACGCGAAATTTGCCGTCGGGGTGGGAAACGGCCTTGAAGCTTTGCGCTTTGCCTTGCTCGCCATGGATGTCGGCCCCGGAGACGAAGTCATCGTCCCCTCACATACCTATATTGCCACATGGCTTGCCGTCTCTCAGACAGGTGCAACACCGGTTCCGGTAGAACCCGCACCAGGGCTGTTCAATATTGATCCGGCGCAAATCGAAGCTGCGATCACTGATAAAACCAAAGTCATCATTCCTGTACATCTGTACGGCCAGCCCGCAGATATGGGACCCATTACAGAAGTCGCCCGCAAACACGGGCTGAAAGTTCTGGAAGATGCTGCTCAGGCACAGGGTGCCCGCTATAAAGGGCAGCGGATCGGCGCACACGGAGATGTCGTCGCCTGGAGCTTTTATCCCGGGAAAAACCTGGGCGCCCTTGGCGATGGCGGCGGGATCACCACCAATGATGCAAAACTTGCAGAAAAGATCCGGATGCTGGGAAATTACGGATCGCGTGAAAAATACAATCACGAATTACCGGGCGGAAACTCCCGTCTCGATCCCCTTCAAGCTGCCGTGCTTTCAGTAAAACTGGGGGTATTGGACGAATGGAACGAGCGCCGCAAAACCATTGCGGTCGCTTACTCCGACGCCCTTTCTGACCTGCCTTTTTCCCTGCCAGCCGTTCCAAATTTCGCTGATCCTGTCTGGCACCTTTATGTCATTCGGACAGAACAACGCCAGGCACTTGCAGATCACCTGCTTGCCGCCGGAGTGCAGACCGTAACGCATTACCCCCGTGCCTGCTTTGAACAACCAGCATACCAGGAGTTTTCCGATCAGGCATCTCGCTTCCCTGAAGCCAGTAAAATCGCTGCAGAAGTACTCTCGCTGCCTATCAGCCCTCATCAGTCAGAAGAGGCTACGGATCATATCGTTAAATCCGTTCGCAGCTTCTTCGGAAAAGGGAGCAAATCATGAAGTTTATTATCACTGGCGGCGCTGGCTTCATTGGATCTGCCGTTATCCGGCACGCAATTTCTGTCGGACATGAAGTTCTGAACCTAGATGCCCTGACTTATGCAGCCTGCCTTGAAAACCTGGCACCTATTGCAGATTCCCCCAATTACAGTTTCCTGCAATGTGACATCCGCGACCGCGCCGCCCTGGATCAGGCCTTCGCAGATTTTCACCCGGATGTCGTCATGCACCTTGCAGCGGAATCCCATGTAGACCGCTCGATAGATGGCCCGTCGGCCTTTATCGAAACGAATATCTCCGGCACTTATAATATGCTGGAAGCTGCCCGCAGTTTCTGGACCAGCCGGGGACAGCCTGACAGCTTCAGATTTCATCATATCTCTACAGATGAGGTGTTCGGCAGCCTTGGCACCGAAGGGCTGTTTCATGAAGAAACCCCCTACGATCCAAGCAGCCCGTATTCCGCATCAAAAGCTGCCAGTGACCACCTGGTGAACGCATGGCAGCGCACTTATGGGCTACCAACGGTGCTTAGCAATTGCTCTAATAATTATGGGCCCTATCATTTCCCAGAAAAACTCATCCCGGTGGTTATCCTGAATGCGCTCGCCGGCAAAGAGATCCCCATCTATGGTAATGGCATTAATGTGCGGGACTGGCTGTACGTCGAAGATCACGCCGAGGCATTGATAAAGGTCGCAACTGAAGGGCGTATAGGGCAAAGTTATAATATTGGCGGTAACAACGAAGCTACCAATATTGATCTTGTCCGGATGATCTGCGCCATACTTGACGACATGCGTCCCGGGCCACATCCTTATGCCGATCTAATTACATTTGTTACAGATCGGCCGGGGCATGACATGCGCTATGCAATTGATGCGTCAAAGATCATGAATGAACTGAACTGGAAGCCATCCGTCACACTTGCAGAAGGCCTTACCAAAACCGTTACCTGGTATCTTGAAAACGAAACCTGGTGGAAAGCTTTGCAAGACCGGGACGGCGTTGGAAGCCGCCTCGGGACCGCCAGCCAGTAAAACAAAAAAAACAGCTTTGCACCGCCCCCCTAAAACCCCTTCACATACGTTGTGAGGGGGTAAGTTCTGGCCAGTATTCAGACCAAAGCTGTTCCTTAATATCATAGCGACACAAACTGCCGCCGTTCCTGGCAATTGAAAGCAGATCAACAGCCAGAACCAAACACAGGTCATGGCCTGCAGATTACGGGCGACTTTCTGCAGTTTAACCCAGCTACATCACGCTATCTGTGTACTTCAGGCATCACTTACAACAGACGCAAAAACGCCCTGATTTCGCCATTTGCCTTCACCAACGATCCTATAGTAAGGATAGCCAATCACGATTTTAGCAGAGAGCGAGTTACAATGGCTTCACTTCCGACAATCTCAGCGCTGTGGATGGAAGGCTCGCTAAGCTTTCTGGAACAGCTTTGCATGAAGTCCTTTGTAGATGCGGGGCATGAAGTAATTCTGTACCACTACGGCCCACTACAAAATGTACCGGCCGGCATTGAACTGGCAGACGCCAATACAATTTTGCCACAGAAAAATTTCCTGAAGCACGAACGCACAGGCAGCCCTGCGCTTCATTCAGACCTTTTCCGCTATAAAATGTTGGAGCAAAGCCAGAATACGATCTGGGCAGATACCGACGCCTACTGCATGAAACCCTTTGAAACACCCAACGGGCATTTCTATGGCTGGGAATCCAAAACCCACATCAACGGTGGTGTTCTGGGCCTGCCTGCAGACAGCGAAACTCTGCGCGAGCTTCTGGAATTCACCAGCGATGAATTTGCGATCCCAAGCTACTATGGGCCAGAATACGAACGCGAACTTCAGGAAAAGAAGGACGCGGGCAACCCTGTTCACGCAAGCGAACAGCCCTGGGGCGTCTGGGGCCCACATGCTGTAACGCATTTCCTTCACAAAACCGGCGAAGCAAAATTCGCTCTGCCTCAGGAGGGACTATATCCCTTCACGTTCAAAGATCGCCGCATGATGCTGAAGCGGAACTTTGATACGTCTCCTTATATAACAGAAGATACCTATTCAGTTCACCTTTATGGCCGCCGTATGCGTGCGCGCCTTGTTGAAAAAGAAGGCGGCGCACCACATCGCAAAAGCCTGTTGGGTCAACTTCTGGTGAAACATGACATTGATCCGGCTGCTGCCCCACTGCCAATGTCACGCGCACAGAAAGAAGCCGCTGTCCAGGAAACTGCTCCGGCTCAGGTATCTGCCCCGCTGACCGAACCAGTCCCCGCATCCGAGAAATACGGACGCGGTCAGGTAAACCTGACTGATCTCGCGGATCAGTACGGCTCTGACAAAGGGTCTAACAAGCACCGTTACACTGAGCTTTATCAGATGCTCTTCCTGCCTTACCGTAAAAGGAAAATTGATTTCCTTGAAATGGGCCTGCAGATCGGTGGTCCGGAACACGGAAACCACGCAGATCGTGAAACCACCGACCTGCCATCAATCCGTATCTGGCTTGAGTATTTTACCAAAGCTCATATCCACGGGCTGGATGTATCAGATTTCAGCTGGTTTAAAGATGACCGGTTTACCTTCCATCGTTGTGACATGGATACCCGCGAAAATATCCGCAATGCCACACAGGAAATGGAAGAATTTGACATCATCATTGATGATGCCAGCCATGCGTCACACCACCAGCAAAACGGCTTCCTGGAACTTTTCCCAAAGATCAAATCCGGTGGCTTGTATGTTATCGAAGATCTTCGCTGGCAGCCTGACGTGATGGAAAAGCCGGGTATCACCAAAACGGCAGACTTCTTCCAGACCTATCTGAAAACAGGCGTCTTCAGCCATTCAGATCCGGAAGTTGCTGCGGCTTTCAATGCCCATCGTCACGATATTTCCGGTTGTTTCGTCTATCAGGCGCAGTTTGATAAACGCCGGAAAGACCAGGTTCTGGTCGTGAATAAACGATAACTCTGTAACGCCGATGATTGGCCGGTTCCTAATGTGAACCGGTCAGAACTCCGTAAAAACAGAAGGTCAGACATGCACGCCACAACTCTTGTCACTATTGCCAAAGATGAAGGGCCATTTTTCTGGGAATGGGTTGCCCATCATCGCCTTGTTGGGTTCGATAATATTATTGTGTATCAGAACGATTCATCCGATCTGACACATGCTATCCTCAAGGTGCTGGAAAGCATTGGGGCAATCAGATATTTCTACAACGATGCAGACCCGAATATGCATCAGGTCCGCGCCTACAGACGTGTCACCCTCCTGGATGAATACCAGAATGCAGATTGGGTAATGGCACTGGATATGGATGAATTCCTGGTTGTTAACACCGGGGACCAGACCATTCAGGCCCTTATTGACGCCCTACCTGAAACCGACGAGGTTTTCATCAACTGGAAACGCTTTGGAAGCAGCTTTCAGACAAAGATGAGCCCATCTCTGGTCACCGAACGCTTTATTGGTGCAGAAGCACATGATCGGGTGTCAAAAGCCCCTTCCCCACATAAAGCTCTCTTTCGTCCGGATCGCTTTCGCAGACCAGGCGTGCATCGTCCTGTCCCGAAAGAAAACCATGAGGACACGACCTTTGTAAATGGTTCCGGAATGCCAAAAGGCACGTTCCGCTTTGAAGACTGGCGCAGCATGGATCCGGGAAATCGGGCGCTTGCGCAGGTAAATCACTACATCATTAAAGACGCCCAAAGCTTCACTCTGAAAGTTGCAAGAGGTCGCGCGCATCAGGTCGAGAACCAGGTGAACACCCGGTACTGGGACATACATAACTATAATTCAGAAAGTGATTCTGTGCTGTTTGACCGCAGCGCAAAGCTGAAGGAAGAAATGGCCAGAATGGATGCCATGGCGGGAAATCAGCTATCGGAACTTACAGAGCGGTCTTTCGGCAGACATCAGAAACGATTTAGTGCTGAACTAGAGAATCCGGCTATGCGGGATCTCTATATCCATTGCCTGGAAAACATTGTGGGTTACACCTGAAAAACACAGCCTGTCCGGAGGACAACCAGCTATGACGAAACGTAAAGGCATTATTCTCGCAGGCGGATCTGGCACCCGGCTTTATCCAATCACCGAAGCGGTATCAAAGCAACTTCTGCCGGTCTACAATAAGCCGATGATCTACTATCCGCTTTCGATTCTTATGTTGGCCGGAATCCGCGAGGTTGCTGTGGTCACCACACCGGAAGATGGCCCACAGTTTCGACGCCTGATGGGGGATGGCAGCCAATGGGGCATGTCGCTTACCTGGATTGAACAGCCAAGCCCTGATGGGCTTGCTCAGGCTTACATTCTTGCTGAAGATTTCCTGGATGGCGCACCTTCCGCCATGATCCTGGGGGATAACATCTTCTTCGGACAGGGCCTGACAGATATTCTGGCGGCCGCTGACCGGCGTACTGACTGTACTGTTTTCGGATACCAGGTCACAGATCCTGAACGCTACGGTGTTGTAGATTTCGATGAAACAGGCGCAGTCCGATCAATCATAGAGAAGCCGGAAAAGCCTGCGACGAACTTTGCTGTAACCGGTTTGTATTTCCTTGATGGAACCGCACCAGAAAAAGCACGCCAGGTAAAACCTTCCTCACGGAATGAGCTGGAAATCACATCCCTGCTGGATCAGTACCTTGCTGAAGGTCGGTTGAATATCGAACGCATGGGTCGCGGATTTGCATGGCTGGACACCGGAACTCATACCAGCCTTCTGGATGCTGGTGATTTTGTACGCACCCTTGAAAAACGTCAGGGCCTGCAAACCGGATCACCTGAAGAAATCGCATTTGGACGCGGGTGGATTGACCGGGAAACACTGCTGAAAAGTGCCAAAAAGTACCAAAAGAACGAATATGGCGCCTATCTTGAAAACCTTGCGCGTCTCTGACGTCGCAAGCTCCATATTACTTTTCCATTGAGAACAGGCCTCTATGTCCTGTTCCGCACCCAATCAGGTGGGATCGTCAGTGACTGACTCACGATCCCACCTGCTCAGAGTTTCTCGCAAATGTGCCCGGAAGACCGCATCAAGCTCCGGGTCAGATGAAAAAGGCTCTTCCCGGTTTACCATCTGACGCAACCTCCATTTACGTTTGTGACGAATAATTCCTTCCAGTTCCGCAGGCAGAATGCCGGACACGGATTGTGCAATAATCCAGGCTTCTTCCAAAGACGGCGGGGGGTTATCTTCACCAGCTTCACACCATACATGTTCAAACAATGTCATAATGTAATTCAGTGCGGGAATATGTGGATGGCGACGGTCTGGCTTATATGGCAACTGCAGAACGTCCGTTACGATTTCATATGAAGGCCAGTAATAAAGGTAGCCATCATCCTGAAACTTGCGCACGGTTTCATCAATCGCCACTCTCAGAACGGCCTTGGACACCGAATTTGATGTCAGACAAGAGTTATCCCGGAACGTCGCAATAAGCGGGATAGGGGACAGCGTCATGATCACTTTGGCATCCGGGCGGTGCTTGCGGATCAACTTATAGATTGCTTCCAGATTTTCACGGTTTTCACCCACAGTAGAAACCCGGAACTTATGCCGTTTCGGATCGTAGACATCTTTCGGAATGGTACGCCAGAAGACATTTCCTGTAGGTTCGTCATACCAGACCTCTGACAAGCCAAAGGTCAGGATAAACACATCTGTTTCGTCGAAAATGCGTTTGGTTTCTGCCTGAATCTCCGGATCATACCCGTAATCCTGGGCGTTATACCCATGCCATAGCGGCTGATCGAAACACTTGTCCTCCCAGGCCCATTCAAACTGTTGCCGGATCACAAAGGAATTTACCATGCCTTCACCACAGCTTACCACATAAGCGCGCTTGGCATCTTCTTCCTTATTCAACACCCGGAAATTTCGTCCGGATAACCAATTGGAAATATTGGCCGCAAAACAGGACCCAAAAGCTGTGATCTGTGTATCTGGCTTAATCAGGGGTTTTTCCGGCAACCAGCCTTTCAGCACATACTCAGGAACGCCGCCCACTGTCACCAGCTGCGCCCGGGTCGGATTGAAATGTGTGTGGTCACCACGAAACCATGTCCTGAATTCACGGGTTTTCTTCGTAGTCGTCTGAAAGTTATGATTGATTGCTTTCGCAGCGCACATGTTTTTTCCTTTCAACGCCCCACTGGTGAACCTGGAACAGAATTATTCTTTCCTGAAGCCCTGACGTCCCACAGGCTGCAACGCCGTAAATCCGGCGCGTTTGACATCTTTTTCATCATAGATATTGCGCAGATCCGCTAGGTGCGGCGTGTTCATTTTCTTCACGACCTTCTTCAGGTCAAGGCCGCGGAATTCATTCCATTCCGTCAATACCACCAGAAGATCACAGCCCTGTACCGCCTGATAAGGGTTCTCATGCCAGGTGGCCCCGGGCAAAAGCTCTTCACCTTCCTTTTGCCCCTGAGGATCGCAGATACGCACTTTTGCACCAGCCCCCACCAGAGCAGGAACAATCGTCAGCGAGGGCGCGTCGCGCATATCATCCGTGTCAGGCTTAAACGTCGCGCCAAAGATTGCGACCTTCTTGCCGTTAAAATTCTCGTCACAAAGATCCAACAGCTTGTCGACCATGCTGCGTTTCACCGCTTCATTCACCTGAATAACGGTTTCAACGATCTGCATGGGGCGCGCATGATCCTGGCCAATACGTGCCAGGGCTGAGGTGTCTTTCGGAAAGCATGACCCGCCATAACCTGGCCCTGCCTGAAGAAACTTCGGACCAATACGTGCATCCATCCCCATACCTTTGGAAACCTCTGCAACATCGGCGCCGGTACGTTCACAAAGCGCGGCAATTTCATTGATGAAGGTGATTTTGGTCGCAAGGAAGGCATTGGCGGCATATTTCACCATTTCCGCAGATTCCAATCCAGTGACCAGAACCGGGAAATCCCGTTGCGCAAGCGGGCGGTAGATTTCGTTCATCACCTCAATTGCGTCGTCACTTTCGGCACCGACAACCACACGATCCGGACGCATGAAGTCATCAATCGCGGCCCCCTCACGCAGGAATTCCGGGTTAGAAGCCACATCGAATTCCGCATCCGGGTTTGCTTTGCGGATAATCTGGCGCACCTTACGGTTTGTCCCAAGAGGCACGGTGGATTTCGTCACAACCACAGTATAGCCGGACAGATTTCCGGCAATCTCTTCCGCTGCCGCATAAACGTAAGACAGATCCGCGTGACCATCGCCACGGCGTGAAGGCGTTCCAACAGCAATAAAGACCGCATCCGCCTCTTTTACAGCGGTGGTCAGATCTTCGGTAAAGCTCAGACGGCCGGCAGCGGCATTCTTCGCCATAAGTTCATCCAGGCCCGGTTCATAGATCGGCACTTCACCGTTATTCAGGCTGGTAATCTTTTCCGGGTTCTTATCGACACAGATCACATCATGGCCGAAATCTGAGAAACAGACACCAGAGACAAGGCCCACATAACCGGTTCCAATCATTGCGATACGCATCAGGAGGATCCTTTACTCTTCATCCGTTCAAACTTTGTAATAGTCGCGATACCAGGCAATAAAGGCCCCGACCCCGACATTAATATCCGTAACCGGCGCCTGCCCGATCAGATCGTTCAGAAGGCCGGTATCCGCCCAGGTCGCATGCACATCCCCAGGCTGCATATCCATATAATTGCGAATGGCCTCTTTGCCGAGAGCTCTTTCAATCGCAGTGATGAAATCAAGCAGTTGCTGTGGCGCGCCGGTACCAATATTGACCACGCGATAAGGGGCAACAGGGCTGATACTGTCACGTTCGCTGACCGCTTCACCTGAAACAGGCACCCGATCCAGCAGGGATTTAATCCGTATTACCAGATCTTCGACATAGGTGAAATCACGCTGCATATCGCCGTGGTTATAGATATCAATCGCCTCACCCTTCAGGATATTGCGGGTGAACTTATAAAGCGCCATATCCGGCCGGCCCCAGGGGCCATAGACCGTGAAGAACCGGAACATCGTAACCGGAACATCGTACAGATGCGCATAAGAATGGGCCATGGATTCATTGGCCTTCTTCGTGGCCGCATAGAAAGACACCTGGTGATCAGCCTTCTGGGTCTCGTAATAGGGCATTTCCGTATTCGCCCCATAGGCAGATGAGGTTGAGGCCAGAAGCATATGTTGCGGGGGATGGGCGCGCGCCGCTTCCAGCAAACGGAACGTACCTATAAGGTTCGCTTCAACATAGCTTTCCGGGTTCTCGATTGAGTAACGCACACCTGCCTGCGCAGCAAGATGCACAACAACATCGGGCTTATAGGTCGCCATCAGATCCATAAGCGCGCCGTCCCGCTCCAGACGATCTTCAACCGCTACAAATTCCGGGTACTCCGCCAGCAGCGCATGGCGATCTGTTTTCATGGATACATCATAGTAATCCGTCATCGCATCAAAACCGATGACTTTATATCCTGATTTCAGCAGCAGTTCTGAAAGATGAAAACCAATGAACCCGGCAGATCCGGTGATGAGAGCAACAGGCATCAAAAAGCTCCGACAAAACGACCATTGTTAACACCCTATGCGTAGGTGATTTTTGGAATGACAACAAGTGTCGGTTTTTTTCATCCCTTCCTACCTTGGTCTGGCAATGCTGCAATCATCTAGTATAAAACGGCAGATAGTTTGTTTTTCTGAAATGATAAGGTACGAATGTATGTCTGAAAATCTCACGGCCTCTCGCGTACATACACGTATCACCACCCATTCATTTCGCGCAGGGACGCTGCTGGACATCCTGACTGATGACCAAAGTGCCAAAGCTTTCTTCAAAAATGACACCGACATTGAAGATATTGAGTTCAGCGAAAACCTGAACGAAGAAACGCGCTTTACCCTGGGCAATGCACCCGTTGTTTTCCTCAACGATCTGCAACCAGACGAACCATTGATGATCTCCGTCGCCGGAGAGAAGAAAGTTCTGAAACCCCGCCCAGTCCAGACCGAAGCTTTTCGGGGCATGAACGTGCTTTTCGCAGAGGTGAACGGCCAGGCCGCAAAATCTGTGATGATGTGGCTGCAATACTACGTAGAACATCATGGGCTGGAAGGCGTACTTCTTCTTTTCCGCGGCGATGCCGAAAAACTGATAAGCGAAGTTATTCGTCGCAGTAAGCGTATCAAAGCGTTGAAAAAGCTGATCTGCCTGGAGTTTGACGCACCACTCGGCGCACCAGATCTGCCCCCTGCAACACACCCGTTTAACTGCCCGACTGCCCCAGGCAAGGACCGGATGGATTTACCTGAAGCAGATCCCGAAACCAGTCCGCTGGCCGCCATGCAAATCTGGGAATACGCCCGCCACGCCTACCTGAATGAGGCTGCAGCAGTGGCCAACCTGGATGTCAGTGATTTTGTTCCCCCCATTCCTGACAGCACCCTGTTTGATGAGGCAAAGCAGAGCTCTGGAGAATTCCTGCCCCTGGCCGGAACATTGTGTTTTCCCTGGAGATCCCGCGACAAAGGCCTGCCGCGCTTCGGTGACCACATCTGTCGCCAGTTTGATCAAAGCAGTGTTTTACCGCGTTGGTGTGTTGTACCCTCACGTATCGCACCTCAGCTACGTTGGCGCGTACGCAACATTCCCAAAGCTCATCCAGGCACCTCTTTACCCCTGCAATTCTATCGCGCCATGGCGATCCGACATCCGGGGGTTGAAACCGGGAAGCTGGCCCCAAAATCAAGCCTGATTGTCGACGACGCCCTTAAATCCCTCTCTGAAAACCTTCTGGCCTATAAGCCGGTTCTGCCACCCAAGTTAACCGCACCCAAAAAGATCCGTGAGGGTTCTGTCACCCTTGTCACCTGCATGAAAAACGAAGGCCCGTTCCTGCTGGAATGGCTCGCCTATCACCGGGTGATCGGGGTGACTGATTTCTACGTCTACACCAATGACTGTAATGACGGCACGGATACGTTCTTTGATCTGTTGCAGGAAAAAGGCTATCTGCAGCACCGTCAGAATCCCTTCCGTGAAATGGGGCTGAAACCCCAGCACGCCGCCATGTTTGCCGCCATGGAAGAAGAAACCGTTCAGACCAGCGACTGGCTGACACATATTGACGTGGATGAATTCATCACGATCAAAACCGGGGATGGCACTCTGAAAAGTCTGTTTGAAGCGCTGCCAGACATGAATATGATTTCCATGACCTGGCGGCTGTTTGGCAATGGTGATCGGGAAGACTTCAAGGATGAACTGACCACCGAGGCCTATACACTGTGCGCCCCGGAATTCTGCCCCCGTCCGCATCAGGCCTGGGGGTTCAAAACCCTTTATCGCAATCTTGGTATCTTCAAGAAAATGGGCGTGCATCGGCCCAAAGGTCTGAATGCACAGCTTTACGATAAGATCAACTGGGTGAACGGGTCGGGCAAACCGATGCCCCAGAAAGATTATCGTAATGCCTGGCGTTCCACGACTTCTACCTGGGGCTATGATCTTGTGTCACTGAACCATTATGCCGTGCGCAATTCAGAAAGCTTCCTCGTGAAACGAGACCGCGGACGGGTGAACCATGTGGAACGGGATCAGGGTCTCGCCTATTGGTTTCGGATGAATAACAATGGCGATGAGGACCGCAGTATTCACCGTATGCTTCCGGCCCTGCGTGCAGAGCTGGAAAAGCTCATGTCTGATCCCGAGATTGCCGCCGCCCATGAATATTCTGTGCGCAAACACCGTGAGAAAATCAACGAGTTGCGTGCAACATCGGCAAATGCGGCCTTCTATGAAGAACTGAACAGCCCTCGCCTTCAGCGCTTGTCACGAATGCACAAATATTTCGGGATGAATGTCTTCCTCGCCGGTCCGGCCTCCGTACCCGATGAAGTGGTAGAGAAGGACTTAGCAGAAGACTTCTTCTTCACAGTGGAAAAAACGGAAACCCAACATTAGGTTTTCAGTTCAGGCTGCACACAGTCAGCTTTTGCAAACAAAAACAGCCGCCAGATGGCGGCTGTTTCTTTGGCTTTTTATGACTCTTAGTAGCGGTAGTGTTCTGGCTTGAAAGGGCCTTCTGGTGTGACGCCGATGTAGGACGCCTGTTCCTCAGACAGCG
>NZ_JADCKQ010000012.1 GCF_016123485.1 Halocynthiibacter styelae | reverse complement strand
CAGCCTCAGCAGCCTCAGCAGCCTCAGCAGCCTCAGCAGCCTCAGCAGCCTCAGCAGCCTCAGCAGCCTCAGCAGCCTCAGCAGCCTCAGCAGCCTCAGCAGCCTCAGCAGCCTCAGCAGCCTCAGCTTCAATTGAAGGGACTGCGCGTAGAATCAGATTGTCTTGTTCGTCGACTTCGGCCTGCACGTCATGACCGGCGTTCTGTTCCGCCAGAAGTTCCATTGTGGCTGCATCGGGAAGGGCGGCCCCCTGGGCAAATCCGGGGTCTTCTATCGCGATTTGTCGGAAATACTCGGTGATCAGCTTCATGGTCGCAAATGCGTCATCAAACCCTTCCAGTGTGCAGGAAAAGGTTCCGTAAGAAACTGTCAGAATTTTTTTGGTATCATCCATCAGACAACTCGCTTTTATATCTGCGATCTATATTATTCGCGATAAGGTTACTGAATTACATGTAAATCCGGGTTTTTCCTGTATAATTTTAAGACCGAAATATGTCACATAACTTTATGAATTCAGAATTAGCCCAAAAAAACACCGTTGTATATGATTTCACACCAATTTTACTGGTGGGCGGCGGACCGTTGCGCGCAGATGACCGCGATTTGATTACCGGCTTTTCCAGTAAAATTATTGCGGCAGATGGGGGGGCTGGGCATGTAATTGCGGCTGGCAGGCTGCCCGATGCGGTGATCGGGGATCTTGATTCGCTGTCTGATGAGGCCCGGGCATCTGTTCCTGCCGATCGGTTGTACCACGTGAAAGAACAGGACAGTACGGATTTTGAAAAGTCCTTATCCAGGATCGAATCCCCACTTGTTCTGGGGGTGGGATTCACGGGCGGACGTCTGGATCATGAACTTGCAGCATTACATGGCCTGCTGACCTTTCCGGAGAAACGCTGCATCCTGTTGGGCGCAGAGGATATTTTGTTTCTGGCGCCGCCTGAATCTCATATGACCCTGTCCGCAGGCAGTCGGTTTTCCCTGATGCCGCTGTGCCCTGTGCGCGCAGAAAGCACCGGGTTGCACTGGCCCTTAAACGGCAATCTTTTTGCACCGGGGGCGTTGATCGGAACGTCGAATAAAGTTGCGGGTGATCAAGAGGAACAACGGGTGTCTGTGAATTGTGATGCGCCGGGCATGTTGGTTATCCTGCCGCGCCTGGCGCTGAAGGCTGCTATGGCTGCTTTGACTGAGAAGCCGGGGCTGCACGCGCAATGGCCTGCTCCCGAAAGATAATATAAAGGCCTGCTGCCACTGTGATGCAGATGCCGGTTGCCGCAAGCCCGTCAGGCACATCCCGGAAGATCAGCCAGCCAATGATAGTGGCAAAGGGAATTTCAAGATATTGCATCGGGGCCAGAGTGGCCGAAGGGGCGTAACGCAGGCTCCAGGTCATCAAAAGATGCCCGATGGTTCCGAGAAAACCGATCAGAAACAGGAACAGGTAAGAACTGGTTTGTTCAGGCAGGATAAAACCTAGAGTACCGCTGAGCGTGTTACCTTCGGGCAGAAACGTTCCGGCCACAGTCAGCGGGGCAAGGATCAGCAGGGCCAGAACGCCGGAAACAGCCTGCAGCGCAATCGGATCCGTTTTGCGTGCGATCTGGCGGGTGACCATCATAAACAGGGCGAAATCCAGCGCGACACCAAGCGGCAGAAGGGCGGGCCAGCCGACCTCTGCGAAGCTGGGTTGAACCACCAGAAGCGTGCCGATAAACCCGATCAGACAGGCGATGATCCGGTGAAGTCCGATGGTTTCATTCAGAACGAAATACCCCAGAATTAGCATGATAAAGGGCATGACAAACGCAATGGCGATTGCATCGGCCAGGGGCAGATAGCGCAGGGCGGTAAACATCATCCCGATGCCCAGAATATGCAGAACTGTGCGCACAAGGATAAGCCAGGTGACAGGGCCGGTGCTGCGCCATGGCAGGTGGCGCAGCCAGACCAACGGTCCGAGAAGAATGACCTGCGCAGCGAAGCGGACCATGACCAGTTCAAGCAGGGGCAGGCGGTCGCCAAGAATTTTGGCAAAAGCATCACCGGCGGGGGCGGAGATACAGAACCCAAGCATCAGCAGAATGCCCAGAACAGGGCGGTCAGAATGGGCTGGGGATATGGCGGAGCTTGCAGACATAAGCGCAGGCTAGGCGTCAAAGCGCAGGGATACAAGTTCAGGCAGCGCGCTTTCGGCCGTTAAACCGTCAGTCTCTTTTCGAACAGTGGCTTATTATTGGTCTGAGAGCGGCAAATCAGGTTGCGCAACTGTTGGCGGCTTGCACGTTTGGCGCCGATTGCGTGCAGTTTCTGGGCCGGGATATCCGGAACCAGACGGTTTATCTCTTCTCTCAGCTCAGGTTTGATCGCATTCATTGCCTGCGGACCGGTGTGCAGGCTTTCACATTGAATACCCGCAGAAGTCAGCATTTCGTGGGTATCAAGCAGGATGTGATAATAGGCCACCGGGGCCAATGTATCTTCTGTATAGACGCCGGGGATATCCAGCAATTGATGTGCAGGGGCGAAAATTTCTTTCTGGCCAAACATACGTTCGACAATAGGCGATCGCAGAACAACCCGGTGCTGACGGGACAAGCGCAAATCCCGGGTTGGCAGGCTATCCCCCAGGACCCCTCTGGAAATGACCACGGGGCGCAGTTTCGGGGTCTTCCGCAATGAGTCAACGTCAACAGCCGTATGACTGATCCAGCGGATGGGCCGGGGGCGGGATCCTGCAACGCAGACCAGATCTCCGGCGCGCAGGTCTTCGATCTTACGCGGGCCGTGCGGTGTTTCAATCAGGGTTCCATCTGCAAAGCAGATGATATCGTTGACGGACATGGTGCCAGGTGCATCGCCCTGTTCCGTCAGGGTTAACGTGCCGGTGGCCGAAATCCGGGTCAGATCGAAATTCTCTGAGAATAGAATATACATGTCCCCGGACGCATCTTCCCAGACAGAGAAATCTGCGCCGGCACCAAAGCTGCCCCCGGCGGTGGAAATCTGATTTGTCGGCACCCGTGTAAGTGTGGTTGCACTGCTGTCACCCGGAAATGTGGTAAACAGTTCATCACCGGAATTCAGCCAGCTATTCCCGTTCTTGTCGTCCATGGTTGCAGAGAAATCAAAGCCGGTGCCGACCTGAGCCATATTGGTCAGATTCATTGTATTGTTTGGATGAGATCCGCCAAAGCTTGCCGGTGTCAGCGGCGTGATGGAAAACATCCTTGAAAAATCGACAACACCTGTCCTGATGGTCATATCGTCAAACTCCGACGAAAGTTACTTATTACTGCTTTACACAACTCAACCGATACAGAGCTTGCGAATCACACGTCAACAGTGAAGTGGCTAATGTATTGAAAATTGGCGAATTGTTTCCAAAAATGGCCTTATCTGGAATTATATTCCAGGCAATATTCAGATTTAAAATTAGCCCCATCGAATAAGCTGATTTTCTGTACTTTCCGCTGCCTGTAACAAAAAACCTCTCATGAGGATCATGAGAGGTCATACGTCGTTTACGCAGGCGGATGTGCCTGGATCAGCAGTTCGGGATGTTTACGGCAAGACCACCCAGCGAGGTTTCTTTGTATTTTTCGTGCATGTCTTCGCCGGTCTGGCGCATGGTTTCGATCGCACTGTCCAGTGGCACGAAGTGTTCCCCATCGCCACGCAAGGCGAGAGAGGCGGCAGAAACCGCTTTGATTGTGCCCAGGCCGTTACGTTCAATACAGGGCACCTGCACAAGGCCTTTGACCGGATCGCATGTCATGCCCAGATGATGTTCCAGTGCGATTTCAGCGGCGTTTTCAACCTGCTGTGGAGTTGCGCCCATCACCGCAGCAAGACCCGCCGCCGCCATGGCGCTGGCGGAACCGACTTCGGCCTGACAGCCACATTCTGCACCAGAAATGGAGGCATTGTGTTTTACCAGCCCGCCAATCGCAGCTGCGGTCAGCAGGAAATCACCGATTTTAGATGGTGTGGCCCCTGGCACGTGATCCAGCCAATACCGGATGGTTGCAGGCAGAACACCCGCCGCGCCATTGGTCGGGGCGGTGACCACCTGACCACCGGCGGCGTTTTCTTCATTCACCGCCATGGCGTAAACGCCCATCCAGTCGTTGATCGTGTGCGGGGCAGGCTGGTTCATGCCACGTTCTGCCAGCAGAGCTTCATGAATCCCATGGGCGCGACGACGCACGTTCAGGCCACCAGGCAGAATACCATCTGTCGCCAGACCACGTTCAATACAGTCATTCATGACGTCCCAAAGACGGTCCATGCCTTTGTTCAGCTCAGTTTCGGACCGATGTACCAATTCATTGGCGCGTTTCATTTCCGCAATGGTTTTGCCATTGGCAACAGCCATTTCCAACATGGCTTTTGCAGATTCAAACGGGAAGGGGAATTCTGAACCCGGCGCTATATCGGCTTCGGGGTTTTCCATTTCCGCGGCGGTTTTTACAAAGCCACCGCCAATGGAATAATAGGTTTCCCGCAGGATGACATCGCCCTGATCATCGGTCGCCATCAGCTGCATGGCGTTTGCGTGACCCGGCAGCGCATTGTCGTAATCGAAGATCATATCTTTTTCGATATTGAAATGCAGAGTGCCCAGACCTTCAGGGGAAATCTTCTTTGTCTTGCGGATATCGGCAAGGGCCGCTTCCGCTTTGTCGTTGTCATACGTGTCGGGCATGAAACCCGCGAGACCCAGAATCGTCGCGCGATCTGTGGCGTGGCCGACACCTGTAAAGGCCAGAGATCCGTGCAGGGACGCCCGCAATCCGGCAACATGGAAGGGACTTGCGCGCAGCTTATCAAGGAATAATGCCGCCGCCACCATAGGGCCCATGGTGTGGCTTGAAGACGGACCTATGCCGACCTTGAACATATCGAAAACGGAAAGAAACACGCGCGCCTCCATAGCTGGTTCATATCGTTTAAAGGTCTGATGCCGTTTCAGGCACGATAAAAGCGACTGATTTGCAGAATATTGCGGAATTTCACGCGTCGCGCGGCGGGCGTTGCTGCCGGGCGACGATTTCTTAACCAGTTTTGCGCAGCCTGGAGGGAAAGCAGGAATCACAGAATGGCAGAACGCAAATGAAAAACTGGGGCATAAACTGGGTTGACAGCGGCATGCGCGCAGTCAGCTATCTGGGACTTATTATCATGTGTGGGGCAGTTGTTATTCAACTTGATGCAACGCAACGCAACGTTTCGACCGGGACATGGCAGGAACCGGGAGATAAGCCGGTAAATGACTGATTTGCCCTCTCGCCTCAGGGGGGATCAATTTGTATAAGGCAGAGGTACATGAGGGGGGAGTCACATGACCGTTGAGATGTCACCGATTGAACGGGCGAAATATGCATCCGCGCGCCGTGCGGCTGAGTTTGTCGAAAGCGGAATGAAAGTCGGTCTTGGCACCGGATCTACTGCTGCATGGATGGTGAAACGTCTGGGCGAACGTGTTCGTGAAGAAGGGCTGAAAATACAAGGCGTGCCCACGTCATCAGGGACAGCCGCCCTGGCGCGTGAGGCAGGCATTGAAGTAACCACACTGGATGAAGCCCGCTGGCTTGACCTGACCATTGACGGTGCCGATGAATTTGACAGCAACCTGAACCTGATCAAGGGCGGTGGCGGTGCACATCTGCAGGAAAAAGTTGTGGCAACGGCATCAGACCAGATGATTGTGATCGCCGATGCTGCAAAAGCGGTAGAAACGCTGGGCGCTTTTCCTTTGCCGGTGGAAATTCTGGCCTTTGGGGGGCAGACAACAAAAGCCCTGATTGAGGAAACGCTTGTTGGCATGGATGTGCTGGGACGGGATTCTGTTCTGCGTATGCAGGGTGATGCGCCTTTTGTGACAGACGAAGGCAATCACATTCTTGATCTGAATCTCAGACGGATTGGCAATGCGCGACAGCTTTCCCTTGTGCTGAACCAGATTCCCGGTGTTGTGGAAAATGGACTGTTCCTTGATATATGTGACACAGTTGTGATCGGTTACGGGGATGGAAAAACAGAGATCCGTGACATACATACCGGAACAATCACGGAAGAAACGGCGGAAGGCGGCGACGCTGAGAACCTGTTTTCTGACATCTGAGAATAAGTAAGCCGGATCTGCCCGGCACCCAGGAGAGGACCCCGCCCCATGAGTTTTGATTATGATCTTTTTGTGATTGGCGGGGGCTCTGGTGGCGTTCGCGCAGCGCGTGTTGCTTCTGCAGAGGGCGCGAAAGTGGCGCTGGCGGAAGAATACCGCATGGGCGGGACCTGTGTGATTCGCGGCTGTGTGCCAAAAAAACTGATGGTTTTTGCATCTGGCTACAAAGATCTTGTGCATGACGCACAGGCATACGGCTGGGAAGCCTCCGTTGGTGATTTCGATTGGGATGTCTTCCGCCCGAAAATGCATGCGGAGCTGGATCGCCTGGAAGGCATTTATCGCAACATCCTGAAAAGCAACAATGTCGAAGCCTTTGATGCCCGTGCTGAAATCAAAGACGCCCATACCGTAACCCTGTCCACGGGCCAGGACATCACTGCGAAACATATTCTTGTGGCGACAGGCGGCACGCCGTTTACCCCGGATGTGGAAGGGGCTGAACATACGATCACCTCAAACGAGATCTTCTTGCAGGAAAAGCTGCCCGGCAGCATTCTGATTGTGGGCGGTGGTTTTATCGCGTCAGAGTTTGCCTGCATTATGCATGGCCTGGGCGTGAAGGTGACACAGTTCTATCGCGGTGAAATGATCCTGCGCGGCTTTGATAAAGGCTCTGCCACGCATATTGCCGACGCGATGAAATCCCGTGGTATTGATTTGCAGCTGGGCGCAGATGTGGCCAAAATCGTGAAAACCGATGCGGGTCTGGAAGTGACTGCAAAAGATGGCAGCACGCAGGTCTTTGATGCGGTAATGTACGGCACAGGCCGTGTCCCTGCGACCAAAGGCATGGGCCTGGCGGAAGTCGGCGTAAACCTTGGCCGTAAAGGCGAAGTGCTGGTCGATGCTTATTCCCAGACCTCTGTTCCATCCATCTATGCGGTGGGTGATGTGACCGACCGGATCAACCTGACACCGGTTGCGATTCGCGAAGGCATGGCTTTTGTCGAAACCGTGTTTAAAGCAAACCCGACCCCGGTGGACCATGAACTGGTGCCGTCTGCGGTCTTCACACAGCCAGAATTTGGCACAACCGGCCTGACGGAAGAAGAAGCGGTGGATTACGCCGCAACGCATGGCCCGGTGGAAGTTTACACAACGGCGTTTAAAGCCATGCAATCCGGTTTTGCCGGGCGTGAGAACAAAGTTTTCATGAAACTGCTGGTCGATCAGCACAAACGCACGGTTCTGGGCTGTCATCTGGTGATGGATGGCGCGGGCGAACTTATTCAGCTGGCCGGCATTCCCGTGAAAATGGGTGCAACCAAAGAGGATTTCGACCGGACCTGTGCGGTGCACCCGACCATGGCGGAAGAGCTTGTGACCATGAAAACACCGTCCCATGTGATCGGGGGATAAGTGGTATTGCGCGATAATTCGTAAGGTTTAAGCCGGGTGGGGAACCTCCCGGCTTGAATTTTGCGCAGAATATGTCCACTTAGGATATAGAATTCTACACATGACCAAAGAGGGAACAAACCCGTATGTCAGGTAACAACGGCGGCCCCTGGGGCGGCGGAGGCGGCGGACGCGACAATGGCGACGACCGCAACAAGGGAAACAACGAAGGCCGTCCAAGTGGCCAGCGTCCGGGCAATGACGGCCCGCAGGTTCCCGAAATTGATGAAATGATGAAAAAGGGCCGCGAACAGCTGCGCGTTCTGATGGGCGGCGGCGGGGGCGGTGACAACCGGTCCGGTGGCGGCGCTCCGCAAACACCTGAAATCGGCAAAGGCGCGATTGGTCTGGGGATTATGGCCGCTATTGGTCTTTGGGCGTTCGCAAGTTTCTACACTGTGAAGCCGGAAGAAAAATCCGTTGAACTATTCCTTGGCGAATATTCCTCAACCGGTGGGCCTGGTCTGAACTTTGCACCATGGCCGGTTGTGACCTATCAGAAATTTCCGGTGACCCGCGAACAGACCGTTGAAATCGGTGTGGGCGGTCGTGGTTCTGAAGCTGGTCTGATGCTGACCGGCGATGAGAACATCGTTGATATTGATTTCCAGGTGGTCTGGAACATCAATGATCCGGCGCAATATCTGTTCAACCTGAAAGATCCGGGTTCAACCATTGCTGCCGTATCAGAATCCGCGATGCGCGAGATTATCGCACAGTCTGAACTTGCACCGATCCTGAACCGGGATCGTGCGTCTATCGGTCAGCGCCTTCAGGAACTGATTCAGTTCACGCTCGACAGCTATAATTCCGGCGTGAACATTGTGCGGGTCAACTTTGACCGTGCTGATCCACCAGAAAGCGTGATTGATGCCTTCCGTGACGTACAGGCTGCGGAACAGGAACGTGACCGCCTGCAGAAAGAAGCGGATGCATATGCAAACGCTGCTCTTGCACAGGCGCGTGGTGAAGCAGCACAGGTGCTTGAGGTTGCCGAAGGTTACCGTGCCCGCGTTGTGAACGAAGCCGAAGGTGAAGCCAGCCGCTTTACTGCGGTTCTGACAGAATATCAGAAAGCGCCGGAAGTGACCCGTCGTCGTCTGTACCTGGAAACCATGGAAGAAGTGCTTGGGAATGTCGATAAGATCATTCTCGACAGTGACGTCGGTGGTGCCGGGCAGGGGGTTGTACCTTACCTGCCGTTGAATGAACTGCGCCGTGGAGGATCCAACTGATGCGTAAATCTGCTCTGATCCTGCCCGTTTTGGCTGCTCTGGCCTTTGTTGGTCTGTCCTCTGTCTTCATCGTGACTGAGGTTGAGAAAGCCCTGGTTCTGCGTTTTGGCCGCGTGGTTGACGTGAAAGAAGAACCTGGTCTGGCGTTTAAAATGCCATTTGTTGACGAAGTCGTGCGTTATGACGACCGGATCCTGTCCCGCGATGTTGAACCGCTTGAAGTCACACCCAGTGATGATCGCCGCCTGGTGGTTGATGCCTTCGCCCGTTACCGGATTGCTGATGTGAATCAGTTCCGCCTTGCGGTGGGCGCTGGTGGTGAAGCGGCTGCGGAACGTCGTCTGGATTCCATCCTGCGTTCTAAAACCCGTGAAATCCTGGGTTCTGTCAGCTCAAACGAAATCCTTAGCTCGGACCGTGCGGCTTTGATGTTGCGTATCCGCAATGCTGCAATTGCTGAAGCCCGTGCGCTGGGCCTTGAGGTGATCGACGTACGTCTGAAGCGTACTGACCTTCCACGCGAAAACCTGCAGGCGACATTTGATCGTATGCGTGCAGAACGTGTGCGTGAAGCAACCGACGAACGTGCCCGTGGCCGTGAAGCGGCACAGCGGATCACTGCGCTTGCGGATCGTACGGTGGTTGAACTGGTCTCTGATGCGAAGCGTCAGTCTGAAATCATTCAGGGTGAAGCGGATGCCCGCCGGAACGGAATCTTTGCGGAAGCCTACGGTGCGGATCCGGAATTCTTTGAATTCTACCGGTCACTGACAGCTTACCGCAATGCGCTGAAGGGTGAGAATTCGACGATGGTTCTGTCTCCGGACAGCGAATTCTTTAACTACCTTGGCAGTGCAAACGGTGTTTCCCCTGCGGAATAATCCAAACGCTCTCTGAAATGTGATAAAGACCGGCAAAACTCTGCCGGTCTTTTGCGTTTCATAGGCAGGGAATGCGCAGAACCTGTCAGATTGTTGTGATTTTGCCGCAAAATGCTTGAAGTTTTGCCCCGGGGCACGAAGTATAAACTCAGACCCCGGTACAATTGCCGGATGATTGCGCGGCCTGATCACAGGGATCGGGCGCGCCTTAAAAAGGAGTTCAGGCGTGAAACCCAAAGCAATTTCGCTTGCCGTTCACAAATCTCAACAGAAATCCCTGCTGCAGGGATTCTGGCTGACCATCCTGGCCAGTGTCGTGCTGTTGGCCCAGGCCCTCAGCGCGAATGCCCGCCCGGACAGTTTCGCCGATCTTTCTGATCAGGTGAGTAACGCGGTGGTCAATATCACCACATCAACCACGGTTGCGGCCCGTGGTGGTCCGTCCCCCGTGGTGCCCGAAGGATCCCCGTTTGAAGATTTCTTCCAGGAATTTAATGACCGGAATCGTGGTGGACAGGGCCAGGCCCCGCGCCGCAGCCAGGCGCTGGGATCAGGTTTTGTGATTTCTGAAGACGGGTTCATCGTCACCAATAACCACGTGATTGAGGGCGCAGATGAAATCCTGATTGAATTCTTCTCAGGTGAAGAACTGCCTGCAACGCTGGTTGGCACAGATCCGAACACAGATATCGCCCTGCTGAAAGTTGAGGCCGATGACGCACTGTCCTTCGTGCCATTTGGTGACAGTGATGTGATGCGCGTGGGCGACTGGGTTATGGCCATGGGCAACCCGCTGGGGCAGGGGTTTTCTGTGTCTGCCGGGATTATCTCTGCACGCAATCGCGAACTTTCCGGTACCTATGACGATTATCTGCAGACCGACGCCGCGATCAACCGGGGTAACTCTGGTGGTCCGCTGTTTAACATGAATGGTGAAGTGATCGGCGTGAATACCGCGATCCTGTCCCCGAATGGCGGCTCAATCGGTATTGGTTTCTCTATGGCATCCAATGTTGTGACCCGTGTGGTGGACCAACTGCGTGAATTCGGGGAAACCCGTCGCGGCTGGCTTGGTGTGCGCATTCAGGACGTGTCTGAAGACGTGGCCGAAGCCCTGGGTCTTGAAAACACCAATGGTGCGCTTGTGACCGACGTGCCTGCCGGCCCGGCAGAAGAGGCAGGCCTGCAACAAGGGGATGTGATCCTGTCGTTTGACGGTGTTGATGTGGAAGACACCCGTGGTCTGGTGCGTGAAGTTGGAAATGCCGAGGTAGGCAAAGCCGTGCGTGTGGTCGTTTATCGCGATGAAGGCACCCAGACTTTGCTAGTGACCCTTGGCCGTCGTGAAACCGCCGAAGGCAATGACGCACCGATGGAAAAGCCTGAGGCCGAAGAACCACAGACGTCCGACATTCTGGGCATGACACTGTCTGGTCTCAGCGATGATCTGCGCGCCCAGATGGGGCTGCCGGAGAACGCAGAAGGCCTGGTGATCATGAGCCTTGATCCCGAAGGGGCGGCCGTTGCGAAAGGCCTGCAGATTGGGGATGTCATCACCGAAGCAGGCCAGCAACAGATCCGTTCGATCGCAGATTTCGAAGCCCGGATCGAAGATGCCCGTGATGCTGGCCGCAAGTCTTTGCTGATGCTGGTGCGCCGGGGTGGTGATCCACGGTTCGTGGCTGTGCCGCTCAACTGATCTTTGCAAAAATGACAAAAGAAAAGCCCGCTATAACTGGCGGGCTTTTTGTATTCGGGGTGTAAGCCTGTGTCAGATATCGGTGACGTCTGGTTCTGGCACGGTCTCGGGCGTTTCAGGGGCTGATGTTTCGGTCTCTGGCGGGCGCGGGACTTCGACAAGCCCCAGGGCGCGGGCGTTTTCCAGCGACAGATAGGCAGAGTTCAACCCGTTCTGCACCTGATACTGTCGTATCGCCATGCGGGTTTGCCGATCCATCTGACCAGAGATCGTTCCCTCATAATCCCCACGGGCCTGTAACGAACGCTGAAGGGATGTCAGAAACTCTTCTGTCAGCATATTTGCGCAGGGGGTTTCAAAATTCAGGGTTTGGCGCGGCGTGACAATTCTTGTGGTGGTTTCGCTGCGCCAGATTGCAGGTTCTGTCACAGTCCCGTCGCGATCCCGTTTTTCGCGCTGTGTCTGCACATTCTGAGTGATGGTTTCGGTGACGGCCGGTTCGTAGTCCAGGGCCCAGCATCCGGGTTCAGGCATGCCAGTGCGTCGGTTTACGGGGGCTGCATCCGGTGTGTAACCGATCTGCACACCTGTGTCGCCGGTTGCCTGATATGTTGCCTGATCGGAAACACAGGCGCCGAGGGCAATGCAGACAGGGATCACAGCCTTGTGGAAGGGGATGAAGTTTTTCCCGGAAAACCTGAATGACATCTGCGACCTCGTGCTTTTGCCGCAGGTTAATCGGTTTTAAACTGGGAAACCAGCCCGGGAAGCGGGGACGAACAGATTGGCGTAAACCTGCGGTGTTGCGTGCACACATTAGCTTTGCTACTGGGGTGGCATCGGATTTTGTGACTGGATTGCCGCGCGATTGCGGGCTAAGGATTCTCTCACGAATTCCTACTGATGCGAGAAGGCAGGTAACAATGGCGAAAATCACCTATATCGAACACAATGGCACGGAACATGTTGTGGATGTTGCGAATGGTCTGACTGTGATGGAAGGCGCGCGCGACAATAATATTCCCGGTATCGAAGCCGACTGCGGCGGTGCCTGCGCCTGTTCGACCTGTCACGTCTATGTGGATCCGGCCTGGGTTGAGAAAGTACCTGCAAAGGACGCGATGGAAGAAGATATGCTGGATTTCGCTTTTGAACCGGATCCCGCGACCTCCCGTTTGACCTGTCAGATGAAAGTGACCGATGCGATGGACGGTCTGATCGTGAAAATGCCTGAAAAACAGATCTGATCATGCAGGCGCCGCGTCCGATGTCCCGCCTGTGGCGCAACAGTATACGCGGCGCTTTGCTGACCCTGTGCCTGTGGCAGATGCCGCAGGCTGCGATTGCGGATGAGATGATCACCGGCGCCCGTTTTCTTGGAGAAACGACGGACTATCCCCATGGGGTTCTGGGGGATGTCGTTGAATTTACTGTTCTGGCGATCGACAGTGAAGACACGGACGGACAACGGTTCCGACGCAGTTTTTCTGTATGGCCGGATCATGTCTTTGAAGATCTTGAACCCCGGCTCTGGGATGTGACTGGTGATGGAACCCCGGAAGTTGTTGTTGTTCTGACCAGCGTGACAAAAGGCGCGTCACTTGCGATCTATACGCTTGATGGAATGTTAGCCCGCACGCCGTTCATTGGCCGCAAAAACCGCTGGCTGGCCCCTGTTGCCGCCGGGGATCTGGATGGCGACGGCCAAATTGAAATCGCCTATGTCGACCGGCCGCATCTAGCTAAAACTCTGCGGCTCTGGCGATTACAGGGATCTGAGCTTGTGGAAATCGCAAACATTGACGGGCTGACCAATCACCGGATCGGTGATGCGTTCATTCAGGGTGGCCTGCGGGACTGCGGCAATGGACCCGAACTGATCACAGTTGATACTGCCTGGCGAAATATTATGGCGACACGTTTTGATGGTGCAGATCTGACGTCTACGGCCGTCAAGCCATATAGCGGCCAAAGCAGCATAAATGATGTGCTGGACTGTCGCTGAGTATGCCAGGCACAGCTTCAGTTCTGGCCGATTTCCTGTAAAAACTCTGACAGAGGAAGCGTTAATCCGGGATAGCGGCGAAGTTATCTTCAACTGTGATGGTCTGACGTGCAGTATTCCAGACCAGAGTGACAAGTGTTCCCTGCCATTCTGTTGCGTCCTTCGCGCTCTCTGTCAGGTGTGGGGGCAGCGCCCCCACTTGGGTTTGCTTAAAGCGCGCGCCAGCCGATGTCAGAACGGTTAAACCCTTCTGGCCATTCAATCTGGTCAATCATTGCATAGGCGCGGTCGCGTGCCTCTGCCAGATTTGCACCGCGCGCGGTTACGTTCAGAACACGTCCGCCGGTGGCGACAAGTTGCCTCTCGCGCAAAGATGTTCCCGCATGGAAGACCATATTCATACTGTCTTCTGGCAGGGCATCCAGCCCGTTGATCGCAGTGCCTTTTTCATATGCGCCGGGATAGCCATTCGCCGCCATCACAACGGTAATCGCCACATCATCAGCCCAGTTGACCTGCGCCTGATCAAGCCGCCCTTCTGCCGCCGCCAAAAGCAGATCCAACGCCTGCGCCCCAAGGCGCATCATCAGGCACTGACATTCCGGGTCACCAAAGCGGGCGTTATATTCCACAAGCCGGGCCTGGCCGTCTTTGATCATGAACCCGGCATACAGTACACCCTGATAAGGCATGCCGCGTTTCGCCATTTCTTTCAGCGTGGGTTCAATGATTTCACGCATGGCGCGGGCGGCAATGTCATCGGTCAGAACAGGGGCAGGGGAATAGGCGCCCATGCCGCCGGTGTTGGGGCCTTCATCGCCATCATAGGCGCGTTTGTGATCCTGGGCCGTGCCAACAGGCAGGGCGTTTTCACCGTCACAGAGGATGAAGTAAGAGGCTTCCTCGCCATCCATGAATTCCTCAATCACGACTTCCGCGCCCGCATCACCGAATGCTCCGTCAAACATATCATCAAGTGCGGCGAAAGCTTCGGCCTCATCCATGGCAACGACAACGCCTTTACCCGCGGCAAGACCATCGGCCTTCACCACAATCGGCGCGCCCTGTTGGCGCACATATTCTTTGGCGCTTTCCGCATCGGTGAAGCGTTTCCACGCGGCGGTTGGTGCTCCGGCTGCATCACAGATTTCCTTGGTGAACCCTTTGGAGGCCTCAAGCTGCGCCGCCTGTTGTGATGGACCAAAACACAGCACACCTGCTGCGCGCAGACGATCCGCCACACCATTGGCAAGCGGTGCTTCCGGCCCGATCACCACAAAATCAATCGCATTTTCTTCACAGAACCCCACAACGGCAGCACCATCATTGATGTCAAACGCCGCACATTCCGCAATCACCGCCATGCCGGCATTGCCTGGGGCGCAGATCAGCCGGTCACATTTCGGGTTCTGTTTCACTGCCCATGCCAGCGCATGTTCACGCCCGCCGCTGCCGAGGATCAGGATATTCATAAGGCACCACCTGTGGTCTTGGGTTTCGTTGATTTGCGTTCTATGGTGCGCGGCAAGACAAAACAAGTATGGCGCGATATGTCCGACCTTTTTGAAGACCCGACACCTGAAAAGCAGACCAGTGGCAATGCACCGGAATTTTCCGTTTCCGAGATTGCAGGCGCGGTCAAAAAGACCATTGAGGGTGCTTTTGGCCGTGTGCGTGTGCGCGGTGAGGTTGGCCGTGTGACGCTTGCACGTTCAGGCCACATGTACTTCGACATTAAGGATGATCGCGCGCTGATCAATGCGGTCAGCTGGAAGGGGCAGGTTTCCAAGCTTGCGGTAATGCCCGAAGAGGGGATGGAAGTCATCGCCACGGGCAAACTGACGACCTTTGGTTCGCAGTCGAAATATCAGCTGACAGTGGATGCGGTGGAAATCGCCGGCGAAGGCGCGCTGATGGCCCTGCTGGAAAAGCGCAAGAAAGCCCTGGCAGCGGAAGGCCTGTTCGCGCCGGAACGTAAGCAGCCGATTCCTTTTCTGCCGGAAATCATCGGCGTTGTGACCTCGCCCACAGGCGCAGTTATCCGCGATATTCTGCATCGCCTGTCTGATCGTTTTCCACGCAAGGTTCTGGTCTGGCCGGTGGCGGTGCAGGGCGATGCCTGTGCACCTCAGGTGGCGGCTGCGATAGAAGGGTTCAACGCGATGACACCCGGCGGTGCTTTGCCACGGCCTGATTTGCTGATTATCGCCCGTGGGGGTGGCTCGGTTGAGGATCTCTGGGGATTTAACGAGGAAGTTGTCGCCCGTGCGGCGGCGGCATCAGACATTCCGCTGATTTCGGCGGTAGGTCATGAGACCGACACAACCCTGATTGATTTCGTATCAGACCTGCGCGCGCCTACGCCCACGGCAGCGGCAGAACATGCGGTGCCGGTGCGGGCGGAGCTTCTGGCCTGGACTTCGGAGCAAGAAGCACGGTTAACAAGAGCTTTGACACAAGGTCTGTCGCGGCGTGGAGAACGACTGAGGGATATTTCCCGTGGCCTTTCAGATCCCCAAAACTTTGTGAATACAGCGCAACAACGACTTGACAGATGGTCTTCACAACTGGATTTGGCATTGCGAACCGAGGTGTCCAGGAAGCGTGCAAGATTTCAGGAGCACGCCGGTGCAATTAGGGTTGCCTCTCTGCAGGGGGGAATTACCCAACGTCGAGCCGATCTGGAAAAGTTGGCAGAACGCCTTGCGTCGGCTCCTGGTCGTTATGCTTCTCGGAAGAAAGAAGACTTCTCCAAGCAATCAAACCGGCTCCGCTCTGAGATAGTAGTGCGCCATGTCCGCGAGGCGTCTCGCAGTGCAGAGGGCCTGTTTCAGCGCCTTTCTGATCGGGCCACACGCCAGCAACAGGATCGCCTGCAAAAACTGGAAGCGCTGGATCGTTTGCGCCAGACGCTGGGTTATAAAGCGACGCTGGCGCGTGGCTATGCCGTTGTGCGCGGGGACGGGGATCTTGTGACCAGTAAAGCGACCGCCGAACAGGCCGCAGCGCTTGAGATTGAGTTCGCAGATGGGGTTTTGGTGACCGGGCAGGCAGGTGCACCAACTGCGCAACCGGCAGGGCGCAAACCTAAGATCATCCGTGGCGGTGGTGAAGAGGATGGCGGTCAGGGCAGCCTGTTCTGAGGCATAGCAGGGCTAACTGCCAAGATATTCCTGATGGCAGGCCAGGGGCGCTGCATCGCGGCTGAGTTCTTCAAGTTCGGTTGCCGTGCCTGATGTTGACACCACACGCAGACCGTTTTCTTCGGCATAAACTTCCCAGCACACCGGATCCGGCTGATTTTCATATATGAAACAGATGTGTTTTCCCTGCGCATACCAGTGACCGGGCAGGCATTCGCCCGATTGACGTTGCCAGATCACGCGATTGCCGGACAAATAGGTTTCCGCCCCGTAAAATTCGCCATTCAGACTGAAGGTAAATGTGCGCCCTTTGGTAAGCTCATGAAAGCCCTTTTGACCCAGCGGTTCACTTGCCATGCCCGGCAGGGTGGACAGAAGAAACAGGCTGACAGCAGAAATCAATTTCATGTCTTATGGCTCCAGGACTGTCCGGTTTCGTGTCCGGATGACAGGGCGGCAACCCGGTGGTCCATGACTTTAAACCAGCGGCGTGGAAAAAGGGCGAGGGTTGCCATCGTGGGCAGAGAACGCGGCAGAACCGGCATTTCCCCGGGTGTGATTTCCAGAGACGGCCAGGGGCGCATCGGGTTCTTGTGGTGATCTGAATGACGGGGGGCGTTCAGCATCAGACGGGACGAATAAAAATGCGGACTGTTCCAGCTGTGCATCGGGCCGCAGGGTTCATACCTGCCATTTTCCATGGGCGCGCGTTGCAAGCCATAGTGCTGCACATAATCCGACAGCATCAACTGCATCTGCGCAAAAGCCGACAGGGCCAGCAGCACGAACACAGCTTTCAGCCCTCCGATGAGAAACGCCAGAAACAGCATCAGAACCGCGCCACCCAGATATTGGGTGTAGGGGTGAATGAGGGGATTTACCTTGCCATCACGGTGACGCAGTCTCGCACTTTCAGCCTTCAGGCCCGCAAGAAAAGCCCCTTTCCAGGCACGTGGGAAGAACTGCCAGAAGCTTTCACCCATATGCGCTGAATTCGGATCTTTCGGGGTGGCAACAAAGCGGTGGTGAACCAGCACATGTGCGGATGTGTGATGCCCGAACAGCAGTGAAATATAGACCCACTTTCCAAGGTTAAACAAAAGCTTATCCGATCTGTGGATCAGTTCATGCGCATTTGAATTGCTGACCTGACCAAAGAAATGGCCAAGGGCGGAAAACAGAAACAACGTTGCCCAGAACCCCATATCCTGGTTCATGGACAAGGCCCGCACCCCGAGGAGCAGCAAGAAAAAATGTACACCGGCCAGAGCGGCAGAAAGTCGGTCTGCGGCGATCAGCGCCTCCGGCGAATCTGAAGTCGCCAGATCTGTTGGCAGGATTTCATCCATCACGGCCGTTAATAAAGCGACGGAAAGGAACGCGAGCAACGCCCAGAGGCCGCCAAATATCATGGCGATCACCAACAGAACAACAGGCACAGAAATCACCAGGCCATAGGTGGCAATGGGGAAGCGGCGGGAAAACTCAATGAACAACATGTAAGATTGCTATCCGGCGCACGACGACAAAGCCAGAGGGAAAAACGTCGTAAACTGCGCCTCTGGCCACCAAACTGTCGCTTTTTTGAATGGCAATTCCCAGAGCGCGGGTTAAATTCGCGCGAATACATAGCCAGGTGCCGGATTCTCCGGCCAAGCGACGGAGGTTGAGGCGTGGATAACAGAGCAGGGGTCTGGAAATCAGGCAAGGGCAAAGGCCGTCACACACCCAAAGGCCGTCAACTTGACGATCAGGCACACAGTGAAGTTCTGGAACTGATTGGCGCTGCGCCGCATCGCCGTGATCTTCTGATCGAATATCTTCATCTGATTCAAGATAAATTCGGCCATATTTCTGCGGCACATATCCGCGCTTTGGCGGATGAGCTGCGCACAGGTCAGGCGGAAATCTATGAAGTCGCCAGCTTCTACGCCCATTTCGACGTGGTGCGCGAAGGCGAAGCGGTGCCACCGGCGCTGACCATTCGTGTTTGTGACAGCCTGTCTTGCGAACTGGCGGGTTCTGAGGCGCTGCAAAAAACGTTGGAAGACGGTCTGGATGCGTCCGAAATCCGCGTTGTGCGCGCGCCTTGCATGGGCCGTTGTGACACAGCACCTGTGCTGGAAATCGGCCACAACCACATCGATCATGCGACACCTGAACTGGTGAACAAGGCGATTGCAGCGGGGGACACCCACGCGCATATCCCGGATTACGAAACCCTGTCTGCCTATGAGGCTGAGGGCGGTTATGGCGAGCTGAAATCCCTGCGCGCGAATGGCGACTGGGAAGCGGTTCAGGCCAACCTGAAAGAAGCCGGCCTGCGTGGTCTTGGCGGCGCGGGTTTCCCATCTGGTATGAAATGGGGCTTTGTGCGCGCAAATGTTGGCACACGTTACCTTGCCGTCAACGGCGATGAGGGCGAGCCAGGCACATTCAAAGACCGTTACTATCTGGAACGCACTCCGCATCTGATGCTGGAAGGCATGCTGATCGCGGCCTGGGCTGTGGAAGCGGAACGTTGCTTTATCTATATGCGCGACGAATATCCTGCGGTTCTGGAAATCCTGCGTCGTGAGATCAAAGCGCTTGAAGATGCGGGCATGGTTGAAGCTGGATATATCGAACTGCGCCGTGGCGCGGGCGCATATATCTGCGGTGAAGAAAGCGCGATGATCGAATCCATCGAAGGCAAACGTGGCGAACCTCGTCACCGTCCGCCTTTTGTGGCCCAGGTCGGGATTTTCAACAAACCAACGCTTGTGCATAACGTCGAAACCCTGTTGTGGGTGGCACGTATCTGCCGTGAAGGCGCGCAAGTTCTGAACTCTGTTGAGAAAAACGGTCGCAAAGGTCTGCGCAGCTATTCTGTGTCTGGTCGCGTGAAGAACCCGGGCGTGCATCTGTTGCCTGCCGGATCTACCATTACGGACATCATCGAGGCCTGTGGCGGAATGCTGGATGGTCATGCGTTTAAGGCCTATCAGCCGGGTGGCCCGTCCTCTGGTCTGTTGCCTGCGCATATCAACGATGTGCCGCTTGACTTTGACACGCTTCAGCCGCTTGGCACTTTCATCGGGTCTGCTGCTGTGGTTGTTCTGTCTGACAAGGACAGCGCGAAAGAAGCAGCCCTGAACATGCTGCGCTTCTTTGAAGATGAAAGCTGTGGCCAGTGTACGCCGTGCCGTGTAGGTTGCGAAAAAGCTGTGAAGCTGATGCAGGCGGATAAATGGGATCAGGGTCTGCTGGAGGAACTGGCGACGGCTATGGGTGATGCATCCATCTGTGGTCTGGGCCAGGCCGCACCAAACCCGATCCGTCTGACCATGAAGCATTTCGCAGACGAAATCTGACGCCGGGCATATGGCGTTGCCGGAAAGGGACGCCATGTTTTTCACCGATGTTATGATCTTGATTTTAACCGCTGCCTTTCTGGCGGCGGTTTATTTTTTTATCTACTGCTATCGCGGTGCAAGCTGGCCCAAAAGCATCGTCAAAATCCTGTCTGTCCTGTTGTTGGCAGTGGCCGGATATCTTGGCGGGGCAGAAGATCTGCTGATCCTTGCGCTGGGTCTTTCGGCTGTCGGGGATTACCTGTTGTCGCGTGACAGCGAGGGGCAGTTTCTTGTGGGCGTTGCGGCGTTTGCATCGGCCCATATCGCCTATGTCGCGTTGTTTCTGACAACCAGCGGGGCAGGGCTGCACCGGCTTTCGCAGGCGGATCTTTTCATTGTTGCCGGGCTGGTGCTGTTTGGTCTTTTCATGATGTCCGCGCTGTACCGGAAAGCCGGGGATCTGCGCATCGCGGTCTGCATCTATGTGCCGATTATCCTGTCTATGGGTGTTGCTGCTCTGATGATGCCTGGCGGTTACCTGGGTGTGGTTGTAGCGGCGTTCCTGTTTATGGTGTCTGACAGCATTCTGGCCTCTGAAATGTTCCTGCTGCGCGAAGACCACCCATTGCGGCGCATCACGCCTTTTGCGGTCTGGTCCACATACTGGCTGGCGCAGGCGGGGTTTTTGCTGGCCTATCCGGTTAATCTCTGACGCCTGTGGTATCTAAATTTCGCAGCCCCCCTTCCATCTGCGCCCGCTCTGCCTTAACTCAGACTTAAGAGCATTCCGGGAGCCACCATGTCTTTCTTTAAAAAACTCAAAAACCGCCTGACCCGCAGCTCTGACAAGCTGAGTGACGGGCTGGATGCGATTGTTGAGGAAACGGCAGAGGGTGCCGCACCGGCTGCAGAAGCGCCGAAAGCAGAGCTGCCAAAGGCCGACGCCAGCCCCGGGTTGATCTCGCGCGTGCTGGGGGGTGCCGGGCCCGGGGCCGTGAAACGGGAACTTGATGACGAGATGCTGGAGCAGCTCGAAGAGCTGCTGATTTCCGCTGACATGGGCGTTGATACTGCCCTGCGGGTGACGGCCAATATGGCGGAAGGGCGGTTCGGCAAGAAACTGTCCACGCAGGAAATCAAGGATCTGCTGGCCCAGGAAGTGGCCCGGATTATGGAACCTGTGGCCCGTCCGATGCCGCTTTATGCGAAGAAACCCCAGGTTGTTCTGGTCGTTGGCGTGAACGGTGCCGGCAAAACCACCACCATTGGCAAGCTGGCCAGCCAGTTCCGCGCCGCCGGGAAATCCGTGGTGATTGCCGCAGGCGACACGTTCCGCGCCGCAGCCGTGGAACAGCTTCAGGTCTGGGGCGAACGGGCCGGTGTGCCTGTGCTGACCGCACCTGAAGGTTCTGACCCGGCAAGCCTTGCTTTTGACGCGATGGTCAAGGCCGAAGCGGATGGGGCAGATCTTCTGCTGATCGACACCGCCGGGCGTCTTCAGAACCGTCAGGATCTGATGGAAGAGCTTGCGAAAATCGTGCGTGTCATCCGCAAAAAAGACGAAACGGCCCCGCATAACACCCTGCTGGTTCTTGATGCGACCACCGGGCAAAACGCCCTGAACCAGGTTGAAACCTTCCAGAAACTTGCGGATGTGTCCGGCCTTGTGATGACGAAACTGGATGGCACCGCGCGGGGCGGTGTGCTTGTGGCGCTGGCTGATAAATTTGGTTTGCCGATCCATGCGATTGGCGTGGGTGAACAAATCGATGATCTGGACGCTTTTGACCCTGAAGATTTTGCAAAAGCCCTGACGGGCGCAGAGGACATTAAATGATGACTTACAAAACACCGCTTTTCGCCCTGGCCCTGGCCGGAATGATGACCCCAGCTGCTGCCGCAACAGATTGCGCATCTGAATGGGTGTTGATCAGCCAGATGACAAATGCTGACGGCAGTGAAGCAACTCTGGATGATGACGCATGCCAGGTTCTGAACATTTCCTGGGCAGATGGCACCACGGCAGACAGTCTGCGCTGGAAGGTCCCGGGTCTGACAGAGGCCGCTTTGCAGGGGATGGCACCACAGGCTGCAAATGTGATCATTACAGGCATCCGTGAAAGTGAAGTCAGCGCAGACATGGGGGCTTTGGCTGGCAAGCCGGGTGACATGGTTCTGTCCTACACATGGGATGCGACGAGCCGTGCGATGAATATCTCTGATCTTTCGGTCAGCTTTGAAGGCGGGCAGGGGATCGCTGTGTCAGGGACCGTGAATGGACTTGATCTGTCTTCTCCGCAAATGATGCAGATTTCCGCCATGTCTGCCGCCCTGACGGATCTGGATGTGCAGGTGAAGGGTACGGATATGCTGGCTCTGCTTGCAGGGATCGAGGATATTGCCGAAGGAAACCCAACCTCTGCGCCGACCGATGAGGAAATTCAGGAAGCCAACGCCTTTGTTGATCAGCTTCCGCAGGCGACATTTGATGCGGCTTCCCGTCAGGCGCTGAAAGATCTGGTCGCGGCTCTGCCGGAACCAGAACAAGGCCTGCGCCTGATCCTGCAGTCCGAGGTTGGCCTGTCTGCGATACGTCTGATGCCGGTTCTGATGGCGGGTGATGCGGAACCCGCCCAGATCATGGATATCCTGTTTGATGGTGCGACCGTTGATGTAACCTACCCATGGGTTGCTGAATAAACTGTCATGAGCGCCTGGCTGATTTCCTTAGAAGGCACAGAGGCCGGGCATCAGCTTGCGCTTGTCCTGGCCCTGGCGGCGGCTTTTCTGCATGCGGTGTTCGGCGCAATGCAGAAAGGGCGCTTTGATCCATGGGTCATGCGTGGCGCGATTGATTTCAGCTATTTTGCCATTGCAACGCCCTTTGCCCTGTTTGTTGTGCCCTGGCCCGAACCCCATATGTGGGGGATCTTTGCCGGCGCTTTTGTGATCCATTTCATCTATAAATACCTGCAGGCCATGGCCTATCAGCGTGGCGCTTATACGGTGGTTTATCCCGTTGTGCGTGGCATGGGGCCTTTGTTCACGGTGATTGGGGCCGGGTTTGTCTTTGGCGAAACCTATAGCGGCATGCAATGGGGCGGGGTGTTTCTGCTGGTCGGCGGGATCTTTGGTCTGGCGCTGTATAACTATTTCACCCAGCTGACAGACCGTCGTGAATTGCTGCATGCGCTTGGCCTTGCGGTGCTGACGGGGGCCATGGTTGCGGTCTATACCACTTATGACGCCTGGGGCATCCGCGCGACGGCTGATCCGTTCACATTCCTCGCCTGGTTCTTCATGATTGACGGGCTTGCGATGCCGTTTTTCGGCTGGAAACGCTGGAAAACAATAACGCCGCGTCCGCCCGTTGTGCCGCTGTTTAAACGTGGCGTGGCCGGGGCGCTGGTGGCATATGCATCTTTCGGATCGGTCATGCTGGCCACACGTCTTGATAAAGTCGGCGAGGCCGCCGTTCTGCGCGAAACCAGCGTGGTCTTTGCGGCGGCGATTGGTGTACTCTTCTTAAAAGAAACCGTCGGACCGCGCCGTCTGTTTCTGATGGCGCTGATTGCGCTGGGCGCGGTGTTTGTGGAAACCGGAGGCTGATATGAGCGAAGAAAAAGAACTGAAACCCTGGGTAAAACCGGCGCTGGAATTCGGGCCCGTGTTGTTGTTTTTCATCGCTTACGGGCGCTTGAAGGAACAACAGTTCACCTTTGGTGGTGAAGTGTATGAAGGCTTCGTTGTCGCAACCGCGCTGTTCATCCCGCTGCTGGTGGCCTCCACCCTGATACTTTGGAAACTGACAGGTCATCTGTCAAAAATGCAGCTGATGACGCTGGTACTGGTTGTGGGGTTCGGCGGGCTGACCGTCTGGCTGAATGACGGCAGTTTCTTTAAGATGAAACCAACGATCCTCTATCTGTTCTTTGCTGGTGCGCTTGGCTTTGGCCTGTTGCGTGGCAAAAGCTATATGCAGGTGATGATGGATTCTGCATTGCCCTTGACGGATGAAGGCTGGATGGCGCTGACGAAACGCATGGCTCTGCTGTTTCTCGGGCTGGCGGTTACCAATGAATTGGTCTGGCGGATGCTGACCGAAGATACCTGGGTCAAGTTTAAAACCTTCGGCATGCCTGTGATTATGTTTGGCTTCTTTATGCTTCAAAGCGGATTGATTTCAAAATACTCGACCGAAGAAGACGAAAGCTGACCAAGACGAGGGGCCAGCCCCTCGTGTTTTCCGGAAAATTATAAACAAAACTGCAATCCATTGACCAATGTCGCAATTGGGGTGGACGCGTGTTTTGATGACCTATTCAGGTGAGACATGACTGACAGTATTTCCACGTCCCGACCCGCTGACCGCATTCTTGCAGGTGTTGCCCTGATGCTGGGGTTTTGTCTGACCGCGCCCATGCTGGATGTGGCAGCCAAACTGGCATCTGACACCATACCTGTGGGGCAGATTACAACCGCGCGCTTTGTCGTACAATGTGTGCTTATGGCACCGTTTATCTGGATCATGGGCCTGTCATTAACCGTGGCACGTGCGCACTGGCTAACACTTGCGTTGCGCGCCCTGCTTTTGCTTGTCTCGACGTTTTGTTTCATCGCAGCAATCCGTGTGATGCCGCTTGCAGATGCCCTGGCAATTGTCTTCGTAGAACCATTTATCATCCTGCTTGTGGGTAAATATTATCTCAGCGAAGATGTCGGCCCACGTCGTGTGGGGGCGGCTGTTGTCGGGTTTGTGGGCGTCTTATTTGTGATCCAGCCCAGCTTTGCGACCTTCGGCGCTGTTGCCTTGTATCCTCTTGGTACGGCTGTCGGCTTTGCATTCTATATCCTCGTCACCCGCGGTTTGTCGCGCCGGATACATCCTGTCACCCTGCAATTTTACACAGGCCTGATCGCCAGCCTGTTTTGCATCCCGGTTATGATACTGGCCCAGGGGTCAGGGTCTGAGTTGCTGGATCTCGTCTGGCCGGAAGGTGTCACATGGCTATGGCTTCTGGGCGTAGGGTTTTTCGCGACATTAAGCCATATGATGATGACCTACGGGCTGTCGATGGCCCCTTCGGCCACATTGGCCCCACTGCAATATCTGGAATTGCCCATATCAGCCGTATTGGGTTATCTCGTGTTTCGCGATTTCCCGAACACCCTGGCCCTGACAGGCATAGCCATCATCATCGGGGCGGGGCTGTATATGGTACACCGGGAAAGGGTAACCGCCAAACAGCTGGTCACCGAACGTGCAGCGCCACCCATCTGAATTGTGAGACACCTGGAAGCCTGACGGCGCGTAAACGCCGCCATTTTTGTTCTGTAAATGTCCTGGGGAGTCCCGCAGGGACGGGGGCTGACCCCCTTAGCCTTTGCGCTTAAACAAAAGCTCCTGGGCATTTTTGTCATCCTGCAGATTTGACCGATTCTCAGCCGCCACGGCCTTCCCTGCAATCACAGCCGGGCGCGCGCCAACCGTATCAAGCCAGCGTTTCAGGTTTGGTTTGTCAGACAGATCCTGCTGCTGCCCTTCCCAGAGAATGGCCCAGGGCCAGATCGCAATGTCAGCGATGGAAAAGAAATCACCGGCAACAAATTCACGGTCGGCAAGGCGCCGGTCCAGCACACCATAAAGCCGCGCGACTTCATTGCGGTAACGATCCTTCGCATAGGGCAGATCGTTGGGCGGATCCATGGCGGGCGCATATTTCAGGAAGTGATGCGCCTGACCGGCCATCGGGCCAAGGCCGCCCATCTGCCACATCAGCCATTGTTCGACTTCAATGCGGTCGCGTTCCGTTTCGCCGTATAGTTTGCCGGTTTTGCGGGCGAGATATTGCAGGATCGCCCCGCTTTCAAACAATGACACAGTCGCGGCATCCGGCCCATCAGGGTCCACAATCGCGGGCATCCGGTTGTTGGGTGCGATCTTCAGAAAGTCAGGTTCAAACTGTTCCCCCGCACCGATATTCACCAGATGCAGATTGTAGGGCAGATTAAGTTCCTCAAGCGCGATGGAAATTTTCCAGCCGTTGGGCGTGGGCCAGTAGTGCAGATCAATGGGGTGTGTCATGCGTATCTCTCCTGATGATGCCTCAGATCTTTGTTGTTTTATGCGTTTCCGCAAGGGGCATTGCCGTTGCGTTAACATAAAATTGATCTGCGCCCGGGCAAAAACCTTGACCCGACTCACCGGCTGACGGTATCCACCTCCTCGTGGCGATTTGATTAACCGGATTGCGGGCCACGTTAAATATACTGCTAAAGAGGTCTGGGTTTACTTACATCCCGTGCCTTTACCGGTACGGGTTTTTTTTGGTTTCGACCCTGGCGGGGCGGGCCTGACAATGGAAGATGAAGATGAGCAAGCGCGAAAATACCTATCAACCGCGGACAAACCTTGTGCATGGCGGCACCCAACGCAGCCAGTTTGGGGAACTGTCTGAGGCGATGTTCCTGACCCAGGGTTTTGCTTATGCCAGTGCTGAGCAGGCCGAAGGCCGGTTTATTGAGTGTCCGGATGATGAATTCATCTATGGCCGCTACGGCAACCCGACCGTGCGCATGTTTGAAGAACGCATTGCGATGCTTGAAGGCGCTGAGGCCGCTTTTGCCACAGCTTCTGGTATGGCTGCGGTGAATGCGGCGGTGACCGCGCCTCTGAAAGCTGGCGATCATGTGGTTGCCGCGAAGGCGTTGTTTGGATCCTGTCTCTATATCCTTGAAGAAATCCTGCCACGCTTTGGTGTCGAGGTGACATTTGTCGATGGCACCGATCTGGCGGCCTGGAAGGATGCGCTGCGCGAAGACACAAAGCTTGTGTTCTTTGAAAGCGTTGCCAACCCGACACTGGAAATCATTGATGTGAAAGCCGTGTCCGATCTGGCCCATGCTGTGGGTGCGATTGTGGTTGTTGATAACGTCTTTGCCACGCCTGTTCTGTCGCGCATGCTGGATCGTGGTGCGGACGTTGTGGTCTATTCCGCAACCAAACATATCGACGGGCAGGGGCGTTGTCTGGGTGGTGTGATCCTTGGCTCGCGCGACTATGTGCGCGGCACCTGTGAGACTTACCTGAAACACACCGGCGCCTCTATCAGTCCGTTTAACGCCTGGGTGATGCTGAAAGGTCTGGAAACGATTGATCTGCGTGTGCGGGCACAGGCCGCGTCTTCGCTGAAAATTGCAGAGGCTTTACAGGGGCATCCGAAACTGGAACGTGTGATTTACCCTGGCCTGAAAGATCATGCCCAGCATGACCTGTGTATGGAGCAGATGCAGGCGGGCGGCACTGTGATCGCGCTGGATCTGAAGGGTGGCCGGGATGAGGCATTCCGTCTGCTGAATGCAATGAAGATCGTGACGATTTCCAACAACCTCGGGGATGCGAAAAGCCTTGCGACCCATCCGGTGACCACAACCCACCAGCGCCTGTCTGAAGAACAATGCGACGCGCTGGGGATCACCAAAGGCCTTGTGCGTCTGTCCATTGGTCTTGAGGATGCGGATGACCTGATTGCAGATCTGAAAAACGCTTTGGATGCTGTATAAGCAAACGCGGGGCTTTCCCCATCGAGGGAAAAGCCCCGCGGCCCGACAAAGCGGGCGTGTCTGACGCAGGAGGCACAATGAATGCCGCAAAACCCGATTGCGCCGACGGAATTGGCGCGGTATCTGGCGCGAAAGCTGTTATAGTGACAGCGTAAGTTTCCCCAGGGGGCGGTCATGGATACGTTCAACCCAGATAAAACAGCTATTTCCCGCGAAGATGCCGAGGCTGCGCTGAAGCTTTTGCAGAACTGGGCGGCGGAGGCCACGGTGACGGAAGTGGCGGAGTTGCATCCTTCTGTTTCGCGTCTGCTTCCGGGCAATGAGGTGGCGAATTATCCGGCGCTTGCAAGAGCTTACCCAGAAGAGTTCACAGTTGATGAGGCCTATAAAGCCTCACTTCCGGATCTTCAGAACGGGCCGGAAAGCCTGATCAAAGGCGCAAAGCGTAATATTCAGCATGTGGGGATTTCGAATTTCCGCCTGCCGATCCGATTCCATCGCCGGGATGGATCTGACCTCACGCTTGAGGCGTCGATCACCGGCACCGTCAGCCTTGAGGCCGGGCGCAAGGGCATCAATATGTCCCGCATCATGCGCACCTTTTACACGCATTCAAAGAAGACCTTTTCCTTTGATGTGATCCAGGATGCGCTGGCGGATTACAAAACTGACCACGACACATTTGATGCCCGCATTCAGATGCGCTTTTCCTTCCCGATGGAAGTGATGAGCCTGCGTTCTGGTCTGTCTGGCTATCAGTATTACGATGTGGCACTGGAACTGACGGAAACGGCCGGTGAGAAGAAACGCATCATTCACCTTGATTATGTCTATTCCTCAACCTGCCCATGTTCGCTGGAGCTGTCTGAACACGCCCGCCAGGTGCGCGGTCAGCTGGCAACACCGCATTCCCAGCGGTCCGTTGCGCGGGTCTCTGCTGTGATGAAACCGTCTGAAGATCGTCTTTGGTTCGAAGACCTGATCGACATTTGCCGGGCAT
Source organism: Halocynthiibacter styelae (assembly GCF_016123485.1). Classification (GTDB taxonomy): domain Bacteria; phylum Pseudomonadota; class Alphaproteobacteria; order Rhodobacterales; family Rhodobacteraceae; genus Halocynthiibacter; species Halocynthiibacter styelae. The sequence goes on along the minus strand of NZ_JADCKQ010000012.1, from coordinate 100,242 downwards.
CGGTCGCGACTGAAACCCAGGTGATGGTGAAGCGCGAAGACGAGCAGGCTTTTGCAGAACTCAACGCCGCCAACCCGATCTTTGTGGAAGATGCGGCGCGTCTGTTTGCAGAAGGTTTGCAGAACGAAGAACGCATCGGGGATTTCCGCGTGATTGCCAGCCATCAGGAAAGCCTGCACAGCCATGATGCGGTGTCGGTCCTGACAGAAGGCGATACCTTCCTGAGCGAAAGCTTTGACCCGAAACTGTTCAGCACGTTGTTCCACGTCGGGTAGTCCGGCGGATCATATGCATGGTTTGTGCATAACATATGCATAGATTGTGCATGGGCAAAATCACGGCTCTCTTGACACTTTGCGCCGCGCGGGTGAAGCCTTAGCCATGTTTGATCTGCGCCCGGTGGGCTATGTAATCGGCCTGCTTGTGGCCTTTCTCGGGGTGACCATGCTGGCCCCTATGGCGGTTGATTTGCGCGACGGCCATGAACACTGGGTTGTCTTCCTGGAAAGCGCTGTGATCACCTCGCTGACCGGCGGGCTTGTGGCGCTGGCCTGTCAGAACGGCTTGCGCCAGGGGCTGACAATCCGCCAGACCTTCCTGCTGACAACCGGTGTCTGGCTGGCGCTGCCTCTGTTCGGCGCGTTGCCTTTTGTCCTGGGGGTGCTGAACGCCGAACCGGTGGATGCGTTTTTTGAAGCCATGAGCGGGCTGACCACCACGGGCGCAACGGTTGTGTCGGGCCTTGACGATCTGCCGCGCAGCCTGCTGTTGTGGCGCGGCCTTTTGCAGTGGTTCGGCGGCGTGGGTATCATTGTTGTGGCCATGGTGTTCCTGCCGGAACTGCGCATTGGTGGTATGCAGATCTTTAAGTCCGAAGGCTTTGATACATTTGGGAAAATCCTGCCCCGCGCAACTGAGATTTCAAGTCGTATCTCTGTGATCTACGTTGGTCTGACACTGGCCTGCGCGATTGCCTATATGATCGGCGGCATGGGGCGGTTTGATGCGGTTGTGCATGCGATGACCACCGTGGCGACGGGCGGGTTTGCCAATTATGACAGTTCTTTCGGCGGGTTTTCCCCGTTTGCGCAATATGCCTGCACGGTCTTTATGCTGCTCGCTGCTTTGCCCTTTGTGCGTTATGTGCAGATGCTGGCAGGCACGGCGCAGCCCTTGTTGCGCGACAGCCAGGTGCGGTCTTTCTTTATCACGGCCATTGTGCTGGTGATCGCGCTGACGCTTTGGCGGCTGAATGATACCGGCGATATTTCAGAGGCCCATTTTCGTGAGGTGTTGTTTAACACCGTCTCCATCCTGACGGGCACGGGCTATGCCAGTGCGGATTACATGCTTTGGGGCAGTTTTGCTGTGACGCTGTTTTTTATCATCGGGCTGATAGGCGGCTGTGCGGGGTCAACCGCCTGTTCGATCAAGATCTTCCGGTATCAGCTTTTGATTGCTTCCGTGAAATCGCAGATTCGCCGGATCCATTCCCCAAACGGAATGTTTGCGCCCCGATATGAGGGCAGAACGATCCCGGAGGAAGTTTTGAGCTCGGTTATGTCGTTCTTTGTGTATTTTATCGTGACCCTGGGCGTTATCTCTGTGGCACTGGGGCTGACCGGGCTGGATTTCACAACATCCGTTTCCGGCGCCGCAGCAGCACTGGCCAATATCGGGCCAGGACTTGGAGATAAAATTGGTCCGTCGGGGAACTTCGCCGGGCTGACAGATACGGCAAAATGGATCCTGGCGGCAGCGATGCTGATCGGGCGACTGGAACTGATGGCGGTTTATGCCATCCTGACAGTGAAATTCTGGAGAGACTGACATGACCACATCCCTGACCCGGCCACTTGGCGCACAGATGTCCCATATGCTGAAGGATCGGGGGGTGGATGTGATCTTCGGCATTCCCGGCGTGCATAATGTCGAACTGTATCGGGGTATTGAAGAAGCCGGGATCACCCACGTGCTGGCGCGTCACGAACAGGGCGCGGGGTTTATGGCAGATGGCTATGCACGTGCGACCGGCAAGCCGGGGGTGGCGTATCTGATCACCGGGCCGGGGATGTGTAACGCGATGACACCGATGGGGCAGGGATATTCGGATTCTGTATCTATGCTGGTGATTTCTTCCTGTCTTGATGAGATCGCGAACCGTCGTGGCCAGTTGCACCAGATGAAGGATCAGGAAGCGGCAGCGCGCACGGTTTGTGACTGGTCTGAAACCGCGCTGACAGCCGATGCGGCCTATGGGTTGATGGATCGGGCCCTGGTGGAGTTTGAGGTGAAACGCAAACGCCCGAAACATATTCAGGTGCCGATTGAAGTGCTGGGCGCACCGGTGGCCGGGCCATCATCCGAAGCACCACGCGGTCAGCTTCCACTGGCCCGGCCCGCAGATGTCGCGACTGTGGCAGCGTGGCTGAAGGCGGCAAAAAAGCCGATGTTTATCTTTGGTGGCGGGGCTGTGGCCGGATATGAGGAAGCGCGGGCGTTGATGGAAGTGACCGGTGGGGCTTGCTTTGTGACCTATGCCGGGCGTGGTGTGATCGCATCGTCTGACCCACTGAACTACGGCGCTTATCTGTCCACACCAGACAGTGCCAAAGAGATTGAAAGTGCAGATCTGGTGATCGCACTGGGCACGGAACTGGCGGAAGTGGATATCTGGCGCGACACGATTGGCGCCTGCAAAAAACTTGTGCGCGTGGATATTGATGCAGAGTGTTTGCAGGATGCACATCGCGCTGACCTGCCGATCATGGGCGATGCGCAGGCCTTTATGCGGGATGCGACAGAAGCCCTGAGCGGGCATCAGCATGCAAGCCAGTGGGATAAGGGGCGGATTGCGACATTGCGGGCGGCCTGGCGGGCTGAGACAGAAGCCGCGCGCCCTGGTGTCTCGCGGTTTGGGGATGCTCTGGCGGACATCCTGCCTGAGAACACGATGATTTATTCAGATATGACCCAGATCGCTTATGTTCTGAAGAACACATATCCGGTGGAGAAACCTGGTCAGTGGCATCACCCTTACGGATTTGGAACGCTTGGCTATGCGCTGCCTGCGGCGATTGGCGGTAAGGTTGGGGTTGGTGATGACCCGGTGATTTCGATCATCGGTGACTATGGGTTCCATTATACGATGCAGGAACTTGGCGTTGCCGTGGAACTGGGGCTGAGCCTGCCGATTATTCTCTGGGATAACGGGAAGTTAAAAGAAATCGAGGATGCGATGGTGCGCAGCCAGATCGCGCCCAACGCGGTGATCGCGCAGAACCCGGATTTCTGTAAGCTGGCAGAAGCTTTTGGTGCGAATGCGGTGGCGCCAGTTGATATTTCAGGTTTTAAGGGCGCGGTGACTGAGGCCTTAAAAGCTGATGGTCCGACGCTGATTTACATCACGCCGGATGTGCAGGACTAAGCAGACCCACAGCGAAAGGGCAGGTTTAGCACGGCCAAAGGGGGACGTGCTAAACTGATCTACGTTGGCTCAGATCAATCTGCGACTTTGCGAATGGTGAAGATCACGTCATCATCCCCGATGTAAGTGGTTTGATTGGTACCTTCGTTCATACCAAGATCATAACGCCGCAGAGGCACAGTGATCTCATCATCATGAGACAGATCCGCCAGGCCCATCAGGTAATTGTCAGGTTCAAGTTCCGGACCAACCATCGCCATGATACGCAGTGAACTGGCGTCCGTTGTGATCTCAAATTCTGCTGTCTCCAGGTGGTTGGTCTGACCGGTCCAATCCCCAATTGTATCTTGTCCATTCCCAAGCAAACCACCTTCACCAAGGGCGCTGAGAAGTAAAAACGGAGACCCCTGAACAGCGAGGAAGCGGGCTGGCAGGGTCAGGGATCCGTCTTCCTCAAAATAGATCGCATCCTTGTCGGCGGGGCCCATGACATATTGTGTGATATGTTCGTCGGGCATCAGGTTTTGCGCTGTGACCAGATATGTGTCGGCCGTTGCCCCTTGGGCGAACAGGGCAAGCAGTGGGATCAGTGGTTGAAAAAGACGCATGGTGCTATTTCCTTTCATAAGAGATGGGTTAAGCAAGCAATCGATATGCTTCAACTCTACTGATCGTTTCTAAGGAGAGGCCGAAATCGGAGCAATATCCTGAGGTCTGAACTGCGAGATATGTGAACAGAAGTGATCTGCCGGTAGTTCTTTTCAAACAAAAAAGGCGCACCAAAATGATGCGCCCTTGGAATTGTATCAGGGGTTTGTCAGTTCCAGCAACTGACCAGCAACCTCAGATCAGTCGCAGGTGCCGTTAATTCAATCGGCGCGATAGGGGTGTCACCGGTTGATATTGCGCGCTTGAAAGAAGCGGTGACAAAAGCGCTGGATCATGCCGGGCCGACACTGATTTATATTACGCCGGGGGTTCAGGACCGAGGGGAAGTTTAAAGTCTTTAAAGCGCCAGAAGGGTATTGTTTAAAGACTTTACAGCTGTCTGACGGGGATATTTGTTTTGATCGCGGGCGGACGGAAGGCTTTATGTGGTTAACAGCCGTCAACTTTTGGCGTCGACAAGGTCCCCATTTGCAAACTGCTGCATGACGGCCTCGTCAAAAATTGGAGTAATTTGGGGGTAGGCAGAGCCATCGGGCAATGTTTTGGGGAAGGCCGGATCGAGCAACAAGAACTTTCCGCGCAGCCCGCCAAATAGCTCCAGCCAGATCATCCGCATCTCATTCTGAATTTCGAGTGACGGAAACAATGTCCGTTTTCCGTTATAGAATTCATTCCAGGTCGGCCCACAAAGAATTGTACTTCTTTCTGTTTCGGTAGGCGTTGCAAAATCTGTAACTGGCGTGCCAATCGCTGTGATCCGGATGATCGACTTTCCTTCGCGCTTTCCCTGGTCAATATCTTCCTGACGTTTAATATTTCCCCAGGGCAACCCGTCAATAAAGCATGCACAACTGAAACCTATGCGGAACCCGTCTTTATAACAGAACATAAACGATCTTGTGCCATCCCGGCTTCCGCTCCCATACGCATGCATCGAAATTTCGGGGTCTTCCGTTTCCACGCTTGCCTGAAGCCCCCCTGATGGGGGATGCCTGATATGCCAGTATTTTAAACCTGTTGAGGTTGTTAAAAAGGGCGTTCCTTCGGGAACAGAACGGGTTTTGCTATAGGTGACACGCATAAATGGATACCAGTTAAGGAAAACGCGCCCCAAGAGTCCCGGAGCGCGTTTGGGATCAGTTCCAGCAGCTTACAAGCACGGTTGTGTCTGCGGCGAGTATTGTCAGTTCCTCCGGCGCGATGGCGCCAGAGGAGACAGGCGCACTGGCGGAGAGGCCATTGGCGAAGAGCAGGTCAACAAGCGCGGAAGAGCGTGTCGCGAAACGCACAATTTCCGGGAGTCGCTGACCTTCGGGGGAAGTTGCGGGATTGAGCAGGCCAATCACCGCGCCGCTTGCGTCAAAGACCGGGCCACCGGCGTCACCAGGTTCAGCGAGCATGGCAAGGCGTTGCAGGTTTTCTTCACCATTCAGACCGCGGATGTCTTCAAGGCGGCCCCAGGTCAGTGTGGCGGCAGGCAACACGCCTTCAAAAGGGAAGCCCGCAACGATCACATCCGACTGAATACGCGCAGCACCATCACGCAGACCGGCCACAGCGGCTGGGGCGATTGAGGAAACAGGGCGCAGGGCGGCAACGCCCAGAGTATCGTCAGAGAAGATCACTTCCGCGATGGTATCATGGTTCAGTGTGATTTCTGAACATTGGCCCGTGACCTCTGATGTGGTCAGAACAGTGCCATTGTCAGAAATGAAGAAGCCGGACCGTGACAGCGTGGGTTTGCGGATTTCAAGGCCTGCGAGCAGATCAATGCTTTGATCACTGCCTGGGTCACTCAGGGGCAGGGTGGTGCCTTGCAGTGGTATGAAACTGTCCTGCATTGCAGACAGAACCCGCAGGCGACGGCGTTCGTCATTCAGAGGCCAGACAAGGGTGAACCCTTTGACTTCGCCATTGGCAAAACGGGCTTCGGTGTGGCTGATGAATGTGCTGTTTTCACCCACAAGCGTAAAGCTGTTGGCGTCTTTGCTGCGCGGGCCTTCTGTCGGCACGATTTCGAGGGTCTGCATAATGTCATACAGCCCATGCAGGGTGGCCTGGGTACCTGCCTGAGAGATCAGCAACATGCGCACGTCGCTGTCGTCTTTGGCGTCGAACTGCACAAACGGGTATTCTTCGCGGGATCGGGTCACCAGGGCGGCGGGTATATCCAGTGTGATACCTGCGGCTGCATCTGTGTGGGATGCCATGCCAATGCCGGCAAGCACTGCGTTGTAGCTGTCGATAAGTTGGGCGCGCTGGGCCGTGGTCAGAACCCCGGTGGCCTCATGGTTGTTGGCTTCCTGCCAGGCCGCCATTGAGGCGCGGGTGCCCCGGCCAAAAGAACCATCAATTGTTGAGTTATAGAAACCGTCCCATTGCAGGGCGATCTGCAGGTCTTTTTTCTCATCCCGGGTCAGGTTGCTTTCGGAACGGCGGGCTTCGCGCGGGGTTTCATCGGGGGCAACCGGGGTTGCTTCCAGCACGGTTTCAACCTGCTCAACCGGTACAGGGGTTTCCACAGCCTGTGGGCTCGTCAGCGCGGTTGCGCCTGTGGGCCAGAATTGCTGGGAATAATCGACGCTGTTGGTGATATAGCTGTCACGCGGAATGCGGCCAGTGTTCTTCAGGCTGCGCATTTCGCTTTCGGCCTGTTCCGCGGTGAAGGGGCCAAGTGCGATTGCATACCAGCCGGAGCGCATCCGGAAGCCATTAACGTTAAACACATCATCCGACCAGGCGCGCGCACGCTGCTGTGCGCCCTGAAGGTCGGGTTTGGCTTCGATCTGAACGAAGGTGTTCTGAGCGAAAGCGGGAAGGGCGAAGCCTGAGATCAGCAGAAATGCTGAGATAAGAAGGCGTGAAAGCATGGATGAAAAAACCCTGTCTGGCAGTCCGAATCCTGGCGAAGCTATCAGAGTGGGCCGTAGATGGATATGGGGAGAAACCTGACCTGAGGGGAGTGTGTGATTTGGGTTGTGCTTTGAATGACCAGAGCAGATCTACGGTGTGTACCCTTTTGCATCTTCCGCAATCGCATCGGTTGAAACATCCTGTGCGGATGAACGATCTTCCTTGATTTTAGGAGCGCTTTTCTTCCACGCGGTTAGGTTGGACCCGATATCGCGGTAGAATGCAGGAACAATATCTTCAAGATCGGTGATGAAATTTGCTTGTTGCGAAAATCTTGCCCCAAGGCGTTTTGAGTGGAAAACGTGAAAACTGTGTGGTGCCAGGTTGTCTTTCCCTTCAGCGGCTTTATCCGGGTCTTCCTTCAGGATCGCAGCAGGGAATTGGGTAGGGTCATTCCGGCCGGGCCACATCAATCGGATGAAAAGGTCGTCAGTATTGTCGATTTTGACCTGTTTCAATAACCAGTTGAGGCGGGCTTTTGTGGTGACTTTGTCTTCGGTTGCACGCAAGGTCATCCCGACGTCAATGCAGCGTCTTGTAATATCTGCCGTGACTTCCAGAGGGGCGGCGGCATCCGGAATTTCCAGCGAGGCAGTCAGATGTTGATTGTCGCGAAGCGCTGAAATCTCGTCTTTGGCCCGAAGTGTAAGATCATTCTGATGCTTGCGACTCAGACGTTCACTGACATGGGTTTCCGTCATGCGACTGAGAATAAAGGAAAGGTCGCGTGTTTCCTGGTGCCAGGCACTGACCACCGCAGTAGCGTCGGGCGATTTTGCTGGTATGACGCCTCCGCTTGAGACGAGTTTGTTTATTTCGACCCATTCTTTGGGCATTCTGTGAAAACCTTTTACCCCAGCACTTTCATGTGACAGGAAACGCCTGAGTTCGTTGAGCAACATGCTCTGATCAGTGTCCGCAACATTTTCCTGACTGATCAGAAGATCGGCAATTGTCAGGATATACATCCAGGACCAATGGAAAACGGGGATCCTGGATTTGCTTTTCTGAACGTCTTCGATGGGATGAGACGTTGGTGTTGTGGTAAACTGGTTTGAAATTGAGATCACAGCGTCGATACCATTGTCTTTTGCGAGCCGCCGGTACTTTTCAATTTGTGGGGCTTCCAGTTCACTGGAGCCAATTTTGGCTTCAACCAGTGCTTTCCATTCACGCTTTCCGGTTCTGAGGATGATCAGGCCGTCGGGGCGATCTTTGCTGTCGGTAGGGCGATTTTTCAGGACAACTTCAGTATATGTTTCCAGTTTTGTGCGCACCCCGGCACGCTGACCAATGCTCTGCATCAGATTTGCGCCAAACTCATCTACCTTTGCGAGGCAGGCTAAGACGATTGATGTTGTGCGACCTTCTTTTGAGGTTGTTGAAAGAACCGGAAAAAGGCGGGCCTGTTCGCCCTGTACGAGATATTCGGGGAGCTTATCTGACATCAAATCAATCCATAAATTAAGATAAATCAATCAAACACACACAACTTAAAGTTGTCAACTTTAAGGTGCTTTCTATATTCACTGCGCATCCCGTTGCATTTCCCCCCGCCACCGCCTATCACCTCCGCAACAAACACCACCACAGGGGCATGATATGGCTGTGCAGGACAAACCCACTTGTTTTCAGGACATCATCCTGAGACTCCAAAGCTACTGGGCTTCCAAAGGCTGTGCCATCATGCAGCCCTATGACATGGAAGTTGGGGCAGGGACGTTCCATCCGGCAACCACGCTGCGCTCGCTCGGGACACAGCCCTGGGCTGCGGCCTATGTGCAGCCGTCCCGTCGCCCGACTGATGGGCGTTATGGTGAAAACCCGAACCGCTTGCAGCATTACTATCAATACCAGGTGCTGATTAAGCCAAGCCCGCCCAATCTGCAGGAGCTGTATCTGGGATCACTTGAGGCGATTGGCGTGGATATGGAAATGCACGACATCCGTTTTGTTGAGGATGACTGGGAAAGCCCGACGCTGGGTGCCTGGGGGCTGGGCTGGGAAGTCTGGTGTGACGGCATGGAAGTCAGCCAGTTTACCTATTTCCAGCAGGTGGGTGGCCATGACTGCACGCCTGTGTCTGGTGAGTTGACCTATGGTCTGGAACGTCTGGCGATGTATGTGCTGGGTGTCGACCACGTGATGGATATGCCGTTTAACGATCCGCAAAGCCCGATCGCCCTGTCTTATGGGGATGTGTTTAAGCAGACCGAAGAAGAATACGCCCGCTGGAACTTTGATGTGGCGAACACGGACGTTTTGCTGCGCCACTTTGAAGAGGCAGAGGCGGAATGCGAGGCTATCCTGGCCCAGGAGCATGATGACCCGAAAACCGGCAAGCGCATCATCATGGTGCATCCGGCCTATGACCAGTGCATCAAGGCCAGCCATATCTTCAACCTGCTGGATGCTCGTGGCGTGATTTCCGTGACGGAACGCCAAGCTTATATTGGCCGTGTGCGTGCGCTGTCAAAGCAATGTGCGGATGCATTCGTGCTGACCAAAGCCGGTGGCGCTGCGGCTTAAGGCCAGAGACATGGAATTTCGGGACATAAGCTGGACAGGCGGGGCGATTGACAATTTGTCTCTGCTTGCAAAGCTGCCTGAAGAGTTGCGCGATCTGTTGAACCAGAAGAACGGCTTTATTCAATATGGTGGCGGATTGCATGTTCGGGGCATTTGTCAGGAACCGGGCTGGCATTCGCTTGAGGAAGCCTGGACGGGGCAAATGGCCTTTCACACTGCTTATGAGGTCGTCCGTGCTGAATGGATTCCTTTTGCGCAGGATTGCGTTGGGGATCAGTTCTTCCTGACCGACGGGGAGGTTGTCCGGCTGCTGGCTGAAAGCGGAGACATCGAACTTACCGGGTTGGGGGTGATGGCATTTTTGCATGAAGCTGCACAGGATCCGGTTGAATTTCTGGCGCTTCAGCCTTTGCTTCGTCTTCAGGCCGAAAGCGGTAATCTGGAGCCGGGAAATCTGATCCACGTCTGGCCGCCGTATTGCACCAGAGAGGCGGCAGAGGGTGTATCTCTGAAAGCCGTTTCTGCTGTGGAACTACATAGTTTTCACAAAAGTTTTGCAGCAGTACTTCCTGAGGATGGGCAACAGGTGGAGGTTAAGATTGGTCCCTGGCCGGTGGCTCCGTTTTCTTTGAAAGAAAACGGGACGGAAACTTTGAAAGTTTCCGGACGCCCCTGAAGATGAAGCTCCTGCCGGGTGTCGGCAGGGCTTTGTTATGTCAGATTTACTTCACCGCATCTTTCATTGCGTCTTCGCCTTTCTTCCATAGATTGCCCTGCCAGAGTTCCTCAAGGCCGGTTTCGCCACTTGCGCCTTTCGTGGTCAGGTAGTCGTAGTAAGACGTGGGCTTGTGGCCGGTAAGGTTGTAAAAGTCGGGGCTGCAGCGGGTGTAAAAACCGTTGGTCAGATATTCAAAGAACTCGGCCCGGGTGCTGCCGAAATCAGCTTCGAAATCTGTCATGCTTTGCGGCATATAGCTGATGTTTTTGCCCATGGCGCGGCCAAGGTCTGCGGCGATTTCAGCCATATTCTGGGGCGTGGGGCCTGTGATGTCATAGAACTTATTGCCATGGCGCGCGGGGCCTTCCGTCAGGACGACGGCTGCGGCTTCGGCGATATCGCGGGTGGCAACAAAAGAATTGCGGATATGCCCCAGGGGATTGCTGAATGTACCTTTGCTTTCAATCTCTTCGCAGTCGGTCTTCAGCAGGTGGTTCATGAAAAAGTTGTTGCGCAGGGCGGTGATATTCAGCCCCTCATCAATCAGGGATTTTTCACCCCACCAGTAATGCTGCAGCATCAGGGGCACAGCAGTGCCGGGACGGGAGGCATGGGTATCGGCATCATAAGACGCCGTATTGGTATCCGCGCCCATGCAGCTGACACGCACCACATGCTGAATGGTGTCCTTGCGACGGCCAAGCTCTTTGCTGAAGTTCAGATGGCCTTCTAGCATAGGGTCTAGCGAGGCAGAATAAACCGCAGAAACGCCCTCAAGTGCAGCATCCCACGTGGCGGGGTCAGAGAGGTCGAATTTTACAACTTCATCTGCACCAAGAGATTTCAGCATCTCGACTTTATCTTCGCTGAAGTAACAGGCGCGCACGGTGAAGTCCCCGGCCTGGGCCAGACGGGCGACCAGTTCACGACCAATACGGCCGGTGGCGGATGTGATAAGAACGGTGGGGTGGGCCATGGGGGACTCCATCTGATGTTTTTAGTGGGTCTGGGTGGCAACGCTGTTTCAGACAAGATCCTGATTTCAGGTGCGCATAAGTCCAGTTTATTACACGGGCGTATTGCCAGTCTTCAGGCCCTTGGCGGGCGAGATTTATAGACGGGCATGCTCCAGCCGAAGATCATGGAACCTGCGCGCAGGCTGAAGGTAACAAGGCCGGAAGCAAGTGCAACATATGCAACCGTAAGGCCGGCCGAACTGGCCAGCACTGTGGCGGCAGAACCTGCGAGGGTGCAGGTTGCGTATAACTCGCCTTTTTTCAGGATCAGAGGCACTTCGTTTGACACAACATCCCGCATCAGGCCGCCCATGCTGCCGGTGATAATACCCATCACAATGACGACGGGCGCAGGCTGGTCCAGCGCCTGTGCAAGGCCCGATCCTGCAGATACGGTAATGCCAAGCGCAAATGCATCCAGCCAAAGCAACAGTTTATAGCGGCTTTCAAACAGGTGGGCCGTGAAAAATACAAGCAAAGCTGCCCCGCAGGCCACGCCCAGATAAGACGGACGTTCAAGCCAGAAGACTGGATTCCGATCAAGCAATACATCACGCAGCGTACCGCCCCCGACCGCCGTCAGGCTGGCAAAGAAGCAAAACCCGACGATATCCAGCTGCGCACGGCTGGCGACAAGCGCACCAGTCAGGGCGAAAACAAAGACCGAAGCAAAATCCAGCAGCATAAAAAGGGTCATCACAAAGCTCCGTCAGGGCAGGGGTTCAGAAGGCATATCCTGAGAAAGACCGCCTGTCACGTTGCATTGCCGTTCATAGCGCACCGTCACCTTGCGGTCATACTTTGGGCACAAAGGAAAATTAATTTTCCCGCATAGGATGAAGCCGGGGGCACATATGTTTGGAATTTTGAAGCGTCAGAAGCCTGAACCGGCGTTGCAGGAAATCTACCTGTCAGAAGAAGCGCTTGCGCCGGATGCCCCGCATTACACTGTGATGATGGGCATTGTGGATTACACCAATGCGGTGATGCACAGTGCTTTGTATAAAGTCGGTGAATTCCCGGAAGAAGCTTACTGCCTTTATAATGCGGATTATTACATGGGCGAGGTGCTGCAGAACGGGCATTCCCGCTATCTGATGAATGATCGCAATTCCGGTGCGGATGAAAGTTCACTGCATTATGCATTGCGCGCGATGGAAATGATTGGCTGTGCAGAGTTGCAGCAGATCCTTCAGGAACTGGCAGACTGGGTTGCTGCGAACCCTGAGGAAGCGGCGCAGCAGAATGGTGTGACCCATTGGGCAGAGGCGCTGGAGCTTCTGGATGAACGGTTCTACGCGTTGAATGAAGAAGATTTCTATCATGCGGTGCGGCGCTGGGCGGAAGATAATGTGGGGGTTCTTTTCCTGCCAGCAGCAGCAGTGCGTGATGCCTTAACGGTTCTGCCGGATCTTAACCCGCGTTTTGCAAACCGTCAGCGCACCAATTCGATTGCCGCGCTTGATGCCGGACTGACGACCGATACAGTGTCGTATTTCCGGGCCTGTATGGCAGGGATGGTCCGGGGTGAACAGTTTTTCGAGGTTCGTGCAGTGTCGGGAGGAAAGCCCAGCCCGTTTTTCGATCACAGTGCACCAGGCGCGGATTATACGCGCGGGGACAGGCAATTGTGGCGACTGGTTGCCAATGCGGATGGGGATCTGTCCGGGCAATATGCGGGCGACAGTGTTGATATGTTCGTGCGGGATCCTTCAAACGGAGAACTCGGACAGATTGCAGAATGCGATATAGCGGTTGCGCAGCGACATCGCGAACTGGCCGGGCGATATAAACCGGGGCGTTTTGCCTGGAGCCTTCTGAAAGCTGCGACACCCGACGATCCTCCGGCGTTTCTCAGTTTCCTGATGCCTGCAGATACGCCTGATGAACTGCCGGAACATTACGCGTTTTACGGAGTGACCGCACAAAGCGGTGTACAGTATAAGATGCTTCTGGACGGGGAAGAGGCCGCGCTCTTTTTATGGCCGGATGGTGAGTTGTTCAGCAAGATTTCCGGTTCAGAATACCGCGGACTTCTGAAAGAAGATTTGAGCAGGTTGATCTGATTTGGCAAGGAGTTAAGGGTTATAATACCGCTTTTTGGATGTCGTAAGAGAGCTTCAGAGAGTCGGTGAGATTGCCATTCTTGCTTTTGCCCTGATCCATTTCGTCACGTTACGGTCAGTTTTTTGTGTGGAGTATCCTGGAGAAAGACCAGGGTACTGCCAGAATTCCTATATTTTTAAGGAAAAATTCAGGTTCCTGGTGGAATTGTAGCCGCGCTACAGAAACTGAAAAACTCCCCGCCAGAAGGGCCCTGCGCATTGACCCTGAAAGCGGGCAGGTTTAAACCCATTGCCAACCAGGCACGCGTTGCTTTCACGCTACCAAGGAGCCAGATGTGCAAGACCTTCTGAGAGAATACCTCCCGATCCTGATTTTCCTGGGACTGGCAATTGCGATTGGGCTTGTCCTGATCCTTGCTGCTGTTGTCCTGGCGGTCCGTAATCCTGACCCTGAAAAAGTATCTGCATATGAATGCGGATTTAACGCATTTGATGATGCGCGGATGAAGTTTGATGTGCGGTTCTACCTTGTCTCGATCCTCTTCATCATTTTTGACCTTGAGATCGCCTTCCTCTTCCCATGGGCTGTTGCCTTTGGTGATCTGGGGCTGCTTGGGTTCTGGTCTATGATGGTCTTCCTCGGGGTTCTGACCATCGGCTTTGCTTACGAATGGAAGAAGGGGGCTCTGGAATGGGAGTGATGGCAGCTACAGCGGGCGAAGATCGTTCTGTCGCCACCGAAGCCCTGAACAAGGAACTGCAGGATAAAGGTTTTATCCTGACCTCGACCGAAGACGTGATCAACTGGGCACGCACAGGTTCCCTGCACTGGATGACCTTTGGTCTGGCCTGTTGCGCGGTTGAGATGATGCACACGTCCATGCCGCGTTATGATCTGGAACGCTATGGCACCGCGCCGCGGGCTTCCCCACGTCAGTCTGATCTGATGATTGTTGCCGGCACACTGACCAATAAAATGGCGCCCGCGCTGCGCAAAGTGTATGACCAGATGCCAGAACCACGTTATGTGATTTCCATGGGGTCTTGCGCGAATGGCGGTGGGTATTATCACTACAGCTATTCTGTTGTGCGGGGCTGTGACCGTGTCGTGCCTGTGGATGTCTATGTGCCCGGGTGCCCGCCGACCGCAGAAGCGCTTATGTACGGTATTCTGCAGTTGCAACGCAAAATCCGCCGCACCGGCACCATCGCGCGATAAGGGGATCTGAAAATGAATGAAGCCCAGAAAAACGCGTTGAATGAGCTTGGCGCATATCTTGAGCTGAAACAGCCGGATGCGGTGATTTCATATGATGTGTCAGACCATGGTGAGCTGACCATTGGTGTGGCCCCGTCTGAAATCGTTGGGTTTGTAGAGTTTCTGAAAAACGACCGTCAGTGTCAGTTTTCCAGCCTCATCGACATCACAGCGGTGGATTATCCGTCCCGCGAAAAGCGGTTTGATGTGATCTATCACTTCCTGTCCATGTATCAGAACCACCGCATTCGCCTGCGCGCGCAGCTGCGTGAAGAGGAAATGATTGCCTCGGTTGTGTCTGTGCACCCAAGCGCCAACTGGTTTGAACGTGAAGTGTTCGATATGTTCGGCATTCTCTTTTCGGGCCACCCGGATCTGCGCCGTATTCTGACAGATTATGGTTTCCGTGGTCATCCGCTGAAGAAAGACTTCCCGACCACCGGTTATACCGAAGTGCGTTACGACGAAGAACTGAAACGCGTGGTGTACGAACCGGTTAACCTGGTTCAGGAATATCGCCAGTTTGATTTCATGTCTCCCTGGGAAGGTGCAGAATACATTCTGCCGGGTGATGAGAAGAAAGAGGCGAAAGGCTGATGACGGATCAGGCAACGCTCATGTTTGGGATAGGCGCGACGAAGGCGGGGACCAGCTGGCTCTACCGCTATCTTTGCGCGCACCCGGATTGTGCGATGCCTGCTACGAAAGAGCTGCATTATTTCGACACAACATCTGAGCATGACCTGGATGGGACGATCCGTGATCTTGAGCGTCAGGAACGCCAGATCGCCTGGAATGCAGAGCGTAAAGAAGGGCTGGAACAGGCTTTACGCTTTATGAAAGTGGAAGGGCTGAAACGCCTGCGCAAGATGCTGAAGGCACCCCGGACTGACGATCAGGCTTATCGGGAATTTATGCTGAGCCACTTTGAAGAAGGGGCAAAGCTGACTGGCGATATAACGCCATCCTATGCTTTGCTGCCAGCCGCGCGTTTGTCGGACATGGTAGGTATGGCTGCTGAAACCCGTTTTATATACATCCTGCGTGATCCGGTTGACCGGCTCTGGTCCCATGTTCGTATGGTTGCCAGAAGACAGGCCGAAGAAGGCCAGCCCCTGCACCCAGTGGCCACCCGTATTCTGGAAAATGTGATCCATAAAAAGATGCGCCCGGCCATGCTTGCACGATCTGATTATACTGGAATTCTCGAAAAACTTGATCAGGCTATTCCCCGGGAAAACCTGAAGATTGTTTTTTTCGAAGATATGTTCAGAGAAAATACGATCCGTGACATCTGTGAATTTCTGAACATCAGCTATCACCCGGCTGAGCTTAAGAAAAAAGTGCATGCGGGGCAGGCTGTGGCTTTGGACCCGGAACTGAAATTTGCAGCGCGTGCGCTGCTGGATGACCAGTATCAGGCAATGGAGCGCCGTTTTGGCGATCTGCCGAACCGCTGGAAACGTGATTTTGCGAAGGTAGCATGATGATGGACGGAACAGGCAAGTTTGACGATGTTCGCACAGGCGAACAGCAGATCCGTAACTTCAACATCAACTTTGGTCCGCAACACCCTGCGGCCCACGGTGTGTTGCGTCTGGTGCTGGAACTGGACGGTGAGATTGTAGAACGCTGCGATCCCCATATCGGCCTGTTGCACCGCGGCACTGAAAAGCTGATGGAAAGCCGGACGTACTTGCAGAACCTGCCGTATTTCGATCGGCTGGATTATGTGGCACCGATGAACCAGGAACATGCCTGGTGTCTGGCAATTGAAAAGCTGACAGGCACCGAAGTGCCCCGTCGCGGCAGCCTGATCCGCGTGTTGTATTCCGAAATTGGCCGTATTCTGAACCACCTGCTGAACGTCACCACACAGGCGATGGACGTGGGCGCGCTGACGCCGCCGCTTTGGGGTTTTGAGGAACGTGAAAAGCTGATGGTGTTTTACGAGCGTGCCTGTGGTGCGCGTCTGCACGCCAACTATTTCCGTCCTGGCGGTGTGCATCAGGACCTGCCCGACGATCTGCTGGATGATATTGAGGAATGGTGCGGGACTTTCCCGGCGGTTCTGGAAGACATCGACGGGCTGCTGACGGAAAACCGGATCTTTAAGCAGCGGAATGCTGATATCGGCATCGTCACCGAGAAAGACATTCTCGACTGGAGCTTCTCTGGCGT
Organism: Halocynthiibacter styelae; assembly: GCF_016123485.1. Classification (GTDB taxonomy): domain Bacteria; phylum Pseudomonadota; class Alphaproteobacteria; order Rhodobacterales; family Rhodobacteraceae; genus Halocynthiibacter; species Halocynthiibacter styelae. The sequence goes on along the minus strand of NZ_JADCKQ010000012.1, from coordinate 83,465 downwards.
GATGGTGCGTGGATCCGGCTTTGCCTGGGATCTGCGTCGCGCGCAACCTTATGAATGCTACGATGAATTCGAATTTGACATTCCGGTTGGCAAAAGCGGTGACTGTTATGATCGCTATCTGTGCCGCATGGAAGAAATGCGTCAGTCTCTGCGGATCATGCTGCAGGCGATTGAAAAACTGCGTGCCCCCGAAGGGCAGGGCGATGTGATGGCCCGTGGCAAGCTGAGCCCGCCAAAGCGTGGCGATATGAAAACTTCAATGGAAGCACTGATCCACCACTTCAAACTGTACTCTGAAGGCTTCCATGTGCCTGCGGGTGAGGTTTACGCCGCTGTTGAAGCGCCCAAGGGTGAATTTGGCGTCTTCCTGGTGGCTGATGGATCCAACAAACCTTACCGCGCCAAAATCCGTGCGCCCGGGTATCTGCACCTGCAGGCCATGGATCACGTGGCTGGTGGCCACCAGCTGGCGGATGTTGCCGCGATCATCGGCACCATGGATGTTGTGTTCGGGGAGATCGACCGTTGATGACCTGCCACAGCCCAATGCATATTGAATACCTTTCTGAGGAGGCCAGCGCCTGATGCTACGCCGTCTACATCATACCCAGCCAGAAAGCTTTGCTTTCACGCCAGACAACCTTGCATGGGCCACGGCGCAGCTGACGAAATACCCTGAGGGGCGCGAAGCCAGTGCGATTATTCCACTTTTGTGGCGTGCGCAGGAACAGGAAGGCTGGCTGTCTAAGCCGGCGCTTGAATATGTCGCGGATATGCTGGGCATGGCTTACATCCGTGCGCTGGAAGTTGCGTCTTTCTACTTTATGTTTCAGATGCAACCGACTGGTTCTGTTGCACATGTTCAGGTTTGCGGCACCACGTCTTGCATGATCTGCGGCGCAGAAAGCCTGATTGCAGTCTGCCAGGAAATGATCGCTGCGAACCCACATGATTTGTCTGCGGATGGCAAGTTTTCCTGGGAAGAAGTTGAATGCCTTGGTGCCTGTTCCAACGCACCGATGGTACAGATCGGTAAGGATTTCTATGAGGATCTGACGCCTGAGATGCTACGCGATATTCTGACACGTCTGGGCAAAGGTGACGTGCCGCTGCCAGGTCCGCAGAATGGCCGTTATGGCTGTGAACCTGCGGGTGGTCCCGTGGTTCTGGGCGAGGGCAATAATGCCCGTGCAGATCACAATGGTTCTGTGCAGATTGCGTCTGACATTGGCGAGACTGTGAAGCGCATTGTCGGGACAGAAGTTCCGTTGACCGCGCCCTGGACTGATCGCGGTGGCCGTCCGCGTAATGACGAAGCGGCCCCCGTTGAGTTTATGACCGCAGCAAAACAGGCTGCGGCTGAGAAGAAGGCAGCGAAACCGGCTGAGAAGAAAGTGGCACCGAAGGTGGAAGATACGCCTGCGTCGGATGTGGCTGAGAAGAAGCCACGCACCATGAAAGCGCCACGCAAAGCTGGGGCAGATGATCTGAAACAGCTGAAAGGCGTTGGTCCGAAGCTGGAAGAAACGCTGAATGAACTGGGTTTCTGGCATTTTGATCAGATTGCCAAATGGGGTGCTGCGGAAATCGCCTGGGTGGATAGCCGCCTGAAATTTAAAGGCCGTATTGAACGGGACGGATGGATTGAGCAGGCTGAAAAGCTTGCCGCTGGCGAAGAGACTGGATTCTCTGCGCGCGTAAAAAAGGGCAAAATATACTGAGTTTAAGCAATCACTGAGGGAGAGAGAGAATGAATGAAAATCAAGGTCTGAATTTATGCAGCATTGTCTGCTGGGCTGCGGCTGCCGTTGGTGCGCTGATTGCCTGGTGGCTGATGAGCTGTATTCTCTGGAACTGGCTTGCCATTCTGATTTCTCTTGTGGTTCTGCTGCTGCTTGGTTTTTTCCTTGTGTCCCGTTTCTGTGGTTTGCAGGTTCAGGCGCCGCTGGAAAGCACTCTGACCACGCCTGCACCTGCGGCAGCTGCGCAGGATGATGCCGCCGAAGAAACTGCGGTTGAAGAGGTTACCGAAGCACCTGCTGCGCAAGCTGAAGCTGCACCTGAGGAAAAGAGTGCGGAAGAGGTTTCTTCGGAAGAGGTGGCACCTGCAGAAGAGCCTGCGATTGATGCAGAAGCAGATGACACTGCTGAAAAGCAGCCCGAGGTTCTGAAGACTGCCCGCGCGGGTGGCGCGGATGATCTGAAACAGCTGAAAGGCGTTGGGCCAAAGCTGGAAGAAACGCTGAATGAACTGGGTTTCTGGCATTTTGACCAGATTGCAGCCTGGGGCACGGCAGAAATTGAATGGGTGGATGCGCGTCTGAAGTTTAAAGGCCGTATTACCCGCGACAACTGGGTGGATCAGGCGAAAGCCCTGGCATCCGGTGATGAAACGGAATTCTCAAAGCGCGTCAAAGACGGCGACGTGTACTGAGGAGTATGAATGATGACCCCTGAGAGGGACAGAGAACTGGCAAAACGCGCACGCATGCTTTCGCTTGTGATTGCGGGGGCTGTGTTTCTCTGGCTTGGGGGACAATGGATTGGCAAAATGATCGGGCTTCCCGGACGTTTTGCCCTTCTGTTCGATCTGATGGCGATCGGCGCTTTTGTATGGGTGCTGGTGGTCGCAATGGGAATATGGCGCGCGCGTCGCAGTGATAGCTAAGCCCGAAGGGGCAGGGGGCCACCAGGCCACCCGCAATTGAAGGAAGAACCAGATGCTGAAAGATCAGGACCGGATCTTTACCAATATCTACGGTATGAAAGACCGTAGCCTTGCGGGTGCGAAAGCGCGCGGCCATTGGGATGGCACAGCGAAGATTATCAAAAACGGCCGTGACTGGATCATTGATCAGATGAAAGCTTCTGGTCTGCGTGGCCGGGGTGGTGCGGGTTTCCCAACCGGTTTGAAATGGTCTTTCATGCCGAAAGAAACCGATGGTCGTCCGGCCTATCTGGTGATCAACGCCGATGAATCAGAACCGGGCACCTGTAAAGATCGCGAAATCATGCGCCACGATCCGCACACGCTGATCGAAGGCGCGCTGATTGCCTCTTTCGCGATTGGTGCGAACAACGCTTACATCTATATCCGCGGTGAATTTATCCGTGAACGCGAAGCGCTGCAGGCGGCGATTGATGAATGTTACGCTGACGGCCTGCTGGGTAAGAATGCCTGCAAATCCGGGTGGGATTTTGACCTTTATCTGCACCACGGGGCAGGGGCCTATATTTGTGGCGAAGAAACCGCACTGCTGGAAAGCCTTGAGGGCAAAAAAGGCATGCCGCGCATGAAGCCGCCGTTTCCGGCAGGTGCAGGCCTTTATGGTTGCCCGACCACTGTGAACAACGTGGAAAGCATCGCGGTTGCGCCGACCATTCTGCGTCGCGGGCCGGAGTGGTTTTCATCCTTTGGTCGTCCGAACAACGCGGGTACAAAGCTGTTTGCGATGTCTGGTCATGTGAATACGCCCTGTGTGTTTGAAGAAGAAATGTCCCTTCCCATGCGCGAGCTGATCGAAAAGCACGGTGGTGGTATTCGTGGCGGCTGGGATAATCTGAAAGCGATTATTCCTGGTGGGGCGTCTTGCCCGGTACTGCCGAAAGAGATGTGCGAAGACGCGATCATGGATTTCGACTGGATGCGCGAAAACCGGTCCTCCATGGGCACGGCCTGTATGATCGTCATGGACAATGATACCGACGTGATCAAAGCGATTTGGCGCCTGAGCAAATTTTTCAAACACGAAAGCTGTGGCCAGTGTACGCCATGTCGTGAAGGTACCGGCTGGATGGCGCGTGTGATGGATCGCCTGGTGCGCGGCGAAGCTGAAATTGAAGAAATCGACATGCTGTTTGATGTGACCAAACAGGTTGAGGGCCACACGATCTGTGCCCTGGGCGACGCGGCGGCCTGGCCAATTCAGGGTCTGATCCGTCACTTCCGTGAAGAAATTGAAGACCGTATTAAGGCAAACAAAACCGGGCGCATGGGCGCTATGGCTGCGGAGTAAATATTTTGAAAACCACCCTTAAATTTTCACTGGTTGCTGCGGTTCTGGCTGTCACTGGCTGTACCGCCCCAGAGCCGATTGATCCGGCTCGCATGGCGGAAGCACAGCGGTTTGTGTCCGAGTTTGCGGGTAAAATCGGGCCTGCGGTTTTCATTTCAAATGAATGTCCGAACTACCGGATGAATCCGGCGGAAGAAAGCAAACTTCAGTATGAAATGCTGATGGAAATGTCCGAACGTGGTATTGCGCCGCGCGAAGTTGACAGGGCGCTTGATACGGCCCAGTCCGAAGTCGCTATTCTGCGCTCTCTGGTGGAGTATTCCCAACGCCGCAATGTTCAACTGGATGATCGGGCGTCGGTCTGTCGCGCTGGTGACTATGAACGCCGTCACAATACGGCCATTGGCAAGATGCTGGTGAGGATCTGAAGTTGAAAACCCTGATCACCATATCACGGCTTTATAAAGCGACAGCAGCGGGCCGCTGCCGTCTGGCTTTGGGAGGCCGGCAGGTTTCTGCCGTGAAAGCGGGTGACTGTGTGGATGTTATTGAATATCTGACCTGTGGAAACACAACTCCTTTTGACACAAAAGGAGACTCTCATGTCTGATATCAAAACCTTCTTCGCCGCTGGCGTTCTTGCTGCTGTTATGGCGGTTCCGGCTGCGGCCACTGGCCCGGTGCCTTTGACTGAAAATGATGCGATCAACAATCGTCTGATCACGGCGGGGGTTGTGCGCCGTATTCATAAGCGCTGCCCGGATCTGACCTATAAACGTGTGCGCAGCTTTATGTATTTGCGCTCTATCCATAATCTCGCGCAGGAGCAGGGCTACGGCGCGGATGAAATCGAAGCCTATATCGACGACAAGGATCAGGAGGCCCACCTCTATACTTTCGTTGACGCATGGCTGACACAGCGCGGTGCCGTGGAAGGCAACGCCGAAAGCTACTGTGCCGTTGGCCGTGCGGAGATCTCCGCTGGCAGCCAGATCGGCAATTTCCTGAGGACGGACTAAGACATGACGGACCTTCGCAAGATCATCATCGACGAAAAAGAGGTTGAGGTTGATCCAGCCATGACCCTTATTCAGGCCTGTGAGCAGGCAGGCGTGGAAGTCCCGCGTTTCTGCTATCATGAACGCCTGTCGATCGCCGGTAACTGCCGGATGTGTCTTGTCGAAGTTGTCGGTGGCCCGCCGAAACCCGCGGCCTCCTGTGCCATGCAGGTGCGCGATCTGCGCCCTGGCCCGGAAGGGCAGCCGCCTGTGGTGAAGACCAATTCACCTATGGTGAAAAAGGCCCGGGAAGGCGTGATGGAATTCATGCTGATCAACCACCCGCTGGATTGTCCTATCTGTGACCAGGGCGGTGAATGTGACCTGCAGGATCAGGCCATGGCTTATGGTCTGTCCACCACCCGTCACCGTGAAGCAAAACGTGCTGTCGATGATCTGGATCTGGGTCCACTTGTATCTACTGCGATGACCCGCTGCATTTCCTGCACGCGCTGTGTGCGTTTCACCACTGAAATCGCCGGTATTTCTCAGATGGGTCAGACTGGCCGTGGGGAAGATGCAGAGATTACTTCTTATCTGAATGAGACGCTCGACAGTAACCTGCAGGGCAATATCATTGATCTTTGTCCGGTTGGCGCGCTGACCAGCAAACCATATGCCTTTACCGCCCGTCCCTGGGAGCTTCGCAAGACAGAAACCATCGACGTGATGGATGCGCTGGGATCCAACATCCGCGTGGATACCAAGGGTCGCGAAGTGATGCGCATTCTGCCGCGCAACCATGACGGCGTGAATGAAGAATGGATTTCCGATAAGTCCCGTTTCGTCTGGGATGGTCTGCGTCGTCAGCGTCTGGATACACCCTATGTGCGTGAAAACGGCAAGCTGCGCAAAGCCACCTGGGGTGAGGCCCTGGGGAAGGCTGCTGAGGCGATGAAAGGTAAGAAGGTTGCCGGTCTGGTGGGCGATCTTGTGTCGACTGAAGCTGCGTTTTCTCTGAAGCAGATCGTGGAAGGTCTGGGCGGCAAGGTTGAATGCCGTACCGACCGCGCAAAACTGCCGGAAGGCAACCGTTCCGCCTATGTGGGTACAGCTGCGATTGAAGATATCGACAGCGCCAAAGCTATCATGATCATCGGTGCGAACCCACGTGTTGAGGCCCCGGTTATGAACGCCCGTATCCGTAAGGCTTGGCTGGCGGGGGCAAATATCGGTGTTGTGGGGGAAGCCCATGATCTGACATATGAATATGCGCATCTGGGCAATGACCGTGAGGCATTGCTGAAGCTGAACGAAGGCGGCCATGAAGGCGCGCTTGGCAAAGACACAGTTGTGATCATCGGCCAGGGTGCCTTGCGCGAAGCAGATGGCGAAGCTGTTCTGTCTCAGGCGATGAAGTTTGCCGAAACCACGGAAAGCAAATTCCTGGTTCTGCACACTGCCGCTGGCCGTGTGGGTGCAATGGATGTGGGCGCTGTCACAGAGGGTGGTCTTGATGCCGCGCTGGATGAGGCAGAGGTGATTTACAACCTTGGTTCGGATGAAGTTGACATCGATGGCGGCGCCTTTGTGATCTACCAGGGCAGCCATGGTGACCGTGGTGCGCATCGTGCAGATGTAATCCTGCCAGGTGCGGCTTACACGGAAGAAAGCGGTGTCTTTGTGAACACCGAAGGCCGCCCGCAGCTGGCGCAACGCGCTGGCTTTGCGCCGGGCGATGCGAAGGAAAACTGGGCGATCCTGCGGGCTTTGTCTGCCGAACTTGAGGCAACCCAGCCATGGGACAGCCTTGGTGGTCTGCGTACACAGATGATCGAAGCTGTGCCGCATCTTGGTGCCATGGATCAGGTGCCGGCGAATGAATGGAAGCGCGTTGCTCTGCGCAAACCGGGCAAGGCGACACTGATCAATGCGGTCAGTGATTTCTACCTGACCAACCCAATCGCACGTGCAAGCCAGCTGATGGCTGAACTTTCCGCAAATGCGAAAGCCCGCAGTGAACAGGCGATGGCAGCAGAATGATAACCATGATCCGGCATATCAGCGGGGCGAAAGCCCTGGGCGCAGGGGGGCTTATGGCGCTTCTGTTGGCCTGTGCGCCGGATGCCGGGGATACGACTGTGTCCAGAAACGCGGCTTTTGCCCCGGAATATCTGGGGATCGGGGTTCGTCTGCTGGATAGGGACTATGAAGGTGACGATCTTGTCGCCTTTGATGTGAAAATGCGCGGTGCGCGGGGGCGTGATGATGTTGCGGCCTATGCGGATTGTGCTGTGGCAGAATATGCGTTGATCCGGGGCTACGGATTTGCGCGACATCTGCGCACAAATATTGAAACAGAGGCTGGCGTTTGGCACGGGGATGCTATTTACAGCATCTCAGCGGCGCTGCCGCGTGGTTCGCGTACAATCGATGCAGAAGTCGTGCGTGCCAACTGCGTGGAAACTGACATACCGACGGTATAAGAGGCAACAGATGGTCGAATTCTTCACCACTACAAACCTGGGCATTTTGCTGCTGATCATTGGTCAGTGTCTGCTGGTGCTTGTTCCCATTCTGGTGGCTCTGGCCTTCCTGATGTATGCGGACCGTAAGGTCTGGGCTGCGGTGCAGATGCGTAAGGGGCCGAACATTGTGGGCGCCTTTGGTCTGCTGCAGTCTTTCGCTGACTTCCTGAAATATATCGTGAAAGAGGTCGTCGTACCTGCGGGGGCTGACAAGGCGGTCTTCTTTCTGGCACCGATGACGACTTTCGTGCTGGCGGTGATTGCCTGGGCGGTGATCCCGTTCAATGAGGGCTGGGTGATCGCGGATCTGAACGTTGCGGTGCTTTATATCTTTGCGGTGTCCTCGCTTGAGGTCTACGGCGTGATCATGGGCGGTTGGGCGTCGAACTCCAAATACCCGTTCCTCGGATCCCTGCGGTCTGCAGCGCAGATGATTTCTTATGAGGTGTCCCTGGGCCTGATCATCATCGGTGTGATCATCTCTTCCGGTTCCCTGAGCTTCTCTGGCATCGTTGCAGCACAAGACGGCGGTTATGGCATTTTCTCATGGTTCTGGTTGCCGCATTTCCCGATGGTCTTCCTCTTCTTCATCTCCGCCCTTGCGGAAACCAACCGCCCGCCATTTGACCTTCCCGAAGCAGAATCTGAACTGGTGGCTGGCTATCAGGTTGAATATTCATCCACACCTTTCCTTCTGTTCATGATCGGTGAACTGATGGCGGTGGTTCTGATGTGTACCCTGACGTCGCTTCTGTTCTTCGGGGGCTGGTTGTCACCGATCCCGGGCCTGCCGGATGGCATCCTGTGGCTGATCCTGAAAATTGTCTTCTTCTTCTTCATCTTCGCGATGGTGAAGGCAATCACCCCGCGTTACCGCTATGACCAGTTGATGCGCATTGGCTGGAAGGTCTTCCTGCCGATGTCTCTGGCCTGGGTTGTGCTGGTCTCTTTCCTCGCGTTCTACGACAAGGAATATAACAGCTTCGGTGGCGCATATTTCCGTGCGGAACAAACACAGCAGATCGAGGGTTAAGCGATGGCGATGGATTACACACGCGCGGCGAAATATTTCCTTCTGATGGATGTCATCAAAGGCTTCCGTCTGGGGCTGAAATATTTCTTTGCACCGAAAGCAACGATCAACTACCCGCAGGAAAAAGGCCCGCTGTCCCCGCGTTTTCGCGGTGAACATGCGCTGCGTCGCTATCCGAACGGGGAAGAACGCTGCATTGCCTGTAAACTGTGCGAAGCGATTTGCCCGGCGCAGGCGATCACCATTGATGCGGAACCGCGTGATGATGGTTCCCGCCGCACCACGCGCTATGACCTTGATATGACAAAATGCATCTACTGTGGCTTCTGCCAGGAAGCCTGCCCGGTGGATGCGATCGTTGAGGGGCCGAATTTCGAATTCTCAACCGAAACCCGGGAAGAGCTGTTCTACGATAAAGAAAAGTTGCTGGATAACGGTGCCCGCTGGGAAGCCGAGATCGCCCGCAACCTGGAAATGGATGCGCCGTACCGATGACCAGCCCGAAGAATCCTTTTGCAGCCATGATGGAACAGGCACAGGAAATGGCGAAAGCCGTGAACCCTGCGCTTGAAACATTTGCGGCGGACGGGTTTGAAAAGCTGATCCCAACCATGCCGGCGGACTGGATGGAAGGGATGTTCGGGAAAGGGCTGTCGGAAGATGGCCTGGACGCGAAGACAAAGCTTCTGCTGACGCTGGCCGGGCTGACCTGCCAGGGCGCGCAGGCGGAAGTGCCGTTTAAACTGGCGGTGCGCCATGCACATGTTGCCGGGGCCACGGCGCAGGAAATTTCAGAAACCATCGCAATGATGGGGATGTTCGCAGGTTTGCCCGCATCAACACGGGCGTCAAAACTTGCACAGGACGTGCTGGCAGACAGCACGAAAGAGGAGACAGGCGAATGACAGTCGCTGATTTCGCATTTTACCTTTTCGCAATCACCACAGTGGTTGCAGGCTTCCTTGTGGTGATCAGCCGCAATCCGGTGCATTCGGTCCTCTGGCTGATCCTGGCATTCCTGTCCTCTGCGGGCCTGTTTGTCCTGCTGGGCGCAGAATTCCTCGCGATGCTGTTGATGATCGTTTACGTCGGCGCGGTGGCCGTCCTGTTCCTGTTCGTTGTGATGATGCTGGATGTGGATTTCGCGGAACTGAAAAGCGGCATGGCGAAATATATGCCGGTTGCCCTGTTGATCGGCATTGTGATCCTGATGGAACTGGCCATGGTATTCGGCAGCTGGAAAACAGCAACCGAGGCCGAGGGTCTGCGCCAGGCCGTGACACCGGATGTGTCTGAAGTGCACAACACCGTGGCGCTTGGGCAGCTGATTTATGATGACTACATCTACCTGTTCCAGGCTGCGGGTCTGATCCTGCTGGTCGCGATGATCGGCGCAATCGTCCTGACCCTGCGCCACCGCCCCCATGTGAAACGCCAGAACGTGATGGAACAGATGCACCGTGATCCGGCTAAACAGATGGAACTGATCGATGTGAAACCGGGGCAGGGCCTGTAAGTGAAGCTGAACGCATTCATATCACTTTTGGCTGTTTGCTTGCTGTTTTATGCTGATATTGCAGCAGCCTGCTCTCCTGCATCTCAGGGTTGGGATCGCAGAATTCGTGTGCGTGCAGACTGCAGCTTTACGCGAGCTGGCGAAGGAGAGTTTGGGCTGGGGGAAGGCTCGCCCGCGATTGATCTTGGTAATGACCTTGTTGCGCAGGCTGTACGTTTTGGGAGTGGATGCTCGTTTAGTGAGACACTACATTTGATTGATTGTGCGGAACAAAACCAACTCTCGCTTCATGGTCAGAATCCCGTTGACCCAGGTGAGCCTGCTATTGCGGGATCATTTACTACTTCAGTTGAAAAAATACTTATGCCTGAGGGGCCGATTGATCTCTACGCGATTACTTCTCTTGAGGGCGCAAGAGAGATGGCACGAGAACACAATGTTACGGTTAGTGATGATGCGCTGGAACAAATTCAACGATTGAGCGGGCGAAACCGCTACGATTTGTTCTGTGGATGCGAGCGGTTTTATCCGGAACATTCACAATGAATACTTGGCTGATCATCGGAATGGCGATGATTGCCTTTGGAATAACGCTGCGGGTCATGCGGGCCCGGGGTGACAAGAAAAAGAAGAACGAAGAGAACAAGGACTGAGAGACAGATGGTCGGACTTGAACATTACCTGGGCGTGGCGGCGGCTTTGTTCGTCATCGGCATCTTCGGGCTTTTTCTGAACCGCAAAAACATCATCATTCTGCTGATGTCGATTGAACTGATGCTTTTGGCGGTGAACATCAACCTTGTGGCGTTTTCCAGCTTCCTTGGCGATCTCGTCGGGCAGGTGTTTACGCTTTTTGTGCTGACAGTGGCCGCAGCAGAGGCCGCCATTGGCCTTGCGATCCTTGTTTGCTTCTTCCGCAACCGTGGCACCATCGCGGTTGAAGATGTCAACGTAATGAAAGGGTAAGGGGACATGGAAAAGATCATCCTCTTTGCCCCGCTGGTGGGCGCGCTGATTGGCGGCTTTGGCTGGCGGATCATCGGTGAGAAGGGCGCACAGTACCTGACTACCGGCCTGCTGTTTCTGGCAGCGATCCTGTCCTGGATTGTTTTCCTGGGCTTTGACGGCGAAACCCGCCTGATCGAGATTATGACCTGGATTCAATCCGGTACGCTGGATACCAGCTGGTCCATCCGTCTGGATCGTCTGACCGCGATTATGCTGATTGTTGTGACCTCTGTATCATCGCTCGTGCATCTTTATTCCTTCGGCTATATGGCCCATGATGAGAACTTCGATGATGCCAAAGGCGAAAGCTATCGCGCCCGCTTCTTTGCGTATCTGAGCTTCTTTACCTTCACCATGCTGATGCTTGTGACCTCTGACAACCTTGTGCAGATGTTCTTTGGCTGGGAAGGCGTTGGCGTTGCATCATATTTGTTGATTGGTTTCTACTATAAGAAACCTTCCGCGAATGCGGCGGCGATGAAAGCCTTTGTTGTGAACCGTGTTGGTGATTTTGGCTTTGCTCTGGGGATCTTCGGCCTGTTTTACATGACCGGCAGCATCAACTTTGATGAGGTCTTCACCGCAGCACCGGATCTGGCGCATCAGAATATCTCTTTCCTCTGGACCGAATGGAACGCAGCAAACCTGCTGGCATTCCTGTTGTTCGTCGGGGCCATGGGTAAATCTGCACAGTTCTTCCTGCACACCTGGCTGCCCGATGCGATGGAAGGCCCGACACCTGTGTCTGCGCTGATCCACGCCGCGACCATGGTAACCGCCGGTGTGTTCCTTGTGGTGCGTATGTCGCCGCTGATGGAATTCGCGCCAGGCGCAACCACCATCATCGTTTACGTTGGCGCGATCACAGCTTTCTTTGCCGCGACCGTTGGCCTTGTGCAGAACGACATCAAACGCGTCATCGCATATTCCACCTGTTCGCAGCTGGGTTATATGTTTGTGGCAGCTGGCGTTGGTGTTTATTCCGCCGCGATGTTCCACCTGTTCACACACGCGTTCTTTAAGGCGATGCTGTTCCTTGGGGCGGGCTCTGTCATTCATGCGATGCATCATGAACAGGATATGCGCAACTATGGTGGTCTGCGCAAAAAGATCCCGCTGACCTATTGGGCGATGATGATCGGCACGCTGGCGATCACCGGTGTTGGCATTCCGCTGACATATTATGGTTTTGCAGGTTTCCTGTCTAAAGATGCGATCATTGAAAGCGCGTGGGGTGCGCATACCTCTGCTGGTAACTTTGCTTTCTGGATGCTTGTGATTGCGGCCTTTATGACGTCTTTCTACTCCTGGCGCCTGATGTTCCTGACCTTCTTTGGCAAGCCACGCGGCAATCCGCATACGCATGATCACGCGCATGAAAGCCCGGTGGTTATGCTGATCCCGCTGGGTGCGCTGGCCCTTGGTGCGATCTTTGCAGGGATGATCTGGCTGAAGCCATTCTTTGGTGATCATGACACAGTCAACAAATTCTACGGTGTGCCTGTGCATGAAGTGGCCACGGATGATCACGGTGCTGCGGCTGCGGTGTTCGAAGTTGATGCCGGTCATACAACAGATGTTGCAGCAACAGATGATCACGGTGCTGCCACAGAACATGCAGCTGGCTGGACCCCGGGATCCGGTGCGGTTTACACCCATCCGGATAACCATGTGCTGGACAATGCGCACCACGCGCCGACCTGGGTAAAAGTATCGCCGTTTTTCGCGATGCTGGGCGGTCTGCTTCTGGCGCTCTGGATGTATATCTGGAATCCGACTCTGCCGGCACGTCTGGCGAATGCGCAGCCCTATCTTTACCGGTTCCTGCTCAACAAATGGTATGTGGATGAGATCTATGATTTCCTCTTTGTGAAACCATCCCAGGCGCTGGGGCGTTTCCTGTGGAAGCGTGGGGATCAGCAGACCATTGATGGCGCGCTGAACGGTCTTGCACTGGGTATTATTCCTTTCTTCACACGGCTCGCGGGACGCGCGCAGTCCGGTTACATCTTCACTTATGCCTTCTGGATGGTGATCGGCGTTCTGGTGCTGATGACCTGGCTTACGATCAGCGGAGGGGCTGAATAATATGGAAAACCTCCTTTCCATCGTCACATTTATTCCGCTGCTGGCGGCACTGATCCTTGCGATTTTCCTGCGCGGTGACGACGCCCCGGCACAGAAAAATGCCAAGATGCTGGCGCTGATCGCCACATCCGCGACTTTCCTGTTGTCGATCTTTATTCTGACGGGCTTTGATCCGGCCAATACTGGTTTCCAGTTTGTTGAAGAACACGACTGGATCCTGGGGCTGAAGTATAAAATGGGTGTGGACGGGATCAGCATTCTCTTTGTGATGCTGACCACCTTCCTGATGCCAATTGTGATCCTGTCCTGCTGGGATGTGACCACGCGCGTCAAAGATTACATGATCGCTTTCCTGCTGCTGGAAACCCTGATGCTGGGTGTGTTCATGGCGCTGGACCTGGTCCTGTTCTATGTCTTCTTTGAAGCGGGTCTGATCCCGATGTTCCTGATCATTGGGATCTGGGGCGGGGCGAACCGGATTTACGCATCGTTCAAATTCTTCCTTTATACCTTCATCGGTTCCGTGCTGATGCTGGTGGCGATGATCGCTATGTTCCTGGATGCAGGCACCACTGATATTCCGACCCTTCTGACTCATAACTTCTCAACCGCCGGGTTTGAGCTGATGGGCTTCCAGATCGTTGGCGGCATGCAAACCCTGCTTTGGTTGGCGTTCTTCGCAAGTTTTGCGGTGAAAATGCCGATGTGGCCTGTTCACACCTGGCTGCCAGATGCGCACGTGCAGGCACCAACTGCGGGTTCTGTAATCCTGGCAGCGGTTCTGCTGAAAATGGGCGGCTATGGCTTCCTGCGTTTCAGCCTGCCGATGTTCCCGGTTGCCTCTGACCTTCTGGCACCGCTGGTGTTCTGGATGTCCGCAATAGCGATTGTGTATACGTCGCTTGTGGCGTTGGTGCAGGAAGATATGAAAAAGCTGATCGCGTATTCATCGGTCGCCCACATGGGTTATGTCACCATGGGTATCTTTGCTGCGAATCAGCAGGGTGTTGATGGTGCGATTTTCCAGATGATCAGCCACGGGTTTATTTCCGGCGCGCTCTTCCTTTGTGTGGGCGTGATCTATGACCGGATGCACACGCGTGACATTGATGCTTATGGTGGCCTTGTGAACCGTATGCCATCTTATGCGCTGATCTTCATGTTCTTCACCATGGCGAACGTCGGCCTGCCGGGCACATCCGGTTTTGTCGGGGAATTTCTGGTTCTGATGGGCATCTTCCAGGTCAACACATGGGTTGCGATGTTTGCCACATCTGGTGTGATCCTGTCTGCGGCCTATGCGCTGTATCTCTATCGCCGTGTGGTGATGGGAGAACTGATCAAAGAGGCCCTGCGCACGATTTCTGACATTACCCCGCGTGAGAAGATGATCTTCGCACCGCTGGTTGTCATGACCATCCTTCTGGGTGTCGCCCCATGGCTTGTGACCGATATCATCGGTGACTCTGTCGCGGCACTTGTCCATAACTATCACGAAGCCCTGCCTGTTGTCGCTGAAGCGACTGAGGCCGTGGCTCCGGCATCGCATTAAGGGGCCTGACTATGATCTCTCAGGATATTTCGACTGTTCTGCCGGAAATCACGCTGGCCATCTATGCGATGGTGGCGCTGCTTGGGGCCGTTTACACGAAGAAGGACGGGCTTGCCGGGCTGATCCTCTGGTCGACGGCGGGGGTGTTTACCCTTGTGGCCCTGTGGATTGCGACCATGGCACCGGGCACACAGACCGCCTTTAACGGCATGTTCAACGACGATGCCTTTGCGCGTTTCGCCAAAGTCATGATCCTTCTATCTGCTGCCGCGGTACTGGTGATGGGGCAGGATTACATGCAGAAGCGTGATCTTCTGCGCTTTGAATATCCGATCCTTGTGACCCTGGCTGTCATTGGCATGATGATGATGGTATCTGCTGGCGATCTGATGGCGCTTTATATGGGGCTGGAGCTACAGTCCCTGGCACTTTATGTCGTCGCATCGCTGCACCGGGATTCTGTGCGTTCTACTGAGGCCGGTCTGAAGTATTTTGTACTGGGTGCACTGTCTTCTGGTCTGCTGCTGTACGGGGCTTCCCTGACTTACGGTTTCGCCGGAACAACTTTGTTCTCTGGCATTCTGTCCACTGTGCATGAAGGCCATGTCAGCCTTGGTCTGCTCTTTGGTCTGGTGTTCATTGTGGCGGGTCTTGCGTTCAAAGTGTCCGCTGCGCCGTTCCACATGTGGACGCCGGATGTATATGAAGGCTCACCCACCCCGGTGACAGCGTTCTTCGCAACCGCACCAAAAGTGGCCGCTATGGGCCTGTTCGCCCGTGTGCTGCATGACGCCTTTGGCGGTGCTACCGCCGACTGGAGCCAGATCATCGCGCTGCTGTCTGTTGTGTCCATGTTCCTGGGCGCGGTTGCTGCGATCGGTCAGACCAACATCAAACGTCTGATGGCGTTTTCTTCCATCGCGCATATGGGCTTTGCCCTGATGGGCCTGGCAGCTGGCACCGTTTATGGCGTGCAGGCGATGCTGGTTTACATTGCAATCTATGTGACCATGAACATCGGAACATTCGCCTTTATCCTGTCGCTGGAAAAGGATGGCAAAGCCGTCACTGACATCGCGGCCCTGAACCAGTATTCAAAAGCGGAACCCATGCGCGCGCTGGCAATGCTCGTGCTGTTGTTCAGCCTTGCGGGCGTGCCGCCAATGCTGGGGTTCTTTGGCAAGTTCTACGTGCTGCAGGCCGCCGTGAACGCAGGTATGTCCTGGCTGGCGGTTGCTGGTGTGATCGCCTCTGTGATCGGGGCGTTCTACTATCTGCGCATCGTGTACTTTATGTACTTTGGTGAAGAATCCGATGGTCTTGATAAGCCTGGATCTTTTGTTCTGAACGCAGGGCTTGTTGCGTCTGCGGTGATCATGCTGGCAGGGATTGTGAACCTGTTCGGGATTGAACCGATTGCTGAAGCGGCGGCGCAAGCTCTTGTCAACTGAGTGGCCTGAAGGGGTAGGGCGTATTGTCCTGCCCTCTGTCGACAGCACCAATGCCGAAGCGATCCGTCAGGCCCCGACACTTGCGGGGCCGACGTGGATTCTGGGGCTAGAGCAAACCAGAGGCCGCGCGCGTCGGGGCCGGGGCTGGGTGGATCCGAAAGGGAATTTCTCGGCCACGCTTGCTTTGCGTCCCGAAGGCGATCCAGGGCAGGTTGCGCTTTACAGCTTTGTTGCCGCGCTTGCGCTTTATGATGCCTGTGTTGCCGCCACAGGCCGCACCGATGCTTTTGCCCTGAAATGGCCAAATGATGTGCTGCTGAATGGCGGCAAGCTTGCGGGCATTCTGCTGGAAAGCGCAGGTGTTGCCGGGCAGGGGGGGCTCATGCACCTAGCCGTTGGTATTGGTGTGAATCTGGTTGAAGTACCTCTGGTTGAGGGGCTTGAACAGCGCGCAGTGCGCCCCGTCAGCCTGTGTGAAGCCGGTGCCAATCTCACGCCGGAAGCCTTCCTTGATCTGCTGGCCCCGGCATTCGCCGCCTGGGAGTACCGTTTCAAGACCTATGGGTTTGCCCCATTGCGCGAAGCTTTTCTCGCCCGCGCAGCCCGTCTGGGGGAGGTCATAACCGCGCGGACCGGCACAACAGAGACCACCGGCACCTTTGAAACCATTGACGAAGCGGGCAATCTGGTTTTGAAGACAAGCGCGGGCCGGCAGGTGATTGCCGCCGCTGACATTTTCTTCTGAGGGGGGCGTAAGATGCTTCTGGCGATTGACTGCGGCAATACAAATACCGTGTTCTCGATCTGGGATGGCGAAAAATTCCTGTGTACCCTGCGCACCTCGACCCATCATTCGCGCACCGCAGATGCTTATTTCACCTGGTTTTCCACGCTGATTAGTCACTATGGCATCACCGCAGACATCACTGATGTTGTGATCAGTTCCACCGTGCCGCGCGTGGTCTGGAACCTGCGGGTCTTTGCTGATCGTTTCTTTGACTGCCGCCCGCTGGTGGTGGGGAAACCCGAATGCATGCTGCCTGTGATGCCGCGCGTAGATGAAGGCACACGCCCGGGCCCGGATCGGCTGGCCAATGCCGCCGCAGCATGGGATCGACATGGGGGCAACATTGTGGTGGTTGATTTTGGAACTGCGACGAATTTTGATGTGGTTGCGGAAGATGGCGCCTATGTAGGGGGCGTGATTGCGCCGGGAATCAACCTGTCGCTTGAAGCCCTGCACCAGGGCGCAGCCGCGCTGCCGCATGTGGATATTTCCCGACCGGAAAAAGTAATAGGCACCGACACGGTGGGCTGTATTCAGTCCGGCGTGTTCTGGGGCTATTCCGGCCTGATCAGCGGGCTGATTGAAAAGATTAAAACGGAATATGGCCAGCCGATGAAAGTGGTCGCCACCGGGGGCCTTGCCCCTTTGTTCGAACAGGCCGAAACCGGCTTTGACACGATTGAAGACGATCTGACCATGCATGGGCTGGTCGTCATTCACAAATATAATAAGGATGCTGGCACTCTATGAGCAGCAAAAACCGTCTGATTTATCTTCCCCTTGGCGGCGCCGGGGAAATTGGTATGAACGCCTATGTGTATGGGTATGGCCCCAAGGGCAAAGAACGCTATATCCTCGTGGATATTGGCGTGACGTTTCCGGATATGGAAAGCTCTCCTGGTGTTGATCTGATCTTCGCAGATATCGCCTGGCTTGAAGAACGCAAAGACCGCCTGGATGCGATCTTTATCACCCATGCCCACGAAGACCACGTTGGGGCTGTTGGCCATCTCTGGGATCGTCTGGAAGCGCCGGTTTATGCGCGCCCTTTCACTGCTTATCACGCCGCACGCAAAATGGGTGAGCAGGGCAAGCCGGAAGAAGAAGTTGTGGTTTGTGAACCGTGGCCCGCGATGGTTGACGCTGGCCCGTTCCGGGTTGGCTTTATGCCACTGGCGCATTCCATTCCGGAAAGCTCTGGTCTGGTGATTGATACGCCGGATGGGCGCATCGTACATACCGGCGATTTCAAACTGGATGAAACCCCGCTGGTTGGGGAAGCATTTGATCCGGTGATGTGGGCTGAGATTGCGAAACCGGGTGTGAAAGCCCTGGTCTGCGATTCTACCAATGTGTTTTCGCAACACCCTGGTAAATCCGAATCGACCGTTGGTCCTGAGATCACCAAACTGGTGAGTGAGGCCAAAGGCATGGTGGTTGCAACCACTTTTGCGTCTAACGTGGCACGGGTGAAAACCCTGGCTGAGGCTGGTGTTGCCGCCGGACGTTCTGTCTGTCTGCTTGGCCGGTCTATGCGCCGTATGGTAGAAGCAGGGCATGCTACAGGTGTGCTGGAAGGTTTCCCACAGACGATTTCGCCGGAAGATGCACGCGAACTGCCTCGTGAAAACCTGATGTTGCTTGTGACCGGATCACAAGGGGAACGTCGCGCGGCATCGGCACAGCTTGCCCGTGGTAAATATCTTGGGCTGAGCATGAAAGAGAACGATCTGTTCTTGTTCTCCTCCAAAACCATTCCGGGCAATGAACGTGGTGTGATCCGCATTATCAACAGTTTCTCAGAGATGGGTGTTGATGTGGTGGATGACCGCGCCGGGATTTACCATGTATCCGGTCACGCGAACCGCCCGGATCTGGAACGCGCCCATGAGATCATGAACCCTGATCTTGTGATCCCGATGCATGGTGAACACCGCCATCTGCGTGAACACGCCAAAGTCGCGATGAGCAATGGCCGTTCCAGCGTTCTTGCTGTGAATGGGACCATGGTGGATATTTCCGCAGGTGGTCAGATCGTGGACTATGTCGAAACCGGACGCACCTATCTGGATGGTCGCGTTCAGATCGGGGCTATGGACGGGGTTGTGCGGGATCGTATCCGCATGGCGCTGAACGGGCATGTTCTGGTGACGCTGATCATTGATGAGAACAACGAACCTCTGGGTGAGCCCTGGGTCGAAATCAAAGGCCTGCCGGAAACCGGAAACTCAAACGCACCACTGCAGGATGTGCTTGAAGCGGATCTGGAACAACTGATTATGCGGGCTGATCGCAAGACCCTGCGGGACGATGACAAAGTGGAAGAAGCACTGCGCCGTGAGACCCGCCGGTCTGCCAATGAAGAAGTTGGGCACAAACCAGAGGTCACTGTGGTGGTCAGCCGTCTGGCATAATCAGTGTGGGGGCCAGCCCCCACACCCCGGGGATCTTTCCGGAGACAAAATAAAAGCGCGCCGCTCAGATATGAGCGGCGCGCTTTTTAATGAGATTGTGAATTTGTTCAGCCAGCCTGACGGCGTTCATCGAAACTCATGGCGATGAAACCAGGCATGTGGTCGCCCATACCAACGACACGGTTTCCGTTGTCTTTTTGATCGCCTGATTTGCCTTTGCCACGACCACCACGGGCACCACCGCCACGCTGTGGCTGCTGTTGTTGTGGTGGTTGTTCAGTCTTTTCAGGCTCCTGGGAATCCGTCACAGGTTCAGCTGCTTGTTCAACCTGTTCTTCACGCGGTTTACGACGGGAACGGGTGCGTTTTGGCTTTTCGGACGGTGTTTCGTCTGACTTCACTTCCGCAACTGGTTTGTCTTTTTTCAGCGGGTTATCCAGGCGTGGAATTTCCTGCTGAACCAGCTTTTCGATATCATCAAAGTTGCGTTCGTCTGACGGCGCACAGATCATATAAGCGGTGCCGGTGCGGCCCGCGCGGCCTGTACGTCCGATGCGGTGCACATAGTCTTCGGCGTTGCCTGGAACATCAAAGTTGAACACATGGCTGACGTTTGGAACGTCAAGGCCACGGGCGGCAACGTCGGATGCACAGAGGAAACGCAGTTTGTCTGAACGGAAGGCATCCAGGGTTTCCATACGTTTGCTTTGGTCCAGATCGCCATGGATCGGGGCCGCGTCATAGCCGTATTTGTTCAGAGATTTTGCAACGATATCAACGTCGGACTTGCGGTTGCAGAAGATGATTGCGTTGGTGCATTTGTCACCTTCGCTATCAATCAGCTTGCGCAGTAGTGTCCGTTTTTCGCTGCTGGCACGGTCTTTGCGAGTCGGTTTGAACATCACCACGCCCTGGGTGATCTTGTCATTGGTGGTCGCCGCGCGGGCAACTTCAATGCGTTCAGGGGCCGACAGGAATGTGTTTGTGATGCGCTCGATCTCGGGGGCCATCGTGGCTGAGAAGAACAGTGTCTGGCGGGTAAACGGCGTCAGGCCAAAGATACGTTCGATATCCGGGATAAAGCCCATATCAAGCATACGGTCGGCTTCATCCACCACCATGATCTGCACACCAGTCAGCAGCAGTTTACCGCGTTCAAAATGGTCCAGAAGGCGACCAGGTGTTGCGATCAGAACGTCAACACCGCGATCAATCAGGGCATCCTGTTCTTTGAAGGATACACCACCGATCAGCAGAGCTTTGGTCAGTTTAACGTGTTTTGCATAGGTGTCGAAGTTCTCAGCAACCTGCGCCGCCAGTTCCCGTGTCGGGCAAAGCACCAGCGAGCGTGGCATACGTGCCCGTGCACGGCCCCGGGCCAGCATCGAAATCATTGGCAGGGTGAAAGAGGCTGTCTTGCCGGTGCCGGTCTGGGCGATTCCCAGAACATCGCGGCCCTCAAGGGCAGGGGGGATGGCACCCGCCTGAATAGGAGTCGGGCTTTCATAACCCGCTTCGTCGACAGCTTTCAGGACCTTGGGTCCAAGTTTCAGATCACTAAATTTTGTCATTATTTTCCATGACTTGCAGGGCGTATTCCCTGGCCCGCCTGTTGCGGGCATTTTCGGAGCGTGCGACCCGCGTGGCCGCCGGTTCTATAGGGTGCTCCAGACTCGCTATGGGGTAACGGTTTTTGGAATAAAGGTCAATGAAAGGAACAAGGGTCGGTTACAACAGAACAAACTGTGGCATTTCTAAGAAATAAATAACGCGGGAAAGGTCCCGCGTTATCGTGTTATGTCATCATTTCTTTGGTCGCCGACAGGGTTATATCGGGGTAATCCCGTACGACCCGGTCAATGTCCCATTGCATCCGCGTCAGGAAAACCACGTCACCGTCATTGTCGTGGGAAATATGCTGTTTGTTGGCATCCGCGAATTTTTCAACCGCGTCTTTTTCCCCATGAACCCAACGTGCAGAGGTGAATTGGCTTTGCTCAAAACGCACAGGCAGACCGTATTCCATCTCAATGCGGGAGCCGAGAACTTCAAACTGTAGCTGACCAACAACACCGACAATAAAGCCGGAACCGATGGAAGGCTTGAATACTTTCGCAGCACCTTCTTCAGCAAATTGCATCAGGGCTTTTTCAAGGTGTTTGGATTTCAGCGGATCACCAGCACGCACGCCTTGCAGCAATTCCGGCGCAAAGCTTGGGATGCCTGTCGCACGCAGCATTTCGCCTTCAGTCAGCGTGTCACCAATGCGCAGCTGGCCATGGTTGGGGATACCGATGATATCACCTGCCCAGGCTTCTTCCGCCAATTCCCGGTCTGATGCCAGAAACAACACAGGGTTTGAAATCGCCATCGGCTTTTTTGTGCGCACATGTGTCAGTTTCATGCCACGTTTAAAGTGCCCCGATGCCATACGCACAAAAGCCACGCGGTCACGGTGTTTCGGGTCCATGTTTGCCTGAACCTTGAACACAAAGCCTGCGACTTTCTTTTCTTCGGGGGCAATAGCGCGGGGTTCAGCGTTCTGAGGCTGGGGTTGCGGGCCGTATTGCGCGATACCGGCCATCAGTTCCTGCACGCCAAAGCTGTTGATTGCAGACCCGAACCAGATCGGGGTCAGGGTGCCATCAAGCAGTGCCTGGTGATCTAGTGGCGGCAGAAGCTCCTTCGCCATTTCGATCTCTTCCAGGAATTTTTCCAGCAGATCAGCAGGTACAAGTTCTGCAAGCTTTGGATCATCCAGGCCGTTGATTTCTACGCTTTCCGCAACTTTGTTGCGATCCGCACGGTCCATCAGTTCAAGACGGTCACGCAGGATGTCGTAGCAGCCGATAAAATCGCGACCAACACCAATAGGCCAGGAGGCGGGCGTTACATCAATCGCCAGGTTTTCCTGAATTTCGTCAATGATTTCGAATGTGTCGCGGCTTTCGCGGTCCATCTTGTTACAGAAGGTCAGAATTGGCAGGTCACGCAGACGGCAGACTTCAAACAGTTTCTGTGTCTGGCTTTCCACGCCTTTTGCACCGTCAATCACCATGACAGCAGCGTCCACGGCTGTCAGCGTGCGATAGGTGTCTTCCGAGAAGTCAGAGTGACCTGGTGTGTCGACAAGGTTAAAACGATGCCCGTCAAAATCAAAGCTCATGGCGGAGGCGGAAACCGAAATGCCGCGATCTTTTTCCATCTGCATAAAGTCAGATCGCGTGCGGCGGGCTTCGCCTTTTGCGCGTACCTGGCCCGCCATCTGAATCGCGCCACCATAAAGCAGGAACTTTTCAGTCAGCGTGGTTTTACCGGCGTCCGGATGCGAGATGATCGCAAAGGTACGGCGGCGCGCAATTTCGGGCGGCAGGACGGGTTGATTTGATGCGGTATCAGACATGATCAGAGCTATAGGCGGGCTAAGAATGCAGCGCAAGAACCGCGGCGGGTTATCGGGAAAGAAAAATATGCTCTTCGCCGGTCGGGCAGCAACGGGAATCACCGGCTTTATAGCTGAACATATTCAGGGTGATGCTTTCAGGGGAAACACGGACAGACCGAATGCCCTGATGGGGAAGTGATAGTTCTTCCGTGGTTTGCGTATTGCCAATAACCCTGGTGCGGAAATGGCGCAGGTGTACGGCATTTCCACCTTGCCAGCAGGCAAGTTGAACCAGGTATTTATCGTTGGGGCCGTTGGCTGAGAGAACCCAGCTGCGCATCCGGTCAACGGTGCAGAATGAATGGAATTGATCTGAAAAGCGATCCGGTAGCGCAACTTCAGGGGCAGTTTCCTGTGCAGACAAAGCCGTTGCAAGAAGGCATGCCAGAGATAAAGCAGACGAATGCCAGAACATCAGGAACAGGGTGGGGCGACTCCGTTTTCCTGATAACCGCATCAGATCATTGAGGGGACGAAGCGCGCTTTAGCCTGGTCGCAATATCGGCTTCTCGTGCCAGTTCAGCAATGCCCTCTTCGTAAGAGGCCGCTTTGCTTGCATATCGGCTGTTCACATCGTCGGAAAAGTTTTGGCTTAGCGCTTCAGGAAGTGCAGGTTTGGTATGCGGTGACAGCAACATGCTTTCGGTTGCAATTCCCTCAGCGTAAATAATCTGGTGATCATCGAACAGCAGTTGGAAATAGTCAATAAAACCGCCTTCAGAACGACAAATCCGGTCGCCATCTACAAGGTGACGGGCCTGCACAAGAACTTCAGAACGGCCAATGTTCAACTCATCAACGCGCTGCCAGAAAAACAGACGGTGCCCGGGGCTGACCAGCAGATCACGTGAGTTGTTCAGTGTATTTTTCCGGATCAGAATCGGGGCGAATTCGCCGACAGCGCGGCGGGTGATTTCCCCGACCCAGCGGACCTCCTGAGGGCCATTGTCACGTGTCAGCACTCTGTCGCCCGGACGTAGTGTTTCAATCAGCTGCTGGGTGCCGTCAGCCATGGTGATTTGTGTGCTACGGGTGAAGGATACGCATGAAACCAGGGCAAAGAACTTGCGCGCTGATTCTTGACTGATTCCAACAAGGCGATAGGGTTGCCCTGGTAAAATATCGGCAATTGGCAAAAGATAACTGGCTTCGATGAAGTTCGTGTCTTGTGCGACTTCAATCATCACAAGTGAGTCGACGGTTTTGCCATCCTGGGCCATCAGGGTAATGACAGAATCAAGAAAGACGGCGTTCCCGGGGGTGCCAAGCGAAGACGTTTCGGCTATCCGATATTCCGGGGCGGGCAGTCCACTGTTTGTTGATGTTTCAGAAACTGGAATAATATCAAGAGCTTCCATGCGCCCGGTGCGACTGATCTGATAGTAGTCGTCAAGAAGGAGTTCTGAAGCCTCGTGCAACTGATCCCCAAGGTTTACACCGTCGGTTACTCTGAAATCATCACCACGGATCACGGGAATTGTCTGCATTCCCGAAAGAGCCATTTTTTGTTCTATGTTACCAATCGAGTTCACTGTTACCTACAATCACTGACGTTACATTTAAACTTACGTGTCGATAAAAACACTATTACCTAACGGGAAAAAGCTCCCAGTGACAACACGCCTATTTGGGTAGTCTGCGGCGAAACTTATCTGAGAAAATATAGATGAGAAAAGGGCGAAATTTAGTTCGGGGGGTGACATAACTAAGCTCACTACCTTTATTACCATCTAAGAGAGTGCCGGATCGCAACTTGATCTGGTGACCTTATGGGAAACTATCTCACTTACAGAGGGGAACAAAGCAAAATGGACCTGGGAATTAAAGGAAAGAGAGCGCTTATCTGTGCGTCCTCAAAGGGATTGGGCCGCGGTTGTGCAGAAGCACTGGCGGCTGAAGGGGTGAATGTTGTTCTGAACGCCCGCTCTGAAGGACCGCTGTCAGAAACGGCCGAGGCCATTCGCCAGGCCTATGGCGTGACGGTTGAAACCGTTGCAGGGGACATAAGCACCGAGGAAGGGCGCGCAGAGGTTCTGCGGGTGGCTGGTGCCGTGGATATCCTTGTAAATAACGCGGGTGGACCACCTCCTGGTGTCTGGAGTGATTGGGATCGTGAAGATTTTATCAAGGCTTTGGATGCAAATATGCTGGCACCCATTGCCATGATCAAAGCTCTGGTACCCGGCATGATCGATCGCGGCTGGGGTCGGGTTGTGAACATCACGTCTCAATCGGTGAAGGCACCGATTCCGGCACTTGGTCTGTCCAACTCTGCCCGTACGGGTCTGACCGGATATGTTGCAGGAACGTCACGCCAGGTTGCCCCCGAAGGGGTGGTCATGAACAACCTTCTGCCCGGAATACATGCAACAGACCGTGCAGTTTCTCTGGATGGTGGTGTTGCAGCGGCGCAGGGAATCACTTCTGAGGAAGCAAAAGCACAACGCGAGGCAACGATTCCCGCCCGCCGTTACGGCACAGCGGCAGAATTTGGTGCCACCTGCGCTTTCCTCTGTTCGCAACACGCAGGCTTTATCATCGGGCAGAATATTCTGCTGGATGGCGGCGGCGTGAACACAACGATGTAAGGAATAGAAATGGCGGAGAAATACAGTCTGAAAGATGACCTCTTTAACGCGGGAACGGTTGGTTATCTGGCCGGGCTTTTTCAGGCAGCTGATCCGTCATTTCAGGCGCAGGCATTTGCGGATCAGGTGCTTGCGCCCTTTCCTGAACTGGAACTGAAACAGCGCATTGATCATATAGCTTCGGTGCTGACGGATCATCTGCCAGCCGAATTCCCCGAAGCCGCACGATATATTCATGCGGCCTTGCCGGAGCCACTTGATCCCACGCGGACAGATGATGACTTCGGGCGGTTTATCTTTGCACCTTTGGGCGAATATGCGGTGAACCATGGGTTGGAACATCATCTGGATCTGTCGCTGGACCTGCTGGAAGCTGTGACACAACGCTTTTCCATGGAATTCGCGATCCGGCCTTTTCTGAACCGCTGGCCCGATGCCGTTTTGTTGCGGATGCAGGACTGGGCAAGGCATGACCACTACCACGTGCGCCGCCTGGTTTCAGAAGGCACACGGCCAAAACTGCCCTGGGGAATGAAGGTCGGCGTCACATCGGAACGGACATTGCCTGTCCTTGATCTGCTACATGTGGACCCAACCCGTTTCGTGACAAGATCCGTTGCAAACCACCTGAATGATATATCAAAAACAGATCCGGATCTTGTGGTGTCCACTTTGGCGCGTTGGCAGGCGGAGGGGCGACAGGACGCAAAAGAGTTGGACTGGATGACACGTCATGCCCTGCGCGGGCTGGTGAAAAAGGGCCATGCGGGGGCACTGGCACTGCTGGGGTATCGCAGCAATCCGGGTATTACTGTCACTTCATTGCAGGCAGACCGCGACAGCCTGGAGGTCGGGGAAAGTTTCACCTTTGAGGCTGTGCTTGAGGCCGGGCAGGACGAAGCCCTGATGGTGGATTACGTCATTGATTTTGTGAAAGCCAATGGCGGCACGGCCCCGAAAGTGTTCAAGCTGAAACAGGCGCAGATGAAAGCGGGCAGCTGCCTGACCCTGAGCAAAAAACACCTGTTTAAGAAGGGGGCGACGACGTTTACCCATTACCCCGGGCAGCATCGCCTGTCGCTTCAGCTCAATGGCAAAATTCTGGCTGGATTTTACTTCACTCTTCTGTGATATGTTCTGCGTGCCCTGACGATCACGTGATTTGCCGGGGCATGCGCAAGCCGTTAGGTCTGCGGGTGAATTTACGTAACAGAGGCCCGACCCATGCAGCATGAAACCGTTCAGGAATATTACGGCGAAACCCTTCAGGGGTCGTCCGATCTTCAGACCAATGCCTGCTGCACGCCCGATGCGATACCGGATTACCTGAAGAAAATCCTGGGCAAGATCCATGACGAAGTGCTGTCGCGCTACTACGGTTGCGGCCTTGTTGCCCCTGAGGCGCTTGAGGGGCTGAAAGTGCTGGATCTGGGGTCTGGTTCCGGGCGCGATGTCTATGCGCTGTCGGCTCTTGTGGGCGAAGACGGTTTTGTCACCGGTGTTGATATGACCGATGCGCAGCTTGATGTCGCGCGGGCGCATATGGATTACCATGCCGAGGCTTTTGGCTACGCGAAGCCCAACACGGCTTTTGTCAAAGGCACAATTGAAGATCTGGGTGCGCTTGGATTTGAAGACAACAGCTTTGATCTGATCGTCTCAAACTGCGTGATCAACCTGGCGCTGGATAAAGAGGCCGTGCTGTCAGAAGCCTACCGTATTCTTAAACCGGGCGGGGAAATGTACTTCTCGGATGTTTACGCAGATCGCCGCGTGCCTGGATCCCTGCGCGAAGATCCGGTGCTGTATGGTGAATGCCTGTCCGGTGCGCTGTATCGCAATGATTTCATTGCCCTGTCTAAGAAAGTTGGTTTTGGCGATCCGCGTATGGTGGATACCCGTGTGTTGACGGTTGAAAACCCACAGATTGAAGCAAAGCTTGGCAATATTGGTTTTACCTCAGAAACCTGGCGCTTGTTTAAGCTGAACAATCTGGATGCGAACCCGGAAGATTACGGCCAGGCTGTGATCTACAACGGTGGTCTGGAACATATGGCGCAGGTCTTTGTTCTGGACGAAGACAAACAGTTTGAGGCCGGAA
Organism: Halocynthiibacter styelae; assembly: GCF_016123485.1. Classification (GTDB taxonomy): domain Bacteria; phylum Pseudomonadota; class Alphaproteobacteria; order Rhodobacterales; family Rhodobacteraceae; genus Halocynthiibacter; species Halocynthiibacter styelae. Next base: position 55,940 of record NZ_JADCKQ010000012.1, on the reverse strand, counting down.
AATGCGTGCCGGTTTGCGGAAACACCGCACGGACCCTGGGTCAAAGCCGTTTTGCGCAATATTTCGATTTCATCGGTACGTTCTGCCGTCACTATGGCGCATTCGAACCGGGCGCAAAAACAGATGCACCCCGCACACAGGCCGCCACTGAACCTGCTGCCGGCGGAAGCTGCTGCTGATTGGTCGCAGGCGGGCATAGCCCCCTTGCCGCAGGGCGGGGGCTCTGCTACCTCGTGAAAACTGACGATTTCACTCAGCAAAGGCCTGGCTGTGACCCAGACAACTGCACAACAAAACCTGCCACCACGGCTTGAACTGAAGAACCTGACCCAGACCTATGGCGACAAAAAGGTTGTCGATGGGGTTTCGTTCAAAGTGATGCCGGGGCAGGTGACCTGCCTGCTTGGTCCGTCAGGTTGCGGTAAATCTTCGACCCTGCGCGCGATTGCGGGTGTGGAAATGCAGCAAAGCGGTGAAATCTGGCTGGATGGCGAGTTGATCTGCGATACATTGCACCGTGTTCCGCCAGAAGGCCGTTCTATCGGATTGATGTTTCAGGATTTTGCGCTGTTTCCGCATTTGTCCGTTGCGCAGAATATTGGCTTTGGTCTGAAGGGCGATAAGATCGCGAAACGCGCCCGGGTGATGGAGCTGTTGAAACGCGTCAGCCTGACCCATTACGCTGATCGCTATCCGCACGAACTGTCCGGCGGAGAACAACAACGTGTGGCCCTGGCCCGTGCGCTTGCGCCGCGTCCTGTCATGATGCTGATGGATGAACCGTTTTCCGGCCTTGATGACCGTCTGCGTGATTCTGTGCGCGATGAAACCCTGGCGATGCTGAAGGAAGAGGGCACGGCGGTTCTGCTTGTGACCCATGAACCCGAGGAAGCCATGCGCATGGCTGATGAGATCCTGCTGATGCGCGGGGGGAAGATCGTGCAGCGTGGTGCGCCTTATAATATCTACAACGCCCCACATGATCTTGAAGCCGCATTGTTTTTCTCGGATCTCAATGTGATTGAGGCCGAGGTCAACGGGGCCCTTGCTGAAACCCCATTTGGTCAGTTTCTGGCCCCGGGGCACGCCAATGGGACAAAAGTAAAGATCGCTTTCCGCCCACAGCATATCCGCATCGATTTTGACCGTGGCGGACGCGGGCCTGAGCCAACACAATCCGATGGGGTGGCCGCCCGTGCCACCGTGCGTCGTGCGCGTTTTCTCGGGCGGGAAAGCATTGTTGAATTTGATCTCGACTGTGGCGTGCAGCTTTCGGCCACTGTGCCCTCTGTCTTTCTGCCGGAAACGGGGCGTGTAATGTGGATTACTGTGCCTCGTGCGCGCTGCTACGTCTTTGCTGGCTGAAAGCCACGAGAGGGTTCATCAGGCCGGATAAGTGCCTGATGAAAAGGCGACGCCGCGAAAAATCAGCACATATCAGCACATGTACGCCGCTTTGCACTATGAATCCCCGCAGGCATTCCCTAAATATAAATGGAACAAGAAGCCCGGAGCGGGTCAGTGCCCGCGAATATCCGGTAAGGGAGACTAAGAAATGCTGAATAATATTGGCCTTCCCGGCCTGCTGCTCATCGCTGTTGTTGTGTTGGTTCTCTTTGGTCGTGGCAAGATCTCGTCCCTGATGGGCGAAGTCGGTAAAGGAATCACCGCGTTTAAACGTGGCGTGGACGACGGCAAAAAAGAACTGGAAGAACAGTCTGCAGACACCGCTGTCGATGTGACACCGGAAACTGAAAACGACAAAGCCTGATCTGCGGTCTGACATATGTTTGACCTTGGATGGACCGAACTTCTTCTGATCGGGATCGTCGCGCTTATTGTCGTTGGCCCCAAAGATCTGCCTGGCATGTTCCGCCAGCTTGGCCGGTTCACCGGTAAGATGCGCGGCATGGCCCGTGAGTTTCAGCGCGCGATGGAAGACGCAGCCGATGAATCTGGTGTCAAAGACATCAAAAACATGGGCGCGGACGTCAATAAAACCCTGAAGGCGGCCACCAACCCCGTCGGGGCGTCGTTGGATGCGGTGAAAGATGCGACCAAGGGCTGGTCTTCGTCCCTGACGGAAGGCACGGCCGGTCCCGAAACCCAGAAGCTTGCGAAAGAGCGTGCTGAGGCTGCGGAGAAAATCCGCGCCAAGGCTGCCGAGAAAGCGACTGAGCGCAAAGCAGCAGAAGCTGCGGCTGCGGAAGCTGAAACACAGGCACCGGAACCGGCCCCCGCGCCGGAGGCAACACCCGCACCGGATGCCCCGAGCAATAAAGACGCATAAGAATGACAGATCAGGCCACAGGCGCCCCGGATGAGGTTGAATCAAGCTCAGCCCCGTTGATTGAACATCTGACCGAGCTGCGCACGCGGCTGATCCATTCGGTCGTGGCCTTTATCATTGGCATGGTGATCTGTTTCACCATCTGGAACCCGATCTTTAACTTTCTGACCCATCCCCTGTGTTCCGCTATGGCAGAACGCGGGCAGGATGATTGCGGGCTGATCCTGATCAAGCTTCAGGAAGGTTTCTTTGTCGCGATCTCCATCTCGCTTCTGGGCGGGCTGGTGCTGTCTTTCCCCTATATCGCTTTCCAGATGTGGCGCTTTGTGGCGCCGGGTCTTTACAAAAACGAACAGGGCGCGTTCCTGCCGTTCCTGATTGCGTCGCCGTTCATGTTTTTCCTGGGCGCAAGCTTTGCCTTCTATGTCGTCACACCACTGGCCTTTGATTTCTTCCTGGGGTTCCAGCAGGCGGGCACTGTCTTAAGTGACGAAGTCGATAATGCCACCGCCGGGATCGCCTTTCAGGGGTCCGCGCAGGAATATCTGAGCCTGACGATCAAATTCATTGTGGCTTTTGGCCTGTGCTTCCAGCTGCCGGTTCTGCTGACCCTTCTGGGGAAGGCGGGGCTGGTCTCTGCACAAGGGCTTGGCAGCGTGCGCAAATACGCGGTTGTTGCAATCCTTGTGCTTGCGGCGCTGGTTACCCCCCCGGATGTGATTACTCAGGTGATCCTGTTTGTCGTGGTTTATGGCCTTTACGAAATTTCGATCTTCCTTGTGGGCCGGATCGAGAAAAAGCGTGAAGCCAAGCTGCGTGCGGAAGGTCTGTGGGTCGAGGACGAGGATGAGTTCGACGAAGAACTGAACCAGCATCCCGAAGAGATGGACGACAAATGAGCCGTAAGACTGACGCGCTGGTGCGCATTGCTGAGGCGCTGGAGCGGATGAACCCGCCCGGTGCCGCAGCACCCGATTTTGATGCCGCGCATGCTTTTATGTGGCAGGCCGATCCTGATGCACTGGTGCCGGTGATGAAAGTATCCCGTGTGGCGCTTGATATGCTGGTGGGCATCAACCGTTCCCGTGACACATTGCTGGAAAACACCCTGCAGTTTGCCCGTGGCTTTGCCGCCAATAACGCCCTTCTCTGGGGCGCACGGGGCATGGGAAAATCATCGTTGGTGAAAGCGATACATGCCGAGATCCTGAAGCAGGGTCATACTCTGAAGATCATCGAGTTACAGCGTGAAGATCTGCCCTCTGTCGGCCGTCTTCTGACACTTCTGCGCGGGGTGCCACATCGCTTTGTGCTGTTCTGTGATGACCTGTCTTTCTCACATGATGACGAGCATTACAAATCTCTGAAAGCAATTCTGGATGGTGGCATTGAAGGCCGGCCTGACAATGTCGTGCTGTACGCCACATCAAACCGCCGTCACCTGATGCCGCGCGATATGATTGAAAATGAACGCCAAAGCGCGATTAACCCATCTGAAGCAGTGGAAGAGAAAGTGTCTCTGTCTGATCGCTTTGGTCTCTGGCTGGGTTTCCATCCCTGTGATCAGGATGCCTATCTGCAGATGATCCGGGGCTATTGTGATGCTTACGGTGTTGAGATTTCTGATGAGGACCTCAGGGCGGAAGCGATTGAATGGCAGGCCACACGGGGCAGCCGGTCGGGACGTGTCGCCTGGCAGTTCTTCTGCGATCTGGCAGGACGCCGGGGCGTCGCATTGTAAAGTCAGACCGATCTACAAAAAGAAAACGCCGCGCGGGATCTGCGCGGCGTTTTCTTTTGTCACTGTTGAACCAGATCAGTTCAGGAAATCCACCGGATCGACGGGATCAAAGCCACGACGGACCTCAAACCGGATGAAGGATGGATTACCGTCGCGCACAGTTGCGATTTGCTGACCACGTGTCACCCGATCACCCTTTGAAACAGAAATATCGCTGACATTGGCGTAGATCGTCAGCAGATTACCAGAGTGTCGCAAAACCAGAACCGGCACGTCATCTGTATCTTCGGTGATCGCGGCCACCGTGCCGGCATCTGCGGCAACAACGGTTTTACCGGCATCTGCCGAAATATCGATGCCGCCACCCCGGCCTTCGTCAAACGGGCGGATGATATTACCGTCAACCGGCATGATAAGGCGTCCGCCACTGTCGCTGCGGGTTTCTCCCAGATCCGGCGCTTCAGGGGTTTCTTCAACTTCTTCAGCAGGTGTCGTGTCATTTTGCGGAAGGGGGCTGCTGGCACTTGGCGGCACAGGTGTTGTGCTGCCGGTTCCAGGTGCAGAGACCGCCGCGGCGGGTGTCGGTTCCGGTGTGGTGTTTTGCGCCTGACGGGCTTGGGTGGCTGTTGGGATCAGCAGATACTGCCCTTCGCGCACGTTCAGGTCAGAGCCAAGGCCATTCCACTGCGCCAGTGAACGTACAGACACATTGTAAAGCCGGGCAACGCTATATGCAGTTTCCCCGCGTCCCACTTTGTGGCGCACAGGTTCATTACCAGTGGGGCTTTCTGACTGCGCATTGATCGTACCTTCTGCAGTACCAGAGTTCACATTGGGTGCGCGGTCAATTGCCCCTGAGGCCAGGGTTTCCACATCGATGACACGTGGTGTCTGAGTGCGACCTGAGGTTACTGCGCCGGTGGCTTCAGACGGTTCGGAAACACGGCCGGGCAGGGCGATAATTTCACCATTGCGCAAAGAGGTATCTGTAGCGACTCCATTGTAATTCGCCAGGGTCTGCGGATCGACACCCAGGCGATTTGCCAGGCTGGTTATATCGTCACCGCGGCGGGCAACCGCCACTTGATAGTTCGGGTAGGAAATCACGCCGCGGTTATCCGGGCGCGGGCGTGGGGAAGAGGCCTGACGGACCGCACCAGACGTATCGATGCCATTGCCGAAATTGTTGCGCAAATCCAGATCTGCGTTATCAAAACATCCGGCAGTCAGCGCAACAATTGCCGCTGCGGACAAAAGGCGGGTTTTACGGGTGACGTCGTGAATAAACGGTCGGGTCATATCTCTGCTCTTTCTCAAACCGGTTCTGCGGGGGCGTGACCTTCTTTACGTGGTCTTTCTGCACCTGCGCCGGGGGTGATTTGCTTTAATCATACTCATCTTTGGCCAGTCCTTCCAGCAAAGGAACAAAACGCACCGGGCGAAGCTCGTCATAATCAAAGCCCATCTCGGTGCGGGTGACCTTAATCAGGCTCTGAACCGCGTCAGATTGACCAACCGGAACGATCATGATGCCACCAATGCGCAGTTGTGCCAGCAGCGGGCCGGGCGGATCCTCTGCTGCGGCGGTGACAATGATGCGGTCAAAAGGGGCCTGGTCAGGCAGACCGAAGCTGCCGTCGCCAGTGATTGCAGTGATATTGCTGAGATCCAGTGCATCAAAGATTTCCCGCGCGGTCCGGATCAGCTGACGATGGCGTTCTACGGTATAGATCCGTCGCCCGAGCTGGCTGAGAATAGCGGCCTGATAACCAGAGCCTGTGCCAACCTCCAGCACCTTATCGCGGGGCTGCACATCCAGTGCCTGGGTCATCAGGGCCACCACCGAAGGCTGGCTGATGGTTTGTCCGCATGGGATTGGCAGGGGCGTGTCTTCATAGGCGCGATCTGCGAAAAAGCCCTGAATAAAAGGCCCTCGGTCAATCTTTTCCATGGCTGTCAGTACGCGATTATCGGTCACGCCTTTTGAACGCAGTTGAAACAGGAACTGCATTTTACGTTCGGCAATATCCTGATCCATGGATTGGGTCATTGGCCGAAGCTTTCCTTCAGCGCTGCAAGGGTCGCGTGATCTGTCAGATCCGCGCGCATGGGCGTAACAGAGGTATACCCTGCAAGGTTGTCAGCGGCATCCGTGCCCGGAAGTGTTGGCGTGGTTTGCGGCCCGCCTTTGATCCAGAGGAAACGACGCCCGGACGGGGCCATATGGGGTTCGACGCCAAAGTCGGTATCTCGGCGGAACCCTTGTGCAGAGAGGCGGACACCTTTGTGATCTTTCGCGCTGACGGGTGGGAAGTTCACATTCCAGAACAGGCGGTAATCCGCCGTTTCACTGGTTTGTGGGGCGGCGAGGATCTGTCTTATGACGTCCAGACCATGGGTTGCCGCGCATTCAAACGGGTCATCCAGATCCCGGTTTTCTACGCCGAAATATTGGGACATGGCAATGGCGGGAATACCCTGAAGTGCCGCTTCCATCGCGGCGCCGATTGTTCCGGAATAAAGTGTATTTTCTGCAGAGTTGTTGCCACGATTTACGCCCGAAAGCACAAGATCAGGCCGTTCAGGCATAACATCATGCAGAGCAGTCAGAACGCAATCCGCAGGGCTTCCCTCTGCGGCGAAGCTGCGCTCTCCGTGTTGGGCGACCATGAAGGGATGGGTGTAGCTTATGCAGTGACCGACGCCGGACTGTTCAAAGGCCGGTGCAACGGTCCAGACTTCACCATCCGGCCCCGCCAGATCGGTTGCGATTTTATGCAGGGTTTTCAGGCCTGGGGCATGAATGCCGTCGTCATTGGTGATCAGAATACGCATGTCAGCCCCGCTTGCAGTTTAGGCCTGAATAACGGGCTGATTGCGTCACGTAAAGTGGTGTGACGGAAGGGAGATGAATGCAGAAATAACTGCGGTTTTCTGGCCGCATATTGCTGAGTGACCTCTTGACCGGATCTGTGAAAATCGCAGTTTCCCCAGAAAACCAGAAAACCAGAAAACCAGAAAACCAGAAAACCAGAAAACCAGAAAACCAGAAAACCAGAAAACCAGAAAGTGGTTCCCAACTGTTATGTTATCCTAGCAGAGAAAGGACTTTCGTTGCTTCCGCGTGAATATCGGCCAGGGCGGATTTATCCTCACCAGGGAAGAACCGCGCGCGCAGACCTGTTCCCATCGCATCAGGGGCGGAAATCAATACCTCTGGCCCGGTGTTTATGGTTTCTGCCTGCCAGTTCTTCACAATGGCGATTTGCGCGGCTTTTGTTGCGCCATAGCTGCCGTAGAACTTCTCACCAATCGTTGTGTCGTCAAAGAACATTGCGCGCCCTTGTTTCGCACGCAGAAGCGGTTCAACGGCACGGATCAGGAAGCGGGTCATGTTGACATTACCTGCAAGACTTTTGTTAAAATCCTTGTTGTCGATATGGGCTGCTGGTGTCAGAGGCGCACCGTGAATTGCAGTGTGGGCCCAAAGATCAACTCCACCCCAGCGCTGCGCAAGGGATCCGCCAAGATATTCACATGCACCTTCATCCGTCAGATCCATAGGCACCAGCGTAGCAGTGCCGCCCATTGCCTTGATGTTGTCATCCAGATCTTCCAGCCCGCCCTGGGTACGGGCGACCGCGATAATGTGATGGGTCGGGGCAAGCGCCAGGGCAAGGGCAGAACCCAGCCCGCGTGAGGCACCAGTGATCAGGGCGGTTTTTTGTGCTGTCTCAGTCATGCGGGCTTCCTAACGGGCCATGGGGTTAGAGTCGAGAGGGTGCAGCTGCGTGTTCAGGCCGCAGGTGGTGAAAAGCGCAGAGACAGGCAGGACATGCCACCATCAAGCTTGGCAGCCTCGCTGTTGCCGACGTCCCGCACCTCATATTCGGCCGCCGTCAGGGTTGCCCGGGTCTCAGGGAAACCAGCGGGCATTATCACAAGGTTGTTGAATCGGATCGCATTGGCGCAGGCTTCTTCTCCTTCGGCCACATGGATGACTTCATATCCGTCAAAACAACCACTGTCCGCCAGGCGCCGGGTCGACAGGATTGTTTGCGCGTCCAGCAGCGAACAATCGGTCTTGAAGTGCAATACGCCCGGCGGGGTCTGCACCATTCGGATGCTGTATCCATAAGGCGTTACAATCTCACGCAGGTTTTCAACGCCCTCAGCATCTGTGCGATCCGAGCTGCCAATGAGGATTTCACGTTCTGTTACCAGTATATCACCGCCTTCAATATGCCCGCGCGTGATTTCAGCGACATTGGGATACAGATCTTCCAGCACCGGTTTCATCAGTGCGGCTTCGCCCAGTCGTGTGGGGGCTCCCGGGCGCATGATGATCGCAAGTTCAAGCAGGCAGAGGGCTGCATCTTCGACAAAACAACCGTCAGGGAAGGCTTCATCGGCGGCAAGTTCTGTGACGGTGGCCCCGGTTGATTTCAACGCGGTAATATAATCGGCGTGATGTTGCAGAAATAAATCCGTGTCCGGTGTGCCGGTATCCACCGCGCGCAGTCCCTGCGTGGCAGATGTGCCGGGGCGTCGACAGATTGCATGTGTGAAGTGATATGAAAATGACATATGTGTTCTCCCTGAACGCGACTATCGCCAGGGAGTGCGCTGGGATCAACCGTGCAGTTCGCGCACTGCCGCTTCGCACATGCCGTATTGCAGCCACTGACAGCCCGCGCAGATAACCTGCAACCCTTCCGGGGCCACATGTTTGCGGATACGTTCCTGTGCCTCGCCCCAGGTGATCACCTGACCATAATCAAGTTTCAGGGCACGTAGATGGGCCTTATCTAGCTTTTCAATCCCGTCCTGATTGCTGCAACGCAGGCCACGGCGTTTGGGGCAGGGGGCGCAGATGTCATCCGTGTTGCGCACGACTTCGATCTTCTGATCATCTCCGCCCGGGGTTCGCAAAACTTTATCCACGATCTGCACCATATTGGCGGTGAAGTCGTCAGAATACCCTTTGCCCTGGAACCCCAGGGAACACAGAAAATGATGCGGGCGGAATTGCAGTAGAGCGCCCGGATTATTTGAAATAATCCGGGTCGAATTCTTTGAAGAATTCGGCGGCCTCACTCTGCCGCCTTCATCTCAAAGCCCTTTTCGATCATATCTGCGGGTGTCACCGGATATTCTCCAGAGAAACAGGCGTCGCAATATTGCGGACAAGATTTCTTGCGGCCTTTTTTCTGACCCGCTGCACGGTAGAGACCATCGAGTGAGATGAACTTCAGACTGTCCACACCAAGGTGGTCGCGCATTTCATCTTCGGACATTGTCGCCGCAAGCAGTTTTCCACGTTCGGGTGTATCTACGCCATAAAAACAAGGCCAGGCCGTGGGCGGGGATGCAATGCGGAAGTGCACTTCCTTTGCGCCTGCGTCCAGGATCATGTCTTTGATCTTGCGCGATGTGGTTCCGCGTACAACGGAATCATCCACCAGGATAACCCGTTTTCCTTTGATCAGGGCCCGGTTCACGTTAAGTTTCAGACGCACACCCATGTTGCGGATCTGCTCGGTCGGCTCAATAAAGGTCCGGCCCATATACTGGTTGCGGATGATGCCCATAGCATAAGGAATACCACTTTCCTGTGAGAAACCAATCGCTGCGGGCGTGCCACTGTCGGGCACAGGACAGACGAGATCTGCCTCAACAGGGGTTTCACGTGCCAGTTCTACACCGATCTGACGGCGGGTTTCATAGACAGACTGGCCGCCGATGATGCTGTCGGGACGTGAGAAATAGACATGCTCAAAGATGCAGAACTTGGAGGGCTGTGGGCGGAAGGGGAAGTGGCTTTCGACGCCTTTTTCCGTGATCACTACCATTTCGCCTGGTTCGACCTCACGGACATATTCCGCACCGATGATATCCAGCGCACAGGTTTCAGAAGACAGCGCCCAGCCGTCACCGATTTTACCAAGAACAAGCGGACGCACGCCATGCGGGTCACGCACACCCATCAGTTTGGTACGGGTCATGGCAACAATAGAGAACGCCCCTTCAACACGACGCAAAGCATCTTCCATGCGTTCCGGGATATTGCGTTGCAGAGAACGGGCCATCAGGTGGATGATACATTCACTGTCAGATGAGGACTGGAAGATGGATCCGCGTTCAATCAGTTCTTTGCGCAGGGCATTGGCGTTGGTCAGGTTGCCGTTATGGGCAACGGCAGCACCACCCATGGAAAACTCCCCAAAGAAAGGCTGAACATCCCGGATAACCGCGCCTTTCGAACCGGCGGTGGAATAGCGCACATGGCCGATGGCCACAGGGCCTGGCAGTGTTTCCATCAGGCTGGCTTTGGTGAAGTTGTCGCGCACATAGCCAAAACGACGGGCTGAGTTGAAACCCTGATCAGGGCAATGGGCGACAATGCCGCCGGCTTCCTGACCACGGTGTTGCAGGGCGTGCAGACCAAGCGCAACAAAATTGGCAGCGTCTTTAACGCCGACCACACCAAAGACACCGCATTCTTCTTTCAGTTTGCTGTCGTCAAAGGGGTGCGCGTAATACGGTTTTGCATCCGCAATATCAGGCACATCTGGGCTGTTGGAAGAAAGGGGCGAACGTCGTGGCAGGTTGCGCATGTGGCAGCAGCTCCGTTTGTCCGGGGGCGCGAATCCCTCCGGCGTGGCGTTGCCTCCTCTTAATCGGCCTGTGGGCGTCTGTCATTAAAGAGTCACAGAAATTCGTTCTTTCCTGCCCAAAAAGACAAAGGCCGCAGCATATTTATGCCACGGCCTTCCGAATTTCTGTTGTAAAAGCCTTATCCGGCAGGGGCTTCGCAGGATGCGATAAAGCTGTTGTAGCGTGTCTGCAGCCAGCCAGGCACATCGCTTGGAACCTGATCTTCAACCTGTGTGGTCAGATGGCCAAAGACCAGATTGGTGCGGCTGTCTGCAACCATTGGCGCAGGTTCACCCGGGTTGATGAAGTCATAAGCCATCAGTCCGATCACCACGAGAAGCACACCACGGGCAGCACCAAAGAGAAACCCGAGGCCCTGATCAAGCCCGCCCAGGAAAGATCGCTGAACGGCACCGGAAAACAGGGGGGTGAAGATGGAAAACAGCAGAAGCCCAATGACCATGACCACCGCGAAACTGATCAGCAGGGCAAGTTCACACTGGCCTTCGATGAAACCATTCAGTCCGGGCACCTGTGCAAGAAGCGGCTGAACAGACGCTGCAAACATATAGGCCAGGATTGTTGCGGCGATCCAGCCGCCGATGGACAGGACCTCGCGTACCAGCCCGCGCGAATAGGCAAGCAGGGCTGATAGAATAATGACCGCAGCTGCAATGCCGTCAATGACTGTAAAACCTTCCATGGTCGTTCCTTTAGCGATCGTTTTGCCGGTTATCCGGCAGAAAATGTCTGTTCCGTAAACCCGATGAGATCATCGAACTGTTTGAGTTCTAACGTACAACCCGCACCCGTTTTACTGCGCGACGGGACAATTGCCCCCGAGAAACCAAGTTTTTCCGCTTCTTTCAACCTGTTTTCGGTCTGTCCCGCTGGTCTTAATGTCCCTGATAGGCTGATTTCACCAAAAACGACAGTATCCGCAGGCAAAGCTGTGTCTTCACGTGCAGAAAGTAGCGCCGCCGCAACAGCCAGATCCGCTGCTGGTTCCGTAACTTTTAACCCGCCGGCAACATTCAGATAAACATCGAGCCCTGCAAAGGGGATGCCACAGCGGGATTCAAGAACGGCAAGAATCATCGCAAGACGGCCACTGTCCCACCCGACAACTGTGCGTTTTGACTGGCTGTGCGGGGAAGGCGATACAAGGGCCTGAAATTCTGCAAGCACCGGACGGGTGCCTTCGATCCCCGCGAAAACAACCGAGCCAGGCTGCGCCTTGTCCCGATCCGCCAGAAAAAGGGCAGATGGATTTTTGATTTCGCGAAGGCCTTTGCCCGTCATTTCAAAAACGCCGATTTCATCTGTCGCACCAAAACGGTTTTTGACAGCACGCAGAATGCGGAACTGATGTCCGCGCTCGCCTTCAAAATAAAGAACGGTGTCCACCATATGTTCGACAACACGCGGCCCGGCGATCTGGCCTTCTTTGGTCACATGGCCAACCAGTACAATCGCCATGCCTTTGCGTTTGGCGAATGTTGTCAGCTCATGGGCAGCCGCACGCACCTGACTGACGGAACCAGGGGCGGAGCTGACATTATCGGCCCACATCGTCTGAATGGAATCGATGACGGCAAGGTCAGGTTTTTCATTTTCCAGGGTCGTCAGAATATCGCGCAGGCTTGTTTCTGTGCCCAGACGTACTGGTGATTTCTCAACCCCGAGACGTTGGGCCCGCATGCGGACTTGTGCAGAAGCCTCTTCACCTGAAATATAAATGACTTTCAGGCCATTACGGGCAAATCGTGCTGCGGCCTGTAGCAACAGCGTGGATTTCCCGATGCCAGGATCGCCGCCCACCAAAACCGCAGAAGAGGCCACCAAGCCGCCCCCAAGCACTCGGTCCAGTTCCTGTACGCCTGACAAGGTCCGTGGCGGAAGCTCGATATCACCATCGAGATCCATAAGCGGCACCTTACGCCCGCGCGTCGCCCCAAGAGAACTGGAGGCAGGCCCGGCTGACATCGGGGCCTCTTCGACCAGTGTGTTCCATTCGCCGCAGCCGTCACATTGCCCGGCCCATTTCTTATGCGCATGCCCGCATGCCGAGCATGAATATGTCAGAAGTGATTTTGCCATGGCGATGTTGTGCCCGGAAGTGACGCAAAGGGCAACAGGAATAGGTTATTGTTTCTGTGTGGTACTCAGAGGCCCCAAAAGGAACAGTTTAGGCCGCTTTTTAAACATATTTGATTACTAATGATTTTTCCGCTGCTGGGGAGCAGCATGTAATCGAGGGGATTAACTATGTTTCAGAAGAAACTTCAGCACAGGTATATTACACGGTTTTCTGTTTCCGCATTTGCATCCATGATGATGGCCACTTCGGCTTTTGCGCAGCTGGTACCGCCGACAACAGTAAACGGTGCCCTGGAGAGCAGCGATACTCAAGGTGCACGCTACACTGGCGGTTCACCGATAGGCTATTATTATGATGTCATCGAGATCACCGTTGAAGACGCTGCAGCTTTCCTTGCGGAACTGACAACGGGGTTCGATTCCTATCTTGTTTTGTATTCCGGGGAATTTGATCCATCAGATGTAAACGCAAATTATGTTACGCATAATGATGATGGCGTTTCATTCTTCGGTGATGCGGTGATCAATCCCTCTGCCAACATCCAGGATGGTGAATACTCATTGGTTGTTACCTCCTTTAGCGGCGGCGTCACCGGTTCGTATCTTCTGACCCTGGGTGGCATTGTGCTTGGCTGGGGACCGGCCCTTGAGGAAATCGCAGGCGATCAGATCAAAGTTTTGGCAAATGAAGTTGCTCAGGCGCTTTCTGCTTCCATCTTCTCTGCTGTTAAGTCCGGACTTGCTGGTGGAATGCCTGTTGTCAGCCGTGAAGCGCCGGGGCTGAACAATACCAATGACAACCGCACATGGTTCCAGATGGATTACACTGCGATTGATGGCACTGATCTGGATGGTCGATTTCCGACCATGCAGGCGGGGATCGATTTTCAGCTTGAGAACGGGATGATCGTTGGTGCGGCCCTGGGCTACAGCGATTTTTCCATCAGTTCTGCGGCGTCTGATCTGGATGGTGCAAGCCTTTCCATTCAACCGTACCTTGGCTTCCGCTCCGGTGAGGTGACCGGTGCCGTGACCCTGAGCTTTGGTAAACTTGATCTGGAAACCACAGATGGGGCAGGTACGGCAGAAGGCGATATGCGTGCGCTCAGCCTGTCACTGGAACGTCCTTTTGCATTGGGCGGCAATCAGGTGATTGCGTCATTTGACGGTGGGTTCGGTCGTCAGGAAATCGACAGCGCCACAGGCAGCCTTGCGGGCATGGCGGATACTTATTCCACCTGGAGCTATGCGTCCCTTGGTGCCCGATATGAAATGCAAGCTGGCGCGGCACTGATGTCTTTCGGGGCATCTGTTGATTACAATGACGTTGGGAACCTCGATAATATCGCGGCGGATCACTATGGCAGTGACGGGTTTACCGGTGCTGTGAACTTTGGCCTCGATTATCAGATGGGCAGTGGATCAAACCTGTACGTGAATGCTGAAATCGGCGGGATCGGTGGCGATGCCCTGCGAAAATCCGTGCAAGCCGGGATTGATTTCCGCTTCTGATCTAATGTGAATAAGTCGTTAAGAGGCGCCCTTCGCGGGCGCCTTTTTCTTTTCTGTCAGGACGGATATCACCAGCGACGCGAGAATACAGCCGGTAAAGAAATACAGCCCCCATGCTGTTTCAACCTTGCCGATGCCAATGCCTTTGATGATCACGATATAAAGCGCGATCAGGAAAACATCCGCCATGGCGAGTTTACCGAGGATGTGCAGCACAGGCAGTACTTTACGACGCAAAAGACCAAAATGGATCAGCGCCAGGCCCAGGGTTTTCAGATAGGGCGCGAAAATGGCGAAGAATGTGACCGCCAGCGCCAGGATCACATCGCTTTCCCAAAGGCTTTGCAGGCCTGAAATTACTGTGATTTCAGACAAACCAAAGAGCGGCAGCAGACCGGCGCGCAAAATCGGCGCAAACCAAGCGAGCGGGAAGAGGATCAGCAGGGAGAGGTTGAGGAGTTTAAGGATCATTGAGTTTGAACAATTTTGTTATCTAAAATGAGAACCAGGCCATGATGAATAATTGCCGTGTGACAGATTGGGCGTGTTTTGGTGAGGTCTGGGTATCGGGTCAAAAATCGGTGCCCATCACGCTCTGAATTTTCGTAGTAGCTAACATTTAGAGTTTTCAGTTCTTCTGTGAAGGATGTACGTCTGTCAAAAATTGGTTGGTCTGGTTGATGTTTCTGGGCTTCTTTTACTATCTGAGCTTCGAAAGCTGTCTGATCAAGGAATGGCGCTGTCGCGTTATAGTTGAGAAGCAGATCGTGGCCAAATTTTCTAAGGCTTTTGAGGCCAAAACCATTTTGTAGCAGGAGTGTTTTGAATGTTAACTCCGCAGCAAGCCCCAAATTATGCATCAAAGGCGCACCCACAAATCCACCATTCCCGTTTCCTGAAAAAGTACTGGCAGCTAAAGCTTCAACTGCCATGATGTATTCTTCTGCATGTCGGCGGAATGCCTCAGCATCTGTCGAATACATAGAGGTCAACGCACTGCCTCAATCGGGCCTTCGGCGCGTCCATGGATGAATTGTTCCACATAGGGGTCGCCGCAGGTGTCCATTTCTGACACAGGGCCGGTCCATTGGATCACGCCTTCATGCAGCATGGCTACTTTGTCGGCGATGGCGCGCACGGATGTCATGTCATGGGTGATGGTCATGGCGGTTGCGCCCATTTCAACAACGATCTCGCGGATCAATTCGTTGATTACGCCGGACATGATCGGATCAAGGCCGGTGGTGGGTTCATCGAAAAAGATGATTTCTGGCTCTGCCGCAATCGCGCGGGCCAGGCCCACACGTTTCTGCATGCCGCCGGATAGCTCAGACGGGAACTGGTCCGCGACCTCAGGTTTCAGACCGACGCGACGCAGTTTCTCAATCGCGATCTCACGGGCCTCTGCCTTGGGGCGTTTCAGTGAACCACGCAAAAGGCGGAAGGCGACGTTTTCCCAGATGGTAAGGCTGTCAAACAGCGCACCACCCTGAAACAACATGCCAAAACGGGCAAGGAAAGCATCCCGTTCGGCCTTGGTCACGTCTTCACCATCAAGGGTGATTGTCCCGCTGTCAGGCGTCACAAGACCCAGAACAGATTTCAGGGTCACAGATTTACCGGTGCCGGAGCCACCGATGACAACCATGCTTTCCCCGCGCGGGATCTCAAGATCGACGCCGCGCAGCACGTGGTTGCTTCCAAATGATTTATATACGTTGTCGAGCTTAATCATGATGTAAAGAACAGCCCCGTCAGCATGTAGTTCGCAGCTAGGATCATCACCGCTGCGGCCACCACAGAAAGTTTCGTTGCACGGCCCACGCCTTGTGCGCCACGGCCGGAATTCATGCCGTAATAACAGCCCATCATCGCGGCGATGAAGCCAAAGACCGCGCCTTTGACAAGAGAAGATGTGATGTCTGTGAACTGGATGAAATCGACGGTGTTCTGCAAATAGGCGGCGGTGTTGAACCCCAGCCGTCCGGTGGCCACAGTATAGCCGCCGAAGATGCCGATGATATCCGCAATACCCACAAGGATCGGACCAGCAATGGTTGCGGCCAGAACACGAGGCAGGGTCAGATATTTCATCGGGTTGGTGGACAGGGTTACCAGCGCGTCGATCTGTTCGGTCACCTTCATGGTCGCAATTTCAGCGGCGATAGATGACGTCACACGGGCGGCGATCATCAGACCCGCCAGCACCGGGCCAAGTTCACGTACCATGCCGATGGCGACGATTTGGGGCACCACGGCTTCGGCGTTGAAACGCGCGCCGCCGGAATAAATTTGCAAAGCCAATGCGCCGCCTGTGAAAAAGGCAGTCAGGCCCACAACTGGCAGGGAGAAATAGCCAACCGAGATCAGCGCATCGCGCAATTCACGCAGATAAAACGGCGGGCGGAACAGATGGCTGAGCGTGTCAGTCACGAACAGGGTCAGACGCCCGATCGCGGCGAGAAGCGCCAGCGCGGGACGTCCAAGTGCTGCCAGAAGGGCGGCAGGGTTCATTCTTACTCTCCCAGAATGCGGCGCGTGTACCTTGCGCCAAGACTCGTCAGGATCTCATACCCGATGGTCCCGGCCTTGTCAGCCAGATCATCGATGCTTTGATGTTCACAAATAAGATCGAGGCTTTCAGGTACCGTTTCCAGATGCGTCACATCCACGGTCAGCATATCCATAGACACACGACCAAGCACCTCGCAGGCGGTATCCCCGGCAAAGATCTGCGTTTCTTTCCCGCCCATGGCACGGATCAGGCCATCGGCATAACCCGCGGCTAGAGTCGCAATTTTTGCAGGGGTTTGCGCCTGCCAGCCGTTGCCGTAACCAACATATTCACCGGGCTGCACGTCACGTGTCTGAATGATGGGCAGTGAAAGATTTATGACTGGTACAGCATTGGTGAACGGCGCACCACCATACAGGCCAACACCCGGGCGCACCAGATCAAAATGATAGTCGGGACCAAGCAGAATACCGCCGGTCGCCGCGAGAGAACGGGGCACATCCAACCCATCGGTCATCTCGTGGAAACAGGTCAGTTGTTGGGCGTTTAACGGGTTTTCCGGTTCATCGGCACAGGCAAGGTGGCTCATTAGCAAGACCGGGCTCTTCGCCAGAACATCTGCCTTCACACTGTCCCATTCCGCAGGCTCAAGCCCCAGACGGTTCATGCCACTGTCAAGCTGTACGCCGAAAGGGTGATCTGACAGGATGTCAAAGTGACGGTTGATCTGATCGACAGAGTTCAGCATGGGCGTCAGGTCGAAGTCGCGCAGCAACTCCGTATCACCGGCCATGTGACCAGACAAAATGCGGATGTCCAGGGTGTCACCGGCGGCTTTGCGCAATTCCACACCTTCTTCGGTCGCAGCAACGAAAAATATGCGCACGCCTTCACGCATCAGCCGTTTTGCGATCAGACCTGCGCCAAGCCCGTAACCATCTGCTTTGACCACGGCGGTGGTTTCCACCGCCTGGTTGCTCATCCCGTCCAGCGCCTGCCAGTTTTTCGCCAGCGCATCGGGGTTAATTGTCAGAATTCCTGTGCCCATAGCGCTGTTTTGCCGACGATTTCGTGTCGGTCAAGAAGAAAGGCCCGTCACAGATGCAACGGGCCGCGCTTTGATGAATTTATACGCTTTTTGCGTCCTTATGGGCGTCATATCCGGCTTCAAGTTCGCCGCGCAGGAAGTCCCCGAAATTAATCGGAGCATAGTTCGGCGTGCCGGTTCCGGGCATGGGGGCGATGTCGTAACTCACGTGGGGATCAAAGAAGAAGGGCACAGAATAGCGTTCACGCCCGGATCTGTTGATCACACGATGTGGGGTCGACAGCAGTCGACCGTTAGACATGCGATGCAGCATATCACCGACGTTGACCACAAAACTGCCGTCGATTTTGGGGGCGTCGACCCAATTGCCTGCGGGTGTTTTCACCTGCAATCCGCCGATCCCATCCTGCGCCAGAAGGGTCAGACAGCCGAAATCATTATGCGGGGCAGAGCCGAACAGATCATCGGGGCCCAACGGATCGGTTGGTGGGTAATGCAGCAGGCGTAACCACGTGGTGGGCGTGGCGAATCCGTCGCGCAGAACCGGTTCCGGATCAGCGCCGGCGGCAAGCACTGCCAGGCGCATCAGGCGGCGGCCCAGATCAGACATCTCTGTCTTATAGCGCAGCATCAGATCCCGGAACCCGTCCAGATCCGGCCACTGATTGGGGCCGGACAGATACACATCTGGATCATGTGCGGTATCTTCGCGCAGCATCATCAGGCTGGCGGATTGATTGGGTTTTGTCACCTCTGCATGGGCAGAGTTTACGTCTGTTGAGGTGTTGATCGCGATGTAGCCGCGATGGCCGGAATCCAGGGCAAGCGCCTGTTTTTGGTCCGCAGGAAGGGCATGGAAGGCAGCGGAGGCTGCAAATACACTATCAATCAGCGCCAGATCGATGCCATGACCGGTGATATAGCCAAAGCCGGTTTCGCCATATGCTTTGCGGAATTGCGCCACCAGATCGTCGGATGGCACGTCGGTCAGACCGGTGATGTCGATCACCGGAATTTCGGAAAATTCAGTCATTTCATATCTTTCGCTTTGATTTAGGGGAAGGTCAGGGGCGAAATGCCCCATCGCTATCCTTCAAAGCGTTTCCGGCGGTGGCCGTAGTGGCGTTCAATCACCACGAGATATGAAAAGAGGCTGCGCAAATCAGAAACCCTGATCTTCGCCGTCGGCCTGCCATGGCTTGGCGAGGTTGCCAAAGCGGGTGAACTGGCCTTCAAACGACAGCTGTACGTCACCAATTGGACCGTGACGTTGCTTGCCGATGATCACATCGGCTTTGCCATGCAACTCGTCCATTTCTTCCTGCCAGGCCGCGATTTTATCAAGCTCGTGATCATTTGGTTTTTCACGTTCTTTATAATATTCGCCACGATACACAAAAAGCACCACGTCGGCATCCTGCTCAATCGAGCCGGATTCACGAAGGTCAGACAGCTGCGGTCGTTTGTCTTCCCGGTTCTCCACCTGACGCGACAGCTGGGACAGGGCGATTACCGGCACGTGCAGTTCTTTCGCGATCGCTTTCATGCCCATGGTGATTTCGGAAATTTCGTTCACCCGGTTTTCTGCTGTCCCGCGGCAAAGCTGCAGGTAGTCGATGACCAGAAGATCAAGCCCATGTGTCCGTTTCAGGCGGCGCGCACGGGCGGCCAGCTGAGAAATTGGCAGGGCGGGGGTGTCGTCAATGAACAGCGGGCAGGCTTCCAGATCTTTCGCGGCATCGACGAAACGGCGGAATTCTTCCTCAGTCATATCACCACGGCGGATCTGCTGACTGGGCACTTCGGATGCCTCTGACAGAATACGGGCCGCCAGCTGTTCGGCTGACATTTCAAGGCTGTAAAAACCAACAACGCCGCCTTCTACAGCACCGATGGATCCATCTGATTGTTTGCCTTTTTTAAAGGCTTTGGCGACGTTAAAGGCGATGTTGGTCGCAAGCGATGTCTTCCCCATGGAAGGACGACCGGCAAGAATAATAAGGTCGGATGGGTGCAGGCCACCCATCTTTTTATCCAGATCAATCAGACCGGTTGAGACCCCCGCAAGCCCGCCGCCGCGCTGATAGGCGGCATTGGCGGAATTCACGGCTTCGGTGACAGCAGACAGGAAAGACTGAAACCCACTGTCGGACTGGCCTTGTTCAGACAGGGAATAAAGTGTCTGTTCGGCTTCGACGATCTGTTCGGCGGGTTCCGAATCCACATCAACGCTTTGCGCTTTGTCAGAAATATCGCGGCCAATCCGGATCAGCTGGCGACGGATGGCCAGATCATAGATCAGCTGGGCATAGTCACGGGCCGCAAAAGCAGAGATCGACGCACCGGCGAGGTTCACAAGATACGCCGGACCGCCAAGTTCAGCCAGACCTTCGTCTTTTTCAAGAAAAGCCTTCAGCGTGACTGGCGATGCAATCGCGTTTTTACGAATCCGCGCCTCAGCCACTTCGTAGATCCGGCCATGCACCGGGTCAAAGAAATGCGCGGGCTGAAGGATCGAAGCCACACGGTCATAGACATCATTGTTGGTCAGAATCGCGCCCAGCAATTGCTGTTCTGCCTCAATATTATGGGGCATGACGGTTTGTGTTTCGGCCTCCGGGGATGGTTCCGGGGTGCCAATGCGTGCAAATTCGTTCATCGTTATCTCTCCGGTGGCCTTTGTGGCACACCCGCGAAGTCTCAGGCAAATTGTATAAACCTGTGGATAAGTGAAATCACTACCACATCTGGCCGTGCATTGCACGGATTTACCTGGGGATTGTCGTGTGGGGATTATCCAGGCGGAAAAGTTTTTCTTAACCTTTCCGCCTGAAGGATCGCTTATCCCTTGCGGGCATCCTGCCAAGCACGCGGATCATTGAGGAAGCTTTCGACCTCGGTGAGGGTTTCTTCGTCAAAGCGTTTTTCGTCGCGGGCGACCTTCAGAACATCCCACCAGGTGCAAAGGTAACTCAGGCCGACGCCGTGGTCGGACAGGGTCTTCTCTGTTTCAGGGAAGATGCCGTAGTAGAAAATTACAGCAGTCCGGTCGCAGGTCGCGCCGGTGTCGCGGATCGCATCGACAAAGGACAGTTTGGATCCGCCATCCGTTGTCAGGTCTTCCACCAGAAGCACCCGCTGACCTTCAGACATCGCACCTTCGATGCGCGCATTGCGGCCATAGCCTTTTGGCTTTTTGCGCACGTAAGTCATCGGCAGAGCCATACGTTCCGCAACCAACGCCGCAAAGGGAATGCCCGCTGTTTCGCCACCGGCGATGTTGTCGTAGCTTTCAAGGCCCGCGTCGCGCATCACGGTGCAGGTCAGGAAATCCATCAGAGTTGTACGAATGCGCGGGTAAGAGATCAGCTTGCGGCAGTCGATATAGGTCGGGCTGGGCAGACCAGATGCCAGAGTGAAGGGATCACGCGCGTTAAAATGCACGGCTTCGATATCCAGAAGCATCTTTGCAGTCATTTCCGCGATGGTGGATTTGTCAGGATAGCTTGTCGGGATCATGATGCGCTCGTGTGCCAGTGTACAGGGAAGCCGGGGTCAAACACGGTGACCGGGCCGTCAGGGGTTTCGATATGGGCGGGGAACGTGTTCACATCGCCCTTTGTCAGGGTCAGTGTCGCGTCGTTCGGGGCCATGCGGTAAAAGGCAGGGCCGTTGAGGGATGCGAATTTCTCCAGCTGATCCAGCGCGCCTTCTTCTTCAAACACATGGGCCAGCAGGGGCATAGTGTTGGTTGCCGTAAAGCATCCGGCACAGCCACAGGCGCTTTCTTTTGCGTCATCCAGATGCGGGGCGCTGTCGGTGCCCAGGAAGTATTTCGCATTGCCAGAGGTTGCAGCCGCACGCAGGGCCAGGCGGTGTTCTTCGCGTTTCGCCACAGGCAGGCAATAGTAATGCGGTTTGATCCCGCCGACGAGGATGTGGTTGCGGTTGATGATCAGATGGTGCGTCGTGATGGTCGCGCCCATGTCATCCTGGCTGCCGACATAATCCACGCCATCTTTTGTGGTGATATGTTCCATGATCACGCGCAGGCCCGGGGTGGCTTTGCGGATCGGATCAAGCACGCGATCAATGAACACGGCCTCGCGGTCAAAGATATCAACTTCGGCGTCGGTGACTTCGCCATGCACACACATAGGCAGGCCAGTCTCTGCCATCATTTCAAGGACAGGACGGATCTTGTCGAAGTTGGACACACCAGAGGAAGAATTGGTGGTCGCGCCGGCGGGGTATAGCTTTACAGCGGAAATCAACCCGCTTTCAAAAGCCGCATGCATATCCGCCGGATCACTGTCCTCAGTCAGGTACAGTGTCATCAGCGGTTTAAAATCCGCGCCATCCGGCATCGCGGCCAGAATGCGATCGCGATATTCTGTTGCCTGTGCGGCCTTCACAACCGGCGGAACCAGGTTGGGCATGATGATGGCACGGCCAAAATCACGGGCGGTTTCAGGAAGAACAGCTTTCAGCATTGCGCCGTCGCGCAGATGCAGGTGCCAGTCGTCGGGGCGGCGGATTATCAGAGAGTCGGTCATAAGGGCGGGATACACAATTGTGGCCGCTCTTGCCAGCCTCTGCGCGCGCTAACAGGGGATTAACCTGTCATGCATGGGGTGCACAGCGGCTTTGCAGAATGCGGTGGTACTCAAATGCCTGGCCTTGCCCCATATGTCATTCAACGCAAGTCGAACCGGACATCACAAGGAAATTCAATATGGCATATGCAATCGCTTCCGCCCGCCCAACCACATCTTTCGCTGCTCACGCCCTGCGTGCTGTTGGCACATTCTTCATGGCAATGACCGAAGGTGCATCCCGTATGCGCACAGTGCGTCAGCTTGAAAACAAGTCTGACCAGGAACTGGCAGATATCGGCATCAAGCGCGAAGATATTGCACGCGCTGTATTCGTAGGCCGTTACTACATCTGATTTGCCCGACAGGCAGAGACAACCACGACGGCAGGCCCCGCAATTTGCGGGGCCTTTTTTGTAGGCTGGCTTTCCCACCTATTCGCGATGTTCTGATTTCTGTCGTTTTCGCTGAAAGAACTCTTTGACAGAATCGACGGATTCGCCATGCCGGTAAAGCCTGCGTAAAAGTCCGGCTCGGTCATCGCGGTTCAGGCGCGCAAAGAGGTAGCGCAGATAAGGTTCGTAAGTACGGCGCAACCGCAGTGCCCGCAGGCTTTCCAGTTCTATGCGCCGTTTTAAAAGGATAAGGTCTTCATCACCGGGGCAGACCATTAGTGCGGCTGATATGATATGTTCAAGCGCCCCGCTGCCCTCAAGATGTTCTTCAGCACTCTGGCGCAGAAAGCGCAAAGGCAGGCGATGCTGGCAGGCAGAGTTAAACAGGCTGGCGTGCATCACGTCTTCGGCCCGGCTGTCACGATGCAGGATGATGCAGCTGGCAGCAGTGGCGGCGCATTCCGGCGCATATGAATCTGTGGTGTTGAAATCACGTCTGCGCTGATCGGGAAATCGTTTTTCCCATGGGGCTTTCAATGGGGCCAGGGTTGCAACCGGTTCCGTGGTAATCACGACGGAATCCGGAGCATATCTGCTATAGCAGGCCGCACCATATCCCCCCATTGCTGCGCCGTAAAACACATGGCGTTCAAAATCACTGAAGAACTGATCATCATGCAAACTGGTGAAAAACGTCGTCAGTGCTGCGTCCCGGAACCAGGTTCTGCCTTTAGCGACAATAACCAGGCGCGATGGATCATCTGCGGTGCAGAGGTCAAGCCCGATTGGCAACCGATGGGGACGATGACAGGCCTGGTCCATGCTTTCGAAGGTGATCAGCAGGCTGGTTGCCGCCGCCCCATATCCTTCGTGAAAAATCGCGGCATGGTCCGCGCTGATCCGGAAAAACGCCCCCGTGTCCTGGGCCGTTGCCTCGATCTCTGAAAGCCAGGTTTCAGCGTCTTCATCCGAAATACGCCAGTTGTCCATTGTCGCCGCGATGTTCATTCGGTCCTCTCTTCCGGCAAGTTATCTTATTCATGCCAGAGAGAAATGAAGGCATCGTAAACTCTGCCTCTGTTTTATCGCCAGATCAGACAATACGCAGGTTCCGGGTCGTGTGTTTCCATCTGGGGAGGTTAGTTGATCGGATGAACATGAGGGAGCCACAGATGCGTTTTTTAATCGAACCTTTTAACCAAAAACGGACGACAGAGCTGCGGAACAGCGGGCGGGATGACAATGATCAGATCGCTGAGAAACAGATATCTGATGGCGGAGGGAACCCCTGTCGATCCTGCCTGAAACATATTCCCGCAGGAGAAATGATGCTGGTGGTGGGGATGCGTCCGTTTGAAAGGCTGAATCCCTATGCTGAATGCGGCCCGGTGTTCTTTTGTGAAAAGAGCTGTACCCCATGGGGTGCGCAGGGGATTCCTCCGGTCTTGCAAAGCACCGGGAATTATCTGGTGAAAGCCTATAGTGCGGATGAACGTATTATCTATGGCACGGGGCAGATCACCCCGACCGATGATCTTACCGGTTACATTGATCAGTTGTTCAAACGTGCGGATGTGGCCTTTGTTGATATCCGCTCTTCCCGGAATAACTGTTTTCTGGCGCGGGCCAGGCGCTGATGGTTTTCTGTAAACTTTCCGGATTCGGGTGACAATGTCACTGAAGAATGGTGCAGCATTCTTCATTTCTCTGGTGGAAACCCGGGCTTGTTGTCCGGATCAGGAGAAATGAAGGAGGTCAGGAAATGACCCTGAACTGGAAAACCGGAGGACTGGCGCTGGGGCTGGTGTTTTTCCTCGCGGTGCTTTTGGTGAAACCCATTGGCGTTTCAACGCAATTTGTAATCCTCGACGGGATCCTCTGGAATGCGGTCGATGGTTCTGTTGTGACCCAGGCCGATGACGGGAGCTATACATCCACCAACGCCTATCTGGCGAAATCCGGTGGGAAATATGCAAAGAACGTTGCCAATCCGCTGAACTATAGTTTTGTCTTTGTGGTTGCGATGGTTGTCGGTGGTGCGATCTCTGCTTTTATGCGCGGCGGTATTGGCGCGCAGGAACGTCAGATGCCCGCGATCTGGCGGGCGAATTTCGGTGACAGTCAGATGAAACGCAATGCCGCGGTCTTTGTTGCAGGCTTTGTCGTGCTGTACGGGGCCCGTCTGGCGGGGGGCTGTACATCCGGCCATATGATGAGCGGCATGATGCAGACTTCCCTGTCTGGCTATATCTTTGCGCTGGGCGCATTTGCGGCGGCCGTGCCGACCGCGCTGATCCTTTTCAGAAAGGAGGCATAAGATGTCTTCCATACTCCTTGCTTTGATCATCGGTGGTGCCTTTGGTGCAGTTCTGGACCGTGTGGGCGCCGCCAACCCGACCCTGATCGGGAAAATGCTGAACCTGTCAAATCTGCATCTGATGAAGGCGATCCTTCTGGCGATTGGCACCGGTTCTGTTCTGATGTTTGGCGGCCAGATGCTGGGCCTTGTGGATGTCGCCCATATGTCCGTGAAAGCCGCTTATATCGGTGTGTTTGCCGGCGGGCTGCTGCTGGGGTTTGGCTGGGCGCTTTCTGGTTATTGTCCAGGCACATCCCTGGTTGGTGCTGCCGCAGGCCGCAAAGACGCGCTGGTCTTTATCGCCGGAGGTCTTCTCGGGGCTGCAGCCTATATGGCGACTTACCCTGCGGTGACACACAGTGGTCTGCTTGACAAAATTGCGGGTGGAAAAGTGACACTTGGCACTGTACCGGATGCCAAATACGAAGGGCTGACCGCGCTTCCCGGGGATCTGCTGGGCATCGCGCTGGGCCTGGCCTTTATCGTGGTCGCTTTCATCCTGCCTGAACGTATCACACAGAAACAACCTGCCGCCGCTACTGTATAATCTGGCGTCAGATTAGGTGAACCCGTGCGAAGCTATTCGCGCGGGTTTTCTTTTGGCTAAATCGCTTTCATACTGTGCACGACAAGGAGCGCGATGATGAAAGCTGAGACAGATCAGATCCCCGAAGATGCCCTGGGTTTCTATGAGGCCGGGCAGGGGGCTGCGCTTGCGACAGTCGTGGAAACATGGGGGTCTGCACCAAGGCCCGTGGGCAGTCAGCTGGCGATTTCAGGTGATGGGGTCATGACCGGTTCTGTCTCTGGTGGCTGTGTCGAAGGGGCGGTGATCCTGGAAGCGCAGGAAGCGATAGAGGACGGTAAACATCGGGTTCTGATATTTGGGGTGTCGGATGAGAATGCCTTTGAGGTTGGCCTGGCCTGTGGCGGCCAGATCCGGGTGCTGGTGGAACCTGTGTTGGCTTCGGGGGATGGCCTGACGATTGCGAAACTGCGTGATCTTGCGAGAGCACGGGCCACGCGACAGATGGTGGGCTCTGAAGTGAACCTGACAACCGGCCAGCATCTTGTGACAACCGCAGCACCCGTGATGACCGCGCCCTGCTGGCAAGATGGGCAATCCACTACGCGGGGGGATCATTTCCTTGCGCTGCATAAACCGCCCCTGCGTCTGATCGTGACTGGTGCGGTTCATATTGCACAGCATCTGCTTCCTATGGCGCGAGCCACCGGTTTTGATGTTACCCTGATTGATCCACGCCCTGTTTTCGGATCAGAGGCGCGTTTCCCTGGGGAAGATATCATCGAGGATTGGCCAGATGAAGCGTTGGCGGCGTTGAAACCAGACGCCCGTACGGCGCTTGTGACCCTGACACATGATGCCAAACTGGACGACCCCGCGATAATAGCCGCCCTGCAAACAGATGTGTTTTACATTGGCTGTCTCGGATCGACCCGGACCCATGCCAAACGTGTTGCGCGCCTGCAGGAGCAAGGGTTTTCTGAAGGGAATATCAATCGTATCCATGGCCCGGTTGGCCTGAATATTGGGGCCAAAAGCCCGGCAGAGATTGCCGTTTCTGTGATGGCAGAACTTGTGCAGGTCTTGCGTCGGGGGTGAAAGGCCTGTCGCTGTAATATGGACTGAACCTCTGGGCCGTCGTTTTCCACAGAACACATAGAGGCGATGCAGCGTAATCCGATTTCAGATCGTATCAAGTTGTACTGCGATATCACTCAGGAAACTGCGGGTATGTTCTGCCTGCGTCCGGATTTCATCAGCGATTAACTTGAAACCGGTTCCAAATTCCCCGGCGCGGGATGCTTCGATCGTGGCATTCAGGGCAATCATGTTGATATTGCGCCCTGCAGCATGGGCTGCGTCCACTGATTTAATAGCGCTTGCACGCCTTGCACGCTGGCGCAGGTGATGTTCGGCCTTCAATTCCTCCGACATCAGGCCCAGAAAGCCTGTGACTGCCGGCTCAATTTCATTCAGGCAAAGGCTGCGCATCTGATCCTGTTGGGCGGATGGAACTCTGGCAATGCTTCCGTCTTGTGGCACCTCTGGCACCAGCTGACGAAACGACGACAGGACAGAAACTGCGGCCGTACGAAAACCTTCCAGAGGTTCTGAAGGCTGGTAATCAAGTTTTGAAAGCCCGTCTGTAAATCCGGTCAGTTGTTTTTCAGCGTTTTTCAGGCGACTACGGGCCAGATCTGATTGCACACGTGCTGATGCGTGATCGTCGCGATCCGGGTCATGCCCACTGAACAGCGCATATAGCGTCAGTGCACCGATCCGCGCGGGGCCAATGCCCATAAAGGCCTGGCTTTCATATTCCAGCAGGTTTTTGGGCTGATCTGTTTCCATTGGCACCTCCTGAGAGAGAACCGTAATGGGCAATCCTTTACATTTCCCTGATGGAAGAAAGGAACCGCAAAAGAAAACGCCGGGACGAGCCCGGCGTGACTGTTCTTATTTTTTATTGGCGGGAAGCGGTCCGATCAGCATGATCATCTGCCGGCCTTCCATTTTCGGGAAGTTTTCAACCTTGCCGGATTCTTTGGTATCCTCAGCAACGCGTTCCAAAAGCTTGCGCCCCAATTCCTGGTGGGCCATCTCACGTCCGCGGAAACGCAGAGAGATTTTCACCTTATCGCCATTTTCAAGAAACTTGAAAACATTGCGCATTTTGACTTCATAGTCATTGGTGTCCGTATTCGGGCGGAATTTGACCTCTTTGATCTCGATGGTCTTCTGCTTTTTACGGGCTTCCGATTCGCGCTTCTGCTGTTCGTATTTGAACTTGCCGAAATCCATGATCTTACAGACCGGAGGATTTGCGTTCGGGGAAATCTCTACAAGGTCAAGTCCGGCATCTGCCGCCATGTCCATGGCGCGGGAAGGTGTGACAACACCAACATTTTCGCCTTCGGCGCCAATCAGTCGGATCTCCGGGGCCCGGATGCGTTCGTTTACGCGGGGGCCGGTTTCACGCTGAGGCGGGGCGTTATGAGGTCTGCGGGCTATTGGATTGATCCTTTAATTGTTTGTCCTTCGTGCAGGGAAACTATACGTGGACTGCGCGTGTTTCAAGCAGGAAACGCAGAATGATAAGTGCGAAAATGAGCCGAATTCCTACTCTTTCCCCTTAATCTGCTTTCCCTTAATGACCAAATCTGACAGGAAAGCGCTGTATAGTGCAGGTCTTTAACGAGGAAGAGACACATGAACAAAAATATTATTACCGCTGTTGTAATCGCTGCCGCTGCTGTTGGTGGATACGTCTGGTATTCCGGTCAGTCCGTTGAAGACGTGGTTGAAGGTGCTGTAGAAAGCACAACGGAAGCCGCTGGTGCGGTGACTGAAACTGTTGGTGAAGCTGCTGAAGCTGTGACCGAAACTGCGGGCGAGGCAGTGGATGCTGTTGCAGAGACCGCTGGTGAAGCTGCTGAGGCGGTGACTGAAGCTGCTGAAGGTGCAGCCGAAGCAACTGGTGAGGCTGTCGAGGCTGTTGGAGAAGCGGCTTCTGACGTGGGTGAAGCTGTGACAGAAACAGCTGGCGAAGCTGTTGAGGCCGCATCTGATGCTGCTGAAGCAACTGCTGATGCTGTGACCGAGACCGCTGGCGATGTTGTTGATACAGCGACAGAAACAGCTGGTGAGGCTGCTGAAGCTGTGACCGAAACTGCTGGCGATGTTGTTGATACGGCGACAGAAACTGCTGGTGAGGCTGCTGAAGCAGCGACGGATACCGCAACTGGTGCGGTTGAAGCTGTAACCGAAGCTGTTACTGGTGCGAACCCACTGAGCGTTGAAGGTTTCGACGCCGGCGCAATCAAAGAAATGATCGACGGTTCTGCTCTGGGTGACACGGTGAAAACCGGTCTGAACCTGGCTGTGGATCAAGCTGCGCAGAACCCTGATATGATTGGTGCTGTGGTTGAGCAGGTGAAAGCCGCTCTGGGTCTGTAACTCACAGATAAACTTGAAGAAAAGCCCTCCGGATTTCCGGGGGGCTTTTTTGTTGACGTGAACGACCTGGAACATAGTTTCACCGGAAAACCGGAAAACCGGAAAACCGGAAAACCGGAAAACCGGAAAACTGGAAAACTGGAAAACTTTTTATTTTCAATACCCTTATGTCAATACACAAAGGCCCGGAGGTTTCTCCGGGCCTTTGTGTTTCATTAAAGATATTAACTTTTGACCTTACCGGTCAGATGCATCCTCAGATGCCAGCTGGCCTGCGAACCATGCGGCTGCTACCGGGTTCACGCCGCCCTTAGAGGACAGGGTTGCACCGACAACAGGATTTGCTTGTGTCTCGATGCCAGTGCCAGCCTCAAGCGCCAGATCAGCAAAGATTTCAACGGCTTCTGCGGTGACGGGGCTTGAGCGTTCAACAACAACGCTCTCAATACCGGTGTTGTCCTGGGCGAAGTGGGCCTCAACATCTTTGGCACCCGCAAAAGCAGGAGCAGCAACAGTCAGGGCGAGGATGGATGCGATTACAGTTTTCATAGCGTTAACCTTTCAAGGGTCTGGGTGTTTCGAATTTTGGAGGAAGTCTTTGTGCTTCCGATGTGATTGATTTGGGGGTGCTTCAGCTCACCTTCAAGACACAGAACCGTGAGGTCTGTTCACGCATGCACACAGGGCTGTGAGCGTTTGAAACAAGGGAATTCGCGTGAATATGGCATGCACAACATATGCATTTTCTATGCACATCTTATGCATATGCGGGGAACGGGGAATTAAGGGGCAGTTCATAGAACCCACAAAAGAAAAGCCCCGCCGGAAAGTCCAGGCGGGGCGTCAGCATAGTGTACAGTAGCGATGCTGAAACTTAATCGAGGAAGGCTTTTTCCACCACGTATTGCGCAGGTTTGGAATTCGCGCCTTCTTCCAGGCCGTATTCCTCAAACATTTCTTTCAGCTCAAGGTTAAAGGCCATGTTGCCGCAGATCATGGCGCGGTCATGCTCTGCACAGAGAGGTTCGACACCAAGATCAGAGAAAGCCTCGCCAGAGCGCATCAGATCGGTGATGCGGCCCATCTTGGGGCTCTCTTCGCGGGTGGTGGTCGGGTAGTATTTGATCTTCTTCCAGAAACCTTCGCCGATCACTTCATTCAGAAGCTCATCATCTTTCAGGCCTTCGATCAGTTCCCGACCATAGGTCAGCTCGCCGACTTCACGACAGGTGTGGGTGATGATGATTTCGTCGTAATCTTCATAGGTCTGTGGTTCGCGCAGGAGGGATGCAAATGGTGCGAAACCTGTGCCGGTGGCAAAGAACCAGATGCGTTTGCCCGGGATCAGTGCGTCATGCACAAGGGTGCCAACGGGTTTCGGACGCAGGATCACTTCGTCGCCGACCTTGATGTGCTGCAGCTTGGATGTCAGCGGACCGTCTTCGACTTTGATGGAATAGAATTCCATTTCCTCATCCCAGCTTGGGGATGCAATGGAATAGGCGCGCAGCAGGGGTTTCTGCTTGCCGGTTTCCGGATGTGGATCGCCCATCAGGCCGATCATCACGAATTCGCCGGAACGGAAGCGCAGGCTTGCCGGGCGGGTGCAGCGGAAACGGAACAGGCGATCTGTGTAATGCTGAACTTCGGTTACGGTTTGCGCGTCCGGAAGGGCGGGGACAGCTTTGACTGCGGGGGCGTCTGCGGTTGTATCGGTCACTTTTACATGCTCATTCATAGGGTCCGCGCGGGGAATACCCCACGCCCTTTCATCACTCAATAGGACAAATTGGCTCTCAGGTCCAGTTTGTATGTGTGCTAACGAAAATTGGCGTTCAGCCGCGCATGCGCGCCTGATAGCTGTGGTCCTGCCAGTTGGCGCGGGCAAGCCATTCACCTTCGGGCTGACGGGCGGCCAGGCTATCATCAATCTCGACCTCATCAAAGCCGGAACGACGCGCCATGGCATATTGATCGGAGATCACATGACCACGCGCCCGCAGACGACCGACAAAGCCCAGATCCCGCAGGCGACGGGCCAGGGTAAAGCCGCGGCCGTCTGCGAAAGACGGGAAGTCAATGCGCACAAGATCGACGTTGTTCAGAAGCTGCGGCAGGTCTTCCACCGCAACATCTGAAGGCAGATCGACCGCCAGGGCCGGGGGATGGTTTGCCGGAAGTTCGTCCAGCGTGAAAAAACCATGTTCCCAGTGTTCAGAGCCGAAGCCCTCATCTGTGATGATAACTGACATCAGAATACTTCTCCTGACGGGCGCACGGGTGTACGCACCATTTTTCCGTTTTCAAAGTGTATGCCACACTCTGTTTTGTCCTGTCCGCGCCAGCGGCCCGCGCGTGGGTCTTCGCCGTCGCGTACGCGAGATGTACATGGGGCACAGCCCAGGGACGCAAAGCCTTTTTTCACCAGCGGGTGACGCGGCAGATTGTTGTTTTCCATATACTCGCGGATGGTGTCCGGCGTGAAATGGGCCATCGGGTTGACCTTGATGCGGTTTTCGCCGTCAGCTTCGAAGAGACCCATCTGGGCGCGTGTCCCGGACTGATAGCGTTTGCGCCCGGTGATCCAGGCATCAAAACCAGACAGTGCCTTTTCAAGCGGACGGGTTTTGCGCAGCGCACAGCAGGCATCGGTTGATTTCTGCCAGAGCAGTGCGTCATTGTCCTCAAGGAACATTTCGTTGCGATCCGGTGAGATCACGCGCACATCGGTCAGGCCAAGCTGTTTGCTGATATCCCTTTGATACTGAATGGTTTCCTCAAACAGCATTTCGGTGTTCAGAAACAGCACCGGAACCGTGCGGTCCAGGGTGGACAGCAGATGCAGCAGCACAACGGATTCCGCCCCGAAGGACGACACCATAGCGATGCGACCGGTCAGCGGGTCAGACAGGGCCTGGGCCAGGATGTCACGCGCGCCGTGATGACGATAGCGCGCGTTCAGCTCCTTCGCCCGGTCCGCTGGTGCGGGAAGGGGGGCTTCAAGCGGCATGTTTCGCATCCTCCGGATAAAGCAGAGCTTTGAACGGTGCTGCACCCAGGCGACGATAGGTCGCGAGGAAGGTCTCGGACGGGTCAGTCCGCAGGTCGAGATAACCCAGAACCAGACGTTCAATCGCCGGAACGATGGCGTCATAGGCAAAGCCAGGACCTGCACGTTCGCCGACTGCGGCGGTTTCTGTGCCGTCACCACCAAGGGTGATCTGGTAGTTCTCAACACCTGCACGATCCAAACCGAGGATTCCGATGTGGCCTACGTGGTGATGACCACAGGCGTTGATGCAGCCAGAGATTTTGATCTTCAGCGCACCGATGTCATGTTCCACGCCCAGTTCCTGTACGCGGTTGGCGATCTGCTGTGCCACAGGGATGGAACGCGCTGTTGCAAGGGCGCAGTAATCCATGCCAGGGCAGGCGATGATATCCGAGGCCAGGCCAATATTGGCCGTGCCCAGACCTGCGGTTTTCAGCTGTTCGAAGATTGCCGGAAGGTCGGATTTCTTCACATGTGGCAGGATGACGTTCTGTTCATGGCTGATACGAAGTTCATCATAGGCATGGTCACGGGCGATATCGGCCAGCAGATGCATCTGTTCTGTGGTTGCATCCCCTGGCGTGTCACCGTGGGCTTTGAGAGACACCGAAACAATCGCGTGGTCGTCGCGTTTGTGATCGGTGATGTTTGTATCCACCCAGGAGCGGAAGACAGGATCAGTTGCGTAAGCCGCATCAAACACGCCGGTATCGGATGCTTCCCAGACGGGGGGCTGGAAGTGGGCTTCGATATCAGCCAGAAGTTCCTGATCCACACCAGAGAACTGCGGACGCAGGGTGTTGAAACGTTCTTCCACCAGCTCGCTGATTTTCTCGATGCCGTTTTCATGCACGGTGATCTTGATGCGGGCTTTGTATTTGTTGTCGCGACGGCCAAGGGTGTTCCAGACGGACACCACGGCTTCACAGTATGGCAGAAGATCGGCCTTTGGCAGGAAGGCGCGCAGCACTTTGCCCACCATTGGTGTACGGCCAAGGCCACCGCCAACAATCACTTCAAAGCCGGGTTCACCCGCCTCATTGCGCACCATGCGCAGCCCGATGTCGTGCGCCTTGGTCACGGCGCGGTCATTTGGGGAGCCTGTGATCGCGATCTTGAATTTACGCGGCAGGAACTGGAATTCCGGGTGATCGGTGGACCATTGGCGCAGCAGTTCAGCCACGGGACGTGGATCTTCGATTTCATCCTTGGCGGCACCGGCGAAATGGTCGGCGGTCACGTTGCGGATGGTGTTGCCAGAGGTCTGGATCGCGTGCAGGCCAACTTCGCCCAGGCTGTCCAGGATATCAGGCACATCAGAGAGTGTCGGCCAGTTGTACTGGATGTTCTGACGGGTGGTGAAGTGACCGTAGCCTTTGTCATATTTCGCAGCCACGTCACCAAGGCGACGCATTTGCGCACCAGACAAGGTGCCGTAAGGGATCGCAACCCGCAGCATATAGGCGTGCAATTGCAGGTACAGACCGTTCATCAGGCGCAGAGGCTTGAATTCATCTTCGGTCAGGTTGCCCGCCACGCGGCGTTCAACCTGGGCGCGGAATTGTGCGTTGCGCTCGTTCAGGAAGGCGCGGTCGAAGTCGTTATAGTGGTACATGTTCAGGCTCCTGCGCTTGCGATTTCAGCTTGCTTGCCGTGGAAATAGTTGGATGGGCCTGTAGCGCGGAATTCCTCACGGAAATGTACAGGTTCTGGGCCATTGTCGCCCATAACAGCATCTGCCAGCATCACACCAACAGCGATCTGCTGCTGGGCGTTGGCAATGGCGAACTGCGCGTCGGCTGCGTCTTGTTCGGTGAACAGGGCGGCATCCGCATGGGCGGAAACCCAACAGCTGTCCGCAGACCAGTAGATCACGTCACCTGAGATCAGGTGGTTTGCGGTGATGACTTTTGGTGTGAAGGGGCGACGGCTCATGAGCGTTGTCCTTGCTGTAGCTGGGGTGTCGGTTGTTGTGTGAAGGGAAGGCCTGGCAAGATGGCGCAATCAACGCCTGCTGCCAGGGCTTCGGAAATCAGGGCGTCCGGTGTGCCGGTGCCGGGCTTCAGGCGCACAATAGAGGCACCTTCGCGCACGGCATCCAGGATGTCGGTGGCCGGGGTGGAGGCCGGAAGAAATTCAGCTTCGCGGCGGGCAAGTTCCAGGATCTCGCCAGATACATCGTGATCGGCGATAACAATGTCAGCGCGGTCAATGGCACGGCGGGCACGGATCGACAGCATGTCAGCTTCGCCCGCGCCGGTGCCGATCAGATCAATGCGGCCTGCCGCGTCTTCTTCGTTCAGGTGTTGGATCAGGAGCGTATCAAGGGCGTCACGCACGCCGGCGTCACCACCGTTTGCATAGGCCTGTGGGCCAGCGTGATTATAGTAGTCAGCCCAGAAATCACGGCGGGCACGGCCAGCGGGCAGGGCAAAGGCGCGGGAGCGGAAGGATTTCCCGATTTCAGCCAACTTGCCCAGAACCGGAGGGAGTTCTTCTTCAAGGCTGGCTTTGATCGCACGCGCCAGAACGGGTGCCGCACCTTCGGTGCCAATGGCGATGGTCACGGGATCACGATCGACAATCGCCGGTGTGATGAAGTCGCTGTCCTGCAGGTTGTCGACGATATTGACCGGAACGCTTTGCGCCTGCGCCATGGCGCGGATGTCCTGATCGCGCACGTTATCTTCGTCAGCAGCATAAACCAGGGCGGCGCCAGCAATGTCAGTGAAACGCAGATCGCGCAGATGCAGGGAAATTTTTCCACTTTGCGCAAGATCGCGGATGGCGTTGGACGGTTCAGTTGCGAACACATCCAGTTGCGCCTGTGTTTTAACCAGCAGACGCAGTTTCGCAATGGCCGCATCGCCGCCGCCGGACAGCGCAATACGTGCCCCATCGGTCTTCATGTAAATCGGGAAATGGTCCATTGTTCCGCAATCCTGCTTGTTACTGGGTGATATATAGGATATTTTCCCGATATTGCGCTAGTATCGGGCGTAGATAAGAACAATCATTCCGGCTTTTACGCCCAGCAGGCGAATATTTCCGGTTTTTAAGGAGAAGCGGAATGTCAGTCCGTATTGATGAGATCGACCGGAAAATCCTGATGGCCCTGCAAGAGGACGCGGGCCAGTCGCTGGATGAAATTGCACGTAAGGCGGGGTCATCTAAGACGCCTGTGTGGAATCGTATTCAGAAGATGAAGAAAAGCGGCATGATCCAGGGACAGACCGCTGTTCTGGATGCGGAAGCGCTTGGTTTTGAAAGCTGTTTCTTTGTTCTGATCCGCACGTCACAACATGCGGCGAGCTGGAAAGAACAGTTTATGAATGCGCTGAATGCCCGGCCTGAAGTGATGGAAGCGCATCGCCTGGCGGGGGATATTGATTACATTCTGAAGGTGCGTGTGACCAATGCCCGGGCCTATGATAAATTCTATCAGGCGCTGATTGATGATGTGGACATTTATAATGTGACGGCGCTGCTGTCGATGGAAGAGATCATCAACAACCGTCCGCTGCCTTTGCGGGAAGGGTGAGGGGGCGCTGCCTCCGTCCGTTGGCGGACTCCCCCGGAGTATTTATGGAAAGATGAAGTCTATCGGGGATTTGCAGTGGCGAGGGCAAGGCCATCGATGATGGCAGTGAAAGCGTCATTATAGTGAAGCGTGGCCTGGGGCAGGGTGGTTTTCACCGTGCTGCTGATGTCTTTGATCAGGCTGGAGCCGCCGACAAAAATCACGCTGTCGATCTGATCCGGGGTGCAACCGGCGAGCGTCAGGGTTTCCTGGACGGCCGAGGTCAGGCTGCCCATATGCGGGGTCAGGGATGTGGTCAGCATTTCAGCACTGAGCGGCTGGTTTAAGTCGCGCTCAACAGTGGCCAGGTTGATCATGCCCTGACCGTCCATATTGGCCTGAATTTTGCCGCGTTCCACCGCGAATGCGATGTCATGGCCCAGGTGATCATCCAGCACATTCATCAGGCGATCATAGGCGGGGCGATCAACGGCGTTGCGTTGCAGGTCGGCGACTTTTCTTTTGACTTCAGGAGCGTAGAGGAAGGGGATCATCTGCCAGGTGGCAAGGTCATGAAAGATCGCGCGGGGCGCGGCATGGGTGCCTGCGCCAAAATCTTTACGGATCTCGCTGTCTTTGCCAAAGAGATGCATGACGTGATCAAAGCTGATGCTGCGGTCAAAATTGGTGCCGCCCAGGCGCAGGCCGTGGCTGGCGAGAATATCGATGCCCTGCAGTGTATTCTGAAAGACGGTGAAGTCGGATGTACCGCCGCCGATATCGACGATCAGTTTCAGCCCATCACCTTTTTGACCCGCAGCCAGCGCGGCTGCTTCGGGTTCGGGCATGAAGTCGACCGACTTAAAGCCAGCGGCCAGATAGCATTGGGTCAGATCTTTCAGGGCCTGTGCGTTTTTTTCTGGATCAGACGAATGAAATAACACGGGCCGCCCGGATAAGGCGTGGTCAAAATCCTGATAACACAGGTCTTCGGCGCGCTTTTTCAAGCGTTTCAAAAAACGCGCGATGATATCAACGAATGTGATGCGTTCGCCCATCATCATCCGGCTTTCATGCATCAGGGGCGTGCCCAGGATGCTTTTCAATGCGCGCATATAACGTCCGTCGTCGCCATTGATCAGGGCGCGTTCTGCCTGGCGGCCAAACAGGGTTTTGCCGCTGTCAAAATCGAAAAACACGGCCGTGGGCAGGGTGTTTTCACCCGCTTCCACATCGATCAGAAAGGGGCGACCATTCATAGAAATCCCGGCGGCGGAGTTTGAGGTTCCGAAGTCAATTCCAAGCGTCTGTGTCATGGCGGGCGGCCCTTTTTTGATTGCGGGGCTGGCCTATGTAGCAGTGACGGGCAGGGCTTTCAAGCCGTGGAAATGATAGATGTCGGCGTATTCCGGTGTTGTTGCCAGGGCAAGGTCCGGGCAGCGGCTGAACAGGATCGGCAGGGCGATCTGCAATTCCATCCGGGCAAGGGGGGCGCCGATGCAGAAATGTGCGCCCGCGCCGAAACTGGTGTTGGTCTGAACGTCGCGCATAGGCTGGAAGCTTTCGCCATTTTTCCAGGTGGCGCCGTCCCGGTTGGCAGATCCCAGCAGCAGGGCAACTTCATCGCCAGGCTGGAAAGTGTGACCGCAGATCTCAGCTTCTTCATAACACCAGCGGGTGAACATATGCAGGGGTGGGTCAAAACGCAGGGTTTCCTCAGACAGCGTTTCAATGCCCTCTGTGGTGCAATGGGCTTGCGCGCCGTGTTCAAGGATGGTTTTGACAGCGTTGCCGATGGAATGCACCGTGGCTTCGTGGCCTGCGTTCAGAAGCAGGATGCAGGTTGTGATCAGCTCATCCGTGGACAGTTTTGTGCCTTCTTCTTCCGCGGAAATCAGGGCAGAGATCAGATCATCCCCTGGTGTTGCTCGGCGCTTTTCCACATATTCGCGCATGAAGGCGACAAATTCTTCTGTGGCGCGTACGGCTTTGTCTTCCATGTCTCGCGTGCGACCGGCCTGATACATCATGACCATAGCATTGGACCATTCGAGCAGTTCACGCCACATGGTTTCCGGTACGCCCAGCAGGCGGCAGATGATGATGACGGGGATCTTCTGGGCAAATGCAGTGAGAAGATCAAATTCGCCGGATGGGAAGTTGTCGATCAGATCATGGGTGATGGCTTCGATTTCGGGCGCAAGCCCCTTGATCCGGCGCGAGGTGAACGCCCGCATCACAAGGCCACGCAGACGGGGATGGCGGGGGCGTTCCAGTTCTAACATGGAATGGGCTTCGACATCATAGAAAGGCGTAAGATGGTCCGGGATCGGTTTGCGTTTGTCTTCAGGCACTTCGCGGCCAAAACGACGATCGCGCAGCAGAGCGGACACAGCCTGATGGGAACTGGCACAGGTCAGGTTGTAATCATCCCAGAAGGCAAAATCCCCGGCAGCCCGCAGGCGTTCATAAAACGGATAGGGGTTCTGAACGAATTCCGGATCGGTGGGGGACTGGGTGAATTTCTGCATCTCTGGCTCCTGTGAAGTCGCGAATATTTTCGCTTTTGCCCCTGTGGTCCGGCCATGAATGGATACCCCTGCGTGATCAGTTCCGCGTCAACGCGGGCCTGCCACAGGCGCAGTGCCGCCATCAGAGTTTCCCCGGAGACCAGGGGCGTGTTGCTGTTCATGGTCAGGCTTTTTCAAGCGCATCGATAATGCCTGAGAAATCAGAGGCTTTCAGGGAGGCCCCCCCAACAAGTGCGCCGTCCACATCTGCGACAGAGAAGATTTCAGTGGCGTTGGCGGCTTTGACAGAGCCGCCGTAAAGAATGCGGATCGCGTTGCCGGTTTCCTCGCCAAAGCGACGGATCAGTCTTTCGCGAATGAAACCATGGACTTCGGCGATTTGTTCCAGGGTTGGCACAAGGCCCGTGCCGATGGCCCAGACGGGTTCATAGGCGATCACCAGGTTTTCACCAGTTGCCCCGTCAGGCACTGAACCGGCCAGCTGACCACCAATGATATCCAGCGTGTTATTGGCTTCGCGCTGCGCCAGGCTTTCGCCAAGGCAAACAACAGCTGTCAGCCCGTTTTCCATTGCAGTACCGGCCTTTGCGCGGACCTCTTCGCTTTCTTCGTCATAGGTGTCACGGCGTTCTGAATGACCAAGGATCACATAGGTTGCGCCGGAATCTTTCAGCATCTCTGCGGAAACATCACCGGTGTGCGCGCCGGATGTGGCGGCGTGACAGTCCTGACCGCCGGTTGCGATCGGGCTGTTGCCAAGTGTTTCAGAAAGGCGGGACAGCAGGGTGGACGGGGGGCAGATCAACAGGTCTACACTTGGGGAAGTGTATGCTTTCGCGAGGTTTTCCGCTTCGGTAAGGGAAATGGTTGTACCGTTCATTTTCCAGTTGCCAGCGGCGAGCTTTCTGCGCATTGCCTGTCGTCCTTTTTGATTTCTTTTGCAAGAATTCGCAGGCGGATGGCGGGGCGTCAAGGGAATTGCAGGCAGAAGTGGGGGGTCTGAATGAAAAAAGGCCCGGAGTTTCCCCCGGGCCTTTTCGTTTCGTCGTGGTTATTAACTTTTAACCTTACCGGTCAGATGCGTCCTCGGATGCCAGCTGGCCTGCGAACCATGCAGCGGCAACCGGGTTCACGCCGCCCTTGGAGGACAGGGTTGCGCCGACGGATGGATTGGCTTGTGTCTCGATGCCTGTGCCAGCCTCAAGCGCCAGATCAGAAAAAATTTCAACAGCTTCTGCTGAAACTGGGGCAGAGCGTTCAACAACAACGCTTTCAATACCGGTGTTGTCCTGGGCGAAATGCGCCTCAACATCTTTGGCACCCGCAAAAGCAGGAGCAGCAACAGTCAGGGCGAGGATGGATGCGATTACAGTTTTCATAGCGTTAACCTTTCAAGGGTCTGGGTGTTTCGAATTTTGGAGGAAGTCTTTGTGCTTCCGATGTGATTGATTTGGGGGTGCTTCAGATCACCTTCAAGACACAGAACCGTGAGGATTGCGTTTTTAATGTTCACACATGCACACCAATCTGTGAGCGGATGAAACAAGCCAAAACGTCAGAATATCGCATGCACAAACCATGCACTTTCTATGCACTACTTATGCATACGCGGGGAACGGGGGATTCAGAGGTTGTTAAAAGCGCGAGCAAAAGAAAACCCGCCACTGGGGCGGGTTCGGGACGTGCGTTCTGGTGGGGCTTACTGTGGCAGTTTTAAATCGCCCGCCGGACCATCCATACCTTCAAAGCGGATACTTTCCCCACATCCGCAGGCGTCTGACACATTGGGGTTGTTGAACTTAAACCCGCTTTCCAGCAGGCCAACTTCATAATCAACCTCTGTGCCGATCAGAAACATCTGCGCCATGGGTGCAATCATCACACGGGCACCATCTTGTTCGACGACTTCATCATGGGTGTCGGCGGCATCGACGTAATCCATCGTGTATTCCATGCCGGCACAGCCACCTTTGCGCACGCCAATGCGCAGGCCCGCATGGCCTTTGGCAACCATGAGCTTTGTGATCTGTTTCACAGCGGCGGGGGTCATGGTGACCGCCTGTTTTCCCGGAATACCAAACATCGCGCGTTTCCTTTTGTCAGGGCTTACATAAAGCCCAGTTCGAGACGTGCCTCATCTGACATCATCTCCATGCCCCAGGGTGGCTCCCAGACAAGTTCAACGCTGACGGACTGAATGCCCGGCAGCGGTTCAATCGCCTCAGCAACCCAACCCGGCATTTCGCCGGCCACAGGGCAACCCGGAGCGGTGAGGGACATCAGAACAGCGACCTCATTGGTGTCACTGATTTCAATCGTATAGATCAGGCCAAGATCGTAGATGTTCACCGGAATTTCCGGGTCAAATACGGAACGGCAGGCCTCGACCACTGTGTCATACATTTCGTGGTTGGTTGAGGAGGGTTTGATCAGCGGGGCGCCTTCCATTGGCGCAGATGTCTCTGCAGTCATCACGGGTCTCTTTCATTACCTGAGTGAAGATATAGGGATTATCGTGAAAGAGGTCCAGAGGTTCTGACCAGCTAAAATGTCGCCACCAGGCTATTCAGCCTTTCGTCAGGAGCAGGGGAGCAACGTCTGTGGGAAGCTCTTCCGGCTTAAAGTAGCGGTGATGTCTTGCAGCAAATACGACAGAGCGTGGATCCGCCGGAAGGCGCTGAAACAGGCAGCGTGCGGTGTTGCTGTAGTTCCCCCGGGGATCCCGGGCAATGGTGGTGTGGCCAGAAAGAAAGACGGAACTGTTGCTGTAGCTGTTGTTCAGGTAAATTGTGATACTGGACAATGATGTCTGGCTGGGGGGCAGAAAAATGGCAATTCCCAGCTCCTGTCCAAGCAGAATACCACGAATTTCGCGTTGCCTGGGAGGCAGTGTATGGGTCATCATGATCGGTGATTTGACGCCATACATACGAAATGTACGAAGACCTCTGGTCGTGCCGATTTGTGCTGGGGTGGCTATATATTGTGCCTTATTTGCCAGTGACTGACGCCAATAGAGATACAGACCATCTTCGATGTGCTTCTGGCCGGGTGTATCGAAATCGCATTCAGGCAGCCAATGGGCAGCATTTTCCCAGAAGTGGCTTGGGGAGGAGGGTTTTCTTTCTGTGCCAGGTTCCGGCAGGGCGTGCAAAGCCTCTTCATCCAGCGGATCTGTCAGAATCCGGGCATCAACACCGAAATAATCGCAAATGCGTGCCAGTATCGGCGGCTTGGGGTAAGATTCGGCACTCAGATACCTGTTGAACTGTGCCCGGTTAATGTCCAGCAGGCGCGCAACTTCGGACACATTGCCAACCTGGTCTGTTAGCCGGCGCAAGTTAAGAGAAAATACTTTGGATACAGACATATAGGATCATTTTTTCCTATGTTTTACAGGGGGGCACGTTCAATCAAAAGATTCACGCAGCGCAAAAGTAAACGTCTAACCTGCAACCTTACAGCTACAATATACATGGTTAATAGCAGAATGGAATCTAAAATGTCTCAATTCTGAGACAGTGCGTCTGATTTCCGAAATTGCAGATCAGCCGGTTGGCGTGCATAAATTGGAATCAGCAGCAGCCGCCATAAAGTTGCTTGTATTAGTTAGTAAGTGCGTCCCGTTCGGATTGCAGCCCCCAGACGTTCCGGGTAGCCGGAATTTCTGGGGGCGAAGTTTTTTATGGAGTCAGGTAATCAATGCACCAGGGCCATCTGTTTTGTGAGAGTTGATCACCTCTGTTTCTTATTTTTCCCTTGGCAACCCAGGAAAATTGGGACATTCGGTCTCTATGACCAAATTCAGCTATTCTTTGAACGCCACCGACGGAAAAGCCCGGACAGGTGTGATATCAACCCCGCGTGGCGACATCCGCACGCCGGCCTTTATGCCTGTGGGCACGGCGGCCACGGTGAAAGCGATGATGCCGGAAAGCGTTGCGGCGACTGGCGCAGATATCCTGCTGGGCAATACGTATCACCTGATGTTGCGCCCGACGGCAGAACGCATTGACCGTCTGGGCGGGCTGCATAAGTTCATGAACTGGGACAAACCCATTCTGACCGACAGCGGCGGGTTTCAGGTCATGAGCCTTGCGGGGCTGCGCAAGCTGACAGAAAAGGGCGTGACTTTCAAAAGTCACATTGACGGGTCCAGTCATGAACTGACCCCGGAACGCAGCATGGAAATTCAGCAGCTTCTGGGGTCTGACATTGTCATGTGTTTTGACGAATGCCCGGCACTGCCTGCGGATAAAGACCGGATTGCCGAAAGCATGCGTCTGTCGATGCGGTGGGCGCAGCGTTCGCGTGATGCCTTTGGTGATCGTCCGGGACATGCGCTGTTTGGTATTATGCAGGGCGGGCTTGAGGCTGATTTGCGTGAGGAATCTGCGCAGGCCCTGCGTGAGATCGGGTTTGATGGCTATGCTGTTGGCGGTCTTGCAGTGGGCGAGGGGCAGGAGAAAATGTTTGACTGTCTTGATTATGCCCCTGGTTTCCTGCCGGAAGATAAGCCGCGTTACCTGATGGGCGTGGGCAAGCCTGACGATATCGTTGGGGCTGTGGCGCGTGGCATTGATATGATGGATTGCGTGTTGCCCAGCCGGTCTGGCCGCACGGGGCAGGTGTTCACGCGCAATGGTGTTGTGAACATCAAAAACGCCCGCCATGCGGATGATCCGCGCCCGTTGGATGAAGCCTGCACATGCCCGGCCTGTTCCAACTATTCCCGCGCGTATCTGCATCACGTTTTCCGCAGCCAGGAAATGATTTCCGGCATGCTGCTGACCTGGCACAACCTGCATTACTTCCAGGAGCTGATGCAGGGCATGCGCGATGCGATCTCTGAAGGACGTTTTGCGGAGTTTGAGAAAACTTTCCACGAAACCCGCGCCCAGGGCGATATTGAGCCGCTGTAAGTTCAGCGGACTGTAAAGTTTACTGGGCTTACCGCAGATCATCTGATGTTCTCAGGGATGTCAGCGGTGATGCATTCTGAGACGGTTTAACCGAATTTAAGAAAATCCATGCCAACTCTGCTATAAAGGTGGGGTTGGCCCCTTGCAGCGGGTTTCTGCAAGGTGCATGATCGCGGCCAACTTATGGGATCAAGGTTGAATATGGGGCATTTCATCCCTATCTCAGATCTCCGAACAGAGAAGACCGTGGCTGCCGTTTGGGGCCTGCGTCTTTTGCTAAGCAAGGATTGATAATGCAAGAGCAACTTAACCAGACCTATCCCGTCCTGCCCCTGCGCGATATTGTGGTTTTCCCCCATATGATCGTGCCGCTTTTTGTCGGCCGGGAACGGTCTATCCGCGCGCTGGAAGAGGTCATGCAGGATGACAAGCAGATCATGCTGTCCTGTCAGATGGATCCTTCCGTAGATGAACCGACTGCGGATGGCATTTTCCGTATTGGTGTGCTGGCAAATGTGC
Source organism: Halocynthiibacter styelae (assembly GCF_016123485.1). GTDB lineage: Bacteria > Pseudomonadota > Alphaproteobacteria > Rhodobacterales > Rhodobacteraceae > Halocynthiibacter > Halocynthiibacter styelae. Next base: position 12,202 of record NZ_JADCKQ010000012.1, on the reverse strand, counting down.
TGCAGCTGCTGAAACTGCCCGATGGCACTGTGAAAGTGCTGGTTGAAGGCAAATCCCGTGTGCAGATCAGCGAATTCGTTGAGAATGATGACTTCTTTGAAGTCCGCGCTGAGCTTTTGGAAGAAGTGCCGGGCGATGAAGCTGTATCAGAAGCCCTGTTGCGGTCTGTTGATCAGGAATTTGAACGTTACGCCCGTATCAAGAAAAACATCCCGGAAGAGGCCCTGACAGCGGTTGCCGACACCCGTGAACCCAATGAACTGGCCGATCTTGTGGCTGGTCACCTGGGGATTGAGGTGGAACAGAAACAGGAAATCCTTGAAATCCTGGATATCGCGGCCCGCCTTGAGAAGATCTATGGTCTGATGCAGGGGGAGCTGTCGGTTCTGCGCGTTGAGAAAAAGATCAAAACCCGCGTGAAATCCCAGATGGAACGCACCCAGCGTGAATATTACCTGAATGAGCAGATGAAAGCCATTCAGAAGGAATTGGGCGACGGTGATGAAGGTCAGAATGAGCTTCAGGAACTGGAAGCGAAGATCGCTGAAACCAAGTTTTCCAAAGAAGCCCGTGAAAAGGTGGATGCGGAAGTTAAGAAACTGAAATCCATGTCACCCATGTCTGCAGAGGCAACAGTGGTGCGCAACTATCTGGACTGGATGCTGTCCATTCCATGGGGTGTGAAATCCCGGGTGAAAAAGGATCTGGCGAACGCGCAGGCGGTTCTGGATAAAGATCACTATGGCCTGGAAAAGGTTAAGGAACGTATCGTTGAATATCTTGCGGTACAACAGCGTTCCAAAAAGCTGAAGGGCCCGATCATGTGCCTTGTCGGCCCTCCTGGTGTGGGTAAAACATCGCTGGGTAAATCTGTTGCCAAGGCGACAGGGCGTGAATTTATCCGCATTTCCCTGGGTGGCGTGCGTGACGAAAGCGAAATCCGCGGTCACCGCCGGACTTACATTGGTTCTATGCCGGGTAAGATCATTCAGGCGCTGAAGAAGGCGAAAACCACCAACCCGCTGATCCTGCTGGATGAGATCGATAAGATGGGTCAGGATTTCCGTGGTGATCCCGCATCTGCGATGCTGGAGGTGCTTGATCCGGAACAGAACTCTACTTTCTCAGATCACTATATGGAGGTTGAATATGACCTCTCTAACGTGATGTTCCTGACCACTGCGAACAGCTATAATATGCCTGGCCCGCTTCTGGACCGGATGGAAATCATTTCCCTTGCCGGTTACACCGAAGATGAGAAGGCTGAGATCGCGCGTCATCACCTGATCGACAAGCAGATCAAAAACCACGGTCTGCGCAAGGGCGAACTGGAAGTGACCGATGGGGCGCTGACTGGTCTGATCCGTCATTACACCCGTGAAGCGGGGGTGCGGAACCTGCAGCGTGAAATCGCGAAACTGGCCCGTAAAGCCGTGACCAAAATCGTTAAGAAAGAAGCCGAAACTGTAAAGATTGACGCGGATAATCTGGATGATTTCCTGGGCGTGAAGAAATTCCGCTTTGGTCTGGCTGAGAAGGACAATCAGGTGGGTGTTGTCACGGGTCTGGCCTGGACGTCGGTTGGCGGCGATCTGCTGCAGATCGAAGCGCTGAAACTGCCTGGTAAGGGCCGTATGAAGACAACCGGTAAGCTTGGCGATGTGATGAAAGAATCCATTGATGCCGCCAGTTCCTTTGTGCGTTCCATCAGCCCTGAAATCGGGGTGAAGCCACCGCATTTTGAAAAGATCGACATCCACGTGCACGTGCCGGAAGGGGCGACGCCAAAGGATGGCCCTTCTGCAGGTGTTGGCATGGTGACCTCTATCGTGTCTGTGCTGACTGGCATTGCTGTAAAGCGTGATGTGGCCATGACTGGCGAGGTTACCTTGCGTGGGAATGTGCTGGCGATTGGTGGTCTGAAGGAAAAACTTCTGGCGGCGCTGCGCGGTGGTATCAAAACCGTGCTGATCCCGGAAGAGAATGAAAAAGACCTGCCGGAAATCCCGGACAATGTGAAAGAAGGTCTGACGATCATTCCGGTCAGCCATGTGTCAGAGGTTCTGAAGCATGCGCTGGTTGAGGCACCAGAGGCCGTTGAATGGGACGAGGTCGCCGAAGAAGCCGCCGCCGCCCAGGCCGCACTGGCGACGAAAACCCAGGCTGGCGTGACGGCGCAGCACTGATACCAGATGACAGAATGACGAAGGCGCGGTTTAGTCCGCGCCTTTTTTCTTTCATACAACGGACATGATTAAAGGATTGTTTAGGGTGGTGTGGGGGAGGCATCCCCGCTATCCTTTGTCTGTAGTTAACGGAGTAAACTTAAAATGAGTTCATCGACCAAGGCACCTGCCAAAGCAAAACCAGCAATAGTTAAGGCGCCAGCAACAGCTGCACCGGCGGCAGCTGCACAAGAGGCCTCTGAAGATACGCGTATTCTGAAGAAACATCTGATTGAAAAAGTTGCACGTCGTGCCGGAGTGCGGAAAAACGAAGTCCGGCCGATCCTTGATGCGATCCTTGAAGAAATTGGCGACAATCTGGCCGAAGACAGTCAGATGGTTTTTCAGCCGCTTGGCAAAATCGTCGTGAAACAGGTCAAGGATATCGGCGGCGCCACGGTCTATACCTGTAAAATCCGTCGATCCGGTGGAAAAACCGAGGCGTGATCCGAAAAAAACCACCCTGCTTTCCAGGGTGGTTTTTTTGTCTGACCTTGAAGGTGGTATCATTCAGTCGCATGGGCGTGGCATTCTACCGGTGTTTGCGGGGTTGCTGAAAAAAGTTCGATTTCAGCGGAAAAACTGCAAAAATCCTCTTGCGCCCCCTGGCGGGTTTCTCTAAATCACCACCTACGGAACGGGTCGTTAGCTCAGTTGGTAGAGCGCTTCGTTTACACCGAAGATGTCGGGAGTTCGAGCCTCTCACGACCCACCATTCGTTCCGTATCTCTTCTCAAATATTGTCGTTGTATCAAAGCATCTGCCCGCAGAGTGAGATAATCTGGGATATATTACCTGAGCTTGATGTCTCTGCTGGCTTAGTTTAGGTGAATCCTGGTAGCTACCAAAAGATATCCTGATGACCATAAATCTTCCAGTCTATTACATTAACCTTGATAGTAGCGTTGATCGACGTGCCTCTATGGAGGCTCAATTGCAGGCTGTGGGTATTACAGATCCTGAACGCGTGTCCGCTTTTGATGGGCGTAAAGTTGATCTCACCCAGGTGAGCGACTGTGATTTGCAAACGGCGCAACGTTTTCTGGGACGGCCACTGCGGGGGGGCGAATACGGATGCTACAAAAGTCATTTGGAGTGCCTGGACAGGTTTCTGGCAACGGACAGCCCTTATGCCATGATCCTTGAAGATGACATTCAGTTTGATGAGAATCTTTTCAGCATAGCGCAAGAAACGATCCGCTTTTTTGAGGATAGTGGTACGCCGTGGGACGCCGTTCACCTTGCGCCCGGCAGGCTGAAGATCTTTGAGTCTGTGGATCAGTTGTCTCATGGGCATGATCTTGTTCAGGCATATTACTTTCCGCAGGTAACCGGGGCTCTTTTGTGGTCTCGGCAAGGGGCGGAAAATATTCGTGACAATCATTCAGTTGTTACCATGCCTGTGGACAGCCAGTTTCGTGAAACCATGACGAAGCGCGCCAGTGGATTTGCCGTATGGCCGACACTTATCAGTTATATTGGGGCGGATAGTGATATCGATGGCGATGCAGGTGGCCGGAAGGTAAATGACCGCAGCTGGTATTACGGTTTGGCAAAACAGCGCAGACTTTGGCGCAACAAGATCACAGCGCGGATCCATAAGCTTAAAGGCTGAACCGCAGTCCTTCCTGCTTTCGAATAATGTTATGGCAGCAAAACCTTTTCGCATTCCGACTGGCGAAGGTGGCATTGCCTGTTTCGCAAGTCCTGCGTCCAGGGGTATGCGTTACACCTGCCCCGTGCGTGTCTGCGATGGCCTTCTGCTTAGGCACAAGGCCGTAAACCGTTTTTCTGGCGATGGTTTTTTCAGCAATTTTCCGATGCTTACAGCTGTTATGATGGGTCAGTTCCGGATCAGAGAGATGTTGCCTTTAGCAGGTGAATATATTTTCTCAGCAATTGTATGCTGTGGCGAGGCATCATATAATATCCCCAGGGTTGAAGCAGGTGGGGACTTGCTGTTGGGACAGCAAACCTGAAATCAACCTGATCAGGGATGGGGGGATTATGTCCGAGGAAAAAGTGCCGGCGTCTGAGCTATCACAGGCGTTGCAGAATTGCAGTCTGTTTGCCGGGATGCGTGAGGATCAGTTGCAGCAAATTGCGGTGCAAACGGACAGGCTGCATGCGTCGCGTGGTCAGTTGGTGATCGTACACGGCGATCCGACGACGGACATGTATTTTCTGTTATCTGGTTCTGTTATCGGACAGATAATTGCAGAAAACGGGCGGGAAATCCTGTTTACAGAAATTGGGCAGAATGGGTATTTCGGGGAGCTTGCAGCCCTGGACAACAGGGCGCGGTCCATCACGATTTCAGCCGGTGCAGATTGCGTTTTTGCGAAGCTCAGCAAGGAACGGTTTCTGAAAATCCTGCATGAGTTTCCTGAAGTCGGAATTAATCTTGCCAGGGACCTTGTTGGTCAATTGCGGAACATGAATGAACGCGTGTTCGGGCTGATCGCACATGATGTTGAAACCCGGGTGCGGGTGCGGGTGATGCAACTGGCGCAGGCCCAGGAGCAACTTGTTGAAGGTGGGATCATCCGGAACACACCAACGCATGAAATGATGGCTGGTTATGTCGGGTCAAACCGGGAAGCGGTCAGCCGTGCGATTGCAAAACTGAACAAGGCTGGCGTGATTGAATCTGAGCGCAAAAAAATTGTGATCCGTGATCTGCGTCAGTTGCTTGCTATGGAGTGTTAAGATTCTTTGAGGAAACGTGCGCAACAGCACATCACTTTTACCCTAAAACCGCAAATCTGCTTCCGGAAAGGGCCAGGCTTCGGATGTGGTTTCTGACATTTATGAGGCTGGCCAAAGACACAATGGGAGCGCTTTATGAGCCTGACTGATAAGCACAAAAAGATCACATCCGTCCTGAACACATTCCATAAACAGGAACGCGATTCCGGGAGAATGGATCTTGATAACAGCAAGGGGTCAAAATCCCTGGCGGGTTGGTTTCTGGGGCCTGTGGCGGAAAATCAGGACGTCCTGGAGCGGGCCGTGGTGCGTGCCGTCGGGGCGCATTGTGATGCCCGCCGTGAATATGGGGCGCAGTTTGATGATCCGCCCTATGTGACACCGGAAATCAAAGCTTCAAGAGAATACCGTGAGACGCTTCATACGCTGGATCACAAGCTTGATGATCTTCTGGGGGCCCTGCACGGATCAATCCCGCTGTCGAGCTATCGCAATCAGTCGCATATGTACTGGGATATCACCATGCCCGGCGCGATCGGGTACTTTGCTGCGATGCTTTACAATCAGAACAATGTTGCCGCTGAGGCTTCGCCTGTGACGACATTGCTGGAAATTGAAGTGGGCAAGGATCTGGCGCGGATGCTGGGCTATACTGTGCCCGATGATGAAACAAAGGGCGGGATTACGCCCTGGGCGCATATCACCTGTGACGGATCGGTGGCCAATGGTGAATCAATGTGGGCGGCGCGCAATCTGAAATATATGCCGATTACGCTGGCCGAGGCCATTCGCAACGAACCCGACATGGCGGCGGGCAAAGATGTGACTGTGACGCTGGCTGACGGGCGGGTTGCGAAGCTTCTGGACCTGAGCTGTTGGGAACTGCTGAACGTTGCTGTTGATGATGTGATCGCCCTGTCACCCCGTCTGCAATCAGATTTCGGCGTGACACAGGCGGCGATCAAAGCTGCGCTTGATACGTATTCTGTGCAGAACCTGGGGCTTGCGGAATACCAGCAGCGCTTTATCGCAAAGGATGTGCAGAACCTGCCCATCGTTCTGGCACCGTCTACGGCACATTATTCCTGGCCGAAAAGTGCGGCCCTTATCGGGTTGGGTGCCAATCAGCTGCACCGTGTTCACGTCGACCTGGATGGGCGCATGCGCATGGATCACCTGCGCGAGATGCTGCAGGAGTGTCTCGACAATAAGCGCCCGGTGCTAGAGGTGGTTGCCGTTATCGGATCTACCGAAGAAAGCGCTGTTGATCCGCTGGCTGATATCGTTGAACTGCGTGATGAATTCCGGTCCAAAGGGCTTGAATTCTGTCTGCATGTCGATGGTGCCTGGGGCGGGTATTTTGCGTCTATGTTGCGCGACAGCAAGGAACCCATTGATCCGGATCAGGCGGATGCGCTGGAACAAACCCCGGCGATGATCATGAGCGATTATGTGCTGCGTCAGTATCGCGCTTTCCGGCATGCAGATACGCAAACCGTTGACCCACACAAGGCGGGTTTTGTGCCTTATCCTGCGGGTGCGCTGTGTTATCGCAACGGCGCGATGCGGGATATGATCACCTTCACGGCCCCCGTTGTGTATCACGGTGGTGTTGACCCGACTGTTGGTGTTTATGGGATCGAGGGTTCCAAACCCGGGGCTGCGGCTGCGGGGGTTTATCTGTCCCATGAAATGATCCGTCCTGATAAGTCAGGATATGGCAAGCTGCTGGGGAAGTGTATTTTTAACTCTAAGCGGTTGTATTCGGAACTGGTATCCCTTGATGGGACAGACGACTTTATCAAAGTTGTTCCTTTTCAACGCCTTCCTGCTGAAAAATCCGCCGAAAGCCCCGATGCCGTCGCAGAGCAGATCGCTTATATCCGCGATAACTTTGTGCCAAGACAAAATAACGAGCTTCTGGATCTTCTGGTGGAAGATCCGAAAGCAAATGCACTGTTCAAAGAGCTTGGATCTGATCAGAATATTGTCACCTATGCGGTGAATTTCAGAACCTCTGAGGGCTGGAACCGTGATCCCGCCCTGATGAATGAACTGAACACAGCGATTTTCAATCACCTGTCCATCAGTACATTTAACGGCGGTACAGTGCCCAAAAATCCAATGTTTGTTACCTCTTCTGCCTTCGATGTGCCCAGCTATGGCCAGACATTTGTCGATGCGTTTGGCACCCGTGCGGGGCTTGATCCGACGGATGGAACATCGCTGTCCTTCCTGATTTCAACCACGCAGGATCCCTGGGTATCCGCCACTGCTGAGGGGAATTATCTTCCGGAAGTTGTCAAAGCTTTCCAAAAGGTTGCAAGAGAAGCTGCAATTGATGTTATGAAAGCGCATGGCATTGCTGTGCCAGAGACATAAGCGCAGATAAAGGCGCGGATCAGGTCAGCTGATCCGCCCAAAGGGGGGATGGAATGTTAAAGGTTGGAACTGGTTGGTCTGATGATCCGGATAGCTTAACAACGACGCAGGAAGCACTGGATATGGCCGTTGAGATGCTGGATGGGCATCCACCCCGGGCCGCGCTGGTGTATGCGGCGGTTGATCTGGACCTTGAGGTGGTGTCGCAGGCCATGCTGGAACGGTTCCCCGATCTGTTGATCGCGGGCTGTACCACGGATGGCGAGATTGCCGGTGGCGAGGGGTTCCTTGAGGATAGCCTTGTTATCACATTGTTTGCCTCAGACAATATCGAGTTTACCGTCGGCATGGGGCAGGGCGCCGTTGCAAATCCGCAAGACGCCACTCTGACAGCCGTGAACCAGGCCCGCGCAGGGACAGAAACCGCCCCATCGCTGGCGATTTCTTTGCTTGAAGGGCTGGGCACAAATATCCACCATCTTGTTGACGGTCTGCGCACGGCTTTGGGCGCGGATGTACCGATTGTCGGGGGGGCTGCCGGGGATCAGCTGCGGTTTGAAGGGACACGTCAGATCTGCAATGACGTGGTCACCAGTGATGCGGTTGTGGTGCTTATGTTGCATGGGCCTCTTGTGGTGTCATCTGGCGTTTCAACCGGATACACGCCGCTTGGTCAGCCACATGTGGTCACCAGAGCCGAAGGTCAGGTTGTGTATGAGATCGGTGATCGCCCGGCCGCAGAACTTTATGCTGATTACCTGCAGCAACCGTCAATTTTTTACCCGTTGGCTGTGCGTGATGAAAGCCGCAGATCGCTTGTTCTGAGTTCGCCTCTGAATTTTGACGCGGAAACTGGCGCATTGCATCTGGTCAACCCGGTGGCGCAGGACAGCGAAGTGCAGCTTGCGACCGCATCCCGCCAGGAAATCATTGATGCGGCGCGCAATGCGGTTGGTCAGGCCGCTGCCGGTTTCGGGGATTGCAACGTTGACGTGGCTTTGCTGTTTTCCTGCGCCGGAAGACGGGCGACGCTTGGGACCCGCACAGGGGAAGAATACGCGGGTATTAAAGACATTATTGGCGCGGATGTCCCCACGGCCGGGTTTTATTGTTACGGGGAAATAGGCCCCGATATCATGAACGGCCCGTCTTTGACCCATACCAACGCTTTCATTGCGGTTCTGATCGGGTCGCCCGAAAGCTGACATGGACAAAGAACGCGAGGTCCTGCGCCTGAAACGGCGGCTGGAGCGTTCGCAAATGCGGCGCACCGAACTGGAACATCTGATTGACACAGGCCAGTCCTTTCAGCGCCGTGTGCTGGAAGAGGTTGAGGCATCAAAAGCGGCACTGGAAGAACTCCACGCGCAATTGCAGCAAGAGCAGGGCCGCACGGTGAAGCTTTTGCATTCAATTATGCCTGAATCTATCGCGCAGGAGCTGCGCGAAGACGGGGGCGTTGTGCCCCGGCGCTTTGACAATGCGACGGTGATGTTTGCGGATTTTGTCGGTTTCACGGCCCATGCAGAAACGCTGGACCCAATGATCCTCGTGCAGATTCTGGATCAGTATTATTCCGAATTTGACCGCATCGCTGCCCGGCACGGCGTGGAGAAGGTGAAAACCATTGGTGACGCTTACATGTGTGTTGCCGGATTACATGCAGATAGCCAGCCTGCTGATCACATGATTAGCGCAGCGCAGGACTGTCTGACATTTGTGAAAACCGTACGTCCCTTTGGGATTTCAGACGACATGCCCCTGTGGCAGATCCGGATCGGGATTAACGCGGGGCCGGTCTCTACCGGGGTGATTGGCCAGGACCGGCTGAGCTTTGATATCTGGGGGGATACGGTGAATACCGCTGCGCGCCTTGTGCGGGGCAGTGCTGTGAACAGCATGCTTGTGTCGCAAAGTACGGTGGATCTGCTGAGCACCGCGCAGGGGTTTCGGTCAGACGGGGAAATTCAGCTGCGGGGTCGCGGGCCGGTCCGTGTGTTCCGGCCCACGCAGGATTAATCCATGTAAATCGGAGCAACCGGTTCCACCGGCAGGCCGGGTTTCCAGGCCTGATTGATGGAAGGCGCGGCATAGGGGAAATGATCCGGGTTCAGATCCTGATCAGAGGTGCGCGGCAGGAAACTGTCCGTGTCTTCATACATGAAAGGGTTCACGTCTTTGATGGTCCAGTAGATCGCATCTTCCGCGAATGAACGCCCGTTTGGGTAACCCGGATCAAGGGATGGATCCCAGCGCAGCATATCCGGTGCGTAAAAGGTGACATGTTCCTCGATGTCATCTTTCAGGACTTCCAGCCGTTCAAAGCTGAAACGGAACTGTGCGCCGAAATCTTCAAGGCCCTGATCAGGGCCGGCTGCATTATAGGCGTCGTTAAATGCGCCCACCGTGTCATAGTGGTGCCCGTTGCTTTCCACCGGCAGATAATGCCATTTGTTATAGCCAACGGGTGGATCGACAAAGAAGATGCCCTGCACACCGGCGCGGCCCATGCGATCAACAGAATGCCCCAGGCTATCCGCGACCACGGCCCAGTAGTTCAGGGTCTGATCTGCAAGTTCAGGGATTTCAAGCACGATCAGGGTCATATCGGTGACGCCAAATGCACCAAGCGATGTGGGAGCAGAGGGCAGGTGATCACCACCGGCCAGGGCCTGTTTGATGGCTTGCGCTGCAGGGGCCTGAACAGAGGTGAAGTTAAAGAAAAACGGATCGCGGCGCGGGCCGACAAACAGAAGTTCGCCATTGTCGCCATGGGTGACTTCCAGAGGGGCATTCAACGCGGTTGTGAAACCTTCCCCCACCATTTCACCGACCCATTCATGGGACTGGGCATCACGCCCTTCCGCGCGCAGCATTTCAAGGCGCTGTTTCTGGCTGTCGTCTTCCAGATCAAAGACCCGGATTTTATAGGCGATGTCAGCCAGGGCGTCGTCATTTGTATCCAGCTTGAACATATAGATACGTTCCGGATCAAGCCGGATTTCATCTGATGCCTGGGTGCCCGGCGCGCCGCTGCCGGACAGCGGGTTCAGCGTATAGGCCATGGTCAACCCGCCGGTTTGTGCGCCCTTAAACATAAAGCTGTCGCCAATGTCAGACATCGGGTCCATTTGTGTTGCGGGTGCATCGCGGTGATCAGAGGCATAAGCCATTTGACCCGCAAGTGCCGTAACAGCGATCAGTGATAAAGGTTTTTTCATTTCAGTGCCTTGTTTGATTTGTCCCCAATACAGCTTAGGCGGGAATGTGATCCCGCCCAAGTGTTTTTGATAGCAGACCGGCCCCTGGTCAGCTGCGGGATGGATAAATGCCCTGAAGCGCGATGATGTAGTTCACGGCGAGGCTTGGCTGAATATTGTCGTGGCCGTGACCTGAACCGCCACCGCTGATGGTTTCTGCGGCAAGTGGGACAGTTGGGCTTGTTGTCGCGGTGTAGATTTCACTGCGTCCCAGCATGTCACCCTGAGGGCGGCTGTTGTCGGCGGGGGCATTGGCAACATTCATTGTATGGCTGTGTTCTGGCAATTGATTAGCCGTCAGGGACACTTGTTCTGCCCCATAGGGATGTCCCAGCTGACGGTTTGTCAGGCCAGGTCCCTGGCCTTCATGGATCGGGGCGCGGCCCCGTAAATCCGGCAGGGCAAAATTTGTCCGGCCATCGCCGCCGTATGTGGTGCCGATCAGGCTGAACAGGGCTTCGTTTGAGGAAATGGGCAGAAGCTGACCGTCGCAGAACGCCCACCCGCGGGGGGCAAAGGTTCCGCCGAAAATCATGATCTGTGCAATGAAAGGTTCCATGAGTGAACTCCGTATTGGATGTGCTGAATGTCCGGCTTTCCGGACCGCTCCCCTCACTGTGAACAGGGATATCGGGATGATTTCTGTGCCCAGCGACACAGAGTTAATTTTTTCTGACATTTACCTTGATTGCAGTTTTTGGGGCGCTCCGCTCACTGCAATGGATGATACAATGAAACCGAACTGCTTACGAACTTACACGTTTGCTGCCCTGACACTGGGCACGCTATCCGCCGGACCGGCCCATGCTTTGGGCGGAGTGGGCTATTTTGATGTCACAGAGGCACTCGATGGCGTTTCAGATTCGAGATGTACTATTAATTCTTACTACGATGACACCGAGGTTGGTGTCGGTTTTAAAAACAGATATGCAGGCGGAAACGTTTGGGATAGTGCGACGGAAACGATTATCAACTGGGGCACGGGTGATATTCAGGCAAGTGATTTCATCGAGTTTTGTGAAATTACAGCGATCGAAAATTTTGTTACTGACGGAGCAAATGGCACGTTTGCAGCAGATGATTTTGTTGGTGTGAGCTTTGCCGGCCAGCATGGTGGTCAGTGGTATAACTACAGGATTGGCGTCGAGGGTGTCTCAGGTACGCATTATGTGAAATCGCGCACACCCATTCCGCCCCCGAACACGCCGCCAACCGCCGATGCGGGCAGCGATCAGAGCGTGGCATCCGGTGCTGGCGTGACGCTGAACGGGTCTGCTTCCGATGCGAATGACGTGGGTCAGATGCTGACGTACAGCTGGCTTCAGACCGGGGGCGTTTCTGTGACGCTGAACGATGGCACTGTGGCAAGCCCGGTGTTTACGGCCCCCGTGGTTGCGATTAGCGACAGTGAGATCCTCACTTTCCGCCTGATTGTGAACGACGGGTTTGTCGATTCCACTCTGGACACGGTTGCGATCACGGTGAACGGCCCGGTCAATACGCCGCCAACCGCCGATGCGGGCAGCGATCAGAGCGTGGCATCCGGTGCTGGCGTGACGCTGAACGGGTCTGCTTCCGATGCGAATGACGTGGGTCAGATGCTGACGTACAGCTGGCTTCAGACCG
>NZ_JADCKQ010000011.1 GCF_016123485.1 Halocynthiibacter styelae | reverse complement strand
AAGCGGAGGCGAAAAATTCGTCGACGCCCTCTTCGAGGCAACCCACGACATCATCAAAAACAAAAAACAAAAACTGAAAAAATACAAACCAAACCAAAACACACCAGGAATTCAAATCGCAGCGCAACATCGACAAAGCAAAGCGCAGGATGTCGCCAAAAACAGACATGCACCCCTGGCACAGGAAACGGCTACCCCCAAGCCAGTCCCCTCTCTGCAAATGAAGCCAATTCAGACGGAAGCGACGGAGAAGCAAGGCTTTGGGGCAAAGGCCCAACCTTCGAAGGTCGCCGGATCCAATCAGAAGATCTGGAAAAACCTGATTTCCGAAGATCGGCCGGAAACTGTGGATGAACTTGTTGCTACGATAGAAAGGTTTTTGGTCGCTGCGGATCAGAGATCCCGATCTGGCCAACACGCAAGCCGGGTTTGACCTGCTGAGAAATTAAAATAGCCCGACGCAAAATTCATCCGTCGGAACAGAAATGAAAATGGAGCTGGGAATGACAAGCGAAGTAAATGTCACCCGTAAACTGCAACACATCCTGGCAGAACTTTCCCCGCGGACAGATCAGGTGGCACAGCTTTCTGCAACGTCACGTGGCAATAAACGTGCAAGAATGCTGGAGGCGATCGGACAGACTGTTCTGGCGCGTGTGCTGGTCTTTACATCGGAACACGAAGGTACAGCAAAAGCGACATTGGTTTTGAATGTGAACAGTTCGCGTGTCACTGCCGTAGAGCATGCTGAACCGGAAAGCCTGGGGAATATTCCTGATCTGGCGAGCGAAAGTCGTGCCGAAACGGCCCAACAACTTGGGGCATTGATGACGGAATTTTCCCGGGTGGACGGAGATGTGCATTTGCAGTCTTTCCCACCGGAAACAGCCCCCGGCGCTGAAGATGTCGGCATCACATTGAGTGAACTTCTGGCTGTTGTCACAGTTGAGGAGTTGCCCGAAGATGTGGTGGAGGCGACGCAGGTGGCTGAGGTTTCAGAACCAGAAGAAGTTGCGGTTCCGATTGATGCCGCACAACCTGCCCGCGCCGGTTACCTTGCGCGGTTTTACGACAGCGTTGACAGTTTTTCCGCTGCAAAGGCGGAAATCACGGTCGAGGGGAAGATTGCGCGTCAGTCAGAACCAGAACTGATTACGGCTGATCTGGCAGAACTTCTGACACGTGATTTACAGGAATGGGAAAATGACAGTGGCGATGTCATAGCGATGCCCCAACTGATTGTGATGCGCCCCGAGAAGCCGAAGGATCCGGCGCTGGCTTTGTATCGGACCGAAAGCGGGACGGTTGTTTCTGTGCATGAAACCCGCAAGCTCGGATCCGTGGTGAGTGCACTCAAAGAACTGCGACAATCAGATGAACAATAAGACGCAGTCGGCAGAGAAATCCGGGCACGCGACCCTGGAGAATGCGGGAAGGAACCGGCAAGCGGCCTGTGACCTGGCCGATCTGACGCATGAGATGTCTGCGGCCTGTCCGGATGAGACCGGGGCGCTGCAGAAGATTTCGGCCAACATCCTGCCTGATCCCCTGTCGGTTATGATCGTCGGCCAGGTCAAAGTCGGGAAATCGAAGTTTTTGAACGGGCTGACCGGTCGGGGTGGTTTGCTGCCTTCTGATGTGAATCCTCTGACGACTGTTCTGACGCATCTGCATTTCAACCACACACCAGATCGGCAAAGCGGTGCAGATTTTCATTTTTATAACTCACAGGAATGGCAGGCGCTGACGCAACCGGATGCCAGCGAACCAAAGCAGATTCACGAGCATGCAGAGCAGCTGGTGTCCCGGGCGCAAACCCGTTTTGGGAACCATTTGCCGGATCTGTTAGGGGCAACGCATCAGTTTAATCCGGTGACGCCTGAGGTTCTGGCGCAATATGTCAGTTCCGGACAGGAGGGGGCAGAACAATATGATGATCTGATCCGCGCTGCTGACGTCTGTTTCAGCACGGCCCCATTCCCGGGCGCTATTCGTTTTACGGATACGCCAGGTGTGAATGATCCCTGCCTGATCCGCGATAAAATCACCTGGGCGGCAATTGGTGATGCTGACTATTACCTTGTCATCCTTTCGGCACATCAGGCCATGTCCCGTATGGATGAATCCCTGCTGAAAGTGCTGAAAGAAAAAGGATCCGGGCGGGCTGTGATTTTCATCAACCGGATTGATGAACTCAGCAATTGTATTCGGGACGCAAAGCTTTTGCAGCGCAGTGTCCAGAACGATATTACCCGTATCTTTGGTGGCGCGCCGGCTGCGGTGCTGTGTGGGAGTGCGCAATGGGCGCATGTGGCTGAAACAGGTGAAGGCACAGATGCTGTGCGTGAAAAAGCCGAAGCCTGGGTCGAAGCCAACCCGACTTTGAAGCGCCAGTTTGAAACCGGCCTGGCAAAGGGTGAGCATAGCGAATTTTACCAGGAAGAAATGGCCGTGTCGCGGTATCAGGCCCTTGTGGCTTCAGGCATTCCGCAGCTGCGCCGCTTCTTTTCCAAAATTTTGCTGACCCGGTTTGCTGACCTGAACACTGAAGAACAAGTCGGGGAAGTGCTGGAGATTGCAGAACGTCACCTGAGTTCTGTCCGGAAGGTCACAGATGATACTTCCGATGTGCAGATGGATGTGCACGTGGATGAGGTGATCCTGGACGAAGTCGGGATATGTCTTGAAGAGGAGCAGGCGCTTCTTGCCTTGCAACTGCATGAAGACATAGACGCGTTGCGCGGTGAACTGGTGGCCGGATACGGTGCTTCGGACCCTTCCCCTTCGGCGGAAATCGCGGCGGATCCAGAGGCTGAAATTCCTCTGCCTGATGAACTGGAAAACCTGCGTCTGAACTTTATCTCAGGGATCCAGTCTGTCAAACTTGATCTGATCGCGGGGATACAGCATTCAAAAGAAGGGCTTTGTGCGTCTTTCCCTGATTTCCTGCCTCTGCAGAAAACAGAAACGGATAGTTCTATTCTGCGCCGGTTCAGCCCGGATGCGCGGATATTGTGGCGCGAAGCGGCGGCAATGGCGCAAGCCAGCTGGACAAGTCGCCTGTTCCACCGGAAGCATACCCGACCCTCTGCGGATGCGGTTGTGAACGAATTGCTGGAAGCAGCAGAAACGGCGCTTCTCAGTCATACAGATATCGTGTTTCGGCACTATCTGGCGGCGATTTCCGGAAATCTGCCCGATGAGGTGTCAAAAGCATCAGACAACAGCGCCCGGATTCTTCAGGCTGAAACCTTTGTGAACGCCCTTCGGGAACTGCAGAAGAATATCGACATTAACCCCCATAAGATGGATCAGAGTCAGTGATTGAATTTCCAGGCGTCGAAAGTGAAACAAAACAACTGGAACAGTTTCTGGAAGACAGCCAGTCGCTGCCTGCCAGCGATGAGTTAACGGCATTGCAGGACGAAGCCCGTCAGCACGTCAGCCGGCTGTCCACGGCGATTGGCATTGCGTTTGCCGGTGAATTCAGTGCCGGCAAATCCAGTCTGGCGAATATGCTGGCTGGTGCAGATATTCTGCCCACGGGTATTCGGCATTTGCAGCTTCCGTTGGTTATTCTGAACTATTCTGACAAACCCCGAACCGTCGCCGGTTGGTGGGGTCAGGAACATAAGACCTTCCCGGGGGTTGCCCTGACGGATGCCGCCGAAATCAATCCTGATTTCATTTCCATCGGACTTGATACACCGGCGCTTCAACAGGTTTCTCTGTTTGATCTGCCCGGCACTGGTGTCAGTGGAATTGCCCATGATGACACCAACACGCTGGATCTGCTGAAATTTGTCGACTGTGCAATCTGGTGTACCAATGGCACCAGCCCCTGGCGGGAATCTGAACGTCAGATCTGGCAACAGGTACCGGATAATCTGAAAAAAAGTAGTCTGCTTGCGATTACACACACTGATCTGCCTGCGGTGCAAGAGGAATTGCCGGACATTCTGAAACGGCTGGAGGCAGAAAAAGGAGAGCTGTTCCAGGAAATCATTCCCATTGCCACGCCAGAGGCGGTTTCTGCCCTTGCTGATGGGCCTGAGCCAGACTTTGAACGTTGGAATGAAAGCGGAGGACAGTTTCTGGCAGAACAGATCCTGACAGCCGCATCCCGTCGTCGTGAAGCGGATCTGGAAAATGCCCGCCGGGACCTGAAGGAAAAATTTCTGCCTCTTCTGGGGGAAGTTTTGCCGGTAGAAACTGTGGAAACCGCAATAGAACCCGTGGAAACTGCAGCTGAGAATGTTGAGGAATTGTCAGAGGGCGCTGAGCCAGAAAACGAGTTGCTCGCGATCTGGAAAGAACGGTTGTCTGATGTCTGTCGCCAGACTGAGGCAGGAGACCTTTCCGATAGTACCGAACTGCTTCAGTCCTGTCAGGAAATTGTGGAAGAGTTTGCAGAACGTCTGATTGACGCAAAGCTTCCGGCGACGGGGGCGGACTGGGTTCCTGAAGAATTTGAGCGCGCGACAGATCTGCTTTTGCTTCTGCAATTTGAAACCGGGGACGGTCCGGTCAGCGATGCGCTGAATGTAATGCATCAGCTAGGAGAAACGCTTTCCTGGGCGGGTAGTCACCCCTGAAACGACAACTTTGACATGGATAGTATTCTCCCGGGATTGTCGGGGGAATACACCTTAGAGGGGAACTATTGAAGTTCACTCACGTCGATTCGATAATCATTATGGCTTCTTTGTGTCATCATTCATGCCTTTACTTATGATCAAAACCAGAGGTTGAGGGATTCATTGCGATTCTTCAGGTTTTCAGGGAAATATGACCGAATATGGCATTTGTCCGGCCAGATTCTAACGCATGGTCGCCATCTGGTTGTCTCACTTTTACCTCATTTGACGGCTTTATCGTTAACTTAGCTGCCTTCTCCGGGACCGTTTTCCCGGGCCACAAGGGTTGAAGGCGAAAGAAGTTGGGGCAAAACCGTGAGTCAGATACAGGCTGTTGAACAGATTGATGATGAAGTGCTGGATGAAGCGCTTCGTCCTGGAACGTCGCTTCTGCGCGGCCAGTATGAAATCATCCGCTTTCTGAACAGCGGGGGGTTTGGTATCACTTACCTCGCACGTGACAGTCTGGAACGGGATGTCGTCATTAAGGAATGTTTCCCCGGGGCGCTGTGCCACCGTGAAGGGGAAGATGTCGTTCCCAATGCTGCACAGTCCGAAGGGGATCTGGCCTCTATCATTCAGCTGTTTATTCAGGAAGCCCGTAGCCACGCCAAACTGGTGCATCCGAATATTGTACCTGTTCATCAGGTCTTTGAAGACAATAACACAGCCTATATCGCGATGGATTACATTCGCGGTTATGATCTGCTGGATTACCTTGATCTGCCCGATACCCGATTCAGCCCGGAACAATTCGTCAGCCTGACAGAGAAAATGCTGTCTGCGGTCGCGTTCATTCATGAAAATGGCATGCTTCACCGCGATATTTCCCCGGACAATATCCTGATTGCGCCGGACGGCGAACCAATTCTGATCGATTTCGGGGCCGCCCGTGAACAGGCCGCGCATAAAAGTGCCGCGCTGGTAACGCTGCGTGTTGTGAAAGATGGGTACTCCCCCCAGGAATTCTATGTTCCGGGTTCGATTCAGGGCCCATACAGTGATCTCTATGTTCTCGCGGCGACCTTGTATCATGTGATCACCGGTGATCCGCCAGCTGACGGTAAAACGCGCTTTGCCGCCTATGATAAACAGATTGTTGATCCCTATGTTCCACTGACCGGGCGCTATAAAGATTTTCCAGCGGGCTTCCTTGAAGCACTGGACAAAGCCATGAGCGTCATGCCCGCACAAAGGCAGCAATCTGCGCTTGAATGGCTGCGTATGTTCCGCGGACCACAAGCTGCCTTTAATTCCACCATTTCTCGTCCGCCTTCTGTTATCGCCGCTCTTGATGAAGCCGAAGCTCCGCGTGAGGTTGAAGAACTGGAGGGCGTGCGCACTGTTGAGGAAGAAGAGCGCATTCAGGCCGATGTTGAGAAAGCCGATGCTGCGATTGCTGCGATGTTGGCTGAAACAAGTGAAATCGCGCTTGTTGAACCCGAACCGGAAAAAACTGTAGCAGCAACAGTTCCTGTGCGGGAAGACAGCAAGGAAGTGAGACGCCTGAAGGCGCTTATTGAAGAAGATGACGCCACCGAACCTGCAGAAGAAGCAGAACCGGACACAGCGGCTGCGGTCTTTGATGAACTGCTGCCTCAGGAAGAAGAACCTGCGAAAAAGAAAACGGGTTTGTTGCTGGCAGGTGTTGCCGTTGTTGCTTTGCTGGTGGGTGCCGGGATCTTCCTGAGTGGCGGATCGGATACACCAGAAGCGCCCCTGGCTGTGGTTGAAACACAGGTTGAAGAAACCGCTGTTGAAGCCCCCGTAGAAATAGCAGTTGCAGAGGTTACCACACCGACCCCGGAACCTGTGGTTGAAGCGCCTGTGGAAACAGCTGCCACAGAACCTGCAACTGCTGCGGTTGCCGAGACACCGACTGCATCTGCAACACTTCTGCAAAATCAGATCGCCTATTCTCACTGGGATGTGGATGTGCCGTTCACCACCCGCACGCGTCGGGTTGCGAATGGTGAAATTTACCTGGTTGAAAGCATCAATGCCTCTGCAGATATGTCTGTGATTGGCGCCTGGCTGACACGTGGGACTGCGATCTATTCGATCAACAACCGTGCGGCCAATGCGAATTCGTCTCTTGCCTCTATGGTCTTGAGCAATCTTCAGGTCGGGCGTGACGGCTATACCCGTGCGCAAGTACGCTATCGGGCGCCGGGCAATGCGCGTTTCCTGAATGGTGAACTTGCACTGCCGGTAATGCAGCTGATTGGCCTGGCCAATGGTGTGACGCTGACGGAAAGCGGCTCTCAGAACTGGCAGCTCAAGGTAACCAATGTCGGAAATTCTGGTGCTGATGGCCTGCGTGTTGGTGACATTCTGGTCCGTGAAGAAACCACCGGGGCGTCTCTGATGCAACGGGGCGCGCTGACTGCGGTGCTAAGTTCTCTGACGGAACGTGGCGACGTGAATGAAGCACGGTTTGTTGTGAATCGTAACGGGGCACAAGTGCGCGCCCGTATGCCCCTGGCGACAGAATGATCGCCAGAGTGCTCGTCCGAATTGAAATTGAAATATGAAAGCGTCGATAAAATGTTTAACTACAAAAGCCCGCTAAGTCGCATTCTTGAAAAGTCAGCTGAAGATACACCTTCCGCAACGAAAGAGACGGAGACTGTCGTATCCGAAGAGATCCAGTCACGGTCTGACGAATTTATTGAGGACGTTGAAGCTGAGGCGGACGTAGCGAAACCGGAAGTGATTTCTGATCAGGCGGCCGATGCAAGTCAGCCAGTAGAAAGTTCTGACGATTTTATGGTGCTTCAGTCTGCCTTCGAAGACGATGATATGCCTGAAGAAGAGAATATCTTCGCCGAAGCAGCGGACGCTGAAAACACCCCGGAAGAAACCCAATCTGAGCAGGCGGAAAGCAACACTTCCATGGCAGAAGTGCTGACACTGATGACCGCACGTGAAGCACGATCAGCCATTGCACCCGTAACGCAAACGCAGGCACCTGCTGTGGAAGAGGTCGCAGAGGAAGTCGAAACAGAGACACTGTCAGATGTCCTGATCATGCCAGAAGACGAAACGGTTGTGTCGCAGGACGAGGTTGAAGTTGTCGCTGAGGTGGCCGCAGAAGAAACCGTTGAGGAAGTAGCAGCGGTGCTTCCTGAAGAAGTCGAAGTCGAAGTCGAAGCTGAGGTTGAAGCTGAAGCTGAGGTTGAAGCTCCTGTAGAAGCAATCACAGAGCCAGTGGTTGAAGAGACGCCAGATGTTGCTGAGGAAGAGGCCCCCGTTCCGGCAACTCCGGAAGCAGAGCAGGCTGCACCGGCTGAAGTTGCTGCACCGCGCCGTCGTGCACGGATCAAAACCACATTCCTTGGCCTTGACCATGTTGATCACCGTCTGAATGATCTGATTGCATCTGAACCGGTGAAGAAAACAGCCGTGACCACATCTTTCCCGGTTGGCTGGCTTGTGATTGTTTCCGGTCCCGGCCGTGGCACCAGTCTTGCGTTGACCGAAGGCCTGCTGCAGGTGGGTCGTAATGATGACCAGGCGTTGCAGCTTGATTTTGGTGACAATGGTATCTCCCGCAGCAATCACGCGGTCATTGCCTATGATGCAGAGGAACGTAAGTGTTTCCTTGGCCATGGCGGTAAAGCGAACCTTGTGCGCCTGAATGGCAGCCCGGTTCTCAGCACACTGCCGCTGAACAACGGGGACATGATCCGTATCAGCGAAACAACAATGCGTTTTGTCGTTCTTTGTGATGAAAGCTTTGACTGGCGGGATGCAGAGTGACCAGTTCAGCGTTGAGATACGAAGTCGCCCTTTCTGCAGAGCAGGGACATCGCGAATATCAGGAAGATGCTATTGCTGCCCGGTTCTCAAGCCGACGCGACATTGGTTATGTCGTTGTCGCTGATGGCATGGGTGGACATGAGGCGGGCGATGTCGCATCGCGCCTTGTGGCTTCATCCTGGTCGTCGGTGATTGATCGCCGGATCTCGGAAACTGAAGCCACCGAAAGCACGCTGGCTGATACGTTGCCTCTGGCCGCGATGGAAGCAAACGCTGCGATTGCCGCCTATATCAATGATAAACAGGCCTCGCCCGATATGGGATCCACCCTTTTGGGGACTGTCTTTTATGAGAACCGGTTTTACTGGATTTCTATCGGGGATTCACCGCTTTATCTGTTCCGTGACGGGCAATTGATCCAGCTGAATGAAGATCATTCTATGGGCCCCGACATTGACCGGCTTGTTATCGAAGGGGTGCTGAAACCCGAAGAGGCCCGACATCACCCTGACAGAAATTGTTTGACGTCTGCTTTGATGGGGGCCGGGATTTCGAAGGTCGATTGCCCTGAAGATCCGCGCGAAGTTCTTCCTGGAGATATCTTACTGATTGCCAGCGATGGGCTTCAGCATCTGGAACCTCGGGAGATCGAAACAGTCCTGAAAAAACACCAGAACGAAAGCTGTCAGGATATTCTTGATCAGATCATGCTGGCGATACGTGACGCCAATGTTCCGGATCAGGACAATACCTCAGTGGCCGTCGTCGCGCTGAAGCCACCTGCAAACGCCGCTTACGCCCCCCATATTTCCAACTAATGGACAGAACGTCATACAAATGAAATATATCTCTACCTGCTGCATTTCTCTTGCTCTGATGTCGACTGCCGCTTCTGCGCAGGTGGCTTGTGAAACCTATGAAATTCGCCCTGGTGACAGCCTGCGCCAACTGGCGACCCGTATCTATGGCACTCCGGATTACCGTCAGATCTATGATGCGAACCGTGACCGGATTGGCCGCAATCCAAACCATATCGAAGTTGGCATGGTTCTGAATTTGCCCTGTGATCCCCGGGATGCGGTGGTCAATGAGCAAGCCTCTCAGATCACTGAGCAGGCCCAGGCAGAAGCCCAGCGTCTGATCGCTGAGGCAGAAGCGCGTGTTGCCCAGGCAGAAGCCCGTGCTGCGGAACTTGCAGTGCAGTCCACGGAAACTGAGACGGCTGAACTGGAAGAGGCCCGCCGCGCAGCGGAAGAAGCCGAGGCGCAGATCACAGCGGCCCAGGAAGCAGCCGCAGAAGCTATCGCTGCGGCGGAAGCTGAAATTGAGAAAGTCCGGGCAGAAGCATTCGCAGCTGTAGAGGCAGCGACATCTCTTGCCAGTCCGGAAACTGCGCAATCTGTGCAGGAACGTCAGATCATTCTGATTACAGGGAATGATTATCCACCCTACACGGATGAAAGCCTGCCTGATCGCGGACTTTACACCAAGCTGGTGGAAACGGCCTTTCTGCGCGCGGATCCGCACCAGAGCTATAAGATCCAGTTTGTAAATGACTGGAATTCACATCTTGATCTGCTGATGCCCAGCCTGGCTTTTGATGCTACCTTCCCGTGGGCGCGCCCGGATTGTGAAACACCGGATATCCTGTCTGAGGCAGATCTGGAACGTTGCACAACATACCACTTCTCAAGCCCGTTCTATGAAGTTGTGGATGCATATTACTCAATGCTGGGTTCGGGGTATGATACGGCGCTTAGCTATGATGCTTACGCCGGTACGGTCATCTGCCGTCCGGAAGGCTACAGCCTCAGCAATATGAACAAGGCAGGGCTTTCAGAGCCAGCAGTCACATTGGTACGTCCGGTGCTGGTTGCGGAATGCTTTGAAGCACTTCTGGCGGGCGAAGTTGATATCGTTGCGTTGGATGCGCAGGTTGCTACCGATGTGATTTCAGATCTCGAGATGGAAACCACCATCATGGAGAACCCGAACCTGCTTGAAATCAAGTCCCTGAACGTCATGACACATGTGGGTAATTCAGAAGGTCTGGCTGTGCTGGACACGCTGAACCGGGGGTTGGCCATCATGCAGAATTCCGGCGAGTGGCACGACATCGTATCCACCGCGCTTAAGTATCAAATGGAAAACCAGTGAGATTGATCACTGCAAAAGAATAATACCTGGAGGAAGAATGATGAGAAAGTTACAGTTAGGTCACGTCTTTAAGACCATGCTTGTTGCAACCGGGCTTTCTGCTGGTGCGGCGAGCGCGCAGGAAGCTTGTACGAATTATACTGTTTCCACTGGTGATACCCTGGCAAGCATCGCGCTGGCTGCATATGGGGTGTCCGACTATCAGAATATCTTTAACGCCAACCGCAGCGTTGTTTCCAACCCGAACCTGCTGGAAGGCGGTCTGGTTCTGCAGCTGCCATGTGCTGATGGAAGTCTGCCAAACGGCCTGTCTGCAGAAGCTGTCATTCAGCAGCAGGAACAATTCGCGGCGGCTCGTCCGACGAACAATGTGTATAAGCCACCGATCAAACTGGTGACCGGTAACGACTGGGCCCCGTTTGCGGATGAAAGTCTGCCTGGTGGTGGTATGATGGCGCGCCTGGCATCCACAGCGCTACAGCGTGGCGGGAACTCTCGTGAATTCTCTATCAGTTTCGTTGACGATTGGTCATCTCACCTCGAAGTTCTTTTGCCGCTTGGCGCGTTTGACGTGTCCTTGGCCTGGACTTTGCCGGATTGTACCGTGCGCCATGATCCGGACTCTTCATCTGGCAGGCGTTGTAACGAATTCCTGCGTACCCTGCCGGTTTATGAAACCATCACGGCGTATTTCATGCGTCCTGACAACGATTTCTTTGGCGCGCAATCCTACGAGGATTTCCGGGGTTCCACATTCTGTCGCCCGAAAGGTTATTCCACGATTGACCTGGAAGTGAACAACATGTTGCCACCGGCGCTGGAATTGATGGTAGCTGAAAAGCCTGCTGATTGTATCGAAGCGGTTATGCTGGGCAGCGCGGATATTGCGGGTATGACACCTGACCTTTTCGAAAGCGCCCGTGCAGAACTGGGTATCACGGCTGACGTTCAGGAAAACCCGAACGTGAACTATGTGACGTCTTACGGTTTTCTGATTAGCAAAACCAACCCGTTTGGCCGTGAATATGTTGCGCTTCTGAACCGTGGCCTGAACGATATGCGTCAGTCAGGTGAATGGTATGCGATTGTGTCGCAGTCCCTGCGTGACCACAACGAAATGCTGCGCGCCGCTGAAGCAAACTAAGACAATATCCCCGGGGCTTCAGGCCCCGGGGCCCGATTTTTCAGCACTTCAATCTAACACGTTATACGCCCGCTGCCGGAGGCAAATCCAATGACAAAATCACAGCTTCGTACTTTTCTTAAAGCGGCGTTCGCCGGCACGGCTTTGTTTGCCGGTGCTGCATCCGCCCAGGAAGCCTGTACAAACTACACCGTGGCCGACGGTGATACGCTTGCAACCATTGCTTTGGCCGCTTACGGCGTGTCTGACTATCAAAACATTTTTAACGCCAACCGTAGCGTGATTAACAATCCAAATTTGCTGAATCGCGGCCTTGTTCTGCAATTACCTTGCCTTGATGGAAGCCTTCCAAACGGCCTGTCTGCGGATGCGGTTATTCAGCAGCAGGAACAATTCGCAGCTGCCCGCCCGACCAATACCGCTTATCAGCCACCGATCCGGATTGTGACCGTCAGCAACTGGCCACCTTTCGCATCTGATGAACTGGAAGGCGGCGGAATGTTTCCGCGGCTGGCAACAACTGCTTTGAACCGTGGCGAAAACAACCGTGATTTCACCATCAGCTATGTGGATGACTGGGATTCTCACCTGAGCGTTCTGCTGCCACTTGGTGCGTTTGATGTTTCTCTGGCGTGGACCACACCGGATTGTTCTAAGGATTATGTACCGGGCGGCGATGCGGCCACACGTTGTAGCTATCTCAGCACGGTGCCAGCTTATGAAACCATCACGGCATTTTACTCGCTGGCCGACAGCAGCTATGCACAGGCGACATCATACGAACAATTCCGTGGATCCCGCTTCTGTGTTGCGGAGGGTTTCCCAAGTGTCTTCCTGGAGGAAAACAACGTGATGCCACCAGCGCTGGAGCTGGTGATCCTGGGGACGCCGCTGGATTGCATGGAAGCGGTTCTGCTGGGCACTGCTGATATCGCCAGCGCAACACCAGGTCTGTTTGACGATCTGCGTTCGCAGCTGAACATCACCGGTGAAATCGTTGAAAATCCTTTCGTCAACTATCAGACAATGCTGACCTTCTATGCAGACCGTTCCAACCCGAAAGCACCGGAAATTATTGCGATGCTGAACCGCGGTCTGAACGAGATGCGTGAAAGTGGCGAATGGTATGCGGTTGTGTCACAGGCCCTGCGTGCCCACAACGAAGCCCTGATGGCAGACGAGCAATAATTCAGAAAGGGCCGGGCATGGTACCGGCCCTTTTCTTTACCGGGTGAGATCGTCAAGGCCGCGCGTCAGGGCCTTAGACATCCCGGCCTTTTCCATATGATCCCGCAATCTCTGATTATACCCGCCAGGCGTGTCAAGCGCCTGTAAGGTGACGCCTGTGTCGTCCTCAAGGTTCGACGCCACAAGGTGCCGCAGAAACCCCTGCACACCGCCCGGGCCGGCTGCATCAAGCCAGGTTTCAGCCGTATTCACAAGTTTCAGGGCAGGTGACAAAACGGCCTGCGCTGCCAGGCAGCTCTGCATTTCCTGTGCATTTGCAACTGGGAAAATCTGATTTCGTGGGGCGAAGAGTTGTGAGATCAGCGCATCATCACCCTGCGTAAGGACTGGTGAGTTCCCACGCGCGATATTGGGGAAGGGGATCATGATGGCGCAGGTCCCGGCGGGTGACACCAGGTTTCGCACCTGCTGAAGATCGGCCCCGGCCATCAGGGAAATGACCTTGTGATCTGGTCTGAAATGCAACTCCGACAATACATCTGCCGCATGTTCCGCCATAAGCCCCAGAAAAATTACATCGCTTTCATTCAACACATCCTGATTATCAGCGATCATCACCTCATCAAACTGCTGCGCCAGGGCTTCTGCACGTTTCCGGCTGCGGGGGCTGACCCGTATCACGTGCCCCTGCCAGGCAAGTCCTTCGACAACCGCGCTGGCAATTGTACCGCATCCGATCACACCAATTTTCATAACGAACTTTCTTTATGCTGATACGAAAACGGGCCGTCAAAGACCGCCCGTTTTGTATTTATACCGCTGGTTTTTCACTTTCCGCGCTGTCTTCTGGCGGATCATCTGCCTCGGGCAGGATTTCCGCATCTTCGGGTTCGCTTTCGATCAGGGGAATATCCTCTGACGCAATTGCATCCCCGGCAGGTGCAGGCGTTTCGATCAGTGGCAGCATACTGGTTGCCGCTGACAGAACCGGATCTTCTTCCGATGTGGTTTCCTTCCAGGACAATGTATCAAAGCCCTGACAGCGTTTACAAAGCGGCGCCCAGTCATGATGCGCTGTGTTGCATTTCTCGCAAACCCAGGCCGGGCCGCGACGGGCGGTGACTGCGCGGGCAAGCCAGCCCTGCACAACCGCATTATCCGCACCTTCACCGCGTTCAATTGCCGCCATAATCGTCAGCGCCCGGGCAGATGGGGAAGTTTCCACCAGATCGCCAATGGCCTTGCGTGCCGTCGGGAAATCTTCTGCCGCAATCAGAAGTTCCGCCTGCAACATCCGGGTTTCATCGTGATCAGGTTGCGCCTTCACAAGTGGGGCAAAACGTTTCACCCGGGCTTCTGCGGTTTCTTCCGGTTCAATCGCAGCGAATGCAGCGGCCAGATCCGGGTGCGGTGTGGTGGTCCAGGTGTTCAGGATTGCCTTTTTCGCCTTTCGCTTATATCCATTCGCCAGATGCGCATGGGCCGCCATGACAGTTGCCGGGATCAGATCCGGGGACAGGCGGTGGGCCTCAAGCGCAGCGGCATGTTTTGCAGTGTCATCCATGTCAGGATCTGCCGCATTCGCAAGTGCCAGAACGGCATCACGGCGGCGGTGCAGGGTTTTTGGGATATTCCCGGCCCGCAGCTTTGCTGCCAGTGTTGACCGCGCACCTGCCCAGTCTTCACCTTCGGCCTGAAGCCCCAGAAGAATATCCTGGGTTTCTTCATGCTTTGGCTTCAGGGTAAAGGCCTTTTCCGCAAGCTTCAGGGCAGTTTCTGTTTCACCGGCCTCAAGGCGTTGTTTCAGCAGCCCGCGCACACCGACAAAACGGGTTTTATCGTCACTCAGCAGGCGTTTATAAACCACTTCGGCCTTGGCGCTGTCGCCCATCATTTCGGCGGCCTGCGCAGACAGAAGATTGGTCAGTTCGGGTTTGTGCAGATATTTTTCAGCTTTGGCAGCGGAAGACATCGCCTTTGATGCCTCACCGGAAGCAAGCGCCAGCATCCCGTCGGCCAGTGCCTGATAACCTTTGCGTTCGCGGTTGCGATTCCACCAACGCTTAATCGCCGTATCATCACCTGTGCAGAAACGAAAAAATGCTACGAGGAAGCCCGCTACACGGATCATAAGCCAGACCAGAAGGAACAGCGCCACAATCACCAGGATTGATTCCAGCGGGCCGGGGGTCATCTCATACCCCGCAAACTTCAGCTCAAAGCCGGTGCCGGCATCCATCCAATACATGGCACCAACCGCAATCAAGGTGACTACAGCAACAAACAGGGTGATTTTAACCAGAGACCAGAGCATCATATATCCTTATTCTGTCGCTGCGCCGTGGGCGCTGGCTTTCAGTTCGCTCAAAGCGGCAAGCGCCGTCATACGTTGTGTGGCCTCAGAGACCCAGGCAGCCATCAGATCCTGCCCGTCCTGTGGCAATGCGGCGATTTCCGCGATCGCATCTGCAATGCGGCCTTCCTGCAGGGCAAATTCGGCCCGGGACAGGATCGCATTGGCATCTTCGCCGTCCTGCGGTGTGAGGGAACGCAGGCCCAGACGATCACGCAGGAAACCACCGACGCGGGAAACAGAGCCATCTTCAACATTGGCGGCAAGGCTGGCGGCAATCGCATCCCGCGCCGGGGCAATAAACCCGTCTTCCAGGGTTTCCTGTGTCGGAACACCCGCGGCATTTTCAAACAGACCAGCGGGGGCAGTCCCCATCAGATCAGCCAGGGCTGAACTATAGTCAGACCCGTTGTTCAATGCTGCTTCAATCGCGCTGAGGGCGGCAATGTGTTTTGCTTCTTCAACACTTAGCTGCGCGGCGGCTGATTGCGCCTGAGCATTGGCCAGCATCGCATCAATTTCCGCACGCTGGCTTTCCAGCTGTTCGCGCAGCGCCACAACATCGCGTTCATAGGCAGCTACAGCGTCTTCAGATGCAGCATCGCCGGACACCGGGCGTTTTTCCAGGGTCTCAATGCGTTCATCCAGGCTGGCAAGCGTCGCGGTGATACCGTCCAGATCACTGCGCAACTGATCGGTCACTTCGGTGACCCAGGCTTCGACCGGCGCGATGGCCGCGTCAGGATCGGGGTTGTTCAGACTATCCAGGCGTTCTGTCAGCGATGCGATTTCAGACTGTTGCGCGCTGATCTGCGCCTGCGTTTCGCTGTTGTCCGCACCAATGGGCCAGCCATCCGGCACCACCAAAGACGTTCCAAAGCCAACCGCAGCGGCCACAACACCGCCCAAGATCAGAGGAAAGCTGGATTTTTTCTCAGCAGGTGTGGGCGTCGGGACTGGTTCAGGGGCGGATTCTTCCTCAGCCTCAGCCTCAGGTTCCTGGTTTAGCTCGTCAGCGTCAGAATCTTCATGGGCCTCATCCGTATCTTCAACGGAATCCTCCGCAGGCTCATCTTCAGAAATTTCATCATCTGTCAGAACATCTTCTTCCGCAGCTTCCGGCGCATCAGAGGCTTTCACATCCTCCTCAGATGTTTTCTTTTCTTCCTGTTCAGACATTTCCGGATCTTTCGTCACCTGCTATCCCCCGTTTGCGTTACTCTTTTACCAATTACGTGCACTAAATCAGCAACCATCTTCTTCATATTGTCACCATCGGGCCGCGCTGCAATGACTATCTTTGTCGCGGAACATTCTGTGCAGGCCTCTGCCACCGCCGCGCTGATCGCCACCACAAGCACCTCCGCCTGATGTGCCGGATACGCCTTCCAGAATAGGCGGGCGCTGCGGGGTGAGAACAGGGGAACAATAAGCGGTACTTCCCCACGCAGGCATTCAGAGACAACCGGGTCAGGTGGCAACGCGGCCTGGTGATAGCTTATGATTTGCGTGACACCGGGCAGGTTTTGCAAGCGCGGACTGGCTTGATGTTCGCCCGTCAGGTGCAGCAGGGGCTGTGGGTTCTCCCGCCGCTTCAGTAGGTTATAAAGATCGTTTGCATCGCCATCTGCAGAAATGGCATCCAATCCCATATCTGTTGCAACCCGGGCGGTGCGATTGCCCACACACCAGACCCGCCGGCCGGGCCGTTGGTACGTCGCTGGCATGGTACGCAACGCATTCTCAGAGGTCACAACCAATTCGCTGTCGCACGCTGGGAAATCACCTTGTACCGGGATGATTTCCATGACTGGTGCGATCACAATCTGCGCGCTTTCCGGGTCAATCTGCATCGCGAAACGTTCCGACTGCGCTTTGGGGCGCGTCAGAAGAACGATAGGGCGGGATTGTCTGTGCATGTTTCAGGTGTTACCTGCTGAGGGACGAACACGCAACAAATGATGATCATGCCAGATACTCTGACCTTCCTTGGCCTTGAAAGCAGCTGTGATGACACCGGGGCCGCAGTGGTGCGCCACACAGACGGTGAAATCCCGCAGGTGCTGTCAAATGTCGTTGAAGGCCAGACCGCCCTGCATGCGTCTTTTGGTGGTGTTGTCCCCGAAATCGCCGCCCGTGCCCATGCGGAACGTATGGATGATTGCGTGGAACGTGCCCTGGATCAGGCGGGCGTGACGCTGGCTGATATTGATGGCATTGCTGTCACCGCCGGGCCGGGGCTGATTGGCGGAGTTCTGTCCGGCGTCATGTGTGCCAAAGGGATAAGCGCAGGCAGTGGTAAGCCCCTGATCGGTGTAAACCACCTCGCGGGGCATGCTTTGTCGCCGGGTCTTTCCGAAGAACTGCACTTCCCCATGCTGATGCTGCTGGTGTCCGGCGGACATTGCCAGTTTCTGATTGTGCGCGGGGTTGAAGAATTTCATCGCCTTGGTGGCACAATTGATGATGCACCAGGCGAAGCTTTCGACAAAATCGCCCGCCTCACCGGCCTGCCGCAACCCGGCGGCCCTGCGGTGGAACAGGCTGCGCTGGAAGGGGATGCGAAACGCTTCCCCCTGCCTCGCCCACTTCTGGATCGGCCGGGGTGTGATATGTCTTTTTCTGGCCTGAAAACCGCTGTCCTGCGGGCGCGTGACACTGTGATCACAAATGAAAACACCCTGGCACGCCAGGATGTGAATGATCTGGCGGCTGGTTTTCAGAAGTCGGTGTGTGAAGTTCTGAAGGAGAAAACCAGACGTGCAGTTGCGGTTTATCTTGAAGAAACCCCTGATGTGCCGACCCTTGCCGTTGCGGGTGGTGTTGCCGCAAATAAGGCTATTCGCATAGCGTTAGAGACTGTTTGTGCCGAAAGCGACCTGCGTTTCACTGCCCCGGCCATGCAATATTGCACTGATAACGCAGCGATGATCGCCTGGGCAGGTCTGTTGCGCTATCGTCTGGGTGCAAAGGATGATCTCACTCTATCCGCCCGTCCGCGCTGGCCGCTTGATAAAATACAGGCGGGCATGTTGGGATCCGGCAAGAAAGGCGCAAAAGCATGAGCATTTCAGTGATCGGCGCCGGTGCCTTTGGCACAGCCCTTGCACAAAGCCACGCCACTGATGGGCAAGATGTAAAGATCTGGGCGCGCAACCCTGTGACCGTGGATGCGATCAATCAACACCATGAAAACACAACGCGTCTGGCCGGGGTCAAACTGTCTGAAAGTCTGCGCGCAACCTCTGATCTGGCAGAAGCCACGGAGGCAGATCACATCCTTCTGTGCCTGCCCATGCAAAAGCTAAGCGCATTCTTAACTGAAAATAAGACCCTGTTTCGGGGGAAAATGCTGATTGGTTGCTGTAAAGGGGTGGAACTTACCTCGCTTTCCGGCACCTCTGATGTCATCCGAAATGCCGCGCCAGATGCCACACCTGCCATCCTGACCGGTCCCGGCTTTGCCCGGGATATCGCGCGTGGCCTGCCGACGGCAATGACGCTGGCTTGTGATCACAAAGATGCGGACGGCCTGCAACAGTCGCTTTCCACCTCTGTCTTGCGCCTATATCTGTCTGACGATATGGCGGGCGCTGAACTTGGCGGCGCATTGAAAAATGTTGTCGCGATTGCCTGTGGTGCGGTCATGGGGGCTGGGCTGGGTGAAAGCGCACGCGCAGCGATTATAACGCGCGGATTTTCTGAAATGCAACGCCTGGCTGCGCATCTGGGCGCAAAACCTGAAACTCTGACTGGTCTGTCCGGTTTTGGGGATCTGACCCTGACCTGCACCTCTGATCAATCACGCAATTACAAATACGGCTTTGATGTTGGCACAGGAAAGATCCCCGATCCAAAGATCACGACCGAAGGTGTCGCCACCGCCCAGGCCGTCGCAAACCTGGCCGAGAAATCAGATGTCGACATGCCCCTGACCCGCATGATCGCCGCCCTCACCCGCAATGAAATCACTCTCAGTCAGGCGGTAGAAGGCCTGCTGAGCAGACCCCTCAGAAAGGAATAACCAATGCTGATCGCTCTTGTAGGCCGTGACAAACCCGGTGCCCTGAACATCCGTCTTGAAAACCGCGAAGCCCATGTGAACCACATCAAATCCAGCGGTATCGTCGCCCAGGCCGGCCCGTTTCTGGATGAAAACGGTGATATGTGCGGATCGCTTGTGATCCTGGACGTCGAAGATATGGCGCAGGCGCAGGATTGGGCCGACAATGACCCCTATGCAAAAGCCGGTTTGTTTGAAACAGTAACCCTGACGCAGTGGAACAAGGTAATCGGCTGATGGCATACTGGCTGTTCAAATCTGAACCCGACACCTGGGGCTGGCAGGACCAGGTTTCAAAAGGTGACGCGGGCGAAGAATGGGACGGCGTGCGCAATTACCAGGCCCGCAATCATATGCGGGCCATGAAGGCCGGGGATCGCGGCTTTTTCTATCATTCGCAGAAAGAAAAAGCTGTCGTGGGTGTGGTTGAAGTGATCGAAGAGTCCCGGCAAGACAGCACCACCGATGATCCGCGCTGGGATTGCGTGGTGATCAAGGCGATTAAACCTGTGAAGACCCCGGTGACGCTTGAAAGGGTCAAGAACGATCCGCGCCTTTCTGAAATGGTTCTGGTGAAAAGCAGTCGCCTGTCGGT
Source organism: Halocynthiibacter styelae (assembly GCF_016123485.1). Classification (GTDB taxonomy): domain Bacteria; phylum Pseudomonadota; class Alphaproteobacteria; order Rhodobacterales; family Rhodobacteraceae; genus Halocynthiibacter; species Halocynthiibacter styelae. The sequence continues at coordinate 124,060 of NZ_JADCKQ010000011.1, read as the reverse complement.
GCAGCCTGTGCGTGATGATGAATGGGCCGTGATTTGCGAAATGGCGGGAATTACGCCAGACTGACCCCATATAAGGGAGGTCACGATGGAATTTCTGAATGTTTTGATCGCAGCCATTGCCGGTTTTGCGTTTGGTGCTGTCTGGTACATGAGCCTTGTAAAACCCTGGAAAGCCGCGACCGGCATGACAGATGAAGCCATGCAAGGTGCCGGCGCCAAACCCTATATCATCTCCTTCATCGCATTGCTGTTTGTTGCTGGCATGATGCGCCACATGTTTTCGCTGGCTGGAATTGACAGTGCTGGGAAAGGGTTGGTCGCCGGACTGGGCCTTGGCCTGTTTATCGCCGCCCCCTGGATTGCCACAAACTACGCATACAGCATGCGCCCCCGTATTCTCACCCTGATAGACTGCGGATATGCGGCGGGTGGATGTACCGTGATTGGTTTCGTTCTGACCATGATTTGACGGGTGTTCCGCGAATCGTGGATCAAAACGTATCTCGCACCTGTGCAAGGCGCGATTTTGTATGCTTCTCTTTTTAAAATGTAAGATGACACGTAGTTTGGCATCTGGATTTTCAGAATACCTTTAAATTATAGTAAGTTGTCCTTACGTCGTCGACACAAGATTGGCGCTTTTCGACAGAAAATACGTCGCTTGATCGATCAAACAGCGCAGATTTCAGAACGCGTAAAACCACCCGCTAACGCATGGCAGACTGGGCAAAAAGAGTGGTTTCGCGGAGGAGTTAGCGTTTCTCGCGGGCACTCAGGCTTTGCTTGATGACGTCAATCTCACTTTGAAGATGTGAACCGTTGTAAACGATTGACGTTTCTGGGAGTTGGCATGTCGACGCTGAATGAATGGATCACCGGGCACCGAGACACTGACATGGTTTCCAAAGAGGATTTGAGCCTGGCTCAACGACTGATCTGGTCGGATCGGGCGCTGGATGATTTAGAAGAGATCGTCAACTAAATCGAGAAAGATTCCCCACTTTACGCCCGCAATGTTGCCCGCAAGATGTTCGCGCGGGCCGACGCTTTGATTGACCAACCCGGACAGGGGCGGCGTGTTCCTGAATATGATGGTGACAAGGATGTGCGGGAGGTTGGACGCGGAAGGCTGGGACTTCGCAGAAGAGTTTTACGAGCAAATGCGTCGTACTGGTGGTGGTGACGAGATTGCTCAAAATACCGGGCTTAGCAGAGGAGCGGTGGACCGTGCCTATCGTCATCTGTTCTTAGATCGACACCAATTGGATGGCGGGCTACGGCGTTTCGAAGCTATTTTGATGAACAGATATGGCCAGCCCTACCGTTGTGCGCATGCGACAGCTAACACTTGTGGCTTTCAATCACCAATAGATTGATAGGGTTCCAAATGATTGTGGACATAGAAAAAATTGCCGAAGACAATGAGAATGTCTGTTATAAAAGTGTTTGTGGTGATCAGCCGACGAACCTTTTTCTCGTGACGAAAGCTGATCTTAGTGTATCGCCCGTTGTTGTGGGCGATAGCCAAACAATGGCTGGGGTTTTGGCAAAGTTGAGGCGTAGCGTAAATTTAGACAACTTTCCAATAGCGCTCACTTTGGCAACAGGTTAGCTTGTTGAAAATATGATGAAATCCATACGTCATATTGTCGGCCAGATCATTGCGGCGCTGGTTATTGCTTTCGGCGCATTGGCAATGCTGATGGGACCAACAGCGTCACAACCAATTGTTTTTGCCACATACCAAGAAGCTGTCCCAGCTGAACACACCAATGTTTACTTTGCTGCAAGAGCACCGCCAATGGCGGTGGGAAATATTGCATTTGCAGGTGCTGCTGTTGCCGAACATGGTGATGGTTTCGTCAGGCGTGGGCAAGAAACCAATGTGGCCAGCTTGGGCTTTGACGCGGATCATAATGCTACAAATACGGGAGTGAGACCACCAGCGGTCAATCCAACATCAACGCAAATCGCCGTTGCTGAAAGGCTTGGCGTTGATCCAAGATGGGTCAAGGCTGATGGCAGTCCTGATTGGCCGCCGAATTATGGCTTTGATGACCCGCCAACCATCAGAGAATTACAGCCTGGTCAGACATTTGACAGATACGGCGGACGTATCGATGTGAACGGTAATTTCTCCGACAGGGGTTCGTTCGTCGCACCAGATAATGTGCCGTTTGACCAACGTTCTTCCCCGATTCCAGCCTGAATTCGCCATACAGGCAATATGAAGTTATTTACTCCATACCGCAGGTAAATTCGGGACCCGCAGCACCATGGTTTGGCCGCCCTGGCGGAGGAACTCAGCACCAGCTTCCAATGAGTATTGATGAATTGCTTGATCAAGGCTTTATTCGGCAAGTTAACTGACGAGGTTGTAATACGTTTATGGACTTACACAAAGCTAAAGACTGTTTCTTAGCGTATGCTAAGAAACAGGGCGTTCCCTGTACTGACTTCCCTTTGGGGACAGAAGTCGATGAGTTCGGTGGTCCGTATCTTGAGTTGGGCGATGCTGGAAGTATTGCCATCGTTGCGCGAGATCGCGGGCAAGAATGTATGAGAAAGGAAACATCTTCGCCTGAAGAACTGGCGCGATGGGTGTTCGAAATCTTTAACAGGCCGTGACTTCTTCCTCTGCTTCCTCATAGAGCAGCCTTTGCAGCGCTTCGGTGACGATTTTGCCCATAGTTTGTTTGGTTTTTGCTGCATATATTTTGGCGTCCCATAGGGTATCTGGATCGATGTTACGGATGGATGTTTTGTTCACGGTGCGGCTCCTTTTTGTTTTAGCTGCGTGTGTATTTAGGGCTTTGGTGTCGGCCGTGTGGGACGTTTGTGTCTTGTCGGTTGTGGCGTACAACGGCTTGGTCGCAACCGACAACATTAACATCACTTTGGAGAATGGTCGCGCCCTGTCATTCATTGGCTGTACAAATACTTCATTCATTCTTGAACTGGCACGGGGTCTGGCCAGATGATCCCGTTTCTCGCCGAGACCAGGATCTGGCTTGCAGCCGGGGCGATCCTGAGCCGAAGTTAATATGTGATTGCAAACAGCGACCGCGCTTTAATGTGGTGGCGGGCGGTGTGTGGGGGAGTCGAGGGTAATAAGCCTTCACAGGGCCTGTGGCCTCAGTTCTCGTCGGGTTCTGCATGCGTCAGGTTCATCACAGGGGGATAGATAAGTGATATTGTACTTGTTTGATCTTAAAACTCGCATCGCCCGCAAATGGTGTAAGATCTCGAAGTTTTTAAACAAGTGTTCCCAGCATTTCCGGTGCCGGTGTGGAGCAAGGCGAACGACACACAAGAACCTCATGGAAAAACTGTTCGTCAGTTGCCGTAAGTTTGGCCACTTGGTTCGTGAAGTTTGCGCTTATCCCACTCGCGGAGACTGCTCGCGTAATCGCAGTGCTAACGCAAAAAAGGAAAGAACCTTGTCGAAAAGGAACGTTCAAGTGTCATTCATCAAAAAGAGTATGTGGTGAGCCCTGCAGGGTTCGAACCTGCGACCTACTGATTAAAAGTCAGCCGCTCTACCAACTGAGCTAAGGGCCCTCACTTGTCGGGTCGTTTAAGGTTGCTGACGGGTGGGGTCAAGCGGGAATCTTGAAAAAAGCGGCTCTGGCATGATTTTTTCTTTCGGATTATACGGAGCACATGGATATGCCGCAGAAAAATACCGCAGGATTGCCGTTTCGTAAGATGCACGGGCTGGGAAATGACTTTGTTGTCATTGATACCCGGCATGCACCCGACGTGATGAGCACAAAAACCGCCAAAGCGATCGCAAATCGCTATTTTGGTGTGGGATTCGATCAGCTGGTGATTCTGCGCGAATCCACCCGCGCGGATCTGGATGTGGAATTCTGGAATTCCGATGGTTCACGCGCCGATGCCTGTGGCAACGCCAGCCGCTGTATCACCCGGCTGATTCTGGAAGAAACCGGCGGCGACAGCGCGACCTTCTTCACTGGGCACGAAGTCCTGACGGGCAAGCGCATTGGCGATGACCTGTTCAGCGTCAACATGGGCCAGCCGCAACTGACTTGGAATCAGATCCCGCTGGCGCATGATGTGGATGACCTGAACGCTCTGCCGATTGAAGGCACGCCGGGCGCCTGCGGTATGGGCAACCCGCATATGGTGTTTGTGGTGGATGATATGGATGCGGTTGATCTGCGTGCTGTCGGTCCTGATCTGGAACATCATGCGCTATATCCCGAACGCACCAACGTTGAATTCATCCAGATCCGTGCGCGTGATGATATCCGCATGCGAGTCTGGGAACGTGGCGGGGAAATCACGCTGGCCTGTGGCTCTGGCGCATGCGCAGCTGCGGTTGTCGCCCATCGTAAGGGGCTGGCCGACAAAAAGGTAAAGATGCAGCTGGATGGTGGCTGGCTTGAAATTGACTGGCGCGACGACGGCGTCTGGATGACCGGCCCGGCGGCGCATGTTTTTGATGGCACGCTCAGTGCTGAATTTCTGGATGCGATCTGATGTCTGCGCCTGATTTGAAATTTACAACACTTGGCTGTCGCCTGAACGCCTATGAAACTGAGGCCATGAAAGCCATGTCGGAAGAGGCGGGCATTGGCGGCGCAGTGGTGGTCAACACCTGTGCTGTAACCGCCGAAGCCGTGCGCAAAGCCCGCCAGGAAATCCGTCGTCTGCGCCGCGAAAACCCGGACGCAAAAGTGATCGTCACCGGCTGCGCCGCGCAAACAGAACCAGAAACATTTGCCAATATGGACGAAGTTGACTTGGTTCTGGGCAACACGGAAAAGATGCAGCCTGAGACATGGCAGAAGCTTTCCAGCCCTGATTTCATCGGCAAAAGCGAAAAGGTTCTGGTGGATGACATTATGTCCGTCACAGAAACCGCAGGGCATCTGATTGACGGATTTGGCACACGGTCCCGCGCCTATGTGCAGGTGCAGAACGGCTGTGATCACCGTTGTACGTTTTGCATCATTCCCTACGGTCGCGGAAACTCGCGGTCTGTGCCTGCGGGCGTGGTTGTGGATCAGATCAAACGGCTGGTCGATCAGGGCTATAATGAGGTCGTGCTGACAGGGGTTGACTTGACGTCCTGGGGCGCGGATCTGCCCGCAACCCCGCGTCTGGGTGATCTGGTGATGCGCATCCTCAAGCTTGTGCCAGATCTGGCGCGTCTGCGGATTTCATCGATTGATTCCATCGAAGCGGATGAAAACCTGATGCAGGCTATCGCGACAGAACCCCGCCTGATGCCGCATTTGCATTTGTCTCTGCAGCATGGCGATGACATGATCCTCAAACGCATGGCGCGGCGTCATCTGCGTGATGATGCGATTGCCTTCTGTGAAGAGGCAAAGAAGCTACGCCCGGAAATGACTTTCGGGGCTGATATTATCGCGGGTTTCCCCACAGAAACCGACGCGCATTTTGAAAATTCGCTGAAGCTGGTGACAGATTGCGATCTGACCTGGCTGCATGTCTTCCCTTATTCGAAGCGGGAAGGCACGCCAGCAGCGAAGATCCCGAACCAGGTGAATGGCAACGTGATCAAAGCCCGCGCCGCACGCCTGCGGGATGCTGGCGATTTGCAGGTCAAAAATCACCTCGCGGCGCAGATCGGGCATACCCACAAAGTCCTGCTGGAAAATCCCCGCATGGGCCGCACCGAACAATTCACCGAGGTCAGCTTTGATAGTGATCAGCCTGTCGGTCAGATTGTTGAAACCCGCATCATCGGGCAAAACGCAACGCAATTGCTTTCATCTTGCTGAAAATACTCCCGCCGGAGGCTTAAAACCTGATGTCCCGCCCTATCCTTTATACCTTCCGCCGCTGCCCTTACGCCATGCGTGCGCGCCTTGCGATCCATGTGGCAGGCATTGAATGTGAGCTGCGGGAAATCTTTTTGCGCGACAAAGCGCCCGAGTTTCTGGCTGCATCCCCCAAGGGGACAGTGCCTGTGGTGATTGATGGGGATCAGGTGATTGAGGAAAGCCTGGATGTGATGCAGTGGGCGCTGGCGCAGAATGACCCTGAAGGCTGGCTGCAAATGCCGGAAGGTGGCCATGCCCTGATTGCGGAAAGCGACGGGCCGTTTAAAACTGCGCTGGATCGCTACAAATACGGCAGCCGTCATCCTGAAGCTGACACGGATGATGAACGTGAAAAAGGCGCGGCTTTTCTGCAAAACCTCAACACCATGTTGCAGGGCCAGGCGCATCTTTACAGCGACCGATCCTGTCTTGCGGATATGGCGATTGTCACCTTCGTGCGCCAGTTTGCCCATGTGGATCAGGATTGGTTCTATGCCCAATCCTGGCCAGATCTGATCCGCTGGCTGGATGCGTTCAAAGCTTCTGACCGCTTCGCTGCGATCATGGGAAAATACCCGATGTGGCGGCAAGGTGATGAAATAACGCTCTTTTGCCCAAAAACACCGGGCTGACGTCGTTTTATCACTGGTTTCCGGCAGGCCTTGCAGATTAGCCTGCCGGCAAGGAGACCAGATTATGACAGACAACAGCAACCGCAAACCCGCACTTTCCACCCGCGTCGCCCAGGCATTGCGCTTTATGGAAGAAGGCACCGGCGCTGTTGTGCCCGCCATCCAGCCCACGGCCACTTATGCGCGTGACGAAAATTACGAGGTGCGTAAACCTTATTGGTATCGCCGCGATGGCAGTCAGACCACCGGCCACGCCGAAGCGATCATTGCGGAACTGGAAGGCGCGGCAGAATCGCTTTTGTTTTCATCCGGCATGTCTGCCTGCACAGCCGTGATCGATCATCTGCCCACCGGCGCCCATGTGGTTGCGCCAGAGGTGATGTATCACGGTGTGCTGCAACAGCTTCAGATGTATGAGAAAAACAAGCGTATAACGGTGTCCTGGTATACGGCCGGCAATCTGGATGAACTGGCAGCAGCGATGAAGCCGGGCGAGACACAGCTTGTCTGGATCGAAACCCCGAACAACCCGAACTGGGAAGTGACCGACATTGCCGCAGCGGCTGAAATCGCCCATGCGCATGGCGCAAAGCTGATGGCAGATTGCACGGGTACCCCGCCCTGCATGACCCGCGCGCTGGATATGGGGGCGGATATTTCGTTCCATTCTGCCACGAAATATCTGAACGGCCATTCTGATGTGACAGCGGGTGTGTTGTCTGTGCGTGAGACCGGGCAATATTGGGAAGATATCTTCTGGGTGCGCAAACTTCAGGGCACTGTTTTGCAGTCCTTTGATGCCTGGCTTTTGATCCGGGGCATGCGGACGCTGTTCCTGCGGGTGGAAAAAGCCAGCGCCAATGCCATGGCAATTGCGAAGCATTTTCAGGGACATAAACATGTTGAGGCCGTGCTGTATCCCGGCCTGCCAACAGATCCCGGCCATGAAATTGCCAAGCGCCAGACCGGCGGGCAGTTTGGTGCGATGCTGTCGATCATCGTGAAGGGGACGGAACAGACCGGCATTGATGTTACGCGTTTCTGCGAGCTGTTTTATCCGGCGACCTCACTGGGTGGGGTGGAAAGCCTGATTGAGCACCGCAAAACTGTGTCTGGGGAAGGCTTCCCGGTGCATGAACGGTTGCTGCGGATCTCTGTTGGGATCGAGGATGCGGATGATCTGATTTATGATCTGGAACAGGCGCTTACACGGGCAAACGCCTGATACCAAACGGGTTCATCCCGTAATTTTCGCCCGGGTTTCGCCGATCATCAGCGCGGCCTGGGCGGCTTCGCGACCTTTCTGAACGAAATGTTCGCGGTAGATGCCGATGTGATGGTCGGTTTCCTGGAAGTGATGCGGGGTCAGGGATACGGACAGCACAGGCACGCCTGTATCCAGACCTGCGCGCATCAAACCATCAACCACGGCCTGGGCGACGAAATCATGACGATAGATCCCGCCGTCCACCACAAGGGCCGCGCAGGCGACGGCATCGTATTTCTTTGATTCCGCAAGGTTTTTTGCCAGCAGGGGCATTTCAAAAGCGCCGGGCGCATCAAAGACATCAACCTGATCTTCCGGGATCAGTTCGCAAAACCCTTTCAGGGCCTGATCCACGATATCGGCGTGCCAGTTTGCTTTGATAAAGGCGTAACGGGTGTGTGTCATTGTTCAGCTCCTAAGTTTCAGACACGTCACCCAGGGCATTCACGACACAGGACATCGCATCATGCGAAAGCCCTTTTGCCGCGTTCTCTTTCATCCGGACTATGACCGTCGGTTCCGGAGTTACACCGGATCTGCTGACACCAGAAACCGGATGCAGAAGCGATACACAATCTATGCACAAACCATGCACATCTTATGCATACACACTGTATACAGTTTCAGGCCGCTCGCGGACTTACGGGTAACCCCGCTTACCGCCGGTGGGGAATTTCACCCCGCCCTGAGAACAGGGGGAATATGGCGTGGGGTTGCAAGGGACGCAATGGCCTCCTACGACTTTGCATGAAAGGAATCCGTCATGCATCCGAATCCAGCGTTTCGCCAGACCCCGGGAGACCAGAGGCTGAAGCTTGCCCGCGACCGGGGCTTTGGTGTGCTTTCCGTGAATGGGGCAGATGGCCCCCTGATATCCCATGTGCCGTTTATCGTGAATGAAGGTGCGGAGTTTGCGGATATGCATCTGGTGCGATCAAACCCGATTGTGCGCCAGCTGAAAGATCCCGTGCCCGCGGTGATCGCTGTGTCCGGCCCGGATGCTTATATTTCGCCCGATTGGTACGGCACCGAGGATCAGGTGCCGACCTGGAATTATGTTGCGGTGCATCTGCGTGGTGAATTGTCTTTGCGTCCGCAGGAAGATCTGCGCGCACATCTGGATGAACTGGCCGCATATTTTGAAGCCCGCCTGTTGCCGAAGCCTCCCTGGAGCAATGATAAAATGACGCCGGATGCGCTGGGCCGCATGATGCGGATGATTGTGCCGGTGCGTTTTCGGATTGATGCGGTGGATGGCACCTGGAAGCTGGGTCAGAACAAGGGCGAAACCGCACGCAATGGCGCGGCGGACGGGCTGGAGGGTGCTGGTTTTGGCCAGGATCCACAGGCAATTGCCCGCCTGATGCGCGAGGCGGGTGACGCCTGACTCGACAGGGACCGGGGCGCGCGGGCATGATTGCAAGCAGGAGGATCTGATATGCCTGTACCTGCTTTGCCCGTGATCACCGGTTTTGCCCTGCGCTATGGCACGGTTGCGCTTGCGACCTATGCGTTCACCCGGGCAGTCCGCATTGGACGGCGGGATCAGTCGGAAGAAGATGCCCATGATAAAGTGGAAGAAGGCATTTCCCTGCGGCATGAACCCGGGCAGATCAATGCGACCGGACGTTTTCGCCGCATTATCAGGCTTGGCAAATCAGGCCCGGGGATAGAGATTGATGCCAGCGGGTTTGGCCGCGTGAAATTCCGAAAAACCGACTGACAGGATCTGATCATGAAACTCTATCACTCTCCGACTTCTCCTTATGTGCGTAAAGTGATGGTGGTTCTTCATGAAACCGGGCAGCTGGGGGATGTGGAACTTGTGACAACTTCTGGCACGCCGCTTGATCCGGCGGAGGGGTTTGCTGCGGTGAACCCTCTCAGCAAAGTTCCGGCCCTGGTGACTGAGGACGGGCAGGCGATTTATGACAGCCGTATTCTCTGCCGTTACCTAGATGCACGTGCAAATGCCAGACTGTATGGCAGTGATGACACCTGGCGCATCCAGACGCTTGAGGCGACCGGTGAAGGTGTGATCGATGCAGCCCTGTTGATGGCCTATGAATGGCGTCTGCGTCCGGAAGAAATCCGTTTTGAGGCCTGGGTCGAAGGGCAGTGGGTGAAGATCGCCCAGGCGCTTGATGTGATTGAGCGCGACTATATGGATCTGATGAATGCGCCTCTGAACGCCGGGCAAATCGCGGTTGCCTGCGCGCTGGGTTATCTGGACCTGCGCAACGCCGACCGCAACTGGCGCGCCGGACGGCCGGACTTGGCGGCGTGGTTTGAAGCGTTTTCCGCACGGCCATCCATGCTGGCGACTGTGCCAGGCTGAGGTGAATAAAGTGCTTTATCGCGCAATCATGGGCGCTGATTTTGACCGGTTGCCTGAACAGGTGCAGAAATTGCATGGCAGTGCTGAACAACGTCGCTGGTCCGGGCGGGTTGAGGCGCGGGCGGGGCGGAATGCTTTTGCACGGTTCGCGGCCAGGATTTCAGGCTTTCCCACGAAAGATTTTGACGGGCCTGTGTCTGTGATGTTCACGCCGGATGAAAAGGGTGAGCTGTGGGAACGCGATTTTGGTGGGTATAAGTTCCATACATATCAGGCCCCGGGGCAGGGACGGAATGACGGGCTGCTGGTTGAGCAATTCGGGGCGATCCATGTGGCCCTCGCTGTCGTTGTGCGGGACGGGCGGCTTTATCTGATTCCCCGGCGCTGGGCGTTTCTGGGGGTTCCCCTGCCGAAATTCCTGCTGCCAGGTGGCGACAGTTTTGAATATGAGGCCGACGGGCGCTTTCACTTTGATGTTGCTGTGCATCTGCCCCTGATCGGGCAGATCGTGGGGTATTGCGGCTGGCTGATACCCGACTGAAACAGGCAACAAATATGCCGCAAATACCGCGACAAATGCGCATAAATTGCTTTCTGCATCTAATGTCTGCTGGACGTAGCGCAAATGGCGGGCTAAACACCGCCGAAGGCCACGTTTACGCGTGGTTTGTCGTCGTTATGGCACTCAACGGTACCTGAAAGGGAGAAACACTCGTGTCCCACACAGATGATCACGAAGGCACCCGTCGGGATTTTCTCTATTACGCGACTGGTGGCACCGCCGCAGTTGCAGCTGGCGCAGTTGCTCTGCCGCTGGTCAATCAGATGAATCCAAGCGCGGACGTGCTGGCTCTGGCCTCTATCCGAGTAGATATTTCCGGGGTCGCACCCGGCACACAGCTGACTGTAAAATGGCAGGGCAAACCGGTTTTCATCCGTCACCGGACGGATGAGGAAATCGCAGAAGCCCGCGCTGTTGAGATGGGTGAACTCATCGATGCAGAAGCCCGCAATGAAAACCGCAGCATCGGTGCAGATGCAGCCGATCAGAACCGTTCGCTGGATGAAGAAGGCAAATGGTTGGTCATGATGGGTGTCTGTACCCACCTTGGTTGTGTTCCGCTGGGGGATGGCGCTGGTGAATTCCACGGCTGGTTCTGCCCATGCCACGGTTCCCACTATGATACCTCTGGCCGTATCCGCAAAGGCCCGGCACCAGAGAACCTGCCGGTTCCGGTTGCAAGCTTTGTTGACGAAAATACTGTTCAGCTTGGGGAGGAAGCATAATGTCCGGTCTTCCACACGACGCATATGAGCCAAAGACAGGCATCGAAAAATGGGTTGATTCCCGTCTGCCGATTGTTGGTCTGCTCTATGTTACTCTGACAGCACCTACACCGAAAAACCTGAACTGGATGTGGATCTGGGGCATTGTCCTGACCTTCTGTCTGGCTCTGCAGATCGTCACAGGTATTATCCTTGTGATGCATTACACACCGCATGTTGATCTGGCCTTTGCGTCTATCGAACACATCATGCGTGACGTAAACGGCGGGCACATGATCCGCTATGCCCACATGAACGGCGCGTCGCTGTTCTTCGTGGCTGTTTACGCCCACATCTTCCGTGGTCTCTACTACGGGTCTTACAAAGCACCACGTGAAATCACATGGGTGATCGGCATGCTGATCTACCTTCTGATGATGGGCACAGCCTTTATGGGTTATGTTCTGCCATGGGGTCAGATGTCTTTCCACGGGACTGCGGTTATCACCGGCCTGTTCGGCGCTGTTCCGGGCGTTGGTGAAGCGCTGCAAACCTGGCTTCTGGGTGCTGGTGCTGTTGGTCAGCCTGCTCTGAACCGCTTCTTCTCTCTGCACTATCTGCTGCCGTTTGTGATTGCAGGCCTTGTGATTGTTCACATCTGGGCTTTCCACCACACAGGCAACAACAACCCAACCGGTGTTGAAGTGCGTAAGAAGAATCTGGAAGAAGTGAAAAAAGACACACTGCCGTTCTGGCCTTACTTTGTGATCAAAGATCTCTTCGCTCTGGCTGTTATCCTGACAGTGTTCTGGGCTGTGGTTGGCTTTATGCCAAACTATCTGGGTCACCCGGATAACTACATTCCTGCGAATGCTCTGGCGACACCTGCACACATCGTTCCTGAATGGTACTTCCTGCCGTTCTACGCGATCCTGCGTGCCTTCACTGCAGAAGTATGGGCCGTACAACTGGTTGAAATTCTGACCGGTGGTATCGTTGATGCGAAATTCTTCGGTGTTCTGGCGATGTTCGGTGCGATCGTTGCGATGGCTCTGGCCCCTTGGCTTGATACATCCTCCGTACGTTCCGGTCGTTACCGTCCGATGTTCCGCATGTGGTTCGCCGTTCTGGTTGTCGACTTCTTCGTTCTGATGTGGGTTGGCGCGCGTCCGACTGACTTCCCATATGACTGGATCTCACTGATCGCAGCGACTTACTGGTTCGCTTACTTCTTCGTGATCCTGCCGCTTCTGGGTGTGATCGAGAAGCCGGAAGCACAACCCGAAACCATCGAAGCCGATTTCAACGCCCACTACCCGGGCGCTGACAAATCCGCCAACTAAGAAAGGATCAGGATTATGATGAAGAAACTTCTGATCTCTGCAGCACTGACACTGGGTCTCACATCCGGCGCAATGGCTGCTGGCGGTGGCGAACAGGCGATCACAGACTATGAATTCTCTTTCGAGGGCCCCTTCGGGACCTTCGATCGTGATCAGCTTCAGCGTGGCCTTCAGGTTTACACCGAAGTCTGTTCTGCCTGTCATGGTCTGCAGTATCTGTATTTCCGCAACCTGGCTGATGAAGGTGGTCCGGCTTATACCGGGGATCAGGCTCGTGCCTATGCAGAGACCATTCAGATCTATGATCCGGAAATCGACGATTACCGTGCGGCGACACCAGCGGACAAGTTCCCTGAGAACACCGGCGCCGGCGCACCTGACCTGACCCTGATGGCGAAGGCACGTGCTGGTTTCCACGGTCCTGCTGGCCTGGGTATCAACCAGATCGTTTACGGTATGGGCGGTGCGGAATATATCGCGTCTCTGCTGACCCACTACAATGGTCACGATGAGGAATCGAATGGCAACTTCCTGTATGGGAACGACACATTCGCAGGCGGTCTGATTTCTATGGCGCCCCCTCTGTCTGACGACATCGTTGAATATGCAGATGGCACACCGGCCACTGTGGAACAGATGGCGAAAGACGTCTCTGCCTTCCTGATGTGGACCGCTGAGCCTAAGATGATGGCGCGGAAACAAGTCGGCTTTGTCGGCGTTGCGTTCCTCGTGTTGCTTTCTGTGCTGCTGTACCTGACCAACAAGCGTCTCTGGGCGCCGGTTAAAGGTAAAAAGCTGCGCGGCGACGCATAAGCATCGCTAAGCAATCAAAAGAAAACCCCGCCGGATCTGGCGGGGTTTTTTCGTTTTAGCCCATCCAGTTGCGCATGGCTTCGGGGGGATCATTGAACAGATGGTTCGTTTCTATGGGCGGATGCGCGATCTGATCGGCAACCAGTATGATCTGATCAGCAATGCGTTTTGCATCTTCGGGATCATGGCTGACCATCAACAGGGTCGCTTTGGTTTCAGCGACCAGCTCTGCCACAAGATCCAGCATTTCAGCCCGCATCGCCGGGCCAAGGGCGGCAAAGGGTTCATCCAGCAGAATCACCGGGTTCCCCTGCACAAGCAGACGGGCCAGCGCCACGCGCGCGATCTGCCCACCGGACAGGGCTGCGGGTTTACGCGTGGCCATCTCTGCCAGTCCGACACGCACCAGCGCGTCTGACACACGCTGATGGTCCGCCTGTGTCAGGCGCAGCGCCGGGGAAATGCCCAGACCCACATTCTGCGCTGCAGTCAGATGGGGGAACAGGTTGTTGTCCTGAAAAATCATACTGATCGGACGTTTCGCCGGGGGCTGGGTGGTCAGATCGTCACTGTTCCAACGAATGCGGCCCCTGGCCGGTGTCAGAAAACCGGCAAGCGCAGACAGCAGGGTTGATTTCCCCCCGCCAGAGGCCCCGATCACGGCGGTTTTTGTGTCGGGTGCAATTGTGAAATCTGCGTGCAGGGAAAAGCTGCCCTGGGTGATCTGCACATTTTCAAGTGTCAGCATTCTTCTGACCTCCCCGGTCAAAAATCATAAACAGCGCAAGGCTGAGAATCAGCAATAGCAGCGCGGCACCGGCCGCCTGTTCCATGCGGTAAGCCCCCATCAGACGATAGATCATCAGGGGCAGTGTACCTGCATCAGGATCGGCAAACAGGGCGACCACGCCAAGGTCACCCATGGACAGCGCGGCGGTCAGACCCAGGGCAAAGCCCAGAGGGCGGCGGATACGGGGCAGGGTGAGCAGGCGAAAGCGGGCAAACCCTGCCATGCCCAGCTGATCGGCAAGCGGGGCATAGCTTGCCTCGACCTCGCGCATGGCGGGCAGAAGCCCGCGCAATGCAAAAGGAATCGCCATGGCTGCATTCACGATAATGGTGACGGGCAGGGCGAGATCGCGGGGGCTGAAATAAGGGTTCAGCAGGATGAACAGCCCGGTCCCGATGACCAGCGGTGAGGCAGACACAGACAGATAGGCAATCGCTTCGGGCCAGGCGCGTTTTTCTTTCGCGGCGATCTGTGCCAGCGGCAGAACCAGGGAAAGCATCACGATGGAAGATGCGATCGCCATCAGGACCGACCGCAGTGCTGCCCACCAGACCACATCGGGCATATTCAGAATGCCCGTCAGCCCGGATTTGATCACCATGGCCAGCGGCAGGATCACAAAAAACGCTGCGAATCCCAGGCAAAGCCCGTCCTGAATGCGCAGGCCAACCGCCCCGGCGTCACTGCGTTGCACAGCGCGATCAAACCCGGCGGCTGCATCCTGATGACGGGTGAAATACCAGGCGCTCCACGCGGCCAGGGTGCAAAGCAGGAATTGAATGGACGACAGCAGGGCGGCTTTCCCGGGGGCAAAGTCACTGCGCAGGGCCTGGTAGATTGCCAGTTCAATTGTCGTTGCCTTTGGACCGCCTCCCAGGGTCAGGGCGACGGCGAAACTTGTGGTGCAGATCAGAAAAATCACCGCGAAAATACCAGGAATGACTTCGCGCAGCATGGGCCATTCAATCTGGCGGAACATATCACGCGGGGCAAATCCCAGGCTTTGCGCAAGGCGGAAACGTTCCGCAGGAATCGCAAGCCAGCTTTGCAGTATCAGGCGGGTGGCAAGTGGCAGGTTGAAAAACACATGGGCCAGCAAAACGCCGGAAAACCCATATACAGAGACTGTTTCAAAGCCGAAAGCGTTCAGCATCTGGTTAAAGATACCCGCCCGGCCAAACACCGCCAGCAGGCCCAGGACCGCGACGATCACCGGCAGGATGAAGGGCGCGCCAAGCAGAGTAATCAGGATCTGACGTCCGGGGAATTGCCGCCGGGCCAGGGCGCGGGCCACCGGAATAGCGAGGGCGACGGACAAGAGTGCCGAGAAGAAAGCCTGGATCAGGGTAAAACGCAGGGCGGCGATGTCCGCGCGCCCGAGACCCCGGGTAAATTCCGCCTGCCAGGCGACAGCGGCGAGTGTTCCGAGGGTCAGAAACAGCAAGAGGGCAGCCGCAGCCGCCCCCCAAAGCCCAAGCGGGCTGATTATTGAGACAGCGCGTCGAGCCACTCTGTCAGCGCGGCTTCGCGCACGCTACCTGCGTCTTCTGCCGGGATCAGCAGGGATTTTTCAGGGACGGTCAGGGTTTCGAAACCTTCCGGCAGGCCGGCGGTCGGGGTTGCGGCCGGGTACATCCAGTTGGTGGTTGGCAGGATGGTTTGCGCCGCGTCTGAAATCATGAATTCCAGGAACTGTTGCGCCAGTTCGGGCTGATCTGCGGATTTGGTCACGGCTGCGACTTCGATCTGCATATAGTGACCTTCGTCAAAGGCGACTGCGGATTTGGACGCATCGTCTTCCGCGATCAGATGGTAGGCCGGGGATGTTGTGTAAGACAGGGCCATGTCAGCTTCGCCTTCAAGGAACATGCCGTAGGATTCGGACCAGCCTTTGGTTACGGTCACGATGTTGTCGGACAGGTCCGCCCAGATTGCGGGTGCTTCGTCGCCATATGCGGCTTTGACCCACATCATCAGGCCAAGGCCGGGGGTGGAAGAGCGCGGATCCTGGATCACGATTTTCAGATCTGACGCGGCCAGATCACGGAAATTCGCAGGAACAGAGTCGGTTTTGGTGTTGTCATAGATAAAGGCGAAATAGCCCCAGTCATATGGCACGTAGGTCGCGTTGTCCCATTCTATCGGCAGAGTCAGCGTAGGGTTTTCCAGCGTATGCGGCACAAAGAACTGATCGGCCAGGGCCTGATCCGCCAGGTTTGTGTCGATGCCCAGTACAACGTCTGCTTCAGAATGATCGCCTTCCAGGTTCAGGCGCGCGATCAGGGCGGCACCATCCCCAACGGCTGAAAATTGCAGGTCGCAGTTGCAGATGTCTTCGAAGGCGGCCTCAATCGCGGGGCCGGGGCCCCAGTCAGACGTGAAGCTGTCATAGGTGTAGACGTTCAGAACGGGTGTCTCTGCGCTTGCTGCTGTAGCTGCACAAAGTCCCGCGGCGAGTGTAAGATATTTCATATCTCATCCTTTTCATTGCCGACGGGCGGATGTCTGGATGAGCGTTGTCTCAACCTTCCCTCCGCCGGTCTTAACCGGTTCAGGTTCTACGGGTCCGCTTGCGCATCTCAGCCATATTGGCCCCCCGAGGTAAGAGGATGTTTAGCCACTGCAGGGACGATGTGCAAGAAGTTGTGGGGAACTGGACTTATGCAGGGATAAAGCTGGATCGCAAAGTGCGTGCGAAAAGTGCCAGTTGGCATAATCGCGATCTACATTTTTTTGGTAAATTGGTGCCCAAAAGATGCACCGAAGTATGTATTCCCTAGTATTTCACCTCAATCCATACTGTTTGAGGATCCCCTTCAAAATAAGGATTATTGGTACAATTATTGTTTCTCCTTGTGTCATGCTGCTTCGCTGTATAGCAATGCTTCGTGGGGAATATATGGGGAATGTATATGGGCAAGTTGCCACCGAACATTTTAAAGAATGCCACCGAACAAAAGTATTCCGATGGTGGGGGGCTTTATCTTTACTCAAAAGGGTTGGGGGACGATGGCCGTGCCAGAGGGTCGTGGGTTTACCGTTATACATATCTAAAAAAGCGTTGGGATTTGGGGTTGGGGTCTGTGGAGGCGGTTAGCTTGAAAGATGCGCGTGCAGCACGTGACCGCTGGGCTGCATGGATGAAAGCGACAGGCGGCAAGCCTCATGATGAAATTGAGCGCCTGGAACGTGAGCAACAAAGCAAACTCAATACCAAAACACTCGCAGATATCGCGCCGGAAGCGTTTGAATCTATAAAAGCTACGCTAAAGGATGGCGGGCAGGCCGGGCGCTGGGAAAGCCCTGTGAAGCTTTATATCTTACCAGCGCTGGGCCATATGGATGTTGAGGCAATCTCACAGGCGGATATTCACAAGGCTTTATCCCCGATCTGGCACAGCAAGCACCCAACAGCAAAGAAAGCCCTGAACCGCCTTTCAACGATTATGAAGTACGCAGCGGCAAGCGGGCTGTCTGTCGATCTGAATGCCATCCCGAATGCAAAGGTGCGCTTGGGGGCTGTAACTCACAAACCTGTGCCGCACCCGGCGCTGCCAGTGGCAGAGGCCGCGAGACTGTATCAGTCTCTGGACCCTGAGAACACCGTGCAGCGCGCCCTGATGCTCTACCTCTTACTTGGTGGGGGTGTGCGCCTGAAACCCGTGCGTATGGCCCATATAAGCGAATTTGAAGGTGATGTGTGGACTGTGCCCGGTGAAAAGATGAAGGGCAAGGAAGGTAAAACGGATGATTTCAGGGTGCCGCTTACGGATGAAATGAAAGCCCTTGTATCGCGATCTGTGGACGATTGTCGGGGCGGTTATTTGTTTTCATCTAAACGTGATGGTGAGCCAGCCAGTGGAAAGCGCGTTCCGGTTATCAGTGACCAGGCCCTAGAGAACATCATGCGTGAATGTGAAAAACGCTGGAAGTGGTCGGAACCTTATCGACCCCATGGCGTGCGTGCCTGTTTCCGGTCGTGGGTTTCTGAGGTCTATCCTAATTCTTACGCGGTGGCTGAAACGGCCCTGGCGCATTCCATCGGTAGCATTGTTGAGCGCAGCTATAGCCGAAGTGATTTTCTGGATCAGAGATTGGAACTGTTGCGCGCATGGGGGCGAATCATTCAGGGTGAGGACGAATCGTCGGATGTAATTCACTTGTCACCGTTTCGGCGAAACGGCTGAGATTTTGTCGTTTCAGCGGCATGGATTGCAAGAAAAATGAATTTTTTTTTGGACCACAAAATGGATACATTGGAATGGGGAAAATCGTGAACATTGGCGCGCATTGTGGCATTCTCTCTCCGGGAAAAATAACCTAATGATTTCAATATCCACCTGTGCCGCGTATGTGCATGAGATACGAATATGTTATGTATTTATTACATGCAAACAACGGGTTGGGATGTGTTAACAAATATTTAGATGCGGTCCACATTTGGGCCGCAAAATCACCGAGCGCCAATAAACAAAACGGCCCGTGCCCTTGCGAGAGCGGGCGGTTTGTTTATGCTGTGGCATAGTGTTTCATTACACTTAAGAGTGCCCCCCCCTAGGCTAGGCCTGAACAACTTTCGCCAAATGGGGGGCAAATACGAAAAAGCCAAAGGAAGTTACCTTCCGGTTTGAGTCTTTCTTGCTCACATGATGTTCATGTTTGGTGAGACATATCAACCCCGGTTTGGAATTTCTGAGATGGCGTAACTGACAGGAGTCAGACCATTGAAGACACCGAAGTATATTCGGATTAACCGAGCCGTTGAGATTTATTCCCTCTCTCGATCGACATTCTACCGCGCTTTTGAAGCGGGTGAACTCTCCCCAATAAAAAGGGGGGGCGCAGTGCTTCTGGAAGTAACTGCGATTGACCAGTGGATCACGGGCAACGCGCCCGAATAATGAAATCAGCCGTACCGGATAAAGTAACACGCCTTGCGGGGCGTGAACGGGAAAACTGTGCCTTTATCCGGGTCGCGGTCATTATGAGAGGATATCTCTATGACTGATAAGTCAAACGATACGCGTTGGTTTGCGGACCGAACGCAGCGCTTTTATGTCTGTAGCGCTCTGCTTTCTGGCGAAGTGCTGTCACACAGAACGACGATCAGGCACGTTGATTGCTGGCGGCTTGCGGCAATAATCGAGGTGCTGGCAAATCAATACGATTGGCCAATTGAGCGCGAATACCGGGGAAAGGACAAAATTCGGTATTACTGGCTGAAGCCGGGAACGCGCCTGTGCGACCTGAACTTTCCCCCTTCTGCCAAATCGCTGAAGGAGGATGCCAAATGATGTCCGATATATCTTCAGTCGTGCGTGCGCTGGGCGGATATTGGAAGAACGGTCAGGGGCAAGCCCCCTGTCCGATCTGTCAGCCAGAACAGCGCCCCGATCAAAATGCCCTTAGCTTTAATATCAAGGAAGGCAAGCTCTTGCTGCATTGCTTTAAATCCGGCTGTGAATTTACCGATCTGTTGGATGTTCTTCAGTTTTCAGAACCTGAAACCTGCGAGAACCTGAAACCCCGGTGGTGCGAAGTGGGTGCGCCTTCTTTTACGGCGTCTGATAATGTGAAGCGGGCAAGGGCAATCTGGCGAAATGCGAGGCCAATAAAAGGCACGCTTGCAGAGTCTTATCTACGCAATAGAGGCATAACTTGCGACCTGCCATCGAGCCTGCGTTTCATGCCGAATCTGTTCCATGCGCCCAGCGCCCAGCATCTTCCGGCAATGGTTGCAAATGTGCAGCCTGTTGGGGGTCTTCACAGAACCTTTCTGAATGGTCAGGGTGGTCGCCTTGTTTGCAGTGCTAAAATGATGTTGGGATCGTGCGCTGGCGGTGCTGTGCGCTTGTCTGATGGTCGTGACAAGTTGGTCGTGTGTGAGGGCATAGAAACAGGGTTGTCGCTTATGTCAGGGATGCTTTCTGGCTCCTCTGTGGTGTGGTCGTGCCTTTCCACATCAGGAATGAAATCCCTTAGATTACCCCAAGGTTTCCGCAAGCTTGTCATTGCGACGGATGGCGACCCCGCTGGCGGGAATGCAGGGCAGGTATTGATGAGGCGCGCAATGGCCTTGGGTTGGGAAGTCAGCATTTTGCCAGCGCCTTGCGGCAAGGATTGGAACGACGTTCTGATGCTGAGAGGTGGTGCGCAATGAATGCTGAACCTAACCATCTGCAAGAGGTGCAAGTTGAAGGCCCGCAACCCCTTGTTCGCGACATACCAAAGGGGGAAGATTACCCCGTTGAGGCGCTGGGCGTGCTTAGAGAGGCTGTTGAGGCCGTAGAGGATAAAACGCAAGCACCTGTTGCGATAGCAGCCCAGAGCGCCCTTTCTATTGCCTCTCTGGCGGTTCAGGGTTTTGCCGATGTTGAGACCCTTGGTGGTACGGCCCCTTCGTCTCTGTTTTGCCTGACGATTGCCCGATCTGGTGAACGCAAAACGGGGTGTGATAAATTGCTTATGGCGGGGTTGCGAGATTTTGAAGACCAGCGTGCCGTGGATTATGCTTGCACGCTTGCAGATGCTGAACGGGAAATCAAACTGTATGAAGCACAAGAAACCAAACTTATCAGGGCTGCCAGTGGCGCAGGCGGGAAAGCAGTTGAAGCGCGTGCAGATTTGAAGGCAATGATGCGCCGTCCTGAGCTTCCGCTTTCGCCTAACCGCACAGCAACGGATCCAACATTTGAAGGATTGGTAAAGCTGTACGCGCTGGGCCACCCTTCACTTGGTCTATTTACGGATGAAGGCGGGGGGTTCTTTGGTGGCCACGCAATGAATGGTGAAAACAGACTTAAAACCTGCGCTGGGCTTTCGGGGCTTTGGGATGGAACGCCGATAAACCGAACGCGGGCGGGTGATGGTGCTTCTACCCTCAGAGGTAGGCGGCTTGCATCTCATATGATGGCGCAACCTGTTGCCGTGCGCCCCTTGCTGGCAGACCCTATCGCAAATGGGCAAGGGTTTCTTGCGCGCTTTCTAATTTGTGAACCAGAAAGCAATATTGGGCGGCGAACCAGGGTCGGATATAATCCCGAAAGTGACGCTGTGCTTGCCCGCTTTTCGGCAAAGCTAAGTGGGTATTTGGGCGCGCAGATGCCTTTGCGTGAAGGGACGCGCAACCAATTGGAACCCGCTATCCTGAAGATGTCAGAAAGTGCAAAGGGCTTGCTGTGGGAATACTATCAGGAAACAGAGCGCGCCCAGCGCCCCGGTGATAAGTTTTGCCATGTTACGCCCTACGCGAGCAAGAGCGCCGAACAGGCCGCACGTATTGCCGCTGTGCAGACCTTATGGGCAAGCACTGAAGCCAATACCGTATCCGTTGCCGTTATGGCTGATGCGATTACATTGGCGCGCTTCTATCTTTCAGAGGTTGTGCGTCTCGCAAATGCTGCTGTTGTATCTGAAAAAATAGACCGGGCTGAAACATTGCGGCGTTGGCTTCTGAATAGTTGGGCTGAAGATATTGTTCTGCCGAGCCAGATTTTGAATCGTGGCCCTAACGCATTGCGAGAAACGCATAAGATTAAAGAAGCCTTGAAAATACTGGAAAGTTACGGTTGGGTTGTGCCGCTACCTGTCGGGGTGGTGGTCAATGGAAAATCCAGAAAACTTGCTTATCGAATTATAAGGGAATAGCGCGTGGCACGTTGCGTTTTCTGCGTTTCCTGCGCTTTGTTGGGCAGTGAAAACGCTGAAAACGCGAGAAACGCAGTGCTGTCATGTTAAATAATATTGCGAGAACAACGGGGCAGGTGTTTAAGGTCCATATTATTGCTGTTCGCATTTTGCGATGAAAACTCAAAACTCATAGAAGATAGGTTGATTTATGTATTTGAAACTATCTGAGCTATTCAGCAGGCTCCATCTTATGCTGGTAGTAGGGTGTTTAACTTGCATCTTATGTTCATCTTCTTCAGTGGCTGCGACATTCGAGAGCTACAGTGAGGGAGGGCGAACATTTATTTTCGTTAAAGGACCAATTATTGAGGGAGACGCGAGTGCTTTCTTTAGGATGTCTAGGGAAGTTCCGAATGCGGTGATTTTGTTGGAGTCTGAAGGAGGGAGCGTTGCTGAGGGCCTTTCAATAGCTGCAGATATTGCTTTGAGAGGGTTTGCAACAGTTGTTGGTGAAGGGGAGGGCTGTCACTCTATTTGCGCGGTAATGTGGATTTCTGGCTCTCAGCGGTATATGTCTCAACTGGCAGATATTAGTGTCCATGCAGCATACCAGATTGGGGCTGAGCAAGACGGGGGGCACAATATTCGTGAATCGGGTGTGGCAAATGCCAGAATTGGTGCATACCTAAATGAACTAGGTCTAAATACTCAGGTTGTTGAATATTTTACGATTGCACGGCCTGATGAGCCGCTGTTGCCCATTACTCCCTTTGTCGCCCAACTTTTGGACATAGACGTTTACGTCGATAATGGTGAGCGTGTGATTGCACCTTCCGAAAGGCCTTCACCTCACAGAATAACTCGCCAAGTTGTTGGGTATGTTGGTTTGGCGAATCATTGCTCAGAATTGTTTGATGTTGGCGAGGTTTTTTGGACCAATGAGGCACGTAGGCTCCTGTCACGTGGACACAATCTATTTGGAGAGGAAGTTTTCGTAAATCTTTTGGGGGGATATATGGATGCTTCCAATGCGGATAGAGAGACGGAGAGTCTTGTTCGTTGGTGTTTGGCAGCGGAGCAGAGGTTGAGGGCGAACTCATTGAGTACGGGACTGGTCGGTCCTAGCTTTGATTGCGGTAAGGCAGAAAGTGTGACCGAATTAACCCTCTGTGGTTCTCCTGAATTATGGCCTTATGACCGAGTTTTGAGCCGGGTCTATGTTCAGTTGAGGAATGCCAGTACTGGTGTTGTCCGCCAAGACTTAATTACTGCTCAACGAAGTTGGCTGTCTCGCCGAGATGAGTGTGGATCTAGTGTGGATTGTTTGAGGGAAAGATATTCTTCTCGATTATTTGACTTTGGGCTGTAGGTACCTTGGCGGCTACTGCGCTATTTCCTTTATTAAGGAAAGGTGGAGCTCCCTGCTTTCGAGCGTAGATATATTCGTGCGCGAAAGCGGGTGGTTTAAAATCAGCTTTTCTAAACTGAATTTTGTTCCATGCTATTCATGAAAAATTGGGGAACATGTGGGGAATGGGAAATCATCACACAAGGTAGGTGATTGATTTTCAACAAATTTTATCTGAAAATTGGTGCCCAGAAGAGGACTCGAACCTCCACGTCCATACGGACACTAGCACCTGAAGCTAGCGCGTCTACCAATTCCGCCATCTGGGCACGGGTTGGTGAGGGCGGATTTAGACCTGTGGGCGGGGGGTGTCAATGCGAAAACGCAGGTTTTTTGTGAATCTTTAAGATTCTTCGCGTTTACTGCATCTGAGTACCGCAAAGTGTTTTGGTCGCGGGGTAAATCGCCGGGTTTAATCTTGTCTGTGCGGGTGCAGAAAGCTATGCCTGTGTCAGGAAATTCCCGGAGGATACCCAATGAGCGGATTAGTCACGATCTTCGGCGGTGCCGGTTTTGTCGGTCGCTATATTGCACGACGCATGGCGAAAGAAGGCTGGCGTGTGCGTGTGGCCGGGCGTCGCCCGAATGAATCCCTGCATGTGAAGCCCTATGGCACCCCAGGCCAGGTGGAACCTGTGTTCTGCAATATCCGCGATGATGCCTCTGTGCGTGCGGTGATGCAGGGGGCGGATGCGGTTGTGAACTGTGTTGGTATTCTGGACGAAAGCGGCAGGCAAAGTTTTGACGCGGTGCAGTCTGAGGGCGCCGGACGCATCGCACGTATTGCGGCGGAAGAAGGGATTGCGCGTCTGGTACATCTGTCTGCCATTGGTGCGAGTGCCGAGAGCACCAGCAAATATCAGCAAAGCAAGGCAGCGGGCGAAGCGAATGTTCTGGCGCATTTCCATGATGCCGTGATCCTGCGCCCTTCCGTGATCTTTGGTCCGGAAGATGGTTTCTTTAACAAGATCGCGGGCCTGTCACGTTTCACCCCTGTGATGCCAGTTTTTGCCGGTTCCACGAAATTCCAGCCGGTCTATGTGGATGATGTGGCGAAGGCTGCGGTTGCTGGCGCGACCAGTGCTGCTGCGCCAGGCGTTTATGAGTTAGGCGGGGCTGAGGTGATTACCTTCCGCGAGGCAATGGAAAAGGCGCTTGAGGTGTCATACCGTAAACGTATTCTCATCGGTCTTCCGATGTTTATCGCGCATATCAAAGCTGGTGCTTTGTCCCTGATTGAAATGCTTTCTCTTGGGGCAATCCCGAACTTCCTGATGACACGCGATCAGCTGCGGTCCCTGGCGGATGACAATGTTGTGTCGGAAGGTGCGAAAACCCTTGCGGATCTGGGCATTGATCCGGTGCGCATGGATAGCGTCCTGTCGGAATATCTGTGGCGTTATCGTCCGTCCGGGCAATATGACGACATCCGCGATTCAGCTGCTAATCTGCGCGACTGATCAGGCGTAGGCGAACCACAACAGCACCACGCCCAGGCCGATCCGGTAGATCACATAGGGCGTGTAGCTGACGCTGCGCAGCAGGCGCATCATCAGGGTCAGCGCCAGAAGGGCGGCTACGCAGGCGAAGGCGGCGGCAACCGCGCCGTCTTTCACCGCCTGCATATTAGCAGTGGTGGCGACTTCCAGGCCCAGCAATCCGCCTGCAGCCAGAATTGTCGGGATCGACATCAGCATAGACAGGCGCGCCGCATCTTCGCGGTTGAAGCCAAGGCTGCGTGCGCCGGTAATGGTTGCGCCAGAACGGGATGTGCCGGGGATCAGCGCCACGGCCTGCCAAAGGCCCATAACAATTGCATCTCGCAGGCCCCAGCTGGCCGCGTTGCGTTTGGTCGGGCCTTTCTGGTCGGCGATATACAGCACGATGCCAAAGCCGATCATCGTAAAGCCAATTACTTTGATGGATCGCATCATATCATCCAGGCCGGTCAGTTTCAGCATCAGGCCGAAAATGATGGCGGGGATGGTTGCGATGATCAGCAGAAGGGCAAGCTTTGATCCGGGGGTATCTGCTTTGCCCGTGGCCAGGCGGGGCAGGCCAAGGGCGGCTTCTGATACTTCGCGCCAGAAGAAAATGACCACGGCAATCAGGGTGCCCAGGTGAACTGCAACGTCGATCACTTGCCCTTGATCCTCGGCCCCGGTCAGGACCGGTAAAAGGATAAGGTGGCCGGAGGAAGAGACCGGAAGGAATTCTGTCAGGCCCTGGATAATGGCGACAAGAAACAGATGAAACAGGGACATGGTGCACGCTCGAATCAGTTTTTCTTCACATTATCCTGGTTGATTCGAAAAGACATCAGAAAGCATGTAGGTAAGTCTTGCTGACTTAAGGTGCTGCTCAAAAATGTCGCATATCGTACTTTGCACCATAAAATCACATTATAGGTCAGCAATAATGACTTTTAACTTGCTGACCCCTTGTATAGAAGGGCGAGACCACAGCGGAGAATAGCCATGGCCGAGAACCCGATGCTTAAATTTGTCACTGTATCCCGTGACATGCCTGAAAAACGTGATGCAGGTGTACGTAATGAGGACTTCAATGAGATTTACGCGGAGTTCGCGCGGGAGAAGGCTGAAGAGCAGGCAAGCCGTTGCAGCCAGTGTGGCGTGCCCTATTGTCAGGATCACTGCCCGCTGCAGAATAACATCCCAGACTGGCTGCGTCTGACCGCGACCGGCCGTCTGCGTGAAGCCTATGAGATGTCTCAGGCCACCAACACTTTCCCGGAAATCTGTGGCCGTATCTGCCCCCAGGATCGCCTGTGTGAAGGCAGCTGTGTGATTGAACAATCCGGCCATGACACTGTGACCATCGGTGCAGTTGAGAAATACATCACCGATACCGCCTGGAAAGAGGGCTGGGTCACCCCAAACAAACCACGTCGCGAACGTGAGGAATCCGTTGCTGTGATCGGTGCCGGCCCTGGTGGTCTGGCAGCGGCAGATATGTTGCGCAAAGCCGGTGTGCAGGTGACGGTTTATGATCGCTATGATCGTGGCGGCGGGCTGCTGACCTATGGTATCCCGGGCTTTAAGCTGGAAAAAGATGTGGTGATGCGCCGGATCGATCAGTTGAAGGAGGGCGGCGTGCAATTCGTGATGGATTGCAACGTTGGTGAAGACATCGGATTTGAAGAAATTCGTAACAAATACAATGCAGTGGTGCTTGCGACCGGTGTTTATAAATCCCGTGATCTGGGTGGTCCCGGTGCCGGTGCGAAAGGGCTTGTGAAGGCGCTGGATTACCTGTCTGCCAGCAATCGCCAGAGCTTTGGTGACACGGTCGCAGCCTATGATAGTGGTGAACTGAACGCCGAGGGCAAGCGCGTGGTTGTCATCGGTGGTGGTGACACTGCAATGGACTGCGTGCGCACCGCGATCCGTCAGGGCGCGACCAGTGTGAAATGCCTGTACCGTCGGGACCGCGCGAACATGCCGGGGTCTGTGCGGGAAACGCAGAACGCGGAAGAAGAGGGCGTGGAATTCGTCTGGCTTGCCGCGCCAAAAGGCTTCACCGGTGACCCTGTCGCAGGTGTGATGGTGCAGAAGATGCGCCTTGGCGCACCGGATGCGTCTGGCCGTCAAAGCCCTGAAGTGATCGAAGGTGCGGACTACGTGGAAGGTGCCGATCTGGTGATCAAAGCCCTGGGGTTTGAACCGGAAGATCTGCCGACGCTTTGGAATACACCGGAACTGGAAGTGACCCGCTGGGGCACGGTTCTGACCGATGGCGCAACCCATCAGACCCGCCTGCCGGGTGTTTGGGCCGTGGGCGATATTGCCCGGGGCGCAAGCCTTGTTGTCTGGGCGATCAAGGACGGGCGTGACGCCGCGCAGAACATTCTGGAGAACCTGAACGCAGCGGCGAACATCGCGGCTGAATGAGTGAAATCTTCTGAGACTTTAAAGTTTTTAAGGTCTCAGAAAGCCGGACTTTAAAATCTTTAAGGCTGCCCGGAAGGGCATCGGGGGTTTTAATATTTTGGTAAGGTCAGCCTGGCTGACTGTAATTTGACAAAAGTAAACGGAGGGTAAAGCGATGACAGACCATACTGGCCAGTGCATGTGCGGCGATGTGCGCTTTACCGCCCGTGATGTGCCTACGGAGTATGGCACCTGCCATTGTGAAATGTGCCGCCGCTGGACGGGCTCTGCCCTGCTTGGGGTGTCTGTGCCAGAAGGTAATGTCACCTGGGACGGGCGCGAGAATATTGCTGTGCGTCAGAGTTCCGACTGGGCGGAACGGGCCTGGTGTCAGAACTGCGGCACAGGTCTGTGGTTTCGTGTGACCATGGACAGCAAATGGGCGGGGAACTATGAAATCCCGCTGGGACTGTTTGATAAGGCCGATGATTTCACCATGACCAGTGAGATTTACATTGATCATAAGCCTGCGAGTTTTGCCTACGTGGGTGAGGGGCGCACAGTGATGACGCGCCAGGAATGTGTTGAGAAATTTTCAGTTTTAGGTAGCGACCAGGGAGATATTTCATGAAATTTGCATGTGCTTTTGCCGCGATGATCGTTGCGCCGATGGCGTCTTTCGCGGGTACCGTTACGCCGCCCGCGGGATGTGTAGCCTTTCTGACGGTGCAGTCTACGGATTGCCAGGTGGAACACTACTGGTCCTGTGAGGGCGAGTCAGAGGGTGTGAAATGGCGCTATTCCATGGGGGAAGACGGGCCGGTTTATATATCGCAGATGGATAGTGAATATCGCTGGATGTATTCCCGAAATCTGATCGATGGTTTTGAAAACACCATGAGCAAGCCGGAGAAAGATCTGCAGTCCATGAGCCGTCTGCGCGACACAGGCGAAGACAGCTTCGATTTCTTTGAAGTGGTCGGCTATCCCGGGGCTATGCCTGCGCGACGACATGTGGTTGGGCAGGATGTACTGACCGGCGAAGTGGTAGAGATCGACGGCCAGCGCCTGCTTGAGACGAATTATCAGATCAGCGAAACCACCGGATCCAACGTGTTTGAGGGCCGTGGGCAGGAATATGTTCTGGAAGAGTTTAACCTGTTCATCGGCGGGGAAGGGCACTTTCGTAACAATGGCGGGGCCTGGGAAGCTTATAATTCCTCACCCCTGACGTTTTCCCGTTCTGGCGAAGATGGTTTCCTCAGCGACACCCCGCAATTTGGCTGCGGCGCGATGATGTCATCACTGGCTGATGTGATGAGGGCCGGATGATGCAGCGGCACAAAATGATGACACGGATGATATTTTCCGCGTTCTGCCTGGCTGTGCCCGTTGCGGCTGGTGCGTTCGACTTTGGCGCGGTTGATCAGGATACCGCCCGGTTTGAGCGGTTGGAAGATCCCGGATTTGAATGTGAGGACATATTCGCTGTTCCGGGCCGTTTGACGGGCGAGTTAGAAGAGTATCCGGTGGCGGCAATCCAGCCATACTGGGAAGGGCGGTTGCTGTATGAAACCGAAACCGTGCTTATCGACTATAGTTATTTGCAACCAGGTCGTCATCGCCAGGTCGAAAGAAATGATCTGTTGAGATCAAGCGGGGATTTCTATGTTCCGGACGATGCGCCGGATCGCGAAGCGCGTGTGTTGCGGGATGTTGCCTTGCCGGCAATCGATTTCTCGTTTGAGATGGAAGGTTGTTTTTCTTTTCTGGCGGTCACGCCGGTCAGCGGAACCTGGACAATTTCCTTTGATACAGAAGATTACACCGGACAGGGGGCGGGCATACTTCCTGCTGAGACACTTCTGTTCTCCGGTCTGAAAAGCGAATTTCACCGCAACTGGAGGGGGGCAGAAGAACCGTTTTCAGGGCGTGCCTGGCTGAACTTTGCCCTTCTTGAACAACCGGTGACGATCACAGAAAAATCCGGCTTCAAACGCACGGTCGATGCTCGCATGAGCTTTCGCTTCACTCAACTGCTTGCCCCGGATGGGCAATAGCACCACAAGAATACCACCCACTATGCCCCAACCGGGCACCCTGAGAAGGACATCCAAAATGACGAAGACCAAGACAACATATGACGAGAACTGGGTGCGCGCGGAAGAGGCGAAGCGTCAGTGGATGGCTGAAAACAGTCTTTACCGTGAGGAAGAAGAGCATTCTTCCTGCGGGGTGGGGCTTGTTGTTTCCATCGACGGAAAACCAAGCCGTCAGGTTGTGGATGCGGGCATTGATGCCCTGAAGGCGATCTGGCACCGGGGTGCAGTGGACGCGGATGGCAAGACCGGCGATGGCGCGGGTATCCATGTGCAGATCCCTGTGATGTTCTTTTACGACCAGATCCGCCGCACCGGTCATGAACCACGTATGGATGAACTGGTGGCGGTTGGTCAGGTTTTCCTGCCGCGTACGGATTTCGGGGCGCAGGAAACCTGCCGGACGATTGTCGAAACCGAAGTGCTTGAGATGGGCTATTACATCTATGGCTGGCGCCATGTGCCGGTGGATGTGACCTGTCTGGGTGAGAAAGCGAATGCAACCCGCCCTGAGATCGAACAGATCCTGATTTCCAATTCCAAAGGTGTGGATGAGGAAACATTTGAACGTGAACTGTACATCATTCGTCGCCGGATTGAGAAAGCCGCGCAGCGTGCTGGCGTGCCGGAGCTGTATCTTGCGTCTTTGTCCTGCCGTTCGATCATTTACAAAGGCATGATGCTGGCGGAACAGGTTGCGGTGTTTTACCCGGATCTGATGGATGAACGCTTTAAGTCGTCATTTGCGATTTATCACCAGCGTTATTCCACCAACACTTTCCCACAGTGGTGGCTGGCACAGCCGTTCCGTATGCTGGCGCATAACGGGGAAATCAACACGCTGAAGGGCAACCTCAACTGGCTGAAATCCCATGAAATCCGCATGGCGTCTGCCTTCTTTGGGGATCGTGCGGGGGATATTAAGCCTATCGTTTCCAGCGGTGCGTCGGATTCGGCTGCGCTGGATGGTGTGTTTGAACTTCTGGTGCGTGCGGGACGTTCTGCGCCGATGGCGAAAACCATGCTGGTGCCGGAAGCCTGGTCAAAAAGCACCACGGGCCTGCCGAAAGCCTGGGTTGATATGTATTCCTACTGCAATTCCGTGATGGAACCATGGGACGGCCCCGCCGCACTGGCGATGACCGATGGGCGCTGGGTGTCTGCCGGGGTGGACCGGTCTGGTCTGCGCCCGATGCGTTATGTCATCACCGGTGATGGCCTGCTGATCGCAGGGTCTGAGGCGGGCATGGTGCCGATTGACGAGGAAACCGTCGTTCAGAAAGGCGCGCTTGGCCCAGGCCAGATGATTGCTGTCGATATGCAGGAAGGCAAATTCTACGGCGATACAGAAATCAAAGATACGCTGGCCGCGTCCCGCCCGTTTGGTGAATGGGTTGGTAAGATCGTTGAAACCGAAGACGTTCTGGCCGCGATTGAAGAAAAAGCTGTGTTCAGTGGTGAAGAGCTGCGCACGCGTCAGATCGCTGCGGGTTTCACCATGGAAGAGCTGGAACATATCCTGGCCCCAATGGCGGAAGACGGGAAAGAAGCGCTGGCATCTATGGGGGATGACACGCCGTCTGCGGTTCTGTCGAACCAGTACCGCCCGCTAAGCCATTTCTTCCGTCAGGCGTTTTCCCAGGTCACGAACCCGCCGATTGATTCACTGCGTGAATTCCGGGTGATGTCGTTGAAGACGCGGTTCGGCAACCTGAAGAACGTGCTGGACGAAGACAGCAGCCAGACCGAAATTCTGGTTCTGGAAAGCCCGTTTGTCGGCAATGCGCAGTTTGAAAAGCTGATGGGTGAATTCAACGCGCCGATGGCTGATATTGACTGCACCTTCCCAAAAGATGGCACGCTTGCGGATGCGCTTGCCCGGATCCGGAAAGAGGCGGAAGAAGCTGTGCGTTCCGGTGCGGGCCACATTGTTCTGTCTGATATGGCGCTGGGGGATGATCGCATCGGTATGCCGATGATTCTGGCGACCTCTGCTGTGCATTCCTGGCTGACCCGCAAAGGCCTGCGCACTTTCACATCGCTGAACGTGCGGTCTGCCGAATGTCTGGACCCGCATTACTTTGCGGTGCTGATCGGCTGTGGTGCAACGATCGTGAACGCCTATCTGGCAGAGGATTCCCTGGCAGACCGTGTGGACCGTGGTTTGCTTGACTGTTCCCTGACCGAAGCGGTGGCGCATTATCGCAATGCGATTGATCAGGGCCTGCTTAAGATCATGGCGAAGATGGGGATTTCTGTGATCTCGAGCTATCGCGGTGGTCTGAACTTTGAAGCTGTTGGCCTGTCGCGCGCGATGGTTGCGGAATATTTCCCTGGCATGACCAGCCGGATTTCCGGGATCGGGATCACCGGTATTCAGCGTAAGCTGGAACAAGTGCACGCAAAGGCCTTTATGGGCGCGAATGTTCTGCCTGTGGGCGGCTTCTATAAGTCGCGTAAATCCGGTGAAACCCACGCCTGGGAAGCGCAAAGCATGCATCTGCTGCAAAGCGCCTGTAACACCGCAAGCTTTGAGCTGTGGAAGAAATACAGTGAAAAAATGCGCAGCCTGCCTCCGATCCATTTGCGTGATCTGCTGGATGTGAAGCCGATGGGCGCGCCTGTGCCGATTGAAGAGGTGGAAAGCATTACCTCTATTCGCCAACGCTTTGTCACCCCGGGCATGTCCCTTGGTGCGCTGTCACCTGAGGCGCATAAAACTTTGAACGTGGCGATGAACCGGATTGGCGCGAAATCTGACAGTGGTGAGGGCGGCGAAGATCCGGCGCATTTCGTGCCGGAAGCCAATGGTGACAACCCATCTGCGAAGATCAAACAGGTGGCCTCCGGTCGTTTTGGTGTGACTGCGGAATATCTGAACCAGTGTGAAGAGCTGGAAATCAAAGTGGCCCAGGGTGCGAAACCGGGCGAAGGCGGGCAGCTGCCGGGCATGAAAGTGACCGATCTGATCGCGCGTCTGCGTCATTCCACCAAAGGCGTGACCCTGATTTCACCGCCACCGCACCACGATATCTATTCTATCGAAGACCTGGCGCAGCTGATTTACGATCTGAAGCAGATCAACCCGCGCTGTAAGGTGACTGTGAAACTGGTGGCCTCAAGTGGTGTTGGCACGATTGCCGCTGGTGTGGCCAAGGCGAAGGCGGATATTATCCTGGTGTCCGGCCACAATGGCGGCACCGGTGCGTCGCCTGCGACCTCGATCAAATATGCGGGTCTGCCGTGGGAAATGGGCCTGACAGAAGCGCATCAGGTTCTGGCGATGAACAACCTGCGGGATCGTGTGACATTGCGCACCGATGGTGGTCTGCGCACGGGCCGTGACATTGTGATGGCTGCGATGATGGGGGCGGAAGAATACGGCATCGGCACCGCCGCGCTGATCGCTATGGGCTGTATCATGGTGCGTCAGTGCCAGTCCAACACTTGCCCAGTCGGCGTCTGTACCCAGCGCGATGATCTGCGGGCGAAATTTACCGGCAATGCCGATAAAGTCGTGAACCTGATCACCTTCTACGCGCAGGAAGTACGTGAGATCCTGGCGTCTCTTGGTGCCCGGTCCCTGGATGAGGTGATTGGTCGCGCGGATCTGCTGACGCAGGTGTCCCGTGGTTCGGCCCATCTGGACGATCTGGACCTGAACCCGCTTCTGATCACGGTGAATGGCGCGGGCGATATCGTCTATAACCGCGATAAGGAACGCAATGTGGTGCCGGATACGCTGGATGCGGAGATTGTCCGCGATGCGGCGCGTTTCCTGAACGATGGCGAAAAGATGCAGCTGCATTACGCGGTGCAGAACACGCATCGGACTGTGGGCACACGGACATCCAGCCATATTGTGCAGAACTTTGGGATGCGCAATTCCCTGCAACAGGATCACCTGACCGTAAAACTGACTGGTTCTGCCGGTCAGGCGCTGGGCGCTTTCGCGGCCCCGGGCCTGAAGATCGAAGTGTCGGGTGATGCGAATGACTATGTCGGCAAAGGTCTGTCCGGTGGCATGGTTGTGGTGCGTCCGCCGATGAATTCACCGCTGAAGGCGTCTGAAAACACGATCATCGGCAACACTGTGCTGTATGGCGCAACCGCCGGGACACTGCTGGCGGCAGGTCGTGCCGGTGAACGGTTTGCTGTACGCAATTCCGGTGCGAGCGTGGTGGTCGAGGGCTGTGGTTCCAACGGTTGTGAATATATGACCGGTGGGGTTGCGGTGATCCTGGGGTCCATTGGCGCAAACTTCGGTGCCGGTATGACCGGGGGGATGGCCTATATTTATGACCCTGAGGGCACATCTGCGAAGATGATGAATATGGAAACTCTGGTGGTGAATCCGATTGGTCACGCGCACTGGGAAGATCAGCTGAAAGGGCTGATTGAGAACCATTACGATGAGACCGGAAGTCAGAAAGCAGGGGAGATCCTGCAACACTGGGAATCCGAGCGTGGGAACTTCCTGCAGATCTGTCCGAAAGAAATGCTGATCCATCTGCCGGCCCCGTTGGAAGCGGTTGCAGCAGAGTAAAACAAAGGGCCGGTTGCAGCGATGCGCCGGCCCTTTTCTTTCAAAGAAAAGGGGACGGAAACTTTGAAAGTTTCCGGGCTGCACCCTGGCGATGATTTGCTATGTCACAGGCTTCCGGTTGACCTTGCCCGCCTGCATATGGGATTGCTTAGAGGTGACAGAGAAAACGACAAAAAAACCCACTGGTAAATCCGGGGAGAGCAGCGCAAAGCGGGCGACGGCGAAGAAACCTTCTTCGTCCAAATCGACGCGCAAGCCGCGCAAATCCACCAAAAAGACGCAGCCTTCCCGCTGGTCAAAAATCTGGCGCTGGTTGCGCTGGCCGGTGCGGATCTTTGGCGCGCTTCTGGCGATCAATGTGCTGGCGGCTTTGTTCTATCTTGTCATCAATCCCCGCATGACCCCTTACATGATTTCGGAAACCCATCGCCTGGGGCAGCTGGATCACGCATGGGTGCGTATGGATGAGATTGCCCCGGTCATGGCCCGGTCCGCTGTGGCGGCGGAAGATGCGAACTTCTGCAATCACTGGGGCTTCGACACGGATGCGATTCGTGATGCTTTGTCTGGTGGCGCGCGCCGGGGTGGATCTACGATCAGCCAGCAGGTTGTGAAGAATGTCTATCTCTGGCAAGGGCGCAGCTGGCTGCGCAAAGGGCTTGAGGCCATGCTGACGCCGATGGTTGAACTTATCTGGTCAAAAGAACGTATTCTGGAAGTGTACCTGAATGTGGCAGAGTTCGACGAAGGCGTCTTTGGTGTAGAAGCCGCAGCCGTGCATTATTTTGGTGTGAATGCCAGAGATCTGTCCGCCCGTCAGGCCGCGCGGCTAACCACAGTTCTGCCAGATCCCAAGGGGCGGTCGGCCAGTCAGCCGGGCAACTGGCAGCGTCAGCGGGCGTCTTCTGTTGCAGGTGGCGCGGATCTGATCCGTGCAGATGGACGCGCCGATTGTTTTGCGCCTTGATTTCAGGCACACTTCGGGCGAAAGAAAAGAACACCATTCAAAGAGCATAATACCGAAATGATCCGTCTTTATCACGCCCCCCTTTCCCCCTTCTGTCGCAAGATTCGCCTGAGCCTTGCGGAAAAGAGGCTTGAGGTTGAGCTGGTGGAAGAACGCTACTGGGAACGTGACGCTGATTTCATGCGCCGGAACCCTGCCGGAAAAGTACCTGTTCTGAAGATGGACGGAAAACTGCTCGCGGAAAGTGCGGCGATCTGTGAATATATTGAAGAACAGTTCCCGACGCCGTCCCTGATGCCCCAGGCGCCAGAAGCACGCTATGAGGTGCGCCGGCTTGTGTCCTGGTTTGACGATAAGTTTCACCACGAGGTGACATCAAAGCTGCTGTATGAGCGGGTGAACAAGAAGATCACCAAGGCGGGTTATCCTGACAGTACCAATGTGAAAGCGGGTGCGAAGGCGATCAAGTTTCATATTGATTATATGGCCTGGCTACTGGATCAGCGGCGCTGGCTGGCGGGGGATGTTATGACGCTTGCGGATTTCGCGGCGGCGGCGCATTTCTCTGCGTTAGACTATATTTCTGATGTGGACTGGAACCGTTCACCCACTGTGAAAGACTGGTACGCCAAGATTAAATCCCGCCCGGCGTTCCGATCTATTCTGGTCGATCAGGTGTCTGGTTTCCCGCCCCCGCAGCATTATGCTGACCTTGATTTTTAAGCCGCAGCCCCTACAGGGGGGCTGCCTGCCCCCCATCCTTTCAGGATTCCCCCCGGGAATATTTGGAGAGACAAAATGGACGGGTTGAAGGCGCGATTGCAGGATTATGCCATTGAGGCAGGTTTTGCGCAGATGGGGGTCTGTCGTCCGGATGCGGTGCCACAGATTGCGGAACGCTTGCAGCAATATGTTGATGCCGGACGGCACGGGCAGATGGCCTGGATGGCCGAGCGGATGCATTGGCGGGGCAGCCCGGAGACCTTGTGGCCTGAGGCAAAATCTGTGGTGATGCTGGCCGAGGTGTACACGCCTGAACATGACCCGCGTGAGGTTCTGAAGCATAAAGACCGGGCGGCGATTTCGGTATATGCGCAGAACCGCGATTACCATGACATTGTGAAGAAACGTCTGAAACGTGTCGGGCGCTGGCTGATTGAACAGGAACCGGACACGCAGATTAAGGTTTTTGTCGATACGGCGCCGGTGATGGAAAAGCCCCTGGGCGCTGCGGCCGGGCTGGGCTGGCAGGGGAAGCATACCAACCTTGTTGGGCATGAACTGGGCAGCTGGTTTTTTCTGGGCGCGATTTTCACAACTGCTGAGCTTGAACCGGATGACGCGGGGCGGGACAGTTGCGGGTCTTGCCGGGCTTGTCTGGATGTCTGTCCGACCGGGGCTTTTCCCGCGCCCTATCAACTGGATGCGCGGCGTTGTATTTCTTACCTGACGATTGAACATCACGGGCCGGTGGATGAAGAATTGCGCCCGATGCTGGGCAACCGGATTTATGGCTGTGATGATTGTCTGGCGGCCTGTCCCTGGAACAAATTCGCGCAGGATGCGTCTGAGATGCGGTATCATGCGCGGCCTGAGCTGCTGGGGCCTGAGCTGGCAGAACTTGCTGTGCTGGATGATGCCGGGTTCCGGGCGTTCTTTTCGGGATCACCGATCAAACGCGTGGGCCGGAACCGCTTTGTGCGCAATGTGCTGTATGCGATTGGCAATTCCGGGCGGGCAGATTTGCGGACGGTGGCGCAGGGCCTGGTTGAGGATGACGATGCCACTGTCGCCGATGCGGCGCGCTGGGCGGTGGCGCAGCTTGATCAGCCGGGCGCGGGCGGGTAAGCAGGGGCAAAGCATGAGGGCGACGACATGAGTGACACCGGGCATATTGAGAACATCCGCGAGGCGCTGACAGCTTTTCGCCACGGCATTCGTGTTCTGGAAGATCACCTTGCGCCTGATGCCCCAGATCAGGCCCTGACAGAGGCGCTTACGCCTGCGTTAGAGACTATTCTGGCGATGAAGGGCCGGTTGATCGTCAGCGGAATGGGGAAAAGCGGGCATATCGGCTGTAAGCTGGCGGCGACTTTTGCATCAACGGGCACGCCTGCGTTTTTTGTGCATCCTGCGGAAGCCAGCCATGGCGATCTGGGGATGATTACAAAGGATGATGTGGTGCTGATGCTGTCCTGGTCCGGGGAAACCCGTGAACTTGGCGATCTGGCCACCTACTGCCGCCGTTTCCGGGTGCCGCTGATTTCTATTTCCGGTAATGCGCAAAGCACGCTGGCGAAGGCTGCGAATGTGGCGATTGCCCTGCCGAAATCACCCGAAGCCTGCCCGCATAATCTTGCGCCGACGACATCGACGCTGTTGCAGCTGGCGATTGGTGATGCGCTGGCGGTGGCATTGCTGCGCGCGCGTGGGTTCAGTGAGAAATCCTTCTTTGATTTCCATCCTGGCGGCAAGCTGGGCGCGTCCCTGACCGATGTGGGTGAGATCATGTCGAAAGGCGACGATATGCCATTGGTTGGGCAGGATCAGGTGGTGTTTGACGTGGTGTCCGGCATCTGGGGGAAGAACCTGGGCATCGTCGGGATCACGAATGATGCGGGCGATCTGATCGGGGTTGTCACGGATGGTGATCTGCGGCGCTATCTGGCGGAAAGTTCTGACACCAGCATGCAGGCGGCGATGCGGGAAACCAAAGCGTCTGAGATTATGACAGCTGATCCGATCTGCCTGAGCAAAGATATGCTGGCGGCGGGTGCGCTGGCGCGGATGCAGAAGAACAAGATTTCGGCTGCTTATGTGCTGGAAGACGGCAAGCCAGTGGGTGTGCTGACCCTGCTGCAGCTTCTGAACCTTGGGGTGGCCTGATCGGCCAATTCCCCTGTGTCAGACCCTGTTTCAGCGTGCGATATCGTCTTTGGTCATGCGTTGAAACACCTGTTCGCCGTTCTCTGAAACAGTGAAGTCCTGTTCAATGTGGAAGTGATCCGCAGAAGTGGTCTGTCGGGTGACCAGGTGGCTGTGGGCGGTGACACCATCGCGTTTCAGCCAGCGTTGCCAGATGATTTCGACGCGGGCAGAGGCGGGATTGTCTGGGTGAATAGTCCAGATCTCTGACATCTCTGATCCTGTGGTCAAATCATTGATCTGATCCGTCACCTCATTGCGCCCGGATCGGATGACAAGCGTGGATTCCCCGGTAATAGGGTCTGTTTTCCGCTGTTTTTCCTCTTTCCCGATCTCGTTCATCTGAATGTCGCGGGCTTCCATCGGGCGAGGCGTATCATAGTGCCATTCATCGCTGTCAGCGATGGTTTTGCGGCAGGGTAGCGTAAGGCTGGCTTTGTGAACGGTCAGCGTCGCAGGTGCGGCTTCAGGCCAGGCGTAGGGCCAGTAGCTGGGGGAAATGGCAACGCGCAGCTTATGGCCGGCGGGCAGACGGTATGCGCTATGATCCAGTGGAATAGAGACTGTTACAGGCTCACCGGGGGTGAGATCGCGCATTGTGTCTGATCCCTGGTGATGGCGCAGGTTGAGCATGCCAAGGGTGATCAGGGCGGATGTGCCGTCGGGGCGTTCATCGCAAAGACGGACGACCACTTGCGCGCGGGGTTGATCTGCGGCGATGGTCAGGTTGACAGTGGAGGCGCCGAGGATGTCGGTGGTTTCAGGGACGGACACATCAAAGCAAAGCGAACGGGCGTTGTCGGCGGTCTGATCATCCGGCAATTCGCCGGGGCCAAAGCCGAAGGGGAAGTATTCGCCGCAGCCCTGACCGCAAAGCAGATCGGTGGTGATCTTTTGCGGCGCATCGCAGAGCTTGTGGGTTTGCACGGTTACATTGTCTGAGGGCCAGTCTGCCTCAGACACCCAGCGCCCGGGGCGGGCTTTCAGCGCGGGATCGGGCGTGCAGCTGTCCATGATATAGGCGCGGTAGGCCGGATCATTTTCGGCACTGTTTTCCACGCCTTTCAGCCAGCGATCCCACCAGTTCAGCGCATCGCCAATATAGTCTGTTGCAGGGGAAATCGTCGAAATATGCGGGTATTTGTGGTTCCAGGGGCCAAGCACGCCTTTGACCACACCGGGCCCGTTTTCAACCAGTTCGGACATGGCGTTGCGATAGCCATCCAGCTGACCGCCCATGATCAGGGTTGGTGTCGTGATGACGCTGTAATCTTCGCAGACGGAACCATGTTTCCAGTAATCATCGCGGTTCTTATGTTCCGTCCAGATCTTGCCAAGGTTCGGGGCGTTTTCCAGACGTTTCAGCCAGATCTCGCGCCAGTTTTCAATCAGTGCGGGGTCGGGCGGCATGGAATTCCAGGAGGTCGCCGTTGCCACCCAGCCGATGTTTTCAGACAGCTGAATGCCGCCCTTGTAGTGGATGTCATCGGTGTAGCGATTGACGGTGGTGCCGATGGAGATCACCGCCTTTAGTGCAGGCGGGCGACGGGCGGCCAGTTGCAGCCCGTTGAAGCCACCCCAGGAGATGCCCTGAATGCCGACATTGCCATTGCACCAGGTCTGGTCCGCGATCCAGGCGATAATGTCTTCGCCGTCTGACAGTTCTTCTTCCGAATACTCATCGTCAAAGCTGCCCTCACTGTCGCCGGTGCCGCGCCGATCCACCCGGATGCTGACATAGCCCTGCTGTGCAAAGGCCAGATGCATACCATGATCACGTGCGGCGGTGCCGTCGGATTTGCGGTAGGGCAGATATTCCAGGATCGCGGGGAAGGGGCCGGGGCCATCGGGCATCCAGACCTGGGCAGACAGGCGCGTGCCGTCCGGCAGGGCAATGCCCATATCGCGATCAATGGTGACGTTGTGGGGCTGAGACATCGCGATATTCCCTGAATTAGTGTCTTATTTGCGGTGCTTTATTTCCGTCGGCGCTTCAGTGTTTCGCCAAACTGAATAACCGGGGAGATTTCCAGGCGTTCCGGGGCGTGATCCTGATCCGGCGTATTGCGGCGAATGATGATTTCCGCAGCTTTGCGCCCGATTTCAGAACGTCCCGCGTCCATGGTGGCCAGCTGTACGGGCAGACCCTGCAGCAGTTCCACGCCGTTGAACCCGGCAAGACCGATCTGGCCGGGCACGTCGATGCCCTTGCTGAGGCAATGCAGAAGCCCGCCCGCGCCGATCATGTCGTTTGAATAGTAGAGGAAATCCAGTTCGGGGGAACGTTTCAGAATGGCTTCGGTCATCTCGCGGCCTTTGGCTAGGGCCGAACCACCGGAGTAGAATTCCTTATCCTGGATTTCCAGGCCCGCTTTGGCGAGCGCTTCTGTGAAACCTTCGAACCGTTTGCGCGCTCGGTGATCCAGCGGCATTTTCGTGCCAAGGAAGCCGATGTTTTCGTAACCCGCTTTGATGATCGCCTTGGCCATTTCACGGCCTGCGCGACGGTGGGAAATGCCGACCATGGAATCAATCGGCTTGCCATCCACATCCATGATTTCGACCACGGGAATGTCAGCGTTCTGCATCATGGCGCGGGACGCATCCGTATGTTCCAGACCGGCAATGATCACGCCGGAAGGCCGCCAGGACAGCATTTCATACAGAACCTGTTCTTCCTTTTCCGGCCGATAGCCGGTGATGCCGATAACAGGTTGCAGCCCGCTGCCATCCAGCACTTCGGTAATGCCGGTCATGACGTCGGGGAAGACCATATTGGACATGGACGGGATGATCACGGCGACAAGATTCACGCGCTGCGAGGCAAGCGCCCCGGCGATCTTATTGGGCACGTAGCCCAGTTCTTTGGCGGCAGCGCGGACTTTTTCACGGGTGCGTTCCGATACATCGCCGCGATTGCGCAGCACGCGGGACACCGTCATTTCACTGACCCCGGAGGCCTCAGATACATCACGCAAAGTCAGGGGGCGTCTGGGCGGTTCCGAAGGTGTGGAGGTCATTGGGTACGCAGGCCTTTTGTAACTGTTAAACCATTGTTAGCGCCTGTCAGCACGGAAATCTATGGTTTGAATTATGTGGCTGAGAAATGAGAGCTGGCTCTAGTGAGTTACAAGATCAATTGATGCCTACAAGAACGCTATTGATGAAGCGACACGCTGTGGGGGCACTTATTGCTGTGCAAGATATTTGCCGTGCGTACATTGGAGCAACTGAAGTAGAAGTTGGGATCTCAATTGAGAACTCTTGTTGTGTTTCATTAGTTTTGACCCTGAAAAGCCATGTATTGCCGTCAGAATCATATTCTTCAGAGGAGTAATGAATATTGCCACATGTTCGCTGCAACACGGCTTGGGAGCACCCTGTGTCGTGACATATTTCAACAATTGAAAGGGGGAAGGAGGGTGACGCGACATCATAGCACGCTGCTGGAGATGAGTTCACTGTACAAAGTGTGATCACAATAGCAGGCGGGTATACATTTAGAATGCGCATCGGGTTCCTCAGGTTTTTGGCAGGGCGTCGAGAGGGGGTTACACCATCCGGATCACGTCTTTTTCGATGGCCAGCATATAGCCACGGCGGGCGATGTTTTTGACCAGCAGGTCGCTGACCATCTGATTACCCAGCGTGTCGCGCAGGCGTTTGATGCGGGTGGCACCGGCGGCTTCTTCACAGTCGGATGGGGACCGGCCTGAAATCATGCCTTCGATTTCGGCGCCGGACAGAACTTCGTCATCCATGCGGGCTTCGGCCAGGACGGAGATGGTTTCAAGCGCGGCCTCGGTCAGTTTGAATTCCATATTGTTCAGATAAACCGTGTTTTCTTCGCGGGAAATCATCAGGGATGACACCTGAATGCCGGCACGTTCCACCGCAGAGAGGCGGCGGTTCAGGGCGACGATGGTGACGAGGAACACAAGGGCGGCGATCATCATGGCGGTGGCGAAGACGAGCAGCACAAAGATGGCGCTGCGGTAAGATCCCAGAGTTTCCTGGAAGGCGGTGCCGGATTGCGCAAGGACTTCGAGAAAGCGGATATCGCCGGGATCGGTCAGGGATGTGTTTTCCACAAAGATCCGTTCCACACGCGCGTTGAAGGCGTTGGCGTCGGGCAGGTTATAGAACAGAACCACCGCAACAATCAGAAGGATCAGCACAATCAGGCTGATTCCAATGGTGACGACCTGAGTGCCGGAAACGGGCAGTTTGGCGATTTTTTCTGATTTTGGCATGAACTGCCCTCCTGACGGATATTGTCCGGCGAAGCACCGGGGAAATCAAGTCTCGCCAAAGGGGCATCGGCGGACAAATGTTTAAAACGGGCCTGATATATGATAACATCAGAGTGATATTGAGCGGTCGCCGGGCATGTATTTTTCTGATCCCGGACTTGCGGATAATCCGCACTATTTAGCAGAGGAAATTGAGATGACAAAGTTGAGATTACATTTTGGGAAACTTACCACGCTGAAAGCAATGGTTCTGGGCATGGCGACTGTGGCCGGTTTGACAGTGCTGGCGGCGGAACCTGTGAGGGCCCAGGCCTATACGATGGATTGCCCGCTGGAATGGGCGAACCGGACGATTACGGACCGGCTGCCGTCTGACTGGTGGACCACCCCGATTGGGGAACGGTTAAGCGGCACGCGTGTCGGGCGGATTGGCGGGCAGAATGCGCTGATCTGTGAATATGGCGCGGCCGGGACCATTCAGCGTTATGAACCGGA
The DNA here is from genome assembly GCF_016123485.1 of Halocynthiibacter styelae. Classification (GTDB taxonomy): domain Bacteria; phylum Pseudomonadota; class Alphaproteobacteria; order Rhodobacterales; family Rhodobacteraceae; genus Halocynthiibacter; species Halocynthiibacter styelae. The sequence continues at coordinate 81,580 of NZ_JADCKQ010000011.1, read as the reverse complement.
AGGCGAAGATTGCACCGCGAACAACCGCGGTTTTGCCTGCCAGGGGCGCGCCGTTGTCCGGGCTACGCCTCCGGTGCATTCGACAGGCGGTGTGGAGGTGCCGGGCACTTATGTGATTGATCTGGACAGTGGACGTCTGGACACAGCCCGGGGCGATGTCTGGCTGCAGGCAGTGACAGCGTCGGAACGCTATATGACACCGCGCAATGGGGCGCAGATTTCAAACGCCCGTAACCGCGGTCGTGGCAAAGACGGATGTGCTTCTGCGGGGTACAGCAGCAACCGCCTGCCGATGAGCCGCGTGAATGTCGGATCCTGGATTTGTGTGCGTACCAGCGAGGGGCGGATTTCGGAATTCCGTGTGAACGAGATCCGCCGTGGTTCGCCCTATTCTCTGGTGCTGGGCTATACCACCTGGAACTGATCCCGCCTCACGAACATAAAGACGCCCGCCGGGGGAACCTGACGGGCGTTTTCTTTTGTCGTGCTGAAAGGATCAGTAACGCAGATAGAATTCTGCGGCTTCTGACTGACGGGAACCCAGTCCGCTGTCATCAAAGACAGAGATCACATTCAGCAACTGCCAGCCGTCCCGGCCAATCCGACCAGAGATGATGGATTGCGCTGCATTGGCGTTGCAGGCATCCGCAGGCAGTTCAATCACGCCATAATGCAGGCGCAGCGGGTCTTCTTGCTTGGCCTTATAGTCGGCAAAGCATCCCGCAGTGGCAGGCGTGGCGCTGAGCAGCGCAAGGGTGAGTGTCAGTGTTTTCATCATATCCTGATCAATGTGTGTTTTGGGGCCGTTATTCAATATCAGACCCGATCCCGGGGGATTTTGCAAAGGCAGAGTTTCAGACAGTCTGAAACTGTGGCTTTCGGGTGAATCCTGTTAAGTGGCTGAAATCATAAATGTAAACCGATAACTTTCCGCTGTTATTGAGCGGCTTTCCCCCAACAGGCAATGTTTTCCCATCACCTTCATCCGGTGCGGCATCCTGGGGGCGCTTCACCCGAACATCAAAGGAAAACATTATGACACGCAAATTTATCACATCTTTCGTTGCTTCTTCTCTGGCACTGACAGCGGCCACAACCGCCCCTGTGAAAGCGGATGAAGAAGATGTCCTGAAAGCCCTGCTGGTGGGTGCCGTGATTGCCGGTATCGCCAATGCAATGGACGACGATGACGAGGCCGAAGCTGCACCAGAACCTGTTCCCGCGGAGGAAGGCGTGGTGGGAGTTCCGCCGATCTATATCCCGCCTGTGGATATCGCGACCCTGGTTCCTGTGACACCTGTAACCTATTCCACCGGTGGCATTGATATTCCGCAGACCTGGGTTGCGGACCTCGACGAAGGTGGCCTGGCATCTGACAGCAGAGGCGATCTCTGGTTCCAGGCGGAAACCAGCACCCGCAAATTTATGACGCCGCTGAACGGGGCTTCCATTGCGGTGGGGGACCGGACCAATCGCGGTTTCCTGGGCTGTTCCAATGCGGCTTTCTCTTACGACAGCGTGCCTGTGCGGGCGATCCCGGTTGGATCTTACATCTGCGTCAAAACCAGTGAGGGCCGCGTCAGCCAGTTCCGTATGAATGATTATGCCGCCGGAAGCCCGGCCAGCCTTCGGATTGGTTACACCACCTGGAAGTAAGCCGCACAGAACGGGGTGGGTCTGACCCGGCCACCCCGCAAACCCATAAAAACAAAGGGTCGTATCTGATAACATCTGCCCGATATTGTTTGTCTGACATGAGGGCGCCCAGATTGGTTTCACAAACCGACGCACCACGAAGAGGTACACATCATGTTTCGCAGTTTCACCGCCCTGGCCCTTGGCGCCGCACTTGCCGTTACCGGCTTCGCATCCCAGGCCCGTGCCGGGAATGACGATCTGACAAAGGCCCTGATTGGCCTGGCTGTTATCGGTGGCATTGCCGTGGCCATTGATAACCGCAATGACCGACGCGATGCCCGCCGGGAAGCCGCGCGCAAACGCCTGCCAGAACAATGCCTGCGCCGGTTCAACAGCGGTCGTCGGGCGGAATATGGCTTTGGCGAACGCTGCCTGAACAATCATGCAGCCCAGGTGACACCGCCGGAACATTGCGCGCGTCGCGGTCGCAATCGCCGGGGCAACCGTGTGACCTATTTCCCGGAACGCTGCCTGCTGAATGACGGCTATACCGTTGTCAGTCGCTGAATAAGAAAAGGGGCGGGGCATCGTGACTGATGCGCCGTCCGGTTGTTTTACGATAAGGCCCCAGCCGTTGATCTATGCGGCGAGTTGGCGGATGATCATCCGCTGTTCATAGGTTTTCGGGATAAACGCGGCTGCTGGCATGCTTTCGCCAGGCTGGCCGATCTGATCGCCGAAAAGATCCTGAATCTCCTGGCGCCCCTCCGGGGTCTGATTTAGCAGGACTGAAGGGCTGAGCAGCAGGCTTTCCGTTTCGGCCCCTTCCGCATAGATGATTTCGTGGTTTTCAAACACAAGATGGAAATACTTCACCTCAAAAAAAAGAAACGCCGACAAGGTAGTGCTGGTTCAGGTTCGTCAAGACAGGATTAACCGCAGGTGTCGAAATCAGATATTCTTTTCCGGTTACCGGATCTTTCAGGACGAACTGGCTTTCATTTTCAATGTACCAACCTGGCTGGGTCGTGAAGTTGACCGCACCGCCACCGTTGTCGAAGACCCCTGTGAGGCTGAGAGAGTTGGTTACGGTTTGCAGGCTGGCGTTGCCGTCATCGTCAAGGAACTGATCTGTGTTCGGGGTTGACGTCGTAGAAGCGGTGGATGAATTTGGCGGGCCGTTGTCCCGAATGGATAAGGTTGAGAAATTATGGCTGTGAAATGTCAGGGTGCCCTGGGTCTAGCCCCCTCCACTAACAGGTACAGACCCACCGGGAGGCAAGAAGCCGTTACCTGCCCACATGAAATTTGAGCCCGAGTGTGCTATATTCCCTGTCGCGGTGAGTTGATCAAATGTGATGAAATTTACGTCGTGTGTATTCGCCATAGTTACCCCCCCCAGAAACTTACTAAATATACTGTGGCAGTGCCTTCGGTAGCCGCCCGTCATGTGGCAATATATTGTTATAAATAAGGGGCATAACTGCAACCTGGGTGCGAAATTCGGTGCGTTTTTCAGCGGTGCACTAGTCCAGATTGTGTGGTGCAGATTGCTGCTGTTTACAATCACAGGGATTAGGGGGGAAACATCCATTGAACGAGGACAATAGGCATTGTGCCCCAGGCCTGAATCGCGTTTGTAAAGCTATGACTGAAAAAACCGCAAAACCCGCCCCCGACCTGAGCTATGAAACCGCCGCCCGTGAAAAGGGGTTCCTGCGTATTGCGGGGGTGGATGAAGTCGGGCGGGGGCCATTGGCGGGGCCTGTGATGGCAGCGGCTGTGGTGTTGGACATTGAAAACGTGCCTGAGGGGCTGAACGATTCAAAGAAACTGTCTGAAAAGAAGCGCCGCGCCCTGGTGGAACAGATTGAAAGCAGCGCCTGGATTGGTGTGGGTGAGGCCTCTGTTGATGAGATTGACGAACATAATATCCTGCGGGCGTCTCATATTGCGATGCTGCGCGCGGTCGAGGCTCTGGACCCCCAGCCGGACTATTTGTTGATTGACGGCAATATGATACCGCGCGGCGTTGGTCTGCCTTGTTCGGCTGTGGTGAAGGGCGATGCGAAATCGCAATCCATCGCGGCGGCGTCGATCATTGCAAAGACCCTGCGGGATGATCTGATGGCGGATCTGGCGGAGGAATACCCGGGTTATGGCTGGGAGAAGAACGCAGGCTATCCGACAAAAATGCACCAGGAGGCGCTGAAAGACATCGGCGTGACACCACATCATCGGCGTTCCTTCAAGCCAGTACACAATATCTTGTATCAAGAATAAAACTTATCCCCAGGTTGCAATAAATTATTTGACGCGGAATCCTGGATGACTCATGCTTGTCGGTAATCACGAGGTGCGCCAAAGACACCCGGATATTGAGGCAGATATGAAGAAAACCAGTAGAAAAGCGGCTGTCGAATTGCCGCTGAACGAAATACTTGCGGGCGATTGCATTGAGATCATGAACAGCCTTCCTGAAGGTTCTGTTGATCTGATTTTCGCCGACCCCCCCTATAACCTGCAGCTGAAGGGTGACCTTCACCGTCCCGATAATTCCAAAGTGGATGCGGTTGACGATGAATGGGATCAGTTTTCCAGCTTTGCGGCCTATGACAAATTCACCAAGGACTGGCTGGCGGCCGCGCGTCGTGTGCTGAAGCCAAATGGTGCGATCTGGGTGATCGGGTCTTATCACAACATCTTCCGCGTGGGTTCTGAACTGCAGAACCAGGGGTTCTGGATCCTGAACGATGTGGTCTGGCGCAAATCCAACCCAATGCCGAACTTCCGCGGCAAACGTCTGACCAACGCCCATGAGACAATGATCTGGGCTGGTAAGAACGAAGATTCCAAATGCACCTTTAACTATGAAGCGCTGAAAGCCCTGAATGAAGGCACGCAGATGCGGTCTGACTGGGTGCTGCCGATCTGTAACGGTGGTGAGCGTCTGAAGAATGAAGCGGGCGAGAAAGCCCATCCGACACAGAAGCCGGAAAGCCTGCTGCACCGTGTTCTGGTTGGCGCGACCAACCCGGGTGACGTTGTGCTTGATCCGTTCTTTGGCACTGGCACCACCGGTGCTGTGGCGAAAAAGCTGGGCCGGGATTTTATCGGTATTGAGCGCGAAGAAGCTTACCGTAAGGTTGCTGCGAAACGTCTGTCCAAAGTGCGTAAGTTTGACAAAGAAAGCCTGATGGTTTCCGCGTCCAAACGTGCCCAGCCACGCGTGCCGTTTGGCCAGCTGGTGGAACGTGGCATGCTGCTGCCGGGTGAAGAGCTGTATTCCATGAACATGCGCCATAAGGCGAAAGTGCGTGCAGACGGCACCCTGGTGGGTGGCCCGGATGTAAGTGGTTCTATTCACCAGGTGGGGGCGCAGCTGGAAGGCGCGCCAAGCTGTAATGGCTGGACCTACTGGTGCTATAAGAAAGACGGTAAAACCGTGCCAATTGATCTGCTGCGTCAGCAGATCCGTGCAGAGATGAACTGAGGTTCACAGAAATCGCCTGCAGGGCCTTTTTCCCTGCAGGCGTAAATACAGAATAACTGGTTACCGCCTGTGCCTGCGACATTGATCGCGGCACATACCTGCCCCGCTGCCTGTTGTAGCGGGGCCTTTTTGGTTTATGATCTGGCAGATATATAAGGTGATATGGTGATGGCTTTGGAAAAAAAGATCCTGGCGCTGGGCGGTTCTGGCCGTGTGGGGCAAATGTTGCGGGCCGGGTTTGAGATCGCCGGTGAACACCGCGTGATCTGGCAAAGCCGTACGCCATTGCCGGGCGGGATCTGTCTTGATCCACTGGCAGATGATGGCGTTGATGCCCTTGCAAATGCGATGAAGGGGCGGGATGTGGTTTTTGCGCTGGCGGGTGTGACACCTGCCACCGGCGGATCGATGAGCATCAACAGTGTGCTGGCAAATAAGACACTGGCCGCCGCTGAACAGGTTGGCATCCGTCATGTGTTCTTTGTTTCATCCGCTGCTGTTTACGGCGTATCAGACGTTGCACACAGAGAAGAGGAAGCTCTGACGCCGGTCTCTGACTACGGTGTTTCGAAGCAGCGTATGGAAGAGGATATATTGCGGGCGCAAAGCCCGATCAGATCCGTCATTCTGCGTATTGGTAATATTGTCGGTGCTGATCAGCTGATAGGAGGGGCCACAAAGGGCACCACGATTGGTCTGGATCAGTTCGCAGGCGGTGGCTTCCCTGAGCGCAGCTATATGGGGCCGATCACCCTGACCTCTATACTGACGCAACTGTTTGACCGGGCCCTGGCCGGTGATGCTTTGCCGCAAATCTTAAATGTTTCTGCACCCGGGACTGTTTCAATGGACGCACTGGTGCAGGCTGGCGGGTTCAGTTTTCAGCCCCGACCGGCGCCGGAACAGGCCATTCCGCGTGTTGTTCTGGACACAAAACGGATTGAGGGCCTGGTGACGATGCCGGAAAACGCGGCACATCCTGATCAGATGATCGCAGAATGGAAACGTCTGCAGGCGGCAGTGGAAGGGAATGTGACATGACAGTTATTAAGAGGGCGTTTGATATTGTATTCTCTGTCTGGCTGCTGTTGTTTCTTGCGCCTGTTATTCTCGGGGTCTGTATTGTCATGCTGATCCAGGGAGGCGGGCCGGTTTTCTATTTTTCGGAACGTATGAAAACTGTGGATCAGGGCTTTCTGCTGTGGAAATTCCGTACGATGACGGTTGTGGAAAGTGACACCGGGGTATCAGGTGGGGATAAAGATGCACGCATAACCCCATTGGGTGCGCGTCTGCGGCGGTATCGGCTGGATGAATTGCCGCAGCTGATCAATATTCTGAAAGGTGACATGAGCTTTGTTGGCCCGCGTCCGCCCCTGCGTCAGTATGTTGAACGGTTTCCGGATCTGTATCGTGCCGTTTTGCGAAGCCGCCCAGGGGTGACCGGGCTTGCGACATTACATATGCACCAGTTTGAAGCCCGGGTTCTGGCGGAATGTCAGAGCAGGGCGGAAACAGATCGTGTCTATTCTGAACGTTGTGTGCCACGTAAGGCAGGCCTTGATCTGATTTACCAACGGCACCAGAGCATCTGTTTTGATTGCGTGTTGATCGCTGACACCGTGAAACGCGTGTTCGTTAAGTAACGGTTGAAATAAGAAATCTTCTGCCCGTTGGCATTTTGTTAAGTGCCGGACTATAAGCAGAATGTGGTGTCTTTTCTCTGACCAGAACCCAGAGAACGGACAGGGTGTGTGGGCCGGCCTGGTTGCCGGATTTTTTGAGGTGTTCGAGAAGATGAACTCTGTATTACCGGTCGTGACCGCACTTACCCGAGGGCAAAAACGTGCCATTCTGACAATTGTAGATGTGCTTCTGGTGATGCCGGCTCTCTATTTGAGTCTGGTTTTGCAGGCGAATTCTGTTCTGCCTGGAAAAATGCTGGCAGAAGTTTTATGGTTGTTGCCGCCTCTGGCGGTCGCTGCGGCCGCAGTTTCAGCCCTGAGCGGGGCAGCGCATGTGCGGCTTGGATCTTTTGAAGGCGCAGCAGTTGGGAAATCGGCAACCCTTTCTATTGGTATTGGGTGTGCAAGTGCGGTGCTTGCTGGCGTTCTGCAGCTTAATCTGGCTCTTGGTTTTCATTTTATTTTTGCTCTTTCGTTTTTCCTTCTGAATGTGATCAGCCGTCTTGCGATGATCGCCGTTCTTGTCAGAATCTATAACGCAGCGCCTTCCGGGCGCCGTATTGCGATTTACGGTGCGGGCAAGACCGGATCCCAGCTGGCGGTTGCTTTGCGGCAGGATCGCGATGTAACGGTTGTCGGTTTTTTTGACGACGATATGTCTTTGCAGGGTATGTCACACACCGGCCTGCCTGTCTGGCGCGGTCAGGATACAACCCGGATCTGTGCCGCCTTTCGGGTCGATGAGGTTCTTCTGGCGGTTCCTTCCGCATCTTATACGCGCAGAAATGCGATTGCGCAGCGCATCGAAAAGGAGGGGGTTGAAGTCAAATCCCTGCCGACTTTCATGCAGCTGATCGACAGTCGGGGTGTCGCAGATAAGCTTGTCAGTTTTCCGACCTCTGCCTGGCTTGGGCGGGAACAACATATGCGGGCCCTTGCTGCGGAAGCTGCGGAATATAGCAGCCGGACAATTCTTGTCTCAGGCGGGGGGGGATCCATTGGGTCAGAACTTTGCCGTCAGGTGCTGGCCTATCGGCCTGATCGTCTGATTGTTCTGGACAATTGTGAATTCTCACTGTTCCGGATTGAACGCGAACTTCTGGCGATGGCTGAAGTCATTGGTGCAGAAATTGTGCCTGTGCTGGGGTCTATAACCGATCAGGGTTTCGTGGCGTCTGTTTTTGAGCGTTTCAGCGTTGATGTTGTGTTGCACGCTGCGGCCTATAAACATGTCACACTGGTTGAACAAAACCCCCTGGCAGGCATTCACAACAACGTGTTTGGCACGAAAGTACTGATCAAAGCTGCCGTTGATGCGGGGGTGCGCCGGTTTGTGCAGGTCTCTACGGATAAGGCAGTGCGCCCGGCCTCTGTTATGGGGGCGACGAAGCGTTTTGCAGAGCTTCTGATTCTGGACCAGGCCGCGCGCAGCAGTGAAACTGTCTTTTCTATTGTGCGCTTTGGCAATGTTCTGGGCAGCTCTGGTTCTGTGGTGCCGATTTTCCGCGAACAGATCGCCAGTGGTGGTCCTGTGATGCTGACCGATGAAAATGTCACGCGCTACTTCATGACGGTTCAGGAAGCGGCACAGCTGGTTCTGCGTGCGGGCGGTTTTGCCCGGGGTGGTGAAGTCTTTGTGCTGGATATGGGCGAACCCGTTCTTGTAAGCGATCTGGCGCGTCAGATGATTGAAAGTGCCGGCTGTACTGTACGTGATCAGGCGAACCCTGAAGGCGACATCGAAATTCACGTGACGGGGCTGCGTCCGGGCGAGAAAATGCACGAAGAACTGGTTATCTCAGAAGGCGATATCATCACCCGCGATGAAAAGATCTTCCGTGTGCGCGAAGATGCCCTGTCGGAAATCGAAATTGCGGCCGCTATGAAAACTTTGCGTCAGCATGTAGATGCGGGTGAGGCAGATGCTGCGGTTTCCGCGCTGATGCAGGTGGTTTCTGATCAAAACAAGCCTGCAACGACGCAAAGCGAAACCGGATAAGGCCCGTGGTGAAGGTGCTGAAATTGCACCAGTGTCAGGTGGAATTATTTCCCGGCTTGTCAGATCTGCCGCAGTTCTGAGAGAAGATGAAAAAATTAGAGTGCGGACACGGGTGGCAGCGAAATGATGACAGGTAAAACGACAGGGATTCTGGTTCTTGCCCTGGGCGCGATGGTCCCATCTGTAACCCTTGCGGAACAGCTGCGATTTCCTGCAACTCTGAATACCTCCGGGGTGCCCGGCGTCATCGAGATGCCATCATCGGCCAGCCTGGAAGACGGCCAGCTGTCTGTGACAACAGCGCATTTTGGCAATATTTCCCGCAACACACTGACCTTTCAGATCTCTGACCGGATGAGCGGTAGTTTCCGTTATTCGGCCACACGGGACTGGCCGAATAACGGTGTGAACACTTATTACGACCGCAGTTTTGATCTGCGGTATCGTCTGTTGGATGAAACCAACTGGCGCCCGTCTCTGACGATTGGTTTGCAGGATTTCGTCGGAACCGGGCTGAATTCCGCAGAATATCTTGTCGCCAGTAAGCATTTCGGCGACCGGGTGAGGGTCAGCGGCGGGATCGGTTGGGGACGCCTTGGGTCTTACAATTCCTTCTCAAACCCTCTTGGTCTGGATGACCGGCCCACAGATTTTGAACCCACCGGCGGCACCTTTAATTTTGATCGCTGGTTCCACGGACCTGCTGCTTTGTTCGGGGGCGTGGAATGGCAGGCAACGGATCGCTTGCGGCTGATGGCGGAATATTCCTCTGACGGGTACATCGAAGAGGTCGGGCGCGGGCTGATTGAACGCAAGTCACCACTGAACTTTGGTGCATCCTATCAGATCCGCCCTTCGGTAGATCTGGGTCTGTTCTACCTTTACGGATCAGAAGCGGCGGTGCGTTTCAATGTTCTGCTGAATCCTAAGAACCCAGCGATGGGTTCCGGGAATGAAAGCGCGCCTCTGCCTGTTAACCCGGCTGCACGCGCCGCCGCCATGAGCTGGCCAGCGCAACAAAGCCTGCCTTCTGAGGTGACCAGCCAGATCGTTGAAGCTGCGAAACCTGTGTTCGAAGCCAGTGAACTGGAACTTGAAGCCCTGCATATTGGCGACCGCACCGCGACCGTGCGGTTCAGGAACCCGGGATATATGGTGGAAAGCCAGGCTTTTGGTCGAGTTGCCCGTATTATGACGCATCTGATGCCGCAGCGGATCACAACGTTCCGGCTGGTTCCGGTTGATCAGGGCATGGAACTGTCCGCGCTGGAAATTAACCGGGCTGATCTGGAAGCGGCAGAACATGCGCCGGATGGCGGCGAAAGCCTGTATTCCCGCGTGAACTTTTATGATCCGGCCACGACTGGCCTTGAAGATGGTGTGATCGCCGAAGGGCTTTATCCGCGCCTGAACTGGGGGATTACCCCCTATGTGAATGCGGTGCTTTTCGGCCTTGAAAATCCCTTGCTGGCGGATGTGGGTTTGCGCCTGTCCGGGTCTGTTGATATTGCGCCAGGCCTGTCCCTGAACGGTTCTGTGACACAGCTTGTGATCGGCAATGGTGATGATGAAGGCGATATTGAAACCACGTCACTGCCGGTTGTCCGGACAGATCGCAGCCTGTACGCGGCAAACAACAGCCCTGCGATTGAACGTCTGACACTTGATTATGTCTTCCGTCCGGGACGCAACTTTTATGGTCGTTTCTCTGCCGGCTATCTGGAAAGCATGTTTGGGGGCGTTTCCACGGAACTTCTATGGAAGCCGGTCGGCAGCCGCCTGGCGTTTGGTGCTGAGATCAACCACGTTATGAAACGTGACTATGACCAGCAGTTCGGTTTCCAGGATTATGACACGACAACAGCGTTTTTGTCCGGCTACTACCGCTTTGACAATGGCTACCACGCGCAACTGGATGTGGGCCGGTATCTGGCAGGGGATATTGGCGCGACACTGTCTCTTGATCGCGAATTTGCCAATGGCTGGCGCGTAGGGGCATTTGTGACGCGTACAGATGCTTCCTATGAAGAGTTTGGCGATGGTTCCTTTGATAAAGGGATCCGGGTTACTATTCCTCTGGGGGCGCTGACGGGTCAGGCGACGCGCGATACATCTGCTTTCGCACTACGCCCGTTTAACCGTGATGGGGGTGCCCGTCTGAATGTGCAGGGGCGCTTGTACGAAAGGGTGCGTGAATATCATAATCCTGAAGTAGCTGAAAGCTGGGGGCGTTTCCTGCGATGAAAAAATCTATACAGATTCTGGGTGCTCTTGTGATTATGACCGTTGGCGGATGCAGCGGCGGTGGCGGCGGCAGTGATCGCGGCCTTTTGCCTGCAATCGCTGAGAATGCCGGTAATATGTTCAGCGGTGGACGTGCCGAAAAAGTAAATGAGTTCAATATCGAACAAACTTTTGGGCCGGAACAGATCGCTGCGATGTCTGCTCCGACGTTGGCAGGGCATCTTCTGACGCGGGATGTCTGGTCTGGCATGACGCTGGCATTTTCTGCACGGGGGTATGATACTTATCATACATCTGAAGGAATTGGCCTGAGTTTCCGGTCGGATGTTGTTGTATCCACGCGTGGTATTGGCGGTGATTTGTTTGCAAGCGACATGTCAGGAACGATTCGTGCCCTTGCTGCCGGCGGCGGTGGTCAATATCAGAAATCTATGCGCTTTTTGACACCTTTGTCCGGGTTCAGGGATGTATCGCTTACGTGCCGCATGAGACGGGATAATGTTGAACGCTTTGTGATCGCACAGCGGTCTTTTTCAGCACGTCGATATACTGAGACCTGCACGTCTGAAGGTTTAAGCGTTGAAAACCACTATTTCCGCAATGATGCGGGGAAAATTCTACGTAGCCGTCAGTGGTTAGGGTCAGAGGGCGGGTACATCGAACTGTTTCGCCTTAAGGGGTAGTTTTGGTATCTTTTTGCGGTGAAGTTGTGATAATTTTGCCTGAAAGAAAAAGCTTCGCCTTTGCGGTGTTTGACATTATAATTTGACGCAGCAATAACCGCTTCACACAATTGTGCACTGGAGAGTAACAATGAACAAAATTTTCACAGCTGCTGCGATCTCCGCAGTTATGGCCACTTCCGCTGCTTATGCAGGTAACCCAGTTCTGCCAGCAGACGACACTATCGTTGTTGTTGAAGAAGATCCAGCAAGCTCCATCGGCAGCTTCGGTTCCGGCGGTACTGTTCTGGCTCTGCTCGGCGTTGCAGCCGTTATCGCGATTGCTTCCGACAGCAGCCACTAAGCTTTACGCTTACTGAATTTACGTTAAAGGGCTCCGTTTCGGGGCCCTTTTTCATGTCAGCGTGGCATTGGGTTTGTGCCGTTTTTATAGGCCAGCCAGCTTTTGATTTCCGGATAGTATTTCTCGCGCCAGGCCCCGACCCGCGGATTCATAATGCGGCGCCAGACCGGCGGAATCATCGCAGCCACCGCCATCAGCGGATAACCGTAAGGTAGTTGTGGGGCCTGATCCTCTTCATAGTTCTGAAGCAGCGGAAAGCGGCGATCCGGTTTATAGTGATGGTCCGAATGACGCTGCAGATTGATCAACAGCCAGTTGGTCGCTTTATGTGAAGCGTTCCAGCTGTGGTGCGGTTTGACGTGTTCATATTTCCCGTTACCCAAATGTTTCCGTGTCAGCCCATAGTGTTCAACGTAGTTGGTCAGCTCCAGCTGCCAGATCGCGATATAGGCCTGCCAGAGAAACAGCAGAAGCCCCCAGAAACCGCCCAGCAGAACCGCCAGTAACAACATGCCGCCCTGGATCGCCCAGTAGCGGTAAAACGGGTTGCTTGCGTGGCCTTTCGGCAGGTTCTTGCGTTCCAGCATCGCGGCTTCTGCCTGCCAGGCAGAGCGCACAGATTCAAACAAAACCCGCATGAAGAACCTGTGAAACCCTTCGTTATAGCGGGCGGTTACCGTGTCACGTGGCGTGCCGACATAGCGGTGATGCACCAGCAGATGTTCACTGCGGAAATGGCTGTACATAACCATGGCCAGCAGAAGATCGCCAAGGGTGCGTTCAAGCCTGTTCTTCTGGTGCATCAATTCATGGGCATACACGATTCCGACGGATCCACACATCACCCCCATACCAAAGAACAGTACGATCATTTCCCAGACGGAATGATGATCTGTATGTGTCACATACCAGAGCACGAAAAAGCCCGTCACGAATTGCACCGGAAACCAGATCATGGTGATCAGGCGATACCAGAACAGATCGGCTTCACCCGTTTCAGGGTCCGCGTTTTCAAGGTTCAGCCCGGTGAAGGCATCGAGGATCGAAAAGAAGTACCATGCAAAGAGCGGCATCAGGTAAACTGTCCAGTCGCCGTGAATGGCACCCAGCAGGGCGACCGGCACGGTCAGAAGGCTCATCCAGAAGGGCAGGGCTTTGGTGAACTGGCTTACATTTGGCGTGAATAACATAGTAACAACTCCCGGGTCGGGGATAGAGAAACGCAAACGCCCCGGACAATCAATGTGACATATAGGTTTTCGCAAGGTTAAAGCACTTGCGCATCACAGTGGGCAGATCAGATGGGCTGAAGTCCTGTTTTGCGATGAACAGGCCGGGGCAATCCATGGGCAGTTGCGCCACGCGGATTTGCAGGATCAGGTGGAAATGCGTGAAGGTGTGGCGCACATCTTCATTCAGAGGTGTCCAGTTGGTGTCAGCCGGTGGGGCTTCCTGCGCGACATCGCCCCATTCCGCACCGGGCCAGCCCAGCATGCCGCCCAGCAGGCCTTTTTCCGGGCGGCGTTCCAGAAGGAAAGCCCCGTCTTCCCGCTGTCCGACATAGGCGATGCCGTGACGGGTGGGTTTGGGTTTCTTCGGTGTTTTCTTTGGGTAATCGGCCTGATCGCCAGCTTTGCGCCCGTCGCAATGTTTCATCCAGGGGCAGATCCCGCAGGCGGGTGATTTTGGCGTGCAGATGGTTGCGCCCAGATCCATCACGGCCTGGGCATAATCGCCGGGGCGCAGATCGGGTGTCAGGGCGCTGGCAAGATCCATCAGTTCGGGCTTTGCCGCCGGCAGGGGCGTGTCGACACGATACAGCCGCGACATCACCCGTTCGACATTGCCATCAAGAACGGCCTGCGCCTGATCAAAGGCGATCGAAGACACGGCCGCCGCTGTATAAGGCCCGATGCCGGGCAGTTTCAGCAGGGCTGCATGATCATTTGGGAAAGTGCCACCATGATCCGCCACCACCACGCGGGCGCATTTCAGAAGGTTGCGCGCACGGGCGTAATAGCCAAGCCCGGCCCAGGCCGCCATGACATCTTCATCCGCCGCATTGGCCAGATCCTGTACTGTCGGCCAGAGACGGGTGAATTTCAGGAAATATTCCTTAACGGCGGCAACAGTCGTCTGCTGCAACATGATTTCTGACATCCAGATATGGTAAGGGTCTGGCATCACGCCGTTTTTTCGCGCATGGGGTGCGGTGCGCCAGGGCATTTCGCGTGCATTCGCGTCGTACCATTCCAGCAACTCAGCACTTAAATCGGCTATATCACGCAAGTTTTATGCCCCTGGCTGTCTTTTCGCTGGTGCCCCTCCCGGGTCGGGATACAATACAGGTGAAATGGAAAAACACACGCAGAAAAAGACGCCGCCGTATCGTCGGAAAGGGCGTAAATTCACCCGCACCGGATCGCTGCTGGAAAAGCAGATCCGGAAGGTGGGCGAAGGGCGTGGTTTTACGGTTTCGCGCCTGCTGACGCATTGGTCTGAAATTGTTGGCGAAGACACCGCCGCAACCGCCCTGCCGGTGAAAATCGGATATGGGCGCGGGGGCGTTGGGGCAACCCTGACAATTCTGACCACCGGTGCAAATGCGCCGCTGCTGCAGATGCAGGCGGAAAAGATCCGTGAGAAAGTGAACACCTGCTATGGTTATGCGGCCATTTCAAAAGTGCGGATCACACAGACAGCTGCCACCGGCTTTGCCGAAGGGCAGGTACAGTTCAAGCCAAAACCCCGCGCAAAACCGGCCCGGGTCATTAGCCAGGACATCAAAGACGATGCGCGCGAGGCTGTCGCTGGGGTTGAAAACCAGGCCCTGCACGATGCCCTTGCGTTGCTTGGTGAAAACATCTTATCCAGACATAAATCCTGAAGAGGAATGGACATGCAAAGACGAATGCTTCTTGGTACGGGCGCAGCAGCGCTTTTTGGCAGTGGCGCCTTTTTCCTGAGCCGCGGGTCACAGCCCGGCACAACTTCCTTCGCGCCAATATCCGCTGCGAATGCGCAGGACGCCGGTGATATTGATACATCCGGCGTGCTGGAACTGGTCCTTGGTGATGAAAACGCGCCTGTCACTGTGACGGAGTATGCATCTTACACCTGTCCGCATTGTGCGACATTCCATGCCAGCGTGATGCCGCAGCTGAAGGCAAATTACATCGAGACCGGCAAAGTGCGCTTTGTGTATCGCGAAGTGTATTTTGACCGCTTTGGTCTTTGGGCTGGTATGCTGGCGCGTTGTGGCGGTCCGCTGCGCTACTTTGGTATCCAGGATGTGCTGTACAACACCCAGCGTGAATGGCTGGATGGCAGTGACCCAGCGAAAATCGTGGAAAATCTGCGTGGTATCGGAAAATCTGCTGGTATTTCTGACGCGGAACTGGACGCCTGTTTTGCCGATGAAAATATGCCACGCGCGATGCTGGCGGTTTATCAGCAGAACGCTGAAGCGGATGGTATCAATTCCACCCCGACCCTGCTGGTGAATGGCACCAAATACGGCAATATGAACTATGCCGATCTGGCGGAACTTATTGACGCAGAGCTGCCCGCAGAATGAGCCCGCTCAAAGGTCTGAAAGTGATTGAACTTGCCCGTGTACTTGCTGGTCCATGGGCGGGTCAGACGCTGGCAGACTATGGCGCGGATGTCATCAAGCTGGAAAGTTTTGACGGCGATGACACGCGCCAATGGGGGCCGCCCTTTGTTGAACGGGACGGATCCGCATCCTATTTCCACAGCTGCAACCGGGGCAAACATTCGGTTGCGGTTGATCTGCGCTCTGACGCGGATCAGGCGTTTATACGTGACTTGGTGGCGGATGCCGACATCCTGATTGAAAATTTCAAACTGGGTGGTCTGGCGAAATACGGGCTGGATTATCAGACACTAAAGCAGGTGAATCCGGGTCTGATTTACTGTTCGGTTACAGGTTTTGGCCAGACCGGCCCCTACGCCCATCGCGCGGGCTATGACTACATCATTCAGGGCATGTCCGGGTTGATGAGCGTGACAGGCGCGGTCGAAGGTCAGCCACAGAAAGTCGGCGTTGCGGTCACCGATATTTTCACGGGTCTCTACGGCGTCACGGCGATACTGGCGGCGCTGCATCAGCGGCATGAAACCGGCACCGGCCAGCATATTGATATGTCTTTGCTGGATGTGGCGGTGGCGATTGGTGCGAACCAGGGGATGAACTATCTGACCACCGGTAATTCCCCGCAGCGGATCGGCAACGCACATCAGAATCTTGCGCCTTATCAGGTGTTTGACTGTGCCGATGGCTGGCTGATCATCGCGACGGGCAATGACGGGCAGTATCAGCGGCTATGTCAGCTTTTGGACCTCGAAGAGATGGCGACAGCCCCGGATTATCTGAAAAACGCGGATCGCCTGAAGAACCGCGATGAGATGACCCGGCGTCTGACGGAAAAGACCCTGGCCCGCACAAAAGCCGATCTTTTGACCGCTTGTGAAGCCCATGGCGTACCTGCCGGGCCGATCAATGATATGGGCGAAGTCTTTGCTGATCCGCAGGTGCAGGCCCGTTGGATGCAGGATGAACTGGACGGTGTGCCAACCGTGCGTGCGCCTGTTGTGTTTTCTGATGCGGAACTTGCGATGAAAAAACCATCACCTGCACTGGATGAACATGGCGCGGAGATTCGTGCGAACCTTTGGGCGGCGGTTAAGGATTAATCGCCGCAATCAGGCTCTGTTTCAGGGCATCTGCGCCTTCAATCTGCAAACGTACGGGCAAAGTTAACACTTTCTGCCGGTATTTTTGTGGCAAGCGGGCCGCGTCTTTTTCCGTGGTCACAAGCTGCGCACCGTGGGTCTTCGCATCACTTAACAAGCGCGACATCAGGCGATCAGACAGAGGTTGATGATCGGCCAGGGCCTCTGCATGGATCAGTTCTGCACCAAGGCCTTTCAGGGTTTTAAAGAACTTTTCAGGCCGACCAATTCCGGCGAAAGCAAAGACGGGCATGCTATCCCAATCCATGCCCGTTTGCAGGGTTTCAAGGTGCCCCTGATATTGCGGCAGGTCCGGGGTGATCCGATTGATGTCATCTTGCCAGTGCGTGTCAAAATCTGCCTGCGCCTCGGCATCGCCAATGCGCAAAAGTGCAGAAGCACGGGGCAGACCCATGCTGATCGGTTCGCGCAATGGACCAGCCGGAATGCAACGCCCGTTGCCAAAACCGACCTTCGCATCAACGACGATAAAGGCGAAATCAGTCTCTAACGCGGGGTTTTGGAAGCCATCGTCAAGAATGATCACCCCCGCGCCCTCTGCAATCGCGGCTTTCGCGCCGGCGGCGCGATCTTTTGCAACGGTCACGGGTGCGAAGGCGGACAGCAGCAGGGGTTCATCCCCGACTTCATCTGCGCTGTGACGCTGTTCATTGACCCGGACTGGTCCTTCCAGCTTGCCACCATAACCGCGGGACACGATATGGGGGTTCATCCCCATGGCGGATAATTCCATCGCCAGCCAGATGCAGACCGGTGTTTTGCCTGTGCCGCCCGCGTTCAGATTGCCAACGCAGATGACAGGTACGGACAGGCGTTCTGGCGCACCTTTAGCAAGGCGGCGTTTTGTGCCTGCTGCGTAAAGCGCGCCAAGGGGGGACAGAAGCAGCGATTTCAAACCGGGTTTGCGGGACCAGAAATCAGGGGTTTGCATCGGGTATGCCTCCGCCATCAAGAACCGAACCGGCGATATCCATCAGGCGATCCAGCACAACTGCGCCTTCAGTGACGGCTTCCCAGGCGTTATGCGCCATGCGCGCGGCCTTATCCGGGGCAAGCAGAAGCACCACCGCTTCGGCCAGGGCACGCGGGTTTTTCACCCGCAGGGATGCGCCGCGTTCTTCCAGCTGATCGGTCAGGGCGCGGGCGGAATGAATGAGCGGGCCATAGATCAGCGCGGACCCAAGCGCTGCCGGGGGCAATATTTGCGGGGCCTGGCCGGCCGCCAGGGTCTGGCCAACAAAACAGACAGGCACGACGCGATACCAAAGCCCGATTTCTTCGGGAAAATCTGCAATGTAAACCTGATGTTCCTGTTCAGGATCATCGCCGTCTGATCGCAATCCGGCTACAAGCCCGCGTGCCTCGGCCAGGGTTTTGATCCGCAACCCGTCTTCTTCACGGGCAGGGCAGATCACCAGCAGCAGGCGGTGGGAAGACCGCAGGGCACGTTCATGGGCTTTCAGGACGGCTTCGAATTCTTCATCGGCACAAAGCGCCGCCAGCCACGTAGGACGGGCGGCAAGGGCGCGGGTCATATCTTCGCGTTCACTGTCATTGCAAGGGGGCGGGCAGACGCCTTCGCGCAGGGGGCCAGGGGCTTCGATCCGGGCTTCATCCGGATACATCACCAGCATGCGGGTGCGGTTTTCTTCATCTATCGCAAAGGCGCGATCAAAACAGCTGAGGACTGATCTGCGCAATCCGGGAATAGCGGGGCCGGTGCCGACGGCTTCGGCATCTGCCAGCAACATCACCTGGGCATGTTGCGCAATTTCACTGAGCATCGAGGGCAGGGAAGGCCCGCCCGTCCAGATGCAGACATCGGGCCGCCAATGGGCAGCGATCCGGGCGTCATCGCCCGCAAACAGCAGCAGATATGTCTGCGGCAGAGTTGTGATTTTCAGGTGCTGATCAAGACGCGATTTCACATGGGGCGATTGCGTGGTGATCAGAAACCACAGATCATTCCGATCCTCAGCCAGGCGCAGAACCAGTTCCGCAAAAGCAATGGCCTGGGTTTCCGTACAGGCGTGCAGCCAGACCAGAGGCCCCGCCGGGCGCGCATCGCCTGCGGTGTTCCCGCCGGTCAGATGTTTGCGCCGGTTCAGGGCCTCGTAAAGTTTCAGGCTGAGCGAGGGTTTCAGTTGCCCAGTTCCTCGGTTGGGGAAGCGGCGGTGGCCTCATCCCGCAGGCGGTGAATATGGGCGATGAAATAGCGCATGTGGGCGTTATCGACGGTGCGCTGTGCGGCGGATTTCCAGGCGTTATAGGCGCTGTCGTAGTCCGGGAACATGCCGATGATATCGATATCATTCACATCACGGAAAACGTTTTTGGACGGATCGGTCAGTTCACCACCAAAAACAAGGTGCAGGCGTTGGGTCATAGGAACCTCTGTTTATATGAATTTTGGGGCAATTTACGCCAAAGCCTGACTGGGTGAAAGGGCTTAGTCCGGGATGGATGTGGGCTTAATCCGTGTGATCAGACCATCATGCAGTTCTGGCCCTGCCGCCAGCATCCCGCGCAGTTTCGGATGCGGGTTGTTAAAGCGTGCTTTGCCGCCTGCCAGATCCGTCACCTGTGCCCCAGCCAGTTCGGCAATCAGGCTGCCTGCGGCCACGTCCCATTCCCAGGTCGCGCGGTTGGTGATCATACCGTCAAAGCGCCCCTCGGCCACAAGGCACAGTCGCCAGGCAAGGGAAGACCGGAAGTGGCGTTCAATCGGTGGGGTTTCATCATTTTGCCAGTGTTCAGGTGCGAAATTCGGCTTTGCGCCCAGAACTTTCGCGCCCTGCATCGGCGCGGGTGTGGCCTGAATTGGCGCGCCGTTCAGTGTGGCGGTTCCGTCCCGGTGTGCCAGATACATTTCATCCCGGATCGGCAGGTAAACCGCAGCAGCGATGACTTCGCCCTTCTCGGCAATCGCCAGGGAATGAGAAAAGCTTTTCTCGCCCTGAATAAACGCGCGCGTGCCGTCGATCGGATCAATGATAAACACACGATCATGGTTCAGGCGGGCGCTGTCATCCTCGGTCTCTTCCGACAGCCAGCCATAATCCGGCCGCACCCTGCGCAACTCGGTATGCAGCATCCGGTCAATCGCCAGATCAGCCTCAGTCACCGGGCCCGCGCCATCGGGTTTGTCGGTGACATCCGGGTCTTTCTGCCAGAATTTGCGCGCAATATCACCGCTGGCAAGCGCCGCGTCACGTAGAAGGTTGAGATCAGCTACCGGCAAGGGTCATCCCTTCGATCATAAGCGAAGGCACAACGCGCGACAGATGGGTACGCGCATCATTGGCCGGGATAATCCGCATCAGCATATCGCGCAGATTGCCCGCGATGGTGCATTCATTCACCGGGTATTGAAGTTCACCGTTTTCAATCCAGAAGCCAGATGCACCCCGGGAATAATCGCCGGTGTTCGGGTTGATGGTGGACCCGATCATTGAGGTCACCAACAGGCCTGTGCCCATGTCGCGCTTCAGGTCCTCAAGGGTCTTATTCCCCTGTGTTAGTGTCACATTGCCTGCGGTAGGGGACGGGCCGGAAGATGTGCCACGGCTGGCGCTGGCGGTGCTTTCCATACCCAGTTGCCGGGCGGTGGCCAGGTCAAGTGTCCAGCCGGTCAGCACGCCGTTTTCAACGATATTGCGCGGACGTGTCGCCATGCCTTCACCATCAAAGGGGCGGGATCCGCCGACGCGGGCGCGATGCGGATCTTCCCGCAGGGTCAGGCCTTCTGGCAAAATCGGTTCGCCAAGACTGTCTTTCAGCCAGCTGGACCCGCGTGCGACGGAGGCACCGTTTGAAGCACCCAGAAGATGCCCGATCAGGGAAGAGGAAATGCGTTCGTCAAAGATCACGGGATAGGTGCCAGTGGCGGGCTTGCGCGCGCCTTTGCGTTCCACTGTCCGTTCGGCGGCAATGCGGCCGATCTCTTCCGGGCTGATCAGATCATTCTGGAAAATACGGGAATCGCCATAGTAATCGCGTTCCATACCGGTGCCTTCGCCGGTGATCGCTACGCAGGAGATGCCGCGATTTGTCCGGGCGTAACCACCCCCAAATCCGTTGCTGGTCGCAAGGTGAATGCTGTGACGCCCATAACCGGCGCTGGCGGATTGCACCTGTGTGATGCCTTCTACCGCCTGGGCCGCTGCTTCGGCACGGCAGGCGTCTTCTTCCAGGGCTTTGGGCGACGGTTCGTCTGATGTGTCTTCCAGCTCCAGCGCGCTGACGTCAAAACGCGCGGCAAATTCACCTGTCTCAGCCAGCCCGGTCCAGGGATCTTCCGGCGCTTCTTTCGCCATGGCAACGGCACGTTCGGCCATTTGCGCGATGGTGTCAGTGCGGGTATCGGAAGAGGAAACCACCGCCGTGCGTTTGCCGATGAACACCCGCAGGCCGATGTCCGTGCCTTCAGAGCGTTCCGCATGTTCCAAAGCGCCGTCGCGTACGTCAATGGAAACGGATTGCCCTTCCACCGCCAGCGCATCTGCGTGATCTGCCCCGGCTTTGCGGGCAGCAGTGATCAGGGCGTCGGTGATGTCGGAAAGGGTCTGTGTCATATCGGGCCTGTCTATTGTTTCAGCTACAGGTAATTGCCCGCTGGCTTTCGCACAAGGAATATTCCGCAACAAAAAAGGCCGCCCCGGGAAGGGACGGCCCTGCATTTGACCGAAGCTGGTTTACTTCAGGCGCTGGCCATTGGCGAAAATATGGCCTTCTTCGTTCATCTCAAGGCGGGAGTTCAGCGTATCTTCATCTTCACCCGGAACAGCAAAGAGACCCATCATCATACGCGCGCCCATAACCTGATCTTCCGGCAAAAGCCCCATGGCCACCAGGTTGTCCATCAAGCCATTCAGGCCAGAAGCCGCCAGATCAATGTGACCTGCTGGTTGTGGTGCGAAGCCGCTGTAATCCACATTCATTGCGCCAGTCCCGGTAAGGCTTGCGCCCGCAACGGTCAGCTCAAACGCATCCAGGCGAATGTCGGTTGGTTTCACCGGCAGGTTTGCTTCGCTTACATTTTCCCATGCTGCCAGATCCAGCACATCAATCTGCCATGCAGGATCAGCCGTCAGATCCAGGGTCAGTTGCGCTGCATCACGTGGCAGAACGGAAGTCGGGTCAAACATGCCCCAGATTTCATCGTTCAGGGTGAAATCGTTCAGCGCCACCATGTAACGCGCGCGGGAGCCATCAGAAATCAGCGGCACGGTCATGTCGACAGCCATACCGTCTGCCGCAAGGCTGACAGGCGGTATCATGGGGGTAATCACATCAATTGCAGTTACGCCATAATTGGCGATCACCTGCACCAGTCCGCCATTTGCGGTCATATCAAATGCCACATCATTGGCGTTGATTTTGCTTTGCACAGGGCCAAGCGGCGACATCTGGTTGCCTTCCTGAACGCTGGTTTCGGCAGTGGATTTAACTGCAAAGCCCAGGCCACCCCTCAGCGCATTGATCGCGCCTTCCGGGCTGGTGAAATCAAGACCTGCAGGCAGGGTCATGCTAACGGCAGTCTGAATCCCGGTCTGTACCAGGGAATCGTTCTGATTCACCTGCGCATCGGGTGTTTCCATCTTCATGTTGTAGGAAAGCTGTGCGGTGTTATCGGTGCCGCTGACAGAAATACCGTTTGTGCGGTCAACGGTGTATGTGCTGCTCTGGCCCTCAATCGCCATGGCAAATTCGATCACAAGCTGTGCAAGATCCTCTGTGGAAACATCACCTCCGGTGAAGGACCAGTCTGCAAGTTCCCAGGACATTTTGTCTGTGGCGGTTTCATAGACCATCTCATCAGTTGAACCGCTGATCGTGGTCACGCGGCCTTCAGATGCGGCATCAACAGAAAACGCACCGCCGTCTTCGCCCATGGTGAAGGATACAACGATGGTGTGGTTATCGGGGATGGTCAGGCCAACAGTGCCGTCGCCATTATCGGTCAGAGTCATGCTGCCCAGATCGGCGCGGATTTCCAGGGGTGCTTCCATTTCACCGAACTGCGGGATGGTCGCAGTGTATTCCATCGCGGAAACGTCCAGGCCGGATGCGGTTTCAGTGGTGGATGCGCCATTCAGGCTCATGCCCATGGCGGCGGCATCTTCCTGCCAGGCCTGCCAGACCTCAGATGCAGTGATATCTGCAAGGGCGGTTGTGGTCATCAGAATGGATGAAGTCGCAGCGAGGCTGCTGAATGTCAGAATGCGGTTCATTATGAAGCCTTTCAGATGGATTTGGAAACCAGTTATCGTGCAGCCCCCCACCGGGTCAAGGAGGGGAAACCTTACCACGGGGGGCTGACGGAATTATGCCGGGGCACAACTTATCGCAGAAACAGTCAAAGCCGGAGTGTGAAGGGGAGGGAAAATTCCGGGTTGTTTCTGCGTCATGTGAAGAATTTGTGGGTTCAGGGCATTTCTTTCAAGATCCTGCGACATTCTGCGCGGAAAATCGCTTTTGCCGGGCGGAAAGCCGCTCTAACATATCCGTAAAGCTGAAAAGGAGGCAGGAAATGACCACAGTTTCCGGGAAGACCGTATTTATCACAGGGGCAAGCCGGGGGATCGGCGAAGCTGCGGCGCGTTTGTTTGCCGATCAGGGGGCAAAGGTTGTGTTGTTTGCCCGGTCCGGCGATGCCGTGAATGCAATCGCGGCGGATATTGGCGAAAATGCCCTGGCGCTGACAGGGGATGTGTCGTCCTGGCCTGACATGGTCAATGCGATCACCCATGCCGAACGTCATTTTGGCCCGATTGATATTCTGATCAACAACGCAGGTGTGATTGATCCCATCGGGATGCTGAACACCTCTGATCCCGAAGCCTGGGGCAAGGCGATCGATATCAACACCAAGGGCGTTTATTACGGTATGCGTGCGGTTGTTCCGGGGATGGAAAGCCGGGGCCGTGGCACGGTGATCACGATCAGTTCTGGTGCGGCCCATAACGCGCTGGAAGGCTGGAGCGCCTATTGCACCTCAAAAGCTGGCACCGCGATGCTGACACGTGCGGCGCATCTGGAAAGCGGCGGTAAGGGTGTGCGGATCATGGGACTGTCACCGGGCACTGTGGCGACGCAGATGCAGAAGGACATCAAAGTGTCCGGCATCAATGCGGTCAGTCAGCTGGAATGGGAAGACCATGTTCCGGCAGACTGGCCTGCGAAGGTTTTGCTGTGGATGTGTTCTGATGATGCGCGCGACTGGTGGGGGGCAGAAGTTTCCCTGCGTGATGAAGGTATTCGCCGTGCAGCAGGGCTGATTGAATGATTGATGTAAAGAATGACGGTGCGCTTTGCACCGTCACCATCAACCGGCCGGATAAGGCAAATTCCCTGACGGCTGCGATGCTGGAAACTCTGTGCGATACCTTTGAATCAATCTCTGTTTCAGGGGTAAAGGCGATTATCCTGACCGGTGAGGGCAAAGTCTTTTCCGCCGGTGCCGATCTGGATGAAGCCCGCGCAGGGCTGGCGACGTCGCCCCTGTGGGAACGTCTTTCCGCTGCTGTCGCTGCCGCGCCCTGTCTGACGATTGCGGCCCTGAATGGCACGCTTGCGGGCGGGGCCATGGGGATGGCGCTGGCCTGTGATCTGCGCATCGCTGTGCCCGGGGCAAAGTTCTTCTATCCGGTGATGAAGCTGGGTTTTCTGCCGCAACCTTCAGATCCCGGACGGCTGAAAGCCCTGGTTGGCCCGGCGCGTGCAAAACTGATCCTGATGAGCGGCCAGAAGGTTGAGGCAGATGATGCCCTGAACTTTGGCCTGATTGATGGCATTCTTGCGCCTGACGATCTGCTGGCAGAAGCGCACACCCTGGCGGATATTCCCTGTCATGCGGATGCCTCACATGTTGCGGCGATCAAGGACATGCTGCGCTAACGTATCGTTCAGCTTGAGATTTCACCGAAAAACTGTATGCACACATAAATTCTGAGTGCCAGGACCGGAGAGTATTGTGAGTATTGAAACAGCTGAAAACCAGGGCGGGATTGTAGAGACCGCGCAGGAATATGCGCTCTGGGTCTGGGATATTGCCAGCGACTGGCTATTGTCCCCTGCGGCCTGGACACAGTTTGCACTGTTGGTTCTGGCCTTTGGCCTGGCTGTGTATGTAACGCGGAAGGCAACGCCTGTTATCGTCCGCCTGGTCACGCCGCCCGAAGAACAAACACACATCGTCGCACGTCTGCGCCGCTATGCGCTGATCTATCTGCCCCTGATGCTGCCGCTTCTGGCTTATGCGTTCACGGGTGCGGGCGAAGGTGTGACGCGTTCCCTGTTCGGGTCCGGCGCAGTGATTGCTTTTGGGAAACGGGTTTTTCTGTTCCTGGCGGTGCGGGCATTTGTGCGGGACATCGTGAAGGATTCTTTCCTGAAGATGCTGGGCAGATATGTGCTTTTGCCCGCCATGGCCCTGCACACGCTTGGCCTGCTGAACCCTGCCATTGATTTCCTGTCAAACACGATCATTCAGCTGGGCAATATCAGCTTTTCTGTCATGTCGCTGGTGCGCGGTGTGATTGCCGGAGCGCTGCTGTTCTGGCTGGGCCGCTGGTCCAATGACCAGAGCACAACTTACATCCAGAAACAGGAAGAACTGCGTCCTGCCACCCGTCAGCTGGCGGTGAAAGCGTCCGAGATCTTCATCTTCGGCCTCGCCTTCCTGCTGCTTCTGAACATCATGGGGATCAACCTGTCTGCCCTTGCAGTGCTGGGGGGCGCCATTGGTGTGGGCCTTGGTTTTGGTCTGCAAAAGATTGCGTCGAACTTCATTTCCGGCGTGATCCTGCTGCTGGAAGGTCAGGCGACCGTGGGGGACTATGTAGAACTGGACGGCGGCGAATCCGGGACCATTGTGAAAATGACGGCGCGCGCGATTTTTCTGGAAACCTTTGATGGCCGCTGGATTGTGGTGCCAAACGAGGATTTCATCACAACCCGCGTGGTGAATTATTCCGATCAGGGGTCTTCCAACCGTTATGAAGTTGAATTTTCCGTCAGCTACGACACCGATATTAACAAAGTGCCGGATATTATCGAGGCTGCGGTGGCAAAACACGAAGGCGTGCTGGATACCCCTTATCCGCCGGATTGTGAGCTGCGCGGGTTTGGCGACAGTGGCGTTGATTTCGCGGTGGAATTCTGGGTCAACGGCTTTGATGACGGCGAAAACAAATACACATCTGATGTGATGTTTATCGTCTGGAACGCGTTGAAAGACGCGGGCATTGAAATTCCATATCCGCACCGTGTGGTGGAAATTAAGGGCGGCCTGCCCATCGCTTCCACATGAAAACGGCGCTTGTCATCGGTGCCGGCCCGGCCGGGCTGGTGGCGGCGGAAGAACTGGCGCGGGCGGGTGTGTCCGTAACAGTGATCGAGGCAAAACCCAGCCCCGCGCGCAAATTCCTGATGGCCGGGAAAAGCGGGCTGAACCTGACTAAAGATGAACCGATACAGGCGTTTCTGAATGCTTTCCCCGATGCGCCAGATCTGTTGCAAGACATTCTGCGCGACTTCGGGCCTGAGGCCGTGAAAACATGGGCGCAAGATCTGGGGCAGGAGGTGTTTACCGGCAGTTCCGGGCGGGTGTTCCCAAAGGTGATGAAGGCATCCCCCTTGCTGCGTAATTGGCTGGTGCGGCTTGATGCGCTGGGCGTGACCCTGCGCACCCGCACCCGCTGGAACGGTTTCACCCCAGGCGGTGTTTCGGTCGTTAGCGCGGGTGGCGAAGACATTCTG
Source organism: Halocynthiibacter styelae (assembly GCF_016123485.1). GTDB lineage: Bacteria > Pseudomonadota > Alphaproteobacteria > Rhodobacterales > Rhodobacteraceae > Halocynthiibacter > Halocynthiibacter styelae. The sequence continues at coordinate 54,957 of NZ_JADCKQ010000011.1, read as the reverse complement.
ACACCGGACGCAACCGTTCTTGCCTGTGGCGGCGCCAGCTGGGCGCGGCTGGGGTCGGATGGGGCCTGGACGCAGCATATGGGCGCCGATGTTGCACCGTTTAAGCCTGCGAACATGGGGTTTGAAAAAGCCTGGTCGAACCATATGGCGAAACATTTTGGCAGGCCTGTGAAACCAGTTGTTCTGAAAGCCGGGGCGCATCAGGTGAAGGGTGAATTTGTGATTTCTGCCCGTGGGCTGGAAGGCAGTGCGATTTATGCAGTGTCCCGGGACATGCGCGAAGGTGCGGAACTGTTCCTGGATCTGATGCCGGATCTGGATGCTGGGAAACTGCAGGCGCGCCTGAACAAACCCCGGGGCAAAAACAGTATGACCAATCACCTGCGTAAGGTTGGGCTAAGCCCGGTGAAGATTGCGCTGCTGCGCGAGGTTGGGGCTGAATTCACTGCCGCGCAGATCAAACATATGCCCCTGCCCCACGAAGGCCCGCGCCCGCTGGATGAAGCAATTTCTGTGGCAGGTGGTTTGCGGTTTAATGCGCTTGATCAGAGCCTGATGCTGCAAGACCGACCTGGGCTTTTCTGTGCCGGGGAAATGCTGGATTGGGAAGCCCCGACCGGCGGCTATCTGATCACCGCCTGCCTTGCCACCGGACGCCATGCCGGGCGTGCAGCGGCGGCCTGGATTTCGCAACAGTGAGGAAAGCGTTAATTCTGAAACAGAGCCAAACCTGCCGGACAGGCTCTGCTTAATGCATTTTTAACCTTATAAATAAGGCGCAAGGTAATCCGCGGGTTGCCCTGCATCCCGGTTTGAAATCACTCTTTCATTGCCAGCGTACGGCGATAAGCATCGCGGTTGCGCAGGCGTTTGCGATAGTCTTCCAGCACAGGCTCAGAGATCTCAAACCCGGCACTGCGGGCCCAGTCCAGACAATGGGTCAGGATCAGATCCGGGACGGTTATGACATCCCCCAACAGGAATTCACGCCCTTCCAGACGTGGGGCAAGCGCGGCCATATTACGTGCCAGTTCTTTTGCGCAGGTGTCACGCACGCCCGCGATGCGTTCTTCTTCCGGCAGGTAATGTTCATGCCGCCCGGCCATCCAGAGGACAGAATCAAATTCATCCAGAACAAGCTGGGTGAACCCGTCTTGTTGCGCGCGTTCAATCGTACCGGTTTCAAAGGTCAATTGCCCGTGGCGATCTGCCAGGAACTGCACAATTGCGGTGGAATCGGTCAGGGCAGTGCCGTCAACGATCAGCGCGGGGATTTTGCCGGTTGGGTTCACTGCACGTGCGGTGTCTGAACGGGCAGACGCCGGGTTGCGGGTGTAAGATGCGCCGATTTCTTCCAGCATCCAGAGAACCCGACGGGTGCGGGACCGGATTGCGCCGATGACTTCATACATGTGAGGCTCCTATCGTCTGGCAAGCATGGAAAGGCGGATAAGCGTGCGTTCCATCGCGGCATTGGCGGGTGCGGTGGATGCCGAACGCAGTTGCAGATCGGTTTCTGTCAGCATCTGTAAGGCCTGTTCAAGGCGGCGCAGGCCCCAGGTATTCGCCTGCCGGGTCATACGGTCGCGGCGCGGGCCAAAGACCGGGGGACGCAACCGGGAAATACCCTGAGACGGCCCGCCCGGGTCAGAGGCGGCAGCGTGCAGCGTACGGAAATGGCGCATGGTGCCAATGCAAAGTGTCACGGGCAGGACGCCCTGGCTGCGCAGACGCGCCATCAGTGGGCCGATTTCAGCGGTGCGGGCCTCGGCGACGATGTTCAACATATCGTCCAGCGCTGCCTCGGTGGAGGTTGGGGCGACGGCGTCGATATCCTCGGCTGTGACCGGGGAGTTATCCCGGAACTTATAGAGGCCCAGCTTTTCAATCACCTGGCCAAAATCGCCGGGATCAAGGCTGCGTGACAGATCTTCGATCACGCCAAACGCATCGTGCGGCACATCCGCCAGGCCCGCTTTCTTCAGCATACCTTCGATTTCTTCGCGTCCCGGGGGATCATCGTAGATACCAACCGCGAAGGAATTGTTATGGCCTTCAAACAATTTGCGGATCTTGGATGTGGCCTTCAGGGCTTTGGCGGTCACGACAACCTGCGCATCGCCCGCCTGCCAGTCGTCCAGGGCTGTCTGAAGTGCCGGGAAAGCGAATTCGGTTGCTTCTTCGACAAAGACCACACGGGCGCCCGGGAAAAACCCCACGGCTTTCACGGCGTCGCTTAGCTGTGCGGGATCCTTGCGCAACTCTGCCCCGTTGATCCGGGTCAGGCGCATTTCTTCTTCGCCCTTTGGTCCGACAAGCGCGGCAATCACCTGCTGGCGTTTCAGGGCAACGCGCATGGCGTCTTGCCCGTAGATCAACAGGCCGGTTTTACCGGGATCCGGCTGTGCGAAATAGCGTGTTGCCTCGCGCGCTGACAGTTTCATTGCACGATCTGATCGCTGTTCAGCAGCAGTTGTGTATAAAGCTGATCTGCCAGGATGAACATCAGGCGCTGGCGGGCGTCGCGCTCTGCGGTCAGGGTGGAAACCGTGCTGCCGGTGGCGGCATAGCTGGTGGAGTTCCGGACCTGGCCGCTGAACACCTGCTGATCGGTTCCGCTGAGGGTTACGGTGAAATGCACCTGTCCATGAATGTTGAAACGGGTGGTCACCTGTTCCGGGGTGATTCCAACGCCTTCTTCATCTGTGGTCAGCGTATAGTTCAGATCCCAGTTCACATCGCGGGGCTGGCCCAGGCGTTCTTCCAGACGGCGGGTGACATCAAAACTGTTGCGGTCATCCGGTGCCATGATCTCGATTTGTCCCGGCAGGGCAGATCCGCTGTCCCCAGGTGCAAGCGCAGGGGTGAAGCCACAGCCCGTGAGGGCTGTGAGCATGAGAGTAAAGGTGAGGCGTTTAAACAACCACATTGATAATGCGTCCCGGAACCACGATCAGTTTCTTTGGCGCGCCACCGTCGAGCGCCTTGACCACAGCATCATGGGCCAGCGCAAGTTTTTCAATCTCTTCTTTTGCCATATCCACAGGCACGCTGATTTCCGCACGGCGTTTGCCGTTGATCTGGATCGGCATGGTGACAGCAGATTCGACCAGCAGAGATTCGTCGGCTTTCGGCCATGGCGCGTTGATCACCAGACCTTCGCCGCCCTGATGTGCCCAGATATCTTCCGCCAGATGCGGGGTCATCGGGGCCATCAGCTGTGCAAGGGTCATGATCGCTTCGCGCTGTGCTTTATAGCTGGCTTTGCATTTCTGGATGGTGTTGGTGAAACCGTAAAGCTTTGCAATCGCTGCGTTAAAGCCGAAGCTTTCAACACCCAGGGTCACGTCGCGGATCGCCTTGTGGACCTCGCGCAGCAGATCTTCATCGCCCTGACCCGCTGCATCTTTGTCCATCTCACCAATGCGATCACAGAGGTTCCAGACGCGGTTCAGGTGTTTTGCAGCGGCTTCGGCACCGGATGCTGTCCATTCCACGTCACGTTCGGGCGGGGAATCGGACAGTACAAACCAACGCGCGGTATCAGCACCGTAGGAATTGATGATCTCAATCGGGTCGACCACATTGTTCTTGGATTTGGACATTTTCGCAGAAGGCGTAACCTTCAACTGTTCATCCGTGCCTTTAACATAGGTGTTGCCGTCGCGTTTTTCGACTTCTTCCGGGTAGTGATACAGCGTGCGCCCTTCGGGGGTTTTGCGTGTGGTGTTCTCATAAATTTCATGAGTCACCATGCCCTGCGTGAACAGCGCATCAAACGGTTCAATCGCTTTGTCTGGCAGGTGGCCGCAGATCTGCATCGCACGGGCAAAGAAGCGGGAATAAAGCAGATGCAGAATCGCATGTTCAATGCCGCCGATATACTGGTCGACATTCATCCAGTATTCAGCCTCAGCCATATCGGTTGGTGTTTCGGCATCTGGCGCGGTGAAACGGGCGAAATACCAGGATGAATCCACAAAAGTATCCATCGTATCGGTTTCGCGTTTCGCAGGCGCGCCACAGGATGGGCAGGCACAGTCGCGCCAGGTCGGGTGACGGTCCAGCGGATTGCCTGGCTGATCAAAGCTGACATCAAATGGCAGTTCAATCGGCAGGTTTTCTTTCTTCTCAGGCACCACGCCGCAGCTGTCGCAATGCACAACGGGAATCGGGCAACCCCAATAGCGCTGACGGGACAGGCCCCAGTCGCGCAGGCGGAACTTGGTCACACCTTCGCCCCAGCCATCTTTTTCAGCCAGATCAATGGTCACGTTGATGGCGTCTTCACCGGTTGCCTCATCAAGGCCTGCAAAATGGTTAACCCATTTCACTTTTTCGGACTTCATCGGAACGAAGGCTTCGTTTTCAACCGGGGTTTCGTTGTCGAGCGCAAAGAATGTGTCGATCACCGGCAGGTCGTACTTGCGGCAGAAATCAAGGTCGCGTTGGTCATGGGCCGGGCAGGCAAAGATTGCGCCTGTGCCGTAATCCATCAGGATAAAGTTCGCGATCCAGACGGGCAGTTCCGCACCGGTCAGGGGGTGTTTCGCCTTGATACCAGTGTCATAGCCCAGCTTTTCGGCGGTCTCGATGGCTTCTTCCGTGGTGCCGCCCTTGCGCATTTCTGCAAGAATCGCCGCGACTTCGGGATTATCGGCCTCAAGTTCCTTGGAAATCGGGTGATCCGGCGAGATACCAACAAAGCTTGCGCCGTTCAGCGTGTCCGGGCGGGTGGTGTAAACGGTGATGGGTTCTTCGCCATCCACACGTTCAAAGCTGAATTGCAGACCGCGTGACTTGCCGATCCAGTTTTCCTGCATCAGGCGTACTTTCGCAGGCCAGTTTTCCAATCCGTCCAGCGCAGTCAGCAGTTCGTCCGAATAATCAGAGATCTTGAAGAACCATTGCGTCAGCTCACGACGTTCAACGGGGGCGCCGGAGCGCCAGCCACAGCCGTTTTCAACCTGTTCATTCGCCAGAACGGTCATATCCACCGGATCCCAGTTCACGATGGCGTTCTTACGATAGACCAGACCTTTTTCAAGGAAATCGAGGAACAGCGCCTGTTGCTGTCCGTAATATTCTACGTCACAGGTGGCGAACATGCGGGACCAGTCCAGAGACAGGCCCAGCGGTTTCATCTGTTCGACCATTGTGTCGATGTTTTCATAGGTCCAGGTTTTCGGATGCCCGCCAATGGCCATCGCGGCATTTTCTGCAGGCATGCCAAAAGCGTCAAAACCCATCGGGTGCAGCACAGAGAAACCGCAGGACATCTTATACCGCGAAATTACGTCGCCCATGGTATAGTTGCGCACATGACCCATATGCAGCTTGCCGGATGGATATGGGAACATCTCCAGCACGTAGTATTTTTCTTTGGAATCATCACGGGTGGCGGTGAAAACACCGGCCTCTTCCCAGGCCTTCTGCCATTTGGGTTCCAGTTCAGATGCAGTGTAGCGGGACATGTCAGGTGGTCCTTTACGTGAAAACGCCGGGCGAGTGGGCCCGGCGTGGTCATAATCGGTGAATGGGCGGTGGTCCAGAGCGGACGTTATAATGGCTTACAGTTTGCCTTCGGCAATGCGCAGCTGGCGGGCACGTGTGAGAATCGCGTCTTCCACAGCGCGGCGGGTGTCTGCATCAACGGCGCGACCGCCGGATGTTTGCAGGGACAGGTTCAGGGAACGTGCGTCCAGGGCCGGATCGGTGATATAGATCGTCGCGCGGTAGCTGCGGCCGCCACCGGGTGGGGTGCCATAACCGGTAGAGATCACGCCGGAAAACGGATCAGCGGTCTGAATCGGCAGGAAGTTCAGCGTTTCAAGGCTGGCACGCCAGATGTATTTGTTCACCTCAAGCGTGGTGTTGGAATCAGACTGGTTGTCAAAGATGTCCCAGATGGTTTCACGTCCCTGCCCGGCGATGCGCTGACGCGCCTGAATATCGACAGGGGTGTTGTTACGGTTCTCTGTGGAGACCGGAGGCTTGGAAGGACCTGTGTTATCACAGGCTGTCAGAACAAGAATCGCAGCAATGCTGCTGAGCTTTGCAAAGGTTTTGCCGGTTTTCATTGTCTCGCCTCAAAATTTCCTGCGCTTTCCTGTTACAGGGGCCTGTGCGGGCGAGCAAGGATTTTCACTTCTTATAACGCGGGTACATGTGTGTATGCGCAAATCTTCGCCCGGAGCTTGTGTTGGGGCTGTGACAGAGGTGTGGCAAAGCTGCACCATTATGCGGGTCTTTCTGTTTGCGCTGTCTGCTTTTCTTGAATCGGAGGGGGAAAATGGGGAAACAACAGCATACCCGGTTCAGATTCCCCTGAATTGGGATGCACCTTTGAATTCCATGAGGGAAACAAAATGAACAAAATTCTTCTCGCGACTACCGCACTCGTAGCAACCGCTGGCGTTGCTTCTGCTGAAGTATCTCTGTCCGGTTGGGCTGAAATGGGTCTCGTAGGCGGCGACGCTCGTGCGACTGATGCTGGCGGTTCCGCAAGCGTATTTGCTGGCGAAACTCAGTTCCACACTGGTGTTGACGTGCGCTTCACTCTGTCCGGTGAAACCGATGCAGGCCTGACTTTCGGTGCTTCCATCGATCTCGACGAATCCGGTGCTACTCAGTCCGGTCGTGATGGCGCAAACAGCACCAAAGCTGCTGTATTCATCTCCGGTGGTTTCGGCACTGTAACCATGGGTGACACTGACGGCGCTCTGGACTGGGCAATGCAGGAAGTTGGCATGGGTTCTTCCATTGCTGACGACCACACCACTCACGTTGGTTACAACGGCAACTCCGGCCAGGACGGCACACCAAACGGCAACGTACTGCGTTACGACAACACCTTTGGTGATTTCGGCGTAGCTCTGTCTGCTCAGATGGCTGATACTCCTGCTGAAGACAGCACATTCGGTCTGGGTGTTAAGTACAACGTTGCTCTGGGCGGTCTGGATCTGGGTCTGGGTCTGGGTTACCAGGACAACGGCACCAATGCGCACACTGGTCTGTCTGTTGACACCACTTTCGCAAACGGCCTGCGCGCAATCCTGAACTACTCTGATCTGGATGGCACTCTGGCAGCTGACAACGACAGCCACATGGCTATCGGCCTGGGTTACACTTCCGGCGCTCTGCTGGTTCACGCAAACTACGGTGAGTTCGAAACTGTAGGCGGCACCAAGACTGATGCTTACGCGATTGCTGTAAACTACGATCTGGGTGGCGCAGCTGTTCAGTTCGGTTACACCAACGACATCTCTGCTGATGCTGGTGAGCAAGCTTCTTGGTCTCTGGGCCTGGCGATGTCCTTCTAATTCAGAAGAACATTTCTTATAAGGGAAGGGCTGGTTTCGACCGGCCCTTTTCTTTTGTTATAAAGCGATGTTAGATCAGCCCGGAAACAACGGGGCTGCGTATGTCACTTTCAGAAATTACCGCGAAAATTGAAAAAGAAGAAAACCGGGTTGGCCGTGCTGTGGGCAGCACAAAGCTGATCGCGGTTTCTAAAGTGCAGCCTGATGAACGGGTCGAAGCTGTTCTGCGCGGAGGCCATCGTCTGTTTGGTGAAAACAAAGTGCAGGAAGCCGCCGGGAAATGGCCGGGGTTTCGTGAGGAGTTTTCTGACGTTGAGGTTCATCTGCTTGGGCCGCTGCAAACCAACAAAGCGCGGCAGGCGATGGAGCTGTTTGACGCGATCCATTCGCTTGATCGCCCGAAACTTGCCAATACTCTGGCGCGACTGGTACAGGAGCTGGGCAACTGTCCCGAGCTGTTTATCCAGGTGAATACTGGGGAAGAACCGCAAAAAGCGGGTATTCTGCCATCGGATGCGGATGCGTTTATTCAGGAATGCCGTGCGCTGGATCTGCCCATTGTTGGCCTGATGTCGATCCCGCCTGCGGATGAAGAAGCATCGCTGCACTTTGCCCTGCTGCGTAAAATTGCTGAACGCAATGGTGTGGATGGTCTGTCCATGGGGATGAGCGGAGATTTTGAACGCGCGATTGCCCAGGGGGCGACACATGTGCGCGTGGGATCCGCGATCTTCGGGGCGCGTGATTACGGCTGATCGGGTACGATCAGGCGCGCACCGGGGCGCAGGTTTTCCACGATATAATGCAGATCCGTGCGGCTGAAGGCGACACAGCCTTCGGTGCCGTAACCGGGCCTGCGCCATTCATGGATGAAAATCGCTGACCCTTTGCCGGGTGTGGCGCACGGCCAGTTCCAGGATGTGACCAGCACCAGATCATACAGCGGATCGGCGCGGCGCAGTTTCTCATGGCTGAAACTATAGTTATGCCCGTTGACCAGGTGATTGTATTCCGCGTCTTTCACGTCATCGGACCAGAGATCATTCAGCCGCAGTGGCATCATGGGCAGGGCTGTGCGCGGTGGGGCGATGCGATCCGGGCGATAGAAACCGCCGACAATTTTGTGAATACCGGTGGGTGTGGCACCGTCACCTTCGCGCTTATTCGCTGAAATGCCACCTTTGCCGATACTGCAGGGGAAGTAACGCCCCATGAAACGTACGCCGCGCGGGGTGAGGATCAGATCACCTGGGGTCACAGCAGATGCCCTGATTTCTTTGCTTTGGTCGCAAGATAGGCGCGGTTTTGTTCTGTTTCCCCAACTTTCAGAGGCACACGTTCCGTGACTTTGACCCCCATATCTTCCATCTTCGCGACTTTATTGGGATTGTTTGTCATCAGCTGTACGGATTTAAAGCCCAGCTTTTTCAGGATCTCGGCGCCTGTGCGGAAATCGCGTTCATCGTCTTCAAAACCCAGACGGTGGTTGGCTTCGACCGTGTCAAACCCCTGATCCTGCAGGGAATAGGCGCGCATCTTATTCGCAAGGCCAATGCCGCGGCCTTCCTGGTTCAGATACAGCAGAATGCCTGCACCGTTTTTACCCATAGCGGCGAGGGCTGCGTTCAGCTGTGGGCCGCAATCGCATTTCAGCGAGCCAATCACATCGCCGGTGAAGCAGGCGGAATGCAGGCGTGTCAGGACGGGTTGATCGCGATCAGGTGATCCGATTTCAACCGCGTAATGTTCGCTGGATCCATCATCCGTGCGGAAGATATGCAAACGCCCGGCCTCGGACACGGTCATAGGCAGGCGGGCATGCACGACCTGGGTCAGGATGTGTCCGTTCTTCAACAGCAGTTCAGTTGCCGCCCCGTCCAGCACCGTCAGATCATGGGCAGAGGCAAAACCACGCCCATCCTCAATTGGTACACAGAGCATGGCAGGCAGGATTTGCGCAGATTTCGCCAGTTGCACACTTGCACGGGCCAGCTGACAATCGCCGCCGCGCAGTTCGCTCCAGGGGCCTTTCATCGGGTGCAGCAGATCATCTGCGGGATCAGCGGTGGCCCGGATCCAGGCGACACCGGCGTCTGATGGCAGGCGCAGGCGGGCAAGGTCACCGTCATACGCACGGATTTTCAGGGTTTCGGCCCGGCGCGCTGTCAGGGTCAGGCTGACGTCCCCGAGGGCGCGCATTTCATCCAACCGATCGGCGCTGACGTTCTCTGCCCCAATCGCCAGCAAGCTTTGATCGCCATCGGTCAGGACAATGGCAACGCCCATGCGCAGATCCGCGCGGGCCCGCGCGAGTCGTTCAGTTGTAGTCGGGAAAAGCGCGTTCATCGGCTTGCCATCGCGTTATATTGTTACAGGTCTGCCTGAGACATAAAGAAATTCCCAGGGAAATTGAAACATAAATCGTATGTCAAACACGAGGGCGTGAGAAAATGTTTCGACCTCTTGTGAAATAACTGTGCCATACTCAATTAACAGTCAACGCAGCACTAAGACGGTTTGAACAAGGATAGTAACATGAGCAACCTGAAGAAAATCCTGCTTGTTGACGATGACGAGGACCTGCGCGAGGTCCTGGCAGAACAACTTGTGATGACCGAAGATTTCGACGTGTTCGAAGCCGGTGACGGCGCGGGTGCAATGGAAAAAGCGCGGGAAGCGATTTACGATCTGGTTATTCTGGATGTGGGTCTGCCGGATACAGACGGTCGGGAACTTTGCCGTCTGATGCGCAAACAGGGTGTGAAATGCCCGATCCTGATGCTGACCGGCCATGATTCAGATGCCGATACCATCCTGGGCCTGGATGCTGGTGCGAATGACTATGTAACCAAACCGTTCAAATTCCCGGTGCTTCTGGCCCGTGTGCGGGCGCAGCTGCGTCAGCATGAACAGTCTGAAGATGCAGTGTTCCAGCTTGGGCCATATACGTTCAAACCTGCGACCAAGATGCTGGTGACGGAAGATGATCGCAAGATTCGTCTGACCGAAAAAGAAACCAACATCCTGAAGTTTCTGTACCGTTCCGCCGATGGTGTGGTGGCGCGTGATGTGCTGTTGCATGAAGTCTGGGGCTACAATGCCGGTGTGACCACCCACACGCTGGAAACTCATATTTATCGTCTGCGTCAGAAGATCGAACCTGATCCCTCTAACGCACGTCTGCTGGTGACTGAGTCCGGCGGTTATCGTCTGGTCAGCTGATGAAATCCCGTGGTGCCCGGGTTATGGCACTTCTCTCCCTTATGGACTGGCCCGGCTTTATGCCGGGTCTTTTTTTGCGACAGCGCCTGCGTCATGTGGAATGGTTTTCATCCAGGTGCGTACAGTCGCGCTTCGTCCGCGGGAAACAGGTATATTTTCGCCTGAATTCAGCTCAAGCACCAGTTTTCCTGCTTCGCGCTTCAACTGCTTCGCAGCGCGCCGGGCGACCCACCAGGATCGGTGAACCTGCATTCCATCGACGCCTTCCAGCGCTTTCACGGCTTTGCTGATGCTGATGCGGGTCATATCACTGCGGTTGATACAGCTGAGTTCAACATAATGTTCCTGGGCCTGAATGGTCAGAAGCATCCGGTGATCCACTGTGAGATCACCGATCTGAACAAGATAATTGTCGGTTGATTTCAGCTCCGGCATGGCAGGGCGGGGCGTAAGTGGTTCTGTTGGGATTTCCGCAGTCATCGTAGCGCGCAGGTTGTTTTGGTAAACAGGCCAGACAAAAACTACGAGACAGAATTCAAACCCCACGACGAAGATCCAGCTTCGCGCAAATTCGATGTAGCTGATCACGGAATAATCCGGAACGACATCGAACAGGATTAACATGCTGATGGCAATCCAGACGATGCAAAAGGAAACGAGGGTGGAAATTGCCAGGCTTGGCAGCGCCCGGTCCGGCCATTTGCGCCAGAAGGTCACTGAAAGAATCGCCATGAATACCCACCAGAGGAAAACACAGAGTGATGCGCACATAAGCCAGTAGGAGAATCGGAAAATGAGCGTCGCCTCGGCATCAAATTTCAGATTTTTGAACGAGGTGAGGAAAACCGCAAAACCGATTACGCAGCCGATTGTGACCTTTCCAAGAAGGAAATGTGTCGCTGAAGACAGGTCAGTCCGGAGGCGTGTACCATTCGTGACAAATAGGTGCACTTCGCGGCAATTACCTTTTTTTACTGGGTCAGACATGGCACTAAGATTTTGTCAGGTTCGGTTACGAGTGTTTTGTTAATAGGTGTGACCTACGAATTCGCTGCTGCTGTTTGCGTCGGATTGATTCTGTTCGGGCTGTGTTTATGAGTTCCTGATGTGCGTTTTATCGGTGGCCCGGCGATAGACGCAACCTGTCTTGAAGTTATGTTTCTGTCCGTCAGATTTTTAGTCGGAACAGACCATACACAAACATTATTGCGTAGCCCAGGGCTGCAATACACCACGACAAACGCAAGGCGAATTCCCTGCCCAGGCCTGGTTCTGCAAATTCAACCACAAGGCCTGCGGCCAGGGCGCCGAGCGGCATCATGCCCCAACCAAAGAAGCGATAGATCGCATTCACACGTCCGAGCAATGCATCGGGTATAAAACGCTGCCGATAAGAAACCGTTACGACGTTCCATAAAATTGCGACGAACATTTCTGCAAACAGTGCGATTGCTGCGATCAGGGGGGATGCTGTGAAAAAAATGATCAGTGCAGGCAATGGGAATAAAGCCAGTGCCAGGTGAATGCTGCGCTGCGCGCCCAGGCGATTGATGATCTTCGGGCAAAGCAGCCCGCCGGCCACACCGCCAAATGCCCCTGCGGTCATCAGAAGCCCGTGTTGTGTTGCGTTCAGATGCAGGACTTCCTGGGAAAACAGCACAAAGACTGTGATGGTCATGGTGGCAAACGCATTAAGCAGCCCCAGCATCAGGGCAAAGCGCAGGATGACTTTATGCGCCCACATCCAGCGCAAACCTTCCATCATCTCGGTCATAAATTTGCGTCGTACAGGTGGCGCGACACGGGTGATGGAAACACACCAGAGCGCCCAGGCGGACAGGGCAAAGGCCAGCGCATTGATGCCAAAGGGCAGGGGCACCCAGTAAGCGATCAGGAAACCGGCCAGGGGCGGGCCAATGAAGGAACCGGCGATTTGCTCGGCGCTCCACATCTGGCCATTTGCGGTTTCCAGCTGATCCTTATGCACGACAGAGGGCAGCATGGTTTGCGCGGCATTGTCGCGAAAGACTTCGGCGGTGCCGATCAGGAAAGCTGCACCCGCCAACAGCCAGATCAGATGTGCGCTGTTGGCAGCCGGCAGCGGGCCGGCGGAAAAGATCAGGGCAATAACACCCAATGTCAGGATCACCCGGAAGATATCCGCCTGCACCATCAGCAGGCGGCGGTCCAGGCGATCTGTCAGAACCCCGACAGGCAGGGAAAAGAAAAGCCAGGGCAGACGTGATGCCATTGCGACCATGGCAATCGCCATTGGATCACGGGACAGAAGCGTCGCAAGCCATGGGAATGCCATGGCGGCGATACCGTCACCGAGATTGCTGATTGAAGAGGCGGAAAAAAGAAGGCGGTAATTGCGGTTCGTACGTAATAAATTCATGTGACCAGCCTGACACAGTGTTCAGGGCGTGGCAAATAGGGAATGGAAAAGGCCGGGGATGATCCCGGCCTTTTGTTGTTCAGATCAGGCGGCGGCCTGTGTTTTGGCAGGGCGGGCCAGGACGCGCAGCCGGCTTTCAAATTCGCCGCGGTCAACATAGCAGCCGTGCAGATGGCGGAAACCGGTCTGCGGGTCAAAGGCGTTGCGCCCGTGCATCACACGGCGGTTGTCAAAGACCACCATTTCCCCGCCTTTCAGCTTCAGTGTGACCAGATAGTCGTCAGACCGGGTCATCTGCATGAAACGGCGATAAGCGCGATAGAAACGCGTCATCAGGGCGGGTTCCAGATCAAAGATATCGGCCAGGTGGGCGTTGAAACAAACTTCAATCACCTGCCCGTCTTCATTCAGATTGATCACCCGTTTGCGGTTGCGGATGTCGGTGTCTTCGTCGTGGAAACGGAAGGGCACAGAGACAGTTGAAAGCAACTCGAATGCTTCCGGATCGTTCTGGCGCAGATCTTCTGCGATGGCGTAGCCGTCACAGAACAAAGATCCGCCGCCCTGGGCCTCGTTTGCAAGGCAGTGCAGGAACTGAAAGCCCGGCGGTAGTTCCTGGTTGGTCAGGTCCGTGTGCAGGGGCAGGGCAATTGGCGTATAGGCCAGGTTGTTGGGGTTTGGTTTGGACTGGACTTCAAAGGTCACGCCAAAGTTGGTCTGACGCAGAAAACCGATGCGCCGGGCGACATCCATGCCTGCTTCGGTGTTGTCAGCCAGGCCTTCGACGATGGAATAGCCATAGATCTGCGTTTGCTTCAGCCAGTCGGTCAGGGTTTCATCTGAGGTCAGGATCGCATTGGCATTGACGCGGGGAATGCCTGTCGCTCCCAGATCTTTGCGCCAGTGGTGAAACCCTGTGCGGGCAGGGTCAGCGGCGCGCTGTCCGGGGATATGGGCTTCGAGCCATGAAAGATCGAATGTGCTGGCCTGGCGATCATCGCTCCAGGTGAGGGCCAGGTTGCTGTCGGTGATCTCAGCTGTTGTCACTGTGATATCAAGCGGGATCGCTGTCAGGTCGGTGATGCGTTCCTGGGTCTGCGGATGAAAGCCCGCCGGGTCGTTGTCGGCCAGCCAGATGTAAGGGAAAGCGGCCTTGGCACCGCTTGTGAAAGTCAGTTCAACAGTGGCCGTATCGGCGCACAGAGTTACGTTGGTCATGGAAGTCTCCTGACACGGGAATTTTTAAGGAAGTGGATGATACGGCTTCAGCCGCGCAGGGTCTGCGCGGGGGGTGGCCACCAGTCGTGGACCTTGGTGTATGGATGTCCGGGCAAGCGCCCCAGAACAACAAGCATCCGAATCCAGCCTTCGTCAGAAAGATTTCGCCCGATGTGCCTTCGCTGATCATCGGGCGCAAGCGTTAATTGCGTCAGCGCACTGGAATTTGATATTTTCTTTTCTGGTCAATTCAGGCTGTTCAGGGCAGTATCCGGCGGACTATTCTGCCTGTCCCGCCCGGGGCACGGAACCGGATGAATTGAGAAGAGAGCCGCTATGAGTTTCACACTTGCCACCTGGAATATTAACTCTGTTCGTCTGCGCGAACCGATTGTGCTGAAACTGATGGAGGAACACGCACCAGATGTGCTGTGTTTGCAGGAATGTAAAAGCCCCGTAGATAAAATCCCGATGGATGGCTTTCGGGCGCTTGGCTATGAACATATGGTTGCCAGTGGCCAGAAGGGATACAACGGCGTTGCAATCCTGTCTAAAATCCCGATGGAAGAAGCGGGCATGCAGGACTTTGCCTCACTCGGTCATGCGCGTCATGTGGCGGGACGGCTGGAAAATGGTGTGACCGTTCACAATGTGTACGCCCCTGCCGGTGGGGATGTGGCAGACCGTGAAGTGAATGAGAAATTCGGTCAGAAGCTCGATTTCTTTGCCGAGATGCGGGACTATTTCAACGCAAACCGTCCGGAGAAATCCATTCTGGTTGGCGATCTGAACATTGCCCCGGGCGAAGATGACGTCTGGGACCATAAGAAACTGTTGAAAGTTGTCAGCCACACGCCTGTTGAGGTTGAACTGTTTGAAGACGTGCGCAACTCCGGCGGCTGGCATGATGTGACGCGCGGCGATATTACAGAAGGTAAGCTGTACAGCTGGTGGTCTTACCGCGCGAAGGATTGGGATACGGCGGATAAAGGGCGCCGTCTGGATCACATCTGGGCGTCGGATGATATTAAAAATACCCATCACAGCAGCCGGGTTCTGCGCGATGTGCGCGGATGGGAAAAACCATCCGACCACGCGCCGGTTTTCGCGACATTTGATCTGTAAGAAAAAGCCCCGGTCACTGCCGGGGCTTTTGATTTAAGCGTAGATTCCGCCATCACTGGTGCTGCCAGCGCTGCCGCCGGGCAGATGGGAAACCCCGGCGCCATAGGTGTTGACCGAAGACAGCACGCTGATGTCATAACGCGGGCCGCTGGCGGTGCCGGAAAAACTGTTGCCATCAAAACTGGCGGCGGAACCGTTGTTTGCTTCGATAAAGGCGGTCGGGAAATCGGGGGCGCCGGTCAGGGACAGGGTCTGACCTTCCATGCGGAAAACGGCTTTGTGGTCCAGGGCAATGTGACGGTCAGCATCGCCGGTGATTTCAACATCGCCAACCACTTCGCATTCCGCATTCTGCAGGCTGATATGGGCGCTGCCGCCTGTGCCGAATTCGATTTCTGACAGGGTGATCTGGGCATTTTCAGCCCCATTGATGCAAACCTCTGCCGGGGCAGAGGTGCTGAGTTCAACACCAGACAGGGACACAACCGCACCGATCACATCAAACACGCCCGCACTGCTGTTCAGCGCAACCAGAGAAGGCGAGGCCGTGTTGCCGGTGATCATGATCTCACCGCCGCCCACCAGGGGCTGGTCGATCACAACGGGGCTTGTCAGATTGTAAGTGTCATCGGCTAGCTGGATTGTCACCGCATGGCCGCCTGCATCAATCGACAGAACCTCATCCACCGCGCGTTGCAGGGTTGCAAAGGCACCGGTGCCGGAAAACAACCCGCTGTTGCTGTCATTGCCGTTGCCCGGGTCCACATACCAGGTGGTCGGAGCGGCCAGCATGAGGCGCACGCCACCGGACGGAAAGCTGACGCGCCCGGTTGCGCCATCGGTTTCCATAGCCGTGAACCAGGTGCCGCCGTCTGCGCTGACTTTAACAGTGAAATCCGTGTTGCCGCTTAACCCCATTTCCGCGTGGCCGGTCCAGGCGCTTTGGAACAGCAGGCTGGCGGTGTCACCAGGGGTGTTCTTATTCACCTTCAGCTGATGCCCACCGCCTGCATGGTTCAGTAATGTGGCGTCAGCGGAGACTGCAAGCTTGTTGGTTGCGTCCGCAGAGGTGTTCACACCGATATGCACAAGATTGTTGAGGGCATCGGATGTCAGGTTGGCCTTCACCGGGCCCCAGGCCGCACCATCAAAAACCGCCAGTTCCATCGTATCGGTGATCATGGCGATCCAGCCGCTTTGCGGCGCAATGAAAATCCAGACACCATTTTCGTGCAGGGCAATTTGTTCGTCCTGACCGGCCCAGTCGCCAGTGGCGCCGGGGGCGACGATAAAACACTGCCCTTCTGACGGGGCAGGGGGCGGGGTGGTGTCACTGCGACTGTCCGCCACCAGCTGAACCAGAACATCCAGCAGGCGCAGGGCCTCGTTATGGGTGACGTGTTTTTGCGCCTGGGATGGCGCGATATAGGGCATCGAAAGGATTGGCGTGTTGGTCATTGGGTCTGCCTCTGCTGTGAATGCGCAAATCTGGACTGAAATTCCTTTCAGTTCCGCTGTGTGCGGGCACGTGGGGTAAAGGTTCTGTTAACCGACCAGGTGACGCGCAGGGCTTGAAACCGATCTGTTTTCACGCCATCTAAGAGGAAACCCAGAGGGGACAGAGAATGTTAGAATTTGGAAATGAAACCGCCGCGCCAGAAGCACCCGCAGACCTGATCAAAGACGGATCAGAAGCCACCTTTATGCAGGATGTGATTGAGGCCAGTCAGACTGTACCGGTGATTGTGGATTTCTGGGCGCCCTGGTGTGGCCCCTGTAAAACCCTGGGTCCGGCGCTGGAAGCTGCAGTGGCTGATGCCGGTGGCAAAGTCCGCATGGTGAAACTGGATGTGGATAAGAACCAGGGCATCGCCGGGCAGTTGCAGATTCAGTCTGTCCCGACTGTGTATGCGTTCTTTGAAGGCAAGCCTGTCGATGGTTTTCAGGGCGCGTTGCCGCCGTCTGAAATCAAAGCCTTCGTAGACAAACTGGCTGCGATGGCCCCGGAAGAAGATAATGGTCTGGCTGATGCTGTGGCCGCTGCGGAAGAAATGCTGGCCGAAGGGGCTGCAGAAGATGCGGCACAGACGTTTGCTGCGATTCTGGAAGAAGATGGCAATTTCGCCGGAGCCTGGGGCGGTCTGATCCGCGCACATCTGGCGATGGATCAGCTGGATGAGGCCGAAGCCGCGTTGAATGGTGTGCCTGCTGAGATTTCTGACGCTTCTGAAATCGAAGTCGCCGCTGCACAGCTTGATCTGGCAAAACAGGCCGCAGATGCCGGCCCGCTGACAGAATTGCGCGCCGCACTTGATACGGATGAAAACAACCACCAGGCCCGGTTGGATCTGGCCGTTGCAATGCATGCGAATGGCGATCCTGAGGGTGCAGTTGATATGCTTTTGGATCTGTTCCGTCGCGATCGTGACTGGAATGATGGTGCCGCCAAGGCGCAGTTGTTCACCGTTTTTGAAGCGCTGAAACCGGAAGATCCCGTGGTTCTGAACGGCCGCCGTCGCCTGTCATCAATGATATTTGCGTAATCAGATAAACAGGTTAAGGTGGTTTCATGATACTTCCCGCCGACCTTCCTGATGTTATTCCGCTGTTTCCTTTGTCCGAGGCGATCCTTATGCCTCGGGCGAAATTGTCGCTGCATGTGTTTGAGCCGCGGTATCTGACCATGCTTGACGATACTTTGCGCAGTGATCACCGGCTGATCGGGATAGTACAACCGATGCAAGCCGACAGCGAAGCCCTGCATCGGATTGGCTGTGTGGGGCGTGTGACATCCTTCACTGAAACCGAAGATCATCGCTATATGATCACCTTGTCCGGTGTGTCGCGCTTTCGGATTGAACAGATTGAGGAAGGCTTCAATCCCTATAAGAAAGCCCAGGTGAACTGGCGGGATTTTGAGGGCGACAGTCGCAGCATGTCGAAAGATCCGTCCTTTGACCGTACCGGATTTCTGAAACTGCTGCAGCGTTACTTTGATCTCCGCGATCTCAGCACCGACTGGGAACAGCTCCAGGGGGCTGAGGAAGAAATGCTGGTCAATAGCCTGTCGATGCTCTGCCCGTTTTCCATTGAAGAAAAACAGGCTTTGCTTGAGGCGCTAAATCTTGCAGAACGGCGCAGAACCCTGACCGCATTGCTTGAATATGCGATCTACAGCAGCTCTGATACTGAGGTCATCCAATGAATGACAAAACCCCGACATCCCACGCCGAATTTTCCCCGCGTATGCTGGAAGCCCTGATCTGCCCGCAGACACAGCAGCCTCTGGAATATGACGCGAAGCGCCAGGAACTCATCTCCCGCGCTGCGCGCCTTGCTTTCCCGATCCGCAATGGCATTCCTGTCATGCTGATCGACGAAGCCCGCCGGATCGACTGAACGCGAATATCAGATCTGCCGGCCTTGCATCAGTTTTGGCAGATCACCGGTCAGGCCAGCGGCTTCGCGGATGAAGTTGCGGCGCAGGGTGGGCAGGGCGTTCACGATACCCAGGCCCATGCCGCGGGCTGCCCGCAGGATCGGGTTGTCGTTTGAGAACAGGCGCACAACGCCGTCCATCCCGGCGCTCATGACTGTGGTATCCCAGCGGCGCCATTGTTCATAACGGGCCAGCACATCAACGGCGGCGAAATCTTCACCACGGCGGCGGGCTTCAATCACGACTTCTGCCAGCGCCCCGACATCGCGCAGACCCAGGTTCAGCCCCTGACCGGCAACAGGATGCACACCATGGGCGGCATCGCCAACAAGGGCGAGGCGATCTTTGACAAAATGTTCAGCCAGAGACAGGCTGAGGGGATAGGTTAAGCGCACCCCGGACAGGGAAATATCGCCCAGGAAATCACCAAAAACCGGGCGCAGTTCTTCCATGAAGTCATCATCACTCAGCCCGGCAAGACGGGCGGCAGTGTCATCGGATGTGCTCCAGACAATGGACGAATGGTCACCAGGCAAGGGCAGGATAGCAAGCGGCCCGTCGGGCATGAAGAACTGATGTGCGGTGGCGTTGTGCGGCTTTTCATGTGCTACGGAACAGACAACTGCCGTCTGATGATAACTGTGCCCGTTACGTTTGATGCCTGCGCGTGACGCAACACCGCTGCCGCGCCCGTCCGCACCGACCAGCAGGCGGGTGGTGTGGCTTGTGCCATCATCCAGGCCCACGGTGACAATCGCACCGTCAACCTGTTGCGATATAGCCTTTGCGTCAGAAATCTTTGTGATCAACGGGTGCCTTTCAACGGCTTCGCGCAGGGCACCGGAAATAAAGCGATCCTCAACCATATAGCCGGTCGGGCCTTCTTCGATCTCGGCGTGATCAAACCCCATCACAAAGGGACCAGGCCCTTCGCCCGCGCGCCCATCGGTGACTTTGACGTTCAGGATGGGTTGCGCATTGCCGTCCAGCAGGGGCCAGACGCCAATCGCCTGAAACAGCCGCTGGGACGCGAGCGCCAGCGCATAACAGCGCCCGTCAAACCCCTGCGTTTCGCGCGCACCATCGGGGGCAGCATCCACAAGGGTTACGTTCAGGCCGCCATCGGCCAGGGCAAGCGCAAGCGAGGGGCCGTTCAGCCCGCCGCCTGCAATCAGGATATCTGAGTCGCAGGTCATAAAACCCACTATCGTGACTGTGCGGGGATTGTCCATGCGCCCCAGTGCCGCTACCGTCCGGGAAAATGATTTTGGGAGGGCAGGCATGTCACTGAACTGGCAGGATAAGACCGCAAGTGAACTTGGGCGGATGATTGGCGCGGGTGAGATTGACCCGGTGGATCTGACAGAGGCCGTGCTGGATGCAATCGAAGCGCATGAGATGTCTGATCGCATCTACGCCCGCCTGACGCGGGACCGTGCGATAGCGGAGGCGAAGGCTGCGTCTGATCGCGCCAAAAGCGGCGCGCGACTGAGTGCGCTGGATGGTGTGCCGATTTCCTGGAAGGATCTGTTTGATACAGCAGGTGTTGCGACAGAGGCCGGGACGGCTTTGCTGAAGGATCGTATCCCGGATGAGGACGCGGAGGTTCTGAAAAACGCCACCGCTGCCGGGCTGATCTGTGTGGGTAAAACCCATATGTCCGAACTGGCTTTTTCTGGCCTGGGGCTGAACCCGATCACGGCAAGTTCACCCTGTGTGAATGATCATGATGCTGTGTCCGGCGGGTCCAGTTCTGGTGCAGCAGCATCGGTTGCCTTTGGTCTGGCGCCTGCCGCGATTGGATCTGATACGGGTGGATCCGTGCGTATCCCCGCGGCCTGGAATGACCTTGTGGGGCTGAAAACCACTTCGGGCCGCCTGTCGCTTGAAGGTGTCGTTCCGCTTTGCGCCTGGTTTGATACGGTTGGCCCGCTGGCGCGTTCTGTTGAAGATTGCGCCCAGCTGCTGGCGTTGATGGAAGGTGGCAAAGCTGCGGATCTGCGTGGTGCGGATCTGGCGGGTAAACGTTTCCTTGTGCTGGAAACCGTCGCGATGGATGACGTGCGTGACGCACCGGGTGCTGCGTTCCAAAGCGCGGTTGAACGGCTTCAGGCCGCAGAGGCCCAGGTGGATCGTGGGGACATCCCGGAAGTTGCCGAAATCATGGAACTGACCAGCATTCTTTATACAAGTGAGGCCTGGGGCACCTGGAAAGACGTGATCGAGGCCAACCCGGATGTGATGTTCCCTGAAATTCTGGGGCGGTTTCAACTGGGTCAGTCCTGGTCCGCCGGGGAATATATCGCGGCCTGGCAGAAGATGGAAAAACTGCGGGCGGGCTACCTGAGCGCTGTGGCGCAATATGATGCAGTGATCATGCCGACATCCCCCATTCTGCCGCCAAATGCGGAACGGCTGATGTCGGATCATGATTATTATATTACCGAAAACCTGCTCGCCCTGCGCAATACGCGGATCGGCAATCTGATGGGGCTGACCGCGCTGACCCTGCCCACCGGGGTTCCTTCCTGCGGTATTACGCTGATGACACCGCCGGATACCGAAGAACGCCTGCTGCGTCTTGGCGCTGCGGCAGAGGCGGCGCTGGCGTAAAAGAGTCACAGAGATCGGCGGGTTCTGCCCGCCGGTCACATCACGGGCTGGACAGACAGCCATCTGCGCCGTATTCTGGTCTTAATCGGGGCGAAACGATCCCGGAACAGAGGCAGATATGGTTTCAGAAGAGCGGGCGCAGCCCCTTTCTTTATTGATAGAATTCCACGCACCAGGTGTATCTTCACCTGGGTGTTTCCCCATGTCCGCAAGTGTAGTGATGACGGATGGTTTTCATCCCAATAAGTATAAATCCGCCCTGTGAAGCGGCTGAGAATGTGTAAGGACAGGTAAAATGGCGTCTTATCAGATCAGACAACGTGATCCTCTTTTCGACAGCAACACCCAGGCTGCGCTTGAAAAACGTGGCAAGGAACTGATGGGCGTGGGAATGATCATTGCGGGCCTAATTGTTACGCTGATGCTCTGGACGTATTCGCCCTCTGATCCAAGCATGTTTGTTGCGTCAGATGGGCCTGTGCAGAATATGTTCGGCACACCCGGTGCCTACCTGTCCGGTATGATTTACACGCTGGTTGGCTGGGGTGGCTGGGGCATTGTTGCGGTTCTGCTGACCTGGGGCACGCGATATGTGCTGCACTATGGCGAAGAACGCATCATGCCACGCATTCTGTTCGCGCCTGTCGCGATTGCACTGATTTCTCTGTATGCGTCGATTTCTGTTTTTGCATCATCTGTCGGCACGTCTGATCTGTGGGTGCATAGTTTTGGCCCCGGTGGCGTCATTGGTGACGTCATTTCCGGTGCGGTTATTTCCGTGATGCAAAGCCTGGGTGGCCTGGCCGTCTGGGTAAACTTGCTTTCTATCCTCTCTGCATTGGCAATGATTGCTGTGTTGCTGCCTGTCCTGGGGTTCACCCGGGAAGAACTGCGCAGCTTTGGTCGCTTCCTCTTTATTGGGGCGGTGATGGGCTATGCGCTGGTGATGAAACTGATCGGTCGGGGTGTGCAAAAAGCCGGTGCAACCGCGCAATCCCTGAATGAGGCGCGCCTTGCCCGGCAGGAAAACGCGCGTCTGCATCAGGAAGAGGTTGTCATTCATGACGGTCCCGAAGCCTATGAACCTGTTGCACCCGTTGTCCCTGCACGGGCGGCGGCACAAGTTGTTCGTTCGGATCAACAATACGCAACACCAGAATATGTGGAACCCCAGGTTCAGGCCTATGCAGAACCACAATATGCAGAACCCGTACCGGAAGCTGTCGAAAAGCCCGGGCTGCTGGCATCTCTGTTGCGTCGCACACCTGAACCGGAACTCGTGGAAACACAGCCGCCGGCCTATGATGCACCTGTGGATGAAGATGGTGGGGATCGTATTAAGTCCCGGATCACCGATGCCATCCAGGCCCGCCGCCGTCGTGTGCCGGTTCTGAAAGCCAATACCGCGCCACGCCCGGCAGCAACGCGTGCGGAACCACAGCTGAACCGCCAGGAACCCGTTATGGAGCCTGTTGCACCTATTGTCGCGCCCGTTCTGCGTGCCCCTGTTGAGGCACCAATGCCCGTGGCAGAACCTGCGCCGATGGAACAGGATGACTGGTCGGCCTTCCAGGCAGAAGAAACAATGCAGGATTACCACGATGATGTGGTGATTGAAGAGCTGCCGGAAGATTACTCTGCATATCAGGAAGATGATTTCGCAGAGCCCTGGGAAGATGAAGCACCTGTGGCCGCGCCTGTACCACAGATGGCGGCACCGATGCAGATCCCACAGCCGCCTGTTCAGAAAGCTGTGGTGCAACATGCGCCGAACAAGCTGGCTCAACCGTCCCGCCAGGCCCAGGCTGAGGCGCAGCCAAAACTGCAGTTTGACCAGCAGGCTGATACCTATGAAAACCCACCGCTGAGCCTTCTGGCCAGCCCGGATACCATTGAACGCCATCACCTGTCTGATGAAGCCCTGGAAGAAAACGCCCGCATGCTGGAAAGCGTGTTGGATGACTATGGCGTCAAAGGGGAAATCGTTTCTGTGCGCCCTGGCCCTGTTGTTACCATGTATGAACTGGAACCTGCGCCCGGTCTGAAAGCGTCCCGTGTGATTGGTTTGGCGGATGATATCGCCCGTTCCATGTCCGCATTGTCTGCGCGTGTGTCCACCGTGCCGGGCCGGTCCGTGATCGGTATCGAACTGCCCAATGAAAAACGTGAAATGGTCAGTTTCCGTGAGATCCTGTCAGGTCGTGATTTTGGCGATGGCAGCCACAGCCTGCCGCTTGCGCTGGGCAAAGACATTGGCGGTGCGCCGGTTGTTGCGAACCTTGCCAAGATGCCTCACCTGCTGATCGCGGGTACCACGGGTTCTGGTAAATCGGTTGCCATCAACACAATGATCCTGTCGCTGCTGTATAAGCTGTCCCCGGATGAATGCCGGATGATCATGATTGACCCGAAGATGCTGGAACTGTCCGTTTATGACGGCATCCCACATCTGCTGTCGCCTGTTGTGACCGACCCCAAAAAGGCGGTTGTGGCCCTGAAATGGGTCGTGGGTGAGATGGAAGAACGCTATCGCAAGATGTCGCGCATGGGGGTGCGTAACATTGCGGGTTATAACGGCCGTGTCGAAGATGCACTGGCGAAGAATGAAATGTTCTCACGTACGGTTCAGACCGGATTTGACGAAGAAACCGGCGATCCGATCTTTGAAACCGAAGAAAACAAACCCGAGAAAATGCCATATATCGTGGTGGTCGTTGATGAGATGGCTGACCTGATGATGGTGGCGGGTAAGGAAATCGAAGCCTGTATTCAACGTCTTGCGCAGATGGCGCGTGCGTCTGGTATCCACCTGATCATGGCGACACAGCGCCCGTCTGTGGATGTGATCACCGGTACGATTAAGGCAAACTTCCCAACCCGGATTTCCTTCCAGGTGACATCCAAGATCGACAGCCGCACCATCCTTGGTGAACAGGGCGCGGAACAACTGCTTGGCATGGGTGACATGCTGTATATGGCGGGTGGGTCCAAGATTACCCGTGTGCACGGGCCGTTCTGTGCTGATGAAGAAGTCGAAGAAATCGTCAACCACCTGAAAGCCTTTGGCCCGCCTGAATATATTGGCGGCGTGGTGGATGGCCCGGATGATGACAAGGCTGACAACATCGACGCTGTGCTTGGTCTGAACACAGGTGGCAACACCAATGGTGAAGACGCGCTGTATGATCAGGCGGTAGCGATTGTGATCAAAGATCGCAAATGTTCGACTTCTTACATCCAGCGGAAACTGGCGATTGGCTATAACAAAGCCGCGCGTCTGGTAGAGCAAATGGAAGAAGAAAGTCTTGTTAGTGCTGCAAACCATGTCGGCAAGCGCGAGATACTGGTGCCAGAGCAGAATTAAGCCGCACGGTGGGGAAGGTCTTGTCCTGGCCTTCCTAACAGACCGTAAACAACAAAGTTAAGGTTCGCTCAGAATCTTAAACAAGAGACATGATTTAAACAAAATCCGGTACCCGGCGGGCTTCATTGTATTCCCAGACTACCTTCAGAAATTGGGTGAAGGTGGAATATGGCATACTTGGGACTGACGGGCGTCATCCTGCCTGGTTTGGATGGGATCGACCAGAATATCACTGGCATGCATGTCTCTGTGACATCTCTGGGCGTCTATTTATATGGTACATCCGGCATCAATGGCGGTCTGATCAGCTATGCGTTGACACAGGGGCAGATCGCGGTGCTTGCGGGGTCTGCCGTTTATGATGAAACCACCACACTGTTCGCAGCATCCGACTTATCCTTTCTGGAACTCAATAATGTAGAATATGCGATCACGGGTCTGGATGCTTCCGGGAACCTGATCGCTTATGCGCTGGAAGAAGACGGAAGTGCTACAGCCCCGGTTTTGTTACCAGGAGATGGAAGTTCCGCAGAATTCGCGGCCCTTACGGAAGGGGCAGTACCAGTACAAGCCAGCTATTATTACGCCGTCTCTGCCTCGGGGGATGAGATACAGGTTTTCGAAATTGGCACAGAGATCACGGCCCGGCCAGAGCTGAGCATTTCAGATACAGAGGACAGCTACGGCACAAACATCACGGATATGCTGCGGATCAGTGTCGGGGGGAATTCATTCCTGCTGGTCACATCGGCGGGTGAGAACGGGATCAGCATCTATAGCATTGACGATGCAACGGGGGCGCTCAGCTTGTCCGACACTGTCGGAGCAGCGCTTGAACTGGGGATAAACACACCACTTGCAATGGAACTGCTGGAGGTAGGTAGCGCAAGCTATGTCATCGTGGCGTCGGCGCTCAGCAACTCTCTCAGCGTACTCAGGGTGGAAGGAAACGGCATTCTGAATGTAACGGATCATATCATTGATACATCGCACACCCGCTTTCAGAATGCTTCGGTGATTGAAACTTTCACCATCGGGGATCGCGGCTTTGTCCTGGCTGGTGGCGGGGATGACGGTATCAGCCTGTTTACCATCCTGCCGGACGGGACATTGCTGCATCTGGAGAGCATTGCTGATGAACTGAACACGACACTTGATAACATTGCGTCCATCTCGGCAGTTGTTCTGGGTGATGAAGTGCAGGTTTTTGTAACCTCTGGCAATGAATCAGGTGTGACGCAGTTTTCTCTTTCTGCCGCGAACTACGGAGACGTCATTTATGGCACTGCACTGCAAGATAGTATTACCGGAACCAGTGGGGATGATCTGATTTATGGCGGCCCGGGGGATGATAATATCTACGGCGGTGACGGTGCGGATATTCTTTATGATGGGTCGGGTTCTGATGTGCTCTGGGGCGGAGCTGGGGCGGATATCTTTGTCTTCGAGGCAGATGGGGTGACTGACATCATTCAGGACTTTGAACCCGGCGTGGACCGACTGGATCTCAGTCATTTTAACTGGCTCTATTACATCGGGCAGATCAGTTATGTTGTGGAAGACTGGGGGATTACGCTGAATTTCAATGATGAACAGATCCATGTAAGAACCCTGAACCAGACATCGATTACGATTGAAGATATCTTTGGCGACCAATTCACAGATCCAAATCGACCGCTGCTTATCGGTACAAATGAGCAGATCGGGTCGGACGCTGATGACATTCTGATTGGTGGTGATCAAGGTGATACAATGTTTGGTGGCGCGGGCAATGACGTCCTCGTAGGGGGGGATGGTGCTGATGTTCTTAATGGTGGTACCGGCATTGATCGGGCGCAATACCTTGGGGCATCTGCGGTCATAGCTGACCTTCTCAACAGTTCGAACAATACAGGTGTCGCGAGCGGGGATACGTATTTTTCCATCGAACGCCTCTATGGTACTGCCTTTGGGGATGGTTTGTATGGTGATCATGCCAACAACGCGATCTGGGGGGACAAGGGTAATGACTTCCTCTCTGGCAGGGGTGGCAATGACACGCTTTATGGTGGTGTGGGTAATGACGTTCTCGTCGGGGGTTCGGGGGGCGATGTTCTCAACGGTGGTACCGGCGTCGATCGCGCGCAATATCTTGGGGCATCTGCTGTCACGGCTGACCTTCTCAACAGTTCCAATAATACGGGTGCCGCGAGCGGGGATACGTATATTTCCATTGAGCGCCTCTACGGCACTGCCTTTGGGGATGGTTTGTATGGTGACCATGCCACCAATGCGATCTGGGGACACAATGGTAACGATTTCCTCTCTGGCAGAGGGGGCAACGACGCGCTTTACGGTGGCGCGGGCAATGATGTCCTTGTCGGGGGCTCGGGAGGCGATGTTCTCAACGGCGGTGCCGGCTATGATCGCGCGCAATACCTTGGTGGCTCACGCGTAACGGCTGATCTTTTGAATAGTTCCAACAATCGGGGAAATGCCATCGGGGATACGTATTTTTCCATCGAACGGCTTTACGGTTCTGCCTTCAACGACTCACTTTTGGGGGATCATGCCAACAATGCGATCTGGGGGCATTATGGTTCCGACGATCTGTTCGGTCGGGGTGGGAATGACGCGCTTTATGGCGGGGTCGGTGCCGATGACCTTTATGGTGGTGCGGGGAATGATTTGCTCAGCGGTGGGGGTGGTGCGGATAAGTTTGTCTTTTTCGCCAATAGCGGCGACGACAAGATCGTGGATTTCCAGAACAATTATGACAAAATCCACCTCAAGATCTCCGGTCTGATGCTTGAGGACCTCACCCTGTCCTATGCGAATGGTGATACCACCATAGATTATGGCTCGGGCACAATCACGGTTGAGAACACAACCATCACAGCGGTCTCGGACGATATCGTATTTATCTAGAGGAATTGAGCCTTCCCGGCCTAAACAACATTGGGCCGGGAGCCGTTGCGAAACAGCAGGCGTGATGGAAGCACCCCATTGCACAGAAACCCATATCCTACAGTGACAAGTTAAGCAACGGCGGTTGAATGGTCGATGAGCCAGCCACTGGTAGGCAGTGCTTGTGTGTAAGTATGAGCGGGGACAGCATGATGATATGGTCATTCTGGATCAGATCCGCGAGCCGAGTGGCCTCAGCCTGAAAAATTATGGGCGGCTGTGTATGACTGGAGAGTTGCTGGAACTGCACTTGAATGTTGGACGCACATGGTCAGGTAGAAGGCGTAGTATTTCAGTATATCAACAACTTTTATAACCCACGTCGCCGTCATTCATCGCTGGGTGGTAAATGCCCCCGGCATTCGAACGAAAGGTCGCAAGTGAGTTCAGAGACCAGAACGGAACTGCTACAAGGCCAATTGGGCGATGTCGAAGATTGCAGCGTGGTGTTCTTCATTTCCGTTTGGGTTCCTCTCCCATATTCTCACGATGTACTTCCAGTGCCTCGTCAATATCATCGAAATATCTGAGGATACCATTTTCCAGAACAGCACCAGCCGAGCAAATTGACCGCAATGTGCTTGCGCTATGAGACACAACAATTGAACCAGCCTGACTCAGGCGATCGTTCAGCACGTCGGTACATTTTGCACGAAAAGACCTGTCGCCCACTGCAGTCACTTCATCAATCAGGTAATAAGAAAACGGGATCCCCATAGACACGCCAAAAGCCAGGCGGGCCCTCATACCTGAACTATAGGTGCGAACGGGTGCCCTGAATGCTGATCCCAATTCTGCAAAATCACTGACATAGTCTTCAAGCTCTCTGGTATCCACGCCATACACACGTGCAATAAAGCGAGTATTTTGCAGGCCGGTCAGTTCTGGATGGAAGCTCCCGGCAAAACCGATTTGCCAGGAAATCGCGCCTTCGCTTAATACCTGGCCCGCATCCGGCCGCATTGTTCCGCCAATGATCTTAAGCAGGGTGGACTTACCTGCTCCATTTCGCCCAATCAGAGCAACAGATGTACGCGCAGGGAATGTCGCATTTATCTGCCGTGCCACATATTTTCGCTGCCCGCCGAGAAGAAAGCTTTTGGTCAGGTTTTCGAGCACAATCACAGTAGGTCACCCTCGGTCGCGGATGGAATATGCCACCATGATTGCAACAGCCCAGCTAAGCAGCAATAGGGCAAAGGCAATTGGGATAATCACCCAGGAACGTGGGTAAAGTGCAGTATCCGACAGCGTCGGTTCAATATGAACTGCGAGATATTTTGTACGGCGTCCGGCATCTGCCCGCGCGACATCAAAAGCGGCAGCGGCGGACACAAAAGCCTGCTCGGCAAATTCGCGTTCGACAAGAAGCGCTTCAAAACGACCGACAATTTCGACCATACCACTGTTCGCACTCCCGGCCAAAGCCTGCCGTTCTTCCTCCAGCCGCCCTTCAATCGCAGCAACCCGTCGACGTAATTGCGTAAGCCGCGGATCATCTTCACGCGTGGTGGCGGCTGTCAGCAAATCAAGTTCAATCCAGGCATCAGCCAGCTGTTGTTGCAGTGCAGCTGATACCCCGCCCTGACTTTGAACAGCAATCGTAGGATCAATAATGCGCGCAGAAGAGCGGAATTCACTCAATTCCTGACGCGCAACTTTCAGACGTTCACGAGCACTTTCAAGATCCTCCTGGGCATAACCAATTGCATCCTGACGCGCCAGAAAACTCAGCTGATCTACCAGCTCCTGCGACTGCTGTAAAATATTGTGGTTGATACGTCTTGCGTCTTCGGGGCTAAATGCAAATGCCTTCACCCGGACAATTCCGCTGCCCTTGTCCAGATTGATCTGAACCATACTATGCCAGTGCTGGACCAGTTTCTCTACGGGAACGTCAGGTGAAATTGTAAAAACCGGGTCATTGTCTGGTGCTGAATACAGGGCCCGCAAGCCGAGCTGTTCATCAATAGTCCGCACGATTTTCTGGCTGCGAATAAAGTCAAAGACAATCTGCGCATCAGATGAAGTACCCGATGATAGCTCGCCAAGACCAGACAGTGCATCAAACGGGTTCGCAAACTCTTCTGAGCGAATAGAAAACGACATTGATGATGCAAACTGAGGCGTGGCGAACACACCCAGATAAAGTGCAAGCAATCCAACGGGCAACTGAACAACGAGCATAAATGACCAGATCAGGAATTTGTGCCGGCTTTGCATTTTTACCTTCCGGGCCGGAAGCGGAACCGATGGACGAACCTGCTCATTACCCGCTTGTTTCGTTGAATTGGCTGTCATACTCCAGCACCTATTTTTAGAACGCACAACCAACATCTACAACAATTGTGTCCAAGTTCAATTACCTATAACGTTACGCCATGAGAAAGACTTCCTCCACAAAAAACGTTCAGCGCAGGCATGTTCCCTTTCAGACCTTAAGGGTCATTGCAGCACTGTGCATGCGTGAAATGACAACGACATTCGGTCGCTCGTCTCTCGGCTATTTGTGGGCTGTAATTGAGCCAATCGGTGTTATTCTGGTATTCACCGTTGCATTTTCCCTGATCTTTCGGCAGCCACCCCTTGGGTACAGTTTCCCGTTGTTTTACGCGACAGGATATATTCCCTTTGGCATTTACAATACCTGTCAGGGAAAGATTTCAGCCGCCATTTCACAGAACAAAGCGCTGCTGTTTTACCCCGCCGTTACGTATACGGATGTGATCCTGGGCCGGTTCGTATTGATATCCCTGACGGAAATGACAACTGCATTCTTTGTATTTGGTGGCCTCCTTGTTTACACAGGTTCACAGGTTGCAGAGTTTGGATATGTGTTTGCGGGGTTCGGTCTTGCCCTGATGATTGGGACGTCCGTTGGGTTGTGCAACGCGACATTGTTCGAAATATTTCCATCCTGGCGTAACATCTGGCGCATCCTCAGCAGGCCAATGTTCTTTATCTCTGCGATTTTCTACCTGTTTGATACCTTACCCGACGATATGCAGGCGCTGCTTTGGTGGAATCCACTAATCCATATTGTTGGCACATTGCGAGTCGGTTTCTACCCCGAGTACGAAGCACCATATATTTCGTGGTTGTACGTCATTCTGGTATCACTCGCGCTTATGACAATCGGGCTTGTGAATCTGCGGTCATCCAATAAGTTCATTATTAACAACTAGATCATATCGATCAAAAAGCGCTCTGTCAGGGTGAGGCCTGCTTGTTGCCGGTTTCGGACCTTTTCTGATTAGCGCTGGGGATTTGGTGTGCGGGGAGTTGCACGATTTGTGGGCGGTGCGCATTCGGCGGGGAAAGCTGGTCGCGCTGTGCATGTTTTCGCAGTTGTACGAGACAGCGAAGTTTTGGACGCGGGCTTGAATATCCGCTTT
Organism: Halocynthiibacter styelae; assembly: GCF_016123485.1. Lineage (GTDB taxonomy): Bacteria > Pseudomonadota > Alphaproteobacteria > Rhodobacterales > Rhodobacteraceae > Halocynthiibacter > Halocynthiibacter styelae. The sequence continues at coordinate 23,915 of NZ_JADCKQ010000011.1, read as the reverse complement.
GGTGGCGAAGCCCTGGCCCGACCATTCCAGACGATACTTACAGGTTAGGCATAAGGTTTCCGAGAATGGGCTGCCGTTATTGGCGCTCAGTACGGGCGGGCTCATGAGGCAATGGCCGCATAGAACCAAGAACTAGTTTGTCCGGAAACAGGGGTGAATTCATTCCATCGAAACTGAAGAATCCAATCACATATCGATTTCCTACCCCCTGCTGTCGTGTACAGGGCCGTGTTATCTAATCGATGCCAACCGCATGATGGCTTCCTGGGTCTTGCGCAGGCCAAGCAACCCCTCGTTGACATCATCCGGATTTGCCCATGACTGGAAAAAATCAGAATTGTCACCGCCGCCATATTTCTCCTGAAGTGTGCGGAAGATTGGCTTGTATGTGTCGTTCAAACGAGTCAGCTCTTCCCTGGTCAGCAAGCTATAGCGCCGGCCTTTGTAGCCATAGCGGTCAAGGTGCTTTTCAACTTTGTCCAGCTGTGCGGACATCTTTTGCGTGTGATCGCTTGGTCTGCGAAGCAGGCTGCGCAAAAGCAAATCATCCGTATCCGGCGTCTCATTTGAGCGCTTAGGAATGTTGAAGCGTTCGATAGGCAGATCAACAGTGTGAAGGAAATCAGAAACCGCATCGCCCCCATGCAGCTGTGGGTGCTCATAAGGGCGCAGGCGAACGCTGCCGCGACCAAAGAGCATGTCGAAGTTTGCAATGAGCTTTTCAAACTGAAGCCCTGTGTTCACAAATGAAGAGGCGAGAAATTCGGTCATTGTGCCCGAGCCTGTGCCGCTTTTCAGCCCTTGTTGGAACCATGAGTTCAAAAAGCTGTCTGGTCTGCGCAGATAGATCAGAACGGTGACGTCATAGCCTGACAGAAGCTCAGCGAGTTTGGCGGTATCGCTACGCCTGGTGTTTGCGAAATGCCATAGCCCCTCATCGGAGATGATCAGATTGTCGGTGTTTTTTTCAATGCTTTTCAAAGCGGGTTGCAGCATTGAAGAATGACGCATCGGGGGACCAAAAAAACTGTAACCGCAATCGCTCAACACATCACAATTGTTGGCCAGTGCCGCCTGGATAGAGGTGGTTCCGGTTTTCATGGTCCCGATGTGTAAAATGGCCTTTGGCATTGGAGATCCTGCTTCTGGTTACAGTTTGCGATATCGCCAGACACGCTGCGTGAGGTGACGGAAAAGATACACGGCACTTTTCATGGCAGAGAGCTTTTCAATATCGCGGTACATACGCCACGTGTCATAGCTGGACACAAGCTTATTTGAAGAAAGCGTGCCTGAGGCCAATCTCAAAACCGCGACGGGGCGGGTGACGCCGCAGGCGGGGCCGTGGGTTTTCAGAATTTGCAGCCACAGCGCAAAATCATGGCGACGCTTCAGGGGGGGCATTGGGACCTTGCCGCAGATCCTGGTGTCGTAGATTGCGGTCAGGCACCCGATTACATTGCCTCTCAACAGCTGCTCGTAGGTGACGTGCGGTGGTACGTTGATGGTGTTGCCTGGGCCAGCTTCGCGCTTGGCGTAATATCCGCCATAGCATAGGGGCGCGCCGGTCTCTTTCAGAAGCGCAAACTGCTGGGTCAGCTTATCTGGCAACCATTGATCATCTGAATCCAGAAACGCAATGTAGCGCCCTGTTGCCACCTCAAGCCCTGTGTTGCGGGCAAACGCTGCACCGCGCGGGCCTGTGTTGTGCAACAGCCGGATGCGCGGATCTGTCTGGGCTCGCGCAGAGACGATTTCGCATGTCGCATCCGTAGAGGAATCGTCGATCACCAAAAGTTGCCAATCTCGTTCGTTTTGGGCGCAGACCGAAGCAATCGCTGCATCGATTGTGTGTGCGGCGTTGAAGGCAGGCATCAGAATGGAGACAGTAATCATGGCACGCTTGAAAGGTTTGATCATTGACGTCTATGCGCTTCAGGCGTTATGCGCAATAGACCTGAAGGGTGTTAGGGGGCCTGCTCACCGATAGGGTCTAAGGCAGGATCAAGTCGAAAGGTAACACTGCGTGTCCCTGGAATTTCATTTGTGCAACAATCTGCGCCATTTGGTATTTGCTTTAGCGGATATTGTTGGGCGGGGGGCTACTGCACGCATCCTGTATCTTGAAGATGAAACACCGTTGTCTGCGGATTTGAAAAGCAGGCTGCGCGCTGCATTTGGCCATATTGATATTCTTTATGACTGCGACGCGTCCCAGATCAAGCGGTTCGGTGGGGTGCCCTTCACAGAGCTGACGCGGCGAAATCTCAGGTTTGACGGTTTGCGGGGTATCAAAGTTGCGACTGGCTGGCCGCTGCCGATTTTGAACGGCGCGCGGTTTGATGTGGGCTATATCTACCATTCGGGGCTTTTCTGCGCCAAGGCGGCATCGGTGAGCTGTGATCGTATTGTGATGCGCGAATCTGGCCTGAACAACTATGTCGATTTTCCCGTCGCATGGCCCAAAGCCATGATACGATGCTTGGTCGGGCTGCCTGCGTTTCGACAAGTCTGGGGCGAGGAACGATGGGTTGACGCTATCGAGGTGTCAAAACCCGGGCACCTGCCCCACGCGGTGCGCCACAAAGGGCACAAGCTCACATTTCCAGATGTTTTCGGGCGACTCACGCCGCGCGAAGCGGCGCTTTTGGGATCAATCTTTGTTCCCGAACGGCCCGTTCTTGGCACCGGATCAAAGCCACGTGCACTGCTGTTGACTCAACCGTTGGACGGTGTTGCATTGTGCAGTACGCCTGAGAACCGGGCATCTTACCAACACATTGCCGATGAGCTGGCACGCTTTGGGTATGAAGTGTACGTTAAATTCCACCCCAGAGAAAAAACCTATCCGCTGGAGGGTACTTCGGTGCTGTCGGCGCATTTTCCCATTGAACTTTGGGCGCCGCTTGGCTTGCCGCCGTTTGATCTGGCCGTCGCCATATGTTCGGCCTCTTTGATAGAGGGGGATAGGTCTATCGCGCATCAGGCGGTTCAGCTGCTCACACCAGATGCGTTTACCGTCCAGGGGCTGAAACAGTGGCGTGCGGGGCTTCCGGAGAACCTGGCACACCTGGCCCGAGCGTGCGAAAGCGAGCAAATACCGGAGCATTTGTGAATAGCTGATATTGCACTCACGTCGAATACTCGGAACCATACGTTTTCAAGCGATTTCCTGAAAACCAAACTGAAGGCTGTTGGTTGTGGGGTGATCCGCTCTGAAACGATTTCCGCTGTATCTCGTGATGATCGCTCAGCGCTGGCAGAGGCCAAACTGAAGTCGATTTTAACTAAATTTTCCTTTGAAAATCGGAATGCAAATAAAGACGCTACGTCTTGCACCCTTTTGAACGCAAGAACGTCAAAGGCGACTGCTTTATGACGCGCGCGAAGGGGTGCGCTCCAACCAGAAAAGCACAGCTTTGACAGGGCAGGCGTCATCCATGTGACAGTGCACTGCCAATTAAACCGGATCACCTGAGTGTTGCACGCCACCGGCTACCCTAAATTTTAAAGACCTGATGTGGACCGTCGATAAACAGGGATTTCGGGCGCGCTTCGTCCGAGCGCAACGCGCGTTCGGGTGGGAGAGCGATCACATCACTGACAAGCTTTTTGAACGGCCCTTCGAACCCTTCCAAAAGCTGGGGCTCACGCTGCAAAAATGTGGAGCATAGATCATGATAGGGCTGCGGGTTTTCGATCAGCGCGTTGATCTCACGGCGCAGGGATGGCGCGTCGGAAAAAAGTGGGCCGCCAATAATCTCGTGCTGGTTCAAGGGGTATTGGGTATCGCCGTTGGTTACACAGAAGACGGGCCTGCGGTACAATGCGGCCTCAAGAACGGTGGCGCTGTACCCGGACATGACCAGATCAGAGGCCTCGATCACCGCAATCGCATCCGCCTCAAGAACTACGACACGCGCGGTTGCGTTCAGTTCTTGTACGATAGCGTGATAGGCCGCAACACGGCTTGCCGTCTCCTCGGGGTGGGTTTTAAGGACGAGCGTGCAGTCAATGTTATCTGTCGCCTCAAGGATAATTCTCCAGACCTCTGAGATCTGGCTCCAGTCGGAGGGCTGGGAGAAGAAGGAAAAGACGGGTTTGCCCTGCGGGAATGTAATCTCGTTGGCCTCGGACAGCTCGGCGCGGACAGTTGCGGTACGCTCTGCCAGATCATAGTCGACAGGTGCCTCAAGACGTGGGGACCCGACCACAGGTGCACGGTCAAGCGACATGCCAAAGCCGTCAACTGCGGCTTGTGCAAAGAACTGGCTGATCACACCGTAAAAGTCTGCCGTCACTTTGCTGTAGCGGCAATAGCTGGCATTCAGGCCGTGCGGCTCAACCGCGATAGTGGGCACATTATGACGCCGTGCAGCCTCGGAAAATGCCGTGACGCGCACACTGCGAAAGGGGGTTAACACAGCGATTTTGGGCAGTTGGTCATTGGCTTTGAGGCGCGTGAACCATGCATCACACAAGGTGGCATGCGTTAAATAGGCAAGGATCCCGTCACGCGCGACTGAAGGCAAGCGGTTTAAAATTACATGGGCGACATAGGACGGGCCTACATGATGTACATATTCTTCCAGAAACTCGGTGAGCCAGGCATGCAGGAGTCTGTCGCTCTGATGTGCGCTCTGCGGCATGGGTACAATCGTATCAGGGCGGATCCGTTCATCTGTCAACTGACTGAACGCCATCAGGTTTCCACCCAAAAACGCGATTTTCAGATTTCCGATATCTGCAAGTATTTCGCTGTACGCCGCCGAGGACCTGTTGTAGGCCGCGACTTGTGATGTGGCGAGCAAAACACGCGGTTTATCCGTCTCCGGCCACTCAGGAAAGGTTGGCAGAACTGCTTGTATGCGATTTTGCATTGCTTTGATGGCAGGCAGCAGCGGCTGTTTGTCTGGCTCTGCTTCAACGCTTAAATCTGGCTTCGTCGACAGCACTTTCATCAGGTCTGCAAAGGCGTTGAGCCCCGCTGTGTTCGGGGACAGGCAGACCGCCTCGACCCGGTTATCGCTGCGCAGCTCTTCGATGCCAGACAGCATGCGCACAAAGTCACTATTGGCCTTAGGTGTCGCCGTGTTGCTGCCGCCCATGGCGACGACAATGTGATCAAACTCCGGCGAAGTGACCAGCTTTTCCAAAGCAACAAACTGAAGGCAGGGGAAGAAGAGCGTATCCGCCAGTGCAATCTCAGTACCTGCGATGTCGGTCATGGGAAACGCATCTGGGGTGCTCTCGTCCAGCGCATGAACGATACTTTCGGCAGCCGCGCGCGTATCTTCGTGCACGCGGTGATAGTCGGGGCTGAATCTGGTGATTCTGCTGCGCAAATGCTCGACATCGACCTGACAGTCACCGCAATGCTGCATCCGATCTTCAAAGCTGACCCGCCCGTAGAGATCATCGAGAATAAACACTGTGACCTTCTCCGCGCCCTGAAACAGCAGTGGCAGCGTGGGAACATGGCGGTTTGAGGCGGCGATGATCAGGCGGTGGGATTTGGGCGATCTGAACCCCGAGGCAGGCAGATATCGCCGCGCGTCTGTGTGCGGTGTTGCGGTGATTGATTTGCCGCAACAGTCAATGAAGCTGCGCGTCACCTTGGTTTTCTGCGGGTTGATTTCGGTGGCCTGCGCTGCGAACGCCGCAGCTTTCTCCTCAGGGAGTAATAGGGTGGCCGTCGCGATGAATGCCCCCAGCAACAACTGGCTGCGTTGGATGCGTTGCTGCGCGTTTGAATCTGCTCCAAAGGTCTCATTCATCAAGCATGTGCGCAGAGCATCCCTGCTAAGCTCGGAGCGGGCCAGATTGATGATCACGTGAGGGTTGCATGCGGCCTGATAGCTTTGCTCGACGAAATGCGCGAGCGCATCGGGATGCTGCTCTGCAAGTTGCAAAAGGCGTGTCTCGACGTTGGGCCATTCATGTGTGTCGCGTACCCGCCAGAATGTTACATTGCTGGCCTCTGGCCCGACTGCACGGTCGGAGATATTGAGCCAAATCCTGAACGCCTTGATCCGCGCTTTGCGGATATTTTGCTTGAACGGAGTGACCAGCTTGCGCTTAATCGTCCCTTTTTTAGCTTGCGCAAAGGCTTTAGGCAACGTCCGCACCTGCTTGAACAGGCCACGTATCCGGGAAATGAAAGGCATAATGCACCCTTTGGATGTAATCGTATCTACTGGTTTGACCGCAACAGCATAAAGCACTCGGCAGCGGCCGTGCCGCATGCAACGCCGCGCACTTCGGCTTGTGCCCGCACGGCCCGAAGGCTGCGAGGAAAGGGGAACGGTTGGATTTCAGCGCCGAACATGCTGGTGATCTCCAGCTTGCGTTCAAGGAAATCCGTGATGTCGACAAAAACGTTTGGTTCGAATTTCTCGCCATCCTGCACTGCGGCGTCCGTCTCGGAGAGCACCTCATAGACAAGCGTGTTGCGCACCGACGGGTATCTGAACCACTTGGCACAGGCTGCCCCCGCCTCATGCAGGGCTGCATGATCGCTGTGCGCATCGCCGCGGTGCGGAAGCAGGATGGTTTCGGGCTCAACCTCTTTCACGACGGCGCCGATGGCTGCAACCAGGTCGCCCATGGGCAGTGTGTCCAGGCGAGCGGCGGGAAAGGGTAAGATATGCACGCTTGCAAATCCGAACGCTTCGGTCACCGTTTCGATCTCTTTATCGCGCAGTGCCATCTTTTCGGCGGGCCAACCGTCTTCGGCGCGCATTTTGGTGCCGATCAGCCAATGTATCGCCCGCCCTTGCGCCGCTGCGCGCAGCAGGGCTCCACCTGCCCCCAGCGTCTCATCATCAGGATGCGGTGCAAGCACCAGAACGGGGCCCTTTTGATCGTCTGAAAACATGCCTCAACCTTCTAATATAAATCGTTTGTGCATCAGTTCCGCGTTGATTTCCGTCTGCGCCAGAACTTGCGCGATCCGTGCGCTGGCCGTGCCGTCGCCGTAAGGTGTCTCGCATTTGGCCACTTGCGCGCGGAACGTTTGGTCGGTGGTGACTTTGGTCAGCGCGTTGGAAATTTCGGCGGGGTCATAATCGGTGAAAATGACGTTGTTGGCATGTTCGCGACCGCGCTGTCGCTTGCCAATGTTCACGGTGGGCAGGCCCAGCGTAGGGGCCTCAAGAATACCCGCCGAGGAATTGCCCACCATTGCAGACGCATGGCGCAGCATATTGACGAATGTCATGCGCTCAAGAAATGAGAAAAGTCTGACCCGGTCACATCGCGCCGACAGAGCTGTCAACTCAGCCACGACAGCATCATTGCCCGGATCGGTGTTGGGCATCATCGCCACGATGTTGAGACCGCTGTTTTCCAGGACCTCCGATATGGTGGCCATATGTTCGCGCGCGGCGGAAAAATCGGTAATTGTGGGGTGATAGAGGAACACGACATAGGGCGCACCGTTGAACTCCAGCCCCATCGCACCCTCAACCGCTGCGCGGTCCATATGCGGTGTGCTGATCAGTCGGTCGAGGCCTGAGGCTCCCACCACATTAATCCGCCAGCCTTCCTCACCCAATGCACGCAGCCGCGCACCGCTCAGTGGTGTGGTGGCCATGTGTAAGTTCGCTAATTTAGAGACTGCATGACGGATCGGGTTATCAACATTGCCGTCCTCGGCGTGGTCACCCCCGCCCAGATGCACCACGGGGATATGATGATAGAGGCCCGTCACGGCGCCCGTCAGGGATTCCTCTCGGTCGCCCATCACCACCAGAAAATCAGGCCGCTCCATCGCGAACAGATCGGTCATGCCTGCCATCTGCAGTGCTGCCCCTTTGACCCGCCCTGACAGTCCGTCAGAAGCCAGCAGGGTGTCGATGCGTGCCGCAATGCGAAAACCGTCCGCTTCTATCTGACTAACCGAATTGCCCAAACGCGTGCTCAAGTGGCCGCCCGTCACGATCACGCTGGCTTCAAGTCCTTCGGTCGCGTTGACTGCGCTGATCACAGGCGCAAGGATATCGTATTCAGAGCGGATGCCTGTGAGAAAGTGAACGTGGCGTGTCATGGTGGCCTTTCAGTAGAGATCGGAATCGAGCATGGCGATACGCCAGCTCCGCGAGTCCGTAAAATCCTTAATCGTGTTTACAAAGCTTCTGCCGCCCAGATACGTCACGGGGGCGCTGGCCGCAAAGCCAAAATGCTCAAGATGCAGGCGCGCCGGGTCCATCCGCTGGGACCAGCAGTTCATCTGCTTGATCCCGTCCCGGGCCGCACGCTGGCGGATTTCTGCCAGAAGGGCCATCACGTGAGCACCCTGCGTGCCGCAGATGTCCACGATGTCCACGGCAGCATCGCCGAATGATTTGGTGATCGCATAGCCTGCAATTTGTCCAGCGCCCGCAGGAATGACATAATGGGTGTAGGTGTTGATCGGATTGCGATCAACCCGCCAGCCCAGCGTGGCCGCATCGCGCAAACCCATCACAGTACCTGCCTGAGCGCCCCGCTTTTTAACCTCCCAAAATCGTGCATCGATCACGTCAACTGTTTCGACCTTGAGTGCCGGGTCGATCTTTGGGACGCGCGTGGTTTTAACTGCCATCGATAGCGACGTGATATCGTCAATCGGCTGCCATGCCAGTTTACGCTGTCGTGTGGCGTTGATCATCGCATTGGGAAAGCCCCATACAGCTGCATATCCATCGCCGCGCAAGCTGTCATAAAGCGCCTGGCCCACCGTTTCGACCAGCCCCAGGCCGCGGTCGTCGGGGTGGGTCATCGTGGTCATGGACATGGCCGAGGGGATCACCTCTCCTTCATAATACAGAGGTGCCTGACTTGCGCCGTAATGCGCGGCCAGCCTGTCACCCTTCCATGCCAGCATGATCAGGGGGCCGCCCGCAGGGTGATCGCTAAACCGCCAGCGCCAGAACTCAGGTGTCAGTCTGCGCCCGAAACTTGCGTGAAACAAATCCAGAATGGCATGCTCGTCACCAGGCTGCCAGGGACGGATATCATAGCCTTTGGTCATATGTCTGGCGTCCTTGTCATCGTAACGGCTTTCGGGTAACAGATATCCAGGAAGCCGAGCCGGATGTCAATCAAGGTGGTCTGCTCGTTGCATCTGTGTTAAGGATTTGGGTGAGTGATACGGGCGTTTACGACACGCTGCGGATCGCCCCGAAATATAAGAATTCGAAGGTTATATTGTTATTATGATCCCCCTCGCCGTCCCGAATCTCAATGGAAACGAAGCTGCTTATTTGCAAGACTGTATTACCTCCACTTTTGTTTCTACGGTTGGTCCGTTTGTAAACGATTTTGAGGAGCGTATCGCAGCACTAAGCGGGACATCCACCGCCGCTGTTTTGTGCAGTGGAACTACAGCGTTGCATCTGGCGCTTGAAGGGTTGGGCATTGGCGAGGGGGATCTGGTGATGGTTCCTTCCCTTACGTTTATTGCCAGCGCCAATTCCGTCAGTCATGCGCGCGCGGATGTGTGGCTGGTCGACGTAGGTGCCAGTGACTGGATGTTGGATACTGCCCGCGCCCGCGCCGCTATCGAGAGCCAGACTGATGCACACCCCGACGGGCGCCTGCACCGCGCCAGCGGCAAAATCCTGCGCGCCATTATGCCTGTCATGGTCATGGGGGCTGTGCCTGATTTCGACGGCTTGATTGCGTTGGCGAAAGAGTTCGGCCTGCGGGTGATTGTAGATGCTGCCGCCGCGATCGGCACAACCTATGGCGCACAGGTGCCACTGGGTGCAACGGGCGTTGATGCGGTGTGCTATTCCTTCAACGGCAACAAGACCGTCACATGTGGCGGCGGAGGTGCGGTGGCCGCGCAGGATGAGGCTCTAATAGCGCGGATCAAACATCTTAGCTCGACAGGACGTGTGGGTGCGAATTACGACCACGATATAGTGGCCTATAACTACCGCATGACCAATCTGCAGGCTGCCGTTGGTATGGCCCAGCTAGAGCGGCTGGAGGATTTTCTTGCGGCCAAGAAATCGATCCGCGATGCCTATGCCAATTTTGCGGCGAATTCCGCCGTGCTCAGCGCATTTCCTGAACCGCCGCACGGCCAGAACGGCCACTGGTTTTCTGGTTTTTGGTACACAGGCGATACACCCGAAATTGGGGCAAAATTCCGCGCGCATATGAAAGCGGCTGGCATTGATTTGCGCCCTTTCTGGAAACCGCTTCATCTTCAAACTCCCTATCTCGATGCGTGGGCCGAGCCGATGCCCGTGACCGGAGACCTTTGGGAACGTATCTTTCCGCTGCCTTGCTCCACCCATATCCCGGATGCTGACAAGGCTACCGTTCTTGCTGCAGCTGCAGCGTTCTGGGACAACCACGGAGCACGCGCATGAGACTGGCAAATTACAACGGCGACGATTTGGCCGCGCTGTGCGTGCGCGAGGATCAGACGATACAGGATGCCATGCGCATTATGAGCAACGCGGGCCTGCGACTGGTCCCTGTTGTGGCCGCACAGGGTGGTGACTTTGTCGGCGTGATCGCGGATGGTGATATCAGGCGCTATCTGTCGGAAAACGATGACGTGCATATTCCGACTTCCGAGGTCGTCAACAGATCGCCCGTGAAGATTGAAGCCGACATCTCCGTGGTGGATGCCCGCGCCATGATGATACGCCACGGGGTCGAATACATGCCGTTGGTGCGCAACAACAAGATCGAGGCGTTGTTCGTGCTGTGGGTTGCTTCCGATTCCAAGTCGCTGACAGCGGTGATCATGGCGGGCGGGCTGGGCAAACGTCTGGCCCCGCTGACCGACGATTGCCCCAAACCGATGCTGGAACTGGGGGGTAAACCGATCCTGAGCCACATCATCGAAGGGCTGCGCGATCAGGGCGTGACCCGCTTTGTCCTGTCGACAAACTATCTGTCTGAGATGATCGTGAACCACTTTGGCGATGGTGCGCAGCTGGGCGTTTCGATCTCTTATGTACACGAGCAAAAACGACTGGGCACGGGCGGTGCGCTCAGCCTTGTGGATGTCGAAGAGTTGTCCGAGCCTTTCTTGTGTCTCAACGGTGATATCCTCAACGACATCGACGTGGACGGGTTGCGTCTTCAGCACCAGAGCAACAACTGGGATGCCACGATGGTGGTGCGCAATTTCAATTACACCGTGCCCTATGGTCTGGTCAAAACGTCCCCTGAAGGCGATTTCGTCGAGGCGCAGGAAAAACCCACCATCCAATTCAAGATCAACGCTGGCTATTACATGCTGTCCAAATCGGTGCTGAGAAAAGTCCCTGAAGGCAAATTCTATGACCTGCCCACCCTGTTCACGGACCTTCAGCAGTCTGACATGCACGGCGGCACATTCGTACACGAAGGCCGCTGGATAGACATCGGTGACATTGCTGAGCTCTCCCGCGCCCGCGCTATTTTCGAAGGTAAAACGTCGTGACATCCTTTCATCTGCCCACCCTGGATTCCCGTATCGTAGGACGACAGAACAGCTTTTTCACCGAAGATTCCCTGCGTTTTCACGACACCCTGTCGGAAAAAATCAAAGGGTCGCGCATTCTGGTCATTGGTGGGGCTGGCTCTATCGGGTTTCATACGCTGCGCAATGTCATGCGGTTTGCCCCTTCGGTGGTACATGTGATCGACCACAACGAGAACGGTCTGGCCGAGGTCATTCGTGCCCTGCGGTCTGCGCCTGAGCCTGTACTGGTGGACGAGTTGTTGACCCTGCCATTCGATTATGGTGGCGCGCCGTTCAAACACTGGCTGGCGGCACAAAGCAAACCCTACGACTATGTGCTGAACTTCGCCGCCCTCAAACATGTCCGTTCCGAGAAAGATCCCTATTCCATCCTGGCCATGCTCGAGACCAACGTGCTCAAGCTGGTGGATCTGGCGCAGGGGCTTGAGGGGATCGGTGCGCCGAAGGGCCTTTTTTGCGTGTCCACAGACAAAGCTGCAAACCCCAGCTCGATGATGGGGGCGACCAAAAGGCTGATGGAGCATGCATTGTTTGCGCCCAATCTGGCGTGGACCCAGCAAACCCGGATCACCTCTGCGCGCTTTGCCAATGTGGCGATGTCCAACGGCTCCTTGCTGCAAAGCTGGCAAATGCGCCAGGCCGCGGGTCAGCCGATGGCCTGCCCCGAAGGCTGCCGTCGCTTCTTTGTCTCGCTTGATGAATCAGGTCATCTGTGCACGCTTGCCGCCTTCCTTGGTCAGGACCGCAGTGTCATTGTGCCAGCCCTTGACCCTGCCGAGCATCTTGTGCTGCTCCAGGATGTGGCCACATGGTATCTGGATGCTCAGGGTCTCAAGCCGTGGGTCACCCGTGACGAGGATGAGGCACGCAGCATGGTCGCGACCTGCAAGGCGCGTGGCGAATATCCCTTGCTGCTTACACCGCTCGATACCGCTGGGGAGAAGCCCTATGAAGAATTCATCGGTGCAGGTGAGAGCGTGACGCGCGGAGATTTCACCTCGCTTGAGCAGATTGGTTATCTGCCGCCCGCCGACGCGGCCGTCTTTCCCGCTTTTATCGAGACCTTGCGCGGGTTCCTGAGCGACCAGCCGCAAACAACGCTCACCGAAGAGGTGTTGAAAAATGCAATCGCAACGGTCGAGCCTGCCTTTGCCCAAAGCCACCGCGCCAGCGCAAAATCGCTGGACGCCCGTGTGTAGGACGCACATTATGGATGACCCTTGCTATATCATTGCTGAAATCGGTGTGAACCATAACGGATCGTTTGATCTGGCCTGTGAACTGATTGATGCCGCCGTCGCCTGCAAGGCCGATGCTGTCAAGTTTCAGACCTTTCGTGCCACAGATCTGGTCACTGCAAGTGCTGCAAAAGCCGCCTATCAAAGTGCGAATACCGAAAATAACGACAGTCAGTTTGCGATGCTCAAAGCGCTTGAGTTGTCGGAGGACACCTTTGCCAAACTCAACGCCTATTGTCAGCAAAGGGGGATTGCGTTTCTGTCGACACCCTTCAGTGAGGACGCCGTCGATGTCCTCGCTCGGATCGGGGTGAACGCCTATAAGGTCAGCTCGGGCGACCTGACGCATCTTGATCTGCTGTCCTACATGGCCAAACAGGGGCGCCCGATCATTCTGTCCACGGGTATGGGAACCATCGGCGAGGTGGAAGAGGCCTTGAATGCCATTCAGTCTGCGGGTGATGTTGACGTCTCATTGCTGCATTGCGTGTCCAACTATCCCGCGGCCCCCGAGGATTGTAATCTGGCGGCGATGGACACGATGGCGCAGGCTTTTGGCTTGCCCGTGGGATGGTCCGATCACACACTGGGGCCAGAGATTTCATGGGCGGCGGTGGCGCGCGGAGCAAAGGTGATCGAAAAGCATATTACCCTTGATCAAACCCTGCCGGGCCCGGATCACAAAGCTTCGATGGAACCTGATGATTTTGCGGAGTTCGTCGCGGGTATCCGCCGGATCGAAGCTGCCATTGGCACGGGGCGCAAAGGGCCTACGGAAGCGGAAAAGCAAACAGCACTTGTTGGCCGCCGGTCCATCACAGCCGTGCATGATTTGCCCAAGGGCACTGTTTTGACCGCCGCCGACCTCAAGGTGGTGCGACCAGGTACAGGGCTTGCGCCACGGATGATGGATTTTGTCATAGGCTCAGTGCTGACCCGAGATGTGGCCGCAGATACACCAATAGTCGCAGGCGATATTCATGCCTGATACGCCTCTCATTCTTATCGGTTCGGGCGGCCATGCCTGTGTCGTCGCCGAAGCCGCGCATTTGGCTGGATGGCAGATTGCGGGGCATGTCGCACCGCAGGCTGGTGGTGATGCGCTGCTTGGCGAATGGCTGGGGGATGACAGTGCGCTGGGCAAGTACCTTGCTGGGGGGGCTATGTGTGCCATCGGTCTGGGGTTCGTTGACGCAGCATCAGCGCAACGGCGCGCAGCGATCCTGGCAGGGCTGGACACCGATACTCTTGCTACAATCATTCACCCAGACGCCAGCGTCTCGCCTAATGCGCAGCTCGGCTCCGGGTGTTTTATCGCAGCGCAAAGCGTGGTCGCGACCGGGGTAACCATTGGGTGCGGCGCTATTGTGAACACCGGCGCTATAGTCGAGCATCACAACACCATCGGTCAGAACGCACATATCGCAACGGGCGCGCGGCTTACGGGTAACGTGCATGTGGGTGACAACGTGCTGATCGGTGCAGCCTGCGTGGTACGCCAGGGGTTGCGCATCGGGGATGGGGCGGTTGTTGGTGCGGGATGCGTGGTGCTGTCGGATGTGGCCCCGAATACGGTCTTTATCGGTCGCCGGGGGCAAGAATCATGATCGGCTCTGCACTTGTCATAGGTCTTGGATCTATTGGGCGGCGGCATCTGCGCAATCTGGCCACGCGGTTTCCCGATGCCGATCTGCATGTATTACGCCATCGCGATGCCCCGGATGCAGAGGCAAGCGCTATGGGTGCCACTCTGCACAGCGACCCTGGTCATATCCTGGAGATGGATATTGATCTGGTCGTTCTGGCCACGCCTTCGGCCAACCATATTGACCTGCTGCCTCGTCTGATCGCCAAAGGCTGTCACTTGCTTGTGGAAAAGCCCATCGTTTCTACGATGACCGATTGCGATTTGGTGTTGAAGGCATTGCAGAACGCCCCTGCGGCTGTGCGGGTCTCGGGGTTTAATTTCCGTTACCTGCCTTCCCTGCAAAAAGCGCAGGCCCTGATTGCCAGTGGCACACTTGGACAGATCGCCAGAGCAAGCTTTACGGCCGGTCTGTGGTTGCCCGCCTGGCGACCTGATCAGGATTACACCAAAGGCTATTCTGCTGATGCTGCGCGCGGTGGCGGGGTCGAAATGGATCTGGTGCACGAGATCGACGTGGCGCGCTGGTTCTTTGGTGATCTGAAAATGGATTTTGCTAAGGGCGGCCATCAAAGCCACCTTACACTGCAGGCAAACGACACATCGCTGGCCGTACTGTCGGGCGCGCAGGGCGGCCCGTTTGTGCAAATCGCCCTTGATTATGTTTCGCGCCGACGGTTGCGGCACTATGAGATTGTCGGCGATGCGTCAGGTCTGCATTGGGATCTGTCAGGCACTCTGGAGCACCTGAAGCCTGAGGGCGTGACACCTCTCGCGCAAGCGCCTGAGGATTTTGACGTGACCCAGACCTATCTTGCCATGTTCGACAGTATGGCCGCCGCCATCGCCTGCGATACAACCTTCCCCCATCCCCAAAGCCTTGAGGACGGGATTGCCAGCACCCGCCTCGCGATTGAGATCAGAGACAAAGGGTCCTCCCAATGACAACCATCTGCACCATCTGCGCCCGCGGCGGATCAAAGGGCGTGCCGCGCAAAAACGTGCGCGAGCTCTGTGGCAAACCGCTGATTGCCTATACCATCGAGCAAGCACTGGCCTGTGACCAGATTGATGATGTCTATGTATCGACGGACGATGACGAGATTGCACAAGTCGCCCGCGATTATGGCGCACGTGTCCCCTTCAAACGCCCTGCCGTCCTTGCCACCTCTGAGGCGGGTAAACTGGAGGTGATCATCCATCTGATCGAACAAATCGAAGCATCCGGCGTGCGCGTGGACCGTGTGATAGACCTTGATCCTACTTCGCCGCTGCGACTGCAATCTGATATTGATGCCGCGATTGACCTTCTGAGTGAGGATACAGATGCGGTAATCACGGGCTATGTCGCGGAGAAGAACCCCTATTTTAACATGGTTGAGGCCAAGGAAGACGGTAACATCCGTCTGGTCAAAACCCTTGAGGGCGGTGTGTTCTCGCGCCAGGCCGCACCAGCAGTGTACTCCATGAATGCCTCCATCTATGTCTGGCACCGCGCCACGCTGGCAGGTGGGCTGTGGGCTGGCCGTACCCGTATTCACAAAATGCCCCATGAACGGTCGGTCGACATCGACAGTGAAATCGATTTCAAACTGGTCCAACTGCTGATGAACGAGACCCGCAATAAGGATACCGACCATGGCTGATACACTCTCGTCCACGCCGACCGCTGCGAAAATCATTGTACTGACAGGTGGCGGCGGGTTCCTTGGAACAGCCATGACCCGGCGCCTGACCCGCGATGGCCACGCCGTTGCAGTGGTGGACCGCGACCTTGAGAGCGCGACCAAATCAGCTGCGGGTGCCGATGCGGCAGGTCGTGCCATCGGGTATGCCTGTGATGTCTCCGATCGCGCGGCACTTGTTGACCTCAAGGCAAAAGTCGAGCGCGATCTGGGCGTGGTGGATGTGCTGATCTGCGGTGCGGCAACAAAATCCGACAATTTCTTTGAACCGTTTGAGACCTTCCCCCTTGAGGATTGGGATTACGTCATGCGCGTGAACCTCACAGGCCCTGCCATGTGCGCGCAGGTCTTTGGTGGGGATATGGCCAAACGTGGCGCAGGCTCGATCATCAACATCCTGTCGATCTATGGCATCGCCGCCCCTGATCAGCGCATCTATGACGGCGCTGTATATGAGGGGCGCGCGATCAACACGCCCGCAATTTATTCGGCATCCAAGGCAGGGCTTTGGGGGTTGACGAAATACCTCGCCAGCTATTGGGGCAAGAACGGGCTGCGCGTGAATGCCGTCACGCCAGGTGGAATTTTCAGCGGTCAGAACGACACGTTCATCAACAACTACTCTGCCCGCACCATGATGGACCGCATGGGAGAACCACATGAGATCGCAGATGCGGTGGCCTTTCTGGCATCCGACGGATCATCCTACATCACGGGGCAAAACCTGATCGTCGACGGAGGGCTGACAGCATGGTGAAGAAAATCCTTTTGTGCGGCTGCGGGAACATCGGTTTTCGCCACCTGCAAGCCTTGGCGCAACTCAAAACGCCTGCCCATATCACCATCGTGGAGCCATTTGCGCAGGGCCACGCTCGTATTACCGATTTCATCACCTCGGAGGAAGCGAACGGCGCTGAACGTTACCGCCTGTTGGGTGCGCTACCGCAAACGCGTGAGGCGTTTGACCTTGCTGTGATCACAACGCGCGCCGATGTGCGTCAGTCGGTTTATGAGGATATCGTCACGCACCACGATGTGACGTCTATCCTGTTCGAGAAGATATTGTTCCAGACGGTGACCGCACTCGACACCGTAGAACGTGATCTGGAGCAACGCAAGATTGCAGGGTTCGTGAACTGCGGCCGCCGCGGATTTGACAACTACCGCGCCATGGCCGCCGAATTTGCAGGCGACACACCCACAGACATCACTGTAACAGGCAGTGCCTTTGGTCTGGCCTCCAATGCGGTGCATTTCCTCGACCTGGCAGAGTTCCTCAACGGCAGCCCCCTCAAAGAGGTGGATCTGTCGCAACTGAACAGTGATACCGCCCAAAGCAAACGCGACGGGCTGGTCGAGATTTTTGGTACCCTGTGCGCAAAGACAGCCAATGGCGGCAAGCTATCGGTAACTTGCGCGGATGAGCCTGGCATGGCCATTGCCATCACCGTGCGCCACGCAGGCCGCAACATCCAGATTGACGAGCTTGGCAATACGAAAACAGAAGGCGGTCAAACGGTCCCATTCGGGACAAAGTTTGTTTCGGGGATGCCTTATCTTTATGATGATGCTCTGCAAACGGACGATCCTGGTCTGACGCCTTACAATGCGTCTGCCCGGCAACATCGTCTCTACCTTGGCGCGATGTGTGATCATCTGAATTTGCCTTCGGGCAATGATACACTTATCCCAATTAGCTAATCTGCAAAAATCAGGAAATATTATGAGCAATATCGGTCAGGTTCTTTTGGTTGGCGCGGGCGGCATGGCCCAGGCCTATGCTGCCGTCCTCACGTCAATGGGCGTCACGCCCAGGGTTTTGGGGCGCAGCCCCGCATCGGCGGCAGCGTTCGAGGCGGCAACAGGCCTTACCCCTGGCACGGGCGATCTGGTGACCCAGCTGGAAGGTGTGGATCCGAACGCCACCGCCATTGTGACTGTGAACGCGCACGCCCTGACTGAGGTGACACAGACTCTGATGAGGCATGGCATCAAGCGCCTCCTGGTTGAAAAACCCGCCGCCCTGGACATGGAAGAGATGGCAAGCCTGCAATCTGTTGCCACTGCAGTCGGGGCAGAAGTTTATGTGGCCTACAACCGCCGTTTCCTGTCGTCGGTGATCGAGGCAGATCGCCTGATCGATCTGGATGGCGGCATTGTCAGCGTGAAGTTTGACTTTTCGGAACCTACGCGCAAAATCGGCGCTTTGGGCAAGCCTGAACGCGAGCTGTCGACGTGGTTTTACGGCAATTCGACCCATGTGATTGACCTGGCCTTTCACTTCTTTGGTCCGCCTGACACCCTTGAGGCGCACGTCGCCGCTCAAGATGGCATTGACTGGCACCCGCAGGCGGGTGTGTTCACAGGTTTCGGCGCCAGTGAAGACGGGGCTACGATCGCGTGGCATTCCAATTGGGTGTCACCTGGTCGTTGGGGGCTGGAGGTCCTCACTCGCGAGCGGCGGATTATCATGCAGCCGCTGGAAAAGCTTCGCATCCAGACACACGATAGTTTTTCTGAAGTTGATCACGTCATCGACGATGCCTGCGATCAGAGCTTCAAGCCTGGATTGTTGCGTCAGACGGCGGCGTTCCTGACAGGGGCGGATGAACAGCGGCTGGTGTCTCTTGAGGCCCACGGCGCGAACATGGTCTTCTATGAGGCGATCCGAAAGGGTACTTCCTACACAAAGGCCAAGACATGAGCGTCGCCTATGAACCTGAAGTAGCTGAAAAGATTGATGCCGCACATGCCTATGCGCAAGAAGGTACAATGGAAATCGCAGTGCAGGAGTTCAGCCTTGTACGCAGCCGTGTGCTGTATCTGGCCGATGCAACTGCACTGGCGGATCGGATCGCGTCGGAGAAGGCCGCTTATGCCCGCGAACGTGAACGCTTCCGCGCGGGGATTACGCCAAAAACAGATGGCACGCGCAAGGTTCTGATCATGGCCGATAGCCTTGGCCTGCCTCGCCCCGATGATCCTGACGGGACGGTCCAGACATATTCCAAACTGATCGACCAGACATATCCCGATCTGTCGGTCGATAGCTTTTGCCAGCGATTT
This sequence comes from Halocynthiibacter styelae, assembly GCF_016123485.1. Classification (GTDB taxonomy): domain Bacteria; phylum Pseudomonadota; class Alphaproteobacteria; order Rhodobacterales; family Rhodobacteraceae; genus Halocynthiibacter; species Halocynthiibacter styelae. The sequence goes on along the minus strand of NZ_JADCKQ010000011.1, from coordinate 4,808 downwards.
TTTACCACCAAAGACGTCCGTGACGCACTGGCAGCCGATCCTGATCTGGGCCGTGACAGCCACTTTATCCTGCATGTCGGTCTGAACGATTGCGCCAACCGCATGTTTCTGGAACCAGAGCGCCTTGCGCTGGGGTTTTTAACACCTGCAACCCGTAACAAGATCATTGATTTTTCGCGCAAATACCGCAGGCAAATCATTTTGGGTCTGCCGCCGCACCATTATGTGCCGCTGGTGCAGTTTCGTGAAAATCTGGATGTCATCGTGCATCTGCTGCGCGCGCGCAATGTCGGTCATATCATTCTGACATCAATTATCCTGCCGCCTGCACGGTCCTGGCCTGGCACCCCTGGGATAAACCGCAACTTTGCAATGTATAACATGGAAATCATGCACGCTGTGCATGATCATGGCGCACTGCTTTTGGATATGGATCGTCATATCTGGCAGGCCCAAAACCGCGGTGTGCTTAATGCTGACGGCATGCATCTGGCTGAAGGCGGGCATGATCTGTTTTGCAAAAAGTGTGATCCGTATATCCGATGAGCAGCCCCAGGATCCGCGTCACTTTTGTCATTCAAAAGCTCTTGGGGCTGACGGGCGGCGCAGAGCGGATGTTTCTTCAGACGGCTGTCTCCCTGGCCAAACTGGGGATGGAGATTGATCTGGTCATCTACGACACTTCGCCCGCTGCCCCGCAGTTTGACACAGGCGGTCTCACGATAACCAACCTTTGTCCGATCACAAGCACCCCGCGTGAGGGGGGCAACAAAACCGCAGGCAGGCTCAAACGCATACCCCATTCAGGTCCGGTCGGGCATCTCAAATGGGCGATGACCCATGGCATGTTCGAGCGCGCAGTGCGCAAACATCTAAAACGTACAACACCTGATGTGGTGATTGCATTCCTGCCGCCAGCGATCACGGCGGCGGTGCGTGCGGTGGCGACGCTGAATATACCAGTAATTGCGTCTACCCATAACGTCCCCGAACATGATTTTGGATTGGATAGCCCCCGCTGGGATCAAAATCCCGTCTACCGCACCCGTGCGCGCGCGGCCCTGTCGGGAGCCACAAAAATCACAGTGTTGCTCGAGGATTTTAAACGCTGGCTCACGGCGGAGGAGCAGACTCGCACCACCGTGATGCCTAACCCTGTGCAGCGCCTCTCCCCGTCTCCCGTGCAGCCCGCTGACCGCGAAAATATCGTTTTGGCAGTCGGACGTCTGACGGACATAAAACGTTATCATCTTCTGATAGGTGCATGGGCGCAGCTGCACGAGGATTTCCCCGAATGGCGCGTCGACATCTATGGCGAAGGTGATCTGCGCGCCGATTTGAGTGCCCAAATCACCGCTCATGGCCTGGGTGATGTGGTGCGACTATGCGGGGTGACGTCCGATATTGGCGCCATCTATGATCGCGCGCGACTGCTGTGCCATCCCGCCGCATTCGAGGGCTTTGGGTTGTCCGTAGCCGAGGCAATGGCCCACGGAATTCCCGCTATGGGGTTTGCCGATTGCGCAGGCATCAATCAGCTGATCACGTCCCGGCATGACGGCTTTCTGATTGATCCCGCACCCACCCCGCAAGCTGCCCTGACCGCAAGTCTGCACAGCGCGCTGAGCGATCCGGCCCATCTGGAGAAGCTTGGACAGCGTGCCCAAAAAATCGCTCAGACCTATCAGGCCGAAAAAATCGCGATGAAATGGGAAACCCTTGTGCGCGATTGCCTGTCATAGACGCCACCACCAGCTTAGAAATCCCCCTCCCTGTTTCCGGGGTTTATACCCGATGCCTGAATGACGACGTTGCCGGTTGTGGAAAGCGTCCCTAGTGTACCTTCGCGCAACAGTCGCTGCTTGATGTTTGTTTGTGTATGTTTTGGGTTTCTTTACAATGCGGTGTTCCGTTCATGGGCGGGGGAAAGTACCCCGCTGTCCGGGAAAAGGGACGAACATCACATGGTCGATGTTGAAGGATCAGGAAGGGGCTGGTGCCACAGTTTGGTATACAGACAGAGGTTTATGGAACGGCCAGGCCCGAAATGTGTTGGCTGGATCACATGTGACTGTCTTCCGTGAATCTTTAGTGTATTTAATTTGCCCTTTCGTGTATGTCTGAATGTCAGAGTATTCCGGTTCAGCGCCGCGAGATATTCAGTGTAATCAGAGGGCAGGACATACTATTGAAACACAGTACCAGCAGCAGATTGCGCAGCCGCTATTTTGCGTTGCTTCTGATATGTGTTCTGTTCGGAGTATCACTTATGACCTTTTCACCAGGTGCCAATGCGCGCCAGCCAATCCGTCCGATTGTTACGCTGACCTGTGAAGGCCGCCTGTCGCTCTGCCAGGAGATCGTACAGTCGCTGGCCGACTTGAAGCCCGGATATGTTTACCGGATGAACCCCGATCGCAAACCCAATGGATCATTTGACCTGAAGCTTGAACTTGACAGTGCTGGTCATGGCCAGCTGTTCTGGTCAGGTGGTGCGGGGCAAATTACGCCCCGGGCAGGTCAAAGTGACGCCGAGTTTGCCCGCCGAATCGTAGCGAATGCCAGCCCGGATCTGTCCCGGGCGATGGAAAATCCCTGAGATGGGAAAAATGTCATCATCTTTATTTTGCACGCTGCTGGCTGCGAATATTAAATAAAAGGACTTGAAAAATGTGCATCATTTGTAACCTTAGCCAGACCTTTGACCCTATGCGTCATGGCCCTGATCACCCACTGTCTGGCGAAGACACATCTTCTCTGACCGCGCTTGAACGTTCAGGTGCGACTGATGTTGCTGTCGGGGACACAACCTCGGGCACGATCTCTTTCGGGGGCGAGCAGGACGTATTTGAAATTACGCTTGAGGCAGGTCAGGGCTATCTGATTTCAGCACTTGGTTCATCTACCGGCGGTGGAACTCTTAGTGATACTGATCTGCATATCTATGACAGTTCAGGCAATTTGATTACCTATAATGATGGTACTTCCAGCAATGGGTTTGATGCGTCTGCAGTCTTCACCGCATCAGCGACCGGGACCTATTATATTATGGTCGACAGCTACTACTCCACCCGGACTGGCAGCTATCAGTTGCAGGTCGAAGAAAGTATCCTGCCGCCTTCAGGTTCAGATGGCACCTATGAAGAGCTTTCTGAATATCTTCAGAATGAAGGCCAGGGGGAAGGCGCAGAGACAATGGTTTCCTCCAGCACGGTGACCGTCAATATTTCTGCGCTGACAGACCTTGGACAGCAAATGGCCCAATGGGCGATGGAAGCATGGGAAATGGTTGCGGGGGTGGATTTCCAGATTGTTACCTCCGGCGAGATGGTTACGGTGGATGATCTGAACGATGTGACGTCTGATAATCCAAACGGTTATCAGGCCTGGGCTTACTACGGCGCGCAGGGGAATAATAACGGCATTGAAATGATGGTGTCGGAAAGCTGGTTTGACTTTGGCACAACGATGGACAGCTATGCGTTCCAGACATATGTGCATGAGTTCGGGCATATCCTGGGGCTTCACCATCTTGGTCCCTATAACGGGACTGCAACTTTTGGGCAGGACAATTACTTCTCAAATGACAGCTATCAGGTGTCTGTCATGTCTTACTTCAGCCAGACTGAAAACCCGAATGTAGATGCATCTTTTTCCTATGTTGCCGGGCCAATGATCGCTGATATTCTTGCGATCCAGGATTTCTACGGTGCGCCGGGCTCCAGTGGGGTAACCGCCGGAAATACCATTTTTGGCCTGAATTCAAACCTCGGCAATTACATGGATACGCTGTTTGATGCGCTGGCGACCGGCGCAACGTCCGACGTAATTACGGGCAACCGCATGGCTTTCACCCTGTATGATCAGGGTGGTACAGATCTGGTTGACCTGAGTTTCGCAGACAGCGGCACAGACATTAACCTGAACCTCAATGAAGGGATCTTTTCAGATTACGGAACCCATATCGGCGCGTTTAACATTGCGATTGGGACTGTCATTGAAAATGCCACAACTGGTGCTGGTGATGATACCGTGACCGGGAATGATGCGAATAACATCATCCGTGGCGGCGGTGGCAATGACACGCTTTATGGTGGTGTGGGTAATGATGTTCTCGTCGGGGGTTCGGGGGGCGATGTTCTCAACGGTGGTACCGGCGTCGATCGCGCGCAATATCTTGGGGCATCTGCGGTCACGGCTGACCTTCTCAACAGTTCCAATAATACGGGTGCCGCGAGCGGGGATACGTATATTTCCATTGAGCGTCTCTACGGCACTGCCTTTGGGGATGGTTTGTATGGTGACCATGCCACCAATGCGATCTGGGGACACAATGGTAACGATTTCCTCTCTGGCAGAGGGGGCAACGACGCGCTTTACGGTGGCGCGGGCAATGATGTCCTTGTCGGGGGCTCGGGAGGCGATGTTCTCAACGGCGGTGCCGGCTATGATCGCGCGCAATACCTTGGTGGCTCACGCGTAACGGCTGACCTTTTGAATAGTTCCAACAATCGGGGAAATGCCATCGGGGATACCTATATTTCCATCGAACGGCTTTACGGTTCTGCCTTCAACGACTCGCTTTTGGGGGATCATGCCAACAATGCGATCTGGGGGCATTATGGTTCCGACGATCTGTTCGGTCGGGGTGGGAATGACGCGCTTTATGGCGGGGTCGGTACCGATGACCTTTATGGTGGTGCGGGGAATGATTTGCTCAGCGGTGGGGGTGGTGCGGATAAGTTTGTCTTTTTCGCCAATAGCGGCGACGACAAGATCGTGGATTTCCAGAACAATTATGACAAAAT
>NZ_JADCKQ010000010.1 GCF_016123485.1 Halocynthiibacter styelae | reverse complement strand
ATTCTTATCTTCACTTCAGTGCCTTGCGACCCATCCGCTGCCCCAGTAGTGCGTCTCGTTTCCGTGTCGCCCTGCCGGTGAAGTGGGTTCTAGGGTTATACGCCAACACCCGCAACCCCTTTTTACATTTTCCGTGAAGCTTTTTTATCTTTTGAAGTAAGGCATTGATTTCAAACAGATATACTTAGTCAAAAACTCATCAACAACCGCACCCCAATATACCACCCCCCCAGAGAAAACAGGTGATAGCACCCCAAGCAGAGTAACTTCTCCTGGAATCGCAGGCAGAAACCCCGGAAACGGATGCGAGTCACCTGTGGTTTTCCGAATCCGCACCCGAAATTTCAGGAAGAGCGTCGCTGCGCAAAGAAATCACGTAACAGCGCGGCGGCTTCCGGTTCGCGCACGCCATCGATCACTTCGGGCACGTGATGGGCCTGTGCGTGACTATATATACATGGCCCCTGTTCAATGCCCCCGGATTTCGGGTCAGAGGCCGCATATATAAGACGGGCAATCCGTGCAGATGAAATCAGCATCGCACACATCGGACAAGGTTCCAGTGTCACCCAGAGTTCACAGCCTGGCAGACGTTCCTGACCAAGCTTTGCGCAGGCCTCACGGATCACAAGCACTTCAGCATGGGCAGATGGATCATTGAGTTCACGGGTGCGATTACCAGCCTGTGCGAGAATATCCCCCTGAGGTGAGACAAGAACAGCACCGACAGGCACTTCGCCCCGGCCAGCGGCAAGCTGCGCTTCTTCAAGGGCTGCGCCCATATAGGATGTGAAACCTGTCATATCTCAGTCATGCCCTGGTGTGGCGCGCCTGCCAAGTATCTTTCCCTTTACACAGAGACAGGGTAAAGCCTCCCTATGACAGATAAAGCCCAAGCCCCCCGCACCGGTGACAGGATCGCCAAAGTTATCGCCCGCGCTGGTGTTGCCTCGCGTCGGGATGCCGAACGTCTGATTGCCGATGGTCATGTGACCGTCAACGGCAAGCTGATCGACAGCCCTGCCCTGAACGTGACAGAGAAAGACAAGATCACTGTAAAAGGTGAACTTCTGGCCGAACCGGATGCACCGCGTGTCTGGCTATATTATAAGCCGACGGGCCTTGTGACATCCGCACGCGACGAAAAAGGCCGCGACACTGTCTTTGACAACCTGCCCGAAGGCATGCCGCGGGTGATGAGCGTCGGACGGCTTGACCTGAATTCCGAAGGCCTGCTGCTTCTGACAAATGACGGCGCGCTGAAACGCCAGATGGAACTGCCCTCCACCGGATGGTTGCGACGGTATCGCGTCCGTGTGAACGGCCGGCCAAAGGATGAAAACTTTGAACCTCTGCGCAAAGGGATCACGGTAGAGGGTGAGAGGTTCCAGCCCATGCAGGTGACGCTGGACCGGCAGCAAGGCGCCAACGCCTGGCTGACCATCGCAATCCGCGAAGGTAAAAACCGTGAAATCCGTCGTGCTATGTCTGCGATTGGCTTCGAGGTGAACCGGTTGCTGCGCGTAAGCTACGGCCCCTTCCAGATCGGATCCCTGAAAGCCGGTGAGGTTGAAGAACTGAAATCACGTGTTGTGCGCGATCAGCTGGGGCTTGATGGTGCGGATGAAAAGCCAACGGTTACGCGCCGTCGCAAACCCGGCCTGAAATCCGGGACACATGGGAAGAAGCCGACCAGATCACAGCCCGCGGCACAAAGGGCTGATGCCGGGGCAGGTTCACAGAAAGCTTCTGCAGGTAAACGCCCGGACCGCAGAAGCAAAAACGCCCCCCCCAGGAAGCCAACAAGACGCTGATAGCAGGCTCTTATTTCTCCCGGGGGATGAATGCAAAGGCAGAAAGATAACCCTAATGCATTGACACATGCAGTTGGTTGACTGTTTTCTGGTGCAATACGATCATCTGATCCCCCGGAAAGACAGGTTTCAATGCAGTACGGTAAACAGTTTCTCGCCAGTTTTTTTCTTCGCCTGATATCCATATTTATTGCACTTCAACTTGTAACAGCCTGCGCGGAAACCACATCGCCAGGAGGAAATGACCGAATTCTTCTGATGGGGGATTCTCTGATGGCCTGGAACCGGCGTTCTGGGCAGTCCGTAGCGCAACAACTGGAAGCTGATCTGCACCAGCCGGTGCTTGATCGTTCAGCCCTAGGTGCCTCTGTCATCCGAAGAACACCCCTTGGCGCCGCAATGGGCCTGAATATACCTCAGCAATTTCAGCCCGGGCAACGGGACTGGATTGTTCTGAATGGCGGTGGAAATGATCTGTTTCTGGGATGCGGATGCAACGCCTGCTCTGAACGTCTGAACCTTCTTGCGTCGGAAGATGGCAACTGGGGGGCAATTCCCAACCTTTTGTCCCGCCTTCGGGCCACCGGTGCACAGGTCATTTATGTGGGATATTTACGCAGCCCCGGTGTCGGTTCCCTTATTGAAAACTGTGCAGATGAAGGAAATGAACTGGAACGGCGTCTGATCACAGCCACCCGCAAAGATCCTGGCGTACATTATGTTTCCCTTCGGGATCTCGTTCCCCATGGCGACCGTTCTTACCATGCGTTTGACTTGATTCACCCGTCTCCCAAGGCCAGCCGCGCCATCGCCGCCCGTGTCGCAAACATCATTCGCAAATAGTTACGGGGAATTCTCCGGCAGACTGCACCATTTACAAATGACGCCAATTTAAGCAAAAACGGCGAAACGATTTCTGTAAGCCGGAGCGGCCAATGTCCGAACTTTTAACTTTCGAAAACCTGGGTAACCTTCTGATGCTTTGCTTCCTGCAGGCGGTGCTTGGGTTTGATAACCTTCTTTACATCTCTATTGAGAGTCAGCGCGCGCCAAAGGAAGCGCAGAAATCTGTGCGTTTCTGGGGCATCATCATTGCGGTGGCCCTGCGTGTTGTTCTGCTGTTCGTCATGATCCGCCTGATCGACGCCATGGCAGCACCTTTCCATATCTTCGACATGCCGGGTATTCTCGAAGGCGGCGTGAACTTTGCCACTGTGGTTTTCATCATCGGTGGTGTCTTCATCATGTATACGGCGGTGAAAGAGATTTCTCACATGCTGTCCGTCAGTCACCTGGATACGGATGTTGAGAACAAGTCCGGCAAATCTGCCGCCCAGGTGATCACGCTGATCGTGATGATGAACCTGATCTTCAGCTTTGACTCAATTCTGTCCGCCCTTGCGATCACCGATGTCTTCCCGATCCTGGCAGCCGCGATCCTGATGTCTGGTCTTGCGATGCTGGTTCTGGCTGACGGTGTGACGAAGTTCCTGGAAAAGAACCGAATGTATGAGGTCCTGGGCCTGTTCATCCTGCTGATCGTGGGTGTGGTTCTGCTGGGCGAAGCCGGCCAGGCTGCAGCACATGCGGTGCATGATGATGCGCTGGCGCTGAAAGTGTTCGGTTACGAGATCATCCCAATGTCCAAATCCACCTTCTATTTCGCGGTCATCGTTCTGTTCGCAGTTGAGATCATCCAGTCCGGCTATCAGCGCAAACTGAACCGCGAACGCGAGGCAGGGGGTAAATCTGCCCATTAATTCCCCCTGGCACCACTTCTGGTTTTAAACGGCAATTTCCCCTATATAGTCTTGTAACAGAGACAATCTTAACTGGGGAAATTGCAGATATGGGCGGAAACGGGGTCAAAAACCTTGGGTTCTGGGTACTTGTTGCCCTGATCCTTTACGCAACCTTCAAGGGGGCCGCGTAATGGCAAAACGTTTCGGTGGTGATTACAGCCCGCAGGGGCGCACGCAACACTCTGTTGCCCCTGCCCCCGGCGCAGGACCGGCCAAACCCACAATGGGCGACCGGTTCCGCGCCTGGCTGCTTTTTGTGGCCCCCATGCCGCTGGTGTTCAAAGCTTTTGGTCGTGATCCACTTGCGCTCGCAATGACACTGATCGCTTTCGCTGCATTGATCCTGGCCGCCTGGCTGACCCGTGAAGGTCTGCGGGCAGAAGCTGAATATGACGCCCGTCAGGTCGCCCGCCGCCCGGCCCTGCCCCGCAAGATCATTGCTTCTGCGCTCAGCGGGATTGGTGTGATGCTTGCTGCTTTCACCGGCATGGGCGGGGTGTTCGGCCCCATCGCCCTTGGCCTGCTGGCCACGGGATGTCATTTCATCGCCTTTGGCCCAGACCCGCTGTCAGACAAAGGCATGGAAGGCATCGACCGCTTTCAGGCCGATCGTGTGGCCCGCGCGGTGGAGGATGCCGAAGAACATCTGGAAGCTATGCGCGATGCCATCCTGCGTGCGCGCGACCGGATGCTGGAAACCCGGGTGGAACGTTTTGCTGTCACTGCACGCAATATGTTCCGCACCGTGGAAGAAGATCCGCGCGACCTGACGGCTGCGCGCAAATATATGGGCGTCTATCTGAAAGGCGCACGTGATGCGACGGTGCAATATGTATCCATCGCGACACGCGGTGCCAACGCAGAGGCCCGCGCAAAATTCGAGGCTTTGCTGGATGATCTGGAAACAGGGTTCACCAGCCGCACCCAGAAGCTGCTGGAAGACGGGCAGGATAATCTCGACGTCGAAATCGAAGTACTGCGCGAACGTCTCGCGCGGGATGCAAATGTCTGAATGAAGTTTTCTGAACAGGGATAAAATCTATGAGTGTTACTGTACAAAAGCAGGCCGAAGCCCGCGCCGCTGAAATTTCCGAAATCTCTGCCGTGACTCTGGCAGAGCCATCCAATGCGCTGGTGCCGATGGCCGAGGCTGATGCGCCCGTTGCCGCTGAGATCACAAAGCGCATGGATGAAATCGACATGGGCGATACCGGATCTATTGTCAGCTTTGGCTCAAGCGCCCAGGAAGAACTTCAGGTGATCAGCCAGGCGATGCTCTCTGATGTGCGCAACAAAGATGTCGGCCCGGCCGGTGACAGCCTGCGCGATATCGTATCCACCATTCGTGGCTTTTCCATCACTGAACTGGATACACGCCGCAAGCGGTCCTGGTGGGAAAAACTGACAGGTGCTGCATCCCCCTTCGCCAAATTCTATGCCCGGTTTGAAACCGTGCAGGGCCAGATTGACAACATTACCGACAACCTTCTGGATCACGAACATAAGCTGCTGAAGGATATCAAATCCCTGGATCAGCTGTATGAAAAGACTCTCGCCTTTTATGACGAACTGGCACTGTATATTTCTGCCGGTGAAGAAAAACTGCGCGTGCTGGATGAAGACGTGATCCCGGCGAAAGCTGCAGCTGTTGATGCTGCACCAGAAGATCAACAGGTGATGGAAGCCCAGGAGTTGCGCGATCTGCGTGCCGCCCGGGATGATCTGGAACGCCGCGTGCATGACTTGAAACTGACACGTCAGGTGACCATGCAATCCCTGCCGTCTATCCGTCTGGTTCAGGAAAACGACAAATCTCTCGTCACCAAGATCAATTCAACATTGGTGAACACCGTGCCTCTCTGGGAAACTCAGCTGGCGCAGGCCGTGGCAATTCAGCGGTCTTCCGATGCGGCGGATGCGGTTAAAGAAGCAACAGACCTGACCAACGAACTGCTGACCGCCAATGCAGAAAACCTGCGTCAGGCAAACGCCAAAGTACGTGCGGAAATGGAACGTGGTGTCTTTGACATTGAGGCCGTGAAAGCCGCCAATGAAACCCTGATCGCCACCATCAATGACAGCCTGCAAATCGCGGATGAAGGCAAAGCACGTCGTGCCGCTGCCGAAGAAGATCTGAAAAGGATGGAAACTGACCTAAAAGACACGCTTGCCTCTGCCAAAGCGCGCGGTGATAGTACCGACGACACGGCCGGGACTGCGGTTCCTGCTTAAAGGCATTTGAACGGAGGAAGAATGCTGAACCGGAAGACAATCTGCGCACTTGCAACGGCCCTGACATTTGTTGCGGGCTGCACCCCGGCCACACGGCCCGGCACGGAGGTGCAACAGAACCGGTTCAGCCCTCCACCTGCGGCAACAGTCACGCGCACAACCCCGCAAAGCCTTGCAATGAAAGAACATCTGGCCCGTTCTGAGCAGGCCAGTGTCGCCAACGGCCATATGCGCACAGACACTGCGCCGCGGGATGCACGTTTTACGCGCACTGACCTTATTGACAATTTCATGGCGGTTGCGCTCTTTGATGAGACCAACAATCCCAATGGTGGTGCACGCCGTGCCGAAGCCCCTTTGCGACGCTGGGGACAACCTGTACGATTCGGAATTTATTTCGGTGAAGACGTGCCGCTGGATCAACAACGCGAAGATCTGACCAATATCCGGGGCTTCGCAAGCCAGGTGGCCCGCGCCACCCGTCATCCGGTGACTGTCAGCAATACAAATGCCAATTTCCATGTGCTGGTTCTGAATGAACATGAACGTCGGAACTGGCACAGTCAGTTGCGCCGCATTCTGCCGGATCTGCCTGTCCAACTTGTCCGCGCCATTTTGCACCTGCCGCGTCACAAACAATGCCAGATGCTGGCATGGGATCCGACCGGCAGTGGCACATTCACCCAGGCGATTGCGCTTGTCCGCGCCGAACATCCAAACCTGACGCGCTTGTCCTGCTTCCACGAAGAACTGGCCCAGGGCATGGGTCTGCCCAATGACAGCCCCGATGCGCGTCCGTCGATCTTTAACGACGACGAAGAATTCGGTCTGCTGACGCGCCACGACGAATATCTGCTGCGCATTCTTTACGATCCGCGCCTGCGCCCTGGCATGCGTGCCAGAGAAGCCCGTCCGATCGTTGAAAACATCGTATCCGGCCTGAACCCGGACCGCCGTATTTAAAGTAAGGAGAACCCAATGGGTATCTTAGATTTCCTCTCTGGTCAGTTCATTGACGTTATTGAATGGACCGATGACACACGCGACACAATGGTCTGGCGGTTTGAACGCGAAGGCCATGAAATCAAATATGGTGCCAAGCTGACCGTGCGCGAAGGCCAGGCTGCAGTGTTTATCCATGAAGGCCAGCTGGCGGATGTGTTTACACCCGGTCTTTACATGCTTGAGACCAACAACATGCCGATCATGACCAGTCTTCAGCACTGGGATCACGGCTTTGAAAGCCCCTTCAAGTCAGAAATCTACTTCATCAACACCACCCGGTTTAACGACCTGAAGTGGGGCACAAAGAACCCTCTGATGCTGCGCGACCCGGAATTCGGCCCGACCCGTATTCGCGCGTTTGGTACCTATTCCGTGCGTGTAAAAGATGCTGGCCGCTTCCTGACCGAAATCACCGGTACTGACGGCGAGTTCACCATGGATGAAATCAGCTTTCAGATCCGCAACATCATCGTGCAGGAATTCTCCCGCGCGGTGGCGGCTTCGGGCATTCCGGTTCTGGATATGGCGGCAAACACCGGCGATCTGGGCAAACTGATTGCAACAGAGATTTCCGCCACCATCGCATCCTATGGTCTGGAGATCCCGGAACTCTATATCGAAAACATCTCTCTGCCGCCTGCGGTAGAAGCCGCCCTTGATAAGCGCACCTCTATGGGTGTTGTCGGCGATCTGGGCAAATACACGCAATTCTCTGCCGCGGAGGCCATGACAGCCGCTGCCAATAACCCAAATGGCGATGGCGGCATGGGCGCGGGTCTTGGCATGGGAATGGGCATGACGATGGCGCAACAGATGCAGAACGCCATGATGCCGCAATCCGGCCCCTGGGGCGCAGCCCCGGCGCAACCCGCTGCCGCACATACCCCGCCGCCTCCTCCACCGCCGGTCGAAAAGCTCTGGCATATCACCCAGAGCGGCAGCACAACCGGCCCATTTTCACGCGCCGCCATGGGTAAAATGGCGTCTGAGGGCAGCCTGACCCGCGAAAGCCTGGTCTGGACCGCCGGTCAGGATGGCTGGCAGAAAGCTGGCGCGATCACCGAACTGGCGCAACTCTTCACCATCCTGCCGCCGCCACCGCCCCCTGGCAGCTAAATCCTTCACGCCCGCCGCAACCCGGCGGGCGATTTCTTTCCGGCCTGTGGGGTTTCGGGAAAATTTCTTGCGGACGGCCCAACGGGCTTTCATGATGAAAGCAGAACGGAGGCCCGCATGAAACGCACACTGATTAAATGGTTACATTGGTTAAGCTTTGCCCTGCTGATCTATTTCTTCGCGGTTGAGCCAGAAGAAGATATGGCCGATGCGGGCGCTGCCCTGTCCACACATGCGGGTGCCGGGCTGCTGCTGGCGATTGTCACCGGGATCTGGCTGTTCATCTGGCTGCGAAAGGGGCTTATCGGACAAGCAGGCCCCAAACTGCCGGGATGGGGCAAGAAGTTTCACAGCCTCAACCACAAGCTTCTGCAAATCGGCGTGCCGGTGGTTGTGGCTTCCGGCGCATTTGCAGGTCTTGCTGCGCCTTTCCTGATCAAGAGTTTCGACATCATCCCGATCAACTTCGCAGGCGGCAACAAGACCCTGCATGACTTCGCAACCGAGATCCATGAGATCGTCTTTGACGCATTGATCATCCTGATTGTGCTGCACGCGGTATTTCACATCTGGCGGCATGTCCGATTAAGGGATAATGCTTTGCGTATAATGTTTCCAAAAATTCTGCACCGCTGGCTCTGACATATGACTGACACCCCGGATACCCATCGTTTTCCCTGTGATGCCTGTGGCTCTGATCTGCGGTTTGATCCTGCAGCGGGCCTGCTGAACTGTGATCATTGCGGCAATCAGGAAACACTGGAAGGGCACGGGGCGATCAGCCATTCAGATGCCATCCGGGAACTGGATTTCCGCACTGCCCTGAACGCGCAACTGCCCGAGGCTGAGACCGAGGAAATCCGCACATCATCCTGCCCGAACTGCGGCGCACATGTGGTGTTTTCGGATGAAAGCCACGCCGAAGAATGCCCCTTCTGCGCGACACCCGTGGTGACAGACACCGGCGCATCGCGACAAATCAAACCCAAAGCCGCCCTGCCCTTTGCCCTTGAGGAAACTCAGGCCCGTGGTGCTATGACCGACTGGCTGGGCAGTCTCTGGTTCGCACCCAACGGCTTGCAGGAATATGCCCGCAAGGGGCGCAAAATGAACGGCATCTATGTCCCCTACTGGACCTATGACGCCGACACCAAGACCCGCTACAGCGGCCAGCGCGGCACAGTCTATTACGAAACCCGCACCGTGCGTGTGAACGGCAAAACCCAGACCCGTCAGGTCCAGAAAATCCGCTGGCGCAATGTATCGGGCCGGGTTGCGCGGTTTTTTGATGATGTTCTGGTGCTGGCCAGCCGTAGCCTGCCGAAGAAATACACCGATAACCTTGCCCCCTGGGACCTGTCGCATCTTGAACCTTACCGCCCGGAATATCTGGCCGGGTTCAATTCTGAAGGCTACGTCGTGGAACTGGCCGACGGCTATGACGAAGCCCGTGCTCTGATGGATCAGGTCATTCGCCGCGACATCAAATTTGACATCGGCGGCGATCGTCAACGCATTTCTTCCATGGATACCAGCGTGTCGGATGTGACCTTCAAACATATCCTGCTGCCGGTCTGGATGGCGGCCTATAAATATCGCGGCAAGACCTACCGTTTTGTTGTGAACGGACAGACAGGCCGCGTGCAGGGTGAACGCCCCTGGTCGGCCTGGAAAATCGCGATTGCGGTTACGCTGGGCCTGATCGTGGCCGGTGGGCTTGGTTATATCATCGCGCAAAATCAGTAAGGACAGATCATGAAAGCAGTGGTTCAGCGGGTCTCAGAGGCAAGTGTCGATGTCGATGGCACCCGCATCGGGGAAATCGGTGAAGGCGTTATGATCCTGGTCTGCGCCATGCAGGGCGATAGTGAGGCAAACGCTGATAAGCTCGCCGCCAAAATCGCAAAACTGCGCATCTTCCGCGATGACGAAGGGCGCATGAACCGTTCCCTTGCCGACATTGGCGGTGCGGCCCTGATCGTCAGCCAGTTCACCCTGTCTGCCGATACCTCGCGCGGCAATCGCCCGGGGTTCTCAACTGCTGCCAGCCCTTCCGAGGGTGAACGGCTTTATGAATATTTCATCACCCGGATGCAGGCTGAAGGCATTCCGGTACAGACTGGGAAATTTGGCGCAGATATGAAAGTGCGTCTGCTGAACGACGGGCCTATCACCATCCCGATGGAATTCTGATCAGCCGGTTTTCTTAACAAATTGCGTCAGAATCACGATCTGCTGCCCGTTCACCCGGCCTTCAATATGGGTTTCATTCGCCGGTGACAGGGAAATATTACGCACGGGGGTGCCGCGTTTCGCGGTAAACCCAGCCCCTTTCACTGGCAGATCCTTGATCAGAACAACACTGTCGCCAGCGGACAGAACAACACCATTGCTGTCGCGATGAACCAGTGCGTTTTCATCCGGCAGATCTTCCTCAGCCCAGGCCAGCGTGTCAGGTTCAAGATACGCAATATCCAGAATATCCTGCGCCCAGGCCTCTGATTTCAGACCATGCAGCAGACGATAGGCCAGAACCTTCACGGCTTCGCTTTCAGACCAGATTGCGCCGCTGAGACATTGCCAGTGTGGCGCATCTGAAATCGGGCCCTTTACACCTGCAAGACAGGTATCACAAAGCTGCACAGTCGCATCACGCGGGGCCATGCTATGGGTGGTCAGACCACCAGGGGCCGAGCAGATTTCGCAGGTGTCAGACATGATCATTCCTTTTCCGGTTGTCCGCCTGTAACACGTCTTTCCCCACAAGGAACAGTCACCTGCCGCATTTCTCAGCAATCAGAAAATATTCTGTCCTCTGTGTGAAAACCATCTGGAACATTGGGCAATTTTCCGCCAGGTAAGCAACAATTTGGACGAAGCGCATATGCGCCTGAAAGGACAAAAAATGACACCCAACGAAAATACTGACTATAACTTTGGCCCGGGCCAGGCGCTGGTTGGCGCCCAGATGCTCTTTGTGGCCTTTGGTGCGCTGGTACTTGTGCCCCTGCTGACCGGCCTTGACCCAAGCGTCGCCCTGTTCACCGCGGGCATCGGCACCCTGATTTTCCAGGTCGTGACCAAAGGCAAAGTGCCGGTGTTCCTGGCCTCTTCCTTCGCTTTCATCGCGCCTATCGGTGTCGCCACCGCAACCTGGGGTCTGGCTGCGACCACCGGTGGCCTTGCCGCGGCTGGCCTGTTGTATGTTCTTCTCAGCTTTGCGGTGCGTATTTTCGGCAGTGGTTTCCTGCATAAGCTTCTGCCACCTGTGGTCGTTGGCCCGGTCATCATGATCATCGGCCTGTCGCTGGCACCGGTTGCTGTGAATATGGCAACGGGTCTTGCCGGTGACACGCAGATCATGCCGAAATCCACCGCACTGATCCTGGCGGCAGTGTCTCTTGGTGCAACCATGCTGACCGCAATCCTGGGCCGTGGCATTATGCGTGTCGTACCGATCATGGTCGGCGTGATCGCAGGTTATGCAGCTGCCATCTTTATGGGGCTGATCACAGGTGAAAGCCTGATCAACGGGTCTGCCTTTACCTCTGCCCCCTGGTTCGCTGTTCCCGGCTTTGTTGCGCCGGAATTCAACCTTGCGGCCATCCTGTTCATCCTGCCTGTGGCCATTGCCCCCGCGATTGAACATTTCGGTGACATTCTGGCGATCGGCAATGTGACGAAAAAAGACTATATGGAAGAGCCAGGAATTCAGAACACCATGCTGGGTGATGGTCTGGCCACGATGGCTGCCGGTTTCCTTGGTGGCCCGCCAAACACCACCTATTCAGAAGTGACCGGCGCCGTAACCCTGACACGAGCTTTCAACCCGGCGATCATGACCTGGGCTGCGATCTTTGCAATCATCCTGGCCTTTGTCGGCAAAATCGGCGGCGCGCTTGGCACAATCCCGATGCCTGTCATGGGCGGCATTATGATCCTGCTGTTTGGCATGGTCACAGTTGTTGGCCTGTCTGTGCTGGCACGCCTTGGTGACACTCTGACAGAGCCGCGCAACATGGTGATCATCTCAACCGTGCTGGTGATCGGCCTTGGCGGCCTGACCCTTGAGTTCGGCGAAAGCTTTAAACTCGCAGGTATCGGCCTGTCCGGCATCGCAGGCCTGGTCCTGAACATGATCCTGCCGAACCCGGGCGCTAAAACTTAGCTTCTTAACAATTGAACTCAAAAGTGTCCGGACAAAACCGGGCACTTTTTTTGCCTCGCTGTAGAAGATGTCACCACGCGCTTCTTCGCCTGCCAAGTCCAGTATGGAACATGTCCGGCTTCTTCCCCCGTCACATAGAATTTCCGATTGCACCGCAAACATAAGCAATCAAAATGTGTGCTCCAGGTATTTTCTTCAAATTTCTCGTGCTCGATGGATACGATCCCGCAATCCGCTTCCTTCTTTGGGTCGTATCTGGTTGAACCGAAGTACGCCGTACATAAGCATTTACTGCCCGTAGAAATTTCCAATTTTCTAAAGGCCTGCTCCAATACTTCGGAATTACTGCGTAATGCACCTCCGAGGTCATGCATCTGAATTCGGGCCTTTTTAGGTAAAACTGAAGCTGCAATCAGACGTAATGCATCTCTGTCATGAAGGCGAAGAACTTCCCAACAACCCGTATATATTTCGTGGCTGTCTTCAGAAAGTAGTTTCGTCGTCACATCATTCAAATCCATATACAACCATCGCCCATCAAAAGCCGAGCATCAAACAAAAAAGGCGGCCCTAAGGCCGCCTTTTGAATGCGTTCCTGAAGAAGATTACTCTTCTTCGGCGTAGTCTTCCATCGGAGGACAGGTACAGATCAGATTCCGGTCACCGTATACGTTGTCGACACGGTTCACAGGGGACCAGTACTTGTCCACACGGAAGGCACCTGCAGGGAAGCAAGCCTGTTCGCGTGAATATGGACGATCCCAGTCACCGACCAGATCTTCAACCGTGTGTGGCGCGTTCTTCAGCGGGTTGTTTTCCGCGTCAATCTTGCCTGCTTCAATGTCGCGCACTTCATTGCGGATGTCTTTCATCGCAGTGATAAAGCGGTCGATCTCAGCTTTTGGTTCAGATTCTGTTGGCTCAACCATCAGCGTACCAGCCACAGGCCAGGACATGGTTGGCGCGTGGAAACCGTTGTCGATCAGACGCTTGGCAATGTCATCCACAGTTACATGCGCGCTGTCATCCAGCGGACGTGTATCAAGGATACATTCATGTGCAACACGACCATTCTCGGCGGTGTAAAGGATGTCATAGTCATCCTTCAGGCTTGCCGCGATGTAGTTCGCATTCAGGATCGCAACTTTGGTCGCCTGTGTCAGACCAGCACCGCCCATCAGCAGAACATACGCCCAGGATACCGGCAGGATAGAAGGCGAACCAAATGGCGCCGCAGACACCGGACCAACAGCACCCGCATATTCAGGGTGACCAGGCAGGTGAGCCGTCAGGTGTGCTTTCACACCAATCGGACCCATGCCGGGGCCACCACCACCGTGTGGAATGCAGAAGGTCTTGTGCAGGTTGAGGTGGCTTACGTCACCGCCAACATCGCCCGGACGGGCCAGCCCCACCATCGCGTTCATGTTTGCACCGTCGATGTAAACCTGACCACCGTGATCATGTGTGATCTGGCAGATTTCCTGAACGGTTTCTTCAAACACACCATGGGTGGATGGGTATGTGATCATACAAGCTGCAAGATCGTCGGAATGCTTTTCAGCCTTCGCACGGAAGTCAGCAACATCAATGTTACCTTTGTCATCCGCCTGTACCGGCACAACTTTCCAGCCCACCATCTGCGCGGACGCTGGGTTTGTGCCGTGTGCAGATGTCGGGATCAGACAAACGTTACGATGTGCTTCACCGCGAGACGCGTGATAGCCACGAATGGTCAGAAGACCCGCATATTCACCCTGCGCACCAGAGTTCGGCTGCTGAGAAATCGCATCATAACCGGTGATCTGACACAGTTTGTCGTTCAGATCTGCGATCATCTCGGAATAACCAAGCGCCTGATCAGCCGGCACAAACGGGTGCAGATCGCCGAATTCAGGCCAGGTCACAGGGATCATTTCGATGGTCGCGTTCAGCTTCATTGTGCAGGACCCCAGCGGGATCATCGCACGGTCAAGCGCAAGGTCACGGTCCGCCAGACGACGCATGTAACGTGTGATTTCAGCTTCCGCACGGTTCATGTGGAAGATCGGGTGCGTCAGATATTCGGTCTCACGCAGCATCGCATCCGGCAGGCGGTATTCGCGGTTCGCTTTACTGTCGTCTTTCTTGTCGATGCCAAAGGCACGCCATACGGCCTCGATGGTTTCCGGACGGGTTTGTTCATCCAGAGAAATACCAACGCGATCTTCGCCCACTTTACGCAGGTTCACACCATTGTTGACAGCCGCCTGCATGACAACACCTTGCAGAGAACCAACTTCAACAGTGATCGTGTCAAAGAACACTTCCGGTGCTACGTTAAAGCCTGCTTCTTCCAGACCTTTCGCCAGACGGGATGTCTTGCGGTGCACAGATTGCGCGATCGCTTTAATGCCATCCGGGCCGTGGTACACAGCATACATAGAAGCAATAACAGCCAGCAGTGCCTGAGCGGTACAAACGTTAGAGTTCGCTTTTTCACGACGGATGTGCTGTTCGCGGGTTTGCAGCGCCAGACGCATGGCTTTGTTGCCGCGGCTATCGACGGAAACACCGATGATACGGCCAGGCATGGAGCGCTTCAGCTTGTCAGTGGTCGCCATATAAGCAGCGTGTGGGCCACCGTAACCCATTGGAACGCCGAAACGCTGGGTGGAACCGATGGCAATATCTGCACCCATTTCACCAGGTGATTTCAGCAGCGCGAGCGACAGGATGTCAGCCGCAACAACTGCGATCGCTTTGTGCTCATGCAGGGCTGCGATTTGTGCGGTGAAGTCACGCACGTGGCCGTTGGTACCCGGGTACTGGAAGATCGCACCGAAGTGTGCGCCCGCTTCCATATCCGCAGGATCAGCAACCGTCACGTCAATGCCCAGAGGTTCCGCACGTGTCTTGATCACGGCGATGGTTTGTGGGTGACAGAATTTGTCCACAAAGAACGACGCAGCGTTTGATTTGGATTTGCCCGCGCGTTTCGCCATGGCCATGGCTTCCGCAGCTGCGGTTGCTTCATCCAACAGGGATGCGTTTGCGATTTCAAGACCTGTAAAATCGGACACCATGGTCTGGAAGTTCAACAGAGCTTCAAGGCGACCTTGGGAAATCTCTGGCTGATATGGGGTATAGGCTGTGTACCAGGCCGGGTTTTCCAGGATGTTACGCAGGATCGGCGCAGGTGTGGTTGTGCCGTGGTAGCCTTGACCAATCAGAGAGGTCAGAACTTTGTTTTTCTTGGCGATTTTCTTCATGTGATGGAGCGCGTCACGCTCGGACATCGCATCACCCCAATCAAGCGCCGCTTTCTGGCGGATCGCGGGTGGAACAGTATCGTCGATCAATTCATCAAGGGTTTTATACCCGATGGTTTTCAGCATTTCCGCCATCTCTTGCGGGGCTGGCCCGATGTGGCGACGGTTTGCGAAGTCATAGGCTTCGTAGTCAGTCAGCTTAAATGACATGTTATTTCCCCCTGGGGCAGGCTGCACAGCAAAATCCGGCCAGGGGATCTGGCCGGAAATTTGTTATTTTCAGATTAACCGATGAAGGATTTGTAATCCGCTTCTGACATCAGATCATCCACCTGGGACGTGTCAGACATTTTCACCTTGTAGATCCAGGCGTCAGCTTCAGGGCTGTCATTCAGCGCCGCAGGGTTGCCTTCCAGCAGCTCGTTGGCTTCTACAACGGTGCCGTCTACAGGTGCGTAGATTTCAGATGCCGCTTTAACGGATTCGATCACGCCGATCTCATCGCCTTTTTCGAACTCGTCGTCAGCTTCTTTCTGCTCAACGAATACAACTTCACCCAGCTGCTCGGCAGCGTGTGCAGTAATACCGATGGTGGCGATATCGCCTTCAACGGTGATCCATTCGTGGTCTTCTGAATAATAGGTGGACATTTTACTTATCTCCCGATGTTAACGCTGTCAGCGCTTATAGTTTTGCTGCACAAATGGCAGTTTGACAATCTCTGCGGGCTGAGTTTTCCCGCGGATGACCAGATTTACCTTCTCGCCGGCCTCTCCGTGGCCCTTAGAGACGTAACCCATAGCAACCGGACCGCCGACTGTCGGACCAAAGCTGCCGGATGTGATTGCACCGATGGTGTTGCCTTCGAGGCATTGCACTTCAACGCCAGCACGCGCCGGGGCGCGGCCTTCTGGTTTGATACCAACCAGCAGTTTTGCCGGGCCTTCAGCAAGTTCACGCTGGATGCGTTCCGCACCAGGGAAGCCACCTTCTTCTTTACGACGCTTCTGCATCGCCCAGGTCAGGTTGCCTTCCACAGGCGAGGTTTCGCCGTTGATGTCATTGCCATAGAGACACAGACCGGATTCCAGACGCAGGCTGTCACGGGCACCAAGGCCGGACACATCACAATCGTCATTTTCAAGGAACAGACGTGTCAGACGGATTGCATCGCCTTCAGGAATGGAAATCTCATAGCCGTCTTCACCAGTGTAACCCAGGCGGGACACGCGGCAGGAAACGCCATCAATGTCAGCCACAGTGGTTTCCATGAAGTTCAGTTCCGCAGCAGCCGGGCAATGCGCAGCAACAACAGCTTCTGCTTTCGGGCCCTGAACAGCGATCAGCGCGCGGTCGGTGATTTCGCGCACCTCAATACCTTCAAGGTTTGCGCGCATGTGCGGGATATCCTGGTCACGCATAGACGCGTTCACAACCAGGTAGATAAAGTCACCAGCGTTAGAGACGATCAGATCGTCCATGATGCCACCAGTTTCGTTGGTGAAGAAACCGTAACGGCATTTGCCAGGCTTCAGTGTGGTGAAGGCCTGTGGGCAAAGTGCTTCCAGCTTTTCAGCGGCGCCTTCACCGTGCAGTTCAACCTGCGCCATGTGGGACACGTCAAAAATCGCGGCTTTCTCGCGACATTGGTTGTGTTCACCCATGATGCCCAGTGGATATTGCACAGGCATTTCCCAGCCCGCGAAGTCTACCATTTTTCCGCCAAGTTCGACGTGAAGATCATAAAGCGGTGTGCGGCGTGGCTCAGTCATACTCTGCTTCTCCCTGAATGCGCGGGCCTGACCTGCGCTGTGTTTCCGGCAATTCCCTTATAGGGGAAAAAATTTCCCCATAGGGGATTTTTTCTGATTAGACTCATTTAGAGTGCAAATCAATACCTCTTTCTGTATTGCTGAAAGCCCGACGAAAACGTGAAGACAGGACAAATCTGATATGGCCGAAATGGAAGATATCCAGCCCGCACGCAGTAACGAAGCCGCTGCGGCAGAGATTGCCCAGGACAGCGCAGGCCTTGCGCGCCTTATCCGGGAAACCCGTCGCAACCGGGGCTGGACGCTTGAGGAAACAGCGAAACGCGCGGGAATCGGGCGGTCCACCCTGTCCAAAATTGAAAACGATCAGACCCGCGCAGGCTTTGATATTATACGTCGCCTGACCGAAGCCCTTGATCTGCAGACACCCCAACTTTTTGTGCAAAGCAAATCCCGCGATATCGCCGGGCGGCGCGACATCACCCGCAAAGGCGCTGGCGAGGTCCGCAAGACAGAGACGTATCAACACGAATTGCTCTGCACCGAAATCACATCCAAATCCATGCTGCCCTATCTGTCCCGCATCCGCGCGCGCGACATGTCAGAGTTCGGGGAATGGGTGCGCCACCGGGGCGAAGAATTCATGTATGTTCTGGAAGGCAGCGTGGAACTTCACACCGAACACTACCGCCCCCTGCGCCTCGGCACCGGTGATTCTGTCTATTACGACGCCTCCATGGGGCACTGCTGTATTTCTGTCAGCGAAGAAGACGCGCTCGTGCTTTGGGTGTCTCAAGATACATAATGCAAAACGCCCGGCACAGACCGGGCGTTTCTTTTGGTGCATATGTCAGGCGTTCAGGAGAACCAGCCAGTCACACGGCCCCAGACGGATTTCTCAGCAGGTGCGTCAGCTTCCGCAGCAACAACATCACCGCCGTTGATTTCCGGCAGGGCTTCGCCCTCAAAATGCTCTTCATCCGCCTGGACGACAGCTTTCTCAACCACCGCAGGTGTGAAGATCGCCAGCAGGCCCAGCATTTTGGACAGAGTTTCCGGCCCGGCCATACCATCAACCGCAACACCGCTTTTTGCCTGGAATTCTTCGACAGATTTCTTGGTGACCTGACCAAAATGCCCGTCCGCATCAATGCCCAGACATTCCTGCATGCTTTTCACCATGTCGCCACGGGACCCAACGCGCAGCAGGATCAGTTCCGGCAGGCCGATCTTTGCAAATGTATCCGGACCGGCAATACCATCTGCCGCCAGGCCATTCGCCGCCTGATAGTCTTTCAGGGCTTTTTCTGTGCCGGGGCCAAAAGCACCATCCGCATCCACACCCAGTTTTTCCTGCAGACGTTTGACAGGTGCGCCTTTCAGGCCACGTTTCAGAATAGACATATGTTAACTCTCCCAGATTGTAACTGTGCAGAGATTAACCGGCTTCCCGCGTCCTGTCGAACCAATCCAGGGGGGAAAACGCACAGGTTTCCGTCATGTGCGTAAGCCACGCAACAGAAGCGGCACAAGTGCCATCAGGATCAGTAAACGCGCGATGTGATGCGCCGCAACAAAAGTGCCATCCACCCCCATCTGCGCCGCCAGTGCGATCATCACTTCAAGCCCGCCAGGCGCAAATGAGATAAACAAAGCTTCCGCAGGCAGGCCCAGGATCAGGGCCACCACCGCGCCACCGGCCAAAGCAATCAGCGAGGCCAACACAGTCATCCCGACCCCGGCCAGAAGGGAGGCTTTCAGATCCGCAAAACCCACACCCCTGAAGCGGCTGCCAATCAGCGTGCCAATCACCGCAAACGCGGAAAGGCCAATCCAATCCGGCAAAACACCCGGTGAAATCCCGGAAAGATGTGTCGCGGCAGATACGGCAAACCCCGCCAGAAAAATCGCCGCAGGGACATGGCGTCGCCGCAGGACCCAGGCAAAGGCCGCCCCGGCAAACAGCAGGATCACGATCCAGCCATAGCCCATCGCCAGAACCTCAGAGGTCTGAATATCGCCCTTTGGGATCAGCCCCATCACCGGTGGCACCAGCAATGTCAGCAACATCACACGCAGGGTCTGGATCAGACTGACCCGTGCAACATTCATGCCCTTATCTTCCGCAATCGCGATAGTGTAGCTCAGCAGACCAGGCACTGCGGCGACCGTGGCCTCAGCTTCAGGAAACCGGAAGATGCGCGCAAACAGCAGCGCGTTCAGACGGATCGTCAGATACATGACAATCGCAAGTGCCAGAAAGCTGACAGGCCAGGACATGGCGGCCTTCAGAACCTCAGGCGTTACATCTGCCCCGATCCCAATGCCCAGAAGAAGCATGCAGAAGTCTCGCAGCGCATCAGGAACTTCTGTCTTCATCCCGACAAGTGCCGCAAGTGTCACAACAAAGGCAGGCCCCGTCAGAAACGGCGCAGCAATGCCCAGCGCCTGTGCAACAACGGCGGAAATCCCGCCCAGCATCAGCGTCAGTATTGCGTTACGATATGTCAAAAGCCTGCTCACAGCTGCAACCTGATCCGTCAGGCCAGCAAGGTCAAGCAAGACGCCCCCAAAAGGAGGCGCTCCACCTGCTTAATGCATCGCCAGACTGAAGGGCAGCTCTGCCCGCGCGGCCCGATACCAGGCTCGGATCTGTGCGCGCTCGCTGTCATCCATGGCGGTGATATTTGCCGGTGGCATCGCGTGCGTCACGCCCGCCTGCAAATAAACCTGCTTCGCCGCACGGGCGATATCTGCCGGGGTTTCCAGCAGCAGACCCTTTGGTGCACGATGAATGCCATCCCAGAAAGGTTCGCGCGCGTGGCACATAGAACAACGCCCGGCGACGATGTTTGTTGCATCCTCAAATCCTGCGGCAGAGGCAAACACCTGTTCCGTGGCGGTCAGCGCCCGCGCCTGAGATTCTTCATAAGTGTCCTGGCGCAAAGGCGCTGTGGAAATCCACATGATCAGAATGAAGATCAGCACAGACACAAGCCAGGTCCAGGTCGGGTTGCCTTTGCCCGCGTGGATCGAGTTGAAATAGTGACGGATCGTGACCCCCAGCAGGAAGACAAGCGACGCAATCAACCAGTTATATTCTGTCGCAAAGGCCAGCGGATAATGATTGCTCAGCATCAGGAAGACCACCGGCAGGGTCAGATAGTTGTTATGGGTCGACCGCAGCTTGGCAATCTTGCCGTATTTCGCATCCGGTACCCGGCCTGCTTTCAGATCACCCACGACAATTCGCTGGTTCGGCATAATGATCAGGAACACATTCGCCGTCATAATCGTCGCGGTAAATGCCCCCAGATGCAGCAGCGCCGCACGCCCGGTGAAGACCTGATTATAGCCCCAGGCCATGCCCACAAGGATCACAAACAGCAGCACCATCAGAAGCGTCGGATGATCCCCCAGTTCTGACTTACACAGGAAATCATAAACCAGCCAGCCAATGGTCAGGGAACCAGCGGATATCAGGATCGCCTGGAATTGGGTCAGCTCCATCTTTGACAAATCAATCAGATACAGTTCCGCCCCAGCCCAATAGACAATCATCAAAAGCGCGGCGCCTGACAGCCAGGTCGTATAGCTTTGCCATTTATGCCAGGTCAGATGTTCCGGCAGGCGTTCCGGGGCCACCATATATTTCACCGTGTGGTAAAACCCGCCGCCATGCACTTCCCATTCTTCGCCATGAGCGCCTTCCGGCAGAGCCTCATTGGGCTTCAGCATCAGATCCAGCGCAATGAAGTAAAACGATGCGCCAATCCAGGCCATCGCGGTAATCACATGCAGCCAGCGTACGGCTAAGCCGAGCCAGTCAAATATTATCGCCAGATCCTGCATTGGGTGCGCCCTCCTGTTGGTTGTCTTGTTATGCCACGTCAGGTTTTATCTTGCTATTTGATAAATTTCCCGACAGTTTCAAATTCTGTGATAAAATACAGGCGAGCGCAAAGGAAAACAGACATGTCTTACTTTGAAAACATCCGTACCTTTGTGCGCGTGTATGAACTTGGGTCCATGTCTGCTGCCGCCCGCGATCAGCGCATTTCCCCTGCCGTGGCCTCTTCCAGAATTTCGCAGCTCGAAAATCACCTGAATGTGCGCCTGTTTCAACGCACAACCCGGTCCCTGAATGCCACTGAACAAGGGAAGATCTTCTATGAGGGGGCCCAGCGCATTATTGAGGCCGTGGAAGATGCCGAAGCTGCGATTTCCGATGTCACCAGCAATCCCCGTGGGTCCCTGTATATCGCAGCCCCTCTGGGTGTTGGGCGACGCTATATCGCGCCGCTTCTGCCGGAGTTCACCAAAGAATACCCGCTGATTGACGTGCGCCTGCGCCTGTCTGACCGGCGTATTGATCTGACCCAGGAAGGCCTGGATGTGGCGTTTTTTCTGGGCACACCGGAAGACAGCAACCTGAAGATCCGTAAAATTGCGGATTGTGAACGCCTGCTCTGTGCGTCACCTGAATATATCAAAGCCCGTGGCATGCCGCAGAATGGTGCGGATCTTGTAGCGCAGAAACATGATTGCCTGATTCTGCGCTTCCCTGGTGCGCCGGAATTTCAGTGGCTACTTGAAACCCCGCAAGGCCCAAAGCGCTTTGCCATCACCGGCCCGTTTGAAACCGATGACGGCGATGTACTGACCAACTGGGCGCTGGAAGGTCAGGGGATTGTGCTGAAACCGCATTTTGAAGTGGCGCAACACCTGGCGGAAGGCCGGCTTGTGCCCGTCGCCACAGAAACCCCGCCCCAACCCGTGCAGCTGGCCCTGCTTTACGCCCACCGCCGCCATCAGGACCCAAAATCCCGCCTGTTTATTGATTTCATGGCAGACCGGGTGAAGGCTCTGTTTCAGGGAAGTTCTGACCTGAATTGACCGGGTGGCTCCCGCCAGGGGCACGTATTCAGAGAATACACCCCCTGTTGGGCCGGGCAGGCTGCGCCTGCGGGGGCGCTGCCCCGTCCCTGCGGAACACCCCGGGATATTTGACGAACCAAAATGTGAACAAGGATTTTCCGGGATCCCGGTCAGCCAAAAGACACGCCGGTCACCTCAGCGGACAGCCCCCAGAGCTTTTCACCCGTATCGTCGTCACAACCGACCGGTTTGATCTCTTCGGCCCGGGGCGCGCCGCGGATCCCGAAGCGCGGGCCATAATATTCTCCCGCCTGTGCAGTGGGGCATGTTGCGGCACATAACTGTGGGGCCACCCCGATCGCAACAGGGGATGCCAGAATGCGTGTCAGCCATCCGCCCATGCCGATGCTTTGCTGCCGCTCTGTCCCGCTTAATCCCGGATGCGCACCAAGCGAGATCGCATCTGCCCCGGCGGCTTCAAACCGGCGCTGCAGGGCACGCATGAACAACACATTCGCAAGCTTGCTGGTGCCGTAAGACTTCAGCCGGGAATAAGGCCGCTTGCGCCAGTCCATATCATCAAAACGGATCTCCCCCGCCCGGTAACCGCCGCTGGAAACAGTCACCACCCGTGCCCCGGGCGTGGCACAAAGCAGGCCAAACAGATGCCCCGTCAATGCAAAATGCCCGTAGTGGTTCGTCGCCATATGCATCTCATGGCCATCCGCTGTGTGACGCAGCTCTTCAAGGTTCACGACACCCGCGTTGTTCAGCAGAATATCAAGCCGTGCGTATCCTTCACAAAACTCATCTGCAAACCGCTGTACCGAAGTAAAATCCGTCAGATCCATGGCGATGCAGCGAATCCGGGCATCCGGTACCTCTGCCAGAATGCGCGTGATCGCGGCCTGTCCCGCATCCGGGCGGCGGCAGGCAATGACAACATCAGCCCCATTCCGGCACAGTTCCAGCGCAGACCGAAACCCCAGCCCGACATTCCCACCTGTTACAACTGAAACCCTACCGGTCAGATCAGGCATATCATTCAACCTCCGGTGTTTCATACTTGCCCCATTTAAGTGAATATAATTCTCTTAAATGAGATTTGTCGGAATTTTGTATGGAAGAACAGGCGACACCAGGCTTCAGATCAGTATTCCAATCTTTCGCCCCACGATCAGATATGGCACAAACCCTTATGGAAAAAGAAAAATTCATACGCGCCCGAAAACCTGAACAAAAATCAGTGCGCAAGCAGCAAATTCTTATAGCTGCCCGCCAGGTTGCGCTGCGGGATGGTCCGGACGCGTTGACACTTGCGGGGATCGCGGCCGAAACCGGGATCACCAAATCCGCTTTCTACCGCTATTTCCGCAGCAAAGAAGAGATTCTGGCCTGGCTTCTGATGAGCGAATCCAGAACCATGGCCGAAGACATGCGCGTGGCCCTGGCCGGTTGCCGGGATCTGACAGAGGCAGCCGCCGCCTATGTTGATCTTTGTGTGAAACGTCCGCTGTTCTGCAAGCTTGCCAGTGATATGGGGGCAAATCTTGAACAGAATATCAGCCTAGAAGCCCTGATCGCCATCAAACAGGAATCAGCCCGTCAGCTGGAAGACTGGTGCAATGTCCTGCTGGATCTGAACATCGTCACGGACAAAATGAAAGCGGTGCTGTTCATTCGCACCGCTTATGTCATTCTTGCCGGGCTTTGGCCTATAACCAACCGCAGCGCAATTGTACGCGAGGCATCAGAACAGGCGGGGCTGAACCATTCCTTTATCTCATTCAGGGATGAATTCCACCAGATCCTGACAGGTTACGCCCGGGGCATTGCCTGATCAACTGCCGCGATAGGTTGAACAGCCGTAAGGCGACAGAAGCAGCGGCACGTGATAGTGGCTGTCTTCATTCATACCAAAGCGGATCGGCACCTGATCAAGGAACAGAATGTCCTCGTCCACCTGGCCGGTGGCGCGCAGATAATCGCCCGCAAAAAAGATCAGCTCATAGGTGCCGGTCTTAAACTGGCCTTCCGGCAGGATCGGACTGTCGGTGCGCCCATCTGCATTGGTCACGCTTTCTGCAATCTTTTTGTGAGAATTTCCCGTGACCTTATACAGTTCAATCTTAATGCCGTCTGCCGGGCAGCCCTTTGCCGTATCCAGAACATGTGTGCTTAACCAGCCAGCCATTTTTGCGTCTCCTGCAGTTTTAACCGTTTTGCCTGCATTTTTCCCTTCGGGAAAGTTGCACTCATGGGAAACAGTTTGAGGAAAATTTTGAAGGTGCGAAAGATTATTTTAAGCTAACATCAAATCAACAATCCGCGAATGAGGAAAAATCGTGCAGAATTACCCGCGTGACATGCTTGGCTATGGCGCAAATACCCCCGATCCGAAATGGCCCGGCGGGGCGAAAATTGCTGTGCAATTTGTGGTGAATTATGAAGAAGGCGGGGAAAACTGCGTTCTGCATGGGGATGAGGCATCCGAAGCCTTCCTGTCCGAAATCGTCGGGGCCGCGCAATGGTACGGCCAGCGCCACTGGAACATGGAAAGCATCTATGAATATGGCGCGCGTTCCGGCTTCTGGCGTTTGCACCGTCTGTTCAATGAAATGCAGATCCGTCCAACCGTTTACGGCGTTGCAACGGCCTTGGCCCGTTCCCCCGCACAAGTCGCGGCGATGCTGGCATCCGATTGGGAAATCGCCAGCCACGGGCTGAAGTGGATCGAATATAAAGACGCCAATGTGGAAACCGAACGCGCCGATATGGAAGCCGCGATCAAACTGCATACCGAAGTCACAGGCACCCGCCCCACCGGCTGGTACACGGGCCGCTGTTCCGTCAACACTGTAGACATCGTCACGAGCGAGGGCGGTTTTGATTATATCTCGGACACCTATGACGATGATCTGCCGCACTGGCGCCACCACAATGGCCGCGATCAGCTGATCATTCCCTATACGCTGGATGCAAACGATATGCGTTTCGCCACGCCGCAGGGCTTTAACTGTGGCGATCAGTTCTTCAGCTACCTGCGTGACAGCTTTGATGCGCTGTATCGCGAAGGCGAAGAGGGCAAAGCAAAGATGATGTCGATCGGCATTCACTGCCGCCTGTTGGGTCGCCCTGGCCGGATTGAGGCCCTGCGCGACTTCATTGAATACGCTATGTCCCATGAAGATGTCTGGTTCCCGCGTCGCATCGACATTGCGCGACACTGGCAGGAACATCACCCGGCCCCTGCGCAATGGGCCCGGCCATCGCAAATGTCACGCGAAGCCTTTGTCGCGGCCTATGGCGGCATCTTTGAACACTCCGCCTGGGTTGCCGAAAATGCCCATGATCTTGAAAAAGGCCCGGCGCATGATTGCCTTGAAGGCGTTCACAGCCTGCTGTGTCGTGCCTTCCGTGCCGCGGATCATGACGCCCGCCTTGGGGTTCTGAACGCCCACCCGGACCTGGCTGGCAAGCTCGCCGCCGCCGGTCGCCTGACAGACGAAAGCACATCGGAACAGGCCAGCGCCGGTCTTGATATGCTGACAGATCAGGAACGTGACACCTTCACGCGCCAAAACAGCGAATATGTTGCCAAACACGGCTTCCCTTTCATCATCGCCGTGCGCGACAATGATAAGGCGTCAATCATGGCGGCGTTTGAACGGCGCATCAGCAATGACAGCGCCACAGAATTTGCTGAGGCCTGCAAACAGGTGGAACGCATCGCCTGGTATCGTCTTTCTGATAGCCTGGAGAGCGCGCTATGACCCGCCCCCTTCATACCGAACCCATGACGCGCGACGCTTTCGCGCCTTTCGGTGATCTCATGCAGATCGAAGGCGAACCGGATGTGATGATCAATCAGGGCATGTGTGGCCGGTATCACGACAAGGCACATATTGATTTTGACGGCGGGCGCATGGGTGTCAGCCTGTTTAACGCAACGCCCCGCGCCCTGCCCTACACGTTGGATATGATGGAACGCCACCCGCTGGGCTGTCAGGCTTTTGTGCCGATGACCCAACATGGGTTTCTGGTGATCGTCGCACCCGATGAAGGCGGCAAACCGGGCACGCCCCGCGCGTTTCTGACCGAAGCGGGACAGGCTATCAATTTTCACCGCAACACCTGGCACGGAGTTCTGACACCTCTGCACGCGCCGGGCCTGTTTGCGGTCATCGACCGGATCGCCACGGAAGGTGATGCGGCTGATAACCTGGAAGAACACTGGTTTGACACGACCTGGACAGTCGCCAAACCAGAATAAGAGCCGTTTCAACGGCCTTACAAAAAGGGTCTGCAAGGACCACCGAGGGACAGTCAAACGGGAGGAGAAACCAATGACTGATATGACAACGGACGCCATGCGCGATCCGAACAACACACCACCGCTGGCAACAGCGATACCACTTGGCCTGCAACACGTGCTGGCCATGTTTGCATCCAACGTCACCCCATCCATCATCGTCGCAGGGGCTGCGGGCCTTGCATTTGGTGGCGCGGAACAGGTTTACCTGATCCAGATGGCCATGCTGTTTGCAGGCATCGCGACCCTGTTTCAGACCGTGGGCGTTGGCCCCATTGGCGCACGCCTGCCCATCATGCAGGGCACAAGCTTTGCCTTCGTTGGCGTGCTGGCCGGTATCGCTGCAACACAGGGTCTGGGCGTCGCGCTGACAGCCTGTCTGATCGGTGGCATCATCCATTTTGCGCTGGGGTCTGTCATTCAGCACCTGCGTTTTCTGTTCCCACCTCTGGTCACCGGCCTCGTCATTCTGGCGATTGGTCTGTACCTGATCCCTGTGGCGATCAAATACGCCGCCGGTGGTGCTGCCCCCTTCCAGATGGAAGCCGAAAGCTTTGGTTCCCTGAAACACTGGTCTGTTGCCTTAACAGTGGTTGTTGTCGCGCTTGGCCTGAAATTCTGGACCAAAGGCACAATTTCCAACGCCGCAATCCTGATCGGCATGATCGTATCTTACATCCTGGCCTATATGCTGGGCATGGTCAGCTTTGACAAAGTCGCGGGTGCCGACTGGATCACTTCCATCCACGTCATGCCGTACGGGTTTGAATTCAACCTTGGCGCAGTTGTTGCTGTCACCCTGATCTCCGTCGTTTCCGCAATCGAAACCGTGGGCGATGCCTCTGCCACCACCAAAGCCGGTGCAGGACGCGATGCAACCGACGAGGAAATCGCAGGCGCGACCTATGCCGATGGTCTGGGCACGGCTGTGGCTTCTGTCTTTGGTGGTCTGCCAAACACATCCTTCAGCCAGAACGTTGGCATCGTTGGCATGACCGGCGTTATGAGCCGCCATGTTGTGACCATCGGCGCGATCTTCCTGATCATCTGTGGTCTGCTGCCCAAAATCGGCGCTGTCATCGCATCCATGCCTCTGCCGGTTCTCGGCGGTGGTGTGATCGTGATGTTCGGCATGGTGGCATCCGCCGGTCTGAATGTTCTGACCGAAGTCAACATGAACCGCCGCAATATGATCATCATCGCGATTTCACTTGCTGCCGGTCTGGGCCTGAACCTTGTGCCAACTGCAGTGCAGTATCTGCCAGGCGTTCTTAAGGTTCTGGCAACCTCTGCCGTTGCGCCAACCGCGCTGATGGCTGTGGTTCTGAACCTGGTGCTGCCAGACGAGATCGACTGATCAACCTCCATATCCAAGCAAACGCCCCGGCCATCTGACCGGGGCGTTTTTGTATCTAGCCTTCAAAGAAAGCCGGATGAAACGTGACCTCGCCACCTGGCGCGTCGCCTTGGAAAGTCAGCACCTGAAGGTAAGGGCTGGCTTCGCCATCCATAAGCAGGCCGTTTTGAACGTCAAAACCAAACCGTGCATAATAGGCGGGATTGCCCAGCAGCACACAGCCCAGCGCGCCCATTTCCTTTAAGCGTGCAAGCCCGTCCCGGATCAGCTTTGATCCGATGCCCGTCCCATGCTGATCCGGCGCGACAGCCACAGGGCCAAGGCAGAACCAACCCTTGCCAGTGTCTCCGATGATCACGGGCGAAAAACTGACGTGACCAAGAATCGCGCCCGCCTCATCCGCGACCAAGGACACCGCCAGCGCGCCAGCGTCTCGCAACAGCCCTGTGATCTTTGAATCATGAGGACTGCCATACGAGACCGTCGCGAATGCGGCTTCGCAAACGCGATCCATCGAGGCAAAATCTGCGGGTTTTTCATCACGTATCTTCATTTCGTTCTCTCCTGTCATATCCGGTTATCCATCCGCGACCGCACGGATCGCCGCCCTTTGCCGGAAATCCGGTACGGGCTGGAATTGCGAGATTCAATCAATCGTTTTCGTTTCAGTTTCTGCAGGATCGCCAGCGTCATATCGCTGTATATCATGCCATTATGCGTAAAGCAGTCCGCTTCCGTCACGCGCCCGTCTGACGCCCGTTCAAAGCGGATATGCCCGCCTTGTGCCAGCACGTGCAACACGCGCTGTTCCTGTTTTGAGATATTCATCGTAAGCCTGTATTCAGAACACAGAAAAACCCTCCGGTCCCGCCAGATGGTCTGTCTCAGGACTCCCTCAGGGAAGTCAGTTCTGTGTTACAAGCTCGCGCATCGACAATTCCTGTCATGTTCAGGTCACGTAAAACAAGCACAAGCCCCGGCAGAACACAAGCCAGAAGGCCCGCATGGCACCAGACGCCTGTATTGTCGCCCCCCCCCGCAGCTGCGCAACAAAAAAACCGCCACCTGTTTCAGGCGACGGTAAGTGAGTCGGCCCTGCCAAAACAGTTCGTGACGGTTCCCGACAGAGAATTCCACAAAGCTGGCGGGACTGGCAGGTCCGACTTGCGTCAGTCAGCATGGCATTGCCACACCGACTGACAAGTCTGAACGATACCGCCGCACTGGGGGGGGTGACAGGATCGTTCAGAACGACATTGCATCTCTGCAAATATTTGGCGCACCCGAGGAGAAGATAGGTGCGCCCCCGAAACTGCAAATGCTGTTCTTCAGAACTGGCGACTGGATGGAGATAATATGCCTGATCGTGAAAACATCTTTGCGTCCGGGATACCGAACCCGCGCAGCAGGTTATTTACGCAATTTTACAACAGTGCGTGCTGCGTCCTCTTTCTGTGCGGGCAAATTTTTGGAACGCACAACATCTTTTCCAACCGAAGCAAACAACCGTTTGCTGTCACTGGATTGCAGCTTACCTGGCCCTCTGTTTGAGAAGGAAAAGCTTAGCTGTTGCTGTACAGATTTCGCGGATTGATCCGGGAATGAAAGGGATTTTTGGGCGTTGTAAATACAAGCACTTGCCTGACCTGCCATCAATGTTGTTGCCAGGGCTATGACAAGGGCCTTGATGCCTGCTTTCTTATATATTTCGCATTTCATCTCTGATCTCCCTTTCTGATGTTTCATTTCCTGACACCAGAAAGCACGAAACCAGCTGAATAAAAAATGCCTATTACTGCACCAGATTTCAAAAAATTCGGCCGCATAAAATGACACATCGTGACGCCGCGCACAAAATATGTTTCTGCTTTAAAAAATCTGTTTCACCCCTCGCAGATTGTGTTCCTCACCCCTTATTGGTTGTCGCATAAGATCTGTCCGACTCCTCTTCAACCAGATTTCGTCCCGCTCACAAGTAATCCGCAGGAATATCCAGCGTCATATATTCCCCATTGCCCAGTTCGCTGTCGACAGGCAGCCCCAGCCCATCCCGGATCGCCCAGAGCACGGCGCAATGCGCAACGATCAGAGGAGCATGTTGTTTCTGAATGATCTCTTCAAATGCATGGCGCACCCGGGCAGAAAACCCAATCCAGCTTTCCGCACCCTCAGGTGTTTCCCCGGCGATCCAACGCGCGTACATCCCGGGATCATCCTCAGGCAGGCCTTCCCAGGATCCCATACAGACTTCCTTCAACCCACCATGAAATGCCACAGTTAATCCTGTCGCGACGGAAACAGCTTCCGCAGTCTGGCGCGCGCGTATCAGAGGGCTGGCGACAATTGAACGGATCTCTGCAAGGCGAGAGGACTGCGCCGCCTGTTCCGCCTGTACAAGACCTTTTGCATTGAGAGGCATATCCATCTGCCCGACACAGAGATTTTGTAAATTCCCGTCGGTCTGACCATGCCGCAGATACAGAACATTCATGTCACCGCCCCCAAATTTCTTTCAAAGAAATTTACCCGGCGTTTTTGAAAAACGCCGGGACCCTGCAAAACTTTAAACTTCGCCGCACAGGTTGTGTAAAGCTTTTAAAGTTTCAGCTTTGGATGACGGTTCACATCTTTATACAGCAAATAGCGGAAACGCCCCGGCCCGGCAGCAACACAGGCCTGCGGGCAGAAAGCGCGCAGCCACATGTAATCGCCAGCCTCAACCTCGACCCAGTCATCATTCAGCCGATAAACCGCTTTGCCTTCCAGCACATAAAGCCCGTGTTCCATCACATGGGTTTCGGCAAAAGGAATGCTCCCACCTGGTTCAAAATTCACAATCGTTACATGCATGTCGTGACGCAGATCTGCGGGATCAACAAAGCGCGTGGTCGACCAGGCGCCATTTGTATCAGGCATGACATTTGGAACCATGTCGCTTTCATTTGAAACAAAGCTCTCCGGCACAGAAACGCCCTGCGCCACTTCATAGGCTTTCCGGATCCAGTGGAAGGTCGCGTTCGCGGAGGTGGTGTTCGTCACAGCCCAATCCGCCCCTGGCGCAAGGAACGCATAACCGCCCTCGCTCAGAACATGGGCCTGCCCTTCGATCGTCAGATCAATCTGGCCCGCAACAACAAACAGCACGCCCTCAGCCTCAGCATCAGGTTCAGGCGTGTCACTGCCACCGCCCGGCGCCACCTCCATAATGTAATGCGAAAAGGTTTCAGCAAAGCCAGACAAAGGCCGTGCGATGATCCAGGCCCGCGTGTCGGTCCAATGCGGAAAAACTGACGTCACAATATCGCGCATCACCCCTTTGGGGATCACAGCATAAGCCGTTTTAAACACGGCGCGATCGGTCATAACCTCTGTCTGTCCCGGATGCCCGCCAGTGGGTGCGAAATAATTGCCTGACATGGTTTTCCCTCTCTTTCGGTTCCCCCTAACATAAGCAAAAGGCCGGAGGATTTCCCGCCCGGCCTTTCAGAAAGAATTACTTGAATTCTTTGATAATCAGATCATGTCTGCGATGATTTTCTCAAGCTTCTCGCTGTCGCGGGCAAATCCACGGATGCCTTCAGCAAGCTTTTCAGTCGCCATCGCGTCTTCATTCATATCCCAGCGGAACGCAGCCTCAGTCAAAGCGGCGGGACGGTCAGCCGTTGCACCTTTATCTTCCAGCATACGGGGCAGCGCGCCATCATCAGCGGCCAGTTCGTCCAGCAGCGCCGGGCTGATTGTCAGACGGTCACAGCCAGCAAGGGATTTGATTTCGCCGGTATTACGGAAGCTCGCACCCATCACAACGGTTGGATAACCATGGGTCTTGAACCAGTTGTAAATGCCGGTCACAGACACAACACCCGGATCGGTTTCGGCAGTATATTCAGTGCCCGGGTTGGCCTTTTTGAACCAGTCCAGGATACGGCCCACGAAAGGAGAAATCAGGAAAGCACCGGCTTCGGCACAGGCACGGGCCTGAGCAAAGCCAAAGATCAGCGTCAGGTTACAGTTGATGCCTTCTTTTTCCAGAACTTCCGCCGCACGAATACCCTCCCAGGTGGCGGCGATCTTGATCAGCAGACGGGATTTATCAACGCCAACCGCATCAAACAGCGCCACAATGCGGCGTGCTTTGGCGATGGTCGCGGTTGTGTCATAAGACAGGCGCGCGTCAACTTCGATGGACACGCGGCCCGGAACCAGCGCTGTGATCTGCTGACCAAAGCCAACGGCGATCTGATCAATCGCATCTTCAACAACCTGTGCGTCAGTCTTACCCGCACGATCCACGCGCCCAATCGCCGCCTGCACCAGATCCGCATATTCCGGCATGGTTGCCGCTTTCAGGATCAGGGAAGGGTTGGTGGTTGCGTCAATCGGGTTGAGGCGTTCAATCGCGGCAATATCGCCGGTATCGGCAACAACGGTGGTCATAGAGCGAAGCTGTTCAAGCGCAGATGACATGATGTGAGTCCTGTGAAGAATGAGAATTTGCGCGCAGTATAGGGGAAATCCGGCAGAGCTGACAGCGCAAAAAACAACCGCCTTGCAGATCAACTGTCGTAATTGCAGCGTTCCCAGGGGCCATAAAACATCAGCGTATGCCCAGGCATAGCATCAATCAGCATGGCAGCTTCACCTTCGCGGGGAATCAGGCCAAAACTGTGCCCATAAAATTCACAGGAAAACGGCTGCACCCTTATGGCCGTTCTCTTTACAGCTTCCAGTTTCTTCAGCATGGCTTCAATCTGTCCCGCAGGTACCCCCTTACACCCACCTTTTCTCAGGTCGAGATCCACAACATCTGCAGCGATCATCTCCCCATTTTGATCAAACAGGTAACCCACGATAAAATCCCGTGCACCCCCCGCCTCAGAGGCCAGCTGTGAAGTGACCCAATAGCCATTTCCCTGCCGCGTTTGCCGGACGTGGTGTAAACGAAACCGGTCCGGAGCAAGGCAGATTGTGAAAACGTCATCGTCCCCTGATCCGCCGGAGTCCCGCGGCGGCTTCCCCGCGAACCATCGTTTGAAAATTGCTAACATCGCTCCACCGTACGCTGAACTTTCTTTCTGTTAGCATATAGCTGGCAGTCTTACACCTGATCGATCGCATCCCGGACCATCAACCCGGGAACCATAAACGGAACGAGGCCCGATAAAATACCGGGCGAAATAAGCTTCCTCACCGGGTTTTTCCACCCCGGTCTCATCCTCCGTATGGGCGGCGTCGCCATTTTATCAACGGCTGAACTTCCATACCAATCAGACAACGAAAAACCGGGCAGAGTTTCCTCTGCACCGGCAAAACCTGTATCTTCATCTTTCCCAAAATACTCCGGGGGAGTCCCGCAGGGACGGGGGCTGGCCCCCTCCCTTTTATTCTTTACAGGCCGCCTTAATCGCACGGATGTTTTCACCATATGGCGCAGGATCTGCAACGGAACCACCCTTGAACACCGCAGACCCGGCCACCAGAACATCCGCACCCGCCGCACGCACAAGCGGCGCAGTCTCAGGTGTCACGCCGCCGTCGATCTCGATATGGATCGGACGATCCCCGATCATGGATCGCAGTTCAGCCACTTTCTCAACGCAGCTGTGAATGAACTTCTGCCCGCCAAAGCCGGGGTTCACAGTCATCACACAGATCAGATCCACCATATCCAGCAAAGATGCCACCGCCGACGCAGGCGTTCCGGGGTTCAGCGCAATGCCAGCTTTCGCGCCGGCGCCACGAATGGCCTGCAGGGTACGATGCGTATGTGCGCCGGCTTCGACATGCACCGTGATGTAATCCGCACCAGATGCGGCAAACGCCTCGATATAAGGATCCGCAGGTGCGATCATCAGATGCACATCCATCACGGTTTTAATATGCGGACGAATGGCTTTGCAGGTGTCCGGGCCAAAGGTGATGTTTGGTACAAAATGCCCGTCCATCACATCAACATGGATCCAGTCAGCCCCCTGGGCCTCCACTGCCTGAATTTCCTGACCGAAATTCGCAAAGTCAGCGGAAAGAATCGACGGGGCGATCTTGAGGGAACGGTCAAAGGACATGGCGCAGGTCTCCTGAGGATAATTTCCCTCTCCATACACGATTCCCTCAATGAAGAAAGCCGCCTGCGTGAAATTCCGGATAAATTGACCAAATAGTCAGGAAGCCGTCATATACCGCGCAGCCAGCTTGCATTGTTTGCGCTGTCATGACATTTTCACGCTTTACGCCACCGCCTTGAAAGACAGCTGAATGCAGACCGAAGTGACAAGTAACACAAGTGAATTGCAGGCCTCCGCCGCAGGACTGCCGCAACTGCACGAACCCCGCAATCCCGGCACCGACCTGGATCTGGATCGCGTGATGGCGGTGCAAGTGAATACCTCAGCTGTGGAACGCCGCTGTGCCACCCTGCCCGGCCGTCGTTCCGTGAAAAAGGATCATCAGGCGGCGTGGCTGTTGAAAGCCGTGTCCATGATCGATCTGACCACCCTGTCTGGCGATGACACCGAAGGCCGCGTACGCCGCCTCTGCGCCAAGGCGCGTCAGCCGGTGGCAAAAGACACGCTGAATGAACTGGGCCTGCCGGATCTGAAAACCGGCGCGGTCTGCGTCTATCACGATATGATCGAAACCGCGGTGAAGGCACTGCATGGCACTGGTATTCCCGTGGCTGCGGTCTCTACCGGTTTCCCGGCCGGCCTGTCGCCCGTCCACCTGCGCGTGGCTGAGATTGAAGAAAGCGTCAAAGCCGGGGCTGAAGAGATCGACATCGTCATTTCCCGCCGTCACGTTCTGACCCAGAACTGGCAGGCGCTGTATGACGAAATGAAAGAATTCCGCCGTGCCTGTGGCGATGCCCATGTGAAAGCGATCCTTGCCACCGGCGAGTTAGGTTCCCTGCGCAATGTCGCCCGTGCCTCCATGATCTGCATGATGGCCGGTGCGGATTTCATCAAGACATCGACCGGTAAGGAAAGCGTCAACGCCACCCTGCCCGTCAGCCTTGTGATGATCCGGGCGATCCGGGATTACCATGAATGGACAGGCTACCGTGTGGG
Organism: Halocynthiibacter styelae; assembly: GCF_016123485.1. Classification (GTDB taxonomy): domain Bacteria; phylum Pseudomonadota; class Alphaproteobacteria; order Rhodobacterales; family Rhodobacteraceae; genus Halocynthiibacter; species Halocynthiibacter styelae. The sequence continues at coordinate 135,275 of NZ_JADCKQ010000010.1, read as the reverse complement.
CTACAAGCCTGCGGGCGGCATTTCCAAAGCGAAAGACGCGATCACTTATCTGGCCCTGATCAAGGAAGAGCTCGGCGATCGCTGGTTGCAACCGGATCTGTTCCGCTTTGGCGCATCGTCGCTTCTGGGCGATATTGAACGCCAGCTTGAACACCACCTCACCGGCCGTTACTCCGCCGCCAACCGCCATGCCATCGGGTAACCAGTATGTCTGTTAGCGGGTACATATCTATCGCAGTAATCGGGGCCAGCATCGGCCTGACCTGGTGGCGACGCAAAACCTTGTCACGCGCCGTCTCGGGATTACCGCAGGAAGATCGCAACCTTGTTGCAGATCACCCCTGGTATACGCCCCCTCCTATCGACAGATGTAACGATACACTGACAGTCTACCGCAAACTCTACAACATCACGCGCTTGCCGCACTATCTTCTCTGGGCGCTGTTTATCACCTTCAACATCGCCTTTGTAATCTGGAAAACAAACTCATGACCATCGCAGAGATTTTCAAAACCATGGATTATGGCGCAGCCCCTGAGGGCAATAAAGAAGCCCTGACCTGGCTTGAGGCCAACAACCGCAGCTTCGGCCATTTCATCAATGGCACATTCACCAAAGCCAGCGCAGGTTTCAAAAGCCACAACCCGGCCAATGGCACCTTCCTCGCAGATCTGTCCAAAGGCAGCGCAGATGACGTCGACAGCGCCGTAAAAGCCGCGCGCAAAGCGCAGGCTTCCTGGGCCAAAACGTCCGGCCATGCGCGCGCAAAAGTGCTTTATGCCATCGCCCGCCTTGTGCAGAAACATGCCCGCATTTTGGCTGTGCTGGAAACCATGGACAACGGCAAACCGATCCGCGAAAGCCGTGACATCGACATTCCGCTTGTCGCGCGTCACTTCTATTACCACGCAGGCATGGCGCAACTGGCAGAAACCGAAATGCAGGGGCGTGAGGCCCTGGGCGTGTGTGGCCAGGTCATCCCCTGGAATTTCCCGCTGCTGATGCTGGCATGGAAAGTCGCACCTGCGCTGGCCATGGGCAACACCGTAGTTCTGAAACCTGCAGAATACACGTCGCTGACGGCGCTGTTCTTTGCTGAGATCTGCCAGCAGGCCGGCGTGCCTGCCGGTGTTGTCAACATCGTCACCGGCCATGGCGCCACGGGCGAAGCGATTGTCACGCATACCGACGTGAACAAGGTTGCCTTCACAGGTTCCACCGCTGTGGGGCGTCGCATTCGCGAACTCACCGCCGGGTCTGGCAAGGCGCTGACCCTGGAGCTTGGCGGCAAATCCCCCTACATCGTCTTTGATGATGCGGATATCGACAGCGCTGTCGAAGGCCTTGTGGATGCGATCTGGTTTAACCAGGGTCAGGTCTGTTGTGCCGGTTCCCGCCTGCTGGTGCAGGAAGGGATCGCAGAGGTATTCTATGCCAAACTGCGCGCCCGGATGGACAAGCTACGCATCGGTGATCCACTGGACAAATGCATTGATGTTGGCGCGATTGTTGATCAGCGACAGCTGGACCGGATCACATCGCTGGTCGATACCCATGGCAGCGAGGGCGACGTGCATCAGGCGAAATGCGATCTGCCGGAAGGCGGCTGTTACTACCCGCCAACTCTGATCACCGGCCTGCATGCGGCAGCCACCCTGATGCAGGAAGAAATCTTCGGCCCTGTGCTGGTCGGCACCACCTTCCGCACCCCGGCGGAAGCTGTCGAAGTCGCCAATAACACCCGCTACGGTCTGGCCGCGTCTGTCTGGACTGAAAACGTAAACCTCGCGCTCGACATCGCGCCCAAGCTGAAAGCAGGCGTGGTCTGGACCAACGCGACCAACCTGTTTGATGCCGCCGCCGGTTTTGGTGGTGTACGCGAAAGTGGCTTTGGCCGTGAAGGCGGCTGGGAAGGTCTGGCGGCCTATACGAAACCTGCAACTGCTGTGAAAAAGCTGGCCCCAATCGCGCCATATGCGCCGGGCACAGCGAATGCTGCCGACACAATTGATCGCACTGCTAAGATGTATATCGGTGGCAAACAGGCGCGTCCGGATGCGGGCCAATCTCAGGCGATCTGGTCGCCGAAGGGCAAGCTGCTGGGCCACGTTGGCATTGGCAGCCGCAAGGACATCCGCAACGCTGTGGAAGCCGCCGCGAAAGCGCGTTCCACCTGGGGCAAGACATCAGGTCATCTGCGCGCGCAGATCCTGTATTATGTCGGTGAAAATCTGTCGGCCCGTGCGGATGAATTTGCAGCCCGCCTGGACGCCATGTCCGGCAAGAAAACCGGCGCAGCGGAAGTCGAAGCCTCTGTCAGCGCACTGTTCACTGCTGCGGCCTGGGCGGACAAATACGATGGTCAGGCCCATGGCGTGCCGATCCGTGGTGTCGCACTTGCGATGAAAGAAGCCGTGGGCACCATCGGCATGCTCTGCACGGATGATGCGCCGCTGCTGGGTCTTGTGACATCCGTGACCGCAGCCATGGCCATGGGGAACGCTTCCGTCGCGGTGGCCTCACACGCCTTCCCGCTTGCGGCGACGGATTTCTACCAGGTGCTGGAAACCTCTGACGTGCCCGCAGGTGTTGTGAACATCATCACCGGTGATCACGCGGAACTCGCCAAAACCTTAGCGGATCACCTGGATGTGGATGCCGTCTGGAGCTTCTCTTCCTCCGATATTTCCGCCGATATCGAGGCCCGTTCCGCAGGCAACCTGAAACGCACCTGGGTCAACAATGGCCAGGCGCGCGACTGGAACGCCCCGGATATGCGCCCCTTCCTTGAGGCCGCAACAGAAGTGAAAAACATCTGGATTCCTTACGGCGAATAAGACCCGCAGACAGTCAAACAAAAGCCCCGCCGGATCACATATCCGGCGGGGCTTTTATGTTTTGAAACTCTGATCCGTTAAACTCGGGGCTTACCGCGCCAGGTGTTGATCCAGGCCATAAAGCGCCCCCAGACACCCTGCGCCCGGTCCTGTGCCGCGTCCACATGTTCGTCAATCGCATTCAGTGTCGGATCAAGGTTGCGTTCCCGGAACTGCCGCCAGGCGGCGCGCAGGAACAGCCAGCCGATGATCAGGAAGCTGAAGAAAAAGACGTTAAACCAGGGGATCACCCGCACATCAGGCCCGGCTACCGGTTTGATTGACACAGCATTCGGGAAAACCGTCAGCAATTTGTTGCGCCAGCCGTAATGGGTGATCACAGCCCATTGTTCCTGCCCGCCAGACGCAGCAAGCGCCGCAGATTCCGCCTGCAGGTTAGAACTGTCGAACTTAAAATACGGCGGCCAGATCCAGCCGGTATCCTCGTTCCGGTAAACCATGACTTCTTCACTTTCACGACGGAAGAATCCCCAGATCCAGGTCTTGCGGCGCACAGTGTTGATCAGGCGCATATCACGGTTCGTGCCTTCCACATTGCCACTGTCAGCCTGAGCGTAGAACATGCGGTTATACCAGGAAAAATCCTGACGAATGATCTCGGTTGAGGTGACGCGCACCACATCATGTTGCGGCAGCACATAGTGGAAAAACCCGCCCATGATGATGATCAGAAGGACTTTCAGTCCGAATTTAATTCTCTGCAGCATTGGTCCCTCAGTTCGTATTCGTCACAAAGAAGGCCGTGATCACAAAGACCACCGGCACAACATAAATCAGCAATATCAGCTTCTTGCGAAAGCCGTTTTCATAAGACGCCATACCCGCATCCAGATGCGCCTGACGTGCGGCATCATCCCCCTGCGGATCGGCGTCCCATTCTTTTTCCAGGCGTTCCAGCCGCACAGAGCGCGAATACCAGGACACCAGCCAATAGGCGACCGTCATCCCGAGGAAGCCAAAGATAATCAGACGTATTAAACCCATTTCAGCCTCCTTTTATACTGCGCCGCCCCATGGCCCGGTGAACCGCTGCACCTGTTTCGGTGTCTCCCCTTCCATCGGGGTTTCACCGCCAAACAGGGCTGCACGGGCACCGGCCTTATCTACCATATAATCACGCGCAAGGAATTCCGCCACATATCCTTTCTTGGCATCGGGCCAGGACATGTAATCGCGGTAAAACCGTTCCTTGTGACAGATGAACAGCTGACGGATGTCTTTGGGTGACAGTTCCGCAAGCAACATATTCACCAGATCCTTATCCGCATGATTGCGCGCACGCAGGGTGTAGAAATAGGCCGGGTGTTCCGATGTGATCTTCGGCCATTTCCCCGCGCCATTCGCCCAGCGCAAAAGGTCCGCCAGCCCGTGGAATTCCTGCGGCAGGTCGCGCCCGTATCGCCGAGCTAAGGCCCGGATGTCGCGACGTGTTGCACCAGACAGGTCTTCGCCTGCATCTGCGGCCACATCGACAACGATGAAATCCATCTTCTGCTGCAGGATCGCCGCCGCATCCACACCTCGCGCCTTCACAATTGGTTCCACCAGATCGTTATACTCAAGAAATTTCGCAACCTGATTTCTGTTATCAAAATCAAACACATGTTTGATCGGAAGCTTATTGCCAAGCGGTTCCTTATCTTCCCGTGAAATCAGCGCCGGGTGATCCATGTTCTGGAACAGATAGACACCGCCAAAATGGGCACTCCAGAAGTTTTCCTGCTTAAACATTGGCGTTTTCAGGGCGATCGGCTGGCGCGTCACATCGCCGGTTTTCTTCGCCAGCGTAATCATATCCGCGATCAGCACATCATCAAGCCAGCCGTCATCTTCATTGCGGAAACGGTTGATCATGCCTTCAAGGCGGTTCGCGTCAGACACATGCGCTTCGGTCGTGTCGGCCTCAATCGTGATCTGGCGGATGTCAAACAGCGCCAGCGGATCATCGACGGCATAGACGGAATTCAACAACTCCCCCGCCACCGCATCCCGTGTGGTCAGGGCAAACAGCTGGCTTTCATTGCGTTCAATAAACTGCCGCAAAATCCCGCGCGAGGTCGAGAACTGCGCATTCAAGAGCGGCGCAGTTTTCTGGTCTGTGGTCAGCAGAATAAACTGCCGGTTACAGCCCCCGTGGTTCATATAAAGATGATCGCCCAGCTCATCCCCGATCTCGGGGGAATAACCGGAAATATCAATGTGGAAATCCGTGAGGCTTGTGGTCTTCCCCGTCAGACTTTCGAGCGCCCGATTGTATCGCGCGACCAGAGCAGGCGAGGAGACCTCAATCAGATTGCCAAACATCAGACCATGTTGGATGAGACGTTTCATTTATCTTCCTTCAACAACTGAGCATCACGAATATCTTTTTTTAGGCGATTCCACTCTTTTTTGAGATATTCCCGCCCAGCTCTAGCAACTGCGTCCGAAGCATCGGCCTTATCAGTCTCAGGGCATTGGGTAGCGCTATGCATTGCTGCCCCTAGAGAATTCGCCAGATCTTCTTCAGTATTCAAGCTCATTCCAATCTTAAAATAGAGCCAAGAAATCTTCTTGTCGACGACACCTCCACTTCTAACGAAACTCAGGTGTGTGAACTCAGAAATATCGTCTCGCATTTGATTTATCCAAGCTTGCCGAAACTGAGCAATTTGGAGTTCAGACTGGACTTTTCTATTTGTTTCTTCTCGTTTTTCGGCGGAAACATTTGCTAAATATGTTCCTAAGACAGCCAACACAAAAACTATAAGTAAAGTACCTAACGCGATTGTCAGATTTTGATATTTTCCGATAAATTCATCCAGATCGTCCGGGTGAACCCCATACCACCACAATACGGAAGTCACCATGAGTACCGGAACAACAAGCCAAACTGATAAAGTTCGGTACACTCCGATTATCACCTTCATATTATTTTCCGATCAACACAAAGGTTCGCGCCCGGCACCGAGGGTGGGCGTATTTCACGCCCGCCCTGGGGGGCGGGGTCGGGCGTGAACCGGGCTTGCAGCCCGGAAGGGACAGAGCGAAATGCGATCACCCTTTCCCCTCCAGATAGCGCCGCTTCGCCTCTTCCATCCGGCCCATCTCGCGCACGGCGTTGTCAATCGCCATTTCATCCGACTTATCGGCATAGCGGAATTCACTGTCGGCGTAGCGGTTGATTTCCTGGATCACCATCTCCACCGTGATCGGTTGGCGCATGTCATTGATCATCGCAAGCTTGGCCGCGTAGTCTTTGAACAGGAAGAGTTCCGGGTTTTCCATCCATTCATCCGGCAGTTCAAAATCCATCGCCCGGACTTTCACCGCATCCGTGATGTTCTTGATCGCACGGCCCGTGAAACGTTCATCCGCCTGCTGGATCGCCTTCAGATAGGTGCCGAGCTTGGCGATAGTATCCAGCGCGCCTACTTCCGAGTTGACCTTGTCAAAGACATTCAGCAGCCCCGCCTCATGCGGGCGGGCATGGCCTTCAAAGCTGGCGGCAACGGCTTTTTTGATTTCCTGGGCCGAGAACAGCTCATGGTCGCCCACCGGAATATCATGGTTCTTACCCATCAGGAGCGACAGGATATCAATGTAATCTTCCCGCGTCTGCGGCCCATCCACAAGGAAGCGCGCCCCCGCCCGTTGACGCAGCGCATCATCTACGTTTTCCGGGTAGTTCGAGAACATGCCAAAGGTGCAGTTCCCCCGCACAACCGTATTGGCACCGGCGAAACTTTCCATCAAAACAGCGGTGATTTCCAGCTGGCCTGCGGAAGATTGACGATCGCCGCGTTTGCCTGCCAGCTGGTCAATGTCATCAATCGTGCCGAAGCCGATGACATTCGGGTCCAGCACATTGTTGATAAAGGCCTTGGCGTTCTGGCCGGATTTACCCTGATAGCTGTCGATATTATCGGTCGACAGGTTCTGATAGCGGAAGGGATAGCCCGCGACCTGACAGTAATCATTGATCAGCCCGGCCATCATCTGGATCAGCGTGGTTTTACCCGTGCCCGGCTTGCCATCACCCATAAAGGTAAAGATGAAACCGCCCAGTTCGGCAAACGGATTAAGCTTGCGTTCAAAGTCATAGGCCATGACCATTTTCGCCAGTTTCATAGCCTGATATTTCGCGATGTGGTTGCCGACGACCTCATTGGGTTTTTTGAAGTTCATGGTCAACTTGCTGCCCTTGGCGGCACGCGCCGGGGTGAAACCCGCGATAGTCAGATCATCTGCTTCGACCTTCCAGGACGCATTGTGAAACGCCTCAAGCCGCCCGGCATTTTGTGCGCGCAGGCTGACCTTTTCCATCAACTTTTCACAGAAAGACATGATCGTGGCGACAAGCTTTTCTTCTTCCGCCAGCGCCGACAATTCCTGGTCCAGCTCCCACAACGCACCATGCAGGGCAAGCTGGCCATTGTCCGTCAGAACTTCCTCAACCTCACCAATATCGGCGGTGACCTCTGTCGCATGTGAGGCCAGCAAAAAGGATGCGGCATTGGCAAATACGGACAGGGTGACAAGGGCCTCTGCCGTCAGAAGTTCGCTAAACGCCGCCTTGCGATCATCGCCCAAAACACCTTGCAGATTGTCACGCTTCATGGCCGCAAGTTCGGTCGCCTCACCAAAGTTTTCTGCCACGGCCAATGCAATCGAAATCGCCCGGCGCAGGTCGTTCAACACGGTCGCTTCCAGCGGTGAGGTCAGTGGATCATCCCCCCCCAGGCCTTCAATGCGCGCAATCAGCTGCACGCCTTCAGGTCGCGCTGTGGATCGCGTCACAAGGCCGGGCGTCGTCGACCGGAACCGCCTGCGTGTCGGAATACCGGATGACCCACCCGCAACAGGTGCAGCTTCACGCCCCTTGCCAATCCGCGGCGTGTGATCAATCCCTGCCAGCATGTTCCCGGCAGCATCATAATGTTTGCGAATATCGTCTTCACGCAGTTCCATCTGATCGGATGAATGGCTCATAACTCTTCCCTCTTAATTGCAGCGCCCCCTTTCATCTTGCGAAAAATACTCCCGCCGGAGGCATTAAATTCTCTGCGTCAGGTTCAGCGATAGCGCAGCACACGCCCTTTCCCGCTGACGACAAATTTCTCAACATTGGCAAAGCCGGCAGGCCGCATGTCATCCAGCACCTGGAAGGGGCGTTCCGGCATGATGATCGCGCGTTTCGTGCGGGTGGCACCGGTATCAACGCCCTTGCCGCTGAACGGATCCAGCTTAAACACTTCGCGATCCACCGTGGAAAACCAGCCGGATTTCTCCTGCAGGACTTTCTCGCTTTCCAGATCCTCAACCGTCCAGGCCAGCGCCCAGTCATCGCCCACAGGCGCGCGCGCTTTTTCCAGCACCTCGCGGATCGGGCCGCGCTGGAGGGTGAAGGCAGAGGAATACATCGGACCAATGTGGATACGGCGCAGGCGTTTGGGATGCAGATCGTCGAAATCCTCATCAAACCCTTTGGCAATCGTCACCAGTTTCAACCCGTTGATCGCCTGGGCCATCAGGTGATGTTGCACACCAGGCCAGCGGCGGCTGTCTTTGGGCAGGGCCGTGCGGCCGCTGTCTTCAAGCGTCATCAGATAGATCACCGGCAGGTTCACCTGATTGTCCCAGGTCGCCCAATGCACAAGAAATTCCCGGCGGTCTTCCCCGATGTTCCCCTGCCAGAGCGCTTCGGGGTCGTTGGACGCCCAGAAGAGTTCCCCTTTCAGAAGCTCTTCATAATAAAGCCTTTGTGACAGGGCGAATTGCAGTTTTGTCGGGATAGACAGATCACCGACAATCTGGCGCACCATATCGTCTTTCAGGGCTTCCGTTGAGGGCATATTGCGCAAATGGCTTTCGGCCTGGCTGGCGTCATTGGCCATGCGCAGAAGCTCCGCAAGCACCGGAAAACCGCTTTCGTTGCGGTCAATCGTCATCTCACCCGCGCCCATGCCCTGCATTCGGCCCGTCATCAGATATTTCGTCGCCAGCGCCTGGAATGTATAAGACAGCCCGGACAGATAGCGGGTCAGCACGGCCATTTCCGCTTTGGAATATTCCCGTTCCTGCTGCATCACCGCCGCCACCCGTGTCAGATGGCGGGTGATCCGCTGAAATTTCGCAAAATACCGCCGCGCCAGCCGCCCGTCCGAGAGGTCACTGTGATCGCGGGTGAGGTTAACTTCGGTCATTGAACGCCCTGCCGAGTGTCAAAAATAGCGCCTTTGTAAGACTGGTAAGTAAGAGTATATAATCCCAGAGCCAGACACAGAGTATAGTAACTACCGCTACCCCTGCCAAAGGCAACGCCCAATGTCCCGCGGGATCAAAGCCAAGCTTTCGCAGTCCGACATAAAGGAGCAGGCCCGCGAAGGTCACAAGGCCTGCTTTTAGTTGCCAATTCATCCGCCGTAGAGGTTCTTATCGTGCTTCTCGACGATCTTCTCAAAGCGGCGGGCAAAACGTTCGTCTGACTTGGCTTTCGCCTCCAGCACCTCACGGGCAAAGACCATGTGGTCTTCGTGTTTCTCCATCATTTCAGCCATACGCTGATTGGTGGCGGACCCGATGGCGGCCATGGCAGTTTGGGCTTTCTGGTCTGTTTCCACGCCGATCTCGTTGATCTGGTGGGCAACATCCTGTTGCTGCGCGGTTTTCAGAGAGCTGGTCAGCGCATCATACAGCACCACGCGTTGCTTGGTGTCTGTCTGCAGTTTGTTGATCAGCACCATCTGCGTCGCGGCCTGGTTCTGCAGGGAATCGACCCAGGTTTTGCCTTTCTCGATATAGCGTTCCAGGGTCTGTGACTTGGCGATCTTCACCTGTTCCTGCTGAACCATCTCATTGTATTGTTCATTAAGACGGGCCAGTTCGGATTCCAGTTTCGTGCGCGCAGCAGCGTCCTGTTCCACGGAAATCTTGTTTTCCAGTTCAATGATCTTCGGATCCATGCCCTGAATTTCAGCTTTCAGCGTTTCAAGTTCACCCACAACCATTTCGCGTTCATCCAGCGTGCCTTCAAGGTTACCGGAGACTTTGGTTTTCTGTTCGTTCAGAACAGTCAGCTGGCCTTCCAGAAGCTGGACGATCACATCAGATTTGCTGATCAGATCCTGCAGTTTATCCTGCACAGAAGCTTCGCGCATACGTTCCTGACGCATGGCTTCGGATTTGCCCTTGGAGAAAATCCCAACGAAGGTTTCCCAGCCGGTCTTTGACCGCATCTCGTCAAATTCTTTGGAAAACCCAGCGGTGACATCATCAAGCCCCATGATGAGTTCCGCGATATTTGCGTTCATCAGGTCTGTGTGGGCGTGAACATCATCCAAAGATGCGTTTTCGATATCAATGTCGCTTTCCCCGGCTTTCATTTTCGCCCGGGCGGTTTCGATCCGGCTTGTGATCGCCTCGATCTGGGCCTGGGCCTCTGAAACCTGTTGCTGGCTTTGCTGAATCTGCGTGTTAAAATCGGCCATAGTGCTCCCTAATCCATTTACTACTGCACCCTATATAGGCGTGGTAACGGATTTTTGAAGATTTGGGCAGGGAAAATCGACAGAACAAGTCGGAAAATTGCAGGTTGCAAGGCGGGGGCCAGCCCCCGCACCCCCGGGATATTTACAGAACGAAAATGGCTGGAAGATTACAACCCAAGCACCGCTTTGGTGAGTGTGGACGTTTCATCCGCCAGCGCGTCAATCACATTGAAATGGTGCAGGTCCGGATCAATCACCAATTCACAACCCCAGGCATCCGCAAGCCATCTGGCCTGATCAAGGAAGGCCGGGCGCTCATCCCCGCCAACCCAACAGGTCACGGGGGTTTTGCGAGGGGCGGTTTCGCGCAGCGGGCTTTCGGCCCAGGCGCTGTCCGCGTCCATTGCGAAATCATCATTCATTGCGATGTCGACCAGAGGGCGCAGATCGGACAGCGGCGAAATTGGCGTGACCTTTACAAGGCGTTCCGCGACGTCCGGCGCAAGCGCCACATCGTGACACAACATCCGCGCCACGAGATGTCCACCGGCGGAATGCCCTGCCAGCGCAATTGGCCCTTTTGTCATGCCCGCGATATGATGCAGCGCCTTGCAGATTTCCTGCGTAATGCCCGCGATTGAGGCCTCCGGACAAAGCGTATAAGACGGCATCGCCACCGCCCAGCCCCGCGCCTGTGCACCTTTGGCAAGATGCGACCAGGATTTATTGTCAAACGCCCGCCAATAGCCGCCATGAATAAAGATCAGTGTACCGTCCGGGCGGCTTTCCGGCAGGAACAGATCAAACTGCTGCCGGGGCGCATCGCCATACGCCAGGTTCAGCCGCGCCCGCCCTGCGGTGTTTTCATGCATGCGCCAGTCATGGGCCATTTCTTCCCAGCGATCCGGGTAATCGGTTGCGCCTTCAATATAAGCACCGTTCGCATAAGCATCATCGTTGGACTGTATATCCGGCATGGCTGGCTCTACCCCTGTGGATTTGATCATATTATCTGGACAAGACTTAGGCTGCGTGCTTTGAAAGCGCAACTGTTCTGCATTCGGAGAGATATCATGTCCGCAACCAATCTGAAATCCCTGCTGAAAGACCCAAGCCTGTTGGAAACCCGCGCCTATATCAATGGTGAATGGGTCGAAACCGGTGCAACGTTTGACGTGAAAAATCCGGCGCGTGGCGATGTAATTGCCACCGTACAGGACGTCAGCCGCGCCCAGACCGAAGCCTGTATTGCAGATGCCGAAGCTGCGATGAAACCCTGGGCAGCCCTGACGGCCAAAGAACGGGCGAACACCCTGCGTCGCTGGTTTGAACTGATGATTGAGAATGCAGATGATCTTGCCGCGATCCTGACCGCTGAGATGGGCAAACCTCTGGCCGAAGCCAAGGGCGAGATCATGTATGGTGCGTCTTTTGTCGAATGGTTCGCGGAAGAAGCCAAACGGGTTTACGGTGAAACCATTCCGGGTCACCAGCCGGACAAACGCATCATGGTGCTGAAGCAGCCGATTGGTGTTGTCGGTTCTATCACGCCATGGAACTTCCCCAACGCGATGATCACCCGTAAAGCCGCCCCAGCGCTTGCGGCCGGTTGTACCTTTGTGGCGCGTCCCGCGACTGAAACCCCGCTGTCGGCCCTTGCAATGGCTGCCCTGGCGGAACGCGCGGGCATTCCTGCAGGTGTCTTCAACGTGATCCCGGCGACAGATGCAGCAGGCATCGGCCAGGAGTTCTGCGAAAACTTTGCCGTTCGCAAACTGACCTTCACCGGGTCTACCAATGTTGGCCGTATCCTGATGCGTCAGGCGGCAGATCAGGTGATGAAATGTTCTATGGAACTTGGTGGCAACGCGCCTTTCATCGTCTTTGATGATGCCGATCTCGATGCAGCCGTTGAAGGCGCGATGATCTGCAAGTTCCGCAACAACGGCCAGACCTGCGTCTGTGCAAACCGGATTTACGTCCAGGCCAGTGTCTATGATACTTTCGCTGAAAAACTGGCAGCCGCGGTTGCGAAACTGAACGTCGGCGACGGCATGGAAGACGGCATTACAACCGGCCCGCTGATCACCCCGGCCGCTGTGGCGAAAGTGGAAGAACACCTGGCAGACGCGACCTCAAAAGGCGCAACCCTGCTGTCCGGCGGCAAAGCACACGCATTGGGCGGCACCTTCTATGAGCCAACCATCGTCACAGACGTCACCCAGGAGATGCAGGTGGCAACCGATGAAACCTTCGGCCCGCTGGCACCGCTGTTCAAATTCGATGACGTCGATGACGTGATCGCAATGGCGAATGACACGATCTACGGGCTGGCAAGCTATTTCTACGCCAAAGACCTGTCGCGCGTTTACAAAGTCGCAGAAGCCCTGGAATACGGCATGGTCGGTGTGAATACCGGCGTGATTTCCACAGAGGTAGCCCCTTTCGGCGGCGTCAAACAATCCGGCCTTGGTCGCGAAGGGTCTCACCACGGCATCGAAGAATACCTTGAGATGAAATACATCTGCATGTCTGTGTAACAGATAGCAAATACAACGGGCTTCCTGCGCTTGCGAAGCCCGTTGCAACCGGCATGTTCCGATATCGTTTTCAACTGTTCGGCAGAACAACACAGATACCGAAACACCAGCCTTTCCTTCAATAGATCAGATGCTTGCGCCCAAAGGCATATCCTTCAGCGCCGTGCTTCATAGGTGTAACCGAAGTCCCGGCGTGCGCCTGTCGGGGGCGGTGGGAAGGGGCCTGCCCGGACGACATGATCGATGGCGGCCTGGTCAATTGTTGGGTTCCCGGACGACCGGCGAACCCGGATGCGCGATGGTGCGCCAGAGGCCTGAACATGAAAGCTGATCGTCACTTCACCCCGTGCCCGGGAACGGACCCGCCGCGTCCGCGATAGTTTTCGCCACACAAGCCCATCATAATTAGATGCTGCCGCATTTCCCGCTGCCTGCGCATTCCCGGATGCCTCCGAAGAAGCTTCCGTCGCCGTGGCTTCCTGCCGCCCATCCGCCTGACCACGGGTACTGTTCTGGCGGCTGTTGGATCCACGTGGTGCGCTGCGGGCTTGTTGTTGTTCCGGTTGACGGCGTTCGGACCGGTTCGGGCGACGCTGTGGACGCGGGGTGTCAGCGGCGGCTTCCTGCGCTGTCACATCCGGTTCTGCGGTAACGGTTTCGGCCGGTGCAGGGCTGACGGCCACATCTGCCGCAACCACGGCTGTAACGGTCACCTCCACCGGTATGGCAGTGGCCACAGGTTGCTGCACCTGCGGGGAAACACTGGCCATCTGAAGCGGCGGCGGCGACAGGACCGCGACTTCTGTCGCTTCCGGCATGTCCGGCTGAACCGGCTGGGCAATCCCCATCACCATATCTTCAAACCCGGAACCAAGACGGGCAAATTCAGCCGGTGCCCCTCCGGCAACCTGCACTTCTGAAGGGGCATAACCCAGACCAAACCCTGCAGCATGCAACGCAAATGAAATGCAGATAACACCGGTGGCCAAAGCAGAAGATCGTAACTTCATTGCAACCCTCTTTCGGTAACAAGCCAGATCTGTGTTGCCCCCGCCAGACGCAGCTGATCGGTCACCTTCAGCAAGGTCATCGCGGAAACGTCACGATCCGGGATAAGACGCAAAGCGATCTGCCCTTCTTCATTTTCATCGGTATCCGGCAGCTCTGACATATCGATATCTTCCGGCAGAACCACTGCGCCCCGCAACGACAGGTGACCATCTGCATGCAGGATCAGCGTATCCGGTGGCGGACGCCCCTCAAGGCCTTCCACATTCACAAGTTTCAGCTCATCATCCAGGGGCGGCGAAACCGTACCTGCGATGAGAAAGAAGATCAGCATCAGAAAGACCACATTGATCAGGGCAATTGTGGGTTCTGTCGCTTTGCGTTTCTGTCCGCCCCGCAACCTCATCGCAGCACCACCACCGATACATCCGACACCGCGCGCGAACGCGTCAGCGCATCAACAAACAGCTGGGCAGGCACGGTTTCTTCAATCGACAACAGCACAAGCGTTTCTGTCGCATCGCTGGTTTTTGCGTCAATGATCGCCCGGGTGATGTCGGCAAAATCCGTTGGAGCCCCATTCACCGAAAGCCCGTCCTCAGCAACGCGCAGAAAGATCGGGTTCTTCGGCGTCGCAGGTTCAGTGCGGGTTTCCCCTGTTGTGATCAGCGGGATTTCTGCAAATTTTGTGAAAGTAGACGTCAGCATAAAGAACAGCAAAAGCAGAAAGATGATATCAATGAGCGGCGTCATAGACAATGCCCGCCGCACAAACCCGGGGTTACGCCGCCGCATGGATCGGCTCTTTCGCCTGCTCCGCCGGACACAGCAGCATGTTCAGGGCTTTATCCGCAAAGACGCGTTCGCCTGCGACACGGCTTTCAAGCCAGGTCAGCAACAGCGCCGTTGGCATGGAAACAGCCAGGCCAACCGCCGTGGTCATCAGCGCCACCCAGATTCCGCCCGCCAGCAGTGATGGATCAACAGATGTACCAGCGCCCTGCAGGTTCTGAAAAGCTTCGATCATCCCCAGAACCGTGCCAAACAGCCCCAGAAGCGGCGCGGTCTGCGCGATGGTATCCAGCGGGCGGAACCCGGTTTCAAGCTGGGCCAGACGGTCTTCCACACGGGCCGCCAGGCGTTCAGCCAGGCGGGTTTTATCCGCAGTATCTGCCTCAAGAGTTTCACTGAAAACAAAGCTCAGATGGCTGCGGCTGCGCTGCATGCCCAACTGCAACCCGTGCATGTCGCCCCTGTCATATGCCATCAGCGCCGCCTCAAGACTGGCCCGGCGACCAACGCCAAAGCGACGGAACTGAATGATCTTGTAAAGCACCACCGCAAGCGACAGCACGGACATCACAAGCAGCAAAGCCACCACCGGGCCGCCCAGGGTGATAAAGCCGCGAATGGCATCAATTGTATACGTCAGCCAGGTCATCCCAGCACCTCATTTTCTGTTCGGCTTTGCAATTTCAGAGCATCGGCGCAGGCATTTGCATCCAGATCGCCCCCTACACATTGGTTCACCCCGTTGATCAGAATATTGCCCAGGCTTTCGCAACTGGCGCCCGCCAGATCAAACTGACGCACGCGCGGGCGGCCTGTGGGCAGGGCCTGAAAATCGAACAATGTCAGGGTCTGCACCGCCCCCTCTTTCGTAAAAAGCACGGTTTCCAGCACCAGACGGTCAAGGTCCGTTTCCAGCGTATTCTGCGCCAGGAAACTTAGACGACAGCCGCCTTCAACATTGGTCAGTGTATTGAGTTCAATTGAAACCTGAGGTTCCGGTGCGGATGTTTCCGCCCGCACCGGTCCCCCCATGATCGCCAGTCCGGCTGTTATCAATGCACCCGCCAGCTGAGGGAATTTGCGATCATGGGTTTTCATAGGTCTTTCCTTTTCGGATCAGAAGGTTTTGGTCAGAGACAGGTTGAAGGAACGGCCTTCATTGCTAACCGCAGTGGACTGCTGGTTGCTGCGATAGTTGCGATCAAAAATGTTGCTGATGCCAAAACGGAAAGCTGTATCCTCAAGAACACCGGATTCAGGCGACCACTTCACATAAACATCATGCACAGCATACCCACCGGTATCACCTTCGCGTTTTGCCGCTGTCATATCCCAGCCAAGTTCAACATTTGTTTCCGGCGCGCGCCAGCCAAGACCCAGGGCCAAAGTATCAGCTGGGAGATCATCAATCCGGACCATTGAACCGGTATCCAGATCGAGTTCTTCCCCATCAAGATACGTATAAGCTAAAGAACCGAACCAGGTTTCAGACGCCCAGGATGCTTCCAGCTCAAGGCCTTGAATATGTGATTCAGCAATATTCACATATGTAGCTTCGCCAGCTACGCCATCATTGTTACGCACGATCTGGTCCGTCATGTTGTTGCGGAAGATCACGCCTTTCAGGGCTAATTCATCACCGCCGACAATTGCATCGTTAAACTGCCAGCTTGCACCAAGTTCAAAATTGCGGCTGACTTCAGTATCCAGAGATCCGACCGCAGCCTGATTTGCCCCGCCAGATGTCGCACGTGTATCGTAAAGTTCGTCCACAACAGGCAGACGCTCGGTATAGGACGCAGAACCGAAGACCGCGAAACGGTCGTTAACTTTGTAATGCGCAGCGATTGTCCCGGCATAACCAGTATTACTGGTTTCCTCACCTGTTGTCAGATCCGCGTGTGGTGCTGTATCCTGGTGATCCAGGCGAAGGCCACCGATGAGAGTCAGACGGTCGTTGAAGACCATTTCATTTTGCGCATATGCGCTCAGCATTGTTGTTTCACCAGCCGGGTGGAAAGAACTTACTCCAGCAGAACGCACAACAACACGATCCTGAACTGAATAGGAAAGCCCAGTTGTCAGGTAGTTTTCAAACGAAGCCCCTGACCACTCAGACCGGTTTTCAATCTTCAGACCTGTTTCTTCGTATGCATAGTCTACATCAAAGGCGGGTGAAAAAAGATTCACATCTGTCATTCCCACAAAGCTATCAGCATAAGAAAGCTGAACATCCAGATCGATCAGGTTGTTCCCTGCCGGATTGTAATTGTAGCTTACATAGGCCGTGGTATCCTCAACATCGCGATCAATGGTGCCCCAGAACGTGCTGTTATCAATCGTATCGTAAACAATATCGTCGCCGAAGCCATCATAGTAAATATAGGCAGCTTCTACAGTGTGTTCGAGGTCTGTACCGAACCTGTAGCTGCCCTTCAGCATATAGTTTCGCTCACTTACATCGGTGCCCAGAAGTTCTTCACCGTCACCGTTTTCACTTGCGTCGGTTTCGTTGATGAAGACCCCCAGAAGCACATCAAGCCGTTCATCCGGTGAATAGGCAAAGAACGTAGATGATTCCGCCTGACCACCGTTGGAACCATACTGCAGACGCTGACGGATCGCGAAATCATCGTCACCTTCAAGGAAGTCAGCCGCGTCTTTGGTTTCAAGTGCAATCACACCCGCAATCGCACCGGATCCATACAGGGTAGATGATGACGGGCCACGCAGAACCTCGACGCTTTTGAAGAAACCCGGATCCGTGAACAAAGACCCCATCCGATATTGTTCATAGTATTTCCCGACGCCATCAATATTCACGATGATTTTCGGTTCATCGGAAGACGTTCCGGAACCAATCCCGCGAATGTTCAGGCTTTCGCCGAAGGGTGATTCAGAGCCAACAGTTGTGACGCCAGGGGCACGCTGCAGCACATCCCCAATGGTACCCAGTTCTGCCTCTTCAATATCTTCTTCGTTCAGAACAGTAACTGATTGCGGCACATCAATCGCGACACGCTCAGAACCGGCACCAAAGACCAGACGGCCCAGCATTGTGAAGAAACCCGGCTCTTCAGGTGTTTCCTGCGCCATGACAGGTGCCGCAAGTGTCGCGACCATAAGACCGGCAAGCGTGGTGGTCGCCAGCAGTCTGCGTTTTTGTGAAGCATGTCCGTGCATGTTCTTCCCCTCATCCATATTTTGCGTCGGGCTGGCATGCGTGATGCAGGCTGGCGTAGTGATCCCGTAGCCGGATGTTTCCCGGAGAAGTCGAAGGGTTCGATAATGAACTTGACTAAAACTGTCAACTAATGAAAAACCCCTTTGTGACGAATTCTTAAACACGCTCCAGCAACGGATGACCACGCATCCAAGCCAGGCAAAGCCAGATCCCGGAAGCTTTGATATGCTGGACGAAACAAAACTCACCACCGCACAAATCCGCGCTGCACGCACTGAAAACCCACAAAGCCGCGAACGCGATTTTGCGGATAGCCTTGGAATCAGCGAGGCCGAATTTCTCGCCGCCTATACCGGTGAATTTGACAGGCAGCGCGTGACACGCATCACCGCCACACCCGATGACATTATTCAGGCCGCGAAAAAACTGGGCGAAGTCCTGGCCCTGACCCGCAACGAAAGCTGCGTCATTGAACGCGTTGGCACCTATGACGAATGGCACGACGGGCAGCATGCTTCTATGGTGCTGGGGCCGGATGTGGATCTGCGGATTTTCGGTAAATTCTGGACCCATGCCTTTGCGGTTGAAAAACCCGGCGAAAACGGCCCACGCCGCAGCCTGCAGATCTTTAGCAGCACAGGCATGGCCGTGCATAAAATCCACCTGCGCGAAGACAGCAACCATGAGGCCTGGGATGAGATCGTAGAAAACCTGAAGCTCAGCGATCAGGTCACCGACCTTGAATTCCGCACTAAAGGCGCCCCGGAAATGCCAAAAGCAGACCCGGAAAAGGCCGATAAACTGCGCGCCGAATGGGATCGGATGACCGACACACATCAGTTCGGGCGCATCGTGTCCCAACTGAAGATGAACCGTTTGGGTGCCTACCGGATCGCCGGTGCCCCCTATGTGCGCCGTGTGGAAAATGGCAGCGTGTCGAAAGCCCTTGAAGCCGTGTCAGCCAAAGACGCTGAGGTGATGATATTCGTCGGCAACCGGGGCTGTATTCAGATCCACGGCGGGCCTGCCAAAAATCTGAAACGCATGGGGCCGTGGTTCAACGTGCTGGACCCGCGCTTTGACATGCATCTGCGCGAAGATCACGTGGCCGAAGTTTATGTTGTGACCAAACCCACCAAACGCGGCCCGGCTGTTTCGCTGGAGGCCTTTGATCCTGAGGGCCGGATCATCCTGCAGATCTTCCCGGATCGCCGGACAGACGAAACCATGGTGACGCTTTGGGATGACATCGTCGGCACTCTGACCGACATGGAGGCAGACCAGTGAGGTTCCTGACAACAGCAACCCTGACCGCCGCGCTTTTCGTCCTGCCCCTGCAGGCCCAGGACAGCCACCCGGATGCAAACCGCATTGCCTCTGTCGGTGGCGCGGTCACCGAAATCATTTACGAGCTGGGCGAAGAACACCGTCTCGTCGCCCGTGACACGACCTCTGTCTATCCGCCAGCGGTGCATGAACTGCCCGATGTCGGCTATATGCGCCGACTTTCCCCGGAAGGGGTGCTGTCGGTGAACCCTGACCTTGTGCTGACCGAACCGGGTTCCGGCCCCCAGGAAACTATTGATATCCTGACAGAGGCTGGCGTGCCTTTCGTACCCGTGCCCGGGGGATATTCTGCCCAGGGTATTCTGGACCGGATCACATCTGTATCCACCGTTCTGGGCGTGCCTGAAAAAGGCGCGGAACTTGCAGAACGCATTGGCGCGGAACTGGCCACGGTCGAAGCCATGGCTGCGGCACGTGCGGGTGATGCAAAACCCCGGGTGCTGTTTGTACTGTCCATGCCGGGCGGTCGTCTGAATGTCGGCGGGCTGAACACACGTGGCGATGGCATCATCAGAATGGCCGGGGCGGAAAATGCCATTCAGGTGTTTGAAGAATACCGCACCCTGTCGGACGAAGCGATTATCGAACTCGCCCCGGATGCGATCCTGATGATGGCCCCGCGCGGGGATCACAGCACCTCCACCGAAGACATCCTGGCCCATCCCGCCGTTACCCTGACCCCGGCGGGACAAAACGCAAAAATCATCCGCATTGATGGCACGTTGCTGCTGGGTTTTGGGCCTCGCGCAGCACAGGGCGTTCAACTGCTGGCCGATGCGCTTTATGGCGGGGATGAGGGCTGACCATGTCTATGCTGACAGACGCATCCGAAGCCGTGGCCTCCCCCATTCCGCCTGTCCGGGACCGGTCCCATTCTGCGCGGCAGATGATCCTGATCCTGACCGGACTTCTTGTTGTGACCAGCTATTTCAGCCTGACAACCGGGGCGGCAGGCACATCACTGATGGATGCACTAAGCGCCCTTATTCATGGGGAAGAAATCAGCCTGCGGGACAAAGTCGTGCTGTGGGATATCCGCCTGCCGCGCCTTGCCATGGGTATTCTTGTGGGCGCGTCTCTGGCGGTCTGCGGGGCCCTGATGCAGGGGCTGTTTCGCAACCCCCTGGCTGACCCTGGCCTTGTGGGTGTGAACGCGGGCGCGGGGCTGGCAGCGGTCAGCGCGATTGTTCTTGTCGGGCATCTGCCAATGGCTATCCGCGAGGCCACGGGGTATTTCCTTGTACCCCTCGCCGCTTTCCTCGGGGGCTGGGGCACAACCCTGCTTCTGTACCGCGTGGCAACCCGGCGCGGGCAGACATCGGTTGCAACGATGCTGCTGGCGGGTATCGCGCTTGGGGCATTGTCCGGCGCGGTTGGTGGCATCCTGATTTATCAGGCCAATGATGATCAGTTGCGGGATCTGACCTTCTGGGGCATGGGATCACTGGCCGGAGCGACCTGGCTGAAGGTTCTGGTGACTGCCCCCGTGATTTTGCTGGCGATTTCTGTTGCGCCCTTTCTTGGGCGGGGGCTGAACGGCCTGTCCCTGGGCGAAGCCGCCGCGCGTCATATCGGCATCAATGTGCAGCGGGTGAAACGCCTTTCTATCCTGTCCGTTGCCGCCGCCACGGGCGCCGCTGTTGCCGCCACCGGTGGTATCGGATTTATCGGCATTGTCGTGCCCCATCTTCTGCGCCTCGCCATTGGGCCGGATCATCGTTACCTTCTGCCAAACGCCGCCCTTCTAGGGGCGATCCTTCTGCTGATCTCGGACATGATCAGCCGGGTGATCATTGCACCGGCAGAACTGCCAATCGGCATTGTCACCGCTGTGCTGGGTTCACCTGTTTTCCTCTGGATTTTGCTGCGCCGTCGTGGCGTGTTGGATATGTAAACCATGTTGAACGCTAAAAGTATCGCCCTTTCCATCGGCAAAAAGCAAATCCTGCATGGCGTTAAACTGCAGGCCGCACCCGGTCAGTTCACCACCATCATCGGTCCGAATGGCTGCGGGAAAACAACGCTTCTGCGCGCCCTGACAGGGGATCTGCCCTATCAGGGATCCGTCATGCTGAACGAACGGGATCTGCAGCAGATCCCCGTGACAGAACAGGCCGCATTGCGGGGTGTGTTGGCCCAATCCACGCCACTGGCCTTCCCTTTTACCGTGATCGAAGTCGTGCGTATGGGGCTGATGGCAGGTACGGCAGCCGCCTCGCCGTCCTTGCGCAAAACCCTGCCCTTTGACGCCCTGCGCCGGGTTGATCTGACCGGGTATGAAAACCGGTTCTACCAGGAATTGTCCGGTGGCGAACAACAACGGGTGCAACTGGCCCGGGTGTTGTGCCAGATGTGGCAGGGCACGCAGGACGGCGCACCGCGCTGGCTGTTTCTGGATGAACCCGTGTCCAGCCTTGATATCGCCCATCAGCGCGACGTGATGAAGATCGCACGCGACTTTGCAGATCAGGGCGGCGGGGTGATTGCCGTGATGCATGATCTGAACCTGACCGCGGCCTGGGCCGATCACATCGTCCTGATGCGCGCCGGTGAGGTCGTGGCCAGCGGTACCGTGCAACAGGTTTACACCAGTGAAAACCTGTCGCGCGCCTATGGTTGTCACATTGATATGTCCCGGCCACCACAACAGGGCCTGCCTTTCCTGCACCCGGCTTCCGTCGGAATATGCCAATGATGCGCGTTTCATCCGTCTGTCCCGCCCGGATCAGGATGCGGCTGCCGCACTACAGGCCCTGATTGATGAACTGGACGCCCCGGCCGCCGCAATCCCTGACCCCGGTCGCGCCCCGACGCCCCCACCGACGATTGCAGCCCGGAAGGTCTGGCCCGGGCCGTTGCGGCGCTTATGCCGGAAAATGCCATCATATCAGATGAAAGCCTGTCCTATGGGCGCGGTTTCTATCCCCATACCTTTGCCGCCCCGGCCCACGACTGGCTGGATCTGGCAGGCGGCGCAATCGGGGATGGTCTGCCCGTTGCAACCGGTGCAGCGATCGCGGGCAAAGGCGCCCGCCGTGTGATCAGCCTGCAGGCCGATGGATCCGCCATGTATTCCCTGCAATCTCTCTGGATCAAGGCCCGCGAAAAACAGCCCTGCACCAAGATCATAATCTCAAACCGCAAATATCAGATCCTGATCAGAGAATACGGCAATGTCGGCGCAACACCCGGAAAAACCGCGATGGATATGCTGGACCTGTCCAATCCGGATCTGAACTGGGTAAACCTTGCAAATGGCATGGGGGTTGAGGCCGCTGTTGCCACAAATCTGGATGAACTCTGCGATCTCATGCGCAGCAGCTTCACCAAACCCACCCTTTCCTGATCGAGCTGATTGTCTGAGGAACGCACATCATGAAACTTGCCAGAAATCTCGATAATTTCGAAATATCCGCCATTTCCCACATCTTTGCCCTGGTGCGCGATCTGCGTGCGCAAGGGCATGGGATTGTCGATCTCTGCGTGGGGGAGCCGGACTTTGACACGCCGGATTGCATCAAAGACGCCGCCGATGCCGCCGCAAGGGCGGGGGACACAAAATACACGGTGATCGACGGCACCGCTGATCTGAAACAGGCCATCTGCCGGAAACTGACCCGAGAAAATGATCTGGCGTTTGATCCGTCCGAAATCTCGGTTGGCGCCGGGGCGAAAACCGTTCTGCACACCTCGCTTTCCGTCCTGACGGATTCTGGTGACGAAGTCGTTCTGCTGACCCCTGCCTGAGGATCTTATGCGGAAATGCAGGCCAGGAAAGTGCTGGTGCGCGGTGAGGCCCGCAATGGGTTCAAAGTGATCCCGGATGCGCTGCGTGCGGCGCTGAACGACACCACAAAAGCCGTCATCCTGAACGCCCTGTCCAACCCCGCGGGCGTCACCTATAGCCGTTCGGAATACGTGTCCCAGGCCGCCGCCATTGCTGCACTGGATGGCCCGCAAGATATGCTGCGGGCGCGCAATGAAACCTACCGCGCCCGGCCCGATATGCTGGTCCAGGCCCTTTCTGACATTCCCGGTTTGCAGGTGGTAAACCCCGGAGGTGCCTTTTACCTGTATCTCGATTGCGGGGATCTTCTGGGTAAGACCCACCCGAAAGCGGGCAAGCTGAACACAAGTTTTGACATCGTCAAAGCCCTGCTGGAACATCACGGGCTGGCGGTGGTCCATGGCGCGGCCTTCTCTCACGACCCGGCCTTTCGCATTTCTTATGCAGCCTCGGACAAAACCCTGGAGAAAGCCGCCGGCATCCTTCATGATTTCACGGCAAGCCTGACCTAAACCCCTTATCGAAAGATCCACCGCAATGCTTGATCCCGAAACCCGGACACTGTTTCTGGAAACGACCCACAAGTTTGTAAACGAAACCCTGATCCCGGCGGAAACTGACGTTTCTGAAACGGATCAGATCCCGGCAGATATTGTGAAGCAGATGCAGGATCTGGGCCTGTTTGGTCTGTCCATCCCAGAGGAATTTGGTGGTCTTGGCCTCAGCATGTCGGATGAAGTTGAGGTCGCGATGATCCTTGGCCAGGCCTCCCCTGCGTTCCGGTCACTTGCGGGCACAAACATTGGCATTGGGTCGCAGGCGATCATATTCGGTGGGAGTGACGCACAACGCACGAAATATCTTCCGGATATGGCCAGCGGCGCTTTGATCGGTTCCTTCGCACTGACAGAACCAGATGTCGGATCTGATGCGGCTTCGGTCAAAACCTTCGCCCACAAGACAGATGGCGGGTATATTCTGAACGGCACAAAACGCTTTATCACCAACGCACCAGAAGCAGGCCTGTTTACCGTCATGGCCCGCACAGGTGAACCTGGCGCAAAAGGTGTTTCCTGTTTCCTTGTCGAAGCCGGCAGCACCGGGCTGTCTGTCGGGCCCTGTGACAAAAAGATGGGCCAGAGGGGCGCCCATACGGCGGATGTGATCTTTCAGGATTGCTTTGTACCGGACGACGCGCTGCTGGGGGGCCAGGAAGGCACCGGCTTCACCGCTGCGATGCGGACACTGGATAAAGGCCGCCTGCATATTTCCGCCATCTGCGCCGGGGCCGCCAGACGTCTGCTGGACGAAGCCCTGCGTTACGCCAGTGAACGTCAGCAATTCGGCAAACCCATCGCAGAATTTCAGCTGGTGCAGGCGATGCTTGCGGAAAGTCAGACAGAACTTTACGCGGCTGAATGCATGATCCGGGATGCCGCCCGGCGCAGGGATGCCGGGGAAAACACGGGCACGCTGGCGTCCTGCTGTAAACTCTACGCCAGTGAAATGGTCGGTCGTGTGGCAGATCGCGCCGTGCAGATCTTTGGCGGTGCAGGCTATATGGCGGAATATCCGATTGAACGGTTTTACCGCGATGTACGTCTGTTCCGCCTCTATGAGGGCACCAGTGAAATCCAGAAAATCATCATAGCCAAATCTATGCTGCGCAACCTGGACAGCTGAAACAATTCACAACCTGGTGGTTATTCGCGGATCTCATCCGCGGCCACGCCCCAGATCACATCCTTACGCACCCAGCCGCGATAACCATCTGCGGAAATGCGGCACCATTCCGGTTCGCATTCCATCAGCCGCGCAATCGCGCCGCCTTCAATCTGCGCATTGGCCCGGACACTGTCTGACGCGCTGGAATACATGGTTGCAAGCGGTTCCAGAACCCGCACCGTGCGTGTCCCCGACAGCAGGGAATAGTGAATCCAGCCGCCAACACCGTCCTGATCTTCCACGCGTCGCCAGTTGGAAAACTCAGCCGTGATCCGCAAAGGCATGCCGCGATGCTGAAACACCCAGTCGATCCGATGCGTCAGCCCCGGACCACGCCGGATGTTGGCCTCGGATGCTTTCATCGACACATAACGTGGAATCGGCAGGTTGGTGACCGGACCGCGCGCGTCATCGTCTTCCGCCCGGACAACACCGGAAGAAAGCATCATTGCGACCATCAGCGCCGGCAAAATCATCAAAATACGGAACATGCGACACACTG
This sequence comes from Halocynthiibacter styelae, assembly GCF_016123485.1. Taxonomy (GTDB): domain Bacteria; phylum Pseudomonadota; class Alphaproteobacteria; order Rhodobacterales; family Rhodobacteraceae; genus Halocynthiibacter; species Halocynthiibacter styelae. The sequence goes on along the minus strand of NZ_JADCKQ010000010.1, from coordinate 110,024 downwards.
CCCTTACGAATTTTCCTCAAACGGGTGCGAAATTTTACTTCTGACCCAACGGGGTTCTTGTGCCCCGGCTTTGTATCGGTCAACTTGACAGTAACAGGTCTGGAAGAAAACCCCGGGAGGTGCCCCATGCAAAAGGAACGGTTAAGTGTTGTTGTGACGCGACGGTTGCCCGAGGCGGTGGAAACCCGCATGACAGAACTTTTCGACGTGAAATTGCGCGATGACGACACGCCGATGACCACGGATGAACTGGTTGAAGCCATGCAGAACGCCGATGTTCTGGTGCCAACCATCAACGACAAAATTGATTCTTCCCTGCTGGCCCGCGCCGGTGAGCGTCTGCGGCTGATTGCGAATTTCGGCGCCGGTGTGGATCACATTGATGTGGAGACCGCCCGTCAGCGCGGCATTCTTGTGTCAAACACCCCGGGTGTGTCTGCCGAAGACACCGCTGATATGACCATGGCCCTGCTGTTGGCCACCACCCGCCGCATTCCCGAAGGCCTGCGCGTGATGCAAAGCGGCAGCTGGGAAGGCTGGGCCCCCACCGCCCTTCTGGGCGGGCGCATTGGCGGGCGCCGTCTTGGCATTCTGGGCATGGGTCATGTCGGCCAGGCTGTGGCACGTCGCGCCCGGGCCTTTGGCATGCAGATCCACTACCACAACCGCCGCCGCCTGCATGCTGATACCGAAGCCGGGCTTGAGGCCACCTATTGGGAAAGCCTTGATCAGATGGTCGCGCGCATGGATGTGATTTCCATCAACTGCCCGCATACGCCATCAACCTTCCACCTGATGAACGCCCGTCGCCTGAAGCTGATGAAACCAGAAGCCGTGATCGTGAACACATCCCGCGGCGAAGTCATCGACGAAAACGCCCTGACCCGCATGCTGCGCACCGGTGAAATTGCGGGGGCGGGCCTTGATGTGTTTGAACATGGCCAGGATGTAAACCCCCGTCTGCGTGAACTGGATAACGTGGTTCTGCTGCCGCATATGGCATCCGCCACCGTGGAAGGCCGCCTTGAAATGGGTGAAAAGGTTCTGCTGAACATCAAAACCTTTGACGACGGCCACCGCCCGCCGGATCAGGTTGTGCCGGGCATGCTGTAAGCAATGGAAATCCGCGTCAACGACCGGATGCAGCAGGAATACAGCTATCACCTGACTGCACCGGAAGGGCGGGATTTTGCAGATGGTTTCGCACCTTATCTCAGCCCTATGAGGATGCTGGAAATGGGTGTGTTTGAAGGCAAATATCTGAACGATTGCCAGGATGAATTTCCCGCAATCTGGTTTGCGCATGCCCAAACCTCTGATCAGCCGGATGAAACCCTGAACTACTTTGGCGTCAAAAGCCGCCAGCCTCTGTCCACATGGCAGGAAAAAGGCTGGATCTACGGGCCGGATCCGCGTGGCTGGTTTCAGTGGTTCTGTCGCTATTGGCTGGGCCGCCGCCTGCCGGAAACGGATGCAATCCAGATCAGACGATGGCGCAATTTCAACCGTCACGCCGGCCAGATCCGCGCCAATTGTCAGCCCGGCGATATCTTCTGCCGCCCCCGCCAGCGCCAGGCATTGCTGCAGTGGTCTTATGATCCGCTGATTTAACCAATCAATGCGCGACAACCCCTTGGCAAAACGGGTTGCAGCGCGTATACGCCGCGTCTGAGCCAAAGGAGTCCGCCCGATGCAAGGCAGCGCAAATCTTAATGTCATGATCAAGGCCGCCCGCAAGGCAGGCCGTTCCCTCGCCAAAGACTTCCGTGAGGTTGAAAACCTCCAGGTCTCTATGAAAGGTGCCGGGGACTTCGTGTCACGCGCAGATATTGCAGCCGAAGCGATCCTGAAAGAAGAACTGATGGGCGCACGCCCGACCTACGGCTGGCTGGCCGAAGAAGGCGGCGAAGAACCTGGTCAGGATCCGACACGCCGCTGGATCGTTGATCCGCTGGATGGCACCACAAACTTCCTGCACGGCATGCCGCATTTCGCTGTTTCCATTGCGCTGGAACATAAAGGCGAAATCGTATCCGGCGTGATCTATGACCCCGCCAAAGATGAACTCTTCTTTGCAGAAAAAGGTCAGGGTGCCTGGATGAACGAAGGTCGTCTTCGTGTGTCTGGCCGCAACCGCATGATCGAAAGCGTTTTCGCAACAGGCGTGCCTTTTGGCGGTGGTCGTTACCTGCCTGCAAGCCTGCAGGATCTGGCGCGTCTGATGCCGGCCTGTGCTGGTGTGCGTCGCTGGGGCGCGGCCTCCCTTGATCTCGCCTATGTGGCCGCTGGCCGCTATGAAGGTTTCTGGGAACGTGGTCTGAAAGCCTGGGACATCGCAGCTGGCCTGATCATCGTGCGCGAAGCTGGTGGTTTTGCAGAACCGATGCGCGAAGATCAGAAGATCCTTGAGACCGGTCATGTGATTGCCTCAAATGAAGCGATCTTTGATCGTTTCGCCAAAGTGATCCGCGACCGTGACCCGGTTGAAGTGTCCGAAGACTGATCACCGCATCTCTTGCAAAAATTTACAAAGCCCGGCACAGAAGATATGTCGGGTTTTTTGTTTTCTGTTTTTGAAACCATCCTTTGAATGAGGCAATTATGCGCCAGAAATCCCAGGTTTGGGTCAGCCGGATCATGTGCGATACAACACTGATTAAGGGCATTGATCACAACACATACTTTGAAGACAAAGACGCAGCGGTCGACGCGATGCGCCGGAATAAAGCCGGGGAACCACTGCCCGCGGATCGTTTTCCGTCAGAGATGTACGCAGAATACCCGGACAAACGCCTGAAGAAGATGCCGGATATCTTTAATGCAGGCGGATATTGGGCCGTCTCCGCCGAGGTCGCGGCAGTCCTGCAACAATACAACCTCGGCCGCACGTCCCTCTATCCAACCCGCCTGTTTCAACACGACCGCAAAACGCCGGTGGAAGGCAGCTACTTCTGCCTGAATTTCGGGGAAGTGAAACCAACTGTTGTTCGAGAAAAATCTCAGGCCATCGAAGGTTCGTATTCTGGCGGCGCTCCTTACTGGCTCGACGGCGATGTCGAAGATAATCAGATTTCGATAACAGTCACTTCGGTTGCGGGAGCGGATTTATGGCTTGATAGTGAAATACGCAATACAGTTTTCCTCAGCGACGCTCTTGTGCAAGCCCTCAAAGCCGCCAAACTCACCCGCCGCTTTGGCCTGCGCACATGCGTGGTCCTGGACGAATAGCGTCCTAATAATTCCTTACGTAACCGCACGCCTGATATGCAGAACCTGTGCATAGGATGTGCATGCTTTGTGCATCACATATTCTCTTTCTTTTCAGCTTCAGTATCCCGGGGGAATCTGCGCCTGCGCAGATGGGGGCTGGCCCCCTCTCGCCCCTCAACGCCGCCGCTTCACCACCGGTATAGAACTCACATTCAGCGGCCCATAAGGTGTTTCCGGATGATCCGGATGCCCTTGATGTCTTTGCCAGAACTGCGCCCCGCCCCGTGCCAGCCAGAAAGGCAGCATAAAGACAACCCCGGCAATAAACCCGCCCACATGGGCCAACCAGGCCACACCGGAATCGCCGCCTGATAGCGTTGACCAAAGCTGCCAGGCAAACCAGACACCAAGAACCACCCAGGCGCGGAAACTGAAGATCTTAAAGAAGATAATAATCAGCAGAAGAACATCCACTTTTGCCCTTGGATACAACAACATATATCCCCCCATCACCCCTGCAATCGCACCAGAAGCACCAACAATCGGAATGTAACTTCCGGGATCCGCCAGCGTCTGGGCCAGGCCGGCAGCTATGCCCGTCGCAAGGTAAAATCCAAGGAAGGTAAGATGGCCCAGCGTGTCTTCCAGATTATCCCCGAAGATCCACAGAAACAGCATATTCCCGGCCAGATGCATAAACCCGCCATGCAGGAACTGATAGGTGATCAGCGTGTAAATCTCACCACCTGACGCCACATCCACCGGCTGCAACGCCCAGGTGTTGTAAAGCGGCACAATGGTTTTGAAGTCCTCAATATTTCCCCAATACATCAGGAAAATCAGGATGTTAAACATCATCAGCCCCCAGGTCACAAAGGGGCGGCGGCGGGACGGATTGTGGTCTCGGATCGGAATAAGCATGGGCGCACGGTTGCCCATGCGCCCCTTGCCGTCAAGCGATTATCAGCCCTCGCTGACCTCTGCCAGCAGGGCAGCGTTGCCACCTGCGGCCGTCGTATCCACGCAGACATGACGTTCAATAAGTGTGCGGCTGGCGTCCGGCAGATCACCGATCAGAGGAATAATCGCACCATCACGCGCGGCCAGAGCCTTCACGTAATCCCGCGCCTGATCCGCATCACCCCAGAAAACAGCTCCAGAGAAACCTTCAAGTGCCGCCAGATCATCCGCAGACAACCCATGCGCGATCACACCAACACCGCCACTTTCCTGAATGGCTTCAAGTTGTTGCTGCGCTGTGCGCTCCCCCGGCCCCATGCAAAGCAATGGCTCGCGTGGCGCAGTCGTCAGCTGGTTGCTTTCACCCGTCGGACCCGGCAGGGCATCAGAACTGGTGATCACGTTGATCGCCTGTGCCGTCAGCGCCGCCTGCACATCTTTCACCGCTGTCTGTGTTGCAGCGCTTTCGTCAGACATCTGGGCTTCGGTTGCATAGAAACGGTTCAGGTACATCGGGCCGCCCGCCTTAGGGCCGGTGCCGGAAAGCCCTTCGCCACCAAAGGGTTGTGACCCCACGATTGCGCCGATCTGGTTGCGGTTCACATAGATATTGCCCGCGTTCACGCGCTCCACCACATGCTGGACGCGGTCATCAATACGGGTGTGCAGGCCAAAGGTCAGGCCGTAACCCGTGGCGTTGATGTCATCAATCACATTGTCCAGATCCTGCGCCTTATAGCGGGCCACATGCAGAACCGGGCCAAAGATTTCGCGGGTCATTTCCGCGATGCCGGAAACGGACAGAACCACTGGTGCGATGTAGTTGCCGTGTTCCGGTGTGGTCAATTCATGTGTCACATGGCCCTGTTCACGGGCAGCAGCAACGTAGTCGGCGATTTCCTTACGGGCGGTTTCATCAATCACCGGGCCTGTATCAGTAGTGATCTCCCATGGATCACCCGCTGCCAGTTCATCCATCGCACCGTACAGCATCGTCAGGAAGTTATCTGCAATGTCTTCCTGAACATAAAGACAACGCAGTGCGGAGCAACGCTGACCTGCGGACTGGAAGGCGCTTTCAATCACCGCCTGAACCGCCTGTTCAGGCAGGGCTGTGCTGTCGACGATCATCGCATTCAGACCACCGGTTTCCGCGATCAGCGGTGCGGTGGGGGACATATTTTCAGCCATCGCACGACGGATGCGCAGGGCGGTGGCGGTGGACCCGGTAAAGCAAACACCGGACACTTCTGGCGCAGATGTGATCGCTGCACCAACACGGGAACCCGGGCCAGGAATATATTGCATTGCGGAACGTGGTACGCCCGCTTCATGCAGAAGCTGCACCGCGCGCCAGGCGATCAGAGGGGTCTGATCGGCGGGTTTTGCCAGCACTGCGTTGCCCGCAGCCAGGGCGGCAGAAATCTGGCCGGTGAAGATTGCCAGCGGGAAGTTCCACGGGGAAATACAGCTGAAGACGCCAGCGGCCGGGGTTGTGCGTTTTTCAGCTTCATCCGCATAGAAACGCAGGAAATCAACCGCTTCGCGCAGTTCAGCCGTCGCATCTGGCAGAGTTTTCCCGGCCTCACGTGCGAGCAGTGCGAAAAGTTCCGGGTGATGGGTTTCATACAGATTCGCCGCCTTGCGCAGGATTGCCGCGCGTTCAGACGCGGGTGCTTCCCATGGCTGTGCCGCCGCAATCGCAGCCGCGACATCTTCGTCAGAAGCCGCCGAAATTGTACCTGGTGCATCATCCGGGCTGGCCGGGTTCAGGACAGGTTTTGTGCCCTCTGTTTTTGCCTCAACCGCCAGCAGCGGCGCACCATTCCAGACAGTTTCGCGGAAAGGACTACGTGCCTGATCAAGGGCATTCAGTTCCGGTGCATGGGCCAGATCCCAGCCGCGCGAATTCACGCGATCACCAAACAGCGCATCCGGTGCTTTCAGGGACGGGTTCTGGGGCGCATCCAGATATGTTTCCACCTCTGCGAGAGGATCAGAGGCGACTTCTTCCGGGGTGACATCTTCATCCACGATCTGGTTCACAAAGGAAGAGTTCGCACCATTTTCCAGCAGGCGGCGCACAAGATAAGCCAACAGATCACGGTGCTCGCCCACAGGCGCATAGATCCGGCAACCGGTGCCCTCACCTTCCAGCACGATGTCATGCAAGCGTTCGCCCATGCCATGCAGGCGCTGGAATTCGTAATCTTCAGTGCTGCAGCCCAGGGTCTTTGCGATATCAAGAATCGCAGCGGCGGTATGGGCGTTATGGGTCGCAAACTGCGGGTAGATCACATCGGTCCGCGACAGCAGCTTGCGGGCGTTCGCGATGTAAGACAGATCGGTTGATGCCTTGCGGGTGAACACAGGAAAGCCAGCCGCACCAATTTCCTGGGCGTGTTTGACTTCTGTATCCCAGTAAGCGCCTTTCACCAGACGCACCATAATGCGGCGGTTCAGGCGTTCACAAAGCGCGGCCAGCCAGTCGATGGTCGCGCCACAACGCGGGCCATAGGCCTGAACCACCACGCCGAACCCGTCCCAGTCTTCCAGACCCGGGCCTTCCATCACGGCTTCGATCACATCCAGGGACAGCGACAGACGGTCTGCCTCTTCCGCATCGATATTGAACCCCATGCCGGCAGATTTCGCGAGCAAAGCAAGAGAACGCACGCGCGGTACAAGTTCGGACATCACACGTTCCAGCTGAGCTTCTTCATAGCGTGGATGCAGGGCGGACAGTTTTACAGAAATTCCTGGATTTGTGCGGATATTGCCGCCTTTGCAAGCGCTGGCAATCGCAGAAATCGCGCGGGAATAGGACAGGTGATAACGTTTCGCATCCGCATCAGTCCGGGCGGCTTCGCCGAGCATATCGTAAGAATAGCTGTACCCTTTTTCTTCCAGTTCACGCGCGCGTTTCATCGCAGCCTGAATGTCTTCACCCAGAACAAACTGACGTCCCATTTCCTTCATCGCACGGGATACAGCGGTGCGGATCACAGGTTCGCCCAGACGTTTGATCGCGCCGCGCAGGTGGCCGATGACACCGGGATTTTCTGCTTCGTCCAGAACCTTACCGGTCAGCATCAGCGCCCAGGTGGAAGCATTCACAAGCGACGATGACGACGCGCCAAGGTGTTTGCCCCAGTTGCTTGGTGCGATTTTATCTTCAATCAGCGCATCAATTGTATCGGCATCCGGCACACGCAGCAGGGCTTCGGCCAGACACATCAGCGCCACGCCTTCATCCGTCGACAATCCGTATTCCGCCAGGAACACTTCCATCAGGCCCGGATTGGACGAAGACCGGATCTCACTGACCAGACCAGCGGCGTGCGTTGAAATACGGGCACGATCTTCGGCCGTCAGGCCCGCGTCCTGCATAAGCAGAGCCAGCATTTCAGCTTCATCAGCATATTTGCGTTCGTCAATCACCTGACGCAGAGGGGCAAGGGAGGCGTGAGACATGGGAAACCTTCGCAGATTGTGGGTTGATTAACCTATGATACCACGCAATATGAAGTTCGAACGACTAAAACAGATGGAAACTGAAGGCGAAAGGTTCGAATTCAATGCCAGATGCCGACGAAATGAATGTGACGCTTGATTCCTTTGACCGGCGGATTCTTGATGAACTGGCGCGCGACGGGCGGATGAATGTCGCAGAACTTGCCCGGCGGATCGGACTGTCCAAATCCCCGGTCCAGGCGCGGCTGAAGAAACTGGAAGACAGTGGCATTATCCGGGGCTATCGCGCGCTTTTGGATCCGGTGCGTCTGGGGCTTGATCACATCGCTTTCGTCGAAGTCCGCCTGACCGATACCCGCGAAGCGGCGCTGAGCGCGTTTAATGATGCCGTGCTTGCGATCCCCGAAATTGAGGAATGCCATATGCTGGCGGCGAATTTTGATTACCTGTTGAAGGTGCGAGTCAAAAATATGCGCGATTACCGGCGGGTTCTGGCGGAAAAACTGTCATCCCTGCCCTATGTCGCCAATACATCCACCTATGTCGCCATGCAGGCTGTGAAAGATGAGGTCTTCTGATCTGTCCTGAATACGACACCCCTGTCGAAAACAGCTTTGCACGCCTGCCCGATCCCCTGTAACCCGGCACAGCGAAACAGGAGGCCAGCATGACAATTTCTCTCGGCGTGGATACCGGCGGAACCTATACGGATGCAGTGTTGATCCGGGATGAAAAAGAGGTCATCGCCTCAGCCAAATCCCTGACCACCCGCCATGATCTGGCCGAAGGCATTGGCCTGGCGGTCGAAACGGTTCTGAAACAGGCCGCGATTGATCCGGCTGAGATTAACCTTGCGTCCTTGTCCACCACGCTGGCCACCAATGCACTGATCGAAGGTCAGGGCGAACGGGTTGCGCTGATCCTTGCGGGTTTTCGCGAAAAGGAACTGGAACGCCATGACCTGTCCGGCGCGATGGCCGGCGATCCGGTGCTGTATCTTGCAGGTGGTCACAATTACGCAGGTGGGCAGGCGGAACCGCTTGAGGCTGACACATTGCGCAACTGGCTGGCGGAACATGGCGATCAGGTGTCTGGCTTTGCCGTGGCCGCCCAATTCGCCACCCGCAACCCGGCCCATGAACAGGAAATGACCGCTATTATTCGCGAAGTCACAGGCAAGCCCGTCAGTGCGTCGCATCATCTCAGCGCGAAACTAAATGGCCCGAAACGCGCGATCACAGCGGTTCTGAATGCCCGACTGATTGATATCATCAACCGTCTGATCGCCCGCGCCCAGATCCGTTTGAACGAACTGGGCATCTCTGCGCCCCTGATGGTTGTGCGTGGGGATGGGGCATTGATTTCTGCGGAAATGGCGCTGGAACGGCCGATTGAAACCATCCTCAGCGGGCCAGCAGCCAGCATTGTCGGCGCAAGCTGGATGACCGGGCAGAAGGACGCGCTGGTCAGTGACATCGGCGGCACCACAACCGATATCGCGCTGCTGCGCAACGGCCGCCCGACGATTGACCCCGAAGGCGCCCGTGTTGGCCCGTTCCGCACCATGGTAGAAGCCGTCGCCATGCGCACGACCGGCCTTGGTGGCGACAGCGAAGTGCATTACCGCCCATCCGGCCTGCAGGGCGGGTTGGAACTTGGCCCCTCCCGTGTCTTGCCCGTGTCCCTGATGGGGGCGGAAGCGCCGGAAATCGTGCATGAAGCCCTGGCCCGTCAAATGCGCCTGCCAAGCCTTGATGAACATCACGGACGTTTCGCACGCCTTGTGCCGGGCCTGCCGCGCAACGGGCTGGAGGCGCGTGAAATCACCCTGATGGAACGCATCGGGGATGGTGTGAAACCGCTGGATGAGGTTCTGAAAAACCGGATTGAACAAACCGCCCTGCGCCGTCTTGTGGGGCGTGGTCTTGTGCAGGTTGCCGGTGTGACCCCGTCGGATGCCAGCCACGTTCTGGGCCTGAATGACGCCTGGGATCGTGAAGCCGCCGAAATGGCGCTGGATCTGTTCCGCCGCCATGTTTCCGGATCCGGCAGCAAACTGGCCGACAGTGCGCAAGACATGGCGCAGATGATCATTGATCAACTGACCCATCAGACCAGCATCGCCCTGCTGGAAGCAGGTTTCGCGGAAGAAGGCGAAGATTTCGGTCTGCCCGCCTCAGACCTGGCCCGCCATGTTCTGATGCAGAAGGGCCTGCAAAACCACGCGGGGCTGATCCGGATCGACAGCGGCCTGAACCTGCCGGTTGTGGGGCTTGGGGCTTCTGCTGCGACGTATTATCCCAAGGTGGGCGAACTTCTGGGCTGTCCGATGGATGTGCCACAATATGCGGGGGTGGCCAATGCGATTGGCGCAGTTGTTGGCCGCATCACGATCCGGCGCAGCGGCACGGTCACCAGCCCATCTGGCGGGGCCTGTCGTGTGCACCTGGAAACCGGTCCGGAAGATTTTCCGGATCATGAACAGGCGATTGCACGTCTGGAAGAAGTTTTGCGCAAAGACGCAGCCGATGCCGCCGAAACCGCCGGGGCTGAAGGCATCCGCATCACGGTTAAACGCGATCTGAAAATCGCAAATATCGAAGGAAATGACGTGTTTATCGAGGCAGAACTGACAGTGGAGGCCTCTGGCCGTCCCCGCATTGCCGTCTGATAAATCACCGTCTGAGAATGCCAGCCCACGCATGGGCTGGCAAAATTCCGTGTCGCCGATCAGGCGTTAAAGAGGAAGTGCATCACATCGCCGTCTTTGACGATGTAGGTCTTGCCTTCCACGCGCAGCTTGCCTGCATCCTTCGCGCCTGCTTCACCGTTGTTGGCCACAAAATCATCAAAGGCGATGGTTTCAGCCCGGATAAAGCCGCGTTCAAAATCGGTGTGAATCACGCCAGCGGCCTGCGGTGCAGATGCCCCAACCGGGATGGTCCAGGCGCGGGTTTCTTTCGGGCCACAGGTGAAATAGGTCTGTAGATCCAGAAGGGAATAACCGGCACGGATCAGACGATCCAGGCCAGCTTCTGTCAGGCCCATTTCCTCAAGGAACATAGTGGCTTCTTCATCTTCCAGCTGGGAAATCTCTTCCTCAATCTGGGCAGAAATAATCACATGGGCTGCGTTTTGCTCTGCTGCCATTTTCGCCACTGCCGCAGAATATTCATTGCCTTCCGCAGCCTCAGATTCACCGACATTGCAGACATAAAGAATAGGCTTGGAGGTCAGAAGCTGAAGCATTTCCCAGGCTTTCTGATCCTCTTCGTCGATCTCAACCGTACGGGCAGGTTTGCCCTCTTCCAGCACAGCAAGTGCGGCCTTCAACAGGCGATCCTGTTGCTGGGCATCTTTGTCGCCGCCTTTCAGCTTACGCACGAGGTTCGCAAGACGCTTTTCAATGCTTTCCATATCAGCCAGCATCAGTTCGGTTTCGATCACATCTGCATCTTCAACCGGGTTCACGCGGCCATCAACGTGGGTGACGTCACCATCCTCAAAGCAACGCAGCACATGGGCGATTGCATCGGTTTCACGAATGTTGGCCAGGAACTGGTTGCCAAGGCCTTCACCCTGAGATGCCCCTTTCACAAGGCCCGCGATGTCCACAAAGGTCATGCGCGCAGGCAGGATCTGCTTGGAACCTGCGATGGCGGCCAGTTGATCAAGACGTGTGTCCGGCACAGCCACTTCGCCCACATTGGGTTCGATGGTGCAGAACGGGAAGTTCGCAGCCTGGGCGGCAGCGGTTCTGGTCAGCGCGTTAAACAGCGTTGATTTGCCGACATTCGGAAGGCCGACGATGCCCATTTTAAAGCCCATGCGTTATCTCCTGGCTGCGGTAGGACGGTTTCAGAGAAGGCTTCTAGGCCGGGAAGGCCCGCCATGCAAGGCCCGGGCGAAATCACGCAATACACGCGCGTTTTCACGGTGACGTGTGCAGTGCTTGCGCCACGGGTTTTCACACCCCAGATAGTTTCATGACAGAACGGTAATTTTACTTGTGCCCGGCCCCGCGCCGGACGTTCCCCAGAGTTTCACAAAACACAGGATAACGGGATGAAACGTCTTTTTCCCGCCGCGCTTTCTGCGGCCTCTCTATTGCTGGGTGCAGCCCAGCTTCACGCGGCTGATTTTGTTGTCGGCCTTGGTTATACAGACTTCGGCAGCAATGAACCGCCGAACACAAGGGTGCTGTCCCTGGAAGCCCACGGCGACAGTTTCCACGATCTTGGTCGGGTGGCGATCAGCCCGATGCTGGTGTTCACTGTGCATGACGGCGGTGATTATTACGCGGGGATCGGCCTATCAGGGCGGTATGATTTTCAAAGCGATTGGTTCATTGAAGGAAGCTTCGCCCCCGGGATCTATTTGCCGGACAATGACGCAACAGACCTTGGCCATCACCTTGAATTCCGCTCACTCCTGGGGGTTGGCTATCAGATCAATGATGGCAATGCGGTGTCTGTGGCTCTGACCCACCGGTCAAACGGCGGCATCGCAGATCGCAATCCCGGGGTCGACACAATCGAGTTCCGCTGGCGCAAAAGCTTTTGACGCAATCAAAGCAGCCTCATGGCGTCGCAGAACAGGGCGCGCAGTGGGGCCGTAAGATGCCGGTTTGATATTCCGGGTCATCAGTGCATTTGATATTTCCAGGCGTGCGCGCGCAGAAAAAACCTTCATGCTTTCGGAACCCGGATACAGGCTTTCTGACAGGAAATCTGCGGCCACAACCACCTGATGGCGATCAAACAACAGGTGATGCCAGGTGACCTGGAAACATGGGGCGCGCCGGACCTGATCCCCCCGCAGCAGGTGATGAGCCGCGGCAAAGACTTCATTCTGGCCAAAATACACATCGTTATATCCATGGCGCAAAAGCATCCTGTGCCTCGGAGAGACGCGGACCGGACCAGAATTCCTCAGGGTGCCAGGCGCAAATTCAACCGGCGCGTTGTCCCCCAGCCCGCAAGCCGCCTGTGACCCGACCCAGATCAGAGGCTGAAATCCGTTGTCCTGGGTCAGAACCTGATCTCCGGCCCGCAACATTTCCACAGCGCGCACACCGCAATCCGTTACAATTTGCGTTCCGCCGGTAAAGCAAGGGTCGCCGATACTGCTGAATGAAAAATTCGGGCCTTCTGCCACACTGCTGACATCCAGGGGCACTCCAAAGGGCAGAGGCGGGCCACCCGCGTCAATCAGCACAAGGCCTTCTACGGTTCCAAACGTCGGTGAACTTGTATTGAAATTCAGCGCCAGCAGCGTCCAGGTATTGGTCCCATCGGTAAGATCAATACGGTATTCGGCTTCAACCCGGATGTTGTCCGGATATGTCACACCATCAAATGTCTGCGTGCCCTCCAGTCGCTGACTGTTATCGCTGTCCCCAAAATCGCTGTCACTGTCGAAAACATCAATGCTTTCAACGCCACCCGGCGTCAGCGTCAGTGTTGCATTGCTCAGATGGCTGCCGTCACCCTGATTGATCCCGCTCAGGCTGTTTCCACCTGCGCCGGTTCCACCCGTAATGCTGACGTGGCTTGCACCAATCGCCTGAAATGTAAAAACGGGCATATTAACCTCGTTTTACTGCTCGATGTTTTTTTCTTATTAAATTTTTCATAAACACGTTTGGATTCCCACGGCAATTGAAATTCCGGAATTGGGTACAAAATTGGCGGTATTTTCATGCCGGCCCCCGTTTTTCTATGAAATCAGCCAGGACTGTGATGCGGGATTGATCTTCTCCGCAGTTTCGGGCACAGGTCATAGGCAAGAGATAAAGGACTGCCCATGACCCGTATTGATGCAAAATTCGCCGCCCTGAAAGCTGAAGGTAAGAAGGCTTTTGTTTCCTATGTGATGGCAGGTGACCCGAACTACGAACAATCGCTTGAGATCGTCAAAGGTCTGCCGGCTGCGGGTGTGGATGTGATCGAACTGGGTCTGCCCTTCACCGATCCGATGGCCGACGGCGAGACCATTCAGCTGGCCGGTCAGCGCGCGCTGGAAGGTGGCATGACCTTGCAAAAAACGCTCGACCTCGCGACAGAGTTCCGCAAGGAAGATGACACAACGCCGATTGTGCTGATGGGCTATTACAACCCGATCTATTCCCGTGGCGTCGATACGTTCCTCGCGGATGCGAAAGCAGCGGGCATTGACGGGCTGATCGTGGTGGATCTGCCACCGGAAGAAGACAGCGAACTGTGCATCCCGGCCCAGGCCGCGGGCCTGAACTTCATCCGTCTCGCCACCCCAACCACCGACGACAAACGCCTGCCAAAGGTTCTGCAGAACACCTCCGGTTTTGTGTATTACGTCTCTGTCACCGGTGTGACCGGGGCGGCCGAAGCAGAAGCAGGCGACGTAGGCCCGGAAGTGGCGCGCATCAAAGCTTCCACCGATCTGCCAGTGATCGTGGGCTTTGGCATCAACACCCCCGAGAAATCCGAAGCCATCGCATCCATTGCCGACGGCGCGGTTGTGGGGTCTGCCATCGTGAAGAAGATCGGCGAAGGCGAAAGCACCGCAGATGTGTTAGCTTTCGTGAAAACCCTGGCTGACGGCGCCCACCGCGCCTGATCTGATTGCCTCTAAAATTGATTAAACCCCACTCAGGTTGGTGGGGTTTTCTTTCTTGGTCGCATTTCGCGTCCGGTTGGATCCGCGCTCAAAAATGACTCATGCAATCCGCCGATGATCTCAGCCGTAGGCTTAAAGTCTTCATCTGTTGAAACAAGGCACCAACCAATATTCTGAACACGCTCATTTTGTTCATCGTGCAATGACGGATCATCCAATAAGTAGCATAGTGCGGAAATCATTTCGGCTTGCGAACAGCGGGCCAAATCAACAATATCGGAACGTGCTACGCCAAGCGCTAACATCCGTTCGATTGCCTGTCCCTGACCCGAAAATGGTGCATCTGGGTTTCGTCGCGCAGCCTCAACGATATTTTCGATCCAGCTATCATCGGTTTCGTCCATTACCTGTGACCAGGCTTGGCGAATGAAAAGATACCTCTGAAGCTGTGGTATATTCTCATGTACCTGAGAACTGACCCATTGTTCTGGGCTTTCTGCTCCCAGAGTACGAAAAAGTTCGGTGAGCTGTTTGCTCTCATCGGACATAAATTCATCCTTTTGAATGGAAATAGTGGCATATTTAAAGAAGTCATCTGATGCCGCAGTTGGCAATATACAACCTATAGCAGTTTTCCTAAGGTGTTTCACAGTCCTCATCGTCGCATCCCTGCGTACACCAGTTGCACCACACCCCACACTTTGGTAATCAAACCTTACCAATTCTGGAAATCCACCCCGGGGGACCAAATGCCTGTGATTACCTGTATCGATGATCTTAAGCGGCTGCATAAGAAACGTGCACCGAAGATGTTCTATGATTACGCGGAAAGCGGGTCCTGGACGGAACAGACCTTCCGCGAGAATACCTCGGACTTTGAACAGATCCGCCTGCGTCAGCGCGTGGCGGTGGATATGTCCAATCGCACCACAAAAACCCAGATGGCGGGTCAGGATGTGGCGATGCCGGTGGTGCTTGCCCCGGTTGGCCTGACGGGTATGCAATATGCCGATGGTGAGATCAAAGCTGCGAAAGCTGCCGAGAAGTTCGGCGTGCCTTTTACCCTGTCCACCATGTCGATCTGCTCAATTGAGGACGTGGCCGATAACGTCAGCCAGCCGTTCTGGTTCCAGCTTTACACGATGAACGATGATGCTTTCACCAAACAGCTGATCGACCGTGCGAAGGCTGCGGGCTGTTCGACGCTGGTGATCACGCTGGATCTGCAAACCCTCGGGCAACGTCATAAGGATCTGAAAAACGGCCTCTCCGCCCCGCCCAAACTGACTGCGAAATCTATTGCTGATCTGGCCACCCGCTGGCGCTGGGGCCTGGGCATGCTGGGCACGAAACGCCGGATGTTTGGCAATATCGTGGGCCATGTGGACGGCATCAAAGACCCTGCCGATCTGGCGGCCTGGACCGGTGACCGGTTTGACCTGACGCTTGATTGGGAAAAAGTTGCCAAAATCCGTGACTGGTGGGGCGGCAAGGTGATCCTGAAGGGGATCCTTGATGTGGAAGACGCGAAAAAGGCGGCTGAACTGGGCGTCGATGCGATTGTTGTATCAAACCACGGTGGCCGTCAGCTGGATGGCGCCTTGTCTTCCATCCGCATGCTGCGCCCGATTGTTGCGGCTGTTGGGGACAAGGTTGAAGTGCATCTCGACAGTGGTATCCGCACCGGGCAGGACATTCTGAAAGCCATTGCCATGGGTGCAAAAGGCGTGATGATTGGCCGGGCCTATATCTATGGTCTGGGTGCCATGGGCGAAGAAGGTGTGACAAAAGCGCTGGAGGTTCTGCACAAGGAAATGGATGTGTCTATGGCGCTCTGCGGGCATCGCGACATCAACAATGTCGATGAAAACATCCTGCTGGTGCCCGAAGATTTTGAGGGCCGCTGGGCCTGATCCTGCACACAGTTCACGTCCCGCTTGCCGGGGCGTGATCCGCCGCGTAAACTTATATCAACGATAAATGATAAGGTGAGCGGTATGAAAAATCTGAAAATGTTGACGGTGGGCGCGATGGCTCTGATGCTGGCGGGTTGCGCGGGGATTGAGATCCCCGATCTGCGCGGTGGATTTGGTGATCGGGAAACCCCGCAAGCCACATCGCCTGTGGTGACTGAACAGGTCGCTGAGGTCGAAGCCGCGATCCCCGAGACCAGCGACATCACCACAACCACCCTGGGCGATCCGCAGGTGGACAACACGGTTATCGACCGCAGCCCCTGCATCATCGGTGGCGATAACTCTGGCCGTCCGCACTGCCCGCAGGGGTAAAGCCTCCCCCTGGATCAAACGAAAAGAGCGGTGACACCACCGCTCTTTTTATTATCAGGCCACCGGCAGATCACTCTGCCGCGTAAAGCCCCCGCCCTTTCAACAGGGCCGTCGCATCCGGCATCCGGCCCCGGAAAGCTTTGTACAGCACATCGGCCTCCTGTGATCCGCCTGCAGACAGAATGTTCTCTTCCAGGCTTTTGGCCAACTTTGCGTCAAACGGATCGCCAGCCTCTTCAAAGGCTTCAAACGCATCCGCATCCATGACCTCTGACCACATGTAGCTGTAGTAACCGGACGAATAGCCATCCCCGGAAAACACATGGGCGAACTGCGGGGTACGGTGGCGCATTTCAATCGCCGCAGGCATGCCGATCCCTTCCAGAACCTCTGCCTGTTTCGCCATCACATCATCCGCCGGTGCACCTTCGTGGAAGGCCAGATCCACCAGCGCCGAGGCCACATATTCCACGGTGCTGAACCCCATGTCATAGGTCTGCGCCGCCAGCAGGCGATCCAGCAATTCCTTCGGCATTGCTTCGCCGGTTTCCGCATGGACCGCGTATTTTGAAAGTACCTCAGGCACGCTGAGCCAGTGTTCATACAGCTGGCTTGGCAGTTCCACAAAATCACGGGCAACAGAGGTGCCGGAAATCGCTTCATAGCGCACATCAGATAACATCTGATGCAAGGCGTGGCCAAACTCATGGAACAATGTCCGCGCATCATCAAACGACAAAAGCGCCGCAGCACCTGGGGCAGGTTTTGCGAAGTTACAGACATTCACCACATGCGGCGCGGTGTCACCGCCCAGTTTCTTCTGCGCCCGCATGGCCATACACCAGGCACCGGACCGTTTGGACCCGCGCGCAAAATAATCCCCGATAAACACCGCGATATGTTTGCCGTTGCGGGTGACCTCCCAGGCGCGCACATCTTCATGATACATCGGCACATCCAGCGGTGCGAATTCCAACCCGAACAGGCGGTTCGCACAGTCAAAGCTGGCCTCGATCATCTTTTCAAGTTGCAGGTAAGGTTTCAGCTCTGCTTCATCCAGATCATGTTCGGCCTTGCGGCGACGTTCCGAATAATGATGCCAGTCCCAGGCCTGCAGATCGCCATTGATGCCATCTTCCCGCATCATCGCTTCCAGCACCGCCTGGTCTTTCAGCGCAGCAGCGCGGGCCGGTTTCCAGACCTGCATCAAAAGATCACGCACGTTATCCGCATTGCCCGCCATTTCGGTTTCCAGCTTATAGGCCGCGAAATCTTTATACCCCAGAAGCTGCGCGCGTTCATGGCGCAGCGCCAGCGTCTCCGCCGCAATGCCCCGGTTGTCCGTCTCGCCACCATTGGCCCCACGCGCCGCCCAGGCTTTATAGGCCACTTCGCGCAAATCACGGCGGGTGGAAAATTGCAGGAACGGCACGATCAGGGACCGCGACAGGGTCACCACATGGCCATCCACATTCTGCTCTTCCGCTGCACCTTTCATGGCTTCCTTCAGGAAATCCGGCAGACCACCCAGATCATCCGCGCCCAGTTCCATGAACCATTCACGTTCGTCCGCCAGCAGGTTTTGGGTGAAATCTGTGCCAAGGATCGCAAGCCGCGCCTTCACATCTGTCAGACGATCCCGTGCATCGCCTTCCAGATCGGCACCGGAACGGATGAAATTGCGATTGTAAAGATACAGCAGGCGTTTCTGTTCATCGTCGAGAGCATTCTGATCTTCCCACAATGCCTTAATCCGCGCCCGAATATCGCGGTTCATGGTCAGTTCCGAACTGTAGGCAGAAAGCTTCGGTGCAAACTCCCGTTGCAGGGCTTCACGTGCCTCATTGCTGTCCGCGCCGGCGATGCCATAGAACGTACCCAGCACACGGCCCAGGGTCTCATCCCCCAGTTCCAGCGCCTCGATTGTATTGGCAAATGTCGGCGCATCCGGATTACCTGCAATCTCTGCAATCTTTGCGCGGCCTTCTGTCAGGGCGGCGTCAAAAGCCGGGGCGAAATGCGCATCCTCAATCTCAGCAAAGGGCGGCAGTTCAAAAGGCGTGTTCCAGGGGGCGAGAAGCGGGTTGGTCATAGAGTGATCTCCTTTGCAGGAAAGCTATGTGCGCGTGCCCCAATCGTCCAGAGGCGAATTACGGATATTTACCACGCATCTTCGTTTCCAGCTTGCGCAGCAACAGCGACAGGGTGACGGTCAGCGTCAGATAAAGCATCGCAACCACGTTATAGGTCTCAAAATAGCGGAAATTACCCGCAGCAGTGACCTTGCCGATCTGGGTGATATCCAACACGCCAAGCACAGACACCAGCGAGGAATCCTTGATCATCGCGATAAAATCATTGCCCAGAGGCGGCATAATTGTCCGGATCGCCTGGGGAAAAACCACCAGACGAAAGCGCTGCCATCCATTCAGTCCCATGGCCTTTGCTGCTTCGACCTGCCCTTCTTCCACCGACAGAATACCGGCACGGAAGACTTCAGAAATAAAGGCCGAATAGCCCAGAGTCAGCGCAATGATCGCCCGCCAGAGAAATGTAAAATCCCGGGTGCGGATCGGATCAAGCCCGATATGTTCTGCGATATAGTTCCAGCCCTGCACAAGCCCGGGTGCCACAACAAAGCTGACGTAAAGCAGGATCACAAGGATCGGCAGTCCGCGCAGAACCTCAGTGTAAAACCGCGCGATCTGGCGCAGGATCTGATAGCGTGACAGGCTGGCCACCGCCAGAAGCAGCCCCAGAACAGACGCAAGGAAGAACCCCACCAGCGTCACAAACACCGTGATTTTCACGCCTTTGATCAGCTTAACGCTGACCTGTTGGTAAATGGGATCATCAAGCGCCTGAAAGATAAACAGGCCCGTGAAGGCGACAATAGCAATCAGCCACCAGGGGAAATCTGGTTTATCGGTGCCGGGACGTGGGGTCATGGGGGATCTTACACAAAAAGCCCCGGCACAAAGGCCGGGGCGTCAGGACCGTTACTGGCCGATTTTATAGTCGAGGAACCATTTGGTGTTCAGCGCATCCATGGTGCCATCCGCCTGCATCGCAGCAATCGCAGCGTTCATCGGCTCCACAAGATCAGACCCTTTTGGGAAGATAAAGCCAAAGTCTTCAGTGCCCAGCGGGCCACCAACGATTTTCAGGCCACCTTCTGAGGCCTCAACATAACCATTGCCAGCCGTGCCATCGGTCAGAACCAAATCCACATCACCGGTTTTCAGCGCTTCAACACCAGCACCGAAAGTTTCGAACAACTGCATGCGCGAGTTCGCTTCATCGCCATCCAGAACCTCATAGATGCCGACATAAAACGGTGTAGTGCCCGGTTGTGCGCCAATCAGAAGATCTGCATCGGCACCAAAGCCTGCAGCATCTTCAAAACGGGTTTCATCACCGCGCACCAGCATCACCATTTCAGACCGCATATAAGCGTCAGAAAAATCAACCACTTCCGCGCGATCTTCGCGAATAGTGATGCCCGTCATGCCCATATCAAACTGGCCCTGGGAAACAGATGCAATCATCGCATCCCAGCTGATGTTTTCATAGGTCACGGTGATGTTAAGACGCGCGGCGATCTCTGCCATGGCGTCATATTCCCAGCCCACAGCATTGCCGTCGCCATCGACAAATTGCAGCGGCGGATAGGCGTTTTCGGTGACAATCACCACTTCCTTGCCGCCCAGATCCGGCAGGTGGCCATCAGCCAGTGCGGAAGTTGATACGAAAGCAGCCGCTGCCGCGACCAGAATGGATGTCAGTCTCATTGTTAGCTCTCCGATAGATGTCTGTCACAAATCTGTGCCCTACTATGAGCATGCAAGTGATTGATGCAAGCGGCGTTACCCCTGATCGCCGCAAACCGGGCAATTATAACCCTTTTGCAACCTGATCTTGCGCGTCTCGGCATATTTCGCGTCATAGATCAGCATTTCCCCACGCAAGGCCTGTCCTGCCCCCGTGATAAGCTTCACAGCCTCTGCCACCATCATGGACCCCACGACACCCGGCAACGGCGAAAGCACCCCGGCAGTCGCACAAGTCGGGGCATTGTCGCCTGCGGGCGCTTCCGGGAAGACACAGCGGTAGCACGGCGTGCCACTGGCCGGATCAAAGACAGAAATCTGCCCCTCCCACTGGCTCAGCGCACCGGAAATCAGAGGCTTGCCAAGACGTGTGCAATATTCATTCACAAGATAGCGGGTCTTGAAATTGTCGCAACCATCCAGCACCAGATCAACACCGGAGATCAGCGGTTCTGCCGAAATGTCATCCAGCCGCATATTATGGGCGATCACGTTGCAATGCGAATTGATCTGCCGGATCCGTTCGGCCGCAGAAGCCACTTTCAACGTGCCTTCACCCGCCTCACTATGGATCACCTGGCGTTGCAGATTGGACAGCTCCACCACGTCATCATCGACGATCTCAATCGTGCCAACACCTGACGCCGCCAGATACAGTAACGCGGGCGAGCCAAGCCCCCCGGCTCCGATCACCAGAACCCGCGCCTGTTTCAGGGCCTTTTGCCCCGGCCCGCCAATGTCATGCAAAACGATATGCCGGGCATAGCGTTCCAGCTCCCCTTCAGCAAAAAGCGATGCAGGTTTCGCGGGCACCGCCTGCGCAGGTTCTTCAACAGTCTCAACCTTAACCGGCTGCCGCTGCGCCTTCAGGCCACGCACCCAACGGGCATAAAGGACTACCAGAACTGCGAATACGGCAAAAGCTGCCGCACCCCAAAGCTCCATAAGGAAAAATTCAGTCTGCAACAAAAGGGGCAACATAAAGAAAATCGGTATAAAACGAACCCCAGCAACGATACCGATCAATATCAGGCGACTTCTGACGGACACCTTCATCAGCATGCCAATTCCCCAAAGAACCGCTGCAATCAAGGCCATAGTGGAGAAATAAGGAAACAGGATCATGCAACACCTGTTGAGCCAAATCCACCGGCCCCGCGGTCTGTATCCGTCAGATCATCCGCCAACACAAACTGCCCCTGCACCACAGGCGCAACCACCATCTGCGCAATCCGCATGCTGTGGGTGATCTCAAAGGCCGTATCACCGCCATTCTGCACAATCACGCCCAAAGGCCCACGATAATCGCTGTCAATCGTGCCCGGGCTGTTGGGCAGGGTAATCCCGTGCTTCAGCGCAAGGCCGGAACGTGGCCGGATCTGCACTTCAAACCCCTGCGGAATTTCCAGTGCCAGCCCTGTCGGCACAAGCACCCGCGCGCCCGGCTGCAAGATGACACCATCCCGCTGATCCACCGCAAAATTCGCCCGCAGATCGGCCCCCGCAGCCCCTGGCGTTTCATATTGCGGCAGGCCCAGCGCCTGATCCGCGCCCTCAAGCCATTTTAAAGCAATCACCGGATTTACCATCTCTGCTCTTTCATCTTGCTATAAATACTCTCGCCGAAGGCTGCGGCTTGGTTCAGAAAAATCATTCCTGCAACGCTGTGGAAATCTCTGCCGCCAGACGTTTTGCCACCTGGTCTTTCCCCATGCGCGGCCAGGCCTCGGCACCCTGATCTGAAATCACCACCACCTGGTTTTCAGATCCACCCATAATCCCCGTCTCTGGGGACACATCATTGGCAACAATCCAGTCGCATTGTTTACGTTCCCGTTTTGCCGTTGCATGGGCCACAACATCATCGGTTTCCGCTGCAAAGCCGACAACCAGACCGGGCCGCCCCGCCTTCATCTGTGAAACGGTTGCCAGAATGTCCGGGTTCTCGGCGAATTCCAGAACTGGCAGTTTGCCCATACCGTCCTTCTTGATCTTACTGTCCGACGCGCTCGCCACGCGCCAGTCTGCCACCGCCGCCGCAAAGACTGCCGCATCGGCTGGCAAAGCCGTTTCAACAGCTTCCAGCATCTCACGTGCGCTTTGCACTTCCACAATCTCAACACCCCGCGGACGCGCAGCATCGGCAGGGCCGGTCACAAAGACCACATCCGCGCCCAACGCCGCCAGGGCATTGGCAATCGCCGTGCCCTGCGCCCCGGACGAGCGGTTCGCAATATAGCGCACCGGATCGATCGGTTCATGGGTCGGACCCGAAGTGATCAGGATGCGTTTGCCCTTCAGGGGACCATCGCGCAACGCCGCTTCCACCCCCTCAACAATCTCTGGCACTTCTGCCATGCGTCCAGGGCCAAACTCACCACAGGCCATCGCGCCTTCATCCGGACCACACACCAAAATGCCATCGCCCTGTAATGTCGCCAGATTGCGCTGCGTCGCCGGATGTTCCCACATACGCACATTCATCGCAGGCACAATCAACACCCGCTTATCCGTCGCCATAAGCAAGGTCGAAGCCAGGTCATTCGCCAGACCATTCGCCATCTTTCCCATCAGATCTGCAGTCGCCGGTGCAACCACCACCAGATCGGCAGCGCGGGACAGTTCAATATGCCCCATCTCGGCCTCATCCGTCAGATCAAACAGATCGCGGTACACTTTCTGTGCAGACAGGGCCGACGCGGACAGCGGCGTCACAAATTCCTCGCCCGCTTTTGTCAACACCGGCACGACCTCCGCCCCGCGTTCACGCAGCCTGCGGATCAGGTCCAGCGATTTAAAAGCCGCGATCCCGCCACCGATGATCAGAAGAATTTTCTTACCTGCCAGCATGACTGCCCTTTCCGTCCCGCCTGATGCGGTGACATCACAGGTTTAGGGCGCACAGCCCGTCAACTCAAGCCACCCCGCCTGCGTCAATTGCGGATTTTCTCTTTGACGCAGGCGCAATCCCCTGCCAGATGAGGATTATGACGACTGAATTCACCCATCTTCCCCATCTGACATTCGTGCTTGGCGGCGCGGCCTCAGGCAAAAGCCGCTTTGCTGAAGGTCTGGCCGAGGCCTGGTCTGACAAGCACCTTTATATCGCCACGGCACAGGCATTCGATGATGAAATGCAGGTAAAAATCACCCGCCATCAGGACCGGCGCGGCACAGGCTGGCACACAATCGAAGCCCCCCTGGATGTGCCTAGCGCGCTGACGCAGGTTCAGGCGGGTGAAATCGTGCTTTTTGACTGCGCCTCTCTCTGGCTGTCGAACCATATGTTTGCTGAAAATGAAATTGAGGCCGAAACCGATAAACTGGTCCGTGCCCTGCAAAACTGCCCCGCGCCCGTGATTATCGTCAGTAATGAAGTTGGCCAGGGTGTCGTGCCCGAAAACGCGCTGGCCCGCCGTTTCCGCCAACTTCAGGGGGAAGTCAATCAGGCCCTTGCCGCCACCAGCGATACCGTGGTTTTCGTCACCGCTGGCTTGCCGCAAATTCTGAAGGGACAACTGCCATGACAACCCTCTGGCTTGTGCGCCACGGCCCGACGCATCAGAAATCCTTCTGCGGCTGGCGCGATGTGCCTGCCGACCTGTCTGATCATGCACAGATTGAGCGCCTCAACACCTATCTGCCCGAAAAATCCACGCTGATTTCCTCAGATCTTCTGCGCGCCCGCCAGACCGCCGACGTCTTAACGGGCCATCACCACCGCATGGACCATTCTGATCAACTCCGCGAATTTAACTTCGGTATCTGGGACGGCATGAACTTTGATCAGGTCGCAGCCCGCGATCCCGATCTGTCGCGCCAGTTCTGGGAAAAACCGGGCCATCTGCCCGCCCCGGACGGCGAAAGCTGGTATGATGTCGCCTGGCGTGTAAGCCGCGAGGTCGACAACCTGATTGATCGTTGCCTCACGAAAAACCTGATCATCGTCGCCCATTTTGGCGCGATCCTCACCCAGGTGGCCCGCGCCGCCAAGCATACGCCGGTGCAGGCCTTTGGTCAGCATATTGATAATCTGTCGGTCAGTCGCATTCGCGTTGAAGGTAAACTCTGGCATCTGGAAGATGTTAACGTCACGCCGGAATAATATCACAAATATTGATGATTTATTCTTTAAATATTCATTTTGGAAATAATACCTGATCCGCTATCCTGACGGTATGACATACAGATTGATCCTTGGCGACCGAATTCATTCCAGCTGGTCTTTGCGCGGTTGGCTTGTGGCGAAACTTTCAGGCGCGGAATTTGACAGCGAATTCCTGAGCTTTGCAGAAGCCCCCGTATCCGAACAACTGGCCCCATTGGCCCCGGCCTGCACCGTGCCGTTGCTGGTGACATCGGACGGCATCGCGATCGATGATTCTCTTGCGATCACGGAAGAACTCGCCACTCGCCACCCGGACAGCGCCATCTGGCCGAAAGACCCAAAGGCCCGCGCCGTCGCCCGCACTCTGGTCGCGAAAATGCACTCGGGCTTCATGACCCTGCGCAATGACTGCCCAATGGATCTGGCCCGTGCCTACAGTGGCGTTGAAATCTCTGACGCCCTGCAGAAAGACCTTATTCAACTGCAAAGTCTCTTTGCCTGGGCGCGTAAAACCACCGGTTCAGATGATGGCTGGCTTTGTGGCGCATACAGTGCAGCGGATGCGTTTTACGCCCCTGTCGCCGCCCGAATTGCGGGTTTCGACCTGCCCGTGGATGATGCGACAAAACAATATGTGCAACTGCATCTGAATGACCAGAACTTCCGCCAGTGGCGTGCAATTGGCCTTGCAACGGATACGCCGCTTGAACGTTACGGTCAGACATGGTCCCGCCGTGACTGGCCGCAGGCTGATGATCTGGCCGATCTGCCCAGCGCGCGCAAAACCTGTCTGGGTGAACCCCTGAACGCCCATTGCCCCTATTCCGGCAAAACTGCGACGTGGTTAATGGAAATTGACGGGCGGGTTTTTGGCATGTGCAACCAGATCTGCCGCGACAAAACCGTGGCCGATCCGGCCGCCTGGCCTGCTTTCATGGATCTTTACCATTCGTAAACCATCCCCCGCCTATCGTTAACCACGGTTAACAGCACTGAGGCAGGGAAAATGGTGGCGCGCGCATTCACGGTGGCCTTTGAAGGGATCGAGGCCCGTCTGGTCGAGGTGCAATGCGCCACCGCCCCGGGCCTGCCCGGCTTTGCCATTGTCGGCCTGCCGGGCAAAGCCGTGGCTGAGGCCCGCGAACGTGTGCGTGCCGCCCTGACCGCCCTGCAGATCGCCCTGCCGCCAAAGAAAATCACCATCAACCTGTCGCCTGCAGACATGCCGAAGGCTGGCTCACATTACGACCTGCCCATCGCGCTTGCGCTTCTTGCCGCGATGGGGGTCCTGCCCGAAGATAAGGTCGAAAATACCATCGCCCTTGGCGAACTTTCCCTTGATGGCAAACTGATCGACGTGCCCGGCACCCTGCCCGCCGCCCTGACCGCATCTGAAACCGGGCGCAGCCTGATCTGCCCCCTGGCCTCTGGTGCAGGCGCGGCCTGGATCAACGCCGATGCGGTGTTTGCGCCTGCAAACTTGCACGCCGCCATCCGCCATTTGACGGGGCAAAGCCCGCTTGACGCCGCCCGTCCCGGCATGGTGCAGGACGCCGAAATCAGCAAGGATTTCCGCGATATCAAAGGCCAATACCGGGGCAAACGCGCCATGGAAATCGCCGCCGCCGGGCATCATCACGTCTTTCTACTGGGCCCGCCGGGTTCAGGAAAATCCATGCTGGCGGCCCGTCTGCCCGGCATCCTGCCGCCGCTGCGCCCGGAAGAAGCCCTTGAAACATCCCTGATTTCATCGCTCACCGGTCAGGCAGGTGAAGGCATTTCCCGCCAGCGCCCCTTCCGCGAACCGCATCACACCGCATCCGTCGCCGCGCTGTCGGGTGGCGGGCGTGATGCGAAACCCGGCGAAGTGTCCCTTGCCCATAATGGTGTTTTGTTCATGGATGAATTTCCCGAGTTCCCTTCAATGGTGCTTGATACCCTCCGCCAGCCCCTGGAAACCGGTGCCATTACTGTGGCCCGCGTCAATGCCCACGTGCGCTATCCCTGCCGTTTCATGCTGGTCGCGGCAGCAAACCCCTGCAAATGTGGTCACCTGATGGATCCGGGCCGCGCCTGCAATCAGGCCCCGGTCTGTGGTGAAAAATATATGGGCCGCGTGTCAGGCCCGCTGATGGATCGTTTCGATCTGCGCGTGGAAATTCCGCCGGTGGCCTGGCAGGATCTGTCATCGGTGCAGGATGGGGAAGGCTCAGCTGATATCGCCGCGCGCGTCGCAAAGGCCCGCGACATTCAGACCGCGCGCTATGCGGATCACCCCGGCATTTCCAGCAACGCCATGGCCGAAGGACGACTGCTTGAGGAATACGCGTCACCCGATCAGGCCGGGCGCGATCTTCTGAACCGGTTTTCTGATAAATTTGGCCTGTCGGCGCGGGGCTATCACCGGGTTCTGCGCGTCGCCAGGACCATCGCAGATCTGGAAGGCAGCCCGGATATTTTCGAGTACCACATCGCAGAGGCCGTCAGTTATCGTCTGATCGCCCCCCGCGAAAAAGTAGTGTCCTGATCAGGCTTTCTTCGCCTCAATCGCTTCCCAGATTTTGGCGGCGATGTTCACACCGTCAAAGCGTTCCAGTTCCTGAATACCGGTGGGCGAGGTCACGTTAATCTCGGTCAGCCAGTCACCGATCACATCGATCCCGACAAAGACCTGACCCTTTTCTTTCAAAAGCGGCCCGATCCGCTCACAGATCTCACGATCCCGGTCGGTCAGTTCGCATTTCTCAGGGCGACCGCCGACGTGCATATTGGAACGGGTTTCCCCCTTCGCAGGCACACGGTTAATCGCACCCACAGGTTCGCCGTCTACAAGGATCACACGTTTGTCGCCTTTGGACACCACCGGCAGGAACTTCTGCACGATCAGCGGTTCACGGTTAATGCCCGCGAACAGTTCGTGCAGCGAGGTCATATTGCGATCATCCGGACCAAGGCGGAACACGCCCGCACCGCCATTGCCGTAAAGCGGCTTCAGGATGATATCGCCGTGTTTTTCCTTAAACGCCTTCAGGGTTTCCAGATCACGTGCGATGGTCGTCGGCGGGGTCAGATCCGGGAAATCCAGCACCAGCAGTTTTTCCGGGTAATTGCGCACCCAGAACGGATCATTCACCACCAGTGTTTCCGGATGAATACGGTCCAGAATATGGGTCGTGGTGATGTAAGACATATCAAACGGCGGATCCTGACGCAGCCAGACCACATCGAAATCCGCAAGATCCACCACAGTTTCTTCACCCAGTTCCGCATGATCACCCTGCACACGTTTCACGATGAAAGAATGGCCACGCGCGGTCACGCATCCTTCTTCATAGGCCAGCTTATCGGGCGTGTAGAAAAACAGTTCATGGCCACGGGCCTGGGCTTCTTCCGCCAGGCGGAAACTGCTGTCCCCATTGATGTCCACGGACTGGATCGGATCCATCTGAAACGCGATTTTCATGAGAGGCCCCTTCTGACAGGCAAATTCTGGTCGTGAATACATGGACCGCCAGGCAGGCAGGATCAATGGGGCGCAACAAAAACGTGATGAATTTCCTCAGAAATCCAGCGTGATATTCTCAATCACCTCAATCGCGCCCTGCTGATCCACCAGTGCCGCATCAACACGCATATCGCCCATCAGGCCCTTCACCGCCATATATTCCCCCGCAGCGACCATGATCCGGGTCACCTGCGTGGCCGACAGCATGTCTGCGGCGGATGTCATATCGCGACTTTTCTTCACTTCAACAAAGATCGTGATCCCGGCGAGCCGCAGGATCAGATCAATCTCGCCCCCTTCGCCCCGCCAGCGGGTGTCCAGCACCTCAGCGCCCAGCCGCGTATAATGCTTTGCGACCTGATCTTCGGCGGCAAGCCCCGCGTAATAGGCTGTCCGCCCTTTCGCCGCTTTGTCAGTCACTGTCCCGGTCTTCTTTGTTCATCTCAATCGCCAACTGATAGACATCGCGCCGGGCAACCCCATGGGCCTTCGACACCGCATCCGCAGCATCGCGCACCCGCATGGTTTTCAGCGCCTGACGCAAGCTGTCTTCTAGCGTTTCAGCATTAACAGAATCTGAACGGTTGCGATCAATCACCACAACAACTTCGCCTTTGGCTTTATTTTCCTGATAGTGCGCGGCCAGTTCTGACAACTTCCCGCGCCGGGCTTCTTCAAACTTCTTGGTCAGTTCCCGGCAAACCGTCGCCTGTCGATCCCCCAGAACCTCGGAAGCATCGGAAAGAAAAGCCGCCAGGCGTTTCGGAGATTCATAAAACACAAGTGTTCCGGGAATTTCGCGGGTTTCCTCAATAAACCCTTTGCGCGCCGACGATGCATTCGGTGCAAACCCGGCAAAGAAAAACCGGTCCGTCGGCAGCCCGGCAATCGTCAGCGCCGTGATCACGGCAGAAGGCCCGGGGGCAGATGTCACCGCAAAGCCCTGATCCAACGCTTCCTGCGCCAGCCCATAGCCAGGATCCGCCACCAGAGGCGTGCCTGCCTCTGACGCATAAGCAATAGATTTGCCTTCCCGCAAAAGCCCCATCAGACGTGGCCGCACCGCACCGCCGTTGTGATCATGATAAGCAATCATGGGGCGCCCGTTCACCGGGACCGCGTGAATATCCATCAGCTTGCGCAGGGTGCGTGTATCTTCGGCCACCAGAACATCCACATCCCGCAAAACATCCAGTGCCCGCAGGGTGATATCGCGTGCTGTGCCAATCGGGGTTGCAACAAAGGTAATACCGCCCGCGTTGGTTGAAGCCTGTGCTTTGGTAACATCGGTCATAATTTTCCCCCTGGTGGCGCGTTTACAGTCAGGCAGCAAACGCATACCCTGAACATCTGCTTTATCTTCTGTCCGAGGAACCGAGGAAACCCCATGTCTGCTGTTTTCACCTTTCTGCGTGGTTCAGTCACCAGAACCGTTGCTTTATTCTCTTTTTTTGCGCTTTCCGCCTGTATTGATACCGGGGGCGGCGCTGGTCCTTCTGTGAATACCAGCCGTGCTGTGCCTGTCGCCTTGCTAATTCCACACGAATCACAACGCGGCTCTGATGCGGCGCTTGCGACTGCGCTGGAAAACGCAGCGCGTCTTGCGATTGCCGATCTCGATGGTGTGAACATCGATCTGCGCATTTACGCCACAGGTGGTCAGCCTGAACGTGCTGCTGCCGCTGCGACCACTGCGGTGCGTGATGGTGCCAAAATCATCCTTGGCCCGGTCTTCGCCCCGGCGGCCAATGCCGCTGGTGTTGCCGTTGCAAACCGCAATGTGAACATCCTGTCTTTCTCTAACAACCCGTCCATCGCCGGCGGCAATGTCTTTGTTCTGGGCAACAGCTATCGCAACACGGCAAACCGTCTGGCGCAATATGCTGTATCTCAGGGCCGCAACCGCGTGATGGTTGTGCATGGGAATAACTCAAGCGAAACCCGTGGTCGTGATGCGATCTCCGCTGCGGTTCAGGCCGCAGGTGGCACCGTTACTGCGACTGCCGGGTTTGAGCTGTCTCAGAACGGCGTTGTTCAGGCAACACCAGCTATCGCCCGCGCGACACGCACAAACGGCAGTAATGCGATCTTCTTCACCTCCGGTGGTGCCGGTGCCCTGGGTCTGACCACGCAGCTGCTGCTCGACAATGGCGTATCCCCTGCATCCCAGCAGTTCATCGGCCTGCGCCGTATGGACCGCCCGGCCACCATGCTGACACAACCTGGCGTTCAGGGCGGCTGGTTTACCGTGCCTGACACACGCCTCTATTCTTCGTTCCAGAGCCGCTACACCGCTGCATATGGCTCCCCCCCACACCCCCTTGCCGGTATCGCCTATGACGGTATTGCCGCTGTTGGCGCGCTGCTGAAAACCGGCCGCAATGATGCGCTGACCATTCCATCCCTGACACGGGCTTCCGGCTTTGTTGGCGTAAACGGTGTCTTCCGTCTGCTGCCAGACGGGTCCACCCAGCGTGCCCTGGCAGTTGCAACCATCCGCGATGGCCAGGTTGTTGAAATTTCCCCTGCTCCGAGAAGATTCGGTGGCTCTGGGTCCTGATACCAAAGGTGCGGGCGGGTTGATCCTGCCTGCACCTGATCCCGTCTCTCTGATCTGCGAGCCCTCACAGATCATCGACCTTACAGCCGCACAAAGCCTGCTGAACGACGCGTTATATCGCGCCACCACCAGCCGCGAGATGCGCAATGAGGTCACGCATATTCTGCGCGCACTTCTGGATACCGGTTCCGCCATTATAGCAGAAGCTTTCACAAAACAGCCCCGCAACGCCCATGGCGCGATCCGTGCGCGCAGCTGGCTGATGGATGTGATCCTGGCGCTTGCTTATGACGTGGTCACAACCCGTCTGCATCCCAACCCCCTGCCCTCAGACGGCGAACGTCTGACGCTGATCGCTGTCGGCGGTTACGGACGCGGTGAAATGGCCCCGCAATCCGACGTCGACCTGCTGTTTCTCACGCCATGGAAAATCACCGGCTGGGGCGAAAGTGTGGTCGAAAGCCTGCTGTATATCCTCTGGGATATGAAGCTGAAGATCGGCCATTCCGTGCGCACGATCCGCGATTGCATCAACCAGGGCCGCGATGATTACACGATCCGCACCGCCCTGCTGGAAAACCGCTATATCACGGGTGACGTCGCCCTTGCGGATGAGTTGCGCGAAACCCTTGATAGAGACCTGTTCAAAGGTACTGCATCGGAATTTATCGAAGCCAAACTGTCGGAACGCGCGAAACGTCATCAGAAACAGGGTGGCCAGCGCTACGTCGTTGAACCCAATGTGAAAGAAGGCAAAGGCGGTTTGCGCGATCTGCAAAGCCTGTTCTGGATCGCGAAATATGTGCATGGGGTGCATGACACAGCTGATCTGGCCCGCCTCAAAATGTTCACCCGCGAAGAATTTGACGCTTTCCTTGAGGCCGAAAACTTCCTTTGGGCTGTGCGCTGCCACCTGCATCTGTTGACGAAACGTCCGTCGGATCAGCTGAACTTTGATCTCCAGGTCGAAGTCGCCACGCGCATGGAATACAAAGACCGTGCTGGCCGCCGGGCCGTGGAAATCTTCATGCAGGATTACTTCCGCCACGCCACTCGCGTGGGCGAGCTGACCCGCATCTTCCTGACTGAACTGGAAGCCAGCCACGTCAAACAAGCCCCGGATCTTCTGCGCCTTTTCCGCCATCGTAAAAAGATCATGAAGGGCCTGAAGATCATTCAGAACCGCATCGCTATCAGCAATGAGAAAAATTTTCTGAAAGACAAACTCAACATTCTGCGCCTGTTTGAAGAAGCCCTGCGCACAGGGTATCTGATCCATCCCGATACCATGCGCCTGCTGTCCGCGAACCTTGATCTGATTGATGACGACATGCGGCGCAATCCGGAAGCGGTGAAAATCTTCACGGGCCTGCTGCTGAAACACGGCAATCCGGAACGGGCCCTGCGGCGGATGAATGAACTGGGCGTGCTCTCTGCCTTTGTGCCGGAATTTGAACCGATTGTCGCGATGATGCAGTTCAATATGTATCATTCCTACACGGTGGATGAACACACAATCCAGGTGATCGCTGCCCTTGCCCAGATCGAACGCAAAGAACTGGTCGAAGAACTGCCGGTGGCCTCCGGCATTCTGGCAAAAGGCATCAACCGCAAAACGCTTTATATCGCGCTGCTGTTGCATGATATCGGAAAAGGCCGCCCGGAAGATCATTCGATCCTGGGGGCGCAGATCACTCGCAAAGTTGCGCCACGCCTGGGCCTGAATAAGAAAGAAGCCGAAACCGCCGAATGGCTGGTGCGTCACCACCTGATGATGTCGGATGTGGCCCAGAAACGTGACATTTCAGATCCGCGCACCATCCGTGATTTCGCCAAACGCGTGCGATCCCGCCGCCGGCTTGATCTGCTGACCGTCCTGACGGTCTGTGACATCCGCGGCGTTGGCCCGGACACCTGGAACAACTGGAAAGCCATGCTGATCCGCCAGCTGCATGAAGAAACCACCAATGCGCTGGAAAACGGGATGGAGGCGCTGACAACCGAAGCCCGCAGCACAGAGGCGAAGAAAGCCCTGCGTCAGGCTTTGCCGGAATGGAGCAAAAAGGATCTGCGCGCAGAAACACAACGTCACTATGACCCTTACTGGCAGGGGCTGCGCGTTGGGCAACACACAACTTTCGCACGCCTCCTGCGCGATCTTCCGGACAATGACATCCGCATTGATATTGTCGCTGACGAAGATCGTGACGCCACCCGCATTGCTTTTGTTCTGCAGGATCACCACGGCATCTTTTCGCGCATGGCAGGGGCACTGGCGCTCGTTGGCGCAAACGTCGTGGATGCGCGGACTTACACGACCAAAGACGGGTTTGCCACGGCGGTGTTCTGGGTGCAGGACAATGATGGCCATCCCTTCGCCAAAAGCCGCTATAAACGCCTGAACCAGATGATCGACAAAATCCTGAAAGGCCAGGTGATCGCCCGTGACGCCCTGAAAGATAAAGATAAAATCCGTAAACGCGAACGGTCTTTCCGGGTGCCCACCCATATCACCTTTGACAATGAAGGATCGGAAATATTCACCATCATCGAAGTCGATACACGGGATCGTCCCGGTCTTTTGCATGATCTGACGCGGGCGCTGGCGGATATGAATGTGCATATTTCCTCTGCCGTCATTGCAACCTACGGCGAACAGGTGGTGGATACTTTCTACGTCAAAGATGGCTATGGTCTGAAGTACCACGCGAAGCTGAAACAAGAGTCCCTTGAAAAGAAGCTGCGGGAAGCGATAGTCAGGGGCGCAGAACGGGCGCAGGCCTGAAGAACGGGCTTAACGAGAGGCAGACATCATGCGAATGGCACGGGGATTTTTCACCGTAGGCTTCTGGACACTTGCCAGCCGGATCCTGGGATTTCTGCGCGATGTTCTGATTGCCTCATACCTTGGCACCGGGGCTGCGCATCAGGCTTTTGTTGCGGCTTTTACCCTGCCCAATCTCTTCCGTCGCTTCTTTGCGGAAGGCGCGTTCAACATGGCCTTTGTGCCGATGTTCTCGAAGAAACTGGAAAGCGGGGAAGACCCGCAGGGCTTTGCCTCTGACGCCTTTGCCGGGCTGGCTGCGATTGTCATTGTTCTGACCGTAATCGCGCAAATGGTTATGCCCTGGCTGATCTGGGCCCAGGTGTCCGGTTTTGCGGGCACCGAGAAATTCGATCTGGCGGTGGATTATGGCCGCGTCGCCTTCCCTTATATCGTATTTATTTCGCTCGCCGCCCTTCTGTCCGGTGTTCTGAACGCTGCCCGCCATTTCGCCGCCGCTGCTGCCGCCCCCGTTCTGCTGAACGTGGTCTTCATCGGCGCAATCCTTTTTGCCGCTGCTGCCGGATATAACATTGCGGACGCGCTGGTCTGGGCCATTCCTGTCGGTGGCGTCGCGCAGCTGGCGCTGGTCTGGTACGCCGCCGCAAAGGCTGGCTTCCCCATCCGCCTGCGCCGCCCGCGTTTCACGCCTGATCTGAAGCGCCTTGCGATCATCGCCGGCCCCGCCGCCCTTGCCGGAGGTGTGGTGCAGATCAACCTGCTGGTCGGTCGTCAGGTCGCCAGCCAGTTCGATAAAGCCGTGTCCTGGCTTTATAACGCGGACCGTCTCTATCAATTGCCCCTTGGCGTTGTGGGCATTGCCATTGGCATTGTCCTGCTGCCCGAACTTTCCCGTCGTCTGGCGGCGGAAGATCACGATGGTGGCCGCGATGCGTTTTCCCGCGCCGGTGAATTTGCCCTCATGCTGACAATCCCATCTGCTGTGGCGCTTGTTTTCTTCTCGCTGCCCCTGGTCGAAGTCCTGTTCCAGCGTGGCGCTTTCACCATTGATGACACCGCGAACACCGCCCTGGCTGTGGCGATCTATGGCCTGGGGCTGCCTGCCTTTGTGCTGCAGAAGGTCATTCAGCCGTTGTATTTCGCCCGCGAAGACACGAAATCCCCCTTCTATTACGCGCTGGTAGCCATGGTGGTGAATGCGGTGCTGGCCATCGGGCTTGCCCCCTGGATCGGATTTTACGCCGCTGCGGTTGCGACCACACTGGCGGGCTGGGCGATGTTCTTTCTGCTCTGGATCGGCAGCCGTAAAATGGGCGAAGTCGCACGCTTTGATGCCCGCTTCCGCAAACGCGCCTGGCGCATCTGCCTGGCCAGTGCGGCTATGTGTGCCTGGCTCTGGATGACCATGCTGCTGATCCAACCGATGTTTGGCTATGCAGGCTGGCGCTATCTGGCGCTGATGATGCTGATCACATCCGGCATGTTTTCCTACGGCATCGCAGGGCATCTCTTCGGCGCGTTCCGCCTGTCCGAGCTGAAATCCTCGGTCCGCCGTGGCGGATAGATAACGGTGTATGAGTAACCCGCGGGTTACTCAAAGCCCTTATTTTATTAACGTCTGCGTAACTTCTCAAGGATATGCGCCGCGCCCCCGGGCACCAGCAGAAAGCACAGACCAAAGCCCGTGGCAAAGCCTGTCCAATCCGCTACGGTCGTCCAGTCCCAGCCAAACACCGGGGCTGACGCAACACGGAAAATGACCAGGAACAGGATCAGCGCAAACGGGTTGGTTGCCCCGATGGGATGACGCAGAATGCCGGTCCACATCAGCCAGGTAAACGCCCCGATCAACCCGAACGCCCCGGGCATCCCCCCGGCCAGCACGCCACCATAACCGATCATCAGCGCCAGCACATTATAGACCAGCCCCCCGGTCAGAACGGATGCAAAGAAGATAACCAGAAACCGCCAGGGCGCAAAAGCACGGGCAACAAAATTCCCGAATGCCAGAATGAAAACCAGGGCAAAGATCGTGCCAATCAGGCTGCCATCGACAAAGATGTAACTGATAAAGCGGGACAGATACTGCGGGCTGAAATCACCTGCTTCCAGCATCGCCTGCAACAGGCCGGCAGGCAGAAAGAAATCCTGCAAAAGCGCACTGCGCCCGTCAAGTCCGGCAACCCCACCGAGGAATCCCAGTTTCCGCAACATCAGAAAAGGTTCCGCTGCCGCCAGAGCAACACAGAGAATAATCAGCACCTTTGGCAAGGGATTTACAGGGGCTGCATTGTGGTCCTGATACATGAATAACTGCTCCGGTTGACCTTATTGTCTGCCATGGGTAAGCCAGCAGAGACAAAATATCCAGCTTTCCGATCCGAGGCCCATGATGACCGACGCAGTGCAGACCCACCCGACCCGTATCTTTTCCGGTATTCAGCCTTCCGGCAACCTGACGCTTGGCAACTACCTGGGCGCGCTGAAGCGTTTTGTTGAGAAACAAAACGAAGGCATCGAAAGCATCTATTGTATGGTCGACATGCATGCGATCTCTGTCTGGCAGGATCCAGCTGACCTGCGCCACGCCACACGCGAACTGGCGGCGGGTTTCATTGCATCCGGCATTGATCCTGAGAAATCCGTGCTGTTCAACCAAAGCCAGGTGTCTGCCCATGCGGAACTGGCCTGGATCTTCAACTGTGTGGCGCGTATGGGCTGGATGCAGCGCATGACCCAGTTCAAAGACAAAGCTGGTAAGAACGCGCAGAACGCATCGCTTGGTCTGTTCGCCTACCCTGCCCTGATGGCCGCGGATATTTTGATTTACCACGCAACCCACGTGCCTGTGGGCGATGATCAGAAACAGCACCTGGAACTGACACGTGACATTGCGGCCAAGTTCAACCACGACTATGGCGTCGATTTCTTCCCGCTGACCGAACCTGTGATCGAAGGCGCGGCCACACGCGTGATGTCCTTGCGCGACGGATCCAAGAAGATGTCAAAATCTGACCCGTCCGACATGAGCCGGATCAACATGACAGACAGCGCGGATGACATCGCGAAGAAGATCCGCAAGGCGAAAACCGACCCGGAAGCCCTGCCATCCGAAGCCAAAGGCCTTGAGGATCGTCCCGAGGCCCGCAACCTTGTGAACGTCTACGCAGGCCTTGCTGACATGACTGTAGACCAGGTTCTGGCGGATCACGGCGGATCACAATTCGGCACATTCAAACCCGCACTTGCGGAATTGGCGGTTGAAAAGCTGTCCCCGATTT
This sequence comes from Halocynthiibacter styelae, assembly GCF_016123485.1. GTDB lineage: Bacteria > Pseudomonadota > Alphaproteobacteria > Rhodobacterales > Rhodobacteraceae > Halocynthiibacter > Halocynthiibacter styelae. Next base: position 73,426 of record NZ_JADCKQ010000010.1, on the reverse strand, counting down.
CCACCGAAATGTCCCGCCTGATGCAAGACACCGCCGAGATCGACAAAATCCTTGGCCGTGGTGCAGAACGCGCCGACGCCATCGCCCGTCCAATTCTGGAAAAGACCTATGACATCGTGGGATTTGTGCGGTCCCGGTAAACGATGGGCAAAAACGCCAAACGTATACGAGAGAAAATGGCGCAGGAAGCCGCGATAGTACGGGTGATCTCTTACTTTAAGACCCCCCATGATCCGGCCTTCTGCGCACTGCTTGATGCCGTGGTGAACGAAGACAAATAACGTCTGGACCTCTGACCTTTCCCACCATATCGTTGCGACAACAACGAATTGGCGTTTTGGGGGAGAGAACGAAATGGCTGTCAGCAAAAACATCCGCACTTATTACAATGGCACCTGGCACACGGGCGACGTGCCTGTCATGTCTGCCGCCGATCACGCGGCCTGGCTGGGGTCCACTGTATTTGACGGCGCGCGCCTGTTTGAGGGGCTGACCCCGGATCTGGACAAACATGCGCACCGCGTAAACCGTTCTGCCGAAGCCCTGATGTTGAAACCAACCGTGTCCACGGAAGACATCGTCGCCCTGACCCATGAAGGGCTTGCGATGTTTGACGCAGGCGCTGCCGTTTATATTCGTCCTATGTATTGGGGCATTGATGGCGATGCCTCTGCGATTGTGCCGTCAGAAAGCAAAACCGGTTTTGCGATCTGCCTGGAAGAAGTCCCCATGGCCGCGCCCGAAGCCTCAACCACCCTCACCCGCACCCGTTTCCGCCGCCCCACGCTGGAAAACGCGGTGGTCAACGCCAAGGCGGGCTGCCTGTACCCGAACAACGCCCGCATGCTGATGGAAGCCAAGCACAAAGGCTTCGGCAATGCGCTGGCCTGTGATTCCAACGGCAATGTCGCAGAATCCGCCACCGCCAACGTGTTTATGGTGAAAGACGGCGAAGTCTTCACCCCGATCGCCAATGGCACCTTCCTGTCCGGCATCACACGCGCCCGCCACATGGAACTGCTGCGCGCGGATGGGGTCAAAGTGCATGAAGCCACCCTGAATTACGCAGATTTCGACAGCGCGGATGAGGTCTTCCTCACCGGCAACATGTCCAAAATCACCCCAGTCACACAGTTTGACGACGTGAACTACCAGGTCGGCCCGGTCACCCGCCGCGCCCGCGAACTTTACTGGGACTGGGCGCATTCCGCCTGATAACGCCAGAAGACAGCCCCGGATGTGGCCACCGCGTCGCAGGGGCAATCCTGCCCTTGCGCCCGCCGCAATCCCTGGTCATCATGCCCGCACCTCAGGAGGATCTGTATGCGTAAATTTCTTGTCGTTCTTGATGACAGCCGTGAATGTCTGAATGCCATGCGTTTTGCCGCCATGCGCGCCGCCCATACGGGTGGCGGGGTTGAAATCCTGTCTGTGATTCCGCCGGATGATTTCAACCACTGGGTCGGCGTTGGCGATCTGATGCGCGAAGAAGCCCGCGAACGTATTCACGCCCATTTCGAAGTGTTTGCGAAATGGATGCGGGACAAACAGGGTGTTGATCCCGAACTTGTGGTGCGCGAAGGCGAACCCGTGGAACAGATCCTGGCCCAGGTTCAGGACGACCCCGAAGTCGGCGTGCTGGTGCTTGGCGCCGGTACCGATAAAAAAGGCCCCGGCCCGCTTGTAACCCAGCTGACCAAAGCTTCTGGTTCTCTTTCCATCCCTATCACAATTGTGCCGGGTGAACTGTCCAAAGAACGGCTTGAGGCAATCACCTGATCGCCTCTGGCAGGAACCTGCAAAACTTATCTCTGCAACGTTTCCGGGGGAAGCACGGCCCAATAGGCAATGCCCCCCTGTGTATCCATCCTCAAACCGGCACGTCAGCTGCGCAAACACCGGGCGTATGTCGGCTTCAGGGGGCCATTCTGTGTGAAACTGCCCCGTAAAGGCACAGCTTTCCGCGACGGCCTCCGTGTTCTGGTGCAGCCGCTCAAGCTCCCCCGCAAGCTTTTCCATCCAGTGCCAGCCCTTCCCGTCGCCAGACAAGAACGCATGGGTATCCTGAAGGCTTTCGATCATAGGTTCGACCACAGTGGCGACTGCAACATCTGAACTTCCGTCTGGCCCGGAAACCACAATCTCGCCGCCCGATATCTGCACATGTGGCCAGTGGTCCCCCATGGGGTAAATCATCGGGTTCAGATTTACCGCTTCGCGCCACAGAAGAATGTCGTAGGGATTAGCTCTTTCGCCCGCGTCGAGGTTTTCAAAACGCTCCGACACATTGTTCTGAAAGTAATACCGTCCATGATCCAGGCCGCGCATCACGGGCCAGGTCCGCTCTTCAGCGCCACTCAGCAAATCGCGTGAGATCAGATAAATTTCGTCCTGCCCGGTTCCGTGATAACCACCGTTGTCCCCAATATGACGCAGGACAAAGAAATGCGTATCAGTCTGCCCCAGGACCTGTTCCCGTATTTCAACATGGCGGTACGGCGTCGCCAACGCCGCATGTGGCAAACTTAACAAAAGGCAAAGTGTGATCAGCATCCGCATATCTACAGTCTTTCGTAAACACAAATTTCATGTTTGCAGAATGCCGCGCAACCTGATGTCATCCAATAACAGCCGCGAAGCTGTATACAATTTATATGCATAACATATGCATGGATTGTGCATGACTTGTGCATCCCGCTTTTTGCGTCTAGTTTAGAACCATTCCAAAACTTGACACTTCGCCTTCGCGGGCGCATATCTGACGCAACAACGGAGCGCCTCATGTTTATTCAAACCGAATCCACGCCAAACCCCGCGACCCTGAAATTCCTGCCAGGTCAGACAGTTCTGCCTTCCGGCACTGCGGATTTCCCTTCTGCTGAAGCGGCAGCGTCTTCGCCTCTGGCGCAGCGGATCTTTACGGTGTCCGGCGTAAGTGGCGTGTTTTTCGGCCATGAATTTGTGACCGTCACCAAAGATGACGCCACCGACTGGAACCACATCAAACCCGCAATCCTTGGCGCGATCATGGAACATTTCCAGTCCGGCCAGCCGGTCATGGCGGGTGAAGCTGTGGCCTCCACAGGGCATGCGGAACATACCGGTGAAGACGCGGAAATCGTCAATCAGATCAAAGACCTGCTGGATACGCGCGTACGTCCTGCTGTGGCCCAGGATGGGGGTGACATCACCTTCCACGGCTTTGATCGCGGCGTCGTTTACCTGCATATGCAGGGCGCTTGCGCCGGTTGTCCTTCCGCCTCTCTGACCCTGAAAATGGGCATTGAAAACCTTCTGCGTCACTACATCCCCGAAGTGACCGAGGTCCGCCCGGTCGCTGCATAAATGCTGACTCTGGGTTTTGATACATCGGCCGCGCATGTCGCGGCCGCTTTGCTGTCTGGCGATGAGGTTCTGTCTGTCCGGGGCGACCTGATGGCAAAAGGCCAGGCTGAACATCTTATGCCGATGATGGAAGAGATGCTGGCAGGCGCAGGCAAGTCCTGGCAGCATCTGGATCGCATCGGTGTTGGCGTTGGTCCCGGCAATTTCACCGGCATCCGCATCGCCGTCTCCGCCGCTCGTGGCCTGGCGCTGTCCCTGAACATCCCCGCGATTGGGGTCAGTGGTTTTGAAGTTGCAGCGTTTAGTGCGACGATGCCCTTCCGTGCCCTGGTAAATGCCCCACGGGATCAGGTCTATTGCCTTGAAAGCGGGCAGGAAACGTCTGTGCTCATGCCCCGTGTGGATCTGGCGGAAACCACATCAGAGACCTTTGAATTCAGTACATTATCCGCAGAAGACATCGCTTTGCGCATCGCCCGGATCGCGGCGGTATCAGAAAAAACCGAGCGCCCTGCGCCACTGTACATCCGCGCCGCTGATGCGGCCCCACCCAAAGACCCCCTGCCACGGATCATCGGGTAAGACATGACGCCTGAAGATCTCGCCACATTACACAGCCTTTGCTTCACGACACCCCGCCCATGGACGGCCGCTGAGTTCGCGGATCTTCTGGGCAGCAATGGCATCATTCTGGCCGGGGATCGCCAGGGGTTTATCCTGGGGCGCATTGCCGGACCTGAGGCAGAACTTCTGACAATCGCCGTTGCACCGGACGCCCGCAAAGCCGGGATCGGGCGCGATCTTGTGGGGCAGTATCACACACACGCCAGTGCCCTTGGTGCGGAAGAATCATTCCTGGAAGTCGCCGCAGATAATGCTCCCGCCATCGCACTTTACTTAGCGTCAGGGTATACTCAGGTGGGCAATCGGCCCCGGTATTACACGACTCCTGACGGGCAAAAGCGGGATGCACTCGTATTTTCGCGCCCGCTTGCAACATAAATGGGAAATGCATCCGCTGATTCCGGTTGTTTCCCCAAAAAGCAGTTGACCCCCCCGCCCTGAAACGGCCTTAATTGCGGATGATCTGAAGATCTGCTCAATCAGAACGCTGTTCGCGATTATGACGTACAGCCTGAATAATAAACCGGGAGAGACCTATGACCCTGATGCGGACATTCCTTGGCGCAGCTGCCACCGTCGCAATTTCCACTGCGGCCGCTGTAGCTGACCCCGCCGTGATTTTTGACCTTGGCGGCAAATTTGACAAATCCTTCAACGAAGCTGCGTTCAACGGCGCGACACGTTGGGCAGAAGAAACCGGCGGCTCCTTCCTTGAAGTTGAGATCCAGTCCGAAGCACAGCGCGAACAGGCCCTGCGTCGTTTCGCTGAACGTGGTGCAAACCCGATTGTTGTGACCGGCTTTGGCTATGCCTCAGCGCTGGATACAGTTTCTAAAGAATTCCCTGACACCAAATTCGCAATCATCGATGTGAACTGGCTTGAAGGTGACAACATCCGTCAGATCGCATTTGCAGAACATGAAGGGTCTTACCTGGTTGGTATGCTTGCGGCGATGGCGTCTGAATCCAACACCGTTGGCTTTATTGGCGGCATGGATATCCCGCTGATTTCCCGGTTTGCCTGTGGCTATGCCCAGGGTGTAAAAGCTGCAAACCCAGACGCAACCGTTGTTCAGAACATGACAGGCACCACACCTGCGGCGTGGAATGACCCGGTAAAAGGCGGCGAGTTGACCCGCACCCAGATTTCCCAGGGCGCTGACGTGATCTTCGCCGCTGCAGGCGGCACCGGTCTTGGTGTTCTGCAGACTGCTGCGGACGAAGGCGTGCTTTCCATTGGTGTGGACAGCAACCAGAACCACCTGCACCCGGGTTCCGTTCTGACATCCATGCTGAAGCGCGTTGATAACGCTGTTTATGACGTCTTCTCTGCTGGTGAAGATCTGGAAACAGGTGTGACCCTTGCGATGGGCCTGGAAAATAACGGTGTTGGCTTCTCTCTTGATGAATTCAACGAAAGCCTTCTGACCGAAGAAATGCGTGCGGCTGTTGCAGAAGCCAGCGCCAAAATCATCGCAGGCGAAGTCGTGGTTCACGACTATATGTCTGACGAATCCTGCCCGGTTAACTAAGGTTAACACATGCAGAGTTCTGTAAATGAGGAGCGGCAGGCAACTGCCGCTCCAGCCACATCCGCCAGCCTGCCACCAGCGATTGAACTGAAGGGTATTTCCAAAGCCTTCGGCCCGGTGCAGGCGAACAAAGACATCACCATTTCCGTTGCCAAAGGCGCGATCCACGGCATTGTGGGCGAAAACGGCGCTGGGAAATCCACGCTGATGTCGATCCTGTATGGTTTCTATAAAGCCGACGAAGGGGAGATCCGCATCGACGGCAAACTCACCCCTATTCCGGACAGCCAGGCCGCGATCCGCGCGGGAATTGGCATGGTGCACCAGCACTTTAAACTGGTAGAAAATTTCACGGTGCTGGAAAACGTCGTTCTGGGCGCCGAGGACGGGCAACGCCTGACGCCGTCGCTGTCCAAAGCGCGCAAATCCCTGACACAGCTGGCAAAAGAATACGAATTGGATGTTGATCCGGATGCATTGATCCACGACCTGTCTGTAGGACATCAGCAACGCGTTGAGATCCTGAAAGCGCTGTACCGCAAAGCCGAAATCCTGATCCTGGATGAACCGACCGGCGTGTTGACCCCGGCCGAGGCCGATCACCTGTTCCGTATCCTGCGTAACCTGAAAAACGAAGGCAAAACCATCCTGCTGATCACCCATAAACTGCGTGAGATCATGGATGTGACGGATTCTGTTTCCGTGATGCGCCGGGGTGAGATGAAGGGTACGATCCCGACCTCATCCACATCACCAGAAGACCTGGCAGAACGTATGGTTGGCCGGAAAGTGCTGTTGCAGGTGGATAAAACTGCGGCCCAGCCGAAAGAAAACATCCTGGACATCCAGAACCTTGAAGTCATCGACAGCGCTGGTGTGCGTCGCCTGAAGGGAATTGATCTGAACATCCGCGCCGGTGAAATCCTGGGTATTGCGGGCGTTTCCGGTAATGGCCAATCTGAACTAATGGAAGTTCTGGGCGGCTATCGCAAGGGCACGGGTTCTGTGAAACTGAATGGTCAGGAACTTGATCTGACCGGCAAACATTCCGATGGACAAAGCCGCCGTCACCGTGGCATTGCCCATGTGCCGGAAGATCGCCATCGCGAAGGTCTGATCCTGGAGTTTGCGGCCTGGGAAAACACTGCGTTCGGCTATCATAACGAACCGGAATACAACGGCAAAATCCTGATGGATAACGCTACGATCCGCAAAACCTGTGCCGAGCATATGGAACAGTTCGACGTGCGTCCGCCGAATCCGGCCCTGCACGCGCGCAACTTTTCCGGCGGCAATCAGCAAAAGATCGTTCTGGCACGCGAAATTTCCCGCAACCCGGATCTTTTGCTGATCGGGCAACCGACCCGTGGCGTTGACGTGGGCGCGATTGAATTCATCCATCAGCAGATTATTGAACTGCGTGATCAGGGCAAAGCGATCCTGTTGGTTTCTGTCGAACTGGAAGAAATTCTGTCCCTGTCCGACCGTATTGCTGTGATGTTTGACGGCCAGATCATGGGCGAACGTCACCCTGAAACAACCAACGAAAAAGAGCTGGGCCTTCTGATGGCCGGTATGAACACCGCGACCAGTGGGGGGACAGCGTAATGCAGAAACTGCCAAAATGGGCGGATATTGTCCTTATTCCGCTGATCAATCTGTTGCTGGCCTTCCTGGTATCAGGCCTTGTGATCCTGGCGATTGGTAAAGACCCAATTGTCGCGATTCAAACCATGATCGACGGCGCCTTCGGCAGCACAACCGGCCTTGGGTATACGCTGTATTATGCTACGAACTTTATGTTCACAGGGCTTGCGGTTTCTGTTGCTTTCCAGGCGCGGATTTTCAACATTGGTGGCGAAGGCCAGGCCCTGTTGGGCGGTCTTGGCGTGGCGCTGGTTTGTCTTTCGATTGACTGGCCGCATTGGTTGGTCGCCCTGCCTGCTGCCGCTATTGGCGGCGCTGTATTCGGCGCGGCCTGGGCCTTTATTCCCGCGTATCTGCAGGCGAAACGTGGCAGCCATATCGTGATCACCACGATCATGTTTAACTTTATCGCGGCGTCCCTGATTGGCTTCCTGCTGGCGGATCTTCTGAAAGTGCCGGGCAGTATGGATCCGGCAACTGCGAACTTCCCGCCCGGCGCACATCTGCCAACCTTTAATGACATCTTCGCACTCTTCGGGCTTGATGTATTCAAGCACGCGCCGGTGAACGTCAGTTTCTTTGTCGCCCTGTTCTGTGCGTTTGGGTTCTGGGTTCTGATCTGGCACACGCGCCTGGGTTTTGCCATGCGGGCCTTTGGCCAAAGTGAACGTGGCGCGCAATACGCCGGTATTTCCCCCTTGAAAATCACCGTGATTGCCATGCTGATTTCCGGCGCACTTGCCGGGATGATGGCGATTAACAACGTGATGGGTGAAAGCGAACGCCTGATCCTGAACGCGACAGAAGGTGCGGGCTTTATCGGCATCGCCGTGGCGCTGATGGGGCGCAGCCATCCGATTGGTGTGATCCTGGCCTCCATCCTGTTCGGCTTTCTCTATCAGGGTGGTGCAGAGCTGTCGCTGTGGGAAGGTATCCCACGGGAACTGGTCACCGTGATCCAGGGTCTGGTGATCCTGTTCACCGGTGCGCTTGACGGCATGGTCCGTCGCCCGCTGGAAAATCTTTTCCTGATCCTGCGTAAACCAACCAAGAACGGAGCCGTCTGATGGAAGTTTTTGATACAATCATCCAGATTTCCGACAGCGCAGTGCGCCTTGCGATCCCTCTGTTGCTGGCCTGCCTTGCGGGTCTCTTTTCAGAACGCGGCGGGATCTTTGACATTGGGCTTGAAGGCAAAATGCTGGCGGCGGCGTTTCTGTCCGCCGGTGTTGCCGCTGCAACAGGCAATGTCTGGCTGGGCCTCTTTGCTGGTATCGCAGTTTCTGTGGTTCTGGCGTTGATCCACGGTGTGGCATCCATCACCTTCCGGGGCGATCAGCTGATTTCCGGTGTAGCGATCAACTTCCTTGCCGCTGGCCTGACCGTTGTGATCGGCCAGGCCTGGTTTGGCCTGGGCGGGCGCACGCCTGCGCTGCCAGGGGATGGCCGTTTCTCCAACCTGGAATGGCCGGTTGCAGACGCGTTGAAAGATGTGCCTGTGCTTGGCCCTGTCTATTCAGAACTGATTTCAGGCCATACTTTCCTGGTCTATGTGGCGCTGCTGATTGTGCCTTTATCCTGGTATGTGCTGTTCCGCACCCGTTTTGGCCTGCGCCTGCGGGCGGTGGGTGAAAATCCGGGTGCAGTGGATACCGCTGGCATTTCCGTGGTAAAGCTACGCTATTCCGCGGTCATCATCTGTGGTGTGCTTTGTGGTCTGGCGGGGGCTTATCTGTCCACTGGCTTGGCGGCGGGTTTTGTGAAAGACATGTCTGCAGGCCGGGGCTTTATTGCACTGGCGGCGCTGATTTTCGCAAAATGGCGACCGGTGCAGGCCCTGATGGCTTGTTTGCTGTTTGGTCTGCTGGAAGCGATTGCGAACCGCTATCAGTCGATTGAAATCGGTGCGTTAGAGATCCCTGTGCAGTTTATGCAAGCCTTGCCCTACATCCTGACTGTGGTGATTCTGGCTGGCTTCATCGGCAAGGCGATTCCGCCAAAAGCCGGCGGCGAGCCCTACGTGAAAGAGCGCTGATCGCACGCATCACGTGTGAAAAGCGGCCACAAGGCAACCTGATAAGACCAGGCCCCATAAAATGATAAGACCAGGGGGGAATTTCCCCCCTGTTTTTATGTGAACTGCCCGCCATAACCGTTGAGTTCAGAATATATTCCGGGCTATGGGTGGACATGCAGATTTATCTACCGATCGCCGAAGTCTCCGTTAACGCTTTCCTGCTCCTTGGTCTGGGCGGGCTTGTTGGCATTTTGTCCGGCATGTTTGGTGTGGGCGGCGGATTTCTGATGACCCCGCTTCTTTTCTTCATCGGCATCCCGCCCGCAGTTGCTGTTGCAACTGAGGCGAACCAGATCGTGGCTTCTTCCTTTTCGGGGGTGCTGGCGCATCTGAAGCGAAAGACCGTTGATCTCAGGATGGGAACGGTCTTACTGATCGGCGGCCTCATAGGGGCCGCACTGGGCGTGCAACTGTTCAATATGCTGAAAAGCGCAGGCCAGGTCGATCTGCTGGTCAAGCTTTGCTACGTTGTCTTCCTTGGCATTATCGGTGGACTGATGTTCTTTGAGAGCCTCAAGGCCATTCGTCGTTCCAAAGTGCCGGGCGCTTTGCCAACCCGCAAGAAACACAATTGGATTCACAATCTGCCAGTCAAGATGAAGTTCCGCACGTCCGGTCTTTATATCTCTGTTTTCCCGCCGCTGATTGTTGGCGTCTTTGTCGGTATTCTGGCCGCAATCATGGGGGTCGGTGGTGGCTTCATCCTGGTGCCCGCTATGATTTATCTGCTTGGAATGCCAACCAAAGTTGTCATCGGCACATCACTGTTCCAGATCATCTTTGTGACCGCTTTTACCACGCTCTTGCACGCCACCACGAACTATACCGTGGATATGGCGCTTGCGGTGCTTCTGCTGGTTGGGGGTGTTGTTGGTGCACAGATAGGGACACGCATCGGTGCAAAGCTGAAAGCCGAACAATTGCGCATTCTGCTGGCGATGATGGTGCTTGCCGTATGTGGCAAGCTGGCGCTTGATCTGCTGCTGCAACCGTCAGAACTGTATTCCCTTGGCGCGGCAGGAGGCCACTGATGTTTCTGCGTTTCCTACTGCTTTGCCTGATCTTTGCTCTGCCTGCGCGCGCTGAAGAGGTCGTCGCTGGCCTGTCCCAGAACCGTGTGTCGATTACCGCAAATTTTGATGGCTCTGAGATTCTGATTTTCGGTGCGGTCAAGCGCGAGGCACCTCTGCCCGAAGGCCCGCTTGACGTGATTGTCGCGGTCACCGGCCCGTCCCAACCCGTGACCGTGCGCCGCAAAGATCGCCGCTATGGCATCTGGGTGAATGTGGACAGTGTGATCATTGATCAGGCACCAAGCTTTTATGCCGTGTCCAGTACCGGCCCTCTGAGCGAAATTCTCTCAGATGTATCTGATCTGGAACACCGGATTTCGGTTGAACGTGCGGTGCAAAGCGTTGGCACGGCGTTCGCCACGGACAATCCTCAGGATTTCTCTGACGCGATCATTCGGATCCGGACTGACAAAGATCTGTATCAACTGATTGAAGGCGGTGTAGAACTGTCCCAGGACACGCTGTTTTCCACATCCATTGATCTGCCGGCAAACCTGATCGAGGGCGACTATACAGCACGGATTTACCTGGCACGCGAGGGCGAAGTTGTCGCGTCCTATGACACTGTGATTGACGTGAGCAAAGTGGGCCTGGAACGCTGGATCTATAACCTGGCCCATGAACGCCCGCTGATCTACGGCCTGCTGTCGCTGTTCATTGCGATTGCAGCTGGCTGGGGCGCCTCTGCCGTGTTCCGCCTGATCAAATCATAATATTTCCCACCCCAATGGGTGGGTTTATTCGGCGTCTTCTGATGTCAGCGTCAGGGTGGCCGGGGCTGGTTTCAGGTCATCAGTGATCAGATCATGGCTGGGCCGCGCAAGCCGGTTGCGCACTACCCAATACAGGCGTTCCTGCGCCCGGGTGATCGCCACATAAGCCAGACGTTTCCACAGAGGCTGCCCCGCTTCGACTCGGCCCATACGCGCCGCTACAAACAGATCCGGTGCAAACACCTGCACGTTTTCCCATTGCGACCCCTGCGCCTTATGAATGGTCACCGCCGCCCCGTGCAGGAAGGCCGCGCCCATACGGGCGGCGTAGGGAATGAAGGGTTCTTCTTCATCCGGGATTTCGATTTTTACGATAGATGCGGCTGACACCTGCGGATCTTCCGCCCCCATCACATGCAGGCGCGAAAAACCTGGTTTGCGACCAGGGCCAAGGTAAACCACCTGCGCCCCTTTGATCAGGCCGCGGGCTTCAAGGTCGATCCGCTTTTTGCGATGCTTTGCAGGCAACTCAATCCCGTCGCAGATCAGGGGTTCACCAGGCAACAATTCATCCGGCGGTGCCATATGGGCCGCACGGAACGCCTGGATCAGTTTCACACGCGTCGCGTTGCGCCAGACGAGAACCGGGCTGCGCGCCATCAGGTCGCTTTCCACCCGCTGGGCCAGAACCACGCGATCGTCTTTTTGCGCTGCCTCCGAAATCATTGCTTCAAAGTCCTGAAAGCTAAGCTGTGGATCAGCCAGCGCATGGGCAAGATCCAGGATCGGGCTGTCATCCGCCTGTCGGTGTACCCGTGACAATTCCATCTTATGTTTTGCCGGCAGATGATCAAAGACCATCGAACCGGACTGACCAACTGGCGCAAGCTGGGCCGGATCACCAAACAACACAAGCGTTGGGAAGATCTCTTTCAGGTCCTCAAACTGGCGTTCATCCAGCATCGAACTTTCGTCAATAAACCCGATATCAAGCGGGTCATCACGGCGTTTCCAGCCGGTGATAAAATCAGACCCGCGCAGCCCGGCCACGGCCAACGCCCCTGGGATAGATTTGTTGGTTTGGTAGAACTCCCAGGCCCGATCCAGGGCTGCATCCGTCAGGCCTTCGATCTCGGGCTTCTCGCCTTCACCTGCCAGCCAGTCAGCAATCTTTTCATACTCGGGATCATAAACCGGCGTGTAGAGAATACGGTGAATGGTCGTCGCCGGAACCCCACGATTGCGCAGCACGCTGGCGGCTTTGTTCGTGGGCGCAAGAATGGCCAGCGTGCGTTGATCTTTCTTTTTCTTACCCTCATAATCACCAGAAACGATTTTCACGCCAGCCTCTTCCAGAGCCCTATAGAACTCTGCCAGCAGCAGAGTTTTACCGGACCCGGCCTTACCCATAATCGCCATAACCTGGCTTTTGCCGTCATGAGGCGGCATCAGCAGGGAATCTGACAGATTCACCCCCGCAGATGTCAGCAGATCGGTCAGGCTGTCCCAGGCTTCAGCCTGGTCATCGGAAAGTGTAAAATTCGCGGGCGTGTTCATAGGGGGAACCTACAGGCGCCCCCTGGAAACTACCAGCCCGCATGTGCTGTCAGGCGGATTTACAGGCATTGAATGCGCGGTCATACCAATGCCGTGACACGTCACGACCAATCCCCGTGCGTTGCAACAGCCCTGTGCGAATTACCGGGGTAAATTCCCAAAGCCCGACACTGATCGCATCACGCCCCTGCCCCGTGCTTCCCATAACTGTCGGCCCCCAGCCCAGACGGCGATAGACACGCACCATCCGGTGATCAAACACGCCAACCGCATGGGTCAGATGATGGCCAAGCCCCAGTTCCAACCCACCCAGCATCAGGGCACCGGACACTTTCGCAGCAGCCCCCGGGGCCAGGCAAAAGCGTGTGCATTCCCAGATCAGGGGGCTTTCGATGTTTTGCCCGTCGCTGAGGTCGCTGAAATGATCATTGACCATCGTGCGCCCCAACGTCGGCAGGAAACGCATGGAACCACCATGACTGCCATCGGGTTGCTGCCAGATTACATACAGCGGGTTCATCAGATCATATTCGTCGCGTTCCTCCCCCGCCCGGTTCACATGCACATCCCAGCCAAGCCGCCCTTTGAACTGTGCAGCGCGATCGCGAAACATCGTGTCGCGCAGCTTGGGATAAGTGGAAAGCGCATCGGCATAAAGATATCTGAGCAAGGGGGCCTCCGTGATTGCGTAACTGGCAATCATCAGAGACAGAGCCTTCAAAGATGTGGTGAAGCCCCGGTCCGGGGCGTTAATCTGTCGTTAGGATCAGACGACAAGCAGACCTTTCACAAGGGCACGGGCGACGGCATGGGTGGTATTCAGGGCACCAAGTTTGAAACGCGCCCCTTCGATATAGACCCTCAGGGTATGTTCAGAAATATTCAGCCGCTCAGCAGCCCTGGCGCGACTGTAACCAAGGGCAAGCATGGTCAGGGCATCGGTTTCGCGAGGGGACAGGGGCTGCCCCGGCACGACATCCGTGCCGCGTTCCAGTTCCAGCGCCTTCTGGTTCACATAATGGGCCACCAACAGAAGTTCCTGCACAGAATGGCGGCTGAACTTCCGCCAGGCCGGATCATCACAGCGGTGATTCACAGTGAACAGCGCAAATTGGCCGCTGGGGCCGCGAATGGGGACAGACAATCCCTGATTGCCGACACCGGCCGTCCGGGCTTCTTCCAGAAATTCGCGGGATGATTTTGTGGACCAGTCCAGCTGTTTCCAGTCCACAGGATTGAATCGCTGATAGCACCCCTGCACCACCGGATCGATACGTTCAAACCGATCTGCTGTGTATTTTTCGACCCAGGTCGGATCATATGTCAGGGCAGCATATTGCTGCCCTGTACTGTTCACCGAATGGTAAATCAGATGTTCTACTTCGTAGAGATCACGCAGACTGATTATAACAGCCTGAAGTTCTTCAAGCGTCTGGGCCTGATGGATGGTATCGATTAGTCCTTCCAGACGTCGTGATGTTCCCGAAGGTCTGATCCCGCTCTCCTCCGCCCTGATTGGCCAGCTCAGACGCTGCAACCAGGGTTGTGTCATCCAGATGTTCAGACAGCGCCTGCATACCATTTTGCTGAGCAAAGGTTTTCAGATCAGTCAGAACATCCAGTATCCAGTCATTCTTCATAACAGACTCTCTTTTCCAGTCGTTAATAAAACCTTAACACAACCTTAGCACGAGTAAAATTTTTGGCAAACTCACAGATTTCAACTCCCCGAAAACAGTGAGGGGACTGTTTATAAAGCTTTCTTAAGGCAAAATATTTTTTCCCGTTCTGAAGGCCCAAACGGGAAACGGCGCCCCAGAGGACGCCGTTCAGACCATCAGAAAGACGGATTTACTTATTTGATTCGAGCACATCTTCCAAAGTACGCAGCCCTGTGCGTGGCGCTTGCACCAGCACGGACATATTCCCTGGCTTATGTTCATTGCGATACATCTTGGTGTGCGCTGCCGGAATTTCAGCCCATGGGAAAACCTCGGACATATATGGCGCGATGCGACGTTCAATCATCAGTTTGTTCGCTGCAGCAGCCTGCTTGAGGTGCGCAAAGTGGCTGCCTTGCAGGCGCTTCTGATGCATCCAGGTGTAGCGCACGTCAAAGGTACAGTTGAAACCGGTGGTGCCTGCGCAGATCACAACCATGCCGCCTTTTTTACAGACGAGATTGGACACGGGGAACGTTGCCTCACCCGGGTGTTCAAAAACGATGTCTACGTTGTTGCCTTTGCCGGTGATGTCCCAGATCGCCTTGCCGAAACGGCGGGCTTCTTTGAACCAAGCGTCATATTCCGGTGTGTTCACAGTTGGAAGCTGCCCCCAGCAATCAAACTCTTTCCGATTGATCACGCCCTTCGCACCAAGCCCCATGACAAAGTCACGCTTGTCTTCGCCGGAAATCACGCCAATCGCGTTTGCACCCGCCGCATTCGCCAACTGGATCGCATAGGAGCCCAGACCACCAGACGCGCCCCAGACCAGAACATTCTGACCCGGCTTCAGTTCATGCGGGTGGTGACCAAAAAGCATCCGGTATGCGGTTGCAAGGGTCAGCGTGTAGCAGGCGCTTTCTTCCCAGGTCAGATGCTTTGGGCGGGGCAGAAGCTGTTGCGCCTGAACGCGGGTGAATTGTGCGAAAGATCCGTCCGGGGTTTCATAGCCCCAGATCCGCTGGCTTGGGGAATACATCGGATCACCGCCGTTACATTCCTCATCATCGCCGTCATCCTGGTTACAGTGGATGACAACTTCGTCGCCAACTTTCCAGCTTTTCACCTTATCGCCCACGGCCCAGACGATACCGGAGGCATCGGATCCGGCAACGTGGTAATCCTGCTTGTGTACGTCAAACATGCTGACCGGCACGCCAAGACCAGCCCAGATGCCGTTGTAGTTTACGCCGGCAGCCATAACCATGACCAGAACTTCGTGGCTATCAAGTGTTGGTGTATCTACCACTTCGGTTTGCATCGCCTGCTCAGGTTCGCCCTGGCGGTCACGGCGAATGGCCCAGGCATACATCTGCTTTGGCACATGGCCCATCGGGGGCATTTCACCCACTTCATACAGATCTTTCTTCGGGGCGTCATAAGACAGAATGTTATCAGGGGTATCGAGCGCCATAACGGACCTCCTCAGCCAGCAAATTTGCCGCAACGCAGAATCAACGCTCTGCACCAGCGGTTTCCTATGGAATAGGAGGCGCAAAGCAACTTTGCAACCCAATTAAGATCAAATTGGTAATTTTATGTCGCGATGAATTTCTGCAATGCGGCAAGACGCCAGAAACCTCAATGAACAAGATGCTTTATTGAATTTGCGTAGAATGACAGTTCATCCTGATGATCCGGGGCGATCGTGATGGCGTTGTTATTGACGGCAACCATTTTACGCAGCTTCAACATGCGCAGACCGACTTCGGCGGCGTAATCGACGGAGTTGCGGGGCAGATGGACGTGGCCTTCGTCATGGGCGATCTGATCAATCAGGGCAGAAACCCGCGTGGTGAGTTCATCTTCAGATATCGCACCCTCTGCCTGCAAAAGCACGGTTGCGACCAGAGGGACCGGCAGGACAGGCAACACATCCCGGATACGATCCATCAAGGCGTTGCCTACGGCTTCTGGCCCTTTTCCACCGGAATTCATGAATTCTGTCAATGACATAGGCTGGCCAAAACTGACCGCAGCATAGCCAAAGCGATGAAAGCGTCCGGTAAATATGAAACGGATCTGGCGGAAGATGAAGCCGAAGATGCCACTGACCTTAAAGCCAAATTTGCGATTGCCCTGTTTGTTGGCTTCGATCAGAACCCGGTCTTCCAGCACGCGATCATAGTTCAGCGCAATGGGAACGAAGACAACATCACGGCTTTCACCTGGCTCGAAGTCATTGACAATATAGGACAAAAGCCCAAGTTTTGGCGCTTGCACAGAACCATCCAGCGACAATCCACCTTCCGGAAACACAGCCTGCGTCACGCCACCTTCGGTCGCCATCTGCACATAGCGCGCCAGCACACGACGGTAGAGTTTGTTGCGGCTTTTGCGACGGATAAAATAAGCGCCCATGGATCGGATCAACATGCGCAATGGCCAGATCCGCGCCCATTCACCCACGGCATAAGACAGGGCAGAGCGTTCCGCCGCAAGCCATGTGACAAGCACATAATCCATGTTTGAGCGATGGTTCATCACAAAGATAACCGTTGCGTCCGGGTCGATGTCTTTGATGGCGGTTTCATCGTAATGCCCTAATCTAACACGATAAATCCGATTTGAAAGCCAACGGGCCAGGCGCGTTCCGAACCCAAAATAAGCCGTTGCAGAAAAGGAGGGCACAATTTCACGGGCATAGCGACGCGCGCTTTCAAAGGCGACATTTTCCGGCACGCCTTCTTCGCGGGCATGATCCACAATCGCCTGGGTCACTTTCGGATCATAGATCAGCCGCTGGATCATATCGTGGCGTTCCGCCAGCTTGAAAGGTTCAATCGGACGATCAAGCCGTTGATTTACTTTTGCGACGACACGTTCCATGCGCCGCCGGAAAAACCAGCGGACAGATGGAAAGAGAAAGTGACTGGCAAAGGTCACCGCTGCGAACAGCAGGATGAGGATCAGGGCCCAGAGGGGCAGTTCAACTGTACGAAACATACAGTAACATAGCGTGAGAATACGGCCAGGAAAAGCCATTCTGCGCCCGCATTGTCTGCCTTTTACGACATGAAACGCGCAATAAAATTTCGCGCCCCAAAGAGAAGTTTAAAGTCTTTAAAGGTGCAAAACGGTGAAGTTTAAAAACTTATATGCCTGATCACATGATTGTTTCAGGTCATTTTCATGCGTGATGCCGCAATGCAGCGAATTGACAGGGTTTGAAAATTTCCTATAGATAGCACGTGACGAAATAATATTGCCGGATACGATTCCGGCCAGGATGTGAGGCCAGGATGTCCCAGACCCCTTCGCAAGTGCAGAAATCCACCACCGAAAAATCCCGCCCGTGGCTGTTCCGGACCTATGCCGGTCATTCCACGGCTGCGGCTTCAAATGCGCTGTATCGCGACAACCTGTCCAAGGGTCAGACCGGCCTTTCTGTGGCTTTCGATCTGCCGACGCAAACCGGTTATGACAGCGACCATGTGCTGTCGCGCGGTGAAGTCGGCAAGGTAGGCGTGCCCGTTGGCCATCTTGGTGACATGCGGGCTTTGTTTGACCAGATCCCGCTGGAACAAATGAACACATCCATGACGATCAATGCGACCGCCCCCTGGTTGCTGGCGCTATATATTGCGGCCGCCGAGGAACAGGGTGCGGATGTATCGAAGCTGCAAGGCACCGTGCAGAATGATCTGATCAAGGAATATCTGTCCCGCGGCACTTATATTACCGCACCCGAACCCAGCCTGCGGATGATCACCGATGTTGCGGCCTATACGCGGGAACATCTGCCCAAATGGAACCCGATGAATGTTTGTTCCTACCACTTGCAGGAAGCAGGCGCGACACCGGAAGAAGAGCTTTCTTTTGCGCTGGCCACTGCGATTGCTGTCCTGGATGATCTGAAAGAGAAAGTCCCTGCGGAAGCTTTCCCGGCGATGGTTGGCCGGATTTCGTTCTTTGTGAACGCAGGCATCCGTTTTGTCACCGAGATGTGCAAAATGCGCGCCTTTGTTGAGCTTTGGGATGAGATCACGTTTGACCGTTACGGCGTGGAAGACCCGAAATTCCGTCGTTTCCGTTACGGGGTGCAGGTGAACAGCCTGGGCCTGACCGAACAGCAGCCGGAAAACAACGTGTACCGTATTCTGATTGAGATGCTTGCGGTGACCTTGTCGAAGAATGCCCGCGCCCGTGCGGTGCAGCTGCCGGCCTGGAACGAAGCCCTGGGCCTGCCCCGCCCATGGGATCAACAGTGGTCTTTGCGGATGCAGCAAATCCTGGCCTATGAAACCGATCTGCTGGAGTATGAAGATCTGTTTGACGAAAACCCGGCGGTGACCCGCAAGGTTGAGGCCCTGAAAGAAGGCACGCGGGCAGAGCTTGCACAGATTGAATCCCTGGGCGGTGCTGTGGGGGCGATTGACTATATGAAGTCGCGCCTGGTGGAAAGCAACGCCGAACGTATTGGCCGGATTGAAGCCGGCGAAACCACCGTTGTCGGCGTGAACCGCTGGGTTGAGGGCGCCGAGAGCCCGCTGACGGCTGGTGAAGGTGCGATTATGGTTGTGGATGCAACGGCAGAGCGCGATCAGATTTCCCGGCTTGTGGCATGGCGCGCGGAACGCGACGATTCAGCTGTGAGCAAAGCCCTTGCAGATCTGCGGCAAGCGGCCTTGCAGGGCACAAACATCATGGTGCCATCCATCGCGGCCGCGAAAGCAGGTGTTACCACGGGCGAATGGGGCGAAATGTTGCGCGAAGCCTTCGGGCAATACCGTGGCCCGACCGGTGTCAGCCGGCACCCGTCCAACCGCACGGAAGGCCTGGATGAATTGCGGGCTGAGGTCGACCGGATCAGTGACAAACTGGGCCGCCGCGTGAAACTTGTCATGGCGAAACCGGGGCTGGATGGCCATTCCAATGGTGCAGAACAAATTGCCGCCCGCGCGCGGGATTGTGGAATCGATATTACCTATGATGGTATCAGAATGACGCCTGCAGAAATCATTCAAAGCGCCGAAAATGAAAATGCGGATGTAATCGGTGTTTCAATACTGTCCGGTTCTCACGTTCCTCTGGTAGAAGAATTAATGAAATTGCGTTCAGAGAGTAAGGTGAAACATATCCCTGTGGTTGTTGGTGGTATCATTCCGGATGCAGATTTTGAGAAACTGATAAACTGTAATGTTTCAAAGATTTACACACCAAAAGATTTCGAACTTAATCGGATCATCGGGGACCTTATTCAGCTGGTGGAAGTCAACGTATAATAATACGCACAAGAAATTGAGGCCGCCAGTCTCAGGAATGAACGTATATTCATTTGAAATCTCCCGTCACTTATGCCCTATTGTGGCTACGATGATGGGAGTTCCAAATGAATATTAACTTATCCACCCTTAGTCGTAACGAGTTAAGTGTTTTAAAAAATGATGTTGAAAAGGCCCTGGCAGAAGCCGAAGCCCGCGACCGTCAGGCAGCTTTGGACGCAGCAAAAGCGGCGGTTTCTGAATTCGGCTTTTCGCTGGACGAAATTTCTGGAAACGGCGCAAGGCGCGGTAAATCAGGGCGCATGTATGGCTCTGTTTCCCCACCTCGCTATGCCAATCCGGAAGATAGTGAAATGACCTGGACCGGCAAAGGCAGGAAACCAAACTGGTTTACCGCAGCGCTGAGCCGGGGTATCAGTCCTTCCGACATGGAGATCTGAGGAAGGTACTGATATGACCATTCACATTGGCGCAGAAAAAGGCGAAATTGCTGAAACTGTTCTTATGCCCGGCGATCCTTATCGCGCAAAATGGGCGGCAGAAAATTTTCTGGAAATGCCGCGTCTGGTGAATGAAACCCGGGGTATGCTGGGTTACACCGGAACCTGGAAGGGTCATCCGGTTACGATTCAAGGCTCTGGCATGGGGATGCCGAGCCTGTCGATCTATGCCAACGAACTGATCCGCGATTTCGGGGCAAAAACCCTGATCCGTATCGGGTCCTGTGGCGGTATGCAGGATCAGGTTGCGATCCGTGATGTGATTATCGCGATGACAGCCACAAGCCTGTCCACCCCTTCCAGCGGCATCTTTAAAGAAATCAACTTTGCCCCCTGCGCGGACTGGAGCCTGCTGAAGTCTGCCGTTGCTGCGGCGGAAGCAAAGGGCACGCCAACCCATGTGGGCGGCATTTATTCATCCGACGTGTTTTACGATGAACGTCCGGATCTGAACGAACAGATGATGCGTCATGGTATTCTGGGTGTCGAAATGGAAGCGGCTGAACTTTACAACCTGGCAGCCCGCCACAATGTACGCGCGCTTGCGGTTCTGACCGTTTCTGACCACCTGAAAACCGGCGAAGCCCTGCCATCTGATCAGCGCGAAAAAAGCTTTGGCGATATGGTTGAAATCGCCCTGGAAGCAGCATTTTCCGAATAAAACATGCTCTGAATGTCAGTTCACAGGCCGGATGGCGGCCTGTGAAAATTGTCAGGCCGTGCGATAACGATCTACAAAGCGACGCAGGATTTCTTCCGGCACGGTGACATCCGACGCGCGACACATGGCGATCAGGCGGTCTGCATCTTCCGGTGGGAAATAGCCTTTGTGTTTGTAGATATTGATACGGTTTTCAAAGCCAGCAGCATCCGCTTCGGGGTGGAATTGCGTCGCGTAGACATTCTGACCATAACGGATCATCTGATAGCGGCAGGTCGGTGACGTGACCAGATGCACGGCCCCTTCCGGCAAGTCCTGCAAGGCTTCTTTATGGCCGACAAAAGCCTGCCAGCTGCCTGTCAGCCCCTCAGTCAGCGGGTCATCTGCCACAGCTTCGCAATCCGCAGTGCCCGCGACTTCGCCCCATCGTTCCTTGCTGATTTCCGCGCCCAGGCTGTGCCCGAGAATACCAATGCCATAGCAGCAGCCCATAAAGGGAATATCATCGCGGATGATGTCAGGCATCAGAGCAAGGCATGCCTGTTCAATCTTGGCATCCATTTCGCTTTTGGTCGCCGGGTCGTCAGAAATGCAGCCAGGCCCACCACCGACAATCACGCCGGAATAATCCGCCAGATCCAGCCCCTGAGGCACATCAGCCTGATCCAGGCGAATACGGTGCACTTCATCCGGTTGTAGCTTGCCAAACTTCAGAAAGGCCTGAAATTCATCATCTGCGGCCTCTGTTTCAGGGCGCAATTGCAGGATCAGAAAGGGTTTCATGAGGCGCACTCCGTTTTTTGTCTTTCTGCCTTTGTGATCCGAAAATTGCAACGACACAAAAAAGGCGCGCCCCAAAGGGCACGCCTGACAGAACACGGGAGGTGTTCGGGGGAGATTATTCAGCCGCTTCGAGCACGGGATGGGCCGTTGACGTAATTTCAACGCGGCGCGGTTTCAGGGCCTCTGGCACTTCGCGGGCCAGTTCAATGTGCAGCATGCCGTTTTCATGGCTGGCCCCAAGCACGCGCACGTGATCGGCCAGGTGGAAGCGGCGTTCAAAGGCGCGGTTGGCGATGCCACGGTGCAGCCAGGTGCGTTCGTCGTCTTCCTGCGATTTGCGGGCAGAGACGATCAGGGCGTTTTCACGGACTTCGACGGACAGTTCATCTTCCGCGAACCCGGCCACGGCCAGGGAAATCCGGTAAGCGTCATCGTCGGTCTTTTCGATATTGTAAGGCGGGTAAGACGGCTGAGCGGCGTCTTTGCTGACCACCCGATCCATCATGTCAGCGATCTGGTCGAAGCCAACAGAGGCACGGTACAGCGGGGAAAGATCAAAAGCTCTCATAGGGTTACCCTTTCATAGCGATAACATTGGCGGCCCTCCGAATGGACGGACCATGGTGAAACCGGACCCGATGTGGCGCCCGGTTGTTATCGACATATGATGGATTTTCCGGGTTTCAAGACCCGTTTATCACAGTTCAGGGGCGCAGAAATCTTGCCCCGCCACTGTCGGGCTGATCCGGGGTGATCTGAATCAGGCGACGTGTGCCACGCGACGTGGAAGGCGGCAGAGCTTCGATCTCGGCCATCAGAAGTTCCACGCGGCCATCAAGCACAGTGGTAATCGCGACCTTCTGATTTTCCAGCTCTCCCAGCGCGGAAACAACAGAAACCACTGTCGCGACCCCATCTTCGATCTGCAGAACCGGCGCACCGGAAGACCCCGAATCAACCGTACAAGTCAGGATCAGGGCCAGGCCTTCGCGGGCTGTCACATGGCAGCGGTCCTGCAAAGCAGGGCTTTCGGCGCGATTTTTGGCATAGGATATGATCCCGACATCCTCACCAGGACCGGGGCTTTGCCCAAGCGCGAAGGGCGAGATTGTGAAACTTTGGATCGGACTGTTCAGTTGCAAAAGCGCAATGTCATGTTCGATCTGCAACCGATCCGCTGCACCAGGGCTATATTCCGGCAACAAAGCAATATGGCTGGCATGCCGGGTGGCGGAAGGCCGGCCCAGGCGCAGATCCGCCAGGAATTCAATGTCAGCCGGTTCAAAAGGCTGGCCGCTTTCCGGATCAAACAGGCAATGGGCGGCGGTCAGGACCAGATCATCGGCAATCAGCGACCCGGAACACATGATCCGGTTGTCGATATTCAGCCGCCCGATCCCACTAAGCCCACGCACGTCAAACCCGGTCTGCAGGGTGCGCAGTTCTGATGGTGTGGCCGAACTGTCCTGTGCGCTGACCGCGCCAGCGCAAAGAGAAAGGGCCAAAAGGACACCAGTGAAAAACCGCATACCTGCTCCTGCATTACCGCAGACGGGGCACCTCGGGCTGGGGCACACCGCCGGACTGCGTTGACAGAACAGATGGCGGCACAGGGCCACCGGTCGCCCAGTCAAGCAGCTCAACAGTATGCGCAACCGGCACCTTCGCACCAGAGCCGATTTGCATCATGCAGCCAATGTTACCGGCAGAGATCACCTGAGGCTGAATTTCCTCAAGAGTCTGCAACTTACGTGCCTTCAACTGCCCCGAAATTTCCGGCTGCATCAGGTTATAGGTGCCCGCAGACCCGCAACAAAGATGAGAATCACGCGGTTCTGCCACAGTGAAACCCGCGTTTTTCAGCAGGGTTTTCGGGAAGGTTTTGATCTTTTGCCCGTGTTGCAGGGAACAGGCCGCGTGATAGCCAACCTTCATACCCAATGCCGGGTGATCCACGTCCATTGCAGGCAGATCCAGTTTCATCAGGACTTCGGACACATCCATGGCAAGATCCGAAACCCGGGCCGCCTTATCAGCCATGTCACTGTTGCGGAACATATGACCGTAATCCTTAACCGTCGTGCCGCAGCCCGAGGTGTTGATCACGATCGCATCCAGCGGCGCTTTGCTGTCCTCATCCAGGAAGGCATTAATATTGCGGGCCGCCGCTTTGTGACTGTCATCTTCGCGCCCCATATGATGGGTCAGCGCGCCACAGCACCCCTGCCCGTCGGCAATCACAACTTCACAGCCCAGACGGCGCAGCAGGCGGATGGTCGCGTCATTGATGTCGGTATTCAGGGCCTTTTGTGCGCAGCCGGTCATCAGGGCGACGCGCATTTTACGCGCAGCTTGCGGGGCAAACACCTGCGGATCATCATTGCGGCTGACCGGTGGGATATGTTTCGGGGCCATTTCCAGCATCGCCTTCAAACGCGGATCGGGCATAAACTGCGCCAGAGGCCGGGCGATTTTCGCGCCCAGCAGTGCCAGACGAAAACGCCCGGGATAAGGCAGGATCATCGCCAGCACCCGGCGCAATATGCGTTCCATCAGGGGGCGTTTGTAGTTTTCCTCAACATAGGCGCGAGCATGGTCAATCAGATGCATGTAATGTACGCCGGACGGACAGGTGGACATGCAGGCCAGACAAGACAGGCAGCGATCAATATGCTGCACGGTTTTCGCGTCGGGCTTACGCTCATTCTCCAGCATATCCTTGATCAGATAGATCCGCCCGCGCGGGCTGTCCAACTCATCCCCCAGCACCTGATAGGTCGGGCATGTCGCGGTGCAAAACCCACAATGCACACAGGCGCGTAAGATTTCATTGGCGCGTTCCGTTGCCGGGTTTTCAAGCTGTTTTTCGGTGAAGAATGTCTGCATGATTTATCCCATCAGCCCCGCGTTCAGAATACCGCGCGGATCAAACTGCGCCCGCAGCCCGGATTGTATTCTGGCAAGGGCGGATGATTGTGGCTGGAAACGGGAAACCAGAGGCCATATGCTTTCAGGCGCTTTAATGAACTGCACATCACCACCTCCTCCTTCATTCACAGTCTCATCAGAGACAGCTTCCTGCATGCTCTGATGAAACCCGACTGCCCCATCCTGTGGCGTAACCCCGGAGACCTCAGCAGCAGCAAACATTGCCTGATCTGAAGTCATCCCGATCCAGCACTGCCCACCGCTGTAATCCAACATAGTTTCGAACTTAAATACCTGACTTGCAGCTGCCAAAAATCCGCTAAATATAGCGGTTGGCTTCATGTTCATCTTCCATACATATTCGCAGTGCTGCAGCGGCTTGATGTTGCAAACATCCTTCCAAAGGCCACAAGAAGCCTCAGCTTCGAGCAGCGCAACATCCGCAATTGCGCCTACAATCGTTTTCAACTTTCGGCATCTGTAATCGACTGAGTCCGTAAACCCCTCAATCCTCAGATATACCTTGCCATCCAACAAGGACGCCCCCGTAACTTCATAAGGACTGGCCAATGCAGTTGTCATTGCTGATAGCCCCTTAAGCCCACCCGCATTAATCGCAAGCGTTGCTTCAGTTTCCGGCTTTGGCAGAACCTTCAGAGATACCTCGGTCAGCACGCCAAGCGTACCGTGACTGCCCGCCATGAGCTTGACCAGATCATAGCCCGTGACATTTTTCATCACGCGGCCGCCGTTTTTCACGATCTCACCCCGACCATTGACAAACCGCACGCCCAGAAGATGATCTGCGCAATTGCCTAGGCCAATCCGCGCAGGGCCCGCACTGTTGGTTGCCACGATCCCGCCCAGGGTGGTTTCACCCGCACTGCCAAGCAGAGCATTCAGGCGGCGTGGTTCAAACGCCAGGCGCTGGCCTTCCTTTGCCAGCAGATTTTCCACTTCTGTCAGGGTCGTGCCTGCACCCGCCACCAATGTCAGCGCGCCGGGGTCATATAGCGTCACGCCCGACAGACCAGTGGCGTCCAACACGTCGCCATCACAGGACAGGTCACGTGTACCAGCCCCCTGGATACACAGGGGGCCATCAGCGGCCCGGATCATCTCAGCAAGTTCTGTTTCGCTTGTTGGCTTCATCTTTTCATCTTTCCAGAAATACTCCGGGGGAGTCAGCTTGCTGACGGGGGCAGAGCCCCCTTGCGACGGTTTTCAGTATGCGCCAGCGGAAAAACCTTCGCGCTGTTCAGAAGCCAGGCAGGATCAAACACATCCTTCACACGCAACTGCGCCTCAATATCAACGGGCGCATACTGATGATCCATCAGGTCACGTTTCTCAACGCCCACCCCATGTTCCCCGGTCAGGCATCCCCCGACTTCGACACATAATTTCAGGATATCTGCGCCGAACTCTTCGCACAGCTCCAGATCCCCGGGCTTATTCGCATCAAACAGGATCAGCGGGTGCATATTGCCATCACCCGCATGGAAAACATTGGCCACATCCAGACCGTAATCTTTGCTCATCTCACCGATACGGCGCAAAACGTAAGGCAGTTCTGACACAGGGATCGTGCCATCCAGACACATGTAATCATTGATCTGGCCCATAGCGCCGAATGCGGATTTGCGGCCCAGCCAGATCGCGGCACTTTCCTCGCTTGATGTGCTTTCACGGAACTCAGCCGGGTTGTGTTTCATCGCGATGTCTTTGATCAGGGAAAGCTGATGATTTATCTCATCCTCCGATCCTTCGACCTCAACAATCAGAAGGGCTTCCACATCGGGGTAGCCCGCCTTGGCAAAGGCTTCACAGGCGCGGATGCAGGGGCGGTCCATGAATTCGATCGCAACCGGCAGAATGCCCGCGCGGATAATATCTGACACACATTCCCCGGCGACTTCATTGCTGTCAAAGCCGATCATCACAGGTCGTGCGCCCTCAGGCGCATGCAGGATCCGCAGGGTGGCCTCGGTCACAATGCCAAGCTGTCCTTCCGATCCACAGATCAGGCCCAGCAGGTTCAGCCCGCCCCCGGCATCGGGGTATTCCCCGCCGATTTCCACAACCTCACCATCCATCATCACCATGGTGACGCCCAGCAGGTTATTGGTGGTCACGCCGTATTTCAGACAATGCGCCCCGCCGGAATTCATCGCGATATTGCCTGCAATTGCACAGGCAAGCTGGCTGGAAGGATCGGGGGCATAAAAGAACCCGTCTTCCTGCACCTGCCCTGTGACCGAAAGATTGGTCACGCCGGTTTGCACGCGGATGAAACGGTTGGTGTAGTCGGTTTCGAGAAATCGGTTCAGGCGGGCCACGCCAATGATCACAGAATCAGCGGTGGGCAACGCCCCACCGGCAAGCGAAGTACCAGCCCCACGCGGCACAACGGGCGCCTGTTCTTCATGGCAGATACGCAGCGCGGCAGAGACCTCTTCCGTGCTGCCGGGCAGGACCACACACATGGGCGGGCAGCGATAGGCCGTCAGCGCGTCACATTCATAGGCATGCAACTCGCGCGGATCAGAAATCACCGGGCAATTGGGAAGGGCGGAACGCAGGCGGGCGATAATGCGGTCTTTGCGCGCGAGAACCCTGGCGTCGGGCTGGGGCATCTGCATAGCTGTTCCTTCCGAAGTGGCGATTGGTAAAATAATATAACCAATTTAAAATCACATGCAAGTGATTGGTCAAATCATCTGCCCCAGGGCAGGTTTCATGCCTGAAGGAGACGCCATAATGCGCTATATTATACCCGCCCTTTTCGCCCTGTCCTTGCCCGCCTTCGCCGATGAGGCGCGTGTTGAACATGTTGAAATACAGAAGGGTTCGGACAACTTCCGCTTCAGCGTAACCCTGCGCCACGGGGATACCGGCTGGGAGGATTACGCCGATGGCTGGCGGATTGAAGATGCGGATGGCAATGTGCTGGGCACGCGGGTTCTGCATCACCCCCATGTGAATGAACAACCCTTCACACGCAGTCTTTCGGGCGTTCAGATCCCAAACCATTTGGCGGAGGTTTACATCCGGGCAAAAACCTTGACCGAAGGCTGGGGCACGGAAAGAATCGCCGTTTCACTGCCCGAATAAGGAAACGCCGGAAGGTTTCCCCCGGCGCCCAACTTCCCTTATTGTGACAGGCTTTGCGCCAGGCGCATCAGACGCACTGCATCACTGCGATAGCCGAATTCATCTGCGCCCCGGTTTGCGTTCGCCAGGTCAATCGCCTGATCATAACCCCAATCGCCCAGATAATCGGACCCTTGCAGAAGTTGTGCAAATCCGGCCATGGCGATGGCAAAACCTGCCTCTGCCCCTGTCTCAGATACACTCGTCAGAACCGGGGTTTCGATCAGATTACTAATGTCCTCACCCGGGTTCTTATAGCGCAGGCGGAGAAAGCCGAGTTCGCCGTTACCTTCAGCCAGTTCATCAGAGG
Source organism: Halocynthiibacter styelae (assembly GCF_016123485.1). Classification (GTDB taxonomy): domain Bacteria; phylum Pseudomonadota; class Alphaproteobacteria; order Rhodobacterales; family Rhodobacteraceae; genus Halocynthiibacter; species Halocynthiibacter styelae. The sequence goes on along the minus strand of NZ_JADCKQ010000010.1, from coordinate 45,574 downwards.
CATAGCGCAGCGGTTCATTCAGAACCGCATCTGATCCGACAGGTGTGACTTCATAAATCGCGGTCACCCGATGGCCAGCGCCAATTTCCCCGGCATCCACCGCGTCATTGTTGAAATCTTCACGACGCAGGGCACGGGTTTCATAGCCGATCAGGCGATATTCCGCGATTTCTGCCGGGTTGAATTCCATCTGGATCTTCACATCATTGGCAATTGGGAACAGAGCGCCGGACAGCTGATCGACCAGCACTTTCTGTGCCTCTTGCAAGGTGTCGATATAAGAGGCAGTGCCATTGCCGTTCTGTGCCAGCGCCTGCATGGTCGCATCATTAAGATTGCCGCGCCCGAAGCCCAGGACTGACAGATAAGTGCCGCTTTCACGTTTGTCCGCGATATAGGTTTTCAGGGCGTCGGGATCAGACAGGCCAACATTGAAATCACCATCTGTTGCCAGGATCACGCGGGAAATCTCGCCATCTTCCATCATGCCTTCCGCCACCTGATAAGCCTGCTGCAATCCGGCCTGGCCGGCGGTGGAACCACCCGCGTCCAGATTGGTCAGCGCATTCATGATGGTTGCGGTTTCACTGGCCGGGGTTGGTTCCAGAACCTGCCCGGCGCTGCCAGCATAGGTGACAATCGCCACGCTGTCTTCAGCACGCAGCTCTGACAACATCAGGCGGAAGCTTTGCACCAGAAGCGGCAGTTTATCGGGGCTGCTCATAGAACCCGATGTATCAATCAGAAAGACAAGGTTCAGCGGTGGACGTTCCGCAACCAGGGGCAGTTCACCCTGAATACCGATATGCACAAGCTGCGTGCCCGCGTTCCAGGGGGTGTCTGTCACGGTTACCGTGGTGGCAAAGGGCTGATCATCCAGGGGCTGCGTGTAATCATAGGGAAAATAGTTGATCATTTCCTCAGCCCGCACGGCCTCAGCCGGGGGCAGATAGCCCTGCATCAGGGAGGATCGCACGATGGCATAAGAGGCCGTATCCACGTCAATTGAGAAGGTGGAAACAGGTTCCTCTGTGGTGATCTTCAGGGGATTGGGGGCTTCATTGGCGAAAGTTTCGGTGTTGCTTTCAGGCAGAGGCATGATGTCCGGCTGCGGCACGCCCGGCGCAATGGCGTCATGGGTGGCAAGACCACGTCGGGCCTGCGGTGGCGCAAATGAAAGGGGGCTCCCTTGGAACAATTCCTGAGCCTGCACCGACGGTTGCACTGCATCATCTGCGAGCGCAATTCCCTCTGTCGCCACGATGCCCAGTGGCTCTGCTTCTGCGGCAACCTCAACCAGGGCTGTGCTTTCTGCCACACGTAGCCCACCCGGGTCCGTTTTATACATTGTCGGCAGCACCACGATCATCGCGACGCCAAGGGTTGCGATGGACGTTGTCGCGGCAAGAACGCCTTTGGTTGTCAGTTTCTTAAACATCTCACGTACTCCTGAAATAAGGCCCGGTTTTCGGGCGGCTTCAGGATTAGGACGCGCGTCAGGCGCGGATCCCTGGCGGGATGCGTGAAGTTTTTCGAAATTCGCAGTCGCCAGCGCGATATTCGCGTCGCGCTTTTCAGCATCATGTGCGGGTGTCGCTGCATTCATCGCAGACGTCAGCTTGTCCAGATCAAATTCATCACTCATGAGTCCGCCTCCTTTTCATGCAGGGATTTCAGGCGCTTCTTGACCTCGGAAATCCGCCAGCTAACGGTGCCCTCGGTCACGCCCAGAACCTCTGCGGCCTGGGCCTGGGTCATATCCTGATCCATGGTCAGGGCAAGCGTATCACGCAGATCCTGCGGCAGGGATGTCATGGCCTCAGCCAGCCAGTCCTTTGCGTCGGCCTCTTCACGGATCGTTTCCTGCCGGTTCACCTCCCAGTCACCCCAGCCTTCCGCATGGCGGGCATGGGTCTGTTGGCGACGGCGGCGATCATACGAGGCATTCACCGCCACACGATACAGCCAGGTGGTGAATTTCGCATCCCCCCGGAACGCGGCAAGCTTGGCAGGCAGGGCCGCGCAGATGTCCTGGGTCAGGTCTTCTGCATCTGCCTGCGTTCCCGTCAGACGAAAGCACAGGGCAAACAGCCGGTCGTAGTGCCGCCGCAGCAAAACCCCGAAGGCCTGTCCGTCCCCACCAGCTGCCGCCAGCGCAAGTTCTTTGTCATCCACATTCATACGCATATCAAAGACTATGACGCGCCTCGCAGGTCAATCCCTGGTCAACGTGTTGCTTTTTTCAGGCGGCAGGCGGCCAGACCACCACAGAGAGAGTTCAGAAAATCCGGAAGCAAGGTCGAATTACATATTCAACCAGGTGCATATTTTGAAAACAGTGAGCCAGAAAGAACAAAACCCCGCAGCTTTCGCTACGAGGCTTTGCTTTAGTGGTTGCGGGAGTAGGATTTGAACCTACGACCTTCAGGTTATGAGCCTGACGAGCTACCGGGCTGCTCCATCCCGCGTCAATTGAGGGTGATCTAACCCAGTTTCATTCGGGCCACAAGCGGCTTTTACGACCTTTTGTAAAAAATATGTAAATTATATGAGCACCCGGCATCAGGGCACCCCAATCGCCTGCATAAAACGGAAAAGCGGTATAATAAACACCCAATGAAATGAAATTAATGCAAAAAGGAATTCAACCTGTTCAGGTCATCGACACAATTGCATCAAATACCCTCTGCACGACCGCGGCGGGCGCTGGATTGTTCAGGCAAATAAAATAGCCGCGCCCCGTCATGATCCGATTCCTGAATAACGGCACAATCCAGCCCCGACGCAAAAGATCATCAGATAAACCGTGCCAGGCGAGGGCCACGCCATCACCATCCAGAACCGAACGCATGACGAGTTCATGTGAGTTGTACTCGGTAAATCTGCGCAAAGGCGCCTTCAACCCACCACAGTCTGTAAGCCACTCATCCCATGTACACCATGACGCAGGGTGACCCGGTGTTCTCAAGTGCAACAATAGAGAGGGATCAGACAGCAGATCTGTCGGGGTACGTATCTTTGGGTGCTTTTGCGCAAAGTCGGGACTGCAAACAGCGCTGACTTCTTCCCGAAACAGACGTTTCGCATTGTCCGGCGCAAAGGCTTTGTCACACATGAAAATCGTTATATCCGCTTCCGGGCCTTCACCTTTAAGAGGTTCCTGCGATGCAATCACACGAATATCAACGTCACTCCCGACATCTTGCCTGATGTGGGCCATGCCGGGAATGAGCACACCATGAGAGAATGCATAATCAACAGAGATTGAAACAGTTCTCCGGTTGTCTTTGTTCAGGAATGCATCGAAATGCCTGGCGGCATCTGAAAACGGACCCTCCAGATCCTTATGCAGCATGCGACCAGCTTCCGTCAGCTCCACTCCGCGCGCCACGCGTACAAACAATGGCCGCCCCACGACCCCTTCCAGATTGCGGATGCGTTGGCTCAGACTTGGCTGAGATATACGCAACTCTTGCGCGGCCTGGCCGATGCGCCCCAAACGGCACACAACTAAAAATGCATACAGATCGGACGCATTTCGTAAAAATGAGGTATAGCTTTTTCCAATGTCAGACATTTGCCTTCTGTACTATTCAAATCAGTGAATTGCAAAGATCATGACAATCTGACGGGGGAACTGATCACTGATAGACCAGCAGCAGCCCACCCATCCGGCCCTGAAACGGGCCAGATCTTCCACCACTTACACAAGAAGCGCGATCAATGACAAAACAGCCCAATATCCTCATCATCATGGTAGATCAGTGTAACGGCACATTGTTTCCCGATGGTCCGGCAGACTGGTTACATGCGCCGAACCTGAAAAAGCTGGCAGCCCGGTCAGCTCGCTTTAAGAATTCTTACACCGCATCCCCGCTGTGCGCGCCGGGCCGGGCCTCATTTATGTCCGGTCAGCTTCCGCGCCGCACAGGCGTTTATGACAATGCGGCTGAGTTCCGTTCCGACATTCCGACCTATGCCCACCATCTGCGGCGCGCCGGATATTACACCGCTTTGTCCGGCAAAATGCACTTTGTCGGCCCGGATCAGATGCATGGGTTTGAAGAACGTCTGACAACCGATATCTATCCGGCTGATTTCGGCTGGACCCCGGATTACCGCAAACCTGGTGAGCGTATTGAATGGTGGTACCACAACATGGGATCCGTCACCGGCGCGGGTGTAGCTGAGATTTCCAACCAGATGGAATATGACGATGAGGTCGCTTATAACGCCTGCGCCAAACTATATGATCTGGCGCGCGGCAATGATGAACGCCCCTGGTGCCTGACCGCAAGCTTCACCCACCCGCATGATCCTTATGTCGCCCGCAAAAAGTACTGGGATCTCTATGAGGATTGCGAACATCTTCTACCAGAAATCCCGACCTGGGATTATGAGGATCACGACCCGCACGCAAAGCGGATCTTTGACGCCAATGACTGGCGTAACTTTGACATCACCGAAGAAGATGTCCGTCGCTCCCGCCGGGCCTATTTCGCCAATATTTCCTATCTGGATGATAAGGTTGGTGAGATGCTGGATATCCTTGAAACGACACGCCAGGAAGCCACCATTATCTTTGTGTCTGACCATGGGGATATGCTGGGCGAGCGTGGGTTGTGGTTTAAAATGAACTTCTATGAAGGCTCGGCACGTGTGCCGCTGATGATTTCAGCCCCTGGCCTTGAACCTGGTCTGATCGAAACCCCGGTTTCTACGCTGGATGTAACACCAACCCTTGCGGATATCGCCGGCGTTTCCCTGGATGAGATCAGCCCCTGGGTGGATGGTGAAAGCCTGCTGCCCCTGACACGCGGTGAGGAACGCGCATCCCCCGTGGCCATGGAATACGCAGCCGAAGCCAGCTATGCGCCGCTTGTATCCCTGCGCCAGGGGCCGTGGAAGTACAATCGCTGCGCGCTTGATCCGGATCAGCTGTTCAATCTGGACAAGGATCCACATGAATTGACCAACCTGGCAGAAGATCCGGGGCACGCAGAGGTTGCCGCATCGTTCCGCGCAGAAGCGGGCGAGCGCTGGGATCTGGCGGCCTATGACAATGAAGTCCGGGAAAGTCAGGCGCGCCGCTGGGTGGTTTATGAAGCGCTGCGCAACGGGGCTTATTTCCCGTGGGATTATCAGCCGCTTCAGAAAGCGTCAGAACGCTATATGCGCAACCATATGAATCTGGACAACCTGGAGGAAAGCAAACGCTTTCCGCGCGGCGAATAACCGGAAACAAACAGATCAGAGCGGGAAGTCCCGCTCTGATCCTATATCTATCAGCCCGCAAATGGCTTGAGCAGGGCAAGGGCTTTGGCGTGAATTTCTGCATTCGCTGCCGCAAGGATCTGACCACCCTCATGGGCCGGGCCGCCCTGCCAGTTGGTCACGACGCCACCTGCTGCTTCGATCACCGCAATCGGCCCCTGCACATCATAAGCATTCAGGCCGGCTTCGATCACCAGTTCCACCTGTCCGGCCGCGACAAGCGCATAGGCATAGCAATCCGTGCCGTAACGGGTCAGCTGCACCTGATCGCGCACGGTCTCAAACCCCTGACGTTCAGCTTCTGTCCCGACTTCGGGGAAGGTTGTGAACAAGGTCGCTTCGGAAAGATCCGAAATATCCGAGGTTTTCAACGCACGCACCCCCAAAGGGCCGTCACAGAAAGCTTCACCAAAGCCACCAAAGAAGCGTTCACCAATATACGGCTGATCAATGATCCCCAGCACAGGGCCATTTTCGTCGCCGACGGCAATCAACACCCCCCAGGTCGGTGTTCCGCTGATATAGCTGCGTGTTCCGTCAATTGGGTCCAATACCCAGGTCAGGCCCGATGTCCCTTCTTTACGGCCAAATTCTTCGCCAAAGATCGCGTCATCCGGACGTAATTCAGCGAGAACATCACGCATAGCTTTCTCTGCTGCGCGATCAGCGACAGTTACCGGATCAAAGCTGTCTTTAAGCTTGTTTTCTGCGGACAAACCAGCGGAACGAAAATGTTCCAGGGTCCGCGGCCGGGCGGCCTCTGCCAGCGCGATTGCACAGGACTTAAGAGATGCCACCTCGGCGTCAGGGAAGTTTTTCATTAAATGCTCCGCATGTCATTGGCTTACATACGCCTGACATGCGGAATTACAAAAATCAACGCGCCATCACCAGACGGCACGTTTCAATTTCATGCAGCGTCACTCAGGACGCGGGCGAGGTCAAACAAACGACGTCGCTGGTTTTCCGGAATGGAATAGTACGAACGAATAAGTTCAAGGGCTTCTTTATCCGCAAGCAGATCACCGGGGACCGTCGTATTTGCGCTGACTTCCTCTTCAGCGGTATCACGAAGCCCCTCAAAAAAATATGCCACGGGCACGTCAAGTGCATCAGAAATGTCCCAGAGGCGAGAGGCACTCACCCGGTTCATTCCGGTTTCATATTTCTGAATTTGCTGAAACTTAATTCCAACTTTCTCTGCCAGTTGCTGTTGTGTCATTCCGACCATCCAGCGGCGATGTCTGACGCGTTTACCAACATGTACGTCTACAGGGTGCTTCATTACCATACTCCTTTTCCCTGACTCACATAGTAAGCAATTTCCATGCCAGGTGTGAGTTTTGATGATTTTTTTAATTCGTCAGCGCCTTTTTGTCGCCTTCTACAGACTACCACCGAAATTCTTCCGGTTGAATTAGCTAAATGGCCAGGTTAGGCCGACCATTGACAATAAACTTAAACCAATTGATAAAATTCGCGCATAGCGTGTTTTGCATTTTGCATGGCAAAACGCAACCTGGCTGATCCGATGATTGTTGCATTTTGCGAATCGGGTCTCCGAGAAGACACTCACTGCCAAATCAGAAACAATCCCTTTACCCTGAAACCTGCAGGGCAAATTGTAGTTCGCAGCGATAAAGCGCTCTGCTAAACCTTACGCAAATGCCCTAAGAAACTGGCGGACCCATGCTAAGCTATCGCGTTATATCCTTTGATAAAGCCCCCAAACTGCAGGACCTTGAGACACCAGCCCCGCGCTCTGGCGAAGTCCGCATTCGAACAGCTGCAGCAGCCGTTAACTTTTCTGACCTTCTGCTGCTGAAGGGGCGCTACCAGGACACACCCCCACTTCCTTTCACGCCTGGCATGGAGTTGGCCGGGACGATTGAAGCCTGCGGCCCGGACGTCAGCCAGGAGATGAAGAACAAGCGCGTCGCCGTATATTCTGGCCAGGGCGGCTTTGCCGAACAGGCCATCGCCCCCGCCAATCGCTGTCTGATTCTTCCTGATAACCTGTCATTCACAGATGCCGCCGGGTTACAGGTTGCCTGGGGAACCAGCCACATCGCACTGACACAACGTGCGCGACTGCAGCCCGGTGAAACGCTTGTGGTTCTGGGAGCGTCAGGGGGTGTCGGTTTAAGCGCCGTCACTTTGGGCAAAATCCTTGGTGCGCGCGTTATAGCCGTCGCACGCGGCGAAACGAAACTTGAAGCGGCCCGAAACGCCGGCGCGGATATCACTATAGACTCGGAAACGGATGACATACGAGACGCTGTGATTGCAGCCGGGCGCGCTGATGTTGTCTATGATGCCGTTGGCGGCGCACAGGCGGAAGCCGCGTTTCGCGCATGCAATCCAGGCGCACGCTTTCTGCTGATTGGCTTTGCCAGCGGCGATCTCCCCACATTCAAACCCAACCATACGCTTGTGAAGAATATTGACCTGATTGGCGTAAACTGGAGCGCTTATTGGAAATTTGCCCCGCAGAAAGTCCGGGAATCCGGCGCACAAATTCTGCAATGGGCTGCTGAGAGGAAGATCAGCGCAAATGTGAACCATCACTTTACGCTGAAAGATACAGACAAAGCCCTGACCCTGCTAAAGGAGCGAAAGTCTACAGGTAAAATTGTAATTACCCCCCAGCCTACAGAGGTCTGACCTTACTATATGGCATAGATTACAATGCGTTGAATGCACCACGCAAAAGCTGGGCCATTGCTTCACAGACCGGCCCGCGATCCACCTCAGTCACGTATAGGTTGATTTTGGTGCTTTCCAGTTCAGGAAGGGTCCCGCCGTGGTCAACCTCTTCCATGCGCGGACCATGCATTCCTTCAATCACGGCGTGTACTGCAAGATCCGCATTGACCGAGGCCTCAATTGTACGTGAACTTTCACTTTCCACCGCCATTTCCCAGGGGATACCCGCCCGGTCAAGCGCTCGCTGTGATCCCTGCCGGAAAATGCAGTTGTGTTCAAAAGCCAAACGCAAGGGGCGACTTTTCCACGCCTGTCCGCCAGGGGCACCGACCCAGACCAGTGGTCGTTCAGCCAGAACTTCCGCACCCTCCCCCGCAGAGTTTTCGGTCGTGACGATTACATCGCATTCACCCTGCGCAAAAAGTGACTTCAGTTTCGTTGTATATGAAGAGATCAACTGCACCTTCATACGCGGATATTCCGCATGAAAGCGCTGCAGCACCCCAGGAATTCCCGGATACACAATATCATGCGGAACACCGAGAATGAACTCGCCCTCATATGACTGATGTGTCAGCTTGCCATAGACTTCGTCATTCAGGGCCAGCATGCGCCGGGCATAGCTGAGCAATTGCTCACCGGAGGCCGTCAAAGCCACCTGACGGGACGACCGATCAAGCAAAGACACATTCAGTGATTCCTCCAGGCGCTTTAACTGCATGGAAACCGCGGATTGCGTCAGATGCAGGAAACCCGCAGCCTTGGTGACACCACCCGCATCCGCAACAGCAACAAAACTGCGTAAAGCTGTCAGATCAATATTACGCGACATATCACAATCCTTGATGTATACCCTGATAAACATTCATTTCCAATATCAAGCACGGAATGACATATACATCAAGTAATATGATGAAACGAAGCCGATGCTTCACAAAACATGAATGGAACGGAACTATGACACATACTGCTACTGTAACCGCCGTTACTTCTTATGCAGATTTTGCGGCCTATGCGAATGCACGCCCTCAGGCCACTTCAATCTTTGCACGTTTTGCGAAAATGGCTTCTGTGATGCGTCAGCGTCGCGCCCTGGCACATCTGGACGACCATCTGCTGGAAGACATTGGTGTTTCCGCCCGCGCAGCTCACACCGAGGCACACCGGATCTTCTGATCATCCGGCACCGGAAATCCTTGAAAAACGCGCCGTCTTCACCCATATTTCACAGTGAAGGCGGCGTTTTGCTGTCAATTGTTACCAACCGGAGGCCCCCTAATGGCGACCTATCACCAGTCAGACGTCCGCGTCGGCGCCCGCGCAGCAGAAATTGATGCGGGTCTGCGCGCCCATATGAATAAAGTTTACGGCACCATGTCCATCGGGATGCTGATCACAGCACTGGCCGCATGGGCTATTGCTGGTCTTGCTGTAACCTCTGACCCAACAGGTGCCACTGTTGCGCTGCGCGAAGGTCAGTATCTGACCGGTCTGGGCGAAGCAATTTACATGTCGCCGCTGCGCTGGGTCATCGCCTTTGGTCCGCTGGCTTTCCTGTTTTTCGGCTGGGGCGCAATCATGCGTCGCGCGTCTTCCGCAGGCGTGCAACTGGGCTTCTTCATCTTTGCGTCTGTCATCGGCCTGTCGCTTAGCTCAATCTTCCTTGTTTATACGGATGCGTCTATCGTTCAGACTTTCCTTGTGACATCCATTGCATTCGCATCCCTTTCCATCTGGGGCTATGTGACCAAACGTGACCTGTCCGCTATGGGCGGCTTCCTGATGATGGGCGTGATCGGCCTGATCATTGCAATGGTCCTGAATATGTTCCTGCAATCCAGCGTTCTGACACTTGCAGTTTCCGCCATCGGCGTTGTGCTTTTCGCAGGCCTGACAGCGTTCTACACACAGGACATCAAAAACACATATGTTGCCCACGCAATGCATGGCGACCAGGAGTGGCTGAACAAAGCTGCGATTGATGGCGCAATGAGCCTCTATCTGGCTTTCCTGAACATGTTCCAGTTCCTGCTGATGTTCCTCGGTCAGCAAGAATAATCGCTGCATCATAACTGAATTACGAGGCCGGTCAGAAATGACCGGCCTTTTTCTTTTTAAGCGAGAGATAAAATGAGAATCACCCAATTGCCTGCTGAAAACGCCCATGAACTCTGGCCACTTTTGCGTGTGGTGCATGACCTGCACGTTCTACATCAACCCGAACGCAATATTGCAGACCCGGATAAAGATGATTGTATTGCCTGGCTCAGAGAGATGCTGAGTGATCCGGCATATGTGGCACTGGTCGCCCGCGATGAGAATGCCCACCCGATGGGGTATGTCCTGGGCAGGAAACGCCGCGGTCCAGAGGCACCAGTTTCGCCCCCAAAGAATCACGGAATGATCGAACATATTTCGGTGCTGCCGGATTATCACCGCCAGGGCATCGGTCGCGCCCTGATTGACGCGCTGAAGGAACATCTGGCAGATGAAGGTTACACCCATATGAGTGTGACCTATGCAATGTTTAACGAAGCCTCTGCCGCACTGATGCGTTCTGTTGGTCTGACGCCGAAGATCATTTATGCAGAGGGTGAAATATAGAGTTAAGGTTCGTTATGTTTTTAAAATCCCGCCCGCTTATTGAAGATGATCTGCGTCACTGGATAGTCGCAGAATTTTCCTTTGCGATTGATCAGAATATCCTGCGCAACGATACGCCGCTGATCCTGCCAACCCGCGATTTCTTCACAGCCCCCGGCGGTAAGACCCCGGAAACGGTACAGCGGCTTGTGCGGGATTTTCAGCGCTTGTTGCACATCGAAGATGCTGAAATACACGTGGCGCCACTGAACCGGGTGCGGGCAGAAAATCAGGTTCCGGACTATGGCCAGCTGTCACAGGTTGGCGGCACATGGCAACCCCAGGGGGATGACGTTGGCGGGGCTGCTGTTGTGCATTACGATCCGGATCATCTTGAATATCTTCCGATCACTCTTCTGGCGACGCTGCATCACGAATTGATGCATCATGTGCTTTTAAATGACGAAGAAGAATTCCCGGAAGACATGAGCGAAGAAGAACTGCGCACGGATCTGCATTGCGTCACATCCGGTGGCGGCATCATTCAGGTCAACGGATACGAGGCCAGCGGTTGGGGCGGCTACATGCGCCAGCCCACGCGTTGCTATTGCCTTGCTGTGTTCATATATCTGCGCTGCATCCCGCAGGAACAGGTTCTGCCGGATCTGTCTGCGCGGATGCGCAAATATCTGAAGAAAGCACTGAAAGAACTGCGCAGCCCCGGCACAGAACTGGAAGCCCTGCGCCGGAAACTGAATTCATAACTGCATCTGCACCGCCGGGAAACGAATCCCCGGGGCAAGGGGCAATTCAACCGGTCCGATACTACGAAACCCTAAACCGGCATAGAATCCTTCCGCATTCACAGTGGACAGGCAATCAAACCGATTGATGCCTTCTTGTGCAGCCTGGGCAAGACTGTGCCGCAGGATCGCCCGGCCAATGCCACGCCCCTGATGCGCATGATCTGTCACGACATGACGGATATGGGCAGTGCCTGGGATGGATTTACGCCCACCGGGTGCCTCAAGACTATAACCACCCGCGCCCAGCAGACGGCCGCTTTCGCTGTGCGCCAGAAAATACCGGCCAGAGCGTAGAAGCCGCATATTCGCGCGTGCGATTTTTGGCATCGCAAGCGCCATCACAGAGGGCAGGTAGTGGCCTGTCAGGGTTTTGGGATAGCTTTGCGCCAGAAGCGCATCCACCGCGTCAAAATCCCCCTTGCGGGCGATGCGCATAACAATGGTCTGGCCACCTGTCGTCTTCACGCGGGTTTCGCGTGGTTCAACGGCAGTGAAATTCTTCAGCTCAGAAAATTGTTCCATGATGATCTCCGGCGGATTGTCAGCTTTGGCTGTTGGTCCGGGGCGGCGCGGAGGTCTTCAAAAGAAAAACCGCGCTTCCCGGTGTGGGTTGCGCGGCTTTTGCTTTGTCTTCGTTAAGAAGGCTTACTTGATTTTGCCTTCTTTGTACTCGACATGCTTGCGCACAACCGGGTCGTATTTGCGCACGACCATCTTTTCGGTCATGGTGCGTGCGTTTTTCTTCGTCACATAAAAGTGGCCGGTGCCCGCGGACGAGTTGAGGCGGATCTTAATTGTGGTCGGCTTCGCCATGGGTCTTCTCCAGTCAACGGGGCGGCAGGATATAGAATCCACCCACCCGTGAAATTCTTGAAGCCTGCTTTTAGCGCGCCTATGCCCCAAGTCAACCACTTAGGGCGAGGTTTCCGGGGCAATCGTGAAATAACATCAAAAATATGCTATGGTAGCCCTGTAATAAGTTGAGGAGACGCAAATGAAAGTCCGTGAAGGCGGCTGCCTGTGCGGTTCCTGCCGGTATCAGGTAACCGCTCCGCCCCTGCGAGTCACCACCTGTCACTGCCGATTCTGTCAGCGCACCACAGGCAGTTCTTATATGGTGGAACCCATTTTCACACATGCCAGTTTCAGGATGAACAAGGGCACACCCAAAATCTGGGCCCATCTGTCAAAAGGGTCGGGTAAACATCTGTGGCTGCATTTCTGTCCGGAGTGCGGCGGACGGCTGTATCTGGGTTTTGAGCGCTTTGATCAGATCGTTGGCGTGTTTGCAGGGTCCTTTGACGACCCCGGCTGGTTTGACATCACGCCAGAGAATTCAAAGCATATCTTCCTGGGCAATGCTGTCCGTGGCAGCATCATCCCGCCAGGCATAGAAACCTACGCAGAACATGTAACAGATCGACAGGGCAATCTGCGCCCGGCAACCGTGTTTGACGCAGCGCAGCAATTGTGAAGATTTGCGTGGATGGCCTGTAAGCCGGATTCTGTCCCGGGGTTACCCCCATAGATGACCATTCTTCTCTGCGCACTGTCGCCAGTACACTATAGCTGCCAACCCGAACCTGCTGGGAAGAAGCAATTCCCGCGACTTGCGCCGCACGCGGTCCCTATTTGGCATTGCTCCCGGTGGGGCTTGCCGTGCCGGTCCTGTTGCCAGGCCCGCGGTGGGCTCTTACTCCACCGTTTCACCCTTACCTGTCAGATGACAGGCGGTTTATTCTCTGTGGCGCTTTCCCTCAGGTTACCCTGGCCAGGCGTTACCTGGCACCGTTGCTTTCCGGAGTCCGGACTTTCCTCGCGGCCCAAAGGCCCCGCGGTCATCCGGCCATCCACGCAAGCACTGCTTTAGGCGCTGATGATACTGCGGTCAACGGGGAAGCGTGTTGCGAGATCAGAGATCATGGCCTCATCTGCTGCATCCAGGGGACCGCTGGCATGCGGACGGAAGCGCAGCCGGAAAGCCTGGAGCAGATCCTGCGCCGGCAGCTCAGCAGGATAGCCAAAAGCGACAGCAGCCTCCTCGAACCTGGTGGCAGATGCCGCGTCACGCCGTGGCCAAACAGACAATCCATGTGTCGCCAGACGTCGCCAGTCAAATCGAGTGCCAGGATCAATCTTGCGTCCGGGTGCCATGTCAGAATGGCCGATCACGCGACTGGCGGGAATATCGTGGCGCGCCAGAATGCCTGCAAGCAGGGCTTCCAGCGCCTGCATTTGCGCCTCTGGAAACGGATGAAAGCCGGTATTGGCCAGTTCAATCCCGACGGAGTGGGAATTAACATCCGCAACATTCCCCCAGGAACCCCGCCCGGCATGCCAGGCCCGCATGTTTTCATCGACGAGTTGATGAATTTCACCATTCTCAGCGATCAGGTAATGGGCAGACACCTCAAACTGCGGATCACACAGGCGTTCAGCGGCGGCATCGCAGCCTTCCATGGCTGTGTAATGCAACACCACCATATCAGGGCCGGAAACACCACGGCGCTCGCCGAAATTCGGAGAGCGCCGCGTTTTATTCAGATTAATGTTCACAGCAGTCCTGTAAAATCAGTTGCCACCGGCACGGTTCACGTTGCGAAAGGCCGTCGGATCCCAGTGACAGGCATATCCATCGCCATCCGGATCAATCCCCATGCGATCGCGCTGTGGGCCACCGGCACGCAAGAAGGCCATCTGGGCAAGGTCAGGTGACGCATATTTCGCGCAGTTACGTTCATAACGATTACCGGACAGAAGGTTCGTACGGGAATGAACCTGTTCGCCAACCGCATTGTTGGTCTGCAGTGCAAACTCAACAAGGTTAGGGCCACCGCTACCGGTACGGGTTGGAACAGCAGTTGGTGCAATGACTTCGTAATTGGCGCGATTCGCAGCGATGCGTTCAGCGTCACTTTCGATTGTTTCACGGCCACTGACAGCAGAGAAATCCTGTTCGTCAGAGATACCTGCGTTATCTGGCTGGCCGATCAGACGTGGCGATTCCTGTGTCGGCGCTTCGCCGCCAACAGCGGCTTCGGCAGATTGCAGAAGCTCTTCTGTTGAAAGCTCTGTGCTTGCAGGGGCCGGCACTTCGGATGAAATGCGCGGCGGCAGACTTTCGCCACGCAGTTCCGCATTGCGACGCTGACGTTCGGCTTCATAGTCCGCATAGTTTCCAAACCCGACGCCTGGCTGGTGATCGGGTTCAGGTGTTGTGCAGCCTGCCACAAAAGCAAAGGTGCAGACTGCCATCATTACTGTAGAGCCAAAACGCATTTTCATCCTGCCTGCCGTTATCTGTTGTGGCGTTTTACCACCATTTACCCGGCTTGGAAACAAAGCCAGCGGCCTTCTCAAGCACATAGGCGTGATTCAGCAGATCGCCTTCTTCCCACGGACGGCCGATCAGTTGCAGACCAAGTGGCAGCCCCTGACTGTCGAGACCCGCAGGCACGGCAACGCCCGGCAGGCCCGCCATGTTCACGGTGACGGTGAAGACGTCATTCAGGTACATTTGTACCGGATCAGCGTTCTTCATTTCACCAAGGCCGAAAGCGCTGGAAGGTGTCGCAGGTGTCAGGATCGCATCGACGCCGGCGTTAAAGACGTTTTCAAAGTCCTGCTTAATCAGGGTGCGTACGCGACGGGCACGGTTGTAATAGGCATCATAGAAACCAGCGGACAGCACGTAAGTGCCAACCATCACGCGACGCTGAACCTCAGCCCCGAAACCTTCGGCGCGGGTTTTCTCATACATGTCGTCAATCGCATCACCCGCACCCAGTGTCGCGCGGTGGCCATAACGTACACCATCATAACGGGCGAGGTTGGAAGAGGCTTCCGCAGGCGCAATCACATAGTAAGCCGGCAGCGCGTATTTTGTGTGCGGCAGGGAGATATCAACGATCTCAGCGCCCGCGTCTTTCAGCATCTCGCGGCCATTGGCCCAAAGTGCTTCGATTTCGGCAGGCATACCATCCATGTGGTATTCTTTCGGAATACCAATTTTCTTGCCACGGATGTCACCGGTCAGTGCGGCTTCGAAATCCGGCACGGCCAGATCAGCGCTGGTGCTGTCTTTGGCATCATGGCCAGACATCGCCTGCAGCATAATCGCAGAATCGCGCACAGTTTTGGTCATCGGGCCGGCCTGATCAAGGCTGGACGCAAAGGCCACAACGCCCCAGCGGGAACAACGACCATAGGTTGGCTTGATGCCTGTGATGCCTGTGAAAGCCGCAGGCTGACGGATGGAACCACCTGTATCGGTGCCGGTAGCGGCAAGACACAGATCAGCCGCTACAGCAGACGCAGACCCACCGGATGAGCCGCCAGGCGTGATTTTTGCGTCAGAACCTTCACGGCGCCATGGGTTTACCACGTCGCCATAAACAGAGGTCTCGTTAGAAGACCCCATGGCGAATTCGTCCATGTTCAGCTTGCCCAGCATCACGGATCCAGCATCAAACAGCTGGCTGGTGATGGTGCTTTCGTATTCTGGTTTAAAACCTTCGAGGATACGGGACGCCGCCTGGCTTGGCACGCCTTTGGTGCAGAACAAATCTTTGATGCCCAGCGGGATGCCGCACATGTCAGGGGCATCACCGGCTTTGATACGTGCATCCGCAGCAGTGGCTTGTTCGCGTGCGATGTCAGCAGTGCCATGTACAAAAGCATTCAGCGCGCCTGCGCCGTCGATTTCTGTCAGGCAGGCTTCGGTGATCTCGGAAGAAGTAAAATCGCCTTTGCGCATGCCGTCACGCGCGTCAGCGATGGTCAGTTTGTTCAGCTCAGTCATTATTCAACCACCTTCGGCACGGCAAAGAACCCTTCACGCGCATCCGGCGCGTTTTTCAGCACAGCTTCCTGCTGGTTGCCGTCAGTTACACCATCCACACGGCGTTTCAGACGCTGCGGTGTCACAGAGGTCATCGGTTCAACACCTTCAACGTCAACTTCGTTCAGCTCTTCGATAAAGCCGAGGATCGCGTTAAATTCCTGCGCCAGTGCAGGCAGTGCATCATCTTCAACCTTGATACGGGCCAGTTTTGCCACCCGTGCGGCGGTGTCCTTGTCAATCGACATGCTGGATTCCTGTGGGTTCAATTTCGTTACGACTGCTTTAACGCGCCACAGGCCAGCCTGCAAGCCAGCCAGCCCGAAAGCCTGGCGGTAATGCTGATATCCCGGCAGTTCAGCCCTCTATCAGCCAGCAGTTCAATTTGATGTCTGTGCTTAATGCACCGACACCGGGGCGTAATCATGTTCACGCGCCAGCACAAAAGCCAGGCGGCGTTCATTCACCAAGGCAAGCTGTTCACCTTCTTCCGTGCAGACCGCATAAAGATGTTCGACATCCCCGGCAGCGTCCTGCATTTCATCCGGCAGATCAGCAACGTCAACCGCACGCACGTAAACCGTGCGATTCTCGTTGTCGCCTTCAACAGGCTCAAGCCCGGGAAAATCATATTCTGAATTCATTATGCCCCGCGGGGTTTGTTGATTTGTATGGTCTGCACAACCGTTTCCGGCACGGAACGAGTCAGATCCACATGCAGGAGTCCGTTTTCCATGCTTGCGGCACCAACTTCAACCCCTTCCGCAAGAACAAAACTTTTCTGAAACTGTCTTGCCGCGATTCCCCGGTGCAAAAAGACCCGGTCGTCATCCGCGTCTTGCTGTGCACCACGCACATTCAACTGACTGTCTTCGACCGTGATCGTCAGATCTTCTTCTGCAAAGCCCGCCACGGCCAGCGTAATACGGAAGGAATGATCACTGGTTTGTTCAATGTTAAAAGGGGGATAGCCGTCATTTCCGGATTTTGCAGTGCGTTCCACCAGCCGTTCCAGCTGATCAAAACCCAGAAGATAGGGGTAAGACCCAAGGGTCAGTTTTGTCATCTTTTTTGTCCTGTGTTCAGCGACTCACGCCCGCGCCCCGCATATCGGCAACACAGACAGGTAAAATATGTGCCGCCGTCCCCGGGCTTGCAAGGTATTTGGTCTATTTCTCTCTTTTTTATTGGCGCTGATGCGGTTAAATTGGCGACAATAATAAAAAAGGCCATGACAATGGATGCTCCTGAAGAAATGTCTCACAACGATGTATTGCGGGTAAAACTGCAGGTTCTGCGTGAAGAACACCGGGATCTGAATGACGCGATTGACGCGCTGGCAGAACGCGCAACCGCCGATCAGCTGGCGCTGAAACGGCTGAAAAAGCAGAAGCTGTTCCTGAAAGACCGGATCCAGAAGATCGAAAACGAACTGACACCCGATATTATCGCGTAATTTCTGCCTGAAATTTACGCAGGGTACCATTGTCAGATTGTCTGTGCGCCTGAATTGGCTATAGTGCCGCTTCCTGAAAGCCACCGAAGGATATGACCATGGCAGATGTGGGCATTATTATGGGCAGCCAGTCAGACTGGCCGACAATGAAACTGGCCGCTGATATTCTCGATGAACTGGGGATCAGCTATGAGGCAAAGATTGTTTCTGCCCACCGCACGCCGGATCGTCTGTGGGATTATGGCAAGAAGGCCGCTGGTCGTGTGAAGGTGATCATCGCCGGGGCCGGGGGTGCTGCGCATCTTCCGGGCATGATGGCGTCTAAAACCCGCGTGCCGGTGATTGGTGTGCCGGTGCAGACCAAAGCGCTTTCCGGTGTCGACAGCCTTTATTCCATCGTGCAGATGCCCAAGGGCTTTCCGGTTGCGACCATGGCCATTGGTGCTGCGGGTGCTGCAAATGCAGGCCTGATGGCTGCCGGTATTCTTGCGGTCTCTGATGGCGCGCTTGCCGAAAAACTTGACGCCTGGCGCGATGCGCTGTCTGCCTCTATTCCGGATGAACCTGTCGATGACTGATACAAACGCCCCCCTGCCCGCAAACGCGACCATCGGTATTCTTGGCGGTGGTCAGCTTGGCCGGATGCTTTCTGTGGCCGCCTCACGTCTTGGCTATAAAACCCACATCTTTGAACCCGGTGCCAACCCGCCTGCTGGCCAGGTTGCGGATCGTGTGACCACTGCGTTTTACGATGATGAGGACGCGCTGCGTGCCTTTGCCGAAACCGTCGATGTGATCACCTATGAGTTTGAAAACATCCCGACATCGGCCCTGGATCTGCTGGAAAGCCTGCGCCCGATCCGCCCGGGTCGCGAAGCCCTGCGTGTGTCCCAGGACCGTCTGACAGAGAAAACATATCTGCGTGACCTTGGCCTGACCACCGCACCTTTCGCCAATGTCGAAAGCTTTGAGGATCTGGAAGCTGCGATTACTGATATCGGCACGCCTGCCATCCTGAAGACCCGCCGCATGGGCTATGACGGCAAGGGCCAGGCCCGCCTGAAAACCGCAGAAGATGCCCGCACAGCTTATGAAGCCATGGCCGGCGCCCCTGCAGTGCTGGAAGGCTTTGTTGATTTCTCGCATGAGGTTTCCGTCATCGGTGCGCGCGGCGTCAATGGCGAAGTGTCCTGTTATGACCCCGGCGAAAACGTGCATAAAGACGGCATCCTGGACACGACCACCGTCCCTGCCCGCCTGACAGCAAGCCAGCGAATGGATGCAGTTCTGCTGACGGCGAACATCCTGAACGCGCTGGATTATGTTGGCGTTCTGGGGGTGGAGCTTTTCGTTACGCCGAAAGGTCTGATCGTCAATGAAATCGCCCCTCGCGTTCATAACTCAGGCCACTGGACACAGAACGGCTGCGCGGTTGATCAGTTCGAACAACACATCCGTGCGGTAGCGGGCCTGCCGCTGGGCGATGGCAAACGTCATTCGGATGTGGTCATGGAAAACCTGATTGGCGAGGACATGGACCACCTGCCGGACCTGCTGGCCGATCCGAAAGCCTCCATCCATCTTTATGGCAAAGCCGAAGTGAAAACCGGCCGCAAGATGGGCCACGTGAACCGTGTGCAGGGCGCATCTAAATAACACACTGCCGGATCAGTCATCATCCTCAAGGATTGGTCCGGCAATCATTTCTGCCGCCTGACGATAAGACATGTCAGGTTCAAAATACCCCGTTTGCAGGAATGTCAGAACCTGGCCAACCACCAGCGGGTTGTTCATCATAAATGTATGTGTCACAGGCAGGGAAATATGATCCCGCATTCCGGCAAGCCGGGTAGAGGCCACGGCAACCTTTCCGTCATCTGCCCCTGGAATAACCGCCGAATACAAAGGGTTCAGTGACCGGCTGCCCGCGATTATGCCCAGCTCAAACGCAGGCGCTGGCAGACTGCGTGGTGCATTCTGAACACCCGTCCCAAGATCCATGCCCGCAGGCCCGTTGATCCATGCAAACGGTTCAAGCCGGCTGAAACTGTCTACCAGTTCTGATCCCTGATTGGGTGGCCCCATCATCACAACCCGCCCCAGCATGTCCGGGCGTTCCTGCGCCACATAGGCCCGCAGAATGATGCCGCCCATGGAATGGGTCACAAAGTGCACCGTCCCGACCGGATCCTGCACCTGACAGCGGCGGACCCCTTCGGGCACCGCAAGTTCTGCCAGCGTCGGAATGTCTTCATGTGTCGAATCATAACCCTGATTGACGACGTTGTAGCCATTGGACTCCAGGGCTTCTTCAATAACCACCATTGAGGATTCTGTGCGCGCCAACCCGTGCAAAAGCACCACGCAATCCGCCTGGGCGGGCATGGTCAGGGCAGAAAAAATCAAGGCAGATAACCAGCGCATAAGCGGTATATAGGCGGCGGCCGTTAAGAATTCGAGAGGCGTTTCCGCGACGGAAACAAGGACAGCGCGATCCCGCCGAGGACAAGGAAAGCCGCAATCCAGAAACGGTTGTCGGTGGCTTCAGACAGAAAAATCACCCCACCTGCAGCGGCAATCAGGGGAACCGAAAGCTGCGCGATCGCCGCAATGCTTGTGCGCAGTTGCGGCAGCAGCTGATACCAGAGCGCATAGCCCAGCCCTGACGTGATTGCACCTGACAGAACAGCGTAGAACAGCGCAATCGTAAGCTCAGGGATGCGAAGACCATCAAGCATCATCAGCGCCACACCAACCGGCAGGCAGGCATAGACAAAATTTCCGGCTGTGGCCGCAAGCGGATCTTTAGCACCGCGCCCCAGCAGTGAATAGATGCCCCAGCCCAGCGCAGCCAAGCCCATGAAGATTTCGGCATGCACCCAGGACCCGGAATAATCTGAAGGCCAGACCAGCACCACAAGCCCGGCAAAGGCCAGCGCGGCCCCGACCCAGCGTTGCGGGGGAATGTTTTCACGTGCAATCAAAGCACCGCCAAACATCGTGATCTGCACACCACCAAACAGAATCAACGCACCAACGCCCGAATCCATATGTGTGTAAGCGATCGAAAAACCAACCAGATACAGCGCCAGCATTGCCCCACCGGTGATACTGGCAGCACGCAGGCGGGCCAGGTTTCCTGATTGCCAGAGGATCAGCACAAGCAATATAATCGCCCCGGACATCGCCCGGATGGCCGAAAACTGCAGGGCCGTCATGTCGCCCGTGACAAGGGCCGCGCGATTCAGGACGGAATTTGCAGCGAAAGCCACCATCGTCAGAGAAGTCAGAAGAAACAAACGCATGAAGATATCCCTGATCAGCTTAACAGTTTCAGCATATTTTGCGCTGCAGCAGAGGCAGACAACTGCCCCCCGGCAACCTCGGCACTAAACCCTTGCATCTGCGCACGAACGGCTGGATCCTCTGTCAGACGTGCCAGCAGGGCCTGCCGTACCTCTTCTTCAAACCAGTGGCGTGCCTGATTTGATCTGCGATGTGTCCAGTGACCTTCCGTTTTGCGCCATTCTGCCAGGGCCTGCATATCTGCCCAGGCTTCTGTCAGGCCATGCCCCTCCCAGGCGGAAACGGTGCAGGCCTTTGGGAAACCTTCCGGATCATACACACGCTTGCGCATCAGACGCAGGGCACCGGAATAATCCGCACAGGTGCGCGTTGCCACGTCTTTCAGCGCACCATCCGCTTTGTTCACAAGGATCATATCCGCGATTTCCATGATGCCGCGTTTGACGCCCTGCAATTCATCGCCCCCAGCGGGTGCCATCAGCAGGATAAACAGATCGGACATCTCGGCAACGGTGGTTTCCGATTGTCCGACCCCCACAGTTTCAATCAGGATCACGTCGAAACCGGCGGCTTCACACAAGGCCACGGCTTCGCGAGAGCGGCGTGCGACACCGCCCAGTTCTGTCTGGCTGGGCGAAGGGCGAATGAAGGCATTGCGGTCACGGGACAATTCTTCCATACGGGTTTTGTCCCCAAGGATAGAGCCCCCGGAACGTGCAGATGACGGATCCACCGCCAGCACTGCAACTTTCAGCCCCTGCCCTGTCAGCATCAGGCCAAAACTTTCAATAAAACTTGATTTACCAACCCCCGGCGTGCCGGACAGACCAATCCGCAGGGCCTGTCGATCCGGAGCAAGCGAGCCTAAGTGATCCAGCAGATCCTGGCTTTGTGCGCGATGATCCGAACGGGAGCTTTCCACAAGCGTGATCGCCCGCGCCAGCGCCCGACGTTCGCCTGCAACAATGCGTTGTGCCATATCCGCTGTATTCATTGCCTGCTCTCCTCGCGTTTTGGTCTTTATGGCGGTGCACATTGCATCAGACAAGCTTGATCCCGCGCGGCCCCTGCGGCAATAAGCCATTATGTCTTTTGCGCTTCCCATTGACGACGTCCTGCCTGATCTGCTGGCTGCAGTGAAAACCCATGGTCAGGCCGTCCTGCAGGCCCCACCCGGTGCGGGTAAAACCACCAAAGTGCCGCTGGCGCTTCTGGATGTGATTCCTGAAGGGCGCATCATAATGCTGGAACCGCGCCGTCTTGCGGCGCGTGCGGCTGCGACGCGGATGGCTGAGATCCTTGGTGAGAAGGCCGGTGAAACAGTCGGCTATCGCATTCGCGGAGAAAGCAAAACCACCGCAAAAACCCGGATTGAAGTGGTGACCGAAGGCATTCTGACCCGGATGATCCAGAGTGATGCGGAACTGACTGGTGTAAGCTGCGTGATCTTTGATGAATTTCACGAACGGTCCCTCAATGCGGATCTGGGGCTTGCGCTGATCAGTGAAATCCGCGGGGTCCTGCGCGATGACCTGACGCTGATTGTAATGTCTGCGACACTTGATGCCGAACCCGTGGCGAAACTGCTGGGGGACGCTCCGGTGGTCACATCAGAAGGCCGCGCCTATCCGGTGGAAACACGCTGGCTTGACAAACCCCGCGCATCAAAAGCCCGCCTTGAAGAAGGTGTTGCAGATCTGATCTTGCAGGCGCTTGATGCGGAAGATGGCAGCTTGCTGGCTTTCCTGCCAGGCGAAGGTGAAATCCGCCGAGTCGAAGCCCTGCTGCGCGATCGCGTACCGGCTGATTGCAGGGTTTTCACACTTTTCGGTGCCATGGATTTCAAAGCACAACGCGCGGCCATCCAACCTGCACAAAGCGGGCGCAAAGTGGTTCTGGCCACGTCCATCGCTGAAACCTCCCTGACCATTGATGGCATACGCATCGTCGTTGATGCCGGTCGTTCCCGGCGGGCGCGCTTTGATGCAGGATCCGGCATGTCGCGGCTCGTGACAGAACGCGTGACCAAAGCCGAAGCCACCCAGCGCCAGGGCCGCGCAGGACGATTGACCCCTGGCGTATGCTACAGGCTGTGGACCAGGGGCGAAGAAGGGGCACTGGCCGCCTTCCCCCCTGCAGAAATTGAAAGTGCCGATCTTTGCGGGCTGGTTCTGGAACTGGCTCTCTGGGGGGCGACCGACCCGTCGGAAATGGCCTTCCTGACGCAGCCAGACACAGGCATGTGGTCCGCCGCCCAAAGTCTTCTGAATGACCTGGGCGCGCTGGACGAAAAAGGACTGATTACCGCGCATGGTCGCATTATTGCTGCCCTGCCCCTGCATCCGCGTCTTGCACATATGCTGGTCACTTGCGGACAGGATGCTGCACCTCTCGCCGCTTTGCTGGCGGATCGCGACCCACTGCCACGCCATGCGCCTGCGGATCTGTCCTTGCGTCTGAGCGCATTGAAAAACCCGCGTGACGCATCCTTCCCACCGGATCGGGGCACATTGCAACGCATCCGGGATGACGCAAAACGCCTTGCAAAAATCACCGCCGGGATAAAGCCGCAACGCACCTTCAGCACCGCTGAAATGGCCGCACTTGCCTATCCTGATCGTATCGCCCTGCGTCGCCCCGGTGAAGATCCCCGCTATCTGATGAGCGGTGGCAAAGGCGCAATTCTAAATGCCGAAGACCCTTTGGCCGGGCAGCGCCTGCTGGTTGCCACAGATCTGGACGGGGATCGCCGGGAAGCGAAAATGCGTCTGGGACTCACCATTTCGGAAGCAGAAATACGCGGGCTATTCGGCGCCCGTATCGTACGAGCAAACAGTTGCGTCTGGTCCCGGCGGGATGATCGCATCCACGCCCGCACCCAGGAACGCATGGGCGCAATCGCATTAAGTGATCAGATCTGGAAGGATGTTTCAAAAGACGCGCTGGCGCAGGAAGCACTGAAAGTCTGGCAGGAATTGCGCCCCCCCTTCGGCAGTAAATCCGCGTTGTTTCTGGCCCGTGCCCGCCTTCTGACCGGGCAGGCCGATGTGCCGGATTTGTCGGATGCCGCACTATACGCAGACGCAGATACCTGGCTGTTACCCTGGTTTGTGACCGCGAATGATATCCCCCGTACAAGCCGGGCGCTTCGTAGTTTTGACACGCTGGAAGCCCTGCGTTCCTACCTGCCGCATCACATCCTGTTGGAACTTGATCGCCTGGTGCCTGCGCATTTCATCAGTCCCCTGGGAAATAAGATCGCGATCGACTACAGTGGTGAAACCCCGGCAATTGAACTGCGCATTCAGGAAGTGTTTGGCACAACGCAGCATCCCTGTGTTGGCACCCCCCCGCAACCGTTGAGGATGACTTTGCTGTCCCCAGGCCGCCGGCCGTTGCAGGTGACATCGGACCTTCCCGGATTCTGGAAAACATCCTGGGCAGATGTGCGCAAAGACATGCGTGGGCGCTACCCCAAACATCCCTGGCCGGAAGATCCGACCGAAGCGCCGCCAACTCTGCGGGCAAAACCCCGAAAGCGCTGACCTGGTTTCTGTGAGAAAACTGTGATATTGAAGGGATATAAGATCACTTATCACAGTTATCGGTTACCTGATGAAACCCGAGATCTTACGCCACGCCTGCCGCTATGACGACCCGGAACTGCCCGGGCGGCCAGTCTATGACCAAGCCGGGGCGCTGTGTTTTCGCGACGGGATGCAGGGCCGTGAAATCCTGCTGATCACAAGTTTGCGCACAAAACGGATGATCCTGCCGAAGGGCTGGTCAGAACCCGGAAGAACACTGCGTGACACGGCCCGCCAGGAAGCATGGGAAGAAGCCGGTGTGACGCACGGCATATATTCCGTTGGCCCGATTGGCAGCTATCTATACGAAAAACTGTCGAAAAAAGGTGACATACGAACCTGCCGTGTTCAGGTTTTCGCCTGTCAGGTCATAGAAATGTCCGATGAATTTCCGGAAGCAGGCCGGCGCAGTTTACAATGGTTCAAACCGGAAATTGCTGCAAGGCAGGTCAGGGAACCCGCCTTGCAGGGCTTGTTGCGTTATTTCTGATCAGCTGTTTTTCTGCGCCCATGGGCCATGATGTGACCCGGGCTGATCCAGCCGTTCAAAGCTATGCGCGCCAAAGAAATCACGCTGTGCCTGTACCATATTTGTTGTTCCGCGGGCCTGACGCATGCTGTCGAACCAGGCCAGTGCGGCAGAGAACGCCGGCACGGGAAGCCCTTGCAGAATTGCGGTGGAAACGATCCGGCGCATCGCGTCTGTGCCTTTCGTCAATGCATCATGAAAGGCCGGTGCAAACAACAAACGACCATCAGGAAGGTCAGAACGGAAAGCATCAGAAATATCATCCAGAAGCGCAGAGCGAATGATACATCCTGCGCGCCAGATTTCCGCAACACGCGCCATATCGATGCCCCATTCGTATTCTTCAGAGGCTGCGGTCAGCACCTGAAAACCCTGTGCATAGGCAATAATGCGGGCCGCAAGCAGTGCATCTGCCAGATCTGTACGGTCAAATTCACATTTGCCCGCATCACCCGGGAAAAGATTTTCACCAGTTGCCCGAGCCTCCCGGTCCGCAGACCAGCCACGTGCCCCAACAGCCGCCTCAATGGTGCTGGCAGACTGACCAAGTGAAAGCGCCTCAATCACGGTCCAGCGCCCGGTCCCCTTCTGACCCGCCTTATCCATGATCACATCGACCACGGGTTTGCCTGTCGCATCATCATTGGCCTGAAGGATTTCGGCGCTGATTTCCATAAGGAACGAATTCAGCTTTCCGGCGTTCCAGCTCTCAAACAGGGTGCCAACATCCGTGGGTGCAGCACCTTCACCATCACGCAGCAGACCATAAACCTCTGCGATCATCTGCATGTCAGCATATTCAATGCCATTGTGTACAGTTTTAACGAAGTGACCCGCGCCATCCGGGCCCAGCCAGTCGGCACAGGGATCCCCTTCGAATTTCGCAGCGATGGCTTCGATCACCGGGCGCAGTGGTACGTAGCTTTCTTTCGCCCCGCCCACCATAATGGAAGGGCCGTTGCGCGCACCTTCTTCACCGCCAGACACGCCCATGCCGACAAAATTCAGCCCCCTGGCAGCAAGTTCCTCAGCCCGTTTGCGGGTGTTGTGGAAATTCGCATTCCCGGCATCAATGATCGTATCACCCGGAGATAATAACGGCGCATAAGTTTCAACAATGGCATCAACTGCGGGACCAGCTGGCACCAGCAGGATCAGAGAACGGGGCGGCGTCAGAGCGGCGACCATTTCCTCTGCGGATTTTGCCCCTATAAGATTTTCGGCCAGCTCCCCGGCACCCGTCAGGAATTCATCTACCCGGTCCGGATGCAATGTAGT
Source organism: Halocynthiibacter styelae (assembly GCF_016123485.1). GTDB lineage: Bacteria > Pseudomonadota > Alphaproteobacteria > Rhodobacterales > Rhodobacteraceae > Halocynthiibacter > Halocynthiibacter styelae. Next base: position 19,209 of record NZ_JADCKQ010000010.1, on the reverse strand, counting down.
GACAGCAAGGTTAAAGCCCTTTTCCGCGATGTTAAGCGCCAGTGCACTGCCCATCGTTCCCAAACCGATCAAACCAACGTTCGCTTCGCGCATCGTAATTTACTCCAGAAATGTTAGCGCAACCATTTCTGATTTTTCATCCACATGCAAGCTTTTGAAATATGATCGGTTGCCCGACTAAACTAAGCCAGCTGCGCCTGGTATTCCAGCGAGAATAATTGCCGACGCTTCAGGAGGTGACGCCCCCGTTCTGTTCCTGAATGAGTGTCTGGGCCATGGACTGAATATTTCGGCTCATATTTTCGATTGTTCCCAGCTGTCGGTTTATTGTGCCCTGAAACGCGCCAAGCTGCTCGATTATATCCGACAGGCTATCGCCACCACGTGGTAAGCGCGCACTTTCTATTTTACACATTACGCGGGTCATGCTCAGCCCGGAAATATAGCGCCTCATTACAGTGATGGCTGTCGCAATCCGTTCTGCTTCTTCCGCAATCTTTTTCAGCCCTTTGTTCGCAAGCGCTGTCTGTTCTGTCGCCAGCTGGTCCAGGCTTTTCTTTTCAGTATCTGTTTCTATCGTCCCCAACTGGCGTCTTTCCCGTTCAAAATCCGTCGCTGCCTCATGAAGGATCCGGGCCGTGCAATGCAGCATCCAGCATTCATCAATTGTATCCCTGATTTTGGCAAAATCGCTGCGTGGATCAGCGACAAAGTTGTTAAACCAGCCAGAAATCTCCTGCGACATCGCCCAGTAATTCTGCGACAAAACACTGATGGCACCACCAGCCGCTTCAAGACGTGTTGCAATGACACGCAGATTGGTTGGAATCGTACCAATCGCCTCAAAAGCCTGAGATAGCCCTGCGGTTTCTTCCTGAAGGTCAGACGCCGCATTCAGCATGCTCTGAAAGCGGTCCTTACTGGTGCTTGCAGACCTTTTTAACAAAGCATCCCGACTTGAAAGCTCCTGGGCAAGTACATGACTACAAAACGCCGCATAATCGCTGAAACCCATATCCTGAATCCCGGCAACGATATAGTCAGAACTTTCAGCTGCGGAATGTGTGCCGTCCTTTTCCTTTTCCAGCGCCCCGCTGTACAGTTTTACAACTTTGTTGAGCACCTCAGTTGATGGCTTGATCCGTACTGAAAGATAGCCGCCATTATAAGGAAGAACCACGGCAAAAACCCAATACTCCAGCTGATCCTTTGTCCGGTTTTTAACATAGGCGCCCATTGGTTTACCGGCTTGAATCGTCTTCCACAACAGGTGGAAAACCCCTTTGGGCATGTCTTCATGCCGGATAATTTTATGGGGTGCCCCCAGAAGTTCACCCCAGGAGTAGTGCGAAATCTTCTGAAACAGGAAATTCCCTGATTTTATGATCCCGCGATCATCCGTATGTGAAAAGAAAATCTCTTCAATGCCAAACGGAGCTTCGCCACTTTCGGGGCGGAACACATCACGTTTTTCTACAAAACTCATTGTCAGGTCCCTGATCTGTAAATCCGGCCCGCATAGGGGCACAATAGAATCGTAGTCAGGCTACGCGCCTATTCCTTGCTACAGATTTAACAAAACCAGATCAGACAAAAGAAAACGGCCCCTGAAAACCAGGGACCGTTGTTTTTCTGTTATTTCCCAAGGCACCAGCGCATCACAGCTTTCTGGGCGTGCAAACGGTTCTCGGCCTCATCAAAGACCACCGATTGCGGGCCATCCATCACGGAATTGGTTGCTTCTTCATCGCGGTGCGCAGGCAGGCAGTGCATGAACAGGGCGTCATCTTTCGCCTTTGACATCAGGTCCTCCGTCACCTGATACCCGCGCAGCTGATTGTGGCGGCGTTCACGGGCGGATTGCGGATCATGCATGGACACCCAGGTATCGGTCACGATCAGATCGGCACCTTCGGCGGCTTTGTTCGGGTCGCGCTCAATCTCGACTTTCACGCCTTTGGCGCGAGCTTCCTCAATGAAACACATTTCCGGGTCAAGCGGTTCAGGGCCCGTGAACGTCAGGTCAAAGCCGAACTGACCGGCGGCATGGGCAAAGCTTGCGAACACGTTGTTGCCGTCACCAGACCAGACAACTTTCTTACCTTTGATCGGGCCGCTCTTTTCCTCAAACGTCAGAATATCCGCCATGATCTGACAAGGATGCGTGCGGTCCGTCAGGCCGTTGATCACTGGTACAGTCGCGTATTCGGCCAATTCCAGCAGGGTCTGTTCCTCAAACGTACGGATCATGATCAGGTCAACGTAACGCGACAACACGCGTGCGGTATCCGCGATGGTTTCGCCATGCCCCAGCTGCATTTCGCTGCCAGACAGCACCATGGTCTGGCCGCCCATCTGGCGTACGCCCACATCAAAAGACACGCGAGTCCGGGTGGATGGCTTTTCAAAGATCAGCGCGACCATGTGATTTGCCAGCGGTTGATCTGCATCTGGCGTGCCTTTGGGCATACCGGCTCGGGCGGCTTTCATGGCTGCCGCGTTGTCGATCATATAACGCAGGTCTTCCGGCGCCGTTTTATTGATATCAAGAAAATGGTTCATATACCGGCCCTCCTTCAGGCCTGTTCAACGGCAGTGGCCGCTGCATCAAGGCGTTCAACAGCCTCAGAGATTTCGTCATCAGAGATGGTGAGCGGGGGCAGCAGGCGGATGACATTATCCGCCGCAGGCACGGTGATCACGCCATTGGCGTAACCTGCGTTCACCACATCCATATTCACAGCCTTACAGCGCAGACCCAGCATCAGGCCGGAACCACGTACAAATTCAAACACCTCAGGGTGCGCGGCCACAAGGCCTTCCAGTTTCTGGCGCAAAAGACCCGCACGACGGCTGACATCTTCCAGGAATTCGGGGTCTGATACGATCTCCATCACTTTGCTGCCCACAGCACAGGCCAGGGGATTGCCGCCATAGGTAGATCCATGCGTGCCCGCGACCATACCACTGGCCGCATTTTCCGTCGCCAGAACCGCACCAAGGGGGAAGCCACCGCCAATGCCTTTGGCAACCATCATGATGTCAGGCGCGATATAGGCCCATTCATGGGCGAACAGTTTCGCGGTACGACCAACGCCACATTGCACCTCGTCAAAAATCAGCAGAATGCCGTTTTCATCGCACATCGCACGCAGGGCCATCAGATCGGCGTTTTCAATCGGACGAATGCCGCCTTCGCCCTGCACAGGTTCCACAAGGATCGCAGCGGTTTTGTCATTGATCGCGACTTCCGTGCCTTCCACATCGCCAAAGGACATATGCACAAAACCATCAAGGATCGGACCAAAACCTTTGACCATCTTCTCAGATCCCGCCGCTGCGATACCGGCGCTTGACCGACCATGGAAAGACCCTTCCCAGGTTATGATTTCAACACGCTCCGGCTGATCTTTGTCGTGCCAGTATTTGCGCGCCATTTTCACCGCGAGTTCACAGGCCTCTGTGCCGGAATTGGTGAAGAAGACCGTATCGGCAAATGTCGCCTCAACCAGCTGATCCGCAAGCTTTGTCTGCGCCGGGATTTCATACAGGTTGGATGTATGCCAAAGCGTCTGCGCCTGATCGGTCAGGGCTTCGACAAGCGCGGGGTTGGCATGGCCCAGCGCATTTACGGCAATGCCAGCACCCAGATCAAGAAAATGTCGGCCATCAGCCTCGATCAGCCAGGAGCCTTCGCCTTTCACGAAAGAAAGCGGCGCACGTGCGTAAGTCGGCAAAACGGAGGGGATCATGATGTTTCCTCTTTCAGATGGTCCGGTTTGAGGCTGCGAAAAGCAATTGCTGCCAAACCCCGGGGGCCATGTCAATTTTATTTAAGGGTGTTTTAAGGGGTTGCGCGCATTTCGCGCAGATGAAGGCGGTTTCCATGCGAAAACCCCGGCGCCAGTGGCCCGGTTCAATCAGCGTCGTCGGAGGACGGTTTTGGCGATTGCTGCGTTCATAAGCGCTGGCTTAGACAAATCACGGGGGGAAGACAAGGGGGCAAAATATGCCCCCCATGTTCCCGGCGCGCGCCCTATTCGCGATCCCGCCCGATCAGGCCGGTCAGAAGCGCCGCGCCAATCGCCGTCAGAACCCAGCCCACAATTTGAATGGGCCAACGCAGATAGTGCCCCCACCAGCCCCAGTTTCCGCGCGACAAACTCGGTGCCCAGGCAATCTCCTGTCCCAGCGCATCCAGCGGCACAAACAGATCAAAGCCATAACCAATGGCAGAGAAGGTTTCATAATCACTGCCGGGCGCTGTCAGCCCCCAGGCCTCCGTCGGATTGGAAACGCCGTCCTTCACTACATCAAGCCAGGCCTGCGAGTTCAGAATAATATCCGAGTTCGGCACCATCTGCCCGTTGATATATGTGAGGTGGAAATAAAGCATCGAAAACACCACCGTTGCAAGCGCCCAGTAAAACGCCCGCATGGGTTTGTGACCGAAGCCGGCGAACGCCTGAAAGACCCAACGAAACATCTGCGCAAAATCCGCCCCCTGACAGCGAAAGGCTTCGCGCCAGGTACCATCCAGCTTTTCATGCGCCCGCGCCCATTCCGCCCGTGCCAGATGTTTTTCCCGTTCATAGAGTATACACGCTGCCGCCTGCCGCTCACCATTGCTATGAAAGTGCTTGGCAAGATGTGTATAGGGCTGACTATGAAAAACAATATTTGCACCTTGTTTAGCATGATTTGTTAGAACACCCAGTCGATCAGATACCGACATATGGCTTTGAACCGTATCAAAACGAAACCCAGTAAGATCGAGGTCATCTGGCTGTTCCCAGCTAGCTGCGTCATCCCCAAGACAGGTAACATGTGCTTCACTCAGATCAAGTGTACCATTGAATGCCCTAACAAACCGAAAGTAAAACTCAGCTCCGACAACGGCACTCTGCAACCCCATTCCCTTATGAAACGACCCATGAGTACAATCGAGCTGCCCCTTGATTTGCGCTCCTTGCAGATCAACTCTTCCGCAAGCGAGAATACCATCTCGCAAGAATACGTCACCTGAAACGGTAAGCCCTTGAGCTTCCAGTGCGGCCCCCTCCTCAGCCTCAAAACGCGCTCCTGCACAATCCAGCTGCCCTCCAATGTGAGCCCCTGACAACACAACTGATCCAGCGCTACAAAAGCCGTGTCTCATGAAGAAACTCCGCTTCACCGTCATCCGTTCGCCCGTCAATCCCGGCAGATAGGAAGTGGAGAGAACCACTGCGCCGACTTCACTATCATCGAAATCTGCTCCCTGCTCAAATCGGCTCCTTACAACACCAAGATCAAGTGGCGATCGGCAGCCATCCAAAATTAGATATCCAGTAATATACGCTCCAAATACAAAGACACCCCGCGCATTCGGCTGATGTGTCTCGCATCCCCCCATCATCAAATAGCGGATTAATTCTCCGCGAATGCTGTTTTCCGGCGTTGCCTTGTCCGGCACTTCACCGCCAATGAAAACAGCCCCAGTTGTCTTACAGGCATCAAGCAAACTTTCCTCCGCCGGGGTCAGCGGGGTTCCGTTAAGTATCTCATTAAACGAAGGGCGGTAGGTCTGAAAATTTGTCATTATGTTTTCAATATGGGTATGACCGGGCCGTTTCGCAAGAATACCACCCTTGCCCCACCACCCGCCAGGGCCTTATAGGGGGCGGATGAACACGTCATCCAGCAATCCGCCAGATCTCCGCCCTGACCTCGCCCCGCAAATTCGCCTGAGCGGCGGTAAAACCCGTGACGGCCAGCCGCGTATCGGCATGGTCAGCCTTGGTTGCCCCAAGGCGCTGGTGGACAGTGAACGCATCCTGACCCGTCTGCGCGCGGAAGGCTATGCGATCAGCCCGGATTACACCGGTGCGGATGCGGTGATTGTGAACACATGCGGGTTTCTCGACAGTGCCAAGGCCGAAAGCCTGGATGCGATTGGCGAGGCTCTGAATGAAAACGGTAAGGTGATTGTCACCGGCTGCCTGGGCGCGGAAGAAGAATACATTCGCGGCACCCACCCCAATGTTCTCGCCGTCACCGGGCCGCATCAATATGAACAGGTGCTGGATGCGGTGCATGGTGCTGTGCCGCCGTCGCCCGATCCCTTTGTCGACTTGCTGCCCGCAAGCGGTGTGTCCCTGACCCCCCGCCATTTCAGCTATCTGAAGATTTCCGAGGGCTGTAATCACCGCTGCAAATTCTGCATCATTCCCGATATGCGCGGCCGCCTGCAAAGCCGCCCTGCCCATGCGGTGATGCGTGAGGCGGAAAAACTGGTAGAGGCCGGTGTCCGCGAACTTCTGGTGATCAGCCAGGATACCTCTGCTTATGGTATGGACATTAAGTTTGCCGAAGATCGCGGACACCGCGCCCATATTCAGGATCTGGCGCGTGATCTGGGATCACTTGGGGCCTGGGTGCGCCTGCACTATGTCTATCCCTACCCGTTTGTGCGCGATCTCATGCCGCTTATGGCGGATCCCACGAATGGTGTTCTGCCTTATCTGGACATCCCCTTCCAGCATTCCCACCCGGATGTTTTGAAACGCATGGCGCGCCCCGGCATGTCCGAAAGCCTGGGAGAGATTGCCGCCTGGCGCGACACCTGCCCGGATATCACCCTGCGATCCACCTTTATCGTGGGTTACCCCGGTGAGACCGAGGCCGAGTTCCAACATCTGCTTGATTGGATGGATGAAGCGCAGCTTGATCGTGTGGGCTGTTTTAAATACGAAAACGTCGATGGCGCGCGTTCTAATGATCTGCCAGACCATGTGGCTGAAGAGGTGAAGCAAGACCGCTGGGAACGCTTCATGGAGAAAGCCCAGGCGATTTCTGAGGCAAAGCTTGCGGCGAAAGTTGGCAAAGTACTGGATGTGATCGTGGATGACGTGGACGAAGACGGCATCGCCACGACCCGCACCATGGCCGACGCGCCCGAGATCGACGGAAACCTGTTTATTGACGAAGGCGCAGAAGATCTGACCCCCGGCGATATTGTCACCGTACAGGTTGACGAAGCCGGGGAATATGATCTGTGGGGCGTATTACAGGATTAACCCCTGTCGCCCCTCTGTCTTCAGAGACTTCAGCAAACACCAACGTTGAAAACAATTTTCCATGAACGTCCGACATCACATTCTGCCAGCAGCTTTGACTTCGCTGCTGGCATTTGCACTTTATGCGTTGATGAAGCCGCAAGCCGGCGCAGTTTCTCTGAATGCAGCGGACGTCTATGTGGTCGATGGTGACACCATCCGCCTGGGGGCTGAATCGATCCGCTTGTCAGGTTACAATACCCCTGAGATCCGCTCTGCCGCATGCGACAGCGAACGCGCTGCAGGAACCCGTGCGAAAGATCATCTGCGTGAACTGATCAATAGCGCCGGTGATCTGCGTCTGATCCTGAAACTAAAACGCGACGGCACCCCTGCGGAAGACAAGTTTCGCCGTCACATCGGCCAGCTACTGTTAAACAACCAGGACATTGCCACCATCATGATCGAAGCTGAACTGGCAGAACCCTATTCGGGTGGCGCCCGGCGGACATGGTGTGACTGACCCGCCCTTTGTTCCAGATGTTGCATCAAAGGGCCTTTCCACGGCCCCGCGATTGCCAAGACCGACAGATATCCCTGCTAGCTTTCGAGAAAGGATCTGAAATCTGCTGCCAGGCACGCTGCGGCAGCTTCCACCAGAAGTGCCCCATGTTCTTTCCGTGCCAAAGCAGAATGAGATCCGACACGTCCATCCGGGAAGCTGCGGCGATGTTCATCGGGTGGCCCGTGTTTGTCACCGGCATGAGCCCGGATAAATTCAGGGGTCAGCTTTTGCGGCGGTGTTTCGGCATCCCCCGGTTCAATGACGCGGTGGGTGGCCTGGGTGATTGAAACTTCGGATGGGGTCGCATGCATGCCTTCCCAGTCGCCATACCATGTCTGGCGTAATTGATTGACCTGATCGAAATCCCACCAGCTTCTGATACGCACATCCGCCACGCAGGTTTCGGCTGCGGCCTTCAGAGGGGCAAGATTTGCCCCATGTCCGTTCAGCACATAAATCTTCTGAATGCCCTGTTCGGTTAGCCCTGCAAGTAATTCTGTGACCATAGCCTGCCAGAGCGGCACGCTGAGAGACATGGTTCCCGGAAACGCCATATTGAAAGGTGCAGGCGCATAGGCGAGGGTTGGGGCGACAATCGCATCAGCCAGATCCGCCCCGCGCCATGCGATTTCTTCCGCACAGATTGCATCCGTGCCAATCAACCCCATTGGTCCGTGCTGTTCGACGGATCCGGTCGGCAAAATCACAGCGGGTTGCTTTGTGAAATGCGCTTCGGCTTCCTGCCAGGTCATCTCAAGCAGGCGCATCAGCTGTTTTCCTGCATGTAGCTGGTCAGAACAGGGCGGTACGCGGCATATTCCTCTGCGATTGCGGGAAGCTGGCTTAATCTTTCACGGTACGTCTGCACGCCCTCCGGCCAGGTTATCGGTAATTTCAGGAAGTGTTCAAAGGCTGCGAGCCAGTCAAAGGTGATCGCAAATCCGCAATCGCAGAGAAACAGCTGGTCATCCGGCAGATCGGTTTCCACCAAAAGTTTCTCCAGCACAGACAGGTGGCGGGACAGGCTTTTGCCACCTTCCTTCAGAATTGCGCTGTCACGTTTTTCTGGCGGGATCTGAGGGAACAGAGCCCGCAAAGCAGGCTCCAGCCGGGTATCATGGAAACGACCCAATGCGCGCACCCGTGCACGGGCGACTGCATCCGCGGGCAGCATGGCGGGCGCAATATGTATTTCGTTCAGATATTCTGCAATAGCTTCTGAATCCGCCAACAAAAGGTTGCTATCCTGCATAGCCGGCAGATTTCCGGAGGGCACGATTTGTTTGTATTCATCCGAACCATAGCCGCCGGGGGGCGAAACTTCCTGCCATTCCAGGTTTTTGTGACGCAGAAGAATACGCAGCTTCGCGCAATAAAGACTGGCAGGAATGGCGTAGATTTTCAGCATCGAAGCCCCAAAAGAAAAAGACCGGCCAAGCCCTCAGCTCCGCCGGTCTGAATGACCCTTTAGCTGGTTAAAGCAGATCCCATTTTTCACCAAGCTCAGTAAAGAACCCCTGTTCCTGCTTCAGGCGAATCCATGTGTTCACATAGTTGATCCAGACCTGATCATCCTGCGGCAGCAGCATTGCAATTGGGGTTGGAGCGCGTGGTTCGTCCACGGGTACGATCATCAGCTGGGAATATTGCGCCACCAGCTTGTTCGCTTCAACATTTGACGTGATATGTGCATCCGCGCGGCCGGACAGGACTTCCTGGAAATCACGTGCCGGCGCTTCAACAATACGGTGCTGCGCATCAGGGAAGAATTGCTTCACCTGGGTTTCCTGTGTCGTGCCAAGGGTTGCGGCCACAGTGACATCCGCCTGGTTCAGATCATCCCAGCTTTGGAAACGATCACCGCCGGACGACAGAACAAGCGGCACAGTCGCGAGTGAAAAATAACTGTCGGAATATCCGGCCGCTTTGGCGCGGGCCGGTGAAACAGAGGCTGACCCGGTCATATGATACTGACCAGAGGTAACGCCACTGACGAGCGTTTTCCAATCGGTCGCAACGAATTCAATCTCGACACCCAGATCAGTCGCAAGCTGTGTCATGACGTCAATATCATAACCGCGATAGGAATTGGTGGCCGGATCGCGCATGCTCATCGGGTTCCAGTCGCCGGTGGTGCCGACTTTAAGAACACCTTCGGACAGGATATCCTGCAAAGCAGATTGCGCCTGGGCTCCGGTGGACGAATGCATAGTACCGGCAAGCGCAATCAGCGCAGCAGCACAGGTTTTCAGAAACTTCATCTTCCTCTCCTTATTCGCAGCGTTTTCATCAGCGTTGCCCGAGTTGCGCCACATTGCAAGAAAATAAATTATTTGCGCCGTGGTTAATTTTCTGCTTCGCTGAGTCCGCGTTAACAGGAGAGTGACATGAAAACCGATGCCAATGACAGCCTGATCGGGATCACAAATCTGTCAAAATATTTTGGGCCGTTTCAGGCACTGAAAAATGTGTCTCTGACGGTATCTGAAGGGGAACGTGTGGTGATCTGCGGGCCGTCGGGTTCCGGGAAATCCACCCTGATCCGCTGCATCAACCGACTGGAGAAACATGAAGAAGGCCGGATTGTCGTTGATGGCACAGAGTTGACTGAAACGCGTGAAAGCCTGGATAAGATCCGGGCGAATGTCGGGATGGTATTTCAGCAGTTTAACCTGTTTCCGCATCTGACTGTGCTCGACAACCTTACACTAGGTCCGAAACGCGTGTTTGGCCTTTCCGACCAGGAAGCCCGCGATCGCGCGCTGGGTTATCTTGAACGGGTGCGCATCGCGGATCAGGCGGATAAGTTCCCGCGCCAGCTGTCCGGCGGTCAGCAACAGCGCGTTGCCATCGCCCGATCCCTTTGCATGGAACCACGCATTCTGTTGTTTGATGAACCGACCTCGGCCCTTGATCCGGAAATGATCAATGAGGTCCTGGATGTCATGACAGAACTGGCAGGCAGCGGCATGACAATGATCTGCGTCACCCATGAAATGGGGTTCGCCCGCCGGGTTGCGGACAAAATGGTCTTTATGGATCAGGGCGAAATTGTCGAAGTCGCGGACCCTGAAACCTTCTTTACCGCCCCCAAAAGCACCCGCTGCCAGGACTTCCTGCAAAAAATCCTGAGCCACTGAGGACCTGACATGAAACGTTTTCTGACACTGACACCTTTGGCTTTTCTGTTGTCCGGCTGCTCTGGCAACTGGGGCTGGTATGTCGTCGATCCCACCACAACTTCGGGCTACAACAACCTGGTCTTTCTGATGGGCGGGGCCTGGAACACAATCCTGATGAGCCTGACAGCCATCCTGATTTCTGTGTTTGTGGGTCTTTTGATTGCCCTTCCTGGATTGTCGGAAAAACGGAGCCTGCGTAGCATCAACCGGGTTTACGTCGAAGTCGTTCGAGCCGTTCCCATTCTTGTTCTGATCCTCTGGGTCTATTACGGCCTGCCCCAGGTCACAGGTATCACGCTGAATGTATTCTGGGCCGGCGTTCTGGCGCTTGCCCTGTCAGACAGTGCTTTTCAGGCAGAAATCTTCCGTGCCGGCATCCAATCCATTGATCGGGGACAATACGAAGCCGCCCATTCCGTTTCCCTGAACTACCGCGATACCATGCGCTATGTGATCCTGCCTCAGGCGATCCGTCGTATTCTGCCCGCACTTGGAAACCAGCTGGTCTATATGCTGAAGATGTCGTCACTTGTGTCTGTAATCGGCATGCAGGAACTGACCCGCCGGGCAAATGAACTGGTGGTGACAGAATACCGACCGCTGGAAATCTACACCATTCTTGTTCTCGAATATCTGGTTCTGATCCTGATTGTTTCTTCCGGCGTGCGCTGGCTGGAACGGAAGATGCAGGCCCAGGAACGCAACTGAACCAAAAGGATAAGCCCATGTCTGCATGGATTGAAATGATCTCAGATGAAGATGCCGGTGATAAGCTGAAAGAAGCCCTTGATTTCGCCCGCACACCGCATGGCACGGTGGATAATGTCATGCGTGTTCATTCTCTGCGTCCGCAGACGATGAATGGCCATGTGGTGCTGTATCGCGCCTGCCTGCACGATGACAGCAACACCATTCCCATGTGGTTTCAGGAGGTGATCAGTTCTTACGTGTCCGTGCTGAATAACTGTCCTTATTCCTATGCCAACCACTGGTCCAATGCGCGCCATCTGATGGGGGATGAAGAGAAAGCTGATCGTGTCGAAGCCGCCCTGAACGCCCATCAGCCCGAAGATGTGTTCGACGGGCAGCATCTGGCGCTGTTGCAATATACGGAAAAGCTGACACGCAATCCCGGACGCATGGAAAAAGCGGATGTGGATGCGTTAAAGGCAGCGGGTGTACCGGATGGGGAGATCCTGGAAGCCAATCAGATCATTGGGTATTTCAACTATGTAAACCGGCTTTTGAATGGTCTGGGTGTCACCACTGACGGCGATACCGTGGGGTATTACGCGAAAGATTAAACTTGCGCCAACAGCAATTTATTGCATAGCATGCAATAAATTGCACACAACTCAACAGGAGCCCCCATGGCCTACGCAGAAGCAAAACAGGTTGAAAGTGACGTTATCCCCGTTGTTGATATCACCGCTCTGCGTGACGGATCTGATCCGAAAGGGGTGGCGCAGGCGCTGCATGCGGCGAACACAGGGCTTGGGTTTATTTACATCAAAGGCCACGGCATCCCGGAACATCTGATTGATGCGGTGCGCGCGAAAGCCTTTGATTTTTTCCGGGCGGATACCGCTGCCAAAGAAGATGTGCGCATTGATACCAGCCACCGCGGCTGGTTGCCTCAGGGTGGGGCGAAAATGCAGGATGATGCCAAGGCTGATCTGAAAGAAAGCTTTGTCTGGGGCTATCAGAATGATGCGGGCACTTTGCCCGACGCCCACGAATTGCGCGGGCACAATCAATGGCCTGCTGCGATGCCCGAATTGCAGGACCTCTGCATGCAGTATTTCACCGCCGCCCATGAGGTTGCAGAACATCTGATGCGGGGATTTGCGCTTGGCCTGGGGCTTGGGGCTGATTTCTTCCTGAAAACCAGTGATGCCCCCCTGTCCCGCAATTCTTTTGTCTACTACCCGGCCCAGGATGAAAATGCCGGCAAAGACCAGTTCGGGGTAGGGCCACATACGGATTTTGGCGTGCTGACGGTGCTGTGTCAGGACAGTGTCGGCGGATTACAGGTGGAAAACCTTGATGGCGAATGGATCCAGGCCCCGCCGATCGAAGGCACATTGATCGTGAATGTTGCAGATCTGCTGAACCGTTGGACAGATGGCGCCTATAAATCCACACCGCACCGGGTGGTGAATTCGTCCGGAAAAGAACGGCTGTCGCTTGTGCTGGCTTACGATCCGAACCCAGAAACATTGATTGATGCACGGGGCGTTTTTGGCGCTGATTACCAGGCGAAAGAGGAACCAATCACTTGCGGGGATTACCTGAACTGGCGGTTTGCAAAGGCATTTGCCCATAAGAAAGGCTGAGATGAGCACAAGCGCGAAGGAAGACAACAGCATTGATACCGCTATTGGTGCGGCACTGCGGCAGTTGCGCCAGGGCATGGGCTGGTCAGCCAGTGAACTTGCAACAAAAGCCAGGATATCTGCCGCAATGGTCAGCCGGATTGAAAACGGTCAGGTGTCGCCTTCCATCAGTTCCCTTTGTGCGCTTTCCGCCGCCCTGGATGTACCCCTGGTCAGCCTGTTTCGCGAAACGGCCAGCAGCCACGCGGATTACACCCTAGTACGGGCCGGGGAAGGCGTAGTTTCAACGCGTATTTCCCAGGGGCACAGCCATGAGTTCGTAAACCTCGCGGTTCATTCCCGGCGCGATCTGCAATTTGAAGCCCGCCGCGTGACTCTCACCCGTCAGGAAGCCCAGCCGCCGACCTATGTGGGGCATGGTGTGGTCTATCTTCATGTGCTTGAGGGGTCTGCAATCTATCGCTACGGGGGGGAAGATTTCACACTGTCCCCCGGTGACAGCCTGTCTGTTGATGCGGAACTGAACCATGGCTTTGTCGAGGTGTTGACCGAGGCATTCACCTTCCTTTCGGTTCAGGCAGAACGGCGCTGACAGGCCTGTCTTTTATGCGGACAGACCAATCCGGTCATCGGGCTGTGCGAAAGCTTTCGCAGCACAGGGAAACGTCGTCAGCATTGCATCTGCGTCCGGCAGGTTATCCATGCGCAGGCGGCCCTTTTCCCAAAGCGCTATGCCATCGGCCGTGATGGTCGGGTCAATAACGTTCCAGCAGATTTCACCCGGTGCATAGCTGCCGCAGGTGTGAAAATGCAGAAGGCGCGGGTTGCCAAAGCCCGATCCGCTCCAGCGTTCATAACTGTCATGGGCCTGACCCGGAAAACCGCATCCGGGATGAATGCCTGCATGCCAGGAATGCACAAAATCGCGTTCAATCCCCAGTTCCCGGGCAACGTGATCATAGTGCCGGTTGGCAATCCCGACAGAGGTGGCGTCGCCCTCAAACTGCGTTAAACGCCCCTGTTCAAAGATCGCAAAAACCTGCCCGGAAAGCTCTACCGTGTAGGGGCTGTAATATTGTGACCCAGTACCTGTCAGAAAGCCGGGCATCGCGACTCGACCGCTGAAACTACGGGCCGGGACGGGCGTGGGAACTGACATAGGGAAACGACGTATGGATGTGTCACCACTGCTTTCCAGGCGCAGCTGCGGCTGTCCCCGGAAATCTGTACCGCGTGGACAGGTGACATGAATGCTGTTCGCCCGTGAAATTGCAGCATTGACTGAATTTTTAAGTTGCAGGAAGGCGTCGTGATGGACGGTTCCGAACCCAGATCCCAGCATATCCGGGCACAGGGCGTAGCTGACAACGATACGCTTGCCTTCAGGCATTTCGCTGAAGCGCAGTTGATCACCGAGTCTGGCAAAGAACACCACCACATCGGCATCCTCAACCGCCAGCTTCACCGCCGCGGGCAGTGCGCGGGCCTGGCGGTCAAATCCCACATCCATGCAGATCGCCTGCATCCCAAGCCCTTCGGCAGCGGAGGCCACACAATCGACAACACGATTGTCGTAATACCCAAGGCCAGATGGTTCATGGGCAATCAGGATACGCTCGCCTGTCTGGGCTTCGGCACAGTTCACCAGCAGATTGCGGGCCCCGAAATATTGTGCGGCAGAATAGGTCATCAAAGATCCGGCATTCACGACACTCACGGAAATGTGGGCGTAAATACTGACTACAATGCCCGCTGGGTCAAAACTATTTGAAAGCCATTATGAAAACCATTAGCTGTACTAATATGAATAGCAACCTACCCTATGTCGCCCTTCGTGCGTTTGAGATGGTGGTCCGGAAATCCGGTTTCAGCGCCGCCGCCGATGAACTGGGCGTCAGCCAGAGCGCTGTTAGTCAGCATGTAAAAATGCTGGAAACATGGTTGGGTACGGAACTTCTGATAAGGGGGGCACGACGATCTGCGCCGACGTCCGAAGGACGCATTCTGGCACGCACGGTTGAAGAAAGCCTTGGCCGCATTGACGAGGTTTGCAATGACATACGCCGGAAAAAATACCGAAACAATAATCTGGTGGTCTGCTGCCCGCCCGGTTTCGCCTTTACCTGGCTCTTTCCGCGCGTGTTGGATTTCGATCTGAAGCATCCGGAAATTTCGCTATCCATCTCAACAGACACAACAAACGATAACCGCCTGCCAGACAACGCCGATGTTGGTATTCGCTACGGCCTGGGGGATTTCAGTGGCCTTTATAGCGAGCATCTGATGTCAGAAGAAGTTTTCCCGGTCTGTGCGCCTCATATATTGCCGGACGCCAGCACACGCGAAGCAAAGGCTGAACATTTGCAGGGACTTACCCTGCTTATGGACGAATATGGGAATAAATCCGGGACACCGCCTGACTGGCACTTCTGGGCGCGCAGCTGTGGTATACAACTACCCTCCCGCACCAGAACCCGCAGCTTTGCGCAATCAAATCTGGTCATTCAGGCCGCTATTCAGGGGTTGGGCATCGCGATGGGACGTGGCCCTTTGGTGGCACAGGCATTGCAGGACGGCAAACTGGTGCGCCCATTTTCACACTGTGCCAGGTCTCCTTATTCATACTGGCTGGTCTGCCCGCACAGCGCCCATGAATACCCTCAGCTGCAATCCTTTTTTCTCTGGATACAGAATCAGACGGCAGAGGCTGGCCATGCCACCCAGATGCCGTCTAACCTTGCCTGATATCTGTCAGGCGCCCTGCCGCGCGGCAAGGTATTGTCCAAACAAGGCACCATCGGTGTTCTTAATGCAGCAGCGCGCCGTTTTCTCAAGCTGGAAGCTTTCCTGTGCTTCAAGCTGCGGGAACAGTTCCAGAATTTCGGCGCGGGCGTTGGCATCAAGCGTCTTAAAGCTTTCTTTACCCGGGTTGAAACTTTCAGTTTCTGCACCGTTGGAAAAGATGATTTCGTGATTATCAAACATCACGTGGAAATAGTGCACATCGCCACCTTCAACCTGCAGAACGGTGCTGTCGTTCAACAAAGCCTTGGCCGCGACCAGAACCTCGCGTTCGCCAAACAAAAGTTCAGCCTGCCAGCCTGTCAAAAGCACGCGGTGTTGCGGTGAAACGCACAGGTCCGCAAAGTTGTTCAGGGTGCCTTTGCGAATAAGGATCGGCGCAATGTGACCTTTTGCCGGGAAAGTCGCGGACCCGATCCAGCGCACCGGCTGAAAGCCGTTGTCTTTGGTCAGAACCAGCGTCCCTGGTTCCAGATCTTCGACCAGAACGTAGCCATCCGCAGTCTGGATCTTCGTCCCCGCGACAAAGCACAATCCACCGCCGGTGCCGCCGGTGCCGCCGGTGCCGCCGGTGCCGCCGGTGCCGCCGGTGCCGCCGGTGCCGCCGGTGCCTGCGGTAAACCCTGAGCCGGGGAAACCACCACCAGGAGAGCCAAACGCAGGGCGATCAGACATAACGCTTTCGAAAGCGTGCCGTTCAGGCAGTCCGAATTGGGCAAATCTGTAAAAAAAACCAACTCCGCGAGCGCCGGAATGATGAGCGGCGGACAGATTCAGCTGCGCGATTGATTTGTTTCCGTCAATACCTGATGTATGTATGGTATTGAAAACATCCACGGTCTGCACAATGATAACGCTGCCATCCTGAAGCTTAATGCCGCGCAGATTGGCAAAAGTGCTCTTAGTGCCATCTGCATATGTGACTTCGCCATCTATACTCATGGTGTAATCGTTCGGCCAGTCAGGATTCCCGCCGGTATATAAATTGTTATTTGTGGTCACGCCTGTTTCAACATTGGTGACCACAACAGCAGTGGTGATGGGAGAGGATCCACTTGCGCTCTGGGACTCATCAAAATCGACCTGATACATATCGTTTTCATTGAAGTTGATGATCGCACCTGCTTCAACTGTCGCCTCCGGCGCGATCACAAGTGTTGTAATTTGACCTAAGCTGTTAATCTCGCCCATTTGTATACCCCATCAGTATTCATGACACTTCAAATATCGACCCCAATTTTCCACTCTACTTCAGATTACAAAAAAAGGCAAGGCGTCGTTTTTTCTTTAAATTCAACTAAATAACATAGCGACTTGAAACGCAATGATAATCTGGCAGCACTTTTGGCCCGCTTCGGTTCGACACCTTCAACATCAAGTTTGACCGGCTTCTGCCTGGCCCCCGCCTTTTTCAGGCGTCAAATTAAATGTGGTAAATTGCTTATCCAGACCAATATGTCCGCCGTCAGGTTTTTTGGAACCAATGGCGTCCTAAACCAAGGGAGAGTTTGGCTCATCTGGTTGGTTCGATTATCCTGCTTTAACGCCCGCAGTGTCCGCAGGAACATCTGCAACCGATTTTCAATGACGTGAACGCTTGGGATCTCGCCAATAAACCCGATGGGGCTGACGGGGATCAGAGTGGTGGAACGAGTCAAAACAAAATCCTTTCAAAGCCAGGCAAAACTGCCCGGCGCATGGCCACGACCCAGATTTGGGTGGCTGATGGGTATGAAAGGTTCCGGAACCTGTGGGTTTTTTAGAGAATTTTTGCACCACCAATGCAAGTGGTCGGCTGAAATGTAGCCAAACGCTGTCAAGTTTCAGCGTTAAAAATCAAAAACGCCTAAGGCATTGAAAATAAACAAAACCACTGACGATCAATTCGCCAGTGGTCATTTGAAGTGTGCGTAGTGGTCAAAAAATGCCACCCGAAGGCGGCATTTACGGTGATTTAGATAAATCCGCCCTCAGGCGAAGCTCATCCCATCCAAAATCGAATCTCATCTGATACATTATCGGGTGGGTTTGCCATGCAGGCCCGGACCTCATCCGGAGAAACCAAAACCCCACTGAACCCATGATGACCTTTAAGGCGACAGACTGTTTTAAGGTGCAATCCGAATAACAGTTCCAGGATCACTTTCATCGTAACACGGGTTTTCTCCGCAGCTTTTGCCAGATGCACATGCCCTTCCGGTGGATGTTTCACGGCCTCAAAACTTTCTTGGAGGAAACACAACACCTGCCGGATTGATCGACCATCGATCGCCTTTCCGACCTTACTTTTGAGCGCGTCATGATCCTGTATTCTGGTCAATTTCCCCAACTCGATCAAAGCAGAAACCATCGGTCGTGACGCGGAAAGCATATCCGGCACCTGCATCACGGGCGTTGTATGCTTGGCCCTCTCAATCAATGGCTTGGCTAAAGCATAATCTGCGACAACATTGCGGGCACCTTTCAAAGGTTGAGTACCATCAAGAACGCCCGCCAACTCCAGAACATTTCTGAGGGTCTTCGAATGTAGCCCTTCGGCACCGGCAATTGCCGCAATACTGGCAAGGCGTGGAGTGGCCACAGGCGTTCCCAACAACATCTGTCCCGGCACCAAGGGAACATTTTCAATGATCACCTCTCGAACGATATCCCGAATTGGGCCGGGATCCTTTGAAAGACGGCTGGAAAACAGCCAGCCATAAAGCATACCGAAGGAATTGCGGGGACTGGGATGTCCATTCATACGCACAGCCTTTAACAGCGCGCGGGACAGGAGTTCACGGAGCTCAGCATCGCCCTTTGTCACCAAAGGCCATGCAGCGCGACCTGCCGTATCCCACATATCGTCCGTCATATCCTTAGCCTTCTGCGATGGACCATAGGCGAGCAAACCTCCCAACATTTCTGTCGTACGCACCGCTTGCTCTATACTTTGACCATCCAGCCACTCCGCCCCCTTCTCACCATTCAGTCGACGTTCCACGTAGCACTGAAGCGGGGAACAATCCCGCGCTTCAGTTTGTGCAGATAAGTATCTCCATCGGTCAGGTTCTGCCGTTATCGCCTGCAGATCATGGATCATGTCATTCCATTTTCCACCGCGATAGTTGCACAAAGGGATATTGTGTAACCGATGGAGATATTGCGGATTTCAACCCCGTGAACTTTCGCGCAGATTCTGCGGTGGGAATGGGCAAAGAACCAAACATCGGGGCGGTGCTGTTCGATCATGCTATCCAGGTCTGAATGAAAGGCTGCCGACAGCGTGTCGATCTTTCCGGCAGCGG
>NZ_JADCKQ010000001.1 GCF_016123485.1 Halocynthiibacter styelae | reverse complement strand
CAATACATCAATGGGTTCTACAATCCACGCAGGCGGCATTCATCCCTTGGCGGGAAAAGCCCCTTGGCATTCGAACGAAGGACTGCATAACATAAGCTGAGAGACCGGAACTTTTGCGCGGCAAGACCAGTTTCTAATAGCACTTGTCTTAGCCTGGCCTACAGCGGGCATCTCGATAATTGCATATGTCGCGTTTTCCGTCTTGAAGAGCTATTTAACCGCTAGAGTACGCATCCACGACGCCAATATACATGCTGCTCGCAAGTCACTTGTCGTGGATGAGAAAAGAGTTCCATCTTGGGCTGGTGACGAAGATGAGAACGATATTTTTATGAAAGTGATCCAGCAAATGGCCATGCGGGATGGTGTGCCACAGGCTTATATACAGAATCTTCTCCAAGGTGGTGATACCTTTCAGAACCTTGTGTATTTCGCTGGAGCGATGGAACATCATGGTTCATCCTTTACAGAACAGCAGGCCGCTGTTTCTGAAGAAATTGTCAAGCTTTGGAAGCTTGCCCCAGACGATGCGATGGCGGGGGGACCGCAAGATGGCTTCACCACGAGTGAAGCGGATGAAGTTGTCATCGGACTGGAAAAGTTGCGAAGTTTAGCGCTTCAAGGCGACAGTTCTGCACAGCTCAAGCTCGCTATTATTTACGCGGAGGGTAATGGCGTAATTAGAGATGATACTGAAGCGCTGCGATTATTCCGGCTAGCCGCAGACAAGGGCAGTGCCGCAGCGCAGAGCTATCTTGGTATGTTTTACTCAGAAGGGGATCGCGTCACAAAAGATGACGCTGAAGGAGTCCGCTGGTTCCGTCTCGCTGCAATCCAAGGTGCTTCTGATGCACAGTCTGCTCTCAGTGCAATGTACTTTGCAGGACGTGGTGTTCCGCGCGATCGCATTACAGCCCTCATGTGGATGAACATCGCCGAAATAAACGGTAATGAAACGGTGGCGACTCACCGAGACAGCTTAGAACAACCAATGACACCAGAGGAAATTTCGGAGGCCTCTAGACGTGCAAAGCTCTGTTTGGCGTCCGGCTACACCGATTACACCCAAGACGATACGCAGGAAGGAAGTGTGCAAGACAACTTCATTTCAACCCAGACCCATGGCGCAGCATCCGAACAGGAAATACCGCAACCGTCGGCAGTCCAAGGTGACAACGCTGCGCAGCGCCTGATAAACAGCGTGAAGCAAAAAACTGATATGATTGCCGACCGCTATCCTCCGAGCCATGACGGTCATCCTGATACCAATGAGATAATCATTAATGACGCAATGCGGGCGCTTTCCGAAATGAAAGAGTTATTCAAAGAGGCTGACGAAGCGAAGACGCTTTGCAATCAAATTAGTGAACTTGAGCCGGTATCGACTAAGCCAATGATTGAGCTCTTCATCAGCCAAGTTGAAGATAATTTTCAAGCCGTTATGTTGAATTCATTGCAGGTTCAGACAAAAATTATTGACGCAATCAACCGGATGGTTCTGCTCAATTCAAATGTACCTGACGGCGAAGGAAAAGAAGCCGTGAAAGATCTTGTGGCCAACCTTACAGTGTCTGCCAACAAAATGGGGGAACTTCACACAGAAATGGCCGATGGAATGGAAAATGTAGTTGTTCCAGCGATGAGGCGCGCAAAAGTTAGTGACCGTATGAACGGCACTTGAGGCTCGAATACCGCTCACAAAGTTGAAACAATTGTTTGTCGAACAGCCCGGCTCCAAAAATCAGACTTTGGGCCGGAATATGCCAAAGGCAGAAAGGTCCCTAGTGGCAGATCTTGTTAAACACATTGACCAAGGTTTGCTTCTGTAAAAGTTCGACGAACATACAGCGTTTGTAAGCTGGTTGGTAACGCTGTTGATGCCACAGCTATGATCAACTGAGAATATGCACTAGACCCGAACTAGGTTAATTCAGCCAGGTGATGGACCATCATCCCCCAATTCATTGCGCGCAGATTTCAGGCGATCATGGATGGCGCGAAGAGAGTTTCCAACGCCAAGGCGGTCGGCAATATCGTTCACCATTTTGCCTATATCATCGGTTAGGCGGTCCAGAATGCTTTCTCGTCGGGTGATATCCCCCTCACGTATTTGCAGCTCATCATCACGGCGTTCCATGGTGATTTCGCGTTCGTCTAACTGGTCCTCAGCGGTGTTGAGGACATGTTCCTTGATCTCTAGTGCGGCCTCTTGTTGTTTGGCTCTCTGGGTCTTCGCGTCCAACGCCGATTTCGCTTCACTGTATTCCTTTACGCGCACTGCAAGGCGGTTGCGGTAGGTCGCCAGTCTCTTGGCTTCCTTTTCATTCAACGCCTCCTTTGCTTCCAATTTCGCAACACGGGCCTGCATTTCATCGACACGATCATTCAGCTTTTCCAACTCTTGTTCTTTGGCTGCGACCTCAAACGGTAATTCTTGGTGTAGCTGCTGTACCGAACGATTGTAAATCTGACTGGGCTTGTCGCCACGGGCGATGCGCGTCGATTTGCGAACACCGCGCACGATGTCTGGCGCATGTTGTGCGATCACTTCGGCAGCAATATCCTGAAGCCGCGATCCTTTCATGACGTGCGACATCGGCACACCGTCATGATCACGGCAATCCCAAACAACATGTGCATGCGGCGCGGTTTCATCCGCATGCACAACCAGTCCGCGCAGGGTGGTTCCGTATTCATCAGCAATACGCTCGGCCACCTCAAGATAGGCGGCGTCTTGCTCCTCCGGTGTCAGTGCTTCAAAGATTGGTTTGGCGGCATGGCCAAATGTAATGATGCCGATGGTGGCGACTGCGGCGTCAGCTCGCATGGCACGGCTTGGATTTGTTCTTTCGCGCAGAGCCTTTGCCCGTTTGGTGATTTCGGCGGGCATCGGGAGATCCAGAATCACACGGTTCAGGCCTGCACGGTCACCATCAACATATCCCGGTTGATGACCAACCCGCAGGTCGTGGCGGCGTTGGTTCTTGTATCTGGATCGGTGGGCGTGCTTTACACGGATTGAGATCGCTTTTGACTGCTCGGTTTCGGACATGGTTTGGCTCCTGATTGTTCGGTGCCACCATTGTCGTTGAGGTTCGTGAAAGTACAAAATCGGTTTTGTAAGATCATAATATCTTTGATTTATAACCTACTAGTCGTAACTGCGTTACGTCTCTCCGGCAAAGGGGCACGCTGCCCCCTTTTGAAACCCCAAGCCAAGGCCGCTTCGCCCTTTTGGAAACCCAGATTGAGTGCGGCTGAGAGGGGGAATATGTTTGACGCGAACGATCGACAGCGGACCTTAGCTATGAATGCCACAGCTAATTTGGTATGGTGTGGTAGAGAGCATTACTCATACCTATATTTCCAACCACAAAAGGTTTTCGCCTCGTTTTTATGGCGGCCGTTGCTTTGCCTGTTGCATTTCCCACTACTAATGGGAAACTTCATGACTATTAGCAATACACTCTAAGGAGAAATTCTTGCAACTTAATCCGATGCACTTGACCGTGGCAAAACTTCTTGATGGTCGACTTTTTCGTATTCCCGAATACCAACGCGCATACTCGTGGCAAAAAAAACAACGACAAGACTTATTCGAAGATATTCGAGAGGCACACAAATCTGAAAACGAGCACTTTATGGCAACAATTGTCGCGCTGTCTCGTGACACCAAAGCTATTGGCGCGGACGAATATAAGGTTGTAGAGTTAGTTGATGGCCAGCAGCGGGTTACCACTATTGTCATTTTGCTAAAAGCGATTGAAATGGCTTTGTCCGAAGATGACAAGCACGCCAGTAAAGCAAAGGCTAGCTTGTCTGATCTCCTCGTTAAAAGCGACGACCACGAAATGATACTGCTTCAAACTAATCATGACAGTAGTTCTGTCTTCAAAGAGTACATTCAAACAGGTGTAATAAGCGAAGAAGAAAGCTCAACGGCAGCAGACAAGAACTTGATCGATGCGGCAAAAGAGTGTGCGCAATTCGTTGAAGCATGGCAACAAGACGAAAGTTTTGGCGACCTCGTCAGCCTTCTTGGAATTATTCGCAACCGCCTTTCTATGATTTTTCATGAGATAGACGATGAAGCGATAGTTTATCGCGTCTTCGAAGTGCTGAACAGCCGAGGCCTCGATGTCAAATGGATAGACAAGACCAAGAGCCAATTAATGGCCTCGATTTTTGAACACACAATTGACAAAAAAGGTCAAGAAGATGGCCTTCATGAAATGCACACAATTTGGAAGGAAATTTATAAAACTCTCGGTTTAAGGGAAGACCTTGGGAATGAGGCTCTTAGGTTTGCTGGGACATTTGCAAAGAGCGGAACTTCTCCAAATAAGATTTTGAGTGAGGAGAAGGCTTCGCAAGAATTACGAAATTTTGCCGGAAAAAAAATTAAGACCCTAATCAGTTGCGCAGAAGGGATGAAAAAAATCGCTCGGGTTGTTCGGCAATTGCACGACGATCCCCGCCTTAACGCCATTACAACAATCCGGCACGCAAGGTTTCTAGCGACTGCTATCCTCCTTCGTAAGTTCGACGACAAAGACGAGCAGGCCCTTCTCAAGGCATGGGAGCGCGCTACCTTTCGCATTTTTGTCCTAGGCGGTGCTGATGCGCGTAGTGAAGTAGGTGGGTTTGTTCGATTGGGTTTTGACGTCTATAAGGGAGAATTGACCGCCGAAGAAATTTTGACTTCTATTCAAGCGCTTGGGGAAGGTTATTCTATTGACGAGCTTTCCTCCGACGACGAATATTGGGATAACTGCTATAATGGTTGGACGGAAGAATTAAGGTACATTTTGTACAGGTATGACGAGCATCTTGCGCATGCAGCCGGCGAAGGGATTAACAGTATTCAGTGGAATAAAATTTGGGCAGATAAAGCCGAATTTTCCATTGAACACATAGCTCCGCAAAAAAGTGGCCGATCAGACATACATGATATTGGAAACCTAGCGATGCTCCCTCCGAAGGTTAATTCATCTCTTGGAGGTAAGCCGCCCAAAGAAAAAGCGACAAAATATATTGAGTCTGGATTGCGTGGTACCATCGACGCTGGGAAGGAAATCCAAGGCAATCCTGAATGGACAGAAAAAGATGTTGAGTGTCGGAGACAAAAAATCGTGGAATTTATCCATTCTGAATGGGGGCAGGCTAAATATTAGAGGTTGGCTAACTTTGATAGCTGAAAAGCTGTTCTATACACAAGAATTCCCCTCAATTTCTGCAGAAATTGAGGGGCATCGGTTCATAGATCGGCTTACTCTGAGCTGAGGGCAACTCTTTACCACATTAGCCATAAAGGCCGCTAGAGGTTGTTCTCGCGACATTGCAAAGTACACTTCTACACAGCTCTGCCGTTCGTCTGGAGCACAGCGAATGCTGTCGTCCCGCCAAGCTCACCGGTTTCTGAGCAATTTGGGTAGGCGCTCAATCGCTTCGTGTAGCTGTGTGATTTGTGCGGATTTCCGGTACACCTTATCATGAATATCCTTGCCCTCATGGCCAATGATATCTCGGACAAGTTTGTCGTCTACGCCTTCGTGATCTAAGTGGTTTTGGACGTAGTGGCGTAGGCTGTGGAAAGATAGTTTTGCGCCATAGACCCCTAGTTCCATATCGATGATTTGACGCATACGGCGGCCGACTTTGCGGCCGAAGGCGTTGTTTCCCGCTTCATAAAGATTAGGGAACAGGCTGTTTTGATTGTTATTTTCAGTTTTCCGGACATGGTCAGGAAACCCCAATTCAATCAGGTGCGAATGGATTGGGATCATACGACGTGATGATAGGTTCTTGATGCGGCGCAGTTCGGAATCCTCAATGGAGAAGCACCAGATACCCTCAACTTCGATGATGTCAGAAGGTGCAAGCCCTGCGATTTCTTCGCGTCGCGCACCTGTATAAGCACCAATCAGGGGGCACCAGTAGATGCCGTTTTTGAAGATGTCTTGTCCGGGTTTTGTTTGGTGGTATTCGGATTTTGATCCGGTCCAGACAGGGTTTCGAAAGACTGCTTTCAGTTGGTCGACAGAGAATGAGGCGCGTTTATCACGGGCGCGGACGGTTTCTTTTTTGCGTAACTTCGCGGGTTTGAGGTTTTGATCAACCGGTAAGCCTTCATCCCGTGCCCAATCAGCGATTTGGTTGAGATGTTCTAGATGGCGATTAATGGTGCCGACAGAAAGCCCAATCTTGTCAGCGGGCAAGGTCGCGGCTTTCGCCATGACCTCATCCCGCGTTGCAGTTTGATCCTTGGGACTTTTGCCCCAGCTTTTCGGCATCATTGAGAGGTCTGCGCGGAAGGCTTTCACATCGGGTTGTCGGACCTTGGTAATGTCACCAATCCCGGACAACATGGTGAACAGCGCCGCAAAACTTTGGTATTGGCGAAGGGTCTTTTCTTCAATACCTTCAGCACGTTTGATGACGTTCATACGGTTAACAACGTCAATGATTTTCGAAGATGGCAGCTCCAGACAAGGGGCTGTGGTTTCTTGTTGGATCGACTGGACGGCTGGGGTTCTTTCTTCGGCACCAGCCCATGCCTTGGCTTTTCCGGACACATAGATATCCAGCACCTGAGCGTATTCCATGGCCGACAGGTTATCGTCACCAGTTTGATCTTTGAATGCGCCTTTGATGGCTTTCTGGCGCGGAGCACTGACCAAATCTTTGCGGATCAATTCAATGTTGTCATGGACCAGATCATCAATATCGGCGGCAGGGACGTGCTTCACGCCGCTGGTCGCGATCCTATCCCATGCTTCGGCCATCGCATTGTCATGACGCGCATCATCGGCAGGATCAAGGCTATCGATACGGGCCAACATTCGCAGCTGTTCGATCTTGGCGCGTTCCTTGCGGATCACAGCCGTCAGAAAGGCCCGTCCATGTTCGGGGGGGATACGGTTTCTAACGATTTGTTCCATGATCAGATCACTCTCAGCGCTTACTTTCCGAGCTAAGATATGGGCTTGATTGCGATCCGTCGTCCCTAGGGAGAGCTTGATATCGACGTTTTTTGTGGAAAACCTCCGCGTTTTACGCCGCCATTGGTAGATGTCGCCACGTTTAAAGAGGTGAGGTTGCGCGTTCATAATCGTTCCGTTCATCAATAAACGGATGGAACACTTTGGCTGAGGTGGTGGAACACTGCGGTGCCGCAGTAAAAGACCAACTTCCTCATAAGGTCTTGCATTTCAAGTGCTTATGAGGAAGTTGGCTCCGGCGGTAGGGATCGGAGCCATTTTGCACAGCGTTGATACTAAACAATAAAATCCAGCGCCGAGACTGCCAGACACCAGTTTGTGCAAAGGTTTGTGCAACAAGATGTGCGCATTTACAAGCGTCCATTGCTTCAAGTTACGGATCAACACACTGATATGAAGGAGGGACCCAAATTCATGCATTTGGGTTCAATTCTTGCGACAAACTGCGTCTCAGTATGAAGATTTCTTGCGGGCAATCGGATCATCTTTCGGTCATAGTTTTCGGGCCTTTTCGAGGTCATCATGCTCAAAGGCGCCGGACAGATGGTCAATCTCTCGCGCAGGAGCGTTGTGCTGGTGTGCAACGGCTTGCCATGTGGAGATGACGTCGCCGACCTCGGACACGATCTGCTTTGCGTCCTTGTTTGACAGACTGAACTCTTCAGCGACCGATAGGGCGAGACTGATATCGCAGGTTCCCTCGTCAAAATTGATGTTGGTCTGCAGAACGCGGGCCTTTTCCAGAGGAGATGTTGGATTGATGTCGAAGGCAGGTGACAGGCGCCAGCCTTCTTGGCCATCCCAGAGAAACCCGTGGTTGCGCAGGTGGTCATCGACATTGCTCACCAGAATGGTGAACACAAGTCTGCGAAACAGCTCGATCCGATCCTCCCGGGCGTTTGACCCATGAGTTGAAATTGCGTCAACGATCTCCAGGTAGCTGCCGTGATCGCCGTCCTGATGTTGCGTCATGCTCATCGCCGATGTGTAGGGCACACGTTGACCGTCATGGGTCCGATCGTAACGGTGGCTCAAAAAGACAGGAACGCTGTTGACGTTCTCAAGGCTGTGCGAGGCCATATTGATGCCTGCCTGGCGGGCCAGCGTGGCAGCGATCGCCTCCCAGCGCTCAACCGAGTAGTCATCATCCTGTTTTGGAAACTTGGCGATGGAAAGGCGTCCATTTACATCATGAACAGAGCATTTGGGACGTGCACCACCCAGTGAGGCGCCGGGTGCGAAGATCATCTGAATGTCCTCGTCGGTTTCCTCTCCAGACTCGATGCGCTGCGTGATGGCCAGGAGGTCGCCAAGTGCGAAATGGCCAGGAACACCCTCATTGGTGGGGGCCTGGAATTCCTCTTGCCCGGACCAGCGCAATCGCAACGCGCCAATGCGACTGATGTCAGAAACCCCCATGACAAAATCGGTTTCAAAGAGTGTGCGAGCTGCACGCTCTTCGCGCTTTGCCAGCCGACGCTCTCTTCGTTGCATCAGGCGACGGCCCCATCGGTCCGGCGAGGTGTCACCTATCACGGGGAACATATCCATGCCTGCAGAAGGTGGAAAAACACCGCCTGTCAGGGGAAGCGCCTGGTCGATTGGAAAGCTGTCGGCCCGGCCAAGCCACTCGTCGTTGTATTCAAAGAGGACGCGCTCGGTTCCGCGCGCGGGCGTGCAGCGCAGAAGACCAACAGGTCGAACCTCACCGTCATAGTCGAGGAAGAGTTCTAATTCGCGCGTCATTTTTGCGTTCCAGGCTTTTTAGTGGAGGACAGGTGAACGCGTTTCGGCAGTCGCTCGAGGGATGTGGCAGAGCCAATTGGGTCGTTCTTTGGATCGGCAATATCAGCCAGATCATCCAGCAACCCAAGGGCTTGGAGGACCGAAGCATAGATGCCAATGGAAACGCCGTGATCACCCTTTTCGACCTTGACCATGGTCGGTTTGGAAATACCTGCGCGCTCTGCAATGATACTTGCAGGCAGCCCGCGTCGGAGCCTGGCATCTTTGATATCCAGGCCGAGCTTCTTTACGGATCGTTTTGCTGCCGGAGGTGGCAGGAACTTGGCAGGCAAAGTAAATATCCTTTAATCTTGCGTAGAGATAAGATAAGTATAAGCTAACCTTAAAGCAAGAGTTGAATGCCGCCTAATTGTGTCTCGTGGAGTATAGTGCGCAGCGGCACAAGATTACTCGCCGGTGGTCGCTGATAGCCATTCATTAAGAACGACACTACTGGCATTAATAGCTTTGGATTTCAGAAAAGAAGCCAACTTACCCAGTGAAGGAGATCCGAAATGATTAGCACGTTGGGAAATATACATGCCGCCTGCACCAAGGGCATGATTCAAGTAATGGCACCGCAGGTAGCGTTGGCGCACTTTGACCTTCTTGATCTTGCTTTTGAGGCCAGTTGGCGCGGTGTTGCAGCAAGCCAGTCAGGCCTTGAGAGCTTAATGCCCGAGCAGGCGCACAACGAAGACCCAATCGTTGTATCTTTTGGTGGATTGCGGCTCTACCAGTCAAGCCGTTGCGCCTTGAATAAGATGATAGCGTCTCTCGTTTGGACAGAAGACTATGATAGTATCCAAATTCTGCGGATTTTAGGGGCGGAAGCGCAGATTGGTTCAGGGCTGAGTGATTTGAAGGCTCCGCTTGAACGCTCGTTTGGGATTGAAGTGAACCCGAAAGAAATCTCACGCGAAATAGCTATCGCTGCAGACGCCACATTATTTGGGTCCGAACGCCAGCGGCTACGAAAGGCCTTCGTCACATTAGATAAGTTGCGCGAAATTCCAAAGGTTTCAGAGCGTGGCTTACTTACGATGCAGCCCATTGGCCCCATGCCCAAATACAGAAAGGATGGTCAGCTGGAGTTGCCGTTACCACCTCAGCTTGCTGTGCTCTACGAGACGTTGGCGCCAAATGAACGTGTTGGGTTGCGCGCAGCCTACTGCTGTGCCGTGGCGTCTCGTTTGTTTGATGCAGCAGATGACATTGCACCGTCATGCCTGATCGAACCAAAAACGATCGCAAAAATTTCGGGGCGCTTGCATCAAGATAAAGGAAAGCGAACCACCCATATCTATTTGACCCGCGTGATAAAGGCGGTCCTCGATCATGACCCACTGGCAAAGCACCCTGATGCCTGGGAAGAGCTCAAACGCGCGGCTGTTCGCGCAGGGTATGCGGATCCTCTGGATCCATTGCATTTTCTAAAAAATAGATGCGCAGGATGCGCGCCGCTTGAAATTACGCAAAAGCAGTTTGATGAAATCTTGCGAGATGAAGATTTGGTTCACAATAGAGCGCGATTGCGGAAGGCCGCTAAATTACTGAACATGTTGAGGGCAGTACAAGACGAACAGCTTCGAACAGTTCTTCCTGCAAAGGACCTTCTCATTCCAGAAGGGAAGAAAAAGCCAGCGCCAAAGGCTCAGTGTCCGCCGCCGGACCAATGGCACGCCCTTATGGATCTGGCGAAGGCGATCGGTCTACAACGTGAGAAAATTCATGCGCTCGGTGCAATTCGTAATAAAGCCGTTCTGTGCGGGCTTACTCCGCCAGACCTCACACATAATTGGGCCTGCGAAACGCTTGCAGGCATCAGTGCTGCTACATCCCGCGACCGTTTTAGACGGGGTGTAGAGTGCCTTGACGCCATACGGGCATCTACCCCCAATTCTGACTTTCTTCATGAAGCTGATATTGGTCCACTTCCTGATAAGCGCCGCAGTGGAAATGTGCCTTTACCAGAGCACCTCGTGGGTGAAATCAAGGGCCACGCGGCATTCCGAGGCCTATCGCATAACGCGACCAGGTCGATCCTTACCGCGATAACGACGATTTTCAATCACACAAGAAAGAAAGAAACGTTTAAAAGTCCTCTGGCCGAGATCCCATTTGGCGGTATCGTTGATCAAGTTCTAAGCGAAACCAATGAATTACCAAGGAGCTGGCCCCGAATAAGCGCTGCAGCCCGCCAGCTTGAAGTTGAAGTTAGCTTTCATTGGGCAGACGACTGGGCCGAGCTACAGCGTCAGACCGTTGCAGCGGGAGTTCCTGTCAAGGAAAACCCTGTGCCTGCGGTCGCGGCGGTTGCCCAAACCTTCGGCCTGTCCCCAAGGCAAATTACCAATGAGTGGGCGCATCAATACGCGCAAACCTTAAGACCAGACCTGCGTCTAACTTGGCTCAAACGCATAGACAGGCTTCGCCGAATACTTCTCCAGGAACACCTTGAACTGGCAACAGGCGAGATGTGCTGTTTGCCCGCAATGGCTTTTCCAGCACCACACCCCTTTGAAGTATCAAGAAACGCCCCGAACAGCAGACATGAGCTCAGAAAAATCTGACACAACATCATACTTTACACGGTCACATGGGACGCTGTTTGCGATCTTCTCAAAGAATTTTCTGGCACATTTTATTTTCTCTCGCTCCAGCTCGCGGAACTTCAAAGACGGCTGAGAGCTCTTTGTTTCTGCTACAAAATAAATATGTTGCACTGATTGTTCTTTGAAAGCTATTGCCCAATCGGGGTTGTAGTCACCGACAGGCGTGGGGATGAGAAACCCTTGCGGTAACTTTGAATAGACGACGATGTCATCGCTTGTGTCCAGGTCTTCGACAAATTTCCGTTCGACCCCGGAGTCGACTACAGCATAGTCGTAAATGTGGTTTCGCAACTTCCCGACAGCCTGCGTCAGGTCCGTACCACTCTGGGTTACCGGGAAAATATCGGTGTCGTATCTGTCGGCTGTTGCGTCATAGGTCAGATGCTCGATGACAGTCGTGGCTTTCTGCTCTTTGATTATGCGTGAGGCCTCAGAGATAAACTGTTCCGGATTGGCCTGGAACGTCGAGAACTTCGCAGCACTCATTCCGGTCAGGATCTTGCCGATCGATCCACGCGTCAGGTCCGCACCCTCGGCAAGTTTGCCAATGACGTCATATGAAACACGCGAGTGGGCAGAGCTGCTTTCCTCACTGCGTATGCCCGATTGTTTAAACGCAGCTCCATCTCGCAGCTGGGTCTCAGTCAACTCATCCGAAAGTTTGCCTTCGGTAACGACGTATTGCAGAGGTGAGACAAAGAGATCCCGGTCCAAAGCATCAACACAGCGTTTGACCAGATCTTTGGAGTCAAATTCGACCTGATAGACTGCTTTCCGGTTGATGCGCTGCCACAGTTCCTGAAACTCTTTCTTTTCGAAGTTATTATTTCGCGGGATCGCTTTGGGCTTGCGGCCATCGCCCAGCATGTTTTCAAGCTGGCTTCCGTTGAAGACGGTGTCGATCAGTTGCAGGATTTGTTCCTGTTGCTCGAGAAGTTCTTCGGGCAACGTAGCCAGCGTGCCCGCGTCACGCGCGTCATGATACGCTTGCGTGATGCCGTCGTTGTTATCAATGTAGTCGTTCTTGATGAGATACCGCTCGATACGTTTGGCCATGTCCTTTGACACAGTGGTTTCACTGCCGTTCACCGTGATCGACTTGCCCTCGAAGTATTCGGCGTTCGCTTGGCGTGGGCGCTCGGACAGATTTTCGGCAATTTCTTTCTGGAGGCCACCGACAAAGTCTTTGTAACTTTCGCTTGCAACCACGGTCAGGACATTGATGTCGTGAACTGTCGCGGCATGGTCCATACGGTCGCCGTTTTTGTTGACGGAGATACGCAAGCCACGGCCGACTTCTTGGCGGCGGGAGATCGTATTGTCACTATGCTTGAGCATGCACATCACAAAAACATTGGGGTTGTCCCAACCCTCACGCAAAGCAGAATGTGAGAAAATGAAGCGTGTCGGTTCCTCAAACGATAGAAGTCGCTCTTTGTCTTTCAGGATCAGGTCGTACGCAGATACATCATCCGTCAGGCCTGCAAACTCTCCACGCGCCTTGACCTTGGGATCAACCAGCTTGCCCTTCTTGTCAATCGAGAAGTAACCGTTGTGTGTGGTACCAACCTGAATGCCTTCAAGGTGGTTGCGATAGGCTTCGTCTTCGAGTGGCAGCTCCCCAAGATACTCCGCCTTCAGGGCCTCATATTCCTCTTCAAACACATGGGCATATTCGCCTTTTTCATCATCAGCGCTATAGTCGCGATACTTCACAACTTCATCAATAAAAAACAACGAAAGCACCTTGATACCCTTGGTGAATAGCTGCTTTTCACGTTCCAGATGGGCTGAGATTGTCTCGCGAATTTGAATGCGGCGGATGTCGCGTTCGGTGATGTCGCCACTGGCTTCACCGGCTTTCAGAACGGCCCCGTTGGTGAAATGCACCTCATCCACGCGCGCATCGATGTCGGAGACCACAAAATCACGGTATTGATCAAGCCCCTTGGACAGATCGAAGAGGTTGCGACCTTTCTCGACCTTGCGCAGCGCCCGCTTGATGCCCGAGTTGGTTTTCACCTCCATCTCGACCCGCGCCACAGGGTCGCTCTTGGAAATCTGGATGCCCTCCAGATAAAGATACGCATTCGTGCCCGTCAGACCCTTGGCCTGAATGCCGCGCACTTCGATCTTCTTGACCAGCTTCTGGCTGAACGCATCGACCGCATCCAGACGATGCACCTTGTTGTGGATCGTCTTGTGGGTCGCAGAATAGCGCAGGATGAACAGCGGGTTGAACTGTGGCAGTGCCGTCAGAAACGCAGGCCCTTCCATATTTTGCGGTTCGTCGAGGATCAATATCGGGCGGTTCTTGGCAATCACGTCGATGGGGCGGCGTGATTGGAAGTCGTCAAGCTCTCTGTAAATCCGACGCGCTTCTTCGCTGGCATTCTTCTTGTTTGCGGCCTCGAATGCCTGACGGTTGATCACCATCACGTTGATGCCCGCGTCCGAGGAAAAGCTCTCCAGCTCGTGCAGCCGCTTGGAATTGTAGATGAAGAACCGTGCCTTCTTGCTGTAGCTTTCGACGAAATGCTCTGCTGTCATCTCCAGCGACTTGGCCACGCCTTCGCGGATCGCAATCGACGGCACCATGATGATGAACTTGGACCAGCCATAGCGCTTGTTCATCTCGAAGATGGATTTGATATAGCAATAGGTCTTGCCCGTTCCGGTCTCCATCTCGATGTCGAGGTTGATGGCAGCGCCCGCCTTATAGCTCGCCTTCTTGGGCTTGCCCTTGTCATCGACAAAAGTGCTTAGGCTTTCGGACAGGGGCAGGTTCTGACGTTGCTGCACCTTGCGGATGTTTTCCAGAATCTGGCTCGCAGGCATGGCGAAATCGGCGTTGCGAAAGCCATCTTCATCGGACCGCATCTGCGCGCGGACACCAGGATCAATCCGGTAGACCTGGCCCGCCATGTTGGGCTGGCCTTCGAAGCAATCGACGACAGCCTTGACCGCGGCTGTCTGATAGTCTTGCGACTTGAACTTGATCTTCATGAGCGACGCTTTCTTAAATTCGGCGTTTCTTTCTTATTTTCTTTCTTATTTTCTTTCTTAGGATGTTCCCGTTTCATTCGCACTTCTTCCATTGAGGCGCAGGTCGGGAACCTGCATTGAAAATCACATCTTCGGCCCTTAACTTGCTGAGTATATTGCCAATTTTACTTTTCTTCTGCGCAGCATTCAGTGCATCGCTGAGTTTGTCCCACAACAGGTTATCAACTTCCTTTCTTGAGGCGCTGCCAAACTCACTTAGATAATTAAGTATCAAATCGGCATAATGCTGGTCGTCAAACGCCCGTGTTTTGATGTACTCGGCCTTAGTCGCCGATAGGGCCGCTACAGCTGCTGAAACCCGAAAGCGGGGTTTGCGGCCTTCGACTAAGCCCTTGCGTTTAAGTGCTTGAATCGCGGCGTCTGGCACATCCAGGCCTTTCTGCACACGATCCAGAGCCAACACATCCGTCAGCTGTAATCCACCGTTTTCCATAAGGACGCGCGTATACGCCGTATCAACGACACCGCCATAGAGCGTCATTTCCACAGCATCGCCGGAAACCTCATAGTCGGGCATAGGAAGGTAGCGCTTGCGTTGCGTCTCATACATCCGTTGGATGCCATAGCCCATCTGGTCGATCATGTTTAGCTCGACCATTGCTTGCACCAGATACGGGTTTCGATATCCACGTGGGGTCTTGTCACCGCGAACATAGTCTTCGGGTTCACCCTCAAAAAAGCGGCCTGCATTTTCGAGCACCAGACGGTCCGGTTTTTCCGTAACTATCACCCTTTGGTTCTGGCCATAGTCTTGGTGTGCGATACAATTATGCAGCGCCTCAAGCACAACCTTTTGATCGTATTTGGAAACCTCATGCGGCAGCAACTCATCATCGGGCAAGAGCCGCAGTTGGATATTGCGGATGCGTTGATAGAGTTGCGATGTTGTCAGAAGAAAGGGCGGGCCGAAATGCTCATACGCGGTTTCTTGGCCCACCAGTTTCCATGTCATTTGCGTAGGGTGCGGGGAGAGCAAATAGGCGCTCTCGGCGCGCCCCAAAAGCAATAGCGCTGCGCGGGTCACCTGTCCGCGCTGCGTTACCTTGGCCCGATCCAGCAAGGTTGCTACCGGCCATCCCCGGACCTCATCTGGATCGATGCGGTTCTGGTGTTTTTGGGCGAAATTATTGCGCGCGCGCTCGACAGCTTCGGGGTCGAGGTCATCCAGTGTAGCGCCATCAACCAGTTGCGCTGTCCAGTCACCAACTGATGCCTGAGAACGAATTTCGTCCTGCTTCGGAATACCCAATGGCGCGAGGCTTTCGCCTGAACGCGCGTAATAATGCCCTTTCCATGCAATTGGGATTCCACGCGGCGCAGCTGGAATTTCAAACATGACAACGCGCTTGCCATCCACGTCAACCTCATGGATTTGACGGAAGGTTGTGCGAGGGTCAGCATCTTGTGCGATTTGATGCTTCAATCCGTCAAGGCGTTCACGTTCAGAGCGGTAGCCGGTTCCAACCACAGAGCGTGTCTTGTTGTTCACACCAAACACCAGCCATCCGGTGCTAACATCTTGCAGGTTGGCTTCATTCGCCATGGCCGAGAAATAGCGCCCGATCTTGTCGGTGTCATAATCGTTCGAGACCTCTTTGAACTCGACAACTTCGTTTTCCCATGTGGCGATCAACTCGATCAGTTTTTGGTGTAGGGCAGCATCGTCCATGGGATCAAATCGCCTTTACTTCGGTCTCGGGCGACATGGCTTTGAAAATCTGGCGGACGTTGATCTTGGTCTGATCATTGGCAAAGCCGGTGTCCTTGAATACGATCCGCATGGGGGCATGGCCTGCCAGCTCTTTGACAAGCTCTTCCGAAATGCCAGCGTCGAAACAGGCCATCAGGGCGGTGTCGTCGACGAAGAAGACGGTTTTGCCTTGTACGGTCTCGCGGTGGATGGGCAGGGTCAGATCGACGCCCCAGTCGAGCAGGACCTGGAACAACAGATCCTCTGCCGTGCGGTCGGGTTTGACGTTGTCCACACGGGACAGAAGATCGGCCTGAGAAGTCTGATCCGGCGTGTAGAACACATCGGCCATGTTGGAGCTGTCGATCTTGAGCACGCGGAAGCCGACATCCTTGTTCCAATCGGGGTGACATTCGCCTTCGAGGATTTTCTGACCCGCGCGGCGGATGCGTTCTTTGGAAATATCCGAGATTAGCTTGAATCCATAGTTGGCAGCTTCGCTATCCTTGGCAACTTCTTCTCCAATTTGAGCGCTAATACACATTCGGTTGCCACCATAGCTGGAATTCGCGTGCATTACACCGTGAGCTGTCGAACCAGAGCCAGCAAAGAAGTCGAATACAATATCGTCTGGGCCGGTAAGGTAATTCACCAATAGCGACAAGTCTTTGTAGTTCTTCGGGTTTTCGAACACCCTGCTTCCATCAAAGATCTCTTCGAATTCGAGAGTGGCGGTTTGTGCATAGCTGTAACGAACCGAAGTGAGTACTTGGTCAAAATTCTCAAAAAGGTTGGTTCTGACCCTCGGAACCGTTGTCTCGTCCGGCCCATAGACGATACGCCCTTTGGCGACCTCTTCATCAAAACGCTTCTTCGTGGGGTAGCGCCATCCACTCTTAGGAAGTTTGCAAGGCTTTCCGGTTTCCGGATGCAGCACTTCGTAAGTCGGGCCCCCGCCGCCGGGCCAGTTTATGTTTCCATCGTCTCGGAATGGGCCTTTAGCGTCAAATTTAGTGTATCGCGCCAGAGGTAGACGGGGATCATCCTCCTCGAAGGTCTTATAGTAAGCCTTCATGCCTCCTGCGATTTTCTCCCAATCTTCACCGTGCTCTTTCCGAAGCTGAGCAAAGTTTGCCTTGGCTTCGTCGACACCCTCTTTGGGCGCGCGCAACTTGATGTCATGATCTTTGAGTTCTTGAAGGGACTTCACATAGACAAGCATGTATTCATGCCCGACAGAGAAGTATTTCGCATCGTTCTTTCGGTTCTTGTCCCAAACAAGCGAGGCGACGAAATTTGCCTCTCCAAAAACTTCGTCCATCACTCGTTTCAATGCATGGCACTCGACGTCATCAATGCTGACGACGATAAAACCATCATCACGCAATAGGCGTCTCGCAAGCTGCAGGCGCGGGAAAACCATAGACAGCCAATCCGAGTGAAAGCGCCCATTAGTTTCTGGGTTTGCTACAAGGCGGTTTCCGTCGTCATCTTCCTGAAGCGACTTTGCCAAGAATTCACCGACGGTTTCCGCAAAATCATCATCATAAACAAAGTCATTCCCCGTGTTATACGGCGGGTCGATGTAGATCATCTTGACCTTGCCCAGATAGGTCTCTTGCAGCAGCTTCAGCGCCTCAAGGTTGTCACCTTCGATGAACAGGTTCTGGGTGGTGTCGAAATCCACGCTTTCGTCCCGCGCGGGGCGCAGGGTTTTGGCGATGGGGGCGTTGGCGGTGATCAGCGCCTCGCGCTTGCCTGGCCAGTTCAGGTGATAGCGTTCCTGCGGCCCCTCGACGATGCTGTCGGACAATTCCTGACGCAGCTGGTCAAAATCCACCGCCAAACGTAGCTTGCCATCCTCACCCGCCGCCTCGGTTACGCAGCCGGGGAACAGCGCGCGGATCTTGGCAATATTGTCCTGCGTCAGGTCAGGGCTGTGCATTTTTAGCTTGTCGATCTCGTCACTCATAGTCTTTCCCCTGCCTATTCCGGCTTTTTCAGATGCTCGAAGTCCGCCTGCGCCTCACGCAGCTGACCGTGCAATGTCATTTTGATGTTGAATTGCGTCTCGCGTTTCAACTTTGATTTCAGCTGGCTGATCTCACGCTCTTTGGTTTTCAGCGCGTGCGCCCGGTCCATCCGCGCGCCTAAGGATTCCGCCGTTTGCGGCACAATCGGCATGAGCGCTGTCAGGATCTGTTCATAAAGCACACCGAGGTTCAGCGCCACTGGCAATGTGGTGCGTGGCACGTCAGCTGGCAGCCAGTTGGACCGTAGGTAATCGGAGATAACCCACTTGTCTGTTTCGGCCTCTGACGGGCGTTTATGCGCCGCGGCGACTTGGTTTTTTTGGTCGTATTCAAGTTCGAACACGATGGGAAACGGAATGGCGCGGTCGATGGCTTTGAGCACGTCATCCTGCACAGTGTCTGTCTTTAGCGCGACGCGAAATATTTGGATTTCTGGCACGGATTTGGTGGCTGGCAGGTTGATCGTTTCCGGGGCCAGTTTGACGCGCCATGTGATCTGATCCACCTGCGCGACGAATTTGTCCTTGAGCGCCGTAGTTGCCTGCACACGTTCATAAATCCGCGTTTTGGGCACGACACGTTTCAGCAGCGCGGTTTTGGGGTAGTCGTAGAGCGCCGTCATGCAGGATCCCTCACGACGATGAAGGCCAACAGTTCAAAATCATCGAGACCTGCGATGGTGTGGGTCAGCGCGGTGGTGTGTCCGCCTGAAAAGAGGCTATCGAGGTCGCGCTCTTCCTTTACTTCGATCATGGATTTGATCGCATCGCTGAGCAGTTCGGAATACTTGCCCATCTCGCGCCCATCTTTGGTTTCCGAGTTAAAGGCATCGCAGAGCGCCTTGATGGGTTTGTCCAGGCCCTTGCAGCTTGAGCGGATCATGTCGAGCAGTCGCTTCACCTCAGTGTAGTCGGCGATTACGTTGGCGTCATTATCCAGGTAGATCAGGTAATAGGGGTGCAGGCGGTTCTGTTGGTTGACGTTCACGTCCGGTTGAATGTTGCGCAGAGCAAGGATCATACCTGGGCGTAGACCTTTGGCGGGGTTGGACGGGACGATTGCATGCAGACCTTTGGGTTGGCCGGCCAAGTCGCCATGTTCCTTGGTGTAGTTCAGCAGGTCCATGCGGAAGTCGTTCAGGCCCAAGTCGGTAATGGAAACGCCGGTTTTAACATCCTCGAGCTCGATCACCTCCTCCTGCAGGCGCTGCAGCTGGTCCTTACGGTAGGCAACATCACTGCTTTTCGCCGTCAGCACGTTGTCTTCACCAGTGCCAGCCAAATCGACGATGTGCATCCGGTTTTCGACGCGTTCCTTGAGGTTGATGTACTCGTCCAGCGAGATGTCGGGCCAGTAGTTGACCAACTGAATGGCGGAGTTGGGTGAGCCGATCCGGTCAACCCGGCCAAAGCGTTGCACAATCCGAACTGGGTTCCAGTGGATGTCGTAATTGATCAGGTAGTCGCAATCCTGAAGGTTTTGCCCCTCGGAGATGCAGTCGGTTCCGATCAAAATGTCCAGTTCTTCTGGCACCTCCGGCATAATCAGTGCCTTCTCTTTCGCCTTGGGGGCAAAAAGGGTCAGAACCGATTGGAAATCGTAATGAGGCTTCAGTGTCGTTTTTGGGTTTCCTGAGCCCGTGACGATTCCTGTTTCAGATCCCATTGCGCCCTTTAAGGCAGGCGCGACGTGGCGATAAAGATATTCGGCGGTGTCTGCGTAAGCAGTGAAAATCAGGACCTTGCGATTGCCTGGGTTCAATGGCGTGGCCATCTTTTGCCTAATGACCTCGATTAGGTGTTGGAGCTTAGCATCCTCGTCAACACCAACCTTGTCCATCTCTGCCAGAAGACCTTGAATGATCTCGTGGTCACCGCCCAAATCAGCCTTCCAGGTTGGGATGTCCATATCAGCAAGGTCGATTTGGATCTTTTTGCCGATGGTAAATTCGCCGAGGCCCAACAGGTCGTCATCGTCGGTGTCCAGGCTGTCCATCTCATTTAAGACGTCTTCGATCCCGCCATTGCCGCCACTGGCCTCGAAGCGATCAATGGCTTCCTGCATCGCACCAATGTTTCGGTTCAGCGCACCTAAGGTGAGACGGAATGCTTCTACAGAACTTTCAAGGCGCTTCAGAAGGTTCGTCGTCATCAGCGCTTGCAGGCTACGCTCGCGATCGGCCTGGCGCAAAGTACCTTTAGCGCCCTCTGTTTTGGTGTCGTAGAGCTCTTCATATTTTTTGAGGCGGCTCGGTTGGATGTAATTCACCGGCGCGTAGACAGCCATTTTTAGTAGGGATAGATCGCTATAAATTTCGTCAAATCCCACGACATCCTTGCGGAAGGTGATCGGGAGGTGATGGGAAATTGGCTTTCTTCGCTCGGGGAATTGCCCGATGTCAGCTGTGTCGTAGAATTGCTCGATATGCTTGCGAGAACGCGCAATTGTCACCGAGTCCAAAAGCTCAAAGAAATCAAGATCCAGCGCTCTGAGAATCGATTGTGCTGTGCGTTCCGCTGGGGGGAGCCCCGACCAAGTATTGAAGGCAGTTTGGGCCTTCCGGAAGATTTCCTCAACACTGGACTTGGTCTTCAGGTTTCGGCTCAACGTGTCCGAATGCCCCTCGTAAGCCAATGCGAGCTGGTTGCGAAGGTCGGTGAAACGGTTGTTAACTGGGGTCGCGGAAAGCATCAAAACTTTCGTCTTTACGCCGGATTTGATGACCTTGTTCATCAACTTTTGGTACCGAGTTTCACGATCCTTGTAGACGTCGTTATTTCTGAAATTGTGAGATTCGTCGATGACGACCAGATCATAGTTGCCCCAATTGATCCGGTCGAGTGGTATGCCCAGTGACTCGCCCGATGTTCTTGAGAGGTCAGTGTGACAGAGGACATCGTAGTTGAAACGGTCAGCTGCAAAGAGGTTTGTTTTAAGGTTCGTGTTGTAGTTGCGCCAATTGTCGGCGAGCTTTTTTGGGCAAAGAACCAGAACGGATTTGTTCCGCAGTTCATAGTATTTCACTACCGCAAGCGCGGTAAAGGTTTTCCCTAAGCCAACGCTGTCCGCAAGGATACAGCCGTTATAGGTTTCCAGCTTGTTGATTATTCCGGTGGCTGCATCTTTTTGATAGTTGAACAGTTTGTTCCAGACGAGGCTATCCAGATAACCCGTCTGGTCGTTGGGCAGCACATCTTCGTCAACATCTTCAAGGAATTCCTTGAAGATGTTATACAAGATCAAGAAATAAATTCGTTGTGGCGAGTTCTCTTGGTACACGGCCTCAATGTGTTGAAGGACCTGATCCGTTACATCTTGAACGTTTTCGGGGTTCGCCCAGACTTGATCAAATAAAGAAAGATAGGTTTTTGTGGACAGATCATCTTCGAATGCATGAGTGAAATTAGAAACAGCGTTGCCTGGCTGGTAGCCTAAGTCGACCGCCGAAAACCCACTGATAGGCGAGAAAACCTTGTTTCCTTTGCTTGCCTCGATGGTCGCGAACTGCTGCATCGGAGCGTCAGTTGCGTTGGATTTGAAGGTAACCTTCCTCCGGATCCAATCCGCACACTGTCTTGCGATGGCCTTTTGAGTCAATTTGTTCCGAAGATGAATCTCAAACTCTGTGCCGTAGAGCGCAGTTTCCCTGAGTTGTTTCGGGATAAAGAATTCACGTTTTTCTTTCTTTGAGCGCCCTAATGCCTCGTTCGGAATGAACGTGGGGTCAATCAGGATGAACTCGAGCTCTTTGACGTTTTCC
The DNA here is from genome assembly GCF_016123485.1 of Halocynthiibacter styelae. Taxonomy (GTDB): domain Bacteria; phylum Pseudomonadota; class Alphaproteobacteria; order Rhodobacterales; family Rhodobacteraceae; genus Halocynthiibacter; species Halocynthiibacter styelae. Next base: position 447,356 of record NZ_JADCKQ010000001.1, on the reverse strand, counting down.
AGTTCATCTCTCAGCGCTTCATACGCAAAGATTGAAAAACAACTGGCCGCCACGCGGATTTTTGAGCCGACTTCGACGGATTCTTTCAGTTCGTCTCCCAGTAGGACAGAAATGTTGTCGATGATTCTCAAAATGTAATCCTGAAACTTTTATAAAATCTAACACTTTAAGGGGGCGGAAAAATAGAAGAAATTGCGGTTCTGGTGCAAGCATTAGGTCGATTGAGGTTCTGTCTTCCAAAAAAATGAGCCAGCGCGCCGTCGGTCGGCAAACCACTCGCAGTGATTTCGGCGGATTTAGAGGCTTCGGTGACACCATTCTCACAACCCTGGCAGCTACATTTTGGATGCTGAACGACGGTTGCGCGAAACTTGGCTGGATCGATCGTCTCCGATTTTGAACAAAAGAGGGACTTTTTGAAGGTTGTTACTAAAGCACTAAGACTTGCATGCTCGTCTTGTTGCGCAAGGATACCCTACAAAAAATATTTCGTAGGGTAAGAAATTGGCCTATATATACCCCACACCATTTTTTCGTGGGGTATGAGATCGCCCTGGCGAGTGGACCGGCATGGCGGGCTCATATCTCGGTAAGCCTCGAGCTGATGCCGCAGACAAAAGCCATTCTCGCTTTACTGACGAAATGAACCGACACAGTTTGCGGATACGGCATTTTTTTGAACTCCATTGATGTTACGAGGAATTAATCGAAATTTTGTAAGTATAATGTTTTCAATTTCTTATCGACTGAAATTGAGGTCGCATCAGGGTTTTCCTGTGATGTGGCCGATGAGCTTTTAGATCTGCATCCAGTTTGTCATAGTTTTTGTTTTTCCGATGTATAGTTTGCCTCCATCTCCTGTCTGAAAAGACGTAGGAGATATCGATGGGAACAGAAGGTTATTGCGACCTAATGGGCGGCGCCAATAAAGTTGAAATTGCTGGATGGCTCCGGATTTCGCGAAACAACGTTGATGAGTTATTGGGAGAGCTTGGGGTGCTGGCGTTAGGTCGCAAGTATCCTTGGCGTCGAGTGATCGAAGGCGCGCTCGGCGTGGAGGCGAAGGCAGCTGACGACCTTACGAACGCACCACTTATGACGATTTCGGAGGCCGCCGAGGAACTGGGCCAGCCCGTGGATGGATTGAAAGCCAAAATCCTGGATGGTCAGCTATATTTACCACCGCTCTACGTGTTTGGCCCAAAACGCAACAGGTTTGTCCAGAGCCAGCTAATTGAGTGCTCGCGAAATCCAAGAAACACGTTCACAGAACTGCCTCTCAATAAGAGTCTGTTTCTGACCTCGGATGAGACCGCGGGCACACTGGGGTGTACTTTGACAGACTTGGAAGTCGAGTTTGGAAAAACTGGTTGCGCTGAGCCAAAGCACGTCATTTTGACGGGGGGCGTGAAGTGGTACTTTAAGTCAGAGGTACAACGTATTTGTTCGGAGCTTCCAGAGGTTCAAGCGGCCAATAGAAAGACACCAGCGCCTGAATTTTCAGGTGGTGTGCTTGGTACGGCAGCCCGCTTTGTCGTGCAGTCTGGCCCAGATTGAGGTCGGATTCTTGCACTGAATGATCTCGTTTTGCACCGCAAACGCCCCTGCGCACTGCATGCCCCGCGATGTCAAACTGTCGGCTATTTAAGGATCTGTTAAAGCTGCGACAGAATGACATTTATTGCACTCCAAGCCTTTAGATGCACCGAAAACAACCAATCTCCTCCATAACAAGAAAAGGAAATGCCCCATGAGCATTCTAACTCAGATCGCGAATTCTATTGCCATCCCGGTCGCAACAGAACCACCAAAACCAAAAAACCTACAAGACGTGTATGACGACGCAAACGTTGCCGGGAGGGATGACGAAGCTCGGGCTACTAAGCGCGTTGCAGACTACTTTGCGGCACCGCTGGCCAGCTTTGAAGCGGATGTCGAGTGGTTCGACCAAATGTTCCCGCTCGCACACCGCATGGTGCAAGTTCCTGGCCGAGAACGCAGTTTCTGGAAGTCACGCAACGGTTACAACAAATGGCGCAACAAGGTGCGTCGCCGCATAGAACATAGCAATGGTGCAGTTGCCGCCGAGAAGGAACGTAAAGCGCGGCAGGATGGTTGGGCACTCCTGAACGAGCTGTTGCATACTCTGTCTCACAATGGAGGCCCCATTCACGGGGGCGAAGCAGGCGCGGTGGTAGCTTTTGCCGACTGGGCTCGCAAATCTGCTATCGAACCGGGAGAGCTCGATTGCGAAGCTATTGCCCTGATCCTCGACAGAGCTCCAAGCGACAATATACGTCGCAAGCATCTACGAGCGCTGGAAGTCCTGAAGCGTTATCAGTGCATTCGCAGTATTGCGGCACATCTTCCCGATGAACTTGATATCAACAGAGCCCGTCGCAGATTTGAGAACGCGTTGCCTCCACATTTGGACATTTGGATCGATGAAGTGTTGGAGATCGGCCGACTGAAGAACGCGAAATATGACCGAACAACCGACAAGCACTCAGATGCTTGGCAGCCAACGACAGTCGGCACTTACAGGTCGGCCTTGCGTTCCTACGTTTGGAGCGCATCTCGGGAGCGCGGTGGCCAAATCGACCTTGATACGCTGACTGATTTCTCAGAGCTTTTTACGGAAGATACCGCATGGGTCGTAGCCGCAAACTGGAACAACAGGTCAGAGATGCCTGATGGCCTGAACCCAAGGTCAGCATATGACTACTTTGGCCATGTCATGACGGTTCTTGATCGCAACGAAATGGATCCAAGCTCCCTTGCGAAGGTCCGTGAAGACTGCGAATTTCTCGTAGAAGGGAAGCAGAGGGCCGACGAAATGTCGCCAAAAACGGTTCAGTTTTGTCGCCCACTTATCAATATTCCGCAGAGACGGCGCAGCTTCCTTACCCAGCACTTTGCTTATCGCGACCGCGCGGATGATATCCTTGCGACGGACAAGATGTTGACCGCGTCGCAATTGCGCGAGGTGCGGATGTTCGGCACGTGTGCAGCGTTCGCGGCGATCGAACTGTGTGGCGCACCTAACCGCGTGACAAACGTCCTTCAACTTCGTCACCGTGGTCCGACTTCGAACCTGTTCCTGCCCACGGGTCATGCAGATCACTACGAAATTGCGTTGAACCGAAAGGAAATGAAGGTCAGAAAAGGTAAACCTGTGCCGCGCCAGAAGATCCGGCGCAACGCGCTGGAAGGCGCGCAGACTCTTGATTGGTATATCAAGACAATTCGCCCACTGTTTCCTTATGGGAACGCGCAATGGTGTGCCGGAATTGATCAGCCGTTTGAAAGTTTGCGTTTCGGGAAGATGCAGGACTTATTGCAGCGCTCTGAGTCCCCTCACTTATTTGTCGCATTGCAAAGTGCTGGGCACCTCTCAAAGTCTGTCTTCTATGAATATCTCTGTGAAGCGAGCGAGGCGATCGGAATGCCGATGACGCCCCACAACTTTCGACACGGTGTCGCAAGCATCATGCTCAGACGGTCGCTCGCAAATATTGGTAGAGTTGCGACGCTTTTGAACAATTCCCCCAGCGTCGTAGAGAAGTTTTACGCATGGATAAACGAAGCGATCGTCATCGAGGAAGTGCAGGATGAAATCATGGACGAGGCGTTTGGGTAATGGCCAACCGTTTCCGGATCCTTGCTAAGCCCGTATGGCAGGATATATCGAGTCATCCTGTCATTCCAACGCTGAGCCTCGATCAATTGCGTGCTTTAGATGCGTTCTTCGATCACCTTGGCCAGTTTGCGCTGACCGATCCGCTGGCCGAGGATTTCCTGGCTTTTGCGAGCCTCGGTGACGGGGTGAGCCAGTTGGCTCACCTGCACGCCGCACTTACCATGTTCGACGCGGCGGATCCAAAACTTGCCGCCATCGACGAGGCGTTGTCGCTTGTTACTGCAAAGAAGCAGCACAAAGGCAATTCGAGTAAAGGTAGGGTGCACTACACCCGCAGCGTCTCGGTAGCTCCCAATGACCTTCCGACCGATTGGCAGGCCGTTCTCGAAGGGCTTCGGATCCGGCGCACGGCGGGCGACAAGCGTGCACCTGCATCGGACATCCAAGCGCGAATGGCGCAGAAACTGGGCCAATACACTTTGGTGATGCGCCGCGAAGGGCTATCGGAAGAATTGCACCAAGAAGGGCTGACGGCTTTTTATGCCGATCTCTCAACGCGCATCAGCAGTCGGTCGGGTGAACCTTTACGCCCCGCGACTCTGCGCGCGACTTGGGAAGAGTTGGAGCGTTTTGCCCGTCACCGAAGCACTTACTCCGATCAATTGATGGGTGCATTGAGGCAGACGCTGAAAACCTTGGTGGATGAGGAAGCGAACACGGCGCAGCTTAAGTATGGCAAGCTTCACGGCATCGGGCGCCCGCCCGATATTATCCGAGACGCCCACGACTTGCTGGAAAAAGCCGAAAAGGCAGTACCCCCCAGCAAACGGCACATTCAGCGCAACCGCGCAGCGGCTTTTGCGTTGCCCGCAATTTTACCGCTTCGTCGAGAGTGGGACAAGATTATCTTTGGCAAGACATTGTTTTGGGATACCGATCGCTATCGCTTTCGGGGCTATAAGCCTGGTAAGACCGCGCTGCTCGACGGTCGCCGCGAATTCCCCGGCTCAATTCATCCGATGATGTCGCGGTTTGTTGATGCTTTGGTGCTCCAGGACAACAATCCACGGTATCTTGAGGTGCTCCGAGATCATGCGGAAAACAGCAAGCGCCCGCTCTTCGTACACCCCAACGGCATTCCGGTGGCAAAGAACTACGTCACCAATGTCTGGCGCGAGATAGCTGGCACCGGGGCGCAAATTGCCCGTACTTCGATGCATGATTATTTTGGCGCGAGAGGTGAAGAGGGCGTGCGCATGGCAATGATCATGTGCAACCAGCACTCGCGCGACACGGCTGACAGTTACATCGGCAGCTCAGTCGGCGAGCATGAACTGGAGATGGTGAGCGAAGATCTGCTCGACGAGTTCGAAGCTCTTAGTGCCATGAAATAACCCGGTTGGCTGTCTCCGGTTTCCCGCGTTCCTTCTGGTTGAGAACGCGCAGAAACCGGTGCAACCCAAGCGAACAAGGAAGACAAAATGAAATGATACCAGCGCATACCAACCCGACTCGTAGCTTGATCACAATTCCCATCAAAGGAGATTTCTATGGCTCTTCAAGGCTGCATCTACCAAATCCGCGAAGAAGAAGCGCTATTGGCCATCAGGGCAGCAGGTAGCTTTGCTGCGCTTTGGAGAAACACGGCCTCTTCTATCGGCATCGGCACATCGCCTGGCACTGCAGAAACGCTCGTGCGGATTTCTCATGCAGACCTTTTCCATCTCAAAGATGAAGCAGTGTTCGAAGAGATAGAACGGATACTCGTGAATCGCCTAAACGAGATCGAAACCTTTGCCGATGGCAAAGGTTATGGCGATTTCGCTATAGCAAACGACTCCAGTTCTGATTTTCTCTTTACCGATATGTTCAGAAGGGCGTGGACCTTGATTGAAAGCTGGAAAGCGTTCAAATGCGCCCGTCAACGCATCGTCGATCGCCGTCACGCATCTCGCATCGTGGCGATGTAGACTAAGTTTGCTTATGAAGTGCCGCCGCCCGAGTTGGCGGCGGCAACAGTCCTAAATACGTTTAGATCGAGCCATTGGCGATCACGCAGTTTTCAGTGCCCTCATTTTTACACCATCCTGGGCGGCAAGGTAGGGACCTTTTCGCGGCGTCTCGGCTTTTTCAAATCGTCTGGTAACCATTGATAGGTCGATTTGATCCAGTTCGAGAAGCTCCTTAAGTGTTTTGAGTGGGAAGCCTTCGGGCAGGTAGTTGATAATGCCCACGTCTTCGTTTCTGTGACCCATCATGTAGCGACGCGCGGTGTCCGGTATGGCATACCCGACCATCTTCGAGTTAAAGGTCGTTCTAAGCGCATGGAAGTCCAGCCGTTCTGCATAGATCTCGCGCGATTTTCGGTAGTAAGTAAACTTCTTTGTGAAGGTTGCCGTGAAGGTGTTCTTTGAACTTTTTGACCGGTTCACTTTATCAAAGATCCTTCTTTTCCCGAGTGATTTTTGATGCTCGACGAGTTTCATGAAGCCCAGTTCCAATAACTGGCTGTGGATAGGAACGAAACGGCGGGCGTTGTTGCTTTTGGCGCTTTGACCGGTGCCACGTTCGATGTCAAAGAACAGGACATCACTATCACTTCGGATATTCTCAGGCTTCAATTGGAGGATTTCTTCACTGCGCAAGCCGTGGAGTCTGGCGATGATTGGCAACCAGTAAAGCGGGTCGTCAATCTCGGTCTTGGCCGCAGTCCATTTATCCTTGCCCAGAAGATCCTTAAACTCGCCCAACCATAGCATGCGGGTTGTTTCCGGCCGCGCATTGCGCAACTCATCGATCGCTTTTTCACTCAGCACAAATGGCTTGAATGAATTGTGGGAGATCACCCCAAGATCCACTGCGTGGTTCAAGGCGGATCTCAGATTTCCCTGGTGACGTTGCACGGTGCGGGGGGCGATTGTCTTGAAGTTGGCCTTTTCTCGAAGGGCTTCGGCTTCATCTTTGCCGATCCGCTCCTTTTGGATCTTGATCTCTGCTTTGCGTTGTTCACGTTCCTTCTTTTTCTGTTCGCGTTCAATGATCTCAAAACAGTGTTGCTCCTTGTCCAAGGGTGACTTGCCGTGATTTTTCGGGAGCTTGAACAACAAGTTATTGAAGGCCGCCCATTCCTCATCAGTGACGTGGTGGATCGGTTTGTTTCCGATCATGTCCGAGATGATTTTTCGGGTGGACTGAACGGTGCCAGCATCTTTCTTGAATTTCTCGGCAAGTTTCTCATCTTCGTAGATATAGGAGCCTTCCTGCCTCAGGCCGTTCTTCTTGTATTCAAACCAGGAATCCCAAAGATCGAGCACGCCGCCATCGCTTCCGTCGAGAACGTGGGCTGGCGGGTTTTTTGCCGTCTGAACGGAAACCTTCAGCCCCTCGCGCTCGAAAAACACCTCGTCTTTCTGTCTTTCTTCCTCTGCGGGTGCCTCAGCAGCGGTAATCGCAGAGTCCTCATTTGAAGATGTCGCCGATTGAGTTTGCGCTGGAAGTGTTTCTTGCTTGTCATTAACGATAGGAGCCTCGGATGCAGAAACTGGAACTTGTGAGGGGGCAGCAGGGATAGGCTGAGGAACTTGCAGAGCCATTTGTAAATAAGGTTGAGTGTCCGAGAAAACCCCGCGAGCCCGGCGATCTTTTTCGTCGCTGAGTTCGATCAGCAGGCGCAACATTTTATCAGCAAGGACAAAAAAATCTTCTTCTTTTTCATCAAGTGTAATGCCAAGATGTTGCGCGGTCACACGGATCGGATCGAGGGCAGGGCTTTTGTCGCATAGGAATATGGCGTCGTGCAATGCAGCCCGGGAGGCGGCTTCAACCGCAAGTGCTGTTTCGGCTGCCTGACGGCTGCGCGGACCCGTCAGCGCGCGCAGACGATCTGACGCCTCAATCTCAAGACTGGCGTAGGTTGTTAAAATATTGGTCATGATATCTGGCGACATGTCGATCTCTGCGTAAAAGCAGATGTCGCTGATCGCGGTTAGGCGACGGGCAACAACTGCGGCTTCGCGGATGACCTGGGTCTTTAAGGGAAAACAAAAAAATGCGGGTATGAATCGCATTTTTGCGTGTGCCGGAACACGTCGGCGCCAGAAGAAGCCGGTGGGTCTGAGTTCAAGATGAGGTTGTTTAAGTGCCATTGAGGGCCTCCTGAGGTGGGAGGTGCCGGGCAAGGGGCAGGAATTCTGTGCAAACTTTTGTGCAAAGCTTTGTGCAACAAAAAAACCCGCCCGATTTCTCGGAGCGGGATTTTTGTTTTCAATCAACGCCTTGCGGTGTGATTGGCTCCGGCGGTAGGGATCGAACCTACGACAAATTGATTAACAGTCAACTGCTCTACCGCTGAGCTACGCCGGAATATGTGGGTGATATAGCGGTGCTGATTTGTGGCGTCCAGAGGATTTTTGCAGTTTTTTGAAGTTTTTTTATACTTCGGTTTCAGGCTACCGCTTGCTGGGGTGTCATAATCAGATCAGTTGAAATTTCACCTCTGCGGTCAGGTCGCCAAGCGGTTTTGCCTGGCCGCGCTGTATCAGATCAATGAGATGGGCCAGCACATTTCGCTCTGCGGCGGGCAAAAGGGCGGGGTTTACGTCGGTATAGATTCTTTTTGTAAGCGTGGAGGCACTGGCAGGACCATCCCGGAGCGCCGCAACAATCTGAGTTTCGCGGGAACGGCGGTGATTCAGCAGCCAGGCGATGCGGTCAGCTGGGGTTTCTACGGGGGCGCCGTGGCCAGGGTAATAAATCCGATCCTGACGAGCGGCGAGTTTCTCACAGCTTTTCATGAACTCAGTCAGGTCACCATCAGGGGGCGAAACCAGAGAACTCGCCCATCCCATGACGTGATCTGCTGAGAACAGGATATCTTCCATGGCAAAACACAGATGGTTCGACATATGGCCGGGGGTGTGCAGGGATGTCAGCATCCTGCCGTCTACAAGGATGGTCTCTCCGTCCTCCAGGGTGCGGTCCGGTTTAAAACCAGTGTCGATCCCTTCGCCGCCACCTGCCAGCCCGATTGCGGCAAGGGCCTGCATATGAGGTTTCTGACCGCGGGTGGCAGGGCCAAAGGCCAGAACAGGTGCACCAACCTGTGTCGCGAGGGGATGCGCAAGGGGGGAGTGATCTACATGGGCGTGGCTGACCAGGATATAGTCAACAGGCCGGCCATCGATGGCGTTTATAAGGGCGCTGAGATGCGCCTGGTCCATCGGTCCCGGGTCCAGAACAGCCAGACGGTTTTCACCGATCAGCCAGGTATTTGTCCCCCAATATGTCATCGGGGACGCGTTGGGTGCCAGCACCATCGCCACGCCCGGTTCATATTCTGTCAGGGCTCCGGCGGTGGGGGGCTGGGTATTCATGTGCATTCTCACCTTTTCGCCGCTTCCTCACGCGGTTAAGCTGAGGCATGCGTATGTCTTCTATATTTGCCCGGGTGCTTCCCGGTGTCAGAACCCGGCTGAAAAACCTGATGCCCCGCACACTTTATGGCCGTGCGGCGCTGATCCTGGTGATGCCGATTGTCACCATTCAGCTTGTGGTGTCCATTGTCTTTATTCAACGGCACTACGAAGACGTTACGGTACAGATGACGGGGAATGTGCTGCGGGAGCTGACCTGGGTGGTGGAACAGGTGGATGCGCAGGGGAATATCTCAGGGGCTGAACGGTTTCTGCAGGCCGTTTCAGTGCCACTTGAATTCGAAACCGGATTTCAACCGGGATATCGCGAAGCCGCAGATCAAAGCGTGTTCTATGATCTGACTGCACCGATTGTGATTGCCAGTCTGCGTGAAGGTCTGCCACAAATTGGTGGTGTTGATCTGCGCAGCAATAAGAATCAGGTGCAGTTTGCCTTGCCCACCCGTCATGGAATGCTGAATGTGCGCTTTCCGCGGTCCCGTGTGTCTGCCCGAAATCCGCATCAGCTGTTGGTGCTGATGATGTTTACCAGCCTTCTGATGACCGTGGTTGCTTATATTTTCCTGCGCAACCAGATGCGCCCGATCAAAAAGCTTGCCGAAGCCTCAGAGGCTTTCGGTAAGGGGCAGTGGAAGGAATATACGCCACGTGGTGCAACAGAGGTCAGGGCGGCGGGTGGTGCTTTTCTGGCGATGCGGTCAAGAATTGAACGTCAGATTGAACAACGCACGATGATGCTGTCAGGTGTAAGCCACGATTTGCGCACCCCGATTACCCGGTTGAAACTTTCGCTTTCTATGATGGAGGATGAGGAAGAAGCCGGGGCGATGCAGGACGATATTGCCGATATGGAACGTCTGATTGACAGCTTCCTGAATTTTGCACGTGGCGATGCGGCTGATGAGATTGCAGAATGTGACCCGGTGGAAATTGTGCGGGACTCGGTTGAAAAGGCGCGCCGCAACGGGGCAGATGTGAAAATGACTTTGCCGGATTATGTGCCTTTGACGTCCCTGCGACCTCAGGCGATTGCGCGGGCATTGGATAATCTGATTGGCAACGGTTTGCGCTATGGCAGTAAGGTGCGGGTGGCGCTGCTAATGCATGACCGCAGCTTTGTGTTCCGGGTGGAAGACAACGGGCCGGGCATCGCGCCCGAAGACCGTGCTGAGGCGGTGAAACCCTTTGTCCGCCTGGAACCTTCACGCAATCAGAATAAATCGAGTGCCGGAACCGGACTGGGCCTTGCGATTGCTTTTGATATCGCGCGCACCCATGGCGGCAGTCTGCGTCTTGGGGAAAGCCCTGCGCTTGGCGGCTTGAAGGTGGATCTGATCGTCGCACGCTGACACTGGCCCGGCTGCTGCAATTCGTCCGCTTTACCTTTGTTCCGGACTGGCAGAATGTGTGGGAACAGGCGCATGTCTGCAGAATAAGGGACAGAACAATGAAGATCATCATTGCAGGTGGCGGAATTGGCGGGCTTTGTGCCGCGATCGCTCTGACTGAGGGTGGGCATAAGGTGCGTGTGCTGGAACAGGCACCAGAGATTGGTGAGGTCGGGGCAGGGGTTCAAATTTCGTCAAATGGCATAAAAATCCTTGATAAACTTGGTGTTATGCCGGGACTTGAACCTGCGGTCTTTGAACCGGATGCGATTGAAATGCGGATGGGGTCGACGGGCCGGCAGGTGTTCTCACTGAGAATGAAAGATGTGGCCACGCAGCGGTGGGGCGCACGGCATCTTCAGGTGTATCGCCCGGATCTGATTGAAGCCCTGCGGGCGCGCCTGGAAATTCTTGCACCAGGTGCGCTGACCACAGGGGCGCAGGTTACCGGCTATGACCAGAACGCCGATCAGGTTACTGCGCAGCTGACCGATGGAACCGAATTGTCAGCAGATCTTCTGGTCGCCGCGGATGGGGTGCGTTCACGCCTGCGCAATCAGATGTTTGGTGGCGACGCGCCGGTTTATACGGGCAACACCGCCTGGCGCGCTGTTGTGCCTGCGGAATGTCTTGGGGAATTTGTGCCGCCGCCGACCGGATGTATCTGGGCCGGGGAAGGCAAACATGCTGTGACCACCCGGATGCGGAAGGGCGCACTGATTAACTTTGTTGGTATCGTGGAAACAGAAAACCCGTTGCATGATGATCAGCCCGGGCGCGATGGCTGGCGGCAGGCGGGCACACAGGCAGAGGCAATGCGCGATTTTGGCAATTGGTCGCCGGTGATCACAAAGATCATTCAGGAAGCCGGAAATATGTTCCGTTGGCCGCTTTATGGCCGTGCACCGCTGCCGCGCTGGTCTGACGGCCGTGTTGTTTTGCTGGGCGATGCTGCGCACCCTATGCTGCCTTCCATGGCGCAAGGTGCGGTTGCGGCGTTCGAAGATGCCGTGGTTCTGGCACGTGTGCTGGGGCAGGGTGGCGACGTTATCGCAGCGGGGCATCGCTATTTTCAGACGCGAATACAACGCGCAACGAAAGTGCAGGAAGTATCAGCTGCCAATCTGCGTCTGTTTCACAGCCAGGGCAGCCTGATGAGGGGGATATCTTTCGGGTCTGCCGGGCTGGCCGGGCGGTTTGCCCCTGGTCTGCTTTACCGGCGCTATGACTGGCTCTACGGGGCAGAAGTCTGAAACGACAAAAAGCCGACGTGGATACGTCGGCTTTGCGTTTTTTAGCGGGAACTCGATGTTGCAGTTACATGAACTGTTCGATGCTTGCGCGCAGATCACCGATTGGGTCAGGGTAGTTGAGGCGAACAGCCCGGCAATACTGCCGCGCGATAGAGCCTGCAGTGCGGCGATCGAGGTTGGTCAGATCCTGAATGCCTGTCACAAAGTGACTGGTGCCATGATCCCAGAGGACAACGTTCGGAATGTAAGCAACGCAGCTTGGCTCGATCTGAGTGATCGGGTCGAAGCGGGATACTTCCGGATCGATGCGTACTGTTTCAAGATTACCTGCCAGAGCGGCAGTTGCGCTCATAAAGGTGACGGCGGCGATTTGTTTAATCAGATTCATTATTACTCTACCTCGAAGACTGAACGTCAGTTACATTACTTTTTGCACGTAAATATTATGAGTGACAACGCGAAGACGTCGCCTTCCGTTAAATGGTGCCCGAATAGCAACAAATTCGGTCAAAATTGCTACCTTTTGGGTGGAATCTGTATGCGTAACAATCCTGAGTTGTTGGGATTTCAGATATTTAAGCATTTGGTTGGAATGGTTTTTACCGATTCTACCGGCTGGCGCGGGTCATGGATGATCTGTTCGTTTTCCCTGTCAGGGCTGATCGTTTCCACTGGTGCGAAAATGGTCTGAACTTGTCGGTATTGTTCGGGGTAATGCGCTGACTTGAGACATATTGTGAGAACAGGTGATTTATGGAAAGCCTCCACACAGGTGGTGAAACCTTTGAGGCCCCCAACGTAAGCGTTTACATAAGTTGGGTTAACCCATCACGACTGTTTTCAATCGCTCCCTGTCCTCACCGCATTGGATAACGTTATCCTGATCGTCATAGTCGAGGGGAACGTCAACAATGCCACACCTGAATTTATGTTGCTTCCTGCTGAGAGATTTGTAAGGGGCGGTTGTTCTGGAGATGTCGTTCAATAAGCCGCTTTTGCTGCCTGATCGTCGGGATGTAGCGACCAGGCTCCGGTTTAAAATCACGATCAGACAGCTCAGGAAACAACGTCATCACCTCATCATAATATTCGGGTGCGAGCGTGTCCAAGGCATGAGCACCTGTAAACAGACTTTCTGTTTCTGAACCCTCAGCAAAGATTATGTCGTGGCGGTCCAGAAGGACATGGAAATATTCCACCTCAGGTTCTGATTTATCCACATAAATCCCTGGAAGATCCGTAAGTTTCCCGGCGGCGATCAGAACTTCGGACTGTTCAAACATGCGCATGGCTATCTTTGATCTGACAATCATCCGGTGTTGGCGAGAGACCCGCAAGTCACGCTTTGGGAAACCCGTACCCAAGGCATCAGCGCTGATGCATATCGGTGCGGTCTTGTCATCCACGGCAACCGTCCGCGATCCGATCCAACGCACTGGTTGCAATCCATTATCTTTGGTCATCAGCAAGGTGCCCGCGCGCACCTCCTCAACAGAGATGGATCCATTTTCTGTGCTGAGCATTGTGCCTTTTGAGAAACAGACGAAGGACTCGCTTGAACCGCTCCAATTCGCACGTCCACCTGTTCGCAGTCCGAGAGAATGCGCAGCTGGAGCGACAAGGGACATCCCCCCATAGCTAACGCCGGAAAAAGAGGTCGCAGATGTCAGATCAGACAGAGACTGATCCGCCGACGTAGGAGCGACCATCCAATATGTTTCTGATGTACCATTGGTCGCACTTGTAATGCGAACCTGATGCATAGCCCAACTGGTCGTCCCATCCGGGCCAGTAGCGTTAAAAGAGATGCCGTAGACGGAACGACCAACCCCTGGGCCCGAAGGTGTCGAAGGGACACCAAAACTTGCACCATAAGACTCCTTTGTCTGCGATGCGCTGGCTTCGGGTGTCACATATGCATTTGTATACAGGTTAGAAGCCGTAACAGGAGATGTATTATACGTGTGGATCATCGTATTGAACTGCAAGCGCTCATCACCAGCAAATCCAAGGGACCCATCTGTGTTCGCCATTGTATAGGGCGTACTATCGACAACAGATCCCGTTCCAATAGAGGTGTATTGGTTGTTGCCCAAAAAGTTGTCATCATCGGTTACAACAATCTCTGTTGCGACCCCACCACTCCCAAAGGTACCAGACATACCATTCAGTGTGACCAGGTTCAGGGCAGGCGACGTCGCGACAGTTACATCGCTTGCTTTAAAGAGGGCGTAATGAAACTCTGGCACTTGTTAACTCCACATTTGCACTTTGCAACTTAGTTCGTCTATCCAGACCAGTAATTTCGGGTCAAGCTAAAATCTTGCTCTGTATTCGTTCAATTTCGAATGACTATACGCTGTGGTTGAGGTCCTTCCATTTGGTGACCGTTTTGCGCGTGAATTGGTTCGTTTTACTGAGATCCGTGCCTGTTCTCGCAGGGGGGCAGCGACAATGAAACGAATCCTGATATGACTGTAAAACAACCAACACCAATCACGGACGCAGAAGAAGCAAGCATTCAAGGGATGGTTGAATAGATCCTAATGTTTCAGACACTTTCTTCCTTAACTTTGTGGCGAGGTGCCCGTTATGGGGAAGCCAAATTTCAGTGAAGGTTTTAAGCGTGACGCTGTGCACCAGATTGCAGTGCGGAGGAACATAGTTAATCGGCCATTCTGTGGCAGAGAGCCTGGATACAAAAGTTAGTAGGGGTGTAATTGAAATTGTGAAACTTCTTGAACCAGGCCTGAACCCAGAAGATATTCTGATGATCTTTTTGGATAACGGATATGCAAGTTGGATGACCGATATGCAAAGATCCTCTTTCAGCGCGACGCGGATGAATCAATCGACGGTTCGTCGGACAGGCTACTTGTAAGTCATAGAAATTTAATGTGTCGAGGACGTGACCTGTAGAAAAGGTTCCCATTGTTTTATTGAAAAGATTTTCAAAATGGTAGGCCCGGTAGGACTCGAACCTACGACCAAAGCGTTATGAGCGCTCTGCTCTAACCAACTGAGCTACAAGCCCGCCTGTGCTTATCCGTATCATTCTGAGACGGGAGGTCAAGCGCGCAGTGTGGGATATGCATTCCGTTGCGCAAAATTCAACACCGCCCTTTTTCTGACAATTTATCGCGTTTTGATAGGGTCGGGAATTTTTCCCAAAGAAGAAAAGGGGAGACGCATGAAATTACGCAATACATTACTGGGCACAACGCTTGTCGTTGCACTGGGCGTCAACAGTGTGAATGCCGGAGAAGTGGTCACACCACCGCCATCCGGATCAAACGGGGCGGAAAAGGTGCTGATTGCCGCGGTGGTAATCGGTGTTCTGGCCTGGGCATTTGGTGGATCCGGCAATGGCAATGCCGCATCCCGCGAAGCGCCTGCTGAAGACGATGGAAAAGGTGAAATTCTGATGGAATTCTGATTTCCGTCAGACATGTTGACTGCGGCCCCTGTTTCAGGGGCCGTTTTTATTTGCGCAGCCGCGCGGTCATTTGCTTCAGGGGATAGACCAGCGTGTAAAGCAAACTATAGCTTCGGGAGGGGTCTTTTTGTGGATCCTCAACGCCGAATTTCACATTTTCAATGCCCCGGATCACATAGAGCGTACCAAACATCCAGTCCCATATCGCAAGCGTATGCCCATAGTTTTTGTTATAGTGCTTCGGGGCGGTGCTGTGGTGGATCTGATGTTGTGCAGGGGAAATCAGAATATGTTCCAGCACCGGTCCAAAACTGATCCAGAGATGTGTGTGATGGAAATTTGACATGGCGATATTGGCCAGAACAAACAGCACATTAATGCCGGCAACGCTGTAGATCATGCTGGCCGGATCATGGCCGCCGATCAAAAAACCCTGCGCAACGCCGATCAGGGCAGAATTGATCAGTATGGCTGTGAAATGCACAAGCGGGTGCTGTCGGTATGCGGTGAACGGGGTCAGAACCTCGGCGCTGTGATGCACGGCATGAAGCGGCCAGAGCGTGTGAACCTGGTGATGCAGCCGGTGGCTGACATAGCTGGCAAGATCGGCAGACAACCAAAGCAACAGTGTCAGCAGAAGCGGGGATGAGATTAAAGGGTCTTCCTGCCCGATCATGCGCCCAACATTTATTGCAATGAATGTGGTCAGAGAAATACGTGCCGCCACATTAAAAAAGGACATCAGGCGTCCGAGAAAAAACAGTTTTATGTCAAGGCCGTGGGATTTGTGAAGCCAGATTTTACGTGGCATCAGCCAGGCCCAGAACCCACCGGGACGGCGGCGCAGCAGATAGATGATCCATGCAACCGGAAGGCTGAGGATCAGATATTCCGGTGCGGTCATTACACCAGAGCCGAAAAAAGCGGCGTAAAGATCAGTCAGAAATTCCATGCGTCCCCCCAAGGCGGTTTATCCGCCTTAAATGAGTTGTTTTTGTGACCCGCGCTGAAAAACGCAGGATTTCCCCGGTTGTGAAGATTAAGACCTCACATATTCCTTCTGCAATCGACATAGCGACAATTGAGTGATAACTGGCGCGCAAAGCTAACTGATGAGCCGGAGCGCACCATGACTGACGGAAAGAACGGAATCACCTATGCAGACGCGGGTGTGGACATTGATGCAGGCAATGAGCTGGTTGAACGTATCAAACCGGCCGCCAAGCGTACCATACGTCCTGGTGTGATGTCCGGCCTTGGCGGGTTTGGTGCGATGTTCGACCTGAAAGGCGCAGGTTATAACGATCCGATCCTGGTCGGCGCGACGGATGGCGTTGGCACCAAGTTGCGCATCGCGATTGACACCGGCAACTATGACACCATCGGTATTGATCTCGTCGCCATGTGTGTGAACGACCTGATCTGTCAGGGGGCGGAACCGCTGTTCTTCCTTGATTACTTCGCCACTGGCAAGCTGGATCTGGACAGTGCAACCACCATCATCAACGGCATTGCGGAAGGTTGTGCGCAATCCGGTTGTGCCCTGATTGGTGGGGAAACCGCTGAGATGCCAGGCATGTATTCCGAAGGTGACTTTGACCTTGCGGGTTTTGCGGTTGGCGCGATGGAACGCGGTGCAACCCTGCCGGCGGAAATGGGCGAAGGTGACGTTCTGCTGGGCCTGTCTTCAAACGGCGTGCATTCCAACGGTTACAGCCTTGTGCGCAAGTTGGTTGATATGTCCGGCCTTGGCTGGGATGCAGATTGCCCATGGGGTGAAGGCACCCTTGGCGCGGCTTTGCTGGCGCCGACAAAACTTTATGTCAAAGGATCTGTCGCGGCGATGAAAGCGGGCGCTGTGCGTGGCCTTGCGCATATCACCGGTGGCGGTCTGACCGAAAACCTGCCGCGCGTTCTGCCGGAAGGTCTGGGCGCTGAGATCGACCTGAACGCCTGGGAACTGCCTGGCGTGTTCAAATGGCTGGCTGCAACCGGTGGGATGGAACAGGCTGAGATCCTGAAGACCTTCAACTGCGGTATTGGCATGATTGCGGTTGTGTCTGCCGACAAAGCCGCAGAGGCGCAAAAGATCTTTGAAGACGCGGGCCATGACGTCTGCACCCTGGGTCAGCTTTCCGCAGGTGAAGGCGTGACCTACAAAGGCGCGCTGCTGTGAAAGCGCAGAAAAAACGGGTCGCCATCCTGATTTCAGGGGGCGGCTCGAACATGGTGACGCTGGCGCAGGATATGTTGGGCGACCCAATGCATCCTGGTGCGCCTGTGCTGGTGCTCAGCAATATTGCGGACGCGGGTGGTTTGGCGAAAGCCCGCGATCTGGGTATTCCGACTGCGGTTCTCGATCACAAAGCATATGACACCCGTGAAGATTTTGACGCCGCCCTGAATGATACATTGCGCCATGCCGCGCCGGATGTGATCTGCCTTGCCGGTTTCATGCGCATCCTGACCCCTGTGTTTGTGGATGCCTGGGAAGGGCGGGTTCTGAATATTCACCCGTCCCTGCTGCCGAAATACAAAGGCCTGAACACCCATGCCCGGGCGATTGAGGCCGGGGACAATGAAGCAGGTTGTTCTGTGCATAAGGTCACTGCGGGTCTGGATGATGGCCCATTGCTTGGTCAGGCTTCTGTTCCGATCCGGGCGGATGATACGCCAGACAGCCTTGCAAAACGTGTTCTGGTTCAGGAACATCAGCTTTATCCGGCCGTATTGCGCCATTTCCTGACGGGTGAGCCTGGGCTTTTGCGTCTCTGACCTTCCCAGGAGAATTATTTTCGCTTACAACGTCTGAAACAGAAAGATAATCAGGCCACATGCAGACAATTACCACCACCCAGGCGCTTGCCGAATTTTGTGCCCGCGCTGCCGCTCATCCTTACGTCACCGTTGATACAGAATTTCTGCGCGAACGAACCTATTATTCAAAGCTTTGCCTTGTGCAGCTGGCTTATCCGGGTGACGGTAAAACCGACGCGGTGTTGGTGGATCCCCTTGTTGAAGGCATGTCTCTGGAACCTCTTCACGATCTTTTCCGCAACGAAGACGTGGTGAAAGTGTTCCATGCCGCCCGCCAGGATCTGGAGATCTTTTTTATCGAAGCAGGCGTTTTCCCGCTTCCGCTGTTTGACACTCAGGTTGCGGCGATGGTGTGCGGTTTTGGCGAACAGGTGGGCTATGAAACCCTTGTGCGTAAAATTGCAAAACAACCGCTTGATAAATCCTCCCGTTTCACCGACTGGTCCCGCCGTCCGCTGACCGATGCGCAGAAAACCTATGCTGTCGGGGATGTGACCCATTTGCGGATGATCTACGAACGGCTTTCAGCTGATCTGAAGAAGAACGGGCGTGAACCATGGTTGCAGGAAGAACTGCAGGTTCTGCTGTCACCCGAAACCTATATCATTAAGCCGGAAGAGGCCTGGAAGCGTCTGAAAACACGGACAAATTCTGGTAAGTTTCTGGCTGTTGCCCGCGAGTTGGCTGAGTTTCGGGAAAGCTACGCACAGTCCCGTAACATCCCACGCAACCGTGTGATGAAGGATGATGCGCTGATGGAACTGGCATCGACCAAACCACAAAACGCGCAGGACCTTGGTCGTTCGCGCCTTCTGCTGCGTGAAGCACGTAAGGGCGATGTTGCAGATGGCATTCTGAAGGCTGTGAAAGCGGGCTTGAACAGCGATCCGGCGACCTGGCCGAAGGTCAGTAATGACAAAGATAAGGCCCAGGTGAACCCCGCGCTGGCGGATCTTCTGCGTGTGCTGCTGAAAGCCAAGGCTGAGAATGCAGGCGTTGCACAGAAGCTGATCGCCACCGCATCTGAACTGGATGAAATTGCGTCTGGCAAGCGGGATGTGCCATCGCTGAAAGGCTGGCGTGGCGAGGTCTTTGGCGAAGATGCGATACGTCTGTGTCAGGGTGAGATTGCCCTGACCGCGAAGGGATCTGCTGTGAAAGTGGTTGAACTGTAAGTTCACCACAATCAGGGCGTTGATTTCCCTGGACAAGCCCTGTCTGAACGCCATTTTCACCGGAAAACCGGAAAACCGGAAAACCGGAAAACCGGAAAACCGGAAAACCGGAAAACCGGAACTCTGGACCTTTACTGTCCGGATCTGCCTTTCATCTTGCCAGCGGCGCGTGAATATCGCAGATGACGCCTATGAAACTTTCTGACTTTGATTTCGACCTGCCTGAAGACCTGATCGCGACCCGCCCGGCGGTGCCGCGCACAGCCTCGCGCTTTCTTGTCGCGCAGGGGCAGGGGGGCGATCTGTCTCTGACGGATCATCATGTACATGACATTGCGCAGCTTCTGCGGCCCGGTGACCGACTGGTTCTGAATGACACCAAAGTTATTCCCGCGCGTCTGACCGGACAGCGCTTTCGCGATAGCGCCCAGGGGCGGGTCAGTTCAAAAATTGAGGTGACTTTGCTTGACCCCCTGGGGGAAACCCCCGGGGGCTGGCGGGCGCTGATCAAACCCCTGCGTAAAGTCAAAGACGGTGAGGAAATCAACTTCGGTGACGGCTTCAAAGCCCGTGTGACCGGGCGCGATGATGGCGCAGCTTTGCTTGAGTTCAACACCACAGGCGATGAATTTGACGTGGCTTTGCAGAAGGCCGGAAATATGCCCCTGCCGCCTTATATCGCTGCAAAACGTGCCGCAGATGATCAGGACAACACGGATTACCAGACTGTTTTTGCAAAACATTCCGGCGCAGTTGCGGCCCCAACCGCCAGTCTGCATTTTGATCAGGCACTGCTTGATCGACTGACGGATATGGCCGTGGATTTCAGCCATGTAACGCTGCATGTGGGCGCAGGGACATTCCTGCCCGTGAAAGTCGATGATGTGCGCGACCACAAAATGCATGCGGAATGGGGTGAAGTCACGGCGCAGGCCGCGGCAGAGATCAAAGCGACAAAAGAAGCTGGCGGGCGTGTGATCCCGGTGGGCACAACGGCACTGCGCCTGATCGAATCCGCGGCCCGTGATACCGGTGAAATTGCCCCATTTACCGATGAAACAGATATCTTCATCACACCCGGTTTCGATTTCAAAGTGGCCGACGGTCTGATGACCAATTTCCACCTGCCGAAATCCACATTGATGATGCTGGTCTCAGCCCTCATGGGCGTGGATGAAATGAAACGCATTTACGAACACGCGATCCGTGACGGCTATCGCTTCTTCTCCTATGGCGACAGCTCGCTCTTACTGCCAAAGGGCTGACCTGAACTCAGATGCGACAAAATGCCCGAAGACGACTATAATTAGTCGTTCCTGCACGGTTTCCTTATTCTGACCGTTGTATGGGTCGGGAAAAACACTGCCTGATATGGGCAATCATTAAGGAAATGCGATGTTTGAAGTGCTGAAAAATTCCTGGGCGCTGCTTTTGGGGATGGGTCTTCTGATGGTGGGGAACGGCCTTCAGGGCTCGCTCCTGGGGGTGGTCGGGACGGAAAACGAATTTTCGACCTTCTCGCTCTCGATCATTATGTCGGGGTACTTTGTCGGCTTCCTTGGCGGGTCACGCATGGCGCCTGAAATGATCCGTCGTGTGGGCCATGTGCGGGTCTTTGCGGCGCTGGCCTCTTTCATTTCGGCGGTTCTGATCCTCTATCCGACCCTGACCGATCCCATCGCCTGGACCATTGGCCGTGTCATCATCGGTTTCTGCTTCTCTGGCGTGTATGTGACGGCGGAAAGCTGGCTGAACAACGCATCGTCCAATGAAAACCGCGGAAAATCCCTGTCGCTTTACCTGATCGTGCAAATGGTCGGGATCGTGTCAGCCCAGGGCATCCTGAACCTTGCTGACACCGGTGGATACACGCTGTTTGTGATCTCTTCCGTGCTGGTTTCGATCTCTTTCGCGCCAATTCTTCTGTCAATCAGCCCGACCCCGGCCTTTGAAACCGCCAAAGCGATGTCCGTGAAAGAACTGTTTAATCGTTCACCTCTGGGCTGCGTTTCGGTTGCGCTTCTTGGCGCGATCTTTGCGGCGCAGTTCGGCATGGGGGCGGTTTACGCGACTCAGGCCGGCATGAGCGTTGGAGAACTGTCGATCTTTGTCTCTGCGCTCTATATTGGCGCGATGGTTCTGCAATATCCGATTGGCTGGATCTCCGATCGCATGGATCGCCGTCAGTTGATCGCGATTGTTGCAGGGCTTGGTGTGATTGGCACCGTGATTGGGTTCTTCGCTGGCGGCCGGTTCGAGATTCTGCTGGTCGCCGCTTTCATTATTGGTGGCATGTCAAACCCGCTTTACGGCCTTGCGATTGCGCATACGAATGACTTTCTTGACGCGGAAGACATGGCGGCGGCTTCTGGCGGCCTGGTGTTTGCCAACGGCCTGGGGGCCATTGCAGGCCCGGTTGTCACAGGCTGGGCGATGCAGGTCTTCGGCCCGGAAGGATTCTATGTGTATATCGGCGTGCTGATGACAGCGCTGACAGCATATGCTGCCTATCGTATGACACAGCGTCCGACGGTCAGCGTTGAGGAAAGCGGGACCTGGGCGCCGGTTCTGCAATCTGCGACACCTGTTGCGGTTGAGGTTGCACAGGAAGTCTTCATTGAAGCCCAGGAAGAGGCCGCCGAAGACGAAAACGCCACCTGATATATCCGAACGTATAGCGCCAGCGGTGACCGTTGGCGCTAACGTAGGCGCATTCGTCGCATACAGGCAACTATTTGGCGCAGATAAGCTGGTTTCCCATTGTATCTGTGTAAAACTTTTGTAACGCTAGATGCGTAAAGAGTTGCACGAAGCGCATGGGAGGAGGGTTCCAATGCATACACCAGAGCAGGTTCTGTCATTCTGGCTTTCAGAGAAAAAGCCAAGTGACTGGTATATGGGTGGTGAGGCGCTTGACGCTGAAATCCGCGAAAAATTTGAAACAATGTGGGAAGATGCACGGGACGGTAAGCTGTGCGGCTGGACGGCAAAGCCGGAAAGCACACTTGCGCTTCTGATCCTGCTTGATCAGTTCCCACGCAATATGTTCCGGGAGTCCGCCAAAGCCTTTTCGACCGATGCGCTGGCGCGCAAAGTTGCGAATAAGGCGATTGATAAGGGCTGGGACAAGCGCATTGATGAACCTCAGCGTCAGTTTTTCTATCTGCCGCTGATGCATTCGGAATGTCTGTCTGATCAGGAACGCTGTGTGCGTCTGATGCTGACACGGATGCCGGAAGCCGGTGAAGGCAACCTGTTGCACGCCAAAGCGCATCGCGAAATCATTCGCCGCTTTGGTCGTTTCCCTTATCGCAACGCGGCACTGGATCGGTCCATGACCGTACCTGAATCTGCTTTCATTGCGGACGGTGGCTATGGTTCCGCCGTTGAGGCCGTGCGCGCCTGATCCTTATTGGGGTGCACAATTGGTTTCTATAGAACCGCTTTCCTGTCAGGGAAGGCGGTTCTATTTTGGGTGCAGGACGTGATGCAATCTTTGAATTGAACAATCAAATCCCCGAATGCACTGGTATATTGAAACGGGTGAAAAAATAGTTTAACGTCAAACTATCATTTTTCTGCCGGAGTTCTCCCATGTCTGCAAAACCTGCCCAGGCTTCTTATGATGTTATTGTGATCGGGGCTGGCCCCGGTGGCTATGTGGCTGCAATCCGTGCTGCGCAGCTCGGTAAAAAGGTGGCGATTGTTGAACGTGAACATCTGGGCGGGATCTGCCTGAACTGGGGCTGTATCCCAACGAAAGCGCTGTTGCGTTCTGCAGAGGTGTTTCATCTGATGCAGCATGCGGGGGATTACGGCCTTTCTGCTGATAAAATTGGCTATGACCTTGATAAGGTTGTGAAACGCTCCCGTGGGGTTGCAGCACAATTGTCCGGTGGCATTGGTCACCTGATGAAGAAAAACAAAGTGACTGTTGTGATGGGAAGCGCGAAAGTGACCCGTCCGGGTGAAGTCAGCGTTCAGACGGAAAAGGGTACTGAAACACTTAAAGCGAAAGACATCATCCTTGCCACCGGTGCCCGCGCGCGCGAACTGCCGGGGCTTGAGGCGGACAGCAAACGTGTCTGGACCTATAAAGACGCGCTGAACCCGCCACATATGCCGAAGAAACTGCTGGTGATTGGATCCGGTGCGATTGGCATTGAATTTGCCAGCTTCTTCAACACGCTTGGTGCGGATACCACTGTGGTCGAGGTCATGGATCGGGTTCTGCCCGTGGAAGATGCCGAGATTTCCGCATTCGCGAAGAAACAATTCGTGAAACAAGGCATGAAGATCATGGAAAAAGCCATGGTCAAACAGCTGGATCGCGCGGCTGATAAAGTAACGGCGCATATCGAAACTGGCGGCAAAGTTGAAAAACAGGAATTTGACACGGTCATTTCCGCTGTCGGCATTGTCGGCAATGTTGAGGGCCTGGGCCTGGAAGAACTGGGCGTGAAGATCGACCGTACGCATGTCGTGGTAAATGAATATTGCGAAACCGACGTCCCGGGGCTTTACGCCATTGGTGATATCGCCGGGGCCCCTTGGCTTGCGCATAAGGCCAGTCATGAAGGTGTGATGGTGGCTGAGAAAATCGCGGGCCAAAAGGTGCATGCTGTGCGTCCGGAAAGCATCGCGGGCTGTACCTATTGCCATCCTCAGGTCGCCTCGGTTGGGTATAGCGAAGCGAAAGCAAAAGAGCTGGGCTTTGACGTAAAAGTCGGGCGCTTCCCCTTCATTGGTAATGGCAAAGCGATTGCCTTGGGTGAGCCGGAAGGCATGGTGAAAACTGTGTTTGACGCAAAGACTGGCGAACTTCTGGGGGCGCATATGGTTGGTGCTGAGGTGACGGAAATGATCCAGGGTTATGTGATCGGGCGTCAGCTTGAGACCACCGAAGAAGACCTGATGCACACCGTTTTCCCGCATCCGACACTGTCAGAAATGATGCATGAAAGCGTGCTGGATGCCTATGGACGTGCCATTCACATGTGAGGGTAGCGTTTTCTTTTCAAAGAAAACGGACCGGAAACTTTCAAAGTTTCCGGTTTTTTTTGTCAGATGTTGGTGATCGTGCCGCCCGCGCGCTGCCAGTCTGCGAGGGCGCCGAAATTTTGTACCTCTTTATAGCCCATTTTGCGTAGGGTCTGGGCCGCCATGCCAGATCGTGCACCTGAAGCACAATAAAGCGCAAGCGGCGTGTCGAATGTCAGGCCTGAAGCGCAATCCTTATGGCCGGGGCGGGCACGGGTGGGCAGCTGCCCCATCGGGATATGCAGCGCGCCTGATGCGATACCGCTGGCCTGCACTTCGCCGGGATCCCGGATATCAATCAGAGTCATTGTTCCGGCGTTGATACGGGCCACGGCTTCCCCTGTGTCGATTTTACCGGCACTCATAGCTTTGATAAAATTAAACATCTGGCGTCCTGTTTGTTGCGTTTTTCCCGGTTTACACGACCAGGGCCCCACAAGTCAGTGACTCTGTCACAAAAAAAAACGGCACCGGTGGGCCGTATCAGTTGTTTGCAGTTACCGGCTGGAGATTGATCAGCCGCCCCGGACCCGGCCCCATGGAATATTCGATCAGATATTGCCCGGGTTTCGTCGGCAATGATCGCTATGTCCTGTGGAATTTCCAGAAACAGATCCCCGATCACAATGCGTGCGATTTCGATTTTCGGGATGCTACTAATCTGTCCCTACATGGAGCCGATAGCATTCTGGACACGGAAAAATTCAGCAGCATCATAGCCTCAAAAATACATCAATGGGGTAAAAGCTGCATGAAACAAGGGTTTTGCGAAGGGCCATCAGATACCGTGAAGCCTTCATTCTTACATGGCCCGTTCCCCGGGATGAAAGACCGGGGAAAAGGCATTTCTCAGATGTATACCCGGAAGGATCAGAATTTCCAGGCGACACTTAAGTTCAAACGGTTTCGAGAGAATTCTGTGCCGTGCAGGTCGCCGCCGCCAAAATCAAAGGCGGTGCCTTCAATATTCAAATGTTCTGCTTCAATACGCAGAATGGTATTCCGGCTCAGGGCGTAATCTGCGCCGACTCCAAGTGTTGTCGCGCCAAAACTGTCATTTGCGATATTGCTTCCGCCTCCATCGTGATCAGCAGAATAGCTGAGGTTTGCATAGCCAAGTGACACAAAGGGCATAAAGCGGTCCATGTCATAGCCAAGCCGGGCTTTTACCCCATAAGAGCTTTCCTGTGTGACAGGGCGCAGAAAATCCCCGTCATCACCGGAGGGGCCGCCGAGACCCAACCAGAATTCACCGCTGTAGATCAATCGGTTAAACTGCCAGTTATAGCCGGTAAACAGAAGGGCTTCTGCGCCGTCGATGTCAACGGGTCCGTTTCCAAAACTGGCGTCGTAAGCTGTACCATTATTCAGTGACAGGCCTGCGCCGACGTAAGCCCCGGACCAGTCAGCGGCCTGGGCAGATGTTGTTGCTGCAAGTGCAGCGACAATTCTGGTGAGTAGTTATTTCATTGTAAATTCAGAAAAAAAACGAAAAACCGCTTATAACACATGTAAGAAGGTGTGATACGGCCAGGATTAACCAATTTCGTTTGCGCGCCGATATGTATTTATAGGTTTGTCAGCAGAGATCAGGATGTTCACTTTTAGTTCTTAATTAACCCTTGGCGTGGCGGGGGGAATACCCTATCTCTGTTTCTGACATTACGGGGGCAGATATGGCCGAGTTGAAGAAGATCGAAGTACGCGGTGCGCGGGAACATAACCTGAAGTCTATTGATGTGGATATTCCGCGCGATGAACTGGTGGTGATCACCGGCCTGTCCGGGTCTGGCAAGTCATCCCTGGCTTTTGATACGATCTACGCAGAAGGGCAGCGGCGCTATGTCGAAAGCCTGTCTGCCTATGCACGCCAATTCCTTGATATGATGGAAAAACCTGACGTTGATCATATCTCGGGTCTGTCGCCTGCGATTTCGATTGAACAGAAAACCACATCGAAAAACCCGCGTTCCACCGTCGGCACCGTAACCGAGATTTATGACTATCTGCGTCTGCTGTTCGCCCGCGCTGGTACGCCATATTCCCCAGCCACCGGTAAGCCGATTGAGGCCCAGCAGGTCCAGGATATGGTGGATCGTGTGATGAACATGGAAGAGGGCACGCGCGGCTTTCTTCTGGCCCCGATCATCCGCGACCGCAAAGGCGAATATAAGAAAGAGTTTCTGGAATTGCGCAAGCAGGGTTTCCAGCGGGTAAAGGTCGACGGCGAATTTTATGAACTGGATGAGCCGCCCACGCTGGACAAGAAATTCCGCCATGACATTGATGTTGTGGTTGATCGGATTGTCGTGCGCGAAGGCATGGAAACCCGTCTTGCTGACAGCTTCCGTACAGCACTTGATCTGGCGGATGGGATTGCGGTTCTGGAAACTGCACCCAAGGAAGGTGATCCGGAACGCTTTACCTTCAGTGAAAATTTCGCATGTCCAGAAAGCGGTTTCACCATCCCCGAGATTGAACCGCGCCTGTTTTCTTTCAACGCGCCTTTTGGGGCCTGTCCTGATTGTGACGGCCTGGGCGTGGAACTGTTCTTTGACGAACGCCTGATGGTGCCTGATCAGTCCCTGCGTCTGTCCGACGGGGCGATTGCGCCTTGGCGCAAGGGCAAATCACCCTATTTCCTGCAAACGATTGAAGCGATTGCAAAACACTACGAATTTGACCCGAAGACCCCCTGGAAAGATCTGCCGAAACATATTCAGCAGGTGTTTCTGTATGGGTCCAACGGCGATGAAATTCCGTTCCGTTATGATGACTCAGGTCGGGTTTATGAAATTTCACGCAGCTTTGAAGGCGTGGTCCCCAATATGGAGCGCCGCTACCGCGAAACGGACAGTAACTTTATCCGTGAAGAATTCGAACGCTATCAAAACAACCGATCCTGCGAGGCCTGCGAAGGCTATCGTCTGAAGGACGAAGCCCTGGCCGTGAAAATTGGTGGCGCTGACGAACTGCTGCACGTGGGGCAGGTGGTTCAGATGTCGATCCGCGAGGCACTGGACTGGATTTCCCAGGTGCCGGATGTGCTGAGTAAACAAAAAGCAGAAATCGCCCGCGCGATTGTCAAAGAGATCCGCGAACGCCTGGGTTTCCTGAACAATGTCGGTCTTGAATATCTGTCGCTGTCGCGTAATTCCGGCACATTGTCTGGTGGTGAAAGCCAGCGTATCCGTCTGGCCAGCCAGATTGGATCTGGTCTGACGGGTGTTCTGTATGTGCTGGATGAACCTTCGATCGGTCTGCACCAACGCGACAATGGGCGGCTTTTGACCACGCTGAAGAACCTGCGCGATCAGGGCAATACCGTGATTGTTGTGGAACATGATGAAGAGGCAATCCGCGAGGCAGATTATGTCTTTGATATTGGCCCAGGCGCCGGTGTGCATGGCGGTGAAATCGTTGCAAAAGGCACCCCTGCGGAAATCTGTGCAGACCCGGTTTCTGTTACAGGTCAATATCTTACAGGCAGTCGTGAAATTATGGTGCCGTCTGAGCGTCGTAAGGGCAACGGGAAAAAGATCACCGTGAAAAAAGCCACTGGCAACAACCTGAAAAAGGTGACTGCGGACTTCCCGCTGGGCAAATTCACCTGTGTTACCGGTGTGTCCGGTGGCGGGAAATCGACCCTGACGATTGAGACATTGTTTAAGACAGCAAGCATGCAGTTGAACGGCGCGCGTCAGACGCCTGCGCCCTGTGAAAGCATCAAGGGCCTCGAACATCTGGACAAAGTCATCGACATTGATCAGCGCCCCATCGGGCGTACGCCACGGTCCAACCCGGCGACTTATACTGGCGCGTTCACCCCGATCCGCGACTGGTTTGCCGGTCTGCCTGAATCACGTGCGCGCGGCTATAAACCCGGGCGGTTCAGTTTCAACGTCAAAGGCGGGCGGTGTGAGGCCTGTCAGGGCGACGGTGTGATCAAGATCGAAATGCACTTTCTGCCCGATGTCTATGTGACCTGCGAAACCTGTGACGGTGCGCGCTATAACCGTGAAACTCTGGAGGTGAAATTCAAGGGCAAAAGCATCGCGGATGTGCTGGATATGACCGTTGAAGACGCGCGTCAGTTCTTTGATGCAGTGCCTTCCATTCGCGATAAAATGGAAGCCCTGATGCGGGTCGGGCTTGGCTATATCAAAGTGGGCCAACAGGCGACAACTTTGTCTGGTGGCGAAGCGCAGCGGGTGAAACTGTCAAAAGAACTGGCGAAACGATCCACCGGTCGTACGCTGTATATTCTGGATGAACCAACCACCGGTTTGCATTTTGAAGATGTGCGTAAACTTTTGGAAGTGCTGCATGAACTGGTGGAACAAGGCAATTCCGTTGTGGTGATTGAACACAATCTGGATGTGGTGAAAACCGCCGACTGGATCCTGGACATCGGCCCTGAAGGTGGCGATGGCGGCGGCGAGTTGGTCGTGGCTGGAACGCCTGAAAAAGTCGCGATGGAACCGCGCAGTCACACCGGACGCTATCTGAAAGAAATGTTGATGGGGAAGACGCTGGCGGCAGAATAAAGCTGGCAGGTCGGACCGGGGCGCTGCCCCGGACCCCGGAGTATTTCGGGCAAGATGAAAAGATCAGGGCGCTGTCAGGCAGAGTTCATTCAGGCGCATGAGATCCCCGGCATTTAATGCATCAAAATCTGTGCTGAGTGCTTCAATCTCATCCGCGCGTGTGCGCCCCAGGACCGGGTCGGTGAAGAGGTGGAATTTGTCGCTGATCTCCTGATCCGACAGAGGCATATCCGTATCCCCACGCGGGGTGCGCGGTGCCGCGCTGATAATGCGCCCGTCGGTAAGCGTCATCGAAACCTCTGCCCAACGTTTGCCGACGCTGATCTTTGTGTAATGCGGATCGTCGATCAGCTGTGTGGCCTTTGAAATACGCTGAATATCGGGGTCTTGCAGTGTGTCATTGGTCAGTTCCGGCACACCGATCTGGCCGCGCACGATCATGGTCGCAACAGGGAAGGCGATGCCATAAGCGAATTCATCCAGGGTTGCCGGGGCGTGGCCTGCAAGACGTGTCGCGTTGTGGAAGGTTTTAATGTTCACAGAGGCAATCTGGGAATGATGCAGATCATGGTCGCGCATGAGATCGGCCACCGCATCGACGGAGGGATGCGCCCAGCGACAGCAGGGGTAGGGTTTGTAATGCGTGTCCTCGACCAGGCGCCAGGCCTGACCCAGATCCTCCCAGAAATGGGCTTCTTCCGTGCCTTCACAGGTCAGGGCGGGTGCGCCTGTGAAGCCGGCCTGGGCCAGATAGGCGGCCGTCACGCCGGTGGGTGCGCCCCAGCCAACGCCATCGCGTAGCATGGTCGGAAAATCAATGCAGCGCATCATCTGGCTGCGCGGGCCATGGTATTCGGCGATGCCTGCCGCGTGGCGGATTTGTTCTTTATCCAGACCAAGCATCCGTGCCACGGCAACCGCGACGCCGACAGCCGTCCAGGCACCAGACGTGTGGTAATCCGCGCAAGTCGCGTGTTGGGCCAGGCCCGCGCGATAGCTGACCTCATAGGCAAGGGCCAGAAGCATGGCAAAGGTTTTACCATCCACGGGGCGGCCAAGGCTGGCTTCTGCATCTGCCACCGCCATAAGTGCGGGGAAAATAGCGCTGCCCGCGTGGCCTTTGCAGTGGGAGGTTCCGTCATGGGCATCAACGGAATCCACGGTGAAGGCATTGGCCATGGCCGCCCCGGCAGGCGATAGCTCCGTGCCGCGCATCATAACGCGGGCCGGGCCGGTTGACGTGACGCCGAACATGGCAGTTGCCCCTTTATAGGCGGCTTCAGACATTTCGGTGGTGGACCCGATCGCAGCCACGCCCATCGTATCAAGGAAACTGCGGCGCAGTACCTGAAGGACCGCCTCTGGCAGGTCGTCATAGGTCAGATTGGATGCGAAATCGGCGAAAGAAAGGGTCACGGCGGGCCTCGTTAATGCTGCGTTAACACCATAGTGCGAGAGGTCACCGTGACCCGTATAGAGTATTTGCGACGTTATTTTTGTCGCAAATCAGACATTGTCAGTCCCGCCCACGTTTCTCAAAGCGCGGCAGCATGGCGGAAAAGTCGCGGCCCTGACCGTCTTCGTCTTCTACGAAGGTGGAATAAAGTTCGGTCGCGCGTTCGCCCATGGGGGTGTCAGCATCGGCAGCAACAGCAGCTTGTTGGGACAGGCGCAGATCTTTCAGCATAAGCTCCGCGGCAAATCCGGGTTTGTAATCATTATCCGCCGGGCTTTGCGGGCCGACGCCGGGGGCAGGACAATAGGCGTTCATGGTCCAGGAGTAGCCGGAAGAGGTACTGACCACGTCAAACATTTTTTGACGATCAAGGCCCAGTTTATCCGCCAGAGCAAAGGCTTCGCAGGTGCCTGCCATGGTGATGCCAAGGATCATATTGTTGCAGATCTTGGCCGCCTGACCCGCGCCTGCTTCGCCACAGTGAACGGCCTTTTGCCCCATGATATCAAATAATTCTGTAACCGTCTTAAAGGCCGCATCATCGCCGCCAGCCATGAACGTCAGCGTGCCTGCATCTGCACCGCCAATACCACCAGACACCGGGGCATCCACCGCCATTAGGCCTGCGGCTTTGGCGTCTTCTGCCACAGAACGCGCGCTTTCCACATCAACTGTGGAACAGTCGCACAACACGGCACCTGCGGACATTGCAGGAATGATTTCCGCCGCAACCGATTTCAGGATCGCGCCATTGGGCAGCATGGTGACAACCACGTCGGCACCCGTGGCAACGTCCGCGGGGCTGTCGGCTTTGATGACGCCATCCGGACAGGGGGCGGCTAGGTCAAAACCCGTGACGTCATGCCCGGCGCTTGCCAGGTTACGTGCCATGTGATGGCCCATATTGCCAAGGCCGATAAATCCGATTTTCATGGCTCTTCTCCTTCAAATTCGACTTTGATGCCGGGCACGGGCATCAGCATTTTTGTGACATCCACCGGCGACAGATCTTCCACGCTGGCGTGTTTCCAGGTCGGGTTGCGGTCTTTGTCGATGATCTGGGCACGGATGCCTTCGATAAAGTCACCTTCACTGGCGGCCCGATGGGTAAAGCGGTATTCCTGCCCAAGGGCGGCGCGGATACCTTTTGCGCCGCGCGCACGATGTACAAGTTCGACTGTGGCAGCAACCGCAAGCGGAGAGTTCCGGCGCAGGGTTTTCAGGGCCTTTTGCGCAAATTCACTGTCGTCGCCGTCCAGGTTGCGCAGGATATCAAGGGCGGTTTCGCCGGTAAAATGACGATTAATCGCTTCCTCATTTGCCGCGAGTGCGCCGTCCTGCGCGGTTCGTGCCGCAGCGTCCACAGCGCTGACATCCCCTGTTTCGCAGAGTGCCTTGATAAGATCAGGCCACGCCTCTTCCGGGATATAATAGTCAGCAAACCCGGCATAAATCGCATCCGCTGCGCCCAGTTGCACACCGGACATGCCGATATATTCGCCCAGACGTCCCGGCGCACGGGCAAGGATCAGCGTACCGCCCACATCTGGGATTAACCCAATGCCACATTCCGGCATGGCGATGCGGGAACTGTCACAGACCACGCGGTGCGAGCCATGACAGCCGATACCAACGCCGCCGCCCATGGTGAATCCCTGCATCAGGCTGACTACGGGTTTGGGGAATTCGAACATTTTGGCATTCATACGATATTCATCGCGCCAGAACGTGCGGCCATATTCAAAGTCACCGGCCTTGGCGGTGTCATACATTTCCTGAATATCACCGCCAGCACAGAAGGCACGATCACCGTCTGCATCCAGAAGGATCAGTTTCACCGCGTCATCATCGCGCCAGGCATCCAGTGCTTTTTCCACCTCAAGCGCCATCTGATACCCAAGCGCATTAAATGCCTTAGGACGGGTCAGGGTGATGCGACCAACATGGCCTTCACGGCGGATGTGGATGTCGTCAGATTTGACCAGATCCATCAGCCGCGCTCCGCCAGGAGGTTGCGGGCGACGATCATGCGCATGATTTCATTGGTGCCTTCCAGGATTTCATGCACGCGCAGATCACGCACCAGTTTCTCAATGCCGTAATCTGCCAGATAGCCATAGCCGCCGTGCAGTTGCAGACAACCATTGGCAACTTGTGACCCGGTTTCGGTCACGAAACGTTTGGCCATGGCGCAGAATTTTGTGGCATCCGGTGCGCCTTGATCCAGCTTCCAGGCGGCCTGGCGCAGGAAGGTGCGGGCGGCCTGAAGTTCGATTTCCATATCCGCCAGGCGGAATTGCAGCGCCTGGAACTGGTCAATGGATTTGCCGAAGGCCTGACGTTCGCCCATGTATTCTAAGGTTTTCGTCAGGGCAGTTTGCGCGGCACCCAGCGAGCAGGAGGAAATATTCAGACGCCCGCCATCAAGCCCGGCCATGGCATAGGAAAAGCCTTTGCCTTCCTCACCC
The DNA here is from genome assembly GCF_016123485.1 of Halocynthiibacter styelae. GTDB lineage: Bacteria > Pseudomonadota > Alphaproteobacteria > Rhodobacterales > Rhodobacteraceae > Halocynthiibacter > Halocynthiibacter styelae. Next base: position 414,704 of record NZ_JADCKQ010000001.1, on the reverse strand, counting down.
ACAAGGTTCGTTGCGGGGATCTTGCAATCGTCAAACTGCACCTGACGGGTTTCCTGGGCGTGCCAGCCCATCTTTTTCTCAAGCCCGCCGAAACTTAACCCTTCGGTGCCATTGTCAACAACCACGGTGGATACGCCTTTCGGCCCGTCACCGCCGGTGCGGCACATGACAACATAGGCATCGGCATAGCCCGCGCCGGAAATGAAGGCTTTGGAACCGTTCAGGACATATTCATTGCCAACCAGATCCGCACGGGTTTTCAACGCGGCGGCGTCTGATCCGGAACCGGGTTCGGTCAGGGCATAGGCGAAGAATTTTTCCATATTCACGGCTGGTTTCAGCCAGGTATCAACCACATGCTGGCTTGCGAATTTATCGAGCATCGCCGCGCACATATTGTGGATCGACAGCCAGGCGGCGACAGCCGGGCAGGCGGAAGACAGGGCTTCAAAAACAAGAGTCGCATCAAGGCGCGTCAGGCCGGATCCGCCGTTCTTTTCAGAAACATATAGCCCGCCAAACCCCAGTTCCGCCATCTTGCCCCAAAGTTCCTTCGGGACGGTGCCTGCAGCTTCCCATTCTGCGGCAAAGGGCGCGATATGTTCATCGGCAAAGCCTTTTGCCATGTCAAAGATCAGGGTTTGTTCTTCGGTAAGCGCGAAATCCATTATGTCCTCCCGGCAGGGTCAAGCATTCTAACTGAACACGCGTTTAATTAACGATTGTTACAGGAGTTTTGCAATGCTGATCCCAGGAGAAAACTGCGTTGAAACCTGACGTCACAGCCCTTCGTGAAAGGCTTCTGTCAACCAACGGACAATGTCTTTCAGCGCGTCGTCTTTGTCTTTCCCCGCGGCAATCGCAGCCTCATACACCGCGCGTTGTTTGTCGGATCCGGTGCCGCCGGCAATGATCTGGCGCGCGACTTCGATATCGTCGCAGGCGTTCATTGCGACGGAATCCTCTTCCACCAGTTCAAAGATATGTTCAAGCAGCTCGGAAAACGGCAGGATTTCCCCGGCGCCGAAATCAATCAGACCTTCATTCACCCCATAACGCTGCGCGCGCCAGCGGTTCTCAGAAATCAGGAAGTTGTCATACAGCCGCCAACGCTGGTTCTTTTTGCCCAACCGCCAGAGCATCCGGGTGAGACATTGGGTCAGACCCGCCAGCGCAAGGGTGGTATCTATGGTCGGCTGAACATCACAGATGCGGCTTTCAATCGTGGGGAATTTTGCAGAGGGGCGCAGATCCCACCAGATTTTTGAGCTGTCCTCAATCACCCCAGTGTCCACAAGGGATTCGACCGAACGTTCATATTCTCCCCAGCTGTCGATCTGCGGCGGCAGGCCGGTGCGCGGCAGATTGTCAAACACTGTCAGACGATAGGAATTCATGCCGGTGTCTGATCCCTGCCAGAACGGGGATGAGCCGGACATCGCCAGCAGATGTGGCAGGAAATATTTCAGCTGATTCATCAGATCGATACGCTGGTTCTTTGCCGGAATGCCCACATGCACATGCATGCCGGAAATCAACATGCGATACCCAACACCGGCCAGGTCACGTTTCAGAACCTGATAGCGTTCGCGATCTGTATGCACCTGATCTTTCCAGTCGGAAAACGGATGACAAGAGGCGGCGATCGGGGCGAGATTATAGTCACCGGCCACACGGGCCACACAGCTGCGCAGGCGTTTCAGTTCCTCGCGGGCGTGGCTTGTCGTGGCGCAAACCGTTGTGCCGATTTCGATCTGGCAGGCAAGGAACTCAGGGCTGGCCTGGCCTTCCAGTTCAGACACACAGCGATCCATAAATTCCTGGGGCGCAGGGGCAAGGGCGAGGCTGTCTGTGTCGACCAGAAGGTATTCTTCCTCAACACCAATTGTGAAATCCGGATCTGCATGTGCCATAAAAATACCCTCACTCGTTTGGAAGAGTTCAGCATGCAGAAAAGAGAAGTGCAAGAAGAAGAGGCGACATGATTGAGGTGGAAAACGCAGAGGCGGGCAGCGCTTTTACCGGTGCAAAGCCTGTGCCTTGCCCGGATGTCCGCCGCTTTCAGGTATGGAATTCGTGCCGTTTATAAAGTGGCGGCGCCGCCCATACGGAGGATGAGACCGGGTTTGTGAAATCCGGTGAGAAAGCTTGTTTCGCCCAGTATTTTATCGGGCCTCGTTCCGTTTATGGTTCCCGGATTGATGGTCCGGGTGTGATCGATCACGTAGAACTATGCAGATCAAAGATTGAGAAATCACAACAGCTGCGTGCGCATGAAAAAGGGCGGCGCATTTCTGCACCGCCCGATTAGTGTTTTTAAAGAAAGACTTAGTCCATCGCTTTGAAGTTGAACTCGCCGCCTTCTTTGATGCCTGATGGCCAGCGGGAGGTCACAGTTTTTGTGCGTGTGTAGAACTTGAAGCTGTCCGGGCCGTGCTGGTTCAGGTCACCAAACATGGATTTCTTCCAGCCGCCGAAGGTGTGGTAGGCCAGCGGCACAGGGATTGGCACGTTGATGCCGACCATGCCGATGTTGATGCGATGTGCGAAGTCACGGGCGGTGTCGCCGTCACGTGTGTAGATCGCGGTGCCGTTGCCATATTCGTGGTCCATGGCATAGCCGATGGCCTCTTCATAGGTTGTTGCACGCACAACGGACAGAACAGGGCCAAAGATTTCCTGGGTGTAGATGTCCATGTCGGTGGTCACATTGTCGAACAGGTGTGGACCAACGAAGAAGCCGTTTTCATAACCTTGCAGTTTGAAATCGCGGTTATCAACAACCAGTTTCGCGCCTTGCTCAACGCCGCTCTCGATCAGGCCGAGGATACGCTGTTTTGCTTCTGCGGTCACAACCGGGCCGTAATCCACATCATTGCCGTCAGTGTAAGGGGCAACGCGCAGCTTTTCCACACGTGGAACCAGAGCGTCGATCAGCTTGTTTGCTGTTTCTTCACCCACAGGCACCGCAACGGAAATCGCCATGCAGCGTTCGCCAGCCGCGCCAAAACCAGCACCGATCAACGCGTCAGCGGCTTGTTCGATGTCCGCATCAGGCATGATGATCATGTGGTTTTTCGCACCACCGAAACACTGCGCACGTTTGCCGTTCGCAGTTGCGCGGGAATAGATGTATTGCGCGATTGGGGTGGAACCCACAAAGGACACGCCCATGATGGTTTCATTGTCCAGCAGCGCGTCAACAGCTTCTTTGTCGCCGTTTACAACCTGGAAACAACCCGCAGGCAGACCAGCTTCAACAAAGAGTTCAGCCAGCATCATTGGAACGGATGGGTCACGCTCGGATGGTTTGAGAACCACAGCGTTACCACAAGCCAGAGCCGGGCCAACATGCCAAAGCGGCATCATAGCCGGGAAGTTGAACGGCATGATGGATGCCACAACACCCAGAGGCTGACGCATGGAATACATGTCGATGCCAGGGCCGGCTGCGTCGGTGTAATCACCTTTCAGCATTTCAGGGGCGCCGATGCAGTATTCGATCACTTCGAGGCCACGCTGCAGATCGCCTTTGGCGTCCGGGATGGTTTTGCCGTGCTCACGGGACAGGGCTTCTGCCAGTTTGTCCATGTCGCGGTTCATCAGGCCAACCATTGCCATCATAACGCGTGCGCGTTTTTGTGGGTTGGTGTTGCCCCAGGCAACCTGTGCTTCAGCGGCTTTGGCAACGAAATCGTTGACTTCAGCGGCAGATGCCACAGCCAGTTTTGCCTGAACTTCGCCGGTGGCCGGGTTGAACACGTCGCTGGTGCGGCCGGTGGTGCCTGCAACTTCTGCGCCGTTGATGAAATGTCCGATGTTTTGCATCAAAACTCTCCCTAAAGGTTTTCACGTTGGGGGCAGGTTACACTTGCAATTTTGCCGGGAAAAGCCGTAATTTCACAAAGAGGTTTTGCAAAAATGCAAGGATAATTCATGAATTGGGATGACACACGGGTGTTTTTGGCGGTGGCGCGGGAAGAAAGCATCTCGCGGGCAGGGAAAGGGTTGAAGATGGATCCTGCGACTGTGGCGCGGCGGATTTCCCGGCTGGAAGAAGCCCTGGGCGCGCCGCTGTTTCTGAAATCGCCGCAGGGCTATGCGTTGACGGATGAGGGCGAACGTCTGCTGGCGCACGCCACGCGGGCAGAACAGGCGTTGCATCTTGGTGAAGAAGAACTGCGCGGGCAGGCAGGGCTATTGACGGGCACGATCCGTCTGGGAGCGCCGGATGGATCTGCGAATTATCTGCTGCCGCAGGTCTGCGCGAAGATCTGCGATGAAAACCCCGGGCTGGAGGTTGAAATCGTCGCGCTGCCTAGGGTGTTTAACCTGTCAAAACGTGAGGCCGACATGGCAGTGACAGTTTCACCGCCGGACACGGGACGGCTGCTGGTGCAGAAACTGTCGGATTATCATCTGCATCTGGCGGCGACGGAAAGCTATCTTGCGGGGCATCCGGAGATCACATCGCTTGAAGATCTGAAGCATCACCGGCTGATCGGTTACATCCCGGATATGATTTTCGACAAAGAACTGGATTATCTCGCTGATATGCAGGCAGAGAAAGTGCATCTTTCGTCCAATTCCTTCTCTGTGCAGTTCAATTTCATGCGCCAGGGGGCGGGGGTTGCGGTGGTACATGATTTTGCCATTCCGGCTTCTGACGTACCAATCCGTCGCATTCTGACAGATCAGTTGTCCCTGACCCGCAGCTTTTATCTGGTGCGCCATGCGGATGAGAGGCGGGTTGAACGGCTGAACCGGTTTTCCACCGCACTTGCCCGGGAAATCCGCAGGGAAGTGACCCGACTGGAAGGTCTTTGTGAACCGCAGGCTTGACAGAGGGCAGGGCAAACGGCCACGCTGGAAGTGTATTTATTCCTGAGGAGGTCCCCCAATATGCTCGTACAACAGATCCTGAAAGGTAAATCTTCTGATGGGGTTGTGACGCTGAAGCCAGGGGCAAGTGTCTCTGAAGCTGCGGCAATGCTTTCAGAAAAACGGATCGGGACGGTTGTGATTTCGACAGATGGGAATAAGGCCGATGGTATTCTGTCTGAACGTGACATCGTGCGCGAACTGGGCAAGCGCGGGCCTGGCTGTATGTCGGAAACTGTGAATGATCTGATGACAAAGAAACTTGTCACCTGCGCCCCGGAAGACAGCACAGATAAGGTTCTGTCGCAAATGACAGAAGGCCGCTTCCGTCATATGCCTGTCGTTGACAAAGGCGCGCTGATTGGCCTGATTTCCCTGGGCGATGTGGTGAAAGCGCAGCTTTCAGAGATTTCCATGGAGAAAGAAGCGCTTCAGGGCATGATTATGGGGCACTGACCGCAGCAGGCGCTGCGCCCCTTCCAACTACGCCACGATGGATCCAGAAGGTTGCAATCCATTTGGTGCCTGCAGTGACAGGCAGACCCGCATGTAAGCTCATTGGATGGGGGTCTGTGCCGTTTGGGCGTTTATTGCTCCAGAGCGCAAGGCGCCCGGCTTTAGGTTTTATATCGAGGCCCAGGCGGGAAAACCTGGTTTCGCCGCCCTCAAAGTCATCATTGATATAAAGGACGGCCGTAAAGCAACGGCCAAACGTTTCTGATTCAGGATCTGCAGTGGTATCAAAGTGATTTTTATATTCTTCACCCACTTCATATTTTAGCAGGGCGGTTGGTTCACTTGCGTTAATCGTAAAGTTCAACAGATCAGCAGCGCGTTCACGGGCTGGCCCGATGATACGTTCGGTTTCTTTGGTGGGCTCAGACCCGCTTGCAGACCGGATGGTGCGATCAGTTTTCATCCCTTCTACAGTTGAAACCTGGGATGGCATGAATTCCTGAGCGCGGGCAAAGTTCTGAATTTTCAGGACTTCATCAGCGTCGCAAAAATCATCAATGGTCAGGATCAGCGGATTGAGGCTGTGAATGTCGATTTTGCCATACTGATCAGATAACATGACCGGTTCTCCATAATAATACCGGGCAAAGTTTGCAGATCGGGGGGGGAAAGTAAACGACCTGGTTGTCGTAATATTCCGTCGCGGAAAAATGCCGCATTGCAGCGATGGAGGCTTGCAACTGCGGGCCTGGCGTGCATGCTTTGTGAAACGCAGCCAGCTGGATCTGGTTGCAGGAATGAAATGACAACAGGTTATCATGAGGTTCCGGACTGTCCGGGACGTGCCTTGTTACGAAAAGCGAAGGGAATCCCGCCATGCGCATTGGTCTTTACCCGGGTACATTTGATCCCGTAACCTACGGGCATCTCGATATTATTCGCCGTGGTGCCCAGCTTGTGGATCGTCTGGTGATTGGTGTTGCGATTAATCGCGACAAAGGGCCGATGTTTTCTCTGGAAGAACGTGTCGCAATGATCGAGGAGGAGTGCGCAGTGCTTTCGAAAGAAACCGGCACAGAGATCGTGGCCCATCCGTTTGAAAATCTGCTGATTGATTGCGCCAATGATGTCGGCGCACAAGTTATCGTGCGCGGCCTGCGTGCTGTGGCGGATTTTGAGTATGAATATCAGATGGTTGGCATGAACCGTTCACTTGATTCATCGGTCGAAACCGTCTTTCTGATGGCGGATGCAAAGCACCAGGCGATTGCATCGAAGCTTGTGAAAGAGATTGCGCGCCTGAACGGTGACATTACCAAGTTCGTGCCGCCAGCGGTGAAATCGGCGCTTTATGAAAAGCTTGGCCGCAGCTGAGACAGTAAGTGTTTAGCACCGTGAAAGGCGGGTTAAGCCTTGCGCATGTTTCAATATAATCTGTCTGGCGCCAGCGCAGTTTCAGGGGATCGGATGATGTCTTTTCAGGATGTCAGAGCCGGTTTTTCCTGTCGCGTTGTATTAATTCCAAATGAATTTCCGCCATCTTTATTTATTACCCCCTTTCGCAGAGTTCCGTGTCTTTTAAGTGAGCAGGGTTTTCTTCAATTTGTACCTTTATAATTCCATATCTTAAAATGTGTTTTTATTCAGAGTGATGGCGCGTTTCACGTATATTTGATCTGCATTCCGATTTTTTGATATTCTGATTAATTGACATTTAAGGTTGTGTGGCTAATTAGCTGAAACCCCCTTTCGATCTTTATTGCCGAAAGGTTAATTGAAGCGCAAAGGATTTCACGAAGATGGTGATCTCTGTCACAGACCTTGAAATCAGAAACGCATACCGCCTGAATGGAAATATCGTGATTGATCGCGGTGATCGGGAATCTGTCAAAAGCGGACCGGAAACAGTATTTCTGACAGATACGGACCGAGGCACACAGATCGGATTTGGTAAGACTGACCGGAATGATCAGTTACGGATCAATGGTGTTCTGGATACTGATATTCGCGGACGTGGGGTTCGGGTGATCGAATTCAGAGATTCAGCAACTGGTGAAACTGCACAATATACAGTGATCAATATCTTTAACCTGCATGGCGGGGATAGCATGATTATTCCTGTAGATCCGGCAACTTTGGATCTGGATGTGAAGAACCCGGTTTTCATTGATCCGAAGTTTTTTGATTCCGGAAATGACGCATTCCGGGTGCTCAGCCAGGAACGTTATGAGCCTAAGATCGTCTGCCTTGCCGGTGGCACACTTGTGGAAACGAAACCTGGCCTGCGTCCTGTTGAAGATCTGCAGGTGGGGGATCGTGTTTTAACCCGGGACAGTGGCTGGCAGGTTCTGCGATGGGTCGGGGCGCAAAAGGTTACGAGAAATTGGTTGCGAGAGCAGCCAAAACTTGCGCCCGTCCGGATTTCAGCCGGTGCGCTGGGGGGCTGTGCGGCGTCTCCTCTGCCGACGCGTGATCTCCTTGTATCCCGCCAGCACCGGATGGTGGTGCAGGGGGCGAAGGTGAAACGTCTGTTTGGGGAGGACGAAGTTATGATCCCCGCGATTAAATTGACCCGTTTGCCAGGTATTTACGTGGATGAGGAGGTGACAGAGGTGAGCTATCACCATCTGCTGTTTGACCGTCATGAGATCATCTATGCGGAAGGTGCCCCAACAGAAAGTCTTTATCTGGGGGCGCAGGCAAAACAGGCGATGTCTGTTGAGGCTCTGAAAGACATTTATGCACTGTTCCCAGAGCTGGAACAACAGACACCGGAACCTGCCAGGCGATTTGTTGACACAGGGAAGATGCTCAAACGTCTGGTGCAGGATGGGCTGACCCTGCATTAAGGTCAGCCCCCAAAAGGGTTTACTTCAGATTTCCCATCAAAGCCGCTGTGTCACACATACGGTTTGAGAAGCCCCATTCATTGTCATACCAGGCCAGGATCCGCAGCATGTTGCCGCCGATGACCTTGGTTTCGTCCAGCTGGAAGATGGAAGAATGCGGGTCATGGTTGAAATCAGTGGACACCAGCGGTTTGTCGGTTGCATCAAGGATGCCTTTCATCGGGCCACTTGCGGCGGCCTGAATGGCGGCATTGATTTCTTCAACAGTTGTGTCACGGGCGCAATCTACGGTCAGATCCACACAGGACACATTTGGGGTCGGCACACGGATCGCAACGCCATCCATTTTGCCTGCCAGTTCCGGCAGGATTTTGGTTGCGGCCACAGCGGCACCGGTGGATGTCGGGATCATGGACAGCGCAGCGGCACGCGCACGGCGCGGGTCTTTTTTGTGCAGACGGTCCAGTGTCGGCTGATCGCCGGTATAGCTGTGCACGGTTGTCATGAAGGCTTTGTCAATGCCGACAGTGTCATTGATGACTTTCGCCACCGGGGACAGGCAGTTGGTGGTGCAGGATGCGTTGGACACGATCTTGTCAGCGGCCAGAAGCGTGTCATGGTTGACGCCATAAACCACCATGCGATCCGCGTCGCCGGAAGGGGCAGAGATCAGCACTTTGGAAGACCCGTTACCAAGGTGAACAGAGGCCTGTTCGTGCGATTTAAAGATGCCGGTGCATTCCATCACAACATCCACATCCTGCCAGGGCAGATCATCCGGGTTGCGCATCGCGGTGACGCGGATCGGACCGCGGCCTGCGTCAATGGTATCGCCGTTGACCACCACGTCATTGGGAAAGCGCCCGTGAACGGAATCGTGCTGCAGAAGCAAGGCGTTCATCTCTACATCGCCAAGATCATTGATGGCGACGACTTCCAGATCCGTCCGGCCGGTTTCAATAATCGCCCGCAGAACCAGGCGACCGATGCGGCCAAATCCGTTGATTGCAACTTTTACTGCCATAGTCCTTCGGCCGGTGTGGCCCCTCCGTCATGAGATATGTTAACGCTAACATGTTCATTTTTGCGAGAAGGTCAATCAGAAAGCGAGTGTTGTTCCGGGAAAAGCAGGGGTGTGGCAGGTGAGGGTCACCGGGCAGGGCAAAATTAACGCCAGAAAGCCACCCATTCACGCAGATCAACAATTTTTTTCAGCATGTAAACTGTGCCGTAAGAGTCAAAGAAGACAGCGTCAACGATCATCGAAAGGATTAACAGGGTGATAATGGCTATGGCTGAAAAGTTGGTCACGGAAGGGCCTGACTGGTAGAGGTTACGCTGTCAGTTGTAACCTCTGGCCTGAGAGTTACAAGCCTTGGGTGTGAGCGATTTCCCGGAGTTTCCTTTGATGCTGCGTTGCTTGCGTTACTTTAGTGCCGATGCATATTCATGTTTCAGCTCGTCGGCATATTGGCGGAGTTGTTCATAATGTTCGTCATCACCTTCAATGTACTCGACAAGCTCTTGTGTGTTGCGAACGTATTGGGCTGCCAATGTAAAAGCATGTTTTTTATTACATTCTTCCGCAAATCGCAGGTCCAGGCTAGCCAAATCCGCAGGTGCTTCTTCCAATGCATCCAGGGAGGTCTCATTTTTGTCAAACCAATCAAGCGCTTCCCTGGCGATTGCTTCAAAAGCCGGGGATTCTGTTATTTGGAAAAGCGCAATGACCCCGTTTAGGGTTGTGGTACTTTCGGACCGCATGCGTTTGAACATTGAAAGATGTCCGCCCGAAAGCACATGTTCCCCGTATGTGGGCAGATGTTGCACTGCGTTCAACAGTGGTGGAAACGTTTCGGCTGGGATTTTGCATTCCCTTGTCAGGTAAAAAGCATAGTAAAATAAGTCTGTAAGGAGCTCGTAGTCAAATTCATCATTGGTGATATTGATAGCTTCGGGTGAAACAAATAGTTTCATTGAGATACCTTCTGAGGTCAAATAGTCAGAGGTTGAATGTATTTGCCCCATTTCTATTTTGCAAAGAAAAAGCCCGGCGCGATGGCCGGGCTTTGACATTTCGGGGGCAGGCCGTTTTTACAGGTTGCCCATTTTCGCAGCTACATCTGCCATACGCACAGAGAAACCCCATTCGTTGTCGTACCATGCGAGAACGCGTACGGTGCGGCCGCCGATGACTTTGGTCTGGTCCGGTGCGAAGATAGAAGAATGTGGCGTGTGGTTGAAGTCGATAGAGACCTTTTTCTCAGGGTCATATGACATCACGCGGCCCATTGGACCTTCACAGGCGGCTTTCACGGCTGCATTGACTTCTTCGACGGTCACATCGCGGCCTGCTTCGAATGTCAGATCAACTGCGGATACGTTCGGGGTTGGAACGCGGATGGCGGAACCGTCCAGGCGGCCTTTCATTTCTGGCAGAACCTCGGACAGGGCTTTGGCGGCACCGGTAGAGGTCGGGATCATCGCCATGGCGGCTGCGCGGGCGCGGTACAGATCGCTGTGACGACGGTCAAGCGTTGGCTGGTCGCCGGTGTAGCTGTGGATTGTGGTCATGATGCCGCGCTCGACGCCAACCGTGTCATTCAGCACTTTCACCAGTGGTGCAAGGCAGTTGGTGGTGCAGGAGCCGTTGGAGATCATGGTGTCACCGGCTGTCATCAGCTCATCGTTGACGCCATATACGATGGTTTTCTCAACGTTCTTTGCGGGGGCAGAGATCAGAACTTTCTTTGCGCCGCGTTCCAGGTGAACTTTCGCCTTTTCGCCGTCGTTGAAGTTGCCGGTGCATTCCAGAACCACATCAACGCCGGACCAGTCCAGTTCTTCCGGGTTGTAGGTTGAGAACATCTCAATCGGGCCACGGCCCAGATCCAGGGTCTTGTCACCAACAATGATGTCATTTGGGAAACGACCGTGCACAGAGTCATAGCGCATCAGATGGGCGGCTGTGTCCAGTGGGCCGGTTGCGTTGATCTTTACGACCTTCACGTCATCACGCGCGCTTTCGGAAATATGTGCAAGTGTGCAGCGGCCAATGCGACCAAATCCGTTAATTGCAACAGTGACAGTCATGATTATTCCTTCCAGAGAACAGCAGATATCCGATATGGATTTGGGGTTCTATATGCCTGCGATGGCTGAGGGAAAAGAGTTTAGCGCCAACATGTTAGCGTAAACATGTAATGTTTGCGGTAACGTGGTCTGATGTGCCTTCCCAAAAGGGGACGGGACCGGAGTGTTAAAAAACTGTGCGTCCGGGCGAAAAAATGGTATGTTATCTGACATGTCGTAGTAAGTTATTCAGGTTAAAGCATTTTGTCAGGTATTTGGGATCGTTTCAAAGCACAGCCCCGAAATCGGGTTGATACATATATCTTTCAGCTGGCGGTGATTGCCGTGACTGACAGGGCGGCTGCGGATCGCATGGCTGCCGGGCTTTGCCCCGATTTTACGGCGGACGAGATTTCTGAACTTGTGAACCTGAATCTGGACATGGTGCGCCCGGAAAACCCAGAGCTGACGTTTAATCAATGGTGTGACGCTTGGAGTGATGCGCTTTTTGCGGGAATACCGGCTGTGGGGGCAGCTGCGAAAGACGCACTCCTGCAGCGCGTCCTGGCCTCTGGTCGCGATTGCGCCCGGCTGGGCTATTTTTCCTGTACGTTGAAGATACTGAAGGGGCAGGAACCGGCCTTTAGGCAGGCAGATTTTGCGCGGCTTGCGCAGGGTATTCGGAGGTTGGATTATCTGGATGTTTTTGAAACGGCGGATCTGAACGACTGGATGCGTGATCTTGGACATCTGGTGCCGGAAGGTGGGGATGAAATGCTTGATGCGCTGAAGGCGCTGTGGTTTTCATCAGAACCGCCGGAATTGATGCGGATTGAGGATTATTCTGATGCGGATCATGATGCTTTCAGCCTGGCAACTGCGATTGTTTATTATGCGCTTTGGTATCCGGGGTATGCGGACTATATCGCAGATGATCTGCGCCGGATCGCCCGGAACGATTTCTTCCCTCTCACGCTAAACCCGGATGATCCGGAGGATAACCCACCGGAAGGCGCAGCACGCAATCTGAAAATACAGGCGATGGTTGGGGCGGCGTTTGCGATGCTGGAACGCGAACCACTTGAAGCCGCCTGGCTGGATGTCTGTTTAAGTTACGCAAATAGCCCGGCCGAAGATACCCGCGATGCCTTTGCGCAATGGCGGCCTGTGGTGGCGGACAAATTCCCGCAGGCGACGCGCCTGATTGATCTGGCATTGGAGTGATTTGAGCAGGAAACGGGTCGCGGATTTATACGGATGAATGCATTGCAGTCAGATCTGTAAATAGGAAGCTGCAATGAATACACCGTCTCTGGATCCGAAATCTCTGGTTATGTTGCTGTGTCTGGCGGCGGTTTGGGGCGGGTCGTTCTTCTTCGCTGAAATAGCCCTGCGGGAAGTGCCGCCCATGACAATCACTTTGCACAGGGTGTTCTGGGCTTTGCCCTTGCTGTTCATTCTGATCCGCCTGCGAAGATTGTCCCTGCCGCGCGACCCACAAATCTGGCTGGGCTATCTGGGGATGGGCGCGCTGAACAATGCGATCCCATTTTCACTGATATTCTGGGCGCAGCAGCAGATTGACAGTGGAGTGGCATCCATCCTGAACGGAACAACTGCGATGTTTGGGGCGGTGGTTGCGGGACTATTGCTGAAGGATGAACCGTTGACGCGCAATAAAATCGCGGGCGCAGTGATTGGGCTGGCAGGCGTTGCGGTGATTATGGGGCCCGATGCCATAGCCGGGCTGAACCCCGGAAACCTGGCGCAGTTTGCTGTGATCCTGGGCGCAGTGTCCTATGCGTTTGCCAGTGTCTGGGGAAAGGTCATGCTGGCGGGACAGCCGCCCATGATGAATGCATTTGGCATGATCTGTGGGACGATTTTGCTTATGATCCCTGTGGTTCTGCTGGTGGATGGTGTGCCTTCGGTCAGCCTGTCGCTGCCTGTCTGGGGCGCGCTTTGGGGGATCGCGGCGCTTTCAACCGTGTTTGCCTATGTGCTTTATTTTGCCATCCTTATACGGGCGGGGGCAGCGAACCTGATGCTGGTCACGCTTTTAATCCCGCCCTTTGCGATTGGCCTTGGCGCGTTGTTTCTGGGCGAGGTGATCGCGCCGGCCGCCTGGATCGGCTTTGCCATTATCGCAGTTGGGTTTGCGGTGACGGACGGGCGCATCTTTTCCAGGTTTAATCGATCTTAACTGTCGGTCAGCAGGTTCTGTCGGATGGCTTTGATGTCCTCTGCCGAGATATCCAGCACCTCGCTGAGGTAAAGATCAAATGACCCGTATTCGTCTTTGATGGTTTGCAGAGCCTTCGTCATCTGTTCCGGATGTGCGCCAAAGGCCGGACGCAAAGACGCGGGGCCATGACCGACCAGCTGTTCCAGTTCTTCGTAGGTAAAAACATTGGTGACGAGGTAATCGCGCATCACGTCTTCTTCGCTATATCCCAGCACAAGCAGGGTGACAGCAGCAATGTAACCCGTGCGGTCTTTGCCACCGGCGCAGTGGAACAGCACTGGGTAGTTATCGGCCTCTGTCAGCAGATGCAGAAAACGTGACACCTGTGGTGCGAAATCTGTGGCGAACTCTTCATAGCGGTCAAGGCGGGTCTGGCGCAGGTCAACATTATGTTCGGCCAGCAGGGCATCAATTTCGGTGAATTTCCCTTCAAACCACAGCGGGCGGATCTGATCAGCAACTTCAACCGGCATGATCTTTGCAACATCTGCGGGATCCGATCCGATTGGCAGATTGGCGGTGAAATCCACGGATGGGATATGTCGGTTGGGATGTGTTTCAAGTTCATTCGCAGCCCGCAGGTCAACCACGGTTTCAATCGCCTTGTCCGACAGAAGGGCAAGATCTGCATCGGTCAGGTCGTGCAACTGGTCGGACCGGAACAGCTGGCCTTGGCGAATGCCATTGTCTGGTGTCGTCAGTTCCCGAAAATTGGCCAGGCCTTCCACCGGGTGGGATACGCCGATGCCGGCACATTGCGCGGGCATCGCGATATCAAGCGTGGTGTCACAGGCTGTCTGGGCCTGGGCAGAGGTTGTCATGATGGCAGTGGTCAGCAGCAGGGCGTGAAAGCGGTTCATATCGCATGTCCTTTACTCGCGAGTCGTTTGCCGGGTTTAAACAGATGCTTTATTGATATAGAAAGTTAATGACTATCGGATTTGCAGATGGAGTTTGGCTTTGGCGGATATTGAACAATTGCGGGCCTTTGTGGTGTCACAGCAGGTCGGGTCCTTTTCTGCGGCTGCGCGCGAGCTGGGCAAAGCGCAATCCGCGATCAGTGCGGCCATTGCAAACCTGGAAATTGATCTGGATCTGACCTTGTTTGATCGCAGCGGGTATCGGCCGGAACTGACCCGTCAGGGGCGTGTGGTTCTGGGCTATGCGCAATCTGTTCTGGACAGTATGGCGGCGCTGGAAGGGCAGGCAGATGCGCTTGGGGCGCAGGTGGAACCCCGTTTTGCGATCTGGATTGAGGAAGGCCTGCTGGTGTCGCGGGTGCGTGACTTGCTGTGTGCGCTGGCGGATCAGTTTCCGGGGCTTGAGCTGCATATTGAAGAACGCCCACGATCAGAGGTGATTTCTGCGGTGAACAACGGGCAGGCCGATCTGGTGCTTGTCAGCCGCCTGGAAGAAACGCGGGGCAATGCTGCGTCTGGTGGCATGTCACGTGGCATTGGGTTTCTGCGTCTGGTGCCGGTTGTGCATTGTGATCACCCTCTGGCCCATGCGCCGGAAATTAATCGGGCAGAGCTTGTGAAACACCGTCAGCTTGTGTCTGCGGATGGGGATCGGATCAGCCCGAAAATCTGGGTGTCTGATGGCGCGCGCAGTTGTCTGACCTTTGTGAACGAAGGGCTGGGCTGGTCAGAATTGCCTGCGGAACTGGTGACCGATGGGGTGCTGTCCGGCAGTTTGAAAGTCCTGCACTATGATTTCGCGCAGAATTCGATCCTTGAAACTGTTGGTTTGCTGAGTGGTCACAGTACAACAACCGGTCCGGTCATGCGCTGGATCCTGGCAGAGCTTGCAACATGGGACCAACGCGCCTGGATTGGCGTCAGCCGGGTGGGGCGGTTGGATTAGGTCAGGCGGAATTCAAAATATCCTTCGCAGGTGTTGGGGGGCAGACGTGGATCGTCATGTTCCAGAAGTTCCGCAGTGTACCGTTTTCCATCTGAAATGAGATAATAGTCCCAAGGAGCCTGATCCGGGTTGTCATATTGCTCTATCATGAAACTTGCATGGGTCAGAGTTTGAGGGAGCAGATAGTGTTCAACTGCGGGCCAATCCGGAAGGACCGGTGCGCGAAATGTCAGCCAATATGTGAAATGCCCTGAGACCTTTCTGAAAATCAGGTATCCATGTTTAGCTGACAGGTAGCTGTAGTCGCTGTGTTCGTCATCTTCCGAAATGACGCAGCTGTCTGGAATGCCGAGGCTTGATGTTATTTCCCGGATTTTTCGTTCTGCGGTTTGTGCGAGGACATCTACGAAGAACATTTTTCTTCCAGTCGATTGTGGACATATTTTCAGACTGTGTCCAACACTTGGCGGTTGCAACAAAAAAAGACGACCGTAAAGGCCGCCTTTTCCTGGATATTGCAATTGCTTACAGCAGGTCTTTGACCTTTTGGGCGACGGCTTCGGCGGTGATGCCGAATTGTTCGTACAGAACGGCTGCCGGGGCTGATGCGCCAAAGCCGGTCATGCCAACAAAGCCAGCTTTGGTGGATTTGCCACGTTCGCCGGTCAGGTATTTGTCCCATGGCTGTTGAACTGCCGCTTCCACGGCAACACGCACCGGGCCACCTGGCAGAACGCGTTTGCGATAGGCTTCGTCCTGCGCATCAAACAGTTCCATACATGGTACGGAAACAACACGCGTGCCGATGCCTTCGGCCTGAAGCAGATCACGCGCTTTCAGAGCGATTTCAACTTCGGAACCGGATGCCATGATGATCGCCTGACGCTTTTCTTCCGCGTCAGCCAGAACATAAGCACCCTGAGCAACCAGGTTTTTGTTCTTATGTTCAGTCCGGACAGTTGGCAGGTTCTGACGCGACATGACCATCACAGACGGGGTTGTCTTGGTGGTCACAGCCATTTCCCAGGCTTCTGCTGCTTCGACAGTATCAGCAGGGCGGAAGGTCCAGGAATTTGGTGTCGCACGACAGATTGCCAGGTGTTCAACAGGCTGGTGTGTCGGGCCATCTTCGCCCACGCCGATTGAATCATGGGTCATGACAAACACGGTCGGGATCTGCATCAGAGCGGCCAGGCGCATGCTTGGGCGCGCATAGTCGGTGAAGCAGAAGAAGGTGCCGCTGTATGCACGGATACCACCGTGCAGCACCATGCCGTTCATGGCTGCTGCCATCGCATGTTCACGGATGCCCCAGTACACGTAACGGCCACCGCGGTTGTCCAGATCAAAGGCTTCCATTTCACCGGTTTTGGTGTTGTTGGAGCCTGTCAGATCAGCAGAGCCACCCACGGTTTCCGGCATGATCGGGTTGATGACTTCAAGCGCCATTTCACCGGATTTCCGTGTTGCAACCTTTGGCTGCTCTTCAGAGATCTTCTTCTTCAGGCGTTTGATCGCGGAAGACAGTTTGTTTGGAACTTCCAGCGCATAGGCACGGTTGAATTCCGCTTGTTTGCGCTCAGATACGCTTTCAAAACGGGTTTTCCATTCGGCGTGATCAGTTGCACCGCGTGCACCAATGGCTTCCCATTGTGCTTTGATGTCCGCAGGCACAACAAATGCGTCCTGATCCCAGCCCCAGGCTTTCTTGGCGTCTGCCATCAGGTCAGGTGCGGTCAATGCGCCATGGCCTTTGGAGGTATCCTGCGCAGAGGTGCCCAGAGCAATATGGGTTTTACAGGCAACAAGCGCCGGTTTGCCGGTGGCTTTGGCCTCGGAGATCGCGCGATCGATGTCCGCAGGATCATGACCGTTACATTCATGTGTGGACCAGCCGGAAGCCGCAAAACGTTTCTTCTGATCGGTGATGTCGGAGAGGGATACTTTACCGTCGATGGTAATGTCATTGTCATCCCAGAGAACGATCAGCTTGCTCAGCTTGTGACGCCCGGCAAGACCGATGGCTTCCTGGCTGATGCCTTCCATCAGGCAACCGTCGCCCGCGATCACATAGGTGTGGTGATCAACGATCTTTTTGCCGTATTGGGCGCGCTGAATTTCTTCGGCCATGGCGAAACCAACGGCATTTGCGATGCCCTGGCCCAGAGGACCTGTGGTGGTTTCAACGCCGGACACGTGACCATATTCCGGGTGACCGGCTGTGATCGCGCCCCACTGACGGAAGTTTTTGATCTGATCCAGGGTGACATCTTCGTAACCGGTGAGATGCAGCAGGGAATAGATCAGCATAGAGGCGTGACCACCGGACAAGATAAACCGGTCACGGTCAGGCCAGCGCGGGGCCTTCGGGTCAAACTTCAGGTGCTTTTCGAACAGGACTGTTGCCACATCGGCAAGACCGATCGGCGCACCGGAGTGGCCGGAGTTGGCAGCGGCAACCGCATCAAGAGCAAGGGCGCGAATAGCGGTGGCCTTGTTCCAGTGATCCGGGTTGGCAGAGCGAAGGGCGGCGATATCCACTGGCTGTTGTTCCAAGGTATAGTCCTCTGGCGTTGGTAAGCTGTTGCCCTCTCATAACAGCCCTTGGGGTGATTTCAAGGCGTGGATGGTCCTGGAAGCCTGTCAGGAAGGGATTCCGGGGGATGGATGAAGAAAACCGGCCAATCCCCCGGACCCGGGGGATTTATCCTGGCGGATTTCCCCAAGATGGAGGGGGGATCATGCGGAAAGGGAAGCAATCCGCAGAAGATTTCAGTAAACTGTCATAAAGCCGGGGCGCTTGATTCGCTTTCCGGTGGTTTCCGGGCTATCCCGGACCTTGTATGAGAGTAAGCCGGACAAACCGGTGGTGCAGGACAGACGCAGGAGTGAAAGTGGTATGAACGACCACAGCCAGGATATCAGTGAAAATGACGATAAGGTTGCCAATGTCGCCGCGCTTGAACAGCGGGTCACAGCTGCTTTTGGCCGGATCAACACGGCCCTTGGCGCGCTTGGCAACGGGGATGATACCGAACTTGCGGAACTGAGCTCTGCTTTGGAAGAGGAACGTGCAAAGACCCTTAACCTGGAAGACCGTCTTCAGCAGATGCAGAGCCGCCAGGCCGGTGCGATGCAGGAACTGGAAGATCGTGTGATTGGTTTTGGCAAGCGTTCAGCGGAACAACAGACCGAACTGGCCAATTTGCGCGAGGTTTGTAACCGTCTGCGTGAGAACAACAATCAGCTGCGCGATTCCAATGCTGCGGGTGGCGGGGATGTGAGCCTGATTAACAGCGGTTTGCAGGCGGAGATTGATATGCTGCGTGCGCAAATGCAGGCAGATCGTGTTGAACTGGACGCGATCCTTGCGGAATTACGCCCGGCCATCAGTGCTGCGCAACCAGCCGCTGACAGCCAGGGAGCAGAATAATGCCTGAGGTAACGATTAAGATCGGCGAACGTGATTTTTCTGTGTCCTGCCAGGATGGAGAAGAACATTTCCTGCAATCTGCCGCAGAAATGCTGAACACAGAGGCCCAGGTTTTGCTGAAGCAGATCGGACGTATGCCCGAAGAACGCATGCTTTTGATGTCTGGACTGATGCTGGCTGACAAGACTGCAGGGCTTGAGGATAAGATCGGTACGCTTGAAAAAAAGCTGGCTGATCAGGAACAGCTTCTGGACGAGATCCGCAATCAGGCCCCTGAAACACCTGAGCCGGAAACAGTCGAAGTCGCTGTGATACCGGACATCGTGACCGATACGCTGGAATCGCTGGCGAAACGTGCCGAAGCAATCGCTTTGGAAGCAGAGACCAAAGCCGCAGGCAGCTGAGCCCACGCACAGAAATAAATGCCGCCGGTTCTGAGGCGGCATTTTGCGTTTGGGATTGTGTCAGATCAGGATCTGGACGGCAGACCGATTTGATTCATCATGTTTTCAAACTCTGATAAATCGGGGTCAAAGGAACTGGCTTTGATTGCGTCAAAACGTTTCCGCAGGGCCTTCTTTTCTTCGCCTTTGCAGTCGTTCCAGGGGCGCTCCTGAAGTGCCATCTCAAGTACATAGTAGCCGATGAAATGCGGGCGCGTGCCATTTTGCAGCAGGCGGGCATAGGCTTTATCGGTGCCAAGCGCGCTCAGCTGTTCCGCCGAATGAATGCCTGCACGGGCGCAGGCTTCGTCCATGGCCGGGCCAAGATTACGTAAGGAAGAAACCGGATTGAAGGCAGTATCAGACATATTTCAGATATAGCGGATTGATTGGCGGTGTCACGGATGAAACCCGGACAAATTTTTTTACCACAGGTTTTGTGTCCCAGGGCACAGAAATGATGCATAAAAATGACCACACTAAATAGGTCGTCGTGGACTGCAGAGATATGGTGTCTCTGCAAATGAAAGGTGAACTGGTTGCCGGATCGGATATTATGATCGGGCAGGGATAGCAGGTCCTGGCACTCTGACCATGTATATCCGGCACTGGGATCGCAGAGGCAGTATTGTTTCGCCGTTCACTGAGATCTGGGGCGCCGGATCACCTTTCATACCGCAGACACTGTTGTCAGCGCGCACAGCGGGCACACAGCGGGGCGTGTGGCACCAGATCAAGCCGTGCTTCGGCAATGTCATCACCGCATGTGTCACAGGCACCATATTCGCCGGTTTCAATGCGTTTCAGCGCCATATCAATCAGTCGGATTTCAACAAGTCCCTGATTTCCCATCGCTTCCAGAACTTCGGTGTCTTCCGCTTCCTGGGCTGCTTCTTCCCAGTCTTTTGGGACGGGGGCATCAAGGGTGTGTTCAATGTCGTGAACGCGGGTATCCAGTTCCGCCAGGCGTTTCTCAAGTTGTGCCCGGCGTTCACTTGCAGTCTTTTTATCGCTCATAGCGCGTTGCCTCCTTCAGTTAAAAAGGTCGGGCAACGCGTTGTGAGGATCGTTTAGATACGCATGCCCTCAGGCGTTAGCTTCGCGAATCTTATCGGCAGCGTCTTTGTCATAGATCACGCCGTTTTCATCAAACATGCCGTCAAGTTCACCGGACAGGGTCATTTCGGTGATGATGTCGCACCCGCCAACAAACTCGCCTTTGATGTAAAGCTGGGGGATGGTCGGCCAGTCGGAATAATCCTTGATGCCCTGACGAATGGTTTCGTCTTCCAGCACGTTCACGTCCTGGTAGTCCACGCCCATAAAGTTCAGAACGCCAGCCACGCGGGAAGAGAACCCGCATTGCGGCATGGATTTTGTGCCTTTCATGAAAAGCACAACGTCATTGGCTTTGACGGTTTCGTCGATTGCTGTTTTCGCGTCGGTCATGTTTGGTCTTTCTTTTGTTTGGCGTGACCCGGCATCAGTGCTTTGGCCTGGTCATGTGGATTTCTGGAGATACTCCAGCTTTTTTCGGTTGTTGCTCCCGTCCGGCTGTCGTGCCAGGCGGAATGCATAATGTGAACAGTTTCCGCGCCCCGTTCGTTGTCGTCCCAGCGACGCTCATTGATCGCATGTCGGGAGAGAGGCCGCTTTTTCTTTCGTTTTAGCCAGGCTTCGGCTGAGACTAACAGAGCTAACAATATAATTCCGCCCAGAAGGATCAGTTTGAAGGTCATGTCCGGCCTCCGGGCATCATGCCTTTTGCGTATTCCTGTGGATCTTTGGTGACGCTTAGGGTTGGAGTGTAAGTTAACTCTCCGGTGCCGCTGTCAATAATACTATTGCCATGTCCAGGAACCGTGCCACGGGATTGGCTGGCTTTGGGGTAGCGAATGTCGCGGACAGCCTTTGCGATGAAGGCCATCACCGCAAGAGCAGAAAGCAGTACCCACCAGCCCCAGAACCCCATTATTCCGGTGCCCGTGTGGTCAGGCCCAAAGCGTGGATTTCTCCGTGAGAGCCATCCATTTTGCCCTTCAGGGCCGCCATAACAGCGCGTTGCTGTTTGACGCGATTCTGGCCACGGAAGCTTTCATCCACCACTTCGGCATTAAAATGCACGCCATCATCACCAACAACGGTGATTTGTGCTTCGGGGAAGCTTTCGCGGATCAGGTCTTCGATATCCTGTGCGGTAACGGCCATGGGGGCTCCTCTGGTCATATGTCTTACGTAAGATTTAGGGGCGGGCGGGGTGATCTGCAAGGAGATTTGCGTGTGTTGCTGGCTCAGGATGCCTCCGGCGGGAGTATTTTCAGCAAGATGAAGATCAGTGTGAGACCACAGCGCGCAGAGAGACCAGGAAGGCCTGGTGGCGGGGTTTGGTTGTCTCGGGCCAACGGGCGAGGGCCGCGCGGCTTTCTTCGGGGCCGGGGGTGATTGTGGTGATCAGGGCCTGGCGTTCCTCTTCCAGCGCATCCGGCAGAGGCAGGCGGGCGGCGGCGATCAGAAGTTCGAGGGCTGCGCGCATCTCACGGGCAGTGGCGAAATCATCCATCATCGGGCGGGCGTTCTGTGGATTTGCGCGCCAGGTTTCCCGGCCATAAAGCGCGCTGACCCATTGACCCGCACCAAGGCAGGAATATCTGACGCAGCCGCCAAAGCCCAGATCTGTCAGGTTTTCGTGGATTTTACAGCGGTGGTCTGTGCGCAAATTGGGGCAGGGCATGCCTGCGGGTTTATCAAGCGCAAATTCCGGCCCTTTATCGATGGCCAGCGCCACACAGCACAACGCCTGACAGTTTTCACAGTCAGGCGTCAGCAGGTTTTCAATATGCGCAACCATCAGGCGACGGCGTCGGCAAAGCCTGTGCGATAGATCGCAGAGAGTTCCGCCAGATCTGCGCTGTTGCCGCCCATGGTCACACTGTCGCCGCCAAAGCTGCCGACGGAAGCCACAGGCACACCGGCCTGACCAGCAGCGATGAACAGGGCTTCGGCCTGGTCAAAGTTACAGGCCACCAGGTAGCGGCCCTGATCTTCGCCATAAAGTTCTGCAGTAGTGGTTGGGTCAAGAGATACACCAACACCAGCGGTTTCCGCCATTTCAAAGGCTGCCAGCGCAAGGCCACCGTCGGACAGATCAGAACAGGCGCGGATCATCTCGCGGTTTTCGCGAATGAAGAGACCAGCTTTCAGTTCCGCATCCAGATCAACGGCAGGCGCGTCGCCATCTTCGCGGTTGAAAACTTCGGCCAGCAGGGCGGATTGGCCAAGGTGGGAACCGACCTCATGCTGGCTTGCGCCAATGACAATCGCCACATGGCCGTCGCGCACTTCACCGGCAATCAGATCATCGGCGTGATCAATCAGACCAACAGCACCGATGGTTGGTGTCGGCAGGATCGCCTGACCGTCGGTTTCATTGTAAAGCGATACGTTGCCGGAAACGATTGGCATATCAAGCGCGGAAACCGCCGCGCCGATGCCCTTGATCGCACCAACGAACTGGCCCATGATTTCGGGCTTTTCCGGGTTGCCGAAGTTCATATTGTCGGTGGTCGCCAGTGGTTTGGCACCAACAGAACAGAGGTTGCGGAAGGCTTCGGCCACCGCCTGTTTGCCACCCTCAACCGGGTTGGCTTTCACATAGCGCGGGGTCACGTCAGAGGTGAACGCCAGCAGTTTATCGGTGCCATGCACGCGGATCACGCCGGCACCAAGACCTGGTGTCTGCACAGAGTCACCCATAACGGATGTGTCGTATTGCTCATAGACCCACTGTTTGCCCGCGTAGTTTGGCGAGGAAATCAGGGCGCGCAAAGCGTCAATTGCGTCGATTTCCGGAACATCGTCCATAGCTTCTGCAGCCGGGGTTTCCACCCATGGGCGGTCATATTCAGGTGCAGTGGATGACAGTTTGGACAGGGGCAGGTCGGCTTTCATTTCGCCGTTGTGCATGATCAGGAAGCGGTCTTCTTCAATCGTTTCGCCGACGATGGCGAAATCAAGATCCCATTTCACGAAAACCGCGCGGGCTTCTTCTTCCAGTTCCGGTTTCAGAACCATCAGCATACGTTCCTGAGATTCAGACAGCATCATTTCATACGCAGTCATATTCTCTTCGCGCTGTGGCACGTCTTCAAGGTTCAGCTTGACGCCAAGGCCGCCTTTGTCGCCCATTTCAACGGCGGAACAGGTCAGGCCAGCGGCGCCCATATCTTGGATTGAGATCACAGCACCGGTTGCCATCAGCTCAAGCGTCGCTTCCATCAGGCGTTTTTCGGTGAACGGGTCACCAACCTGAACGGTGGGGCGTTTTTCTTCAATCGTGTCGTCGAATTCAGCAGACGCCATGGTTGCGCCACCAACACCGTCACGGCCGGTTTTTGCGCCAAGATAGACAACAGGCATGCCGACGCCGGAGGCGGCAGAGTAGAAGATTTTATCCGCATCAGCCAGGCCAGCCGCAAAAGCGTTCACAAGGCAGTTGCCGTTATAGGCCGGATGGAAACGCACTTCGCCACCAACACAAGGGACACCGAAACAATTGCCGTAGCCGCCAACGCCTTCAACCACGCCGTTGACCAGCTGTGTGGTCTTGTGGTGAGAAGGTTCGCCAAAGGACAGCGCGTTCATAGACGCAATAGGGCGTGCGCCCATGGTGAACACATCACGCAGAATGCCGCCAACGCCGGTGGCCGCGCCCTGATAGGGTTCGATGTAGGACGGGTGGTTGTGGCTTTCCATTTTGAAAACAACGGCCTGACCGTCACCAATATCAACGATACCGGCATTCTCTCCTGGGCCACAGATCACTTGCGGGCCTTCTGTCGGCAGGGTGCGTAGCCATTTCTTGGAAGATTTGTATGAGCAATGCTCGTTCCACATCGCAGAGAAAATACCCATCTCGGTATAGTTCGGCTCGCGGCCCAGAATGTTTTTCACTTCCGCATATTCATCGGGTGTGAACCCGTGGGAGGCAATCAGATCTTCGGTGATGGCGGGCTCTTGCATGTGGTCTATCCCCTGTGGTGCGTCCCCGTCGGGATGCGCAGCTTTGGCAGTTGCGCACCTCTTAGGCGAAAGGGGGGCGGAATGGAAGAGTGTTATCGACGGACATTGTGTGATCTGCCTGATGCCTGCGACCGTGTTGCTGTGGACAGGAAGGAGAGGCCCGCCCTAGATTAAGGTGAATATCTTTAGGGGAATCAATTATGACGTGTATTTTGCCGCGTTTCATTTCACAGGCTGTAATTGTTTTGAGCGGGGCGCTTTGTGTTTTGTATCCCGCAAGTGGAATCGCAGAGACCCGTGCTGCACCACCTTTGCAATGCGATCGTATGATGCTTCTGGAAACGGTAGATATGACACTGGCTGAACCTCAGGGGCCGCGATTTTACCGTCGCCAGGTTGCTGACGCTGCCTATCTGAAGATCCGTTATGAGAACATGCCCTGGGAAAACGCGGGTGCTGGTGCGCGCGATTTTCTGGAAGAACTGACCAGCCGACCGGACCACCGGGATTCCCGGGTGAAAAATATTCAATATAGCATGGCGACCACCGCGATAGGGCTGAACGCAACTTTGCTTTTGAATGATGTGGATGCAGAGCAGGCGATGACAGAAGCCCCGCTGGACCTGGGGCGCGCCGTCATCCTGACAGAGGGTAACCAGCGTTTTTTCGATCTGATGCGCGGGTTGATCGCGCAGAGCGATACGCAGCGAAGTGTATGGTTTGACCGGCTTATGGGGCGTCAGTTTGCCAGTGTGCTGTTGGATCAGGATGAAACATTCCGGTTGCAGTTCGCCGAAGACGCAGAAGCGGCGGGATTTTATCGCCTGGCGGTCGCGGTACTGGCGACAGTTGAAGATACAGCACCGATAGAGGCGCTGATTTCCCGGCATTCAAAAGATGCCCTGTGGGGCCCTATCAGCGAAGGTATTCTGGATGATGGTGTATTGTGGCCTCTGATCAGTCTGCGTGTGACCAGTGGGTATGACATCTTCGATAAGGCTGTCGTTTACAATCCGGATGGATCCTTTCAGGAGTTTCGGGAGGCCTATGAGGATGAGAGATATAACGTAAATCACGCCGTCAGAAGCTCGATTACCGTACAAAACGCCATGCATTATTCAGGGCTTGTGACGCTGTTAACAAATTCCGGTAGCCCTCATCAACTGAACGTGCATTTTTTCCGCGAGATGCAGGCCGGATTTGAGAGTGGGCAGATCAATATGCGTGCCAACAGCGATGCGGTTTGGTTGCATGCCTGGGATATTCTTCGTTCAGGTCTGACACGCGAAGAATATCTGCATTTTTATCCTGATGACCAAAAGTACATTGAAGTCCTCGGAATGACTGCCGAACCGGACGCACATGAATGGACCACACAGCTTGAAGAGATCCTGTCTTCTATGCAGGTGCCCCCTGTTCTGGGTCATTTTCTGCAAGGTGAGGGAGGTTTTTTTGATCTGTTTGACTGGGTGCAGGCGCGTGCCATCAGTGTGGACTATCTGAAAGGGAATGGGGAAGTGCCTGTTTTGCGACCCGAGGGGATCAGTGCCGGGTTTGATTGGGACCTGTGGACGGCAACTGCGCAACAGATTGCAGGAGAGCAGGAAGAGGGCGCGGAAATGCCCCTGGCGCAGGCAAAAATTTACGCAGAGCAACTTTTGCTAAAACAGGATGTGTCTGCCGCATTGGAGTTTATTGAAAGCTATGCCCCGGAACCGGGCAGAGAAACCCGACGTTGGAAGGCAGCTTTTCTGCGTGATCTGGCGCGACGGCTGGACCTTGCCTGCGATGCCGTATTGCGTGAAGTCCCGGTGCCACACAGTTCATTTGGCGTATATACATTTCCGGATATGTCAGCGCATTGAGTGAAGTTTCGTGCAGGCAAAAAAAATGCCGGGCACAAGGCCCGGCGAAGTCCAACAGGGAGGTGAAGGTTATGGGATAAGTATCAACCATCGCCTTCGAGAACTGATTTAGGTGTGCAGCTGCATGCAATCAAGGAAAAAAATGCAAAAACGTGACATACCGGATATGCAGTTTTTGCATGGCTTGCGTGGGGTGGCTTAATAAGAAGGGGCCTGAAGCAGTTTGCGGCACATTCACCGCCCTGCCTCAAGTTGCCTGAAATTTGGCCAGGTATTGGCGATGACAGCTGTTTGTATGGTTTCCGGGCGGCACGCCTTAAGGTGCCACCCGGTGAATAAGCCTGACCTGTGGATATAGCGAACTATCGTCACAAGTCAGATTCAGACATGTTTCCATTCATCTGACAGGTTCGGTCAAATGAAGTTTCTACAGCTTATTTTTTAGTAAACTCGTCATAAGCTTCCAGTGCTTTGGCACCATAGGCCACAGACGGGCCACCGCCCATGTAAGCGATCATTGCGAGGGCTTCACAGATTTCTTCGCGGGTGGTTTTAAGGCGTACCAATGATTTGACGTGAAAGCCAATGCAGCTGTCACAGCGGGTTGAAACAGCGATGCCCAATGCGATCAGTTCTTTGGTTTTCTCGTCAAGAACACCAGGTTTTTTGGCAGCGGTCCCCATCGCGGTAAAGCCTGCGAACATGTCAGGGGTTTCTTTTTGAAGCGTGCCAATACGACCGACGGTCTCGTTCAGGAATTTTGTCCAGCTCATGATGTCTCTTTCTGAATTATTTGAGGCCCGGGGTGCATGTCAGATAAAGTTATAGTCCAGGCCAGCGGTTTTTGATGATCGTGGAATGTTCTCAATACGCGGTGGTCCGAGAGCAATTGACGTTTCTATGCGGGGTTTAGCAAAGGATTCAGTTTTCCAGCCCGATCCAATGCGGTCAGTTCACTGTTCCCGCCCACATGAAAATCATCAATAAAGATCTGAGGCACGGTGGTTCGACCATTGCTGCGTGCGATCATTTCACGGCGCAAATCGGGATCATTTGTGATGTCATGATTCAGAAAGGCGACACCTTTCGCGTTCAGCAACGTCTTGGTTGCTTTGCAGTAAGGGCAGTAACCTTTGGTGTATATTACAATTTTCGGCTGCATTGCAGGGATCCTGATTCATTGGGTCAGGATGATATGTGGACCACAATGGTTCAGAAGCAACGGGCTAAGTCCGAACTTAACAATAAGTTTACCTGATCAGGGGGGAGAACTGCGTATTACATCGCCTGTTCGACCAGAATGCCTTTGCGGTGAATGATGATCTCTTCCTGCACAAAGTCCCGGAAAGCAGAGATACGCTTGGAAGCGCGCAATTCTTCGGGGTAGGCGAGGTAGACCGGCACTTCGACGCTTTTCTCATCTGGCAGCACTGGCACAAGGTCTGGCACGTCCTGTGTCACGTAATCTGGCAGAACACCGATGCCCAGGTCATGTTTTACGCCCTGAAGCACGCCGAAGTAATTGTTCACCGTCAGCATAGAGGGCACATTATAGGCCAGCAGGCGCTGCACAAAGCTGGCGGCGGCGTTGACCTGTTTGGATGTTGTGCGCTGACACAGCAGGCGGTGGTGTTTCAGATCCGCCAGTTCCGCGGGCGTGCCGTTCTGTTCCAGATAGCCCTGGCTTGCATAAAGCTGCATGGTGACGCTCATCAGGCGTTTGCGGATCAGATCCGCCTGGGACGGCTCTTTCATACGAATGGCAACGTCTGCCTCGCGCATGGGCAGGTCCAGCACGCGTTCCTCAAGCATCAGGTCAATTTTGATGTTGGGGTATTTCTCATAGAAATGGTGCAGGCGGGGGGCAAGCCACATCAGGCCAAAGCCAAGCGTGGTGGTGACGCGCAGCTCGCCATACATTTCTTCATCGCTGTCACGAATGCGTGCAGAGGCCGCATCAAGGCGTTTGGACATGGCTTTGGTGGCGTCAAACAGCAATTCACCCTGTTCCGTGAGAATCAGTCCGCGTGCGTGACGGTGGAATAATGTGGCATCCAGGCTCTCTTCCAGGGCCCGGATCTGCCGCGACACTGCAGATTGTGACAAATGCAACGTATCGCCTGCATGTGTCAGGCTGCCTGCGTCTGCAACTGCGTGAAATATTCTTAACTTATCCCAATCCATTTTTTGCTACTCTACCCTGATACGCGCTTTTTCTTTTCAGTTGTTACCCTAGACGAAACAATCTGAGTTGTGTGGTTTTTCTTCTTGGTAGGTCAGAAAATGTGACCTAATATTTGTGTTACATTGGACATATGCCCATGGGGAGTGGGCAGCATAGGGAGAAGCACGCGATGAGCCAGCCGAAAATCAGCCTGAACGACAGATTTGATCTGGAGAAAACCCCTGTGTTGCTGAACGGCACGCAGGCCCTGGTGCGCCTGATGCTGGCCCAGAAAGAACGTGACCGTGTAGCAGGGCTGAATACCGCTGGCTATGTGACGGGGTATCGTGGATCACCTCTTGGGGCTGTGGATTTGCAGATGTCTAAGGCTGAGAAACTGTTGACCGGATCCGATGTGCGGTTTGAACCTGGATTGAACGAAGACCTTGCCGCCACTGCCTTGTGGGGCAGTCAGCAGGCGGAATTGCGCGGGGAAGGCAAATACGACGGTGTTTATGGGCTTTGGTACGGCAAAGGCCCGGGTGTGGATCGTTCGGGTGATGTGATGCGTCATGCCAATATGGCGGGCACCAGTGCCATGGGCGGTGTGCTGATGGCCATGGGGGATGACCATACCGGGGAAAGCTCGACCACGTTGCACCAAAGTGACTGGGCCATGCTGGATGCCTATATGCCTGTGCTGTCCCCCGCTGGCGTGCAGGAGATCCTTGATTACGGTCACTACGGCTGGGCACTGTCGCGTTTCGCCGGGGTGTGGTGTGGTCTGAAGGTGATGAAAGACACGGTAGAGGCCACAGCGGTGGTTGACGGTGATCCGCACCGTATGAAGATCATCACGCCTGACTTTGAGATGCCGGAAGGTGGCTTGAACATCCGTTTGCAAGACACGCCCCATGCGCAGGAAGCGCGGATGATTGATTACAAACGCTTTGCCGCTGAGGAATTCGCGCGGGTCAATAAGATCAACCACCGCGTCTGGGGGAGGAAAGGCGCAAAGATTGGCTTTGTGGCGGCCGGTAAGAACTGGCTTGATCTGACACATGCGCTGCAACTTCTGGGGCTGGACGCAGAGGAATGCGAACGTCTGGGGATTACCACCTATAAGGTCGGGCAGGTCTGGCCGATGGATATGCAGGGCTTCCATGACTGGGCTGAAGGGCTGGATGTCATTGTTGCGGTGGAAGAGAAACGCAAGCTGATTGAAGTTCAGATCAAAGAAGCGATCTTTGATGATCGGCAAGGGCGACGAGTCTATGGGTGGTATAAGAACGGCGAAGAGCTGTTCCCAACCCGTATGGCGATTGACCCGATCATGATTGCCCGTGCTTTGGGGGATATCCTATGTGAGGAAGGGCGCGGCACCGATGGGGTGAAAGACGCGCTGGCAAAGCTTGATGCCGCCCAACGCGCAGATAACGCGCCCGATATCGCCGCCCGTCTGCCTTACTTCTGTTCCGGCTGTCCCCATAACAGTTCCACTAAGGTTCCTGATGGATCGCGCGCTTATGCGGGGATTGGTTGTCACTATATGGTGCAATGGATGGACCGCGAGACCACAGGCTTTACCCAAATGGGGGGGGAAGGGGCCAACTGGATTGGCGAAGCGCCGTTTTCCAACCGCGATCATGTGTTCCAGAACCTTGGGGATGGGACCTACAACCACTCGGGCATTCTGGCGATCCGGGCGGCTGTCGCGGCGAATACCAGGATGACCTATAAGATCCTGTATAATGATGCCGTCGCCATGACAGGTGGGCAAGACCATGAAGGCGATATTGATGCGCCTAAGATTGCCCGTGAAGTGCTGGCCATTGGGGTGAAGAAGCTGGTTGTTGTCTATGACGATAAGGAAGACGTTGTAAAAACCGCGTTCCCTGCCGGGCTTGAATTCTATGAGCGTGCGGATCTGATGGATGTGCAGAAACGTATGGCTACGATCGACGGTGTGTCCGCGATCCTGTATATCCAGACCTGCGCCGCTGAAAAACGTCGTCGTCGCAAACGTGGGCTGTTCCCCGATCCTGATAAGCGCGTGTTCATTAACCCTGATGTCTGTGAAGGCTGTGGGGATTGTGGGGTGCAATCTAACTGTGTGTCCATCGTACCTATTGAGACCGAACTGGGACGCAAGCGCGCGATTGATCAAAGCTCGTGTAATAAGGATTTCTCTTGTGTGAATGGCTTCTGTCCCAGCTTTGTGACGCTAGAGGGCGCAACCCCTAAGAAACGTGCCGCCGCTGCCTTTACCATCCCTGATCTGCCTGCGCCCAAGCTGCCCAAGATCAATGGCACCCATAATGTGATTATCACGGGGGTTGGTGGCACAGGTGTTGTGACCATCGGTGCGATCATGGCCCAAGCCGCCCATATAGACGGTAAAGGTGCTGGCATGATGGAGATGGCCGGCCTTGCGCAAAAAGGCGGTGCTGTGCATATCCATTGCCGTATTGCCGAGACACCGGAAGATATCAGCGCCATTCGCGTGGCGACGGGGGAAGCGGATGCTGTGATTGGCGGGGACCTTGTGACCACAGCCGGGTCCAAGACCATTGGCCTGATGACAGAGGGACGCACAGGGGCCGTTGTGAACAGCCAGGAGATCATCACAGGCGATTTCACCCGTGATACCGGGTTTCAGCTGCCGATGGATCAGCTGCATGTGCAGTTGCAGGCACGTCTGCGGGATCGATTGATGGTGCTGAATGCCTCTGAGATTGCCGAAGCTGCTATGGGGAATTCGATTTTCTCAAATATGATGATGCTGGGCGCGGCCTGGCAGGGCGGTCTGGTGCCTTTGTCCGAGGGGGCCATTCACGACGCGATCCGCCTGAATGGTCAGGCTGTCGACGGCAATTTGCGTGCCTTTGATCTTGGGCGCTGGGCGGCGCACGATCTGGATGCGGTGAAGGCCCTGGCAGCCCCGAAAGTGGTGGAGCTGCCGAAAACCCTGGATGATCGCATTGCCTACCGGATGGAACAGATTGAGGCGTATCAGGACGTGCATCTGGCAAAGACATACTTTGACCTTGTGATGCGTGCATCAGAAGGGGATCTGCGCGAGGCTATCGCGCTGGGCTATCATAAGCTTTTGACCTATAAGGACGAATATGAGGTGGCGCGCCTGCATTTGGCGACTGTTGCCAAGGCGAAAGACAGCTTTGATGGTGATTTCAAACCTCGTTTCCACCTCGCACCACCATTTATGGGGCAGGGCCATGGGGATCGCCCGAAGAAACGCGAATTCGGGGCGTGGATGCTGCCTGTCTTCCGTGTGCTGGCCAGGATGAAACGCCTGCGGGGTACTGCATTTGACCCATTTGGACGTACGTCCGAGCGTCGTATGGAGCGGGCTCTGATTGCGCAATATGAGGCGGATATGGGGATGATCCTGTCGGCGCTGACTGACGGCAATCTGGGTGTTGCCACGGAACTGGCCCGCCTGCCGCTGGAAATTCGCGGGTTTGGTCCGGTGAAGGCTGAAAATGAGGCCAGGGCTGCGAAAAAGCGCGAGGCTTTGTTGGCGCAGTTTCTGACCGGGTCCGCGCAGGTTGCTGCTGAATAAGCCGCGTGAGCATTGAGAGGTGTTGAGCGTGCCGGGGGCTGAGGAATTCAGTGCCCCGGCAAACAGTTAACAACCTCACAATGTTGGAAAACCAGAATTCCGGAATTCTGGAATACTGGTTTTCTGGAATGAGAGGGCGGAAAATCGTGGTGATCTGTCGTATTTCTGATAAAAATCTGTGACATACTGTTCTGAGTTTCCCGTTTCATCTTCCCCGGAGGATCAAAAATGCGCCAATCAAATCCTTTAAAACGCGTTAAAATCACCCGCGAACAACGCGAAGTCGCCCGCGACATCACTTACGCGCGCTCTGCTTCGACGCGCGGTGGGCGGGCTGTGATCCGGGTGCTTGAAAACGCCACCGGACGCATCAATCTGATCAAACGCGCCCGTGGTTATGACGCGGAGGTCGCAGAGGGGCGCAATTTCTGGGATGTGATCCCGGAACGCTATGGCCTGAGCTTGGATGTCGTCGGCGGCAGTCTGGACAATATCCCGGCCAATGGACCTTTGATCCTGGTTGCAAATCATCCATACGGCATTCTCGATGGTATGATGATGGGCAATATCCTGTCCCGTGTGCGCGGTGATTTTCGCATTCTGGCCCATAAGATTTTCCGCAAAGCCGAAGATCTGGACCGTGTCATTCTGCCGATCAGTTTTGATGAAACCAAAGAAGCCGTGAAAACCAACCTGAACACCCGCAAAACTGCGCTGAATTACCTGGCGGATGGCGGGGCGATTGGCATTTTTCCGGGTGGTACGGTGTCGACAGCGCAGACCCCGATGGCAACGCCGCTTGATCCGGTCTGGCGCAGTTTCACCGCAAAGATGATCGCGAAATCGGGTGCAACGGTGGTGCCGATCTATTTTGATGGCCAGAATTCGCGCTTGTTCCAGATTGCGTCACATCTGCACTATACGCTGCGGATGGCGCTGCTGATCAAGGAATTCAGGCGCCGCGTGGATGAACCGGTGCGTGTTGTTGTGGGTAAGCCCATTCCCCAGGCGGAACTGGACAGATTCGCGCAGGATCCGAAAGGCATGATGGATTTCCTGCGCAAAGCGACCTATGACTTGTCGCCAGAACCTGTGCCGGGTGTGCTAGGGTTTGAATTTGAAGAAAATCACCGGGCCTGAGAATGTCCGGATATACGAGGCAAAGATCATGGCAGTAGGTATTTTTGACAGTGGACTTGGCGGGCTGACAGTGCTGGAAGGCGCTGCGAGACATCTGCCGGATCAGGCCTTTGTCTACTACGGTGATCACGCCAACACGCCTTATGGTGTGCGCGCGGCCGATGATATTTACCAACTGACCAAAGCCGCGACGGAACGTCTGTGGGACGCGGGCTGTGATCTGGTGATCCTGGCTTGCAATACGGCCTCGGCCGTGGCTTTGCGTCGTATGCAAGAAGAAGGTTTGCCAAAAGGCAAACGCGTGCTGGGCGTCTTTGTGCCCCTGATCGAAGCCCTGACCGAACGCCAGTGGGGGGACAATTCCCCGCCACGTGAGGTTGACGTGAAACATGTTGCCCTGTTCGCGACACCGGCCACTGTTGCCAGCCGTGCGTTTCAGCGGGAACTGGCGTTTCGCGCGATTGGTGTCGATGTCGAAGCGCAGCCCTGTGGTGGCCTTGTTGATGCGATTGAGGACGGCGATGAAATGCTGGCCCAGGCGCTGGTACGGTCCCACGTGGAAGCCCTGCAACGCCGTATGCCAAAACCCCAGGCGGCAATCTTGGGTTGTACACATTACCCGCTGTTGAAAGACACGTTTCAGGCGGCTTTGGGCGAAGATGTTAAGGTGTTTTCCCAGGCGGATGTGGTTGCGGACAGCCTTGCGGATTATCTGAAACGTCATCCTGACATGCTGGGCACGGGGCAAGAGAACATGTTTCTGACTTCAGGCGATGCGAAACGTGTGTCTGATAAGGCGACGCAGTTCCTGAAACGCGAAATTACTTTTCAGGCCGGTTAACCCGCCGCACGGGGTGGAATTTGAATTCCATTAACAGAGATGCTATATAGAAAGCAGAAAGAGGAGAGATACATGTCAGGGCCACTTCCCCCAATCGTCTGATCAATCATTGCTTTCAAGGAAACCTTCCGGCTTTTCAGTCTGTTGGTTGATTTCTGCTATCCCATCTTTGGGTGCAATCTTCTTCAAGTCGCTTTCAACACGCGCATAGATATCTGCGGTGCGTTTGCCATCTTGCAAAGCCTGGACCATTTCGGCACCGCTTTGCAGAACATCCTGACCAATGTGTTGCAATCCATCCAGGGCGGCCTCCTTGCGCGGGGTGGAGAGGGCCACGAATTCATCGCTCTGCAATTTTTCGTAATAACGGTAGAACAAGCGGGAATGGTCGAAGAACCGGTCGCAGGCCACGATTTGGGATGGTTCCAGACGACGGCGGATACTGCGGTAATCTTCCCAGGTTGGGTCGTCGCTTTCAAAGGCGACAAAAGGGCGGAAGTCATCACCGCTGTCCCGGATCAGGGCTTTCAAGGCTTCAAGCCGGACGGGGGCTGTGGTGTCTTCGACGCTTTTACGATCAAATTCCACGTGGATTAGGATATCGATAACGACTTCGCGAAAATGCCGCCGACGATCCCGCCAGGCGCGGTAATTTGTCCAAAACCCGCTTAGCACCCGGCCGGTCAGCGCAATCAGCGCCCCGATTGCCAGAACCGCCAGCGCGCCGATAAGGCTGCGGCTGTCCAGTGCCAGAAGGCTGTCTACAAGGCCGGTAATTTCCGGACCAGCACCATCAGAAAACGAGGACATGAATACTCCACTCAAATTACCTGTCCACAATAGGGGCAGCGCGGGCCGGGTGACAAGAGTGTCGCGTTGACGAGGCCGGGTAAAAGGACTAGCCAGAACAGGAAGATAAGACATGGTGGCGCAAATGACCCATAAAATCGCAATTCTCGGTGCATCTGGTTACACAGGTGCGGAACTTGTTCGCTTGATCGCAACCCATCCTGAGATGGAGATTGTGGCCCTGGCGGCAGAGCGAAAAGCGGGCATGGAAATGCGCGACGTCTTTCCACATCTGCGCCATCTTGATCTGCCAACCCTTGTAAAGATTGGCGAAATTGATTTCTCGACGGTTGATCTGTGTTTCTGTGCTTTGCCGCATAAAACCAGCCAGGAAGTCATCAGCGCACTGCCTGCGGATCTGAAAATCGTAGATCTGTCCGCTGATTTCCGTCTGCGCGATCCTGAGGCCTATGAGACATGGTACGGCAACCCGCATTCTGCCATCGAGATGCAGAAAGAAGCGGTTTACGGCCTGACGGAATTCTACCGCGATCAGATTAAAAACGCCCGTCTTGTGGCCGGCACAGGCTGTAATGCTGCGACCGGACAGTTCGCTCTGCGTCCGCTGATCGAAGCCGATGTGATTGATCTGGATGAAATCATCATGGATCTGAAATGTGGTGTTTCCGGCGCTGGACGTGCGCTGAAAGAAAACCTGCTGCATGCGGAACTGGCAGAAGGGTATCACGCCTATGCGGTGGGTGGCACGCATCGTCATTTGGGTGAGTTCGATCAGGAGTTTTCCGCCATAGCAGGGCGTGAAGTGAAGATCCAGTTTACCCCGCATCTTTTGCCGACGAACCGGGGCATCCTTGCGACGTGTTACGTGAAGGGTGATGCGCAAGTCATTCATAAAGCTTTTGAAAATGCTTATGCGGATGAACCGTTCATTGAACTTTTGCCGCTGGGACAAGCACCATCCACGAAACATATCCGTGGGTCCAACTTCTGCCATATCGGCGTGGTTGCAGACCGGATTGAAGGGCGCACAATTGTTGTTGCAGCGCTGGATAACCTCACCAAAGGGTCTTCTGGCCAGGCGCTTCAGAATGCGAACCTTATGCTTGGTGTAGAGGAAACGACCGGTCTGATGCTGGCCCCGCTTTTCCCGTAACCCCATACCGACCAACCTTTCATAAAGGCAGGCAGAGAAATGAAATCACTGGAAAAGAAACGCCGCATTCAGGTGATCCTGGTGTCTTTCCTGGCAATTGCGGGCATTCTTGTGGCCCTGGCGTTTCTGCCCAAGGACGCGTTCCAGTATTTCAAATCCCCGTCTGAAGTCATGGCCGAACCGCCCCGCCAGGGTGAGGTTTTCCGCATTGGCGGCCTTGTGGAAGACGGGTCGCTGATCCGCGGTGAGGGGCTTGCTGTGACTTTCGCAGTGACTGATGGTGGCGCGACTGTGCCGGTCAGTTTTGTTGGCGTTCTGCCGGACCTGTTCACCGAAGGCCAGGGCATGGTTGGCACGGGATCCTGGGAAGAAGGTGTATTCCATGCCACTGAAATACTTGCCAAACATGACGAAGAGTATATGCCAAAAGAAGTTGTAGACGCGCTGAAAGAACAGGGTGTTTATCAACATGCGGGTGAAGACAGCGACAGCTGATTAACCCTGCGTACGGTGATATTTACGTGAATTAACACTTCCCCCTGATCCTGATCCCCGATGTGTAACTTTGATTACCCCGGGGGTTTTACGATGCGTGATGTACGTCAGCTGGCCGAAGAAATTGTCGCCCGTGAAGGTGGCTATGTGAATGATCCGGATGATCCGGGTGGGGCGACGAAATACGGTGTGACGCTTGCCACTTTGCGCCGCCTTGGGATCGATAAGACCGGGGACGGTCGGCTGACAGAGGCCGATGTCAGGCGTCTGACCCGTGCGGATGCGGTCGAAATTTATATGCGCCACTATTATCAGATCCCGAAGATTGATCGCCTGCCCGAAGGCCTGAGGCCGTCCGTTTTTGATATGTATGTGAATGCGGGCAGCAACGCGGTGAAAATTCTGCAACGGCTTTTGCGTCAGATGGGGCAATGGGTTGTGGTGGATGGTGTGATTGGTCCGCAGACGATCGCGGCTGCTGAAGTGGCCGAAGCAGCGGCGCCGTCCCATCTGGCGGATGCCTACGGGATTGCCCGGCGCAATTATTATTATCGTCTTGCGGATCAGCGTCCCGCCAGCCGCAAATACGCCCGCCGCCGGGATGGTGGCAAAGGTGGCTGGATCAGCCGGGCAGAGGAGTTCATTTCACCGCGCTACCACCTGTCTGATGATGAACACCGCAAACGCACAGCAGGATGGGGGGCGTAATATGGGGTTTCTGGAACGTATCTTCGGACTGGTTTTTGGTAGCGGGCGTAACATGGTGGTGGAAACCGCCGAGGTGTTCCGCGAAAACGCAGAAGCAGCGGGAAAACGGGGGGCGGACTTGCAGCAGGCGGCGCTTGCGCAATATGGGACAGAGTTTGCCCAGCCTCAACGTGGTATGTTTGATCGTCTGATGGATGCGCTGAACCGTCTGCCGCGTCCGGCACTGGCGCTTGGGACTTTGGGCCTGTTCATCAGTGCTATGGTGGATCCCCTGTGGTTTGGCGCGCGGATGCAGGGGCTTGCACTGGTGCCAGAGCCGCTTTGGTGGTTGTTGGGTGCGATTGTGTCTTTCTATTTTGGCGCGCGGCACCAGCAGAAAGACCAGGAATTTCAAAGATCGGTGGCGCAGACTATGGCACGTGTACCACGGGTCCTGGAAAACACAAAAGCGCTTCAGGCGCTGAAATCCGGGGCGGGACAATCTGAGGAGGCGAACGAGAATGCCGCGCTGAGCGAATGGCGTAATTCACGTTCTTAGGATCTGATCAACCCATTGCGGCACAACCTCTGTCGCGGGTCCGTGATGGCTTTCGGAGAAATCCCAGTGATTGTCAGAAGGTTCCAGGTTCAGCTCAACCGTATGCACGCCACGATTACGGGCGATTTCAACAAAGCCGGCGGCGGGGTAAACCGTACCGCTGGTGCCGATGGAGGTAAAAACCTCTGCCGCGTCCAGTGCCGCAAGGATCGCATCCATGTGATAGGGCATCTCACCAAACCAGACGATGTCCGGACGCATCTGTCCGAAATCACCACAGGACGGGCAGGGTATTTCAATCGTCAAATCTTCCTGCCAGGGCATACGCAGATCACAGGCCTGACACCAGGCTTTGCGCAGCTCGCCGTGCATATGAAACAGGTTTTTCGTGCCAGCCGTTTCATGCAGGTGATCAACATTTTGCGTCACCACCAAAACATCACCGGGATATTCCGCTTCTAGTCGGGCAAGGGCGTGATGTGCCGCGTTGGGTTCTTTACCGATCAACCCACGTCTGCGCATGTTATAGAATTCATGTACTTTTTTGGGATCCCGCGCGAAAGCCTGCGGATTGGCCAGATCCTGGACCACATTCCTGTTCCACAGCCCGCCCGCGCCACGAAACGTATCAATCCCCGATTCTGCCGAGATACCGGAACCGGTGAGGATCACAATGGTGGGATGTGTCATGGCATGCCTTTCCGTTTTCTGAAGACTATCCCTTAAATCGCCTGAAAAAGAACTACAAAAATCCACATGAGCCTGCGACAGTGCTGCACCGACAGGGGCCAGGGAATCTCTTTCGGCCCGGGCGTGGGCAGTGTAACTTGCGCCGCATGTATATCGAACTTGGCCATCTTTCCCTGATCCTTGCGTTGCCTGTCGCGCTGGTTCAGATGATCCTTCCCATGATCGGGGCGCAGCGCAATGATGCTGTCCTGATGCGTGTCGCAGCCCCCGCCGCACTGATGCAGTTTCTGCTGATCACCTTGTCTTTTCTGGCGCTGACCTGGGGGTTCGTGACCTCTGATTTCTCGCTGCAACTGGTGACGATTAACTCCCACAGTGCGAAGCCGATGCTTTATAAAATCAGCGGCGTTTGGGGCAATCACGAAGGGTCTGTTCTGCTTTGGGCGCTGATCCTTGCGCTGTTTGGTGCGGCGGCTGTGGTCTTTGGTAAAGACCTGCCGGATCGCCTGCGTGCACGGGTGTTGTCCGTGCAGGGAGCAGTTGGCTTGGCCTTTCTGGCTTTCATTATCTTCACCTCTAACCCATTCCTGCGGCTGGAATTCCCACCATTGAACGGGCAGGGACTGAACCCGCTTTTGCAGGACCCGGGCCTGGCCTTTCACCCGCCGTTTCTGTATCTTGGTTATGTTGGCCTTTCCATGGCGTTTTCATTCGCGGTCGCCGCCTTGCTTGAAGGCCGTGTCGACGCCGCCTGGGCCCGTTGGGTGCGGCCCTGGACGCTGGCCGCCTGGATCTTCCTGACCATCGGTATCGCGCTTGGGTCCTGGTGGGCCTATTACGAACTGGGCTGGGGTGGTTTCTGGTTCTGGGATCCGGTGGAAAACGCATCCTTCATGCCTTGGCTTGTGGCGACAGCCCTGCTGCATTCCGCGATTGTTGTAGAAAAACGTGAAACCCTGAAAAGCTGGACGATCCTGCTGGCAATTCTGGCCTTTGGCTTTTCCTTGATGGGCACATTCATCGTGCGGTCTGGTGTGCTGACATCGGTGCATGCTTTTGCCAATGACCCCGAGCGGGGCATGTTCATCCTGATTATCCTGGCCCTGTTCATGGGCGGCGCATTGACGCTATTCGCGGCCCGCGCCCATGTGATGGAAAGCAAAGGCGTTTTTGCCCTGGTCAGCCGTGAAAGTGGCCTGGTTCTGAACAATGTGCTGCTGGTGGTTTCAGCCTTTGTGGTCTTTGTCGGCACGATCTGGCCCGTGGTGTCAGAGCTTGCCTTTGACCGCCCGCTGTCCGTTGGTGCGCCCTTCTTTAATACCGCTTTCACGCCTTTCATTCTGGGGCTTGCGCTGTTTCTGCCGATTGGTGCGATGTTCTCCTGGAAGCGCGCCAAGGCAGGTCGTGTGGTCAAGACACTGGCGCTGGCTGGCCTGGTGGCGGTTTCCGCTGCGATCCTGCTTTGGGCGATGCAAACGGACAGATCCGCGCTTGGTCCGGTTGGGCTGTTCTGTGGCCTGTGGATTTTCCTCGGGTCTGTGACGGAACTCTGGCAGCGGGCGGGGCGCAAACCTGCACGCTTGCTGCGTTTGTCAGGTGCTGACTGGGGCAAATTCATATCGCACGCGGGCTTTGGCATTGTGATCTTTGGCATCGCGGGGCTTGTGGCCTGGGAAGAAGAAGACATCCGCATCGCACAAATCGGGGAAACCTTTGAGGTTGGCGCATTTTCCGTGACGCTGGAAGCGGTGGAAGAAGTGCAGGGGCCGAATTATTTCGCAACCCAGGGCCGCCTGCGGGTGGAACAGGATGGTGAGCTGATCGAAGTGCTTCACCCCGAACGCCGACGTTATCCGGTTGCCGGCATGCCAACAACAGAAGCTGGTATCAGCAATGGGCTGATGCGCGACATCTATCTTGTGGTAGGCGATGCGCAGGCCGGTGGCGGATATACGGTGCGTAGCCACATCAAACCTTTTGCGAACTGGATCTGGGGTGGGGCGATTTTCATGGCGCTTGGCGGGTTCTTCTCGCTGTTTGACCGTCGCCTGCGGGTGGCTGCCGGCAAACGATCCGGTGCAGCAAAATCAACGGGGGCACAGGCATGATCCGGCGCGCTTTTTCTATACTGATGTTGCTGTTTTTAACGCTGCCTGCTTTCGCGGTGGAGCCGGAAGAAATGCTTGCGGATCCGCTGTTGGAAACCCGGGCGCAATCGCTTGATGAAGTCATTCGTTGTGTGCAGTGCCAGAGCGAAAACATCGCATCTTCCAACGCAGATTGGGCGAAAGATGCACGTCTTATGGTGCGTCAGCTGCTGCTGGACGGGCGCGGCGATCAGGAAATCATGCAGTTTTTTGTTGAACGCTACGGTGAACGTGTGCTGATGACGCCGCAACTGAATGGATCCAATGTGATCCTTTGGGTGGCAGGGCCTTTGATGTTGCTCTTGTCGTTGGGCGGAATCTTCCTATATTCAAGAAAATCTAAACCGTCCGGTTCAGCCAGCCTGAGCGCCGCAGAAGAGGCGCGGTTGAAAGAATTGCTGGACGAATAAGGCGCCAAATGGGGCAGGAGAGAGACATGCAATACGAGACCATTCGCCTTAGCATCGAAAATGATGTTGCTATTCTCATGCTCGACCGCCCCGGGGCGAAAAATGCGCTGAATACTCAGATGCGTGCGGAAATCCTGCATGCGGTGAAAGAAGTGGAAAAATCTGCGCGCGCGCTGGCGATCACCGGCAATGGTTCGACGTTTTGCGCCGGGCAGGATCTGGGTGATCAGGCGAAGATCGACGATATCGATCTGGAACGCACCCTGCGCGAAGAATATGACCCGATGTTTGAGGCAATCTTCAACTGCCGTATTCCGACTCTGGCCGCGGTGAATGGTGCTGCTGCTGGCGTGGGCGCAAGCCTTGCCCTGGCCGCTGATGTGGTGATTGCCACGAAATCGGCGGT
Organism: Halocynthiibacter styelae; assembly: GCF_016123485.1. Taxonomy (GTDB): domain Bacteria; phylum Pseudomonadota; class Alphaproteobacteria; order Rhodobacterales; family Rhodobacteraceae; genus Halocynthiibacter; species Halocynthiibacter styelae. The sequence goes on along the minus strand of NZ_JADCKQ010000001.1, from coordinate 373,490 downwards.
GTTTGTGCAGGCATTCTCACAGGTTGGCCTTATGCCCGATGGTGGCAGCACCTGGTGGCTGCCCCGTCAGGTTGGTGCGGCGCGTGCCATGGGCATGGCGCTTTTTGCGGAACCCGTCACTGCGGACAAAGCTGAAACCTGGGGTATGATCTGGGAAGCAGTGGCAGACGCGGATTTCACAGATCACTGGGCCAAACGTGTGGCGCAGCTGGCCAGCGGCCCGACCGTGACCTATCGCCAGACCAAACGTGCGCTGCGTGGTTCCTGGGAAAACACCCTGTCTGATCAGTTGGATGCAGAGGCCAGCATGCAGGGGCGTTGCGGCCAGACCCGGGATTTCAAAGAAGGCGTTGTCGCCTTCCTTGAAAACCGCAAAGCCGATTTTGAGGGACGTTAACGCCGCCCGCGAATTTCCCGGATCAGAAGCAGGGCCTCATCATGAGGTTCCTGTTCGATACGATAATAGGCACGCCCGTCGATCTCCCGCCGGGCAAGACCGTGATCAATCAGTGAACGGCGCATCAGAACATGATCACCGAAGCTGCTATGCTCCTTCAGAATTTCATTTACGTCTTGTTCAGTAATTGCGCGTCCTGGTGGAAGATCAGCCCAGAACACCCAGAGGCAAAGACCCTGAACCTGTGTCTGCTTCGGCCAGCGGATCATGACTCCCTGATCATCAAACACGCGCAGGGCCCGTTTCATCTGTGTGCTGTGCTGTTTCGTATCATCCGGACGAAGGGCTCTTGTTTTCAGGCTCTGATAATTCGCGTGACCTGCAGATTTTGCGATCAGGCCAAGCAGGGCCAGATGTCCGGGTGTTTCGTCGCGGGCGGTCAGTCCGGCACGCAGGGATTTTGCGAAATGGGACAGATCTTCAATATAAAGCGAGGTGGTGTCGCGAGACATAATGCATCCTTTGCATGACATGCGCAGCCCGTTGGGGTGTTGATGGTCGCCCTTGTCAACGGCGCATCTCTGTCAGAAGGAAGCGATGTTGTCTGTGTCTCTCGCAGGTTTAGCGTGGGTGAATCCCGGCGACGCCTCGGTGAACTGTGGACCGTATGGGGACGTTAACCGGGATATCTGGCAGGGGCAAGCCGTTATGGTGTGCTGTGCAGATCCGCGTAGACATGACCATTCGCAAACTCGCCACGCCACATATAACGGGTAGGGTGCCCTAACTGCATCAACACATGATCCATACCGCGCAGATCCATCCAGATGTTCAGTTCTTTTCGCTCTGCGATCCAGCTGGGGGGCTTTAGCCCCATACGATCTGCAAAGTGAATATACCCGGTGGTGACCTCAGAACTTGGGCTGGGTTTGCCATGCAGGCGCAGGGAGAACAGAGACTGCGATGCCGGATCTTGTACAGAATGCTGAAACCCGGCCGAAATCATGGTGTAACCTTCCACGATAAGGATCTGACGTGGCGCCAGAAACCTGTTGGGAATATCAGGAAGCGCTGCTTCGGGAAGGCTTTTTAATATGGCTTCAAAAATGGTATCACTGGACATGTTCACACCTCAGATAAAAGAAGTGGAACAGGGGTATTCCATGGAATTGAAGAAACCATGAAGAATTAAAAAAAAGCCCGCCGGAAGAGGCGGGCTTTTTAATGAGAATTTGAAACTTATCGTTTCTCAACATCCACATAATCACGGGCGCTTTCGCCCTGATACAGCTGACGTGGGCGGCCGATTTTCTGTTGTGGGTCACCGATCATTTCTTTCCACTGGGAAATCCAGCCGACAGTACGGGACAGGGCAAAGATTGGTGTGAACATAGAGGTCGGGAAACCCATCGCTTCAAGGATGATGCCGGAATAGAAATCCACATTCGGGAAAAGTTTCTTTTCTGCGAAATACGGATCATTCAGTGCGGCTTTCTCAAGCTCTTTCGCCACCTGAAGAACCGGATTGTTTTCAACGCCCAGCAGATCCAGAACTTCATCTGCAGACTGTTTCATCACAGTCGCGCGTGGATCGAAGTTTTTATAAACACGGTGACCAAAGCCCATCAGACGGAATGGATCATCCTTGTCCTTCGCGCGTGCGATATATTCAGGAATGCGATCAACAGAACCGATTTCTTTCAACATCTCAAGACAAGCCTGGTTCGCACCACCGTGGGCAGGGCCCCAGAGACACGCAATACCAGCTGCAATACAAGCGAAGGGGTTGGCACCGGAAGACCCAGCCAGACGCACAGTAGATGTAGATGCGTTCTGTTCGTGATCTGCATGCAGGGTCAGGATACGGTCCATCGCGCGGGACAGGATCGGGTTCACTTCGTAATCTTCTGCAGGCACGGCAAAGCACATGCGCAGGAAGTTAGACGCGTAATCCAGATCATTGCGCGGATAAACAAATGGCTGGCCGATGGAATATTTATAAGCCATCGCCGCGATTGTCGGCAGCTTCGCGATCATCCGGATTGATGCAACTTCGCGCTGATCCGGGTCGGAAATATCAAGGCTGTCGTGATAAAACGCAGACATAGCGCCAACAACACCCACCATGGTCGCCATAGGGTGGGCGTCACGGCGGAAACCACGGAAGAAGTTGTGCATCTGTTCGTGCACCATCGTGTGACGGGTCACGCGGCCTTCAAAATCTTCCAGTTCAGTTGCGGACGGCAGTTCACCATACAGCAGCAGATAGCAGACTTCGAGGTAATGGGATTTCTCAGCCAGCTGATCAATCGGATACCCACGGTGCAGCAGTTCGCCTTTGCCACCATCAATGAAGGTGATGGTCGAATCGCAGGACGCCGTGGATGTAAAGCCCGGATCATAGGTGAAGACGCCGCCATCAGCATACAGACGACGGATATCAATCACATCAGGGCCGGCAGTGGGAGAATAGATCGGCAATTCCAGCTCTTTATCACCAAAGCTGAGCTTTGCGGTTTTCTGTGTATCGGACATTCTATTCCCTTTCCTGTGGTGGATGTCGCCGCGGACCGGAGACATCTCTATATATTATTGCGTCTTATATAGGTTTATGTGGCACCACCTTCAGCGGCATCACGTAAACGTGCGCATGTTTCTTCGCGCCCAAGCACCAGCATCATGTCAAAGACGCTTGGTGTTGCCGCCCGACCGGCCAGGGCCGCACGCATGGGCCCCGCAAGTTTTCCGAATTTCATCTCATGCGCCGCGCAGAAATCATTTGCGCAGGCTTCAAGATCATCCCGTGTCCAACTAGCATTTTGCAGCTGCGGCGTCAATTCTTTCAGTATACAACGGGATACATCATCCAGATACTTTGCCGCTTTCTCTTCGATCTCAATCGGGCGTGAAATCAAGTTAAAGTGTGATTTAACAATGATATCCGCGAATTTCTTCGCGTTGCCTTTAATCGCATCCAACCCGGGTTCGATCAACGAAATCTGATCGCGAGTGAACGCAACGTCACTTTGAACATCGGCCCAATCTGCGATTTCATGCAGCAGTGCAGCATTTTCTTCGGCTGCAATATGCTGTCCGGACAGATTTTCGAGCTTCTTAAAGTCAAAGCGCGCGGCACCTTTGCCGATGCCGTTGAAATCGAACCACTCCAGCGCCTGCGTGTCAGAGAAGAATTCATCATCCCCATGACTCCAGCCCAGACGTGCCAGATAGTTACGCATCGCAGCGGCGGGATAGCCCATGGCCTTATATTCTTCCGCACCCAAAGCCCCATGGCGTTTGGACAGTTTCTTACCATCCTGACCATGGATCAGCGGAATATGGGCCCAAACAGGAACGTCCCAGCCCATGGCTTCGTATACCATCGTCTGGCGTGCGGCATTGGCCAGGTGGTCATCCCCCCGGATCACATGGGTCACGCCCATATCATGGTCATCCACAACAACCGCCAGCATATAAGTCGGCGTACCATCAGATCGTAAACAAATCATGTCATCGAGCGTGGAATTCTTAAACGTCACATCACCTTGCACCTGATCGCGGATCACAGTTTCACCGTCACGCGGGGCTTTGACACGGATCACATAGGGCAGATCCGGGTGATCCGCCGCAGCCACATCGCGCCAGGGCGACTGAAACAGGGTGGAACGACCGTCTTCCTTTGCCTGATCGCGAAACGCCTGAATTTCATCCTGGGTGGAAAAGCATTTATAGGCTCTGCCATTTGACAGCATGTCATGGGCGACTTCGGCGTGACGCGGCGCGCGTTCAAACTGACTGACGGCCTCGCCATCATAATCCAGACCCAGCCATTTCATCCCGCGAAGAATGGCCGCGTGGGCTTCAGGGGTAGAGCGTTCGCGGTCCGTGTCTTCAATACGCAGCAGGAATTTCCCGCCACGTCCCCGGGCATAAAGCCAGTTGAACAGGGCAGTGCGCGCACCGCCAATATGCAGATAACCGGTCGGAGACGGCGCGAAACGGGTGACAACAGGGCGGTCGGAAGTGGTGGCGTTCATAACGCGTTAACCTTTCTGGCATTAACTTGCTGTTAGGCATGAAGATAAGTTGCCCCGGTTTTACGGGGGCGGGGTCATCAAAACAAGATCGAAACGGTTTTCAGCGCAGAGTCTTAACAAAGAGAAAACACGTGTGGGCATACATCCGTCTGAATGAAGCGATTGCGCGGCAAAGGGGGCGCTTATTTTGCTGGTCTGCGGTGTGCCTGGGGGGCGGTGTCGGGCTTTATTTCGCACGGCCCGTTGAACCGGATGTCACCTTACTGTCATTTCTGGCGCTGATCTGCGGGATCTGCCTGACTATTCCGTTTTTCAGCAGCGAAACCCTGTCGCCGCTTTTTGCTGGTGTGGGATTGATCCTGGCCGGGCTTTTGGTTGCTGCCACCCATGCAAGGACTTCCGCCGCACCGGTTCTGGCCTATCGCTATTACGGCCCGGTCGAGGGACGGGTGATCGCGGTGGACCGGTCCCTTACAGGAAAAATCAGGATGACGCTGGATCAGGTCCTGCTGGCAGAGGTCGCGCCAGATCGTACGCCGGAAAAAGTCAGAATTTCACTACATGGGGATGCAGATCCCGATGCTGAAGCACGCTATCTCGGCTACATTGCTTTGCGGCCTGAACCCGGCCAGCATGTGGTTTTGACCGCAAATCTTTCACCGCCCCCTGGCCCCGCCGAACCCGGAGGCTTTGATTTCCGACGCTTTGCCTGGTTTCAGAAGTTGGGCGCGATTGGCTACACCCGGACGCCGATTCTGCAGATTGGCCCGCCACGTTTGAACGGGGTGCAAGTGCGGGTGAACCATCTGCGTGGTCAGCTGTCTGAACGTGTCCGCACCCGAATTTCAGGCGAAGCCGGCGCCTTCGCTGCGACGATCACAACCGGTGACAGATCGTCGATGTCTATTGAAACGACAGATGCCCTGCGTGCTTCAAACCTGTCCCATCTTCTGGCGATTTCGGGCCTGCATATGGGGCTTTTGACCGGATTTGTCTTTGCGAGTGCCCGCCTGTTTCTGGCTTTGATCCCGGGCATGGCCCTGCGCTTGCCGATCCGTAAAATCGCGGCGGTTGCTGCAATGATCACTGGGGCGGTCTATCTGGCGTTGTCGGGCGGAAATGTTGCGACGGTGCGGGCATTTATTATGGTCAGCGCCTTGTTCATTGCTGTTTTGCTGGGGCGGCGTGCACTGACGTTAAATTCCGTTGCCCTGGCGGCGTTGATTATTCTTTTGATCACACCCGAAGCGCTGCCCGGGCCGGGTTTTCAGATGTCATTTGCCGCGACCACGGCGCTGGTTGTTGTGTTTGGGGGGCTTCAACGCATTGAAGTGAACACTTGGCTACCCCGATGGTTGCGTCCGGTGTTCGCCGTGCTGGTGTCATCCTTTATCGCCGGCGCGGCCACCGCCCCAATTGCCGCCGCACACTTTAATCAGGTGGCACAATACGGGCTTTTGGCCAATGTTCTGTCTGTGCCAGTGATGGGCGTGCTGGTTGTGCCAGCCGGGGTTCTTGCCTTTTTACTGGAACCCCTGGGGCTGGGCTGGATCGGATTTCTTGTGATGGAAGCGGGGATCAATTGGATCCTCTGGGTGGCTGATTTTGTGTCCGGACTGGAGGGGGCGGTATGGAAGGTTCCAACGCCGGGACCGCTGGTACTGCCGCTGATCGCATTGGGCGCAATCTGGCTTGTCCTGTGGAATGGCAAGCTACGCGGGGCTGGAATCCTTTTGTTTTTTAGCGGGTTTTACGTCTGGGGCCTGGTGGAACGCCCCTTCATTCTGATTGCGGAAAGCGGGCGAATGATGGGGGTGCTGATGCCGGAAGGCCGGGCTGTGGTGAAAGCCCGGGGGGATGGATTTGCCGTGCGAACCTGGCTTGAAAATGATGGGGATACAGCCAGTCAGGAAGAAGCTGCTGCCCGTTCGGGGTTTCAGGATTACGCAGGTTTCAAAGCGTACAGGTTTGCCGGGCAGAATATCATTCTGTTGTCGGGGCGTGGGGTGAAAGCACAAATCTTTGATCTGTGTCAGTCGGGAAATATGCTGATTTACGGCGGCAGGACCGAAGGATTTCCGGATCTGGCCGACTGCCATTTCTTAACAGCAAGAGATTTGCGGCAAAGCGGCAGTCTTGCGATATATGGGCAAACAGTGGCCGGTACAGAACTAGAAATAGTATCGGCTGAAGAAATCGCAGGCAGAAGATTGTGGACATCGCGCCCGACCAGGACGCGATATCGTCAGGCTGATCAGTAAGTACGGATCAGGCCAACCAATTTACCCTGGACTTCAACCTGACCTGCTGGCAGCATCCGGGTTTCATAGGCCGGGTTTGCAGCCTCAAGCGCGATCATATCGCCATTGCGGTGAAAGCGTTTCAGGGTGGCTTCATAGCCTTCAATCTGTGCGACGACAATGTCACCGTTCTGGGCGGACATGGTTTCGCGGATCACAACCACATCACCACTGTTGATCCCCGCATCGATCATGGAATCGCCTTTGACCTCAAGCGCATAGTGGCGATCATTGCTGGTCAGCATCTGACCGGGGACACCAATATCGCGTGAACCGTCATCAAGGGCTTCGATCGGTACACCGGCAGCAATCTTGCCCATAATTGGCAGCGTCGCGATTGCAGTCGCGTGCACAGATTGTGCCTGTGGTGGTGTCTGATCCGGGCGGTCACCGTTGATGACCTGTGGTGTAAAGCCCGCAGAATTTTCCATGGCATCCGGCAGTTTTACGATTTCAATCGCACGGGCCCGATGGGCGAGACGGCGGATAAAGCCACGTTCTTCCAGCGCTGTGATCAGCCGGTGGATTCCGGATTTGGAGCGCAGATCCAGGGCTTCTTTCATTTCGTCAAAAGAGGGAGGCACGCCATCGCGCTGAACACGTTTGTTGATGAATGACAGCAGCTCAAGTTGCTTTTTCGTCAGCATATTTCAGACCCTCAGAAGTGTATGACGCGGGCCATATCGCACCCGACGTATCGTCTACGTTCAGCACCTGTTCTAGGGATGTTCTTGCTTTGTGTCAATACATTCGCAAAATGCTTAACAAATGATGACCAGGAAAGGGATCAAATGTCGATATATTCGACAGGGGTTCCTGCGAGCTGCAAATCTATGAAAGGGGGCACGACAACCAAAGCATTTGCACCAGCATAAACCGACAGAAGTGAACTGTCCTGGCGTTTGTGCACGGTCAGTTTCCCATCCTGCAGTGACGCGCGCATATAGTGTTCACGCGGACCATTGCTGCGCAAATCCTCAGTCAGCGGGGCGGTTTTGCGGGCCATAGGTTCCGCGTTGAACCCAAGCATATGACGCAACATGGGCAGAATGAAAATTTGTGCGCAAACCATTGAGGATACAGGATTTCCCGGCAGGCCAATCATGGGTGTATCGCCGATCTTTCCAGCCATCAGAGGTTTGCCCGGGCGCATGGCGACTTTGTAAAACGCAGGTTCCATCCCCATTGACGTTGCCACCGGGCGCACCAGATCATGATCACCGACAGAGGCACCGCCAAGGGTCACAATCAGATCGGCCCCGGCGCAAAGTTCAAATCCCTGACGCAGGCTGGATTCTGTATCCCGTGCAATCGGCAGCAGACGCACCTCTGCACCGTTGGCCTCAAGCAAAGCCTTCAGCCCGTAACCGTTTGACGCAATGATCTGATCTTCATTCGGGGTCTCGCCGGGTTGCACCAGTTCATCGCCTGTCGCCATGATTGCGATCACTGGTTTACGTGTCACGGTGACTTTCGGCTGATTCATAGCGGCCAGCAGGGCGATGTCGCCAGGTGTCAGAACGCGAGGGCCTTCCATCGCGAACCCTGCCTCAAAATCATTGCCTGCGGGGCGGATGTTGGCTTTGTCTTCAATCTCAGTATTCAGGGTGATAACATTGCCCTGACGGGTGGTGTCTTCCTGAATGATCACGTGATCACAACCCTCAGGCAGCGGGGCACCAGTAAAGATCCGTACACATTGTCCGGCCCGGACCTTACCTGTGTAACGCGCGCCAGCAGCACTTTCGCCGACAACCATGAACTGCGCCTGGGGCTGAAGTTCGACAGATTTCAACGCATAACCATCCATGGCGGAGGCGGCGAAAGGCGGTTGATTGCGTGCCGCTGCATGGGGCGTAATCAGCGTGCGCCCAGCGGCGTCTTTCAGATCGACAACTTCGCTGTTAAGCGGCGAGATCAGTGCGAAACAGGCATCCAGCGCCTCAGAAACAGAAATCATGTGTCATCCTTTGCAAGTTCATCCGCTTCCCACTGCTCGTATGTGCGACCGTCACTTTCTAGCTTCCAGTCGGTACGCCCATTGGAGGGGCGTCCATTGAGGATAGCAGCGGCGGCGCTGGGGCTGGAAAAGGCGTAGTTCTGTGTAAACTCCTGGTGGTTTTCTTTCACCAATGTGACACCAGCGGATCGTAGCTCTTCAAATAGCCTCAAATAGTTATGGGGGACCGCTACCCATTCCCTTCGTCCTTTAGAGCCCAACTGGACAACCATCTCGCCATTCTTCAGGATCGCGCGGGCATTAACACCTGTGCGCTCGGACTGAATAATAAAGGCGATCTCGCCAGGGGGCACATCCGGTTTCGATTCCGCCATCTCAGGAGCAGGGCGCGCTTTATTCAGGAACATATCCACACGGATCGCGGGCAAGACCATTTGCAGCGTCTCAAGGAAGCTTTCCATATTAGACGTCGCGGCTTCAGACAGGCTGCTGCGCGGCGGCGTATTGCCGTTATCAAGTGGCATGGTGCCAACCTCGCGCGCGATCTCAACCAGGCGGGCCTCAAGATATTTCACATGGGCTTTGTGCAGATTATTGGCGGCGGAGGTGATCAGAATGGCCGTATCCCACCAGTCTTTCTTTGCCGCATGGCTGCGCAGACGTTCACCCAGATCCTCAGATTCACCGATATAAGCCAGAGGTGTCCCGTCGCGTTCCCCCAGCAGCACGTAAACGCCGGTATATTTCGTTTCCGGACGTTGCAGCGCTTGTTTTAACTGTGTGCGGGGCAGGCGTAGAACATGGCCGGTCCAGTTGAACACCTCTGCGGTCAGCATCCCATCCGGGCGGCCGTTGATGAAGAAAAGTTCTAAGGATCGGCCTGCGGTGCTCATGAAGCCTCGTAGCGCCCGGATTTGCCGCCGTCTTTCAGGCGCACAGAAATCGCGCCGATCTCCATCGCCTTATCAATTGCCTTCAGCATGTCATAGACCGTCAGCGCCGCGGTGGAGACCGCTGTAAGCGCTTCCATCTCAACCCCGGTCTGACCGGTGGTTTTGACGGTGGCCTCAATCTGAACGCCAGGCAGGGTTGTGTCCGGTGTCAGTTCCACTGAAACTTTGGTGATCGGCAGGGGGTGGCACAGCGGGATGAGGTCAGAACATTTCTTTGCCCCCATGATCCCGGCCAGTTGTGCAACACCCAGAACATCACCCTTCTTAGCGCGATTTTCCTGAACCACAGAAAGGGTTTCCAGTTCCATTTTAATGTGGCCGGAAGCAACGGCAATGCGCGATGTCACTGCTTTTTCAGAAACATCCACCATATGCGCCTGACCATCTGCGTTGAAATGGGTCAGACCGGATGCATGTGTGTCTTCGCTCATCACGTCGATCCTTTCAGGCACCTGGCATCAGCGGGTCAGACAGCAGATCCCGGGTCGCGGTTTCCACGTCATCTTTGCGCATCAGGCTTTCGCCGATCAGGAAGGTCCGCGCACCCACACGGGCCATATCCGTCAGATCTTCGCGGGTGTTCAGACCACTTTCACAGACGATCAGACGGTCCTGCGGCACAAGGCGCGACAGACGACGGGTTGTATCAAGCGTGGTCTCAAAGGTCTTGAGATTGCGGTTGTTGATCCCCATCAACGGGCTTTTCAACTTGCAGGCGCGCTCAAGTTCTTCTTCGTTGTGAACCTCAAGCAGCACATCCATGCCCCAGGCAAAGGCTGCGTCTTCTAGTTCCTGCGCCTGGGCATCAGATGTCGACGCCAGAATGATCAGGATACAATCGGCCCCGAGCGCGCGGGCCTCGGCCACCTGGTAGGTGTCATACATGAAATCTTTGCGCAGGGCGGGCAGGGATGTCGCGTTGCGTGCAGCAACCAGGAATTCATCAGCGCCCTGGAAACTTGGCGTATCGGTCAGCACAGACAGGCAGGTCGCGCCGCCGTCTTCATAAGCTTTTGCCAGCACCGGCGGATTGAAGTCTTCGCGGATCAAGCCTTTGGACGGGCTTGCTTTTTTGACTTCTGCAATCAAAGCATAGCCGCTGTGGGTTGCTTTGTGCAGGGCGTCAGAAAATCCGCGTGTGGGGGAGGCGTCGCGTGCGCTTGCCTCGACCTCAGTGATGGAACGCACGGCCTTGCGGGCGGCGACGTCTTCAAGCTTGTAAGCTTTGATTTTATCAAGAACAGTCTGTGTCATGGCCAATGTTTACGCCGCTGACGCGACCCATGCAATGGATAAAGGTACGGGTTGCGTCACGCCCAGGTGATCGGTAATTTGCCTTGTGTTTCCAGCCAGGAATTGACCTTTGAAAACGGTTTTGACCCAAAGAACCCTTTGCGGGCGGAAAGCGGTGACGGATGGGCGGTTTTCAGGATGAAATGATCACCTGGCGTCAGATGATCTTCCATCTTATGCGCCTGTGCGCCCCACAAAAGAAATGCGCAGGGCTGTTTTGAAACCTCAGCCAACACCTCTTGTGCAAGTGTCTGCCATCCAAGTTTTTTGTGTCCGTTTGCTTCGCCTGCGGGGACGGACAGCACCGTGTTCAACAGCAGGAGGCCCTGTTCTGCCCAGGGGCGTAGGTCGGCATTCAAAGGGGCGCTGCCGATGTCCTCAATCATTTCTTTATAAATGTTGTTCAGGGATCTTGGCAGCGGACGCACATCGGGTTCCGCAGAAAACGCCAGACCATGGGCGTGGCCCGGTGTCGGATAGGGATCCTGACCGAGGATCACCACGCGCACATCTTCCGGCGCACAGAAATCTAGCGCTGCGAACCGCTGGTCTGCAGGGGGCAGGATGTCGCGGTTATCCTGTTCCAGAGCGGCTTCGATTGCAGGTAGTTTTTCTGCGAAAAATGGAAGATGCGCCCAGGATTGTGGTATGGAATGCATCAGGCAGACGTAATCTTTGCCAGCGCTTCGATCTTGCCCAAAGCAGAACCGCTGTCGATGGATTGTGCGGCCATTTCAACGCCCTGTTTCAGGGTATCTGCATGATCCGCCACCACAAGCGCCGCTGCAGAATTCAGCAGAACCGCATCGCGGTACGCGGATTTTTCACCATTCAGAAGCGCGCGGAAAGCAACAGCGTTTTCTGCGGGGCTTCCGCCCATAATGGCTTCAAACGGATGGACGGGCAGGCCTGCGTCTTCGGGGTGAAGTTCACGCATTTCAACGCGGTTGTCTTCCAGGGCCGCAACCCAGGACACGCCTGCGATGGACAATTCATCCGTGCCGTCCGAGCCATGCACAAGCCAGGCTTTCTCAGAGCCAAGCTTTTGCAATGTCAGCGCCATTGGTTCGATCAGGTCGCGGGAAAACGCACCGGTCAACTGGCGTTTTGCGCCTGCCGGGTTGGTCAGCGGGCCGAGAATGTTAAAAATCGTGCGACAGCCAAGTTCCGCGCGGGTAGGCATCACATGGGCAATCGCCGGGTGGTGCATCGGGGCCATCATGAAGGCGATGCCGCAATCCGCCAGCGCGCGTTCGACCACGTCCACGCCGACCATAACGTTCACGCCCATCTGGCCAAGCGCATCAGCAGCGCCAGATTTGGAAGACAGGTTGCGATTGCCGTGTTTTGCAACAGTGACACCGGCACCGGCCACAACAAAAGCGGTGGCGGTGGAAATGTTCAGCGTGCCTTTGCCATCGCCGCCCGTGCCAACGATATCCATCGCGCCCGTAGGGGCGTTCACCGCATTACATTTTTCGCGCATCACAGCGGCGGCGGCGGCGTATTCTTCGACGGTTTCGCCACGGGTGCGCAGGGCCATCAACAACCCACCACATTGGGACGGGGTTGCGTCGCCTTCGAACAGGATCTGGAAGGCTTTGCGTGCCTGATCGGCATTCAGGGGGCCGTTGGCCGCGGCGTCAATCAGGGGTTTGAGGGCGTCACTCATATCTGTGGCTCCGGTCTTGTCTTACGCTCAGGCGGCGGGTTGTTTCACGTCACCTGAGGCAAGCCCCGGAACCGTATCAAGGAAGTTTTTCAAAAGCTTATGCCCATGTTCTGATGCAATGCTTTCGGGGTGGAACTGTACGCCGTGAATAGGCAGTTCCTTGTGGCGCAGGCCCATAATGGTGCCGTCTTCCAGCCAGGCGTTAACCTCAAGGCAATCGGGCAGGGTTTCACGATCCACGACCAGAGAATGGTAACGTGTTGCGTCAAACGGGCTGGGCAGGTCTTTGAATGCGCCAGTGTTATCGTGATGCATCTTGCCCATCTTGCCGTGGACGATCTCATGGCAGCGCACAACATCACCACCAAAGGCTTCGCCAATGGTCTGATGGCCAAGGCAAACGCCCATCAGGGGCAGTTTCGCTTCGGCAGCAGCCATGGTCAGCGGCAGGCATATGCCGGCATCGGCAGGGGCTTTCGGACCTGGAGAAAGCAGGATCGCATCCGCACCCATCCCCATGGCTTCCTGCACATCCAGCGCATCATTGCGTTTCACGACCACTTCGGTCCCGAGTTCGCCAAGGTAATGCACCAGGTTCCAGGTGAAACTGTCATAATTGTCAATCAGCAGCAGCATTTGGCCAATATTCCCGATCTGGTTGTAAATGGGGGTGTCCCCCGGTCTGTACCGCGTTATACATGTTCAGAGACAGAGCAAAGGGTCAAGCCCCGCAGGCAAGACAGTGGACCGAACACCGGGAATTTCACCGGAAAGTGTCTATTGGCGACAGGGACTATGGCTCACACATATGATCAATTTACAGCAGCATCGGCAAAGATGTGCTGCGGAACGCGGGGGCTGATATGGCACGTGGATATCTGGCGGGTATGGTAACTGGCGCCATTGTGGGCGGGGCAGGTATCGCCCTGGTTTCACTTATGAATGAACCTGCGAATGTGCCTGAACCGCCTGTGCTGGAAGAACCCGGATCATCTGCGGTGCAGACAGAACCTGATGCGGCGGTGCAGGACGCACAACCCGTGGACGCCCAGGTTTCAGGTGAAACTGATGACAAAGAGGTTGCTCAGGATCCAGTCGCGCAAGTCAGTGTCACACCGCCTGAGGAAGGTGAAACGACCGACACCGCAATAATTGCTGCGGTAGACGAAGCCCTTGCAGCGACAGTGGAAAATGATGCGCCGGAAGAGATCGTTTCAGCGCCGACGCAGGCGGATCCTGCTGGTGAAGTGCAGCTCGAAAGTGATCCGGTTGATGCGGTGGAAAGCCCGGAGGTGTCGCTTGTCGCGCCAGAGGTTGTCATACCTGAAATCGCGGAAGGTGATGTGGATGTAAGGATTCCAGGCGCGGATCAGGTGGAAGAGACACCGGAAATTCCGCATGTTGCTATGCCAGAACTTGTTCAGCCGGACCTGCCTGATGTGGTTTCTCCGACTGCTCCGGAAACGCCAGAGGCAGAAGAAACTGGTCAGGCAGAGGGGCAGATTGGCGAAGAAGTCGGATCTGGCTTTGGCAACCCTGTTGGACGCCTGACAACCCGGACTGAGGGGGCGGGTGTTTCCGCTGCCGGAAATGAGACGATTCTGCCCGGTCAGCCGGCAACGCCCGGGTTTGACGCACAGGCCGCAGAAAATGCGGATGTCCGGGGCGGTGCCCTGGAACGCAATGGTGTTGAATTTGATCTGCCTGGCGGCAAGTCAATGATGTCGGTCATTCTGATTCACGATGGAACCGCGGAAAGTAACGCACTTCTTCCAACGCTTGCCGGGGTGCCTTTCCCTGTAAGCATTGCCGTGAGCGGCACACATCCGTCCGCCGGAGCGGATGCGACAAAAGTCCGGGATGCAGGGCATGAGGTGCTTGTGCAGCTTGCTTTGCCATCGGGTGCAACACCAGCCGATGTTGAAACGGGCTTTCTGAGTGTCCGCAATATGGTGCCGGATGCCGTTGCTGTTCTGGATAATCAGGCAGGTCAGATCGCATCGGATCGATCCGTTGCTGCGCAGCTATCTGCGGCACTTCTGGAAAGCGGTCACGGCCTTGTGCTTCATAATGCCGGGCTAAACACCGCCGGGCAGCTCGCGTCCCGCGCAGGAGTGCCGAATGCCCGGATTTTTCGCAACCTGAGTGCCGGGGGGGCAAATGCGCACCGGATTCGCCGCATGCTACAGCGGGCTGAGTTCAAGGCACGTCAGGACGGATCGGTGGTGCTGGTCGGCACATTAAACGACGAAACATTACGTGCCCTTCAGGAGTGGGCGCTGGATGATCGCGGTGAAAATACTGTGCTTGCCCCGGTTTCAGCAGTTTTACTGCAGGAATAAATGGGGCCGGAGGCGGCTACCCTGGGGAAACCGCTGAGTAAGGGCAGAGCCGTTGGCTGTCTCCTTATTCAATCTGTTCAAACAGGTAATTTCCTTTTGCGATCTTCTGCAGCGCCTCTCGAAACACATCATCACAAAACCAGTCAGATGTATGGCTGTCCCGCCAGACATGGCGGTCGGTCTGGAAACCCGGAATGAGTTTGGTCAATGAGGACAGTGGTGTGGCGGGCGAATATTCGGCGCTTCCGCCAGCGTTTGCCTCCGGAGAACGTTTCCGAATGCGGCTGGAGCGTTCCAGGTCAATTGTTTCTTCCGCCCCGTAAACATTGGCGAAATAGTAAGGTTCGGTGATTTCCGCCTTATCTTTTAAGGACCAGAACTTTGGTATACGGAAAAGTTCCAGATCATCCCCGGCCAGATCCCGGTACATCTGCGCCATGGTCTCATTTACCAGCTGCAATCCCGTGAAATGCATGGGATCAAGCATGTGGTATGAAATGAGACCCTGATCAACAGTCGATCCGGTGACGGCCCAATGTTCAGAAATCTTCTGTTTCAGATCTGCCGGCAGAGGTCCAAGGGGGAAATCATCTGAATAATTTGGATACCAACGCCCCGGAACAGGTCCTATCTTTCGTTTCTGAGTTGTCTCTGACCAGGCAAAATGCCCGCCAATGGCATTCGGATGTGTTCCAACGATATAAACGGCCAAATCAATACTCCTCACCAAACCGGTTGCGGAAACTATAGTTATGCCGGGCGTATATGTCTCTGGAAAACCGACACAAAAAAACGCCCCGGAGGGCGTTTGATCGTTTTACATCTTGTCGGGCTTAGCGGCCCCAGGTGCGGACCTGGCCGCAATCCATATGCACGAAGTTGGAACTTGAGTAACGCCCCACACCACCGGCCGCACAGGCTTTGGCTGCGTTAAACATCTGACCAACAGAGCGGGAGTTCAGGCGCAGATCTGCGGCTTTGCCCTGCATATGCAGAGAATTACGCGCAACACCGCGGGAACGGGAGCGCAGCATAGCGTTGGTCGCAGGGGAGCGATAGCCAGACAGCATCAGGTAGGGTTCATTCACGTCCAGCAGATTATGCGCCGCTGCCATAATATCAATGGTGCGGGTATCCATATTGGTGGCTTCGTCCCGACGCCAGTCACGCATGAAGTAGTTGATGTCAGTCAGGGCTTCGCGGATATATTCGCCTTCAATCCAGTAAACTGTGTCGATGGTTTCACCGGTGCGACCAGAATGCATGCGGATTCTACGCACATCGCCCGCGCCACGCAGGATACCTGCTGCATTGGAAAATGTCGGAGAAGCGACAGTTGCAGTCGCCGCAAATGCAGCGAGAACGCCGCGTCGGGTGAATTGAATAGATTTCGCCCCCGAAATCTCAGAATTTGTCATCTTGCCCATAGGCCGTCAGTCCCGTCGTTTTCTGCCATACCAATAGCGCGACCCCAGCTGTTCGCCGGCTGTCTGCGTTCCATGGCAGTGGATTGGCAGAGTTTCATCTCATCCCCAGATGCGCTTTTCTTATGTCATAAGTCGAATCACAGGCCAAGTGCATATTTCTCAGGCTGCCGTGAGAGGCGGGAAACCGGCAGAAATTTGCTGAAATGAGAAAAGCTGCCTGAATTTCCCCGTATTTTCACACCCGTTGAACGGGACACAGCAATGGGTTTTGGCCTATTCACAAAAGTGATTGGACAGCGTCGCTTCCATTTCCGAGAATTTTCGCGCATACAGCCCATAGTCTGCGTAAGGGTCTTACAGGGGTTCAGGAATGAAACTTTTACTTAATCAATTCGGCAGTGGCCGTGCATTCGTTTTTGCATGCGCCGTGATGCTGGTTGCGGCTCTGACAGCCACAACCGCGACTGCCCAGGATACAGCATTTCGTCAGGCGGTTGCAGAAGCAGCCTCTGGTGATGATGCATTGGCGGAATTTTACCGCACAAGAAATTATGAATCAGTCTGGACAGGGCGTTCCGGCCGGGAACGTTCCCGTCGTCGTGCGTTTCTGACTGCGCTGAACAAAGCCGGGGACCATGGTCTGCCGGTGTCACGCTATAACCCGGATGAAATTCGTTCGATGCTGCGCAGCGCGCGTTCTGCGCGTGAACGTGGTCTGGCCGAAGTGAAGCTGTCAGAGATGTATGTCGCCTGGGCAACAGATCTGAAATCCGGTATTATTCGCAATCCACGCCGTATTGATGATGGCATTGTACGCGAGATTTCACGTCCTTCCACCGGGGCGCTGATGAATGCGCTGATCGAAAACGCACCGAATGCGCTGTTCCGCAGCTTTGCGCCGCGCACACCGGAATATACCCGTCTGATGGAAGAAAAGACCCGTTTTGAACGTCTTCTGGCCCGTGGCGGCTGGGGGGCAACTGTGCCGGGTTCCAAATATGAACCGGGTAACAGTGGGGCAGGCGTTGTGGCCCTGCGTGATCGTCTGATCGCCATGGGGTACATCCGTCGTTCCAGCACTCAGACTTATGACGCCTCAATTCAGGCAGCTGTTCAGCAATTCCAGCTTGATCATGGCCTGAACCCAGACGGCGTTGCAGGTGAAGGTACACTGCGTGAAATCAATACGCCTGCCGCAAACCGTCTGTCTTCTATCCTTGTTGCGATGGAACGCGAACGCTGGTTCAACCAGGATCGTGGCCAGCGTCACGTTCTGGTAAACATCCCGGATTTCCAGGCGAAGATCATTGATAACGGGCAGGTGACCTTTGAAACCCGTTCTGTTGTCGGTGCAAATGACAGTGATCGTCGCACACCAGAGTTTTCTGATGTCATGGAACATATGGTCATTAACCCGACCTGGAATGTGCCGCGCTCAATCGCTGTCAACGAATACCTGCCGATGATGCAGCGGAACCCGGGGGCTGCCGGCCATCTGCGTCTGGTGAACGCCCGTGGTCAGACTGTGGATCGTTCAACTGTGGATTTCACCCAGTATAATGAGCGGACCTTCCCGTTTAACCTGAAGCAACCACCGTCACGCCGGAATGCGCTGGGTCTGGTGAAATTCATGTTCCCGAACCGGTACAACATTTATCTGCATGATACCCCGGCGAAGAACCTGTTTTCCCGCGAAACACGTGCGTTCTCTCATGGGTGTGTCCGTCTGAATGACCCGTTTGATTTCGCCTATGCACTGCTTGCAGCGCAGATGAGCAATCCGGAAGCCTTCTTCCAGGAACGTCTGAACAGCGGTCAGGAACGTGTGGTGCCACTGGAAACCCAGGTGCCTGTGCATCTGATTTACCGCACCGCGGTGACCCAACCACGTGGCAACATCAACTTCCGCCGCGATATTTATGGCCGGGATCGCAAGATCTGGGATCACCTCAGCAACGCCGGGGTGGAACTGCGGGCGCAACGCAGCTAAAACTAAACCCAAAGGGCGGATCATCCGCCCAGAGGGAATAGAATGCGTCACACAGTAAAAGACATTGCAACAGCGCTGGGGCTTGAAGCCGCCGGCGCTGTTTCTTTTGAAATCACCCATGCCGCTGAACCTGTGGGGGCTGCTGCTGATGCGCTGGCGCTTGCGATGAACCCTGCATATGCAGAGGGTCTGTCACAGGGCGCGGCACAGGTTGCCATGCTCTGGGAAGGGGCGGACTGGCAGGCGCTGGGGTTGAAGGCTGCGATTTTCGCACCGCGTCCACGATTTGCGATGTCCGGCCTGACACAGATGCTGGATCACGGGCTGGATCTTGTGCCGGGCGTTCACCCAACGGCTGTGATTGATTCCACCGCGCAGATTGGCGCGCATGCCGCGATTGGTCCGTTTGTGGTGATCAATGCGGGCGTGGTGATCGGCGAAAATGCGCAGATCGCCAGTCATGCTTCGGTTGGACGCAACAGCACAATTGGTGACAACTGTTTGATCCACCCTGGCGTTCGCATTGGCGCAAATGTGCGTATTGGGGATCGGTTTATTGCCCAGGCAGGTGGTGTGATCGGGGCGGATGGGTTCTCTTTTGTCACGCCTGAGAAATCCGGTGTGGAAAAAGCCCGTGAAAGCCTTGGCGATCAGGGCGACGTTGCCAATGAAGGTGCAGGCCAGGCCTGGATCCGTATTCATTCACTGGGCGGCGTTGAGATCGGGGATGATGTAGAAACCGGCGGCAATGTCACGATCGATTCCGGCACGATCCGCGCGACACGGATTGGCCGGGGCACGAAGCTCGATAATCAGGTGCATCTGGGCCATAACGTGCAGGTGGGTGAAGATTGCCTGCTGTGCGGCCAGGTTGGCATTGCCGGATCGACAAAGATTGGCAATCGTGTGGTTATGGGCGGGCAGTGTGGCGCGTCTGACAACATCTTTATCGGGGATGATGTCGTGGCGGGTGGAGCCTCAAAGATCTTCACCAAAGTGCCTGCGGGCCGTGTGATCCTGGGATCTCCTGCGGTGAAGATGGAAACTCAGGTTGAAATCAACAAAAGCCTGCGCCGTCTGCCACGGGCGCTGAAACAACTTGCGGATCTGAAGACGGCTTTTGCCAGCCTTCAAGAAACTGTTTCAAAAACCGACGAAAACAAGTAAATCTGCGACAAGGTAAATTGAGGTAAAATTGATGTCCGACACGATCGAAGCGAAAGTCATTGAAATCATCGCAGAACAAGCGGTTCTGGAGGTTTCTGACGTGACGCCGACCTCAACGCTGGAAGATCTTGGCATTGACAGCCTGGGCCTGGTGGAAAGCATTTTCGCAATTGAAGAAGCCTTCGACATACAGGTGCCTTTTAACGCGAATGACCCCTCGGAAAGTGACTTTGACATTTCTTCCGTGGCTTCAATCACAAAGGCTGTCAGCGCCCTTGTGTCGGAACAGAAATAACCATGAAACGCGTGGTTATCACCGGGCAGGGCACAATCAATTCCCTGGGGCGTTCTGTTGCGGAAACGCTGGAAGGCTTTCGTGAAGGCCGTTGCGGCATTTCTGAACTGGAATTTCAGGATGTGGATCGCCTGTCGATTAAGATCGGCGGGCAGGTCAAGAATTACGACGCCGAAGCTGAATTCAATCGCCAGCAGATCGCACTATATGATCGTTACACTCAGTTCACTCTGCTGGCTGCACGTGAGGCTGTGGGGCAATCGGGCCTGACGTTTAATGGCGAACTTGCGCAGCGATCCGGTGTGGTTCTGGGCACATCCGGCGGCGGTATGCAGACGCTCGATGAAAACTACCGCTCTGTGTATGAGGAAGGTAAAAACCGGGTGCACCCGTTTGTTGTTCCCAAGCTTATGAACAATGCGGCCGCCAGTCATGTCAGCATGGCATACAACCTGAAAGGGCCAAGCTTTACCGTGGCCACTGCCTGTGCGTCGTCCAATCACGCGATGGGCCAGGCCTTCCAGATGATCCGCACGGGCATGTGTGATGTCATGGTGACCGGCGGGTCAGAAAGCATGCTGTGCTTTGGTGGGGTGAAGGCATGGGAAGGCCTGCGGGTCATGTCCCGTGATGCCTGTCGTCCGTTTTCGCTGGGTCGTTCCGGTATGGTGCAGGGCGAAGGCGCGGGTGTCTTTGTCTTTGAGGACTATGACCACGCCAAAGCCAGAGGTGCAGAGATCCTGGCAGAAGTCATTGGCTTTGCTATGACGTCTGATGCGTCAGACATTGTGATGCCATCAAAACAGGGGGCTGCACGCGCGATTTCCGGTGCTTTGAAAGATGCGCGCCTGAACCCGTCTGACGTCTGTTATATCAACGCCCATGGCACGGGGACCGCCGCGAATGACAAAACCGAATGCGCCGCTGTTGCGGATGTATTCGGTGCGCACGCAGATCACCTGATGATGTCTTCCACCAAATCCATGCACGGCCATCTGATTGGCGGCACGGGGGCTGTGGAACTTCTGGCCTGTATTATGGCGCTGCGCGAAGGGGTGATCGCGCCAACCATCGGTTACGAAGAACCGGATCCGGAATGTGCGCTGGATGTTGTTCCAAATGTTGCACGTGAGGCAAATGTTGACGTGGTGCTGTCGAACGCATTTGCTTTTGGCGGGCTGAACGCTGTGCTGGCCCTGCGTAAGGCACCTTAAACAAAGTACAACTGACAAGTAAAAAGCCACCCAATTGGGTGGCTTTTCTGATTTGGGAATGTGTCCCGGTTTTACTGTGCAGGAACTGGCAGCGCGGTAAAGGCCGCGGTGAAACCAGTCAGCGACATTGGCAGATCAAGGCGCTGATCAGGTGCAGCGGCAGGTACGATTGTAACAACTGCATCTGCACCGTTTTTAAGGCGGTTGATTACTTCCTGGGTAAACCCAACGCGGGCAAAGCACCCCTGCGGATCACAGGTTGTGAACTGGAAGCCCAGTGGGTTGCTGCCATCAACGGAAATACGAACGCCATCCGGCAGATGGGTGCCGAGAGGGACGGAAATCAGACCACCAGCAACTGCCTGGCGACCTTCCGGAAGACGGAACATGGTTACTTCTGCAACCGGACCACCTTCCTGGTTCAGAAGAGTGATATTCAGCTGGCAAGGCTCTTCGCCTTCTGTTCCGCGCACACAACGTACATCCCAGTCGCCATGTTTTTCGCGGGAATAGACTTCTGGCGCAACCGGGGTGCCAGTTGGGAAGCTTTCCGCTGTCGCGGCTTCCTGGGCAGTTGCAGCGGCTTCCGCTTCAGCTGCCTCATCAGTGGTTGTTTCCTGAGCGAAAGCCTGGGTGCTGATTGCTGCCGCAAATGTCAGGGCTGCAAAGTGTGTAAAAATGGTTTTCATCTGGCACTACTCCATAGATTTACCTGCATCTAACATGACTGAAAGCCAGTGTCAGGCCGGAAAATCAGAAGAATAGGGGAACCAGGCAAGCCATTGCCGGAGAGCAGATTTCAAGGAAAAAATACGAAAAAGAAAAAGGGCCGAAGACGACCCTTTTTCTATTCTCTCTCCCTGTCGGACTGGCCGACTTATTATTGCAGGAACCCTAATCCGTGCCTTGTGCAGTGGTCAACAGTGAATCTGTAAGAATCTGTAATATTTCGCCTTTGACTGGGATTTTCAGCTTGCCGGGCGGCAGGTGGCAAAAAAAAGACCGTGCACAAGGCACGGCCAGTCTAACAGGGAGGAAGTGCCGGGTGAACGAGGACAGGACACCCGGACAAACAGATACTGGCATGAAAGTGTTAAAAGAGTATTTTCGTATGAAACGGATAAATGAGGGAATCAATTATGGGCGGTGATCGGATCTTTACAGGTGGTGGTGGTGAAAATTATGCGGCACCGCAGGAACTCCTTCTGAAATATGCCAACCGGCACGGTCTTGTCGCCGGGGCAACCGGAACCGGGAAAACAGTTACGCTGCAGATACTGGCGGAAAGCTTTTCTGCCCAGGGGGTGCCGGTTTTTCTGTCGGATGTGAAAGGGGATCTTTCGGGATTGGCCAAATCCGGCAGCGCTGATTTCAAGTTACATGATGCGTTTGTCTCGCGTGCGGAAAAGATTGGCTTTTCCGATTATCAATATAGTTCCTTCCCGACGGTATTCTGGGATCTGTTTGGGGAACAGGGGCATCCGGTGCGCACGACCGTTGCGGAAATGGGGCCTTTGCTGATTGCCCGCCTGCTGGAGCTGACGGAAGCACAGGAAGGTATTCTGAACATTGCTTTCCGCGTGGCAGATGAACAGGGAATGGCCCTGTTGGATCTGAAAGATCTGCAGGCAATTCTGGTCTGGGTCGGGGAAAACGCGAAAGATCTGTCTTTGCGCTATGGCAATGTCGGGGCGTCTTCCATTGGCGCCATTCAGCGACGCCTTCTGGTTCTGGAAAATCAGGGCGGGGCAGATCTGTTCGGGGAACCAGCGCTTGGCCTGTCGGACCTTATGCAATCTGCGCCCGATGGGCGCGGGCATGTGAATATTCTGGCGGCGGATAAGCTGATGGGATCGCCCCGGCTTTATGCAACTTTTCTGCTGTGGTTGCTGTCTGAACTGTTTGAAGAACTGCCAGAGGTCGGCGATCCGGATAAACCGAAACTTGTGTTCTTTTTTGACGAAGCACATCTGCTGTTTGAAGACGCCCCCAAGGCCCTGGTTGATAAGGTTGAACAGGTCGCGCGTCTCATCCGGTCCAAAGGCGTTGGTGTTTATTTCATCACGCAGAATCCGGCGGATGTACCCGAGGATATTCTCGGGCAGCTTGGCAATCGGGTGCAGCATGCATTGCGGGCCTTTACCGCGCGTGATCGTAAGGCACTGAAACTGGCAGCGGAAACCTATCGCGACAATCCGCGGTTTGAGATCGAAGATGCGATCCGTGAGGTCGGGGTGGGCGAGGCAGTGACATCCTTCCTTGAAAAGAAAGGCATTCCGGGGGTGGCTGAACGCACGTTGATCCGCCCGCCATCTTCGCAACTTGGCCCAATCACAGCGCAGGAGCGCGCGGGGTTCGTTGCGACCTCTCCGCTGGCCGGGAAATATGAAAACAAGGTTGACCGTGAAAGCGCCTATGAGATCCTGAGAGGGCGTGCAGACAAGGCAGCGACAGAAGCGGAAGCATCCGAGCGCCAGGAAGAGGAAGCATCTCTGGCCGAACGTGAATTCCGGGCCGCACGGCGCTATTCCGGCAAAACTGTCGGGCGATCCACATCCCGTGTTCAACAGACCCGTCGTCGTACTTCGCGGGAAAAAGACTGGGGTGAATCCATCGGATCTATGCTGAAAAAGGAACTGACCGGCACCACTGGACGGCGCATCGTGCGTGGTATCCTCGGGGGCTTGTTTAAGGGGCGGTAATCGCCCCTAAATAAAGATATTTTAATGAGTGATTATAAATCTCTACGAAATTTTGTTTATGTGGTTTCGGTTGTGGGGGCGATTGGTTTCACCCTTGCTTTCCTTGCGGTTCTGACTGGGCGCAATACGATTGATGCAGGATTGCAGCGGTTTGCAGTCTATGAGGTCGAAAACCGGCTGGTGTCTCTGGCGGGCGCACCGCCGTCAGATGAAATACGCCGGGATCTGACCATGCGCCAACGTCTTGCTCTACGTCTGGCCGGGGAGGCGGAAGAACATGCCGGACTTCTGACAAAAATATCGGAGAATGCAGAACAGCTTGTGTCGGTCGCGCTTGCAGATCGGTGCGGGAAGTCTTGTCTTGAGGCACCTGCCGGGCTGTCGGTGAATACGGCAGAGCGTCTTCTTACCATCAAAGGGCCGGGCGGGCGATCGGTCTATGATTTTATCAACATGCGCTATGACAGGGCACTGAACGGGTTTCTGCTGGATGCAAAGATATTCACCGGCACAAATGCACTGCTGTTTATCATGGTTCTTCTGACCGCAAAGTTTCAGCCATCGCGTGCCAGTCTGTTACTGCGGCTTGAGATGGCTCTTGTCGGTACTGTCGCCGCAGGATGCTGGTTTTTCCTGCGCGGGAAAGATTGGGGGATGGTCTTGTTGACCAATGATTTTACCGGCTGGGCCTATGCAGGCTTCGCCGGGTTTGTCTTTCTCTGGTTGTGTGATCTGCTTTTCCTGAAAGGTTATATCACCGCAAAAGTTCTTGAGCTGATCGGAAACATGATTGGATCAGCCCTGTCAAATTTTTCACCAGGCTGATCAGGCCAATGGTCTGATCTTCAGTTCTGTAATCCGGTTGGCTTCCCGCGCCGCAATTTCAAAGCGGAACCCATGGAAGGAAAACACCTGGCCCGGAACCGGGATCATCTGGGCTTCGTGAATCACGAGACCCGCGATGGTGTTGGCTTCCTCATCGGGCAGGGACCAGTCGGCCGCGCGGTTGAGATCGCGGATCGTCATGGCACCATCCACGATGTAGTTCCCGTTGTCAGCTGCGCGGATTGCCTGATCTTCACCTTCGTCAAATTCATCGGTAATCTCACCCACGATTTCTTCCAGGATGTCTTCAAGTGTGATCAACCCCTGAAGCGCGCCATATTCGTCCACCACCAGGGCGAAATGGGTATGACGACGCAGGAACTGACGCATCTGATCATCCAGCGTGGTGGTTTCGGGCACAAAATACGGTTCGTTTACCACCTCCATCAGGTCAAACCCGGACATTGCACCTTCTTTCAACGCATCACCATCGCGCAGTTTATTGACCGCGCGCAGCAGGTTCTTCGCATGAACCACCCCGATGATGTTTTCGGGATCATCACGGAAGACGGGCAGGCGGGTGTGATTGCTTTCCAGACATTGTGTCAGGATTTCACCCGGGTCTTTATCCGCGTCAATCATCTCAATCTGCGAACGGTGCAGCATGATTTCCTCAACCGTGCGATCCCCCAGATCAAGCGCGCCAAGGATCCGGTCGCGATCTTCTTTTTCAACCGTGCCTTCAGAATGGCCAAGGCTGATTGCACCGGCAATTTCTTCACGGACCGCAAGCATCTGACCGTCCGTGTCCTTCATCCCAAAGAGACGTAAAATCAACCGCACGATCATCCGCACGAGCATGACAAACGGGGTCAGCACCATGACAATCACGGAAATCACAGGGGACACCCGCGCTGCGGCTTCCTCAGGCCGGGTGATGGCCCAGGTTTTGGGAAGAACTTCAGCGAACACCAGAACCAGAAGGGTCATCACAAGTGTCGCCATTGCGATGCCGCTTTCACCAAAGATCCGGGTGAACAGGGCCGTTGCAAGCGATGCCGCGAGGATATTCACAAGGTTATTGCCCAGCAGCACCGCACCGATCAGGCGTTCGGTGTCTTCTGTCACTTTCAGAGCTGCGGTTGCGCCACCTTCTCCCTTGTCGGCACGAGCACGCAACTTGCCGCGGGATGCCGCCGTCAGCGCGGTTTCGGAGCCCGAGAAAAAAGCCGAGCAAAGCAGAAGCAACGCAATGGATGCGCAGCTGAACCAGAAGGCCTGATCAAAGGTGAAGTTTTCCATGGTGTGGAATATCCTGAAGGTGTTCGTTTGGTCTAATGTAACGGATCAGCCGTCATTTTCCAGAGGGTGATGATCCATAACCAGTTCCTGAAGCCGGGCTTCCAGGACATGTGTGTAAATTTCCGTCGTTGACAGATTGGCATGACCCAGCAGAACCTGGATCGCCCGCAAATCGGCACCGTTCGCCAGAAGGTGGGTCGCAAAAGCATGGCGCAGCTTATGCGGTGTGACGTCATCGGGGTTAATTCCGGCGTCTAGCGCCATGGCCTTGATCATTACAAAGAAGGCCTGTCGGGTCATATGGGTTTTTCGATTGCGGGACGGGAAAAGGAATTTTGCTTCCTGATTGCCTTCTTTGCGCGCCACTGTGTTCAGACGATCCGCTTCTGTCAGCCATTCTGCCATTTTGCGACGGGCAGGCGGGGACAGCGGCACCATACGTTCCTTGCCGCCTTTCCCCATAACCAGCAACATCTTGGGATTGCCGCGCGCGGCCGTCAGGGGCAGGGACACAAGTTCTGTCACACGCATTCCCGTGGCATAAAGCAGTTCGATCAGGCAGGCATTGCGCAATTGATCACTGGCGGTGCGCCCAAATTCTTCTGATACCCCGATCAGCTTGCTGACATCGGTTTCGTTCAGAACATGCGGCAGACGCTTGCTGCGACCCGGCCCCCGGATCTTCAGCGCCGGATGATCGCTGCGCAGGCCTTCCTCAAAAGCAAACCGGTACAGCTGTTTAATCGCAGACAGACGCCGCGCGCGTGTGGCTTTTGACAGGCCCCGGGTGTCAATATCGATCAGGTAGTTTTCAATATCATCGCGGACGCAATCGTCCAGGGCACAGGCCTGATTTTCCATCCAGGTCATGAAATCCTGAAGATCACGTGCATAGGCATCCAGCGTATTGCGCGCAGCATTCAGTTCTGCAGCCTGGGCTTCCAGAAAACTGTTGATCCAGGGGTGCATCAGTAAGATGCCCCGTTTTCAGAGATCAGAAGAAACTGCAAGGCGGCTTGGCGGGCGGTATCTTCGCGACCCAGGCTGCGTAAAAGCCGCAGGGCAGATGTGACCTGGCTCAGATCGCCTTCAGTGCCAGACCCAAAACGTGATATCGCGTGTAAAAGCAGTTCACCCACGCGCCCGTCATCCAAAAGCACCTGATCCGCAGCCGTCAGCGCAGCCCCGTCAAATCCGTCAATCACAGCCTGAATGGCAGGGTCGCCGGGTGTGTCTGCTGCAGGCAGCCCTTGCGCAAGGGATTCCAGGAAGGCTTCCCTTGGGGTGGTGGGGCTGAACCCTGCAGGAACAGTTTCATATGTGTCTGATAACAAGGAAATCTGTCGGATCAGAGAAAGGCTTTCGTCAGTGAAAACCAGAGGTACAGTCGCTTCTTCGCCATCCACTTCCGGATTGATCAATTCTGTCAGCCTGGGGGCAAAGATATTGGCCAGCGGTCTTTGCAGGGCATTCTCCTGCATGACCTCTATGAGGGCAGGCAACTGTCGGCTGATTGCATCCGTGTCACCGCTGCGCAGGGCAACATCCATATTCTGCACAATTTTCACCCGGTCCCAGACCCCACCGGAGGCAGCGGCCTGGCGTTCGGTATAGATACCCAGAAGGCGATTATCAGGCACAGCGCCAATCCGGCCCAGGCGTTCAGCTGCTTCAATTCG
The DNA here is from genome assembly GCF_016123485.1 of Halocynthiibacter styelae. Lineage (GTDB taxonomy): Bacteria > Pseudomonadota > Alphaproteobacteria > Rhodobacterales > Rhodobacteraceae > Halocynthiibacter > Halocynthiibacter styelae. Next base: position 345,935 of record NZ_JADCKQ010000001.1, on the reverse strand, counting down.
CAGCTTCCAGCCGGTTACCTCACGCAGATCTGCCTGGGAAAAGGCGAGGGGCAGGATGCGGGTCGGGATAGGCTGTCCCAGAGCTTCGTACATGCGATAGACCAGCGGCGAAGGATGGGACGGCACCGGAAGATCGGGGTCACCTTCGAACATCTCAGGATCCAGAAAACGTGCAATCAGGTCATATTCACCGGGGTTGAGTTCCCCGAGAATGTCAGCGCTGTTCAGCGTCAGAACCGCAGCGTTCCAATCGCCATTGCGGGCAAGACAGAAGACACGCACCTGATAAGACAGCGCGACCCCCCCGGCGGACCGGATGTCATTGCAGGCTTCGGTTTCGCGCCCCAAAAGCAGGGCAATGTCAAATTCACGCCTGAACAGATCGGCATTGCGTGTCTCTATTGAAGATAGCAAGGCGTGGGCATCCTCAAGGAAGCCCAGTTCAAGAAGTTTATCAATGCGCGCAAGCAGCAAACGTCCGTTGCCATTTTCAGGTGCCGCCGCTTCTGCCAGAAGAATTTCGCGGCGCAGCGCAGACAAAGCCGGCAGCGGCGTGCGTGGGCTGGTGACAATCTGTTCAATGATCTGATTTGTTTCTGCACTGCCCCAAAGGCGGGCCGGAAAACCGGTTACAGATGGCGGCAGCAGCCCGGCGGCGTCAGGGCTGGGGGCATCAAGGCTTTGGACAGAAATGCTTTCCACGGCAGCGCTGGTTGATGTCGCAGGTTCATCCAGCGTGAATTCCTGCGGGTCCGCAAGAGAATCTGACAGCCAGTCAATGGCGGACATGGGGCCGTTTTCTGTGGGCGCTGTCTGCGCCTGCAATGCGGGTGCGGCTGCCGCCAGAATTGCAACGACAGAACATGCACGCGTCAGCTGGCCGATTGATGTGCCTTTGCGGCCCATATCAGTTTGTTTCCAGCGTCACGGGTTCGGCTACATCGGTTTGTGCCGGTCTCAGATCACCGAGATAAGCAAAGCCCAGTAGTCCAATAAAACCAAGAATTACCAGAAAAATCAGAAGTTTTATCAGTCGTGCCATCATTGTGTGCCCCCAGGGATCGTCAGTTTTTGCCACCTTCAGGTGGTCTCTGTGCAACTTATATATGGTCTTTTCCCGAATTTCACGTCATTCAGTGTCACAAGATGTGAAATTAAGCGGGGAATGGCCGGAATGGCGCTGCAGCTGAAGAAAACCGTGGTAATGGTGGGGATGATGGGGGCTGGAAAAACCGCCATTGGCCGGGCGGTTGCAGACGTTCTGGGCGTGCCTTTCATGGACAGCGACGAAGAAATCGTGCGTGCAGCACAGATGGAAATTTCTGAGATATTTGAACGGGATGGCGAAGGTTTTTTTCGCGATCGTGAACATGAGGTCATCTCACGTCTTCTGGAAGAAGGCCCTTGTATCCTGTCGACTGGTGGCGGGGCATTTCTGGCGGAACGCAATCGTGATGTGGTTTCTGAGAAAGGCGTCTCTGTCTGGCTGCGTGCGGATCTGGAACTGCTGTGGTCGCGCGTGCGGCACAAAGATACGCGTCCGTTGCTGCGGACCCCGGACCCGAAAGCAACGCTGACCGAACTTCTGACCGCCCGTCAACCGCATTATCAAAACGCTGATCTGGTGGTGGACAGCCGTGAAGATTACAGTATTCCTGATATGGCCGAACGGGTTGTTGGTTGCCTGAAGACACGCCCGGATGTGATTGAAAATAAATAAGAAGGTGAACGGCATGATCGAGACACTCCGCGTTGAACTGGGCGAACGCGCCTATGATATCCGGATCGGTTCAGGGTTGATTGCCCAGGCAGGTGCAGAGATCGCACCGCTTCTGAAACGCAAACGTGTTGCGGTGATTACAGATGAAAACGTCGCGGCACTGCATCTTGATGCGCTTCAATCCGGTCTTGCGGCGGAAGGCATCGCGATGACAGCTTTGACCTTGCCTGCAGGTGAAGCCACCAAATCCTGGCCGCATTTCACCCGCACTGTGGAATGGCTGCTGGATCAGCAGGTGGAACGAGGCGATATCGTTGTTGCCTTTGGCGGCGGGGTGATTGGCGATCTGACAGGATTTGCGGCCTCTGTGCTGCGCCGGGGTGTGCGTTTTGTGCAGATCCCGACGTCTCTTCTGGCGCAGGTCGACAGCTCTGTTGGTGGTAAAACCGGCATTAACGCACCCCAGGGCAAGAACCTGATCGGGGCGTTTCATCAGCCATCGCTTGTGCTGGCAGATGTGGGCGTGCTTGGCACATTGACCGCACGTGATCTCCTGGCCGGGTACGGTGAAGTTGTGAAATACGGCATGCTGGGTGATGAAAGTTTCTTTGAATGGCTGGAACAGAATGGTCCGGCGCTGGCAGCGGGGGATGAAGCCCTGCGGATCGAAGCTGTGCGCCGTTCCTGCCAGATGAAAGCCGACATCGTTGCACGGGATGAAACCGAACAGGGCGATCGCGCGCTGTTGAACCTGGGCCACACATTCTGCCATGCGCTGGAAGCCGCAACGGGCTATTCTGATCGCTTGCTGCACGGCGAAGGTGTTGCGATTGGTTGCGCCCTGGCTTTTGAAACTTCAGCCCGTCTGGGCCTGTGTGCGCAGGAAGCACCATCGCGCGTGCGTGCGCATCTGCGCGATATGGGGATGAAAGTGGATCTTGCTGACATTCCCGGTGACCTGCCGGATGCCGATGCGCTGATTACGCTGATGGGCCAGGACAAAAAGGTGGTCGAAGGCCAGCTGCGTTTCATCATGGCGCGCAGTATTGGCGATGCTTTTGTGACCGCTGATGTGGATCGCGCCGTTGTGAAATCGGTGCTGGAGGATGCTCTGGCCGCCTGTTGATGTCGGGATCCTATAAAGTTCAGAGGTAATCTGTTGATACGTTACAGTGACCGGCCCCGTCTGTTTTCTCTGATCGCCCTGATCTGGGGGGGATTTCTGTTATTGATCGCATCCCCCTGGGCTTACGGGCTTCTGCCTGGCTGGATTCTCACGAACGACAGGGCAATCATGCTGGCCTTTGTGATTGGATCAACCTGTTTGCTCAGCTTTCCAGGGTCGCTTGTGTGGCAGAGAGCCGGCCTGGCTTTTGTCGCCTGTGTTGTCATGCTGACGCCTCTTATTTTCGCAAGTGACATTGCAGCGGCTGGCGGGCGTGCCCGGGGTGCGATGGTCTGGTTCGGATTGGCCGGTGTACTGCTGGTTCTCTGGGCCATCCATCGGGTGTTGGGTTGGCTGGGGCTGGCCCTGGTTATGATCACATTGATCTATTGCGTGATTGGCCATCTGGATTTCATATCAGACGATCTGCGCTGGCGCGGGGCATCTCTTTCAAAACTGATGAGTCATTTCTGGACAACAGGTGAAGGCGTCTTCGGGGGTATGATGGGTTACGTCGCAAAGTTCCTGCTCATCGAACTGTTGCTTTGGTCTTTGGTTGTTCGGGGATTTGTCGGGGAAACGCGCCTGCCATTTTCCGGGATCCTGCTACTGCTGGCGCTGGGGCCTTATCTGGAAAGCGTTGTAACGCGCTTGTTTTTCCTGCCACTCGGTCTGGATGATATCGTCGTAACACTGACGATTGCCGTTCTTTTGTTGGCACATCAGATTTTTGCGCTGCTCCGGCGCGATATTGCATTGCGGGAGTTTGTTCTGGCTGTGCTGTTGATTGCGACGGCATTGGGTGTGAAGGCTTTCTTTACCGTTCACCACGGTTATTCACCGGTTCGGTCTGTCTTTTACGCGATCTTTTCTGTGGCCAGTGTAATCTTGCTTCAGGTTTTCTTTGATATTTTGTGCGGTAGGGTGCACTTCGTACAAGGGTTGAAGTGGTTTCCACGTGCCGTGTATGACGCCGTAATACGCGCGATGTTCCATGCAATATGGATCGTGCTGGCTTACACGGGGATCGCGCTGATCATGGGGGCTGCAAGTCTGACAGGGTTGGGGCAGCTTGCAGCCGATCTGATCGACAACCGGGGACACGATCTTAGCATTGCAGCTGTTATGCTGGGGGGATCGGTTCTGGCCGGGCCGTTTCTTTTGCCTTTGGCCGGCTGGTGGCGGTACGGTCGCCCAGCGTCATTCAAATAAAAAACGCCGCTGATTTGCGGCGTTTTTCAGTGAAACTTCAGGGATCAGAACGGGATCTCATCGTCCAGATCAGATGCCGGAGCAGGGGCTGGGCGTCCGCCGCCCTGGTTGCCACCACCGCCGTAGCCACCCTGACCACCGCCATAGTTATCGCCACCATAGCCGCCGTCTTGACCACCGCCCTGGCCGCCACCGTAACCACCACGGCTGCCGCCGCCCTGGCCACCGCCTTCGCCACGGCCATCCAGCATGGTCAGCGTGCCGCCGAAGCCTTGCAGGACAACTTCGGTTGAATAACGATCATTGCCGGACTGATCCTGCCATTTGCGGGTCTGAAGCTGACCTTCGACAAACACTTTGGACCCTTTGCGCAGATATTGTTCGCAGACGCGTACCAGGCCTTCGCTGAAAACGGACACAGTGTGCCATTCGGTTTTCTCACGACGTTCGCCGGTGTTGCGATCTTTCCAGGCCTCAGACGTCGCAATACGCAGATTGCAGACTTTGCCGCCATTGTTAAAGCTGCGCACTTCCGGGTCCGCCCCGAGATTGCCAATCAGCATAACTTTATTGAGTGAACCGGCCATGAAGCACATCCTCTGTTTGACTGTTTCGCGGTGCGTGATCTGCACCCGCTATGTATTTTCCGGCAACCATACAGATGGTCGGGGGGGACAGGAAGCAGTTTGCTGTTGAAAACTAAAATTTGTGTAAACTGGCGGTGGATTGCCTGGGGTAGACTCAGAATTGCGTTGCAACTGGTGAAATGATAAAAGCAGCTTATGTTGTTGCGTGGTATTGGTTTTGTAATCCGGAGACAGAACAGAATGATAAGCAGACTGAAAAGCCAGACGGCGTTTGTTATCTCTCTTTTGCTGCTGTCCCATGCGGCTGATGCGCAAAGCGCGCCGCATAACCGGTTGCTGCAACAGCTAAGCGTTCTGGATGGTCGCGCTGCTGAACAGTACAATAATTCCGTTAGATTACAACCTCCTACGGTGACTAACCTGGGGCGTCGGGATGATGTCCCGGCTTATACCGGCCAGTACCGGGGGGAATATACGCAGATGGCGCGGGCGGCCGCGCGGCGCTATAGCATTCCCGAAGATCTGTTTCTGCGGCTTGTGCAGCAGGAAAGCAACTGGAACCCCAATGCACGCAGCAGTGCCGGGGCGATTGGTCTGGCGCAGCTTATGCCGGGAACTGCGCGTATTCTGGGGGTAAACCCCCGTGATCCAAGGCAAAATCTGGACGGTGGTGCGCGTTACCTGAAGGAACAATACGACAAGTTCCGGTCCTGGCGGCTGGCGCTTGCGGCTTATAATGCAGGACCTGGCGCGGTTGAACGTCATGGTGGTGTGCCGCCTTATCGCGAAACCCGGAACTATGTGCGTCGTATCCTGGGCAGCAGCTGAAGTTTAAAGAGTTTAAACCTCTGAAGTAGCGAACGTTACAATCTTTAAAGCCATCCAGGAACGAAGTTTAAACTCTTTACGTTGGTCATTTTGGGTATTTTAGACCCCATTCAGTCCGTGCCCGGATAGGGACGCAAGGGTCACTTGACGCAGTTAACCGGATGGAAAGTAATGTGTCAGCATTGGCTTGCCCCGGACTGAAAATCATGAGAAAGGGGCGCGAGATAAGTCAGGAAAGCTGTCATATGGTGAACCCGGGCCGGGCGCAGAAGATTGCGGAAATCGGCGAAGCGCTGCATCGCAGTGGCTGTGCGCCCTATAAGATTGAAAAATACGTGCAGCATTACGCCCGTAAACTGGGCGTGACTGTTGTTGTGCAGGCGACGCCGACCTCGGTCAGTTTTCAGTTTCCCGAAGAAGACAATCAGATCCTGATGCGCCGCATGGATCCGGCTGGCATTGATCTGGGCCTGCTGGCGCGCACGATCATTCGCATTCATCGCGATGATGACACGCATATCGGCTATGTTCCTTATCCGACCTGGCTGACGGCGCTGGCGCATATTTCCATCCCTCCGATTTTTCTGGTCCTTGTGGGCAGCAGTCTTCAGGCGATCGGGTTTGCGGCGATTCTGGGTGTTCTGGTCTGGATCTGTCAGCAGATCTGTCAGGGCGAGAGGGCGAATTTTGTTGAGTTCCTCAGCGCGCTGATCGTCGGAATTACAGTTGCTGCGATCAGTGCGGGCGGGGCCGAGGTGCCGGTCTGGGGGCTGTGCATTGCGGCGATTGTGCTGTTTGTCCCCGGGCTTTCGATCGCCAATTCCCTGGAATGCCTGGCCTTTAACGACCTGATTTCCGGCACAAGCCTGTTTACCCAGGCGATGTTTGTTTTCACCAAACTGTTTATCGGCATTTTCATTGGCCTTAACATTGGTGAGACGATCTTTGGCGCGGGTCTGCATGCCCCGAATGTGAATGAAGTCATCTGGTGGTGGCCCGTGGTGGCTCTGCCTGTTTTCAGCTTTGCCCTGGGTATTATTTTTAACGCACGTCCCGTTGATATTGCCCTGGCCCTGCCTGTGACCGCGCTGGGTCTTTGGGGGCCTGTTTGGCTTGGCTTTGGTGCCGGCTGGATCACCGGGACCTGGGTGACGGCGGCTTGTATCACCCTGTACGGGACCTGGCTTGCAAAGAAGATGAATCTGACCGGCGCGATCTATATTATGCCCGGTATTTTGCTTTTGGTGCCGGGAAGCCGTGTGTTGTTTGGCGCGACCCAAAGCCTGTTCAACGAAAGCCTGATGCCCGTGCAAGGCGTTGGATTGTCAGCGTTTCTGATGTTTGCGGCGATTGTTGCCGGGCAGATCACAGCGCTGTCGCTGTATTCCCAGAAGAACCGGAATTTGGTCAGCTGACGTCTTGTTTTAATGCCTGGCGTTACCCACCTTAAGTGAATTGAGCTGAGGTGAGATATGCTTGAAGTTGTTTTTCAGATTATATTTGATGCCCTGATTTATGGATTTGTCGGAGGTGTGGGGCGCTACATCTATGGGGACGAAAACCAATCAGGGTTTGCAATGGTTCGTCTGGGACTTCGCCTGTTTATATTTTTTGGTGCCGCATTCCTGGGGGGAGGTTGCCTGGGGCTCTTGCCGACAGGTAATTGGGCTTTCCTGATCGGGATCCCCTGGTTCCTGTGTTTCGCGATTTTTCTTTACTATGAAAAAACACGTGGATCGTTCGCTTTGTGGATTTCAGGCCTCGTTTCTGGCCTGGTGTTAGCGGCACTCGCTTTGTCTTGATGCGCTGCAACTGGATCGGTTTGCCTTTTTTCAATTAATCTCTGCCCTGAACAGATGAAGTAAATGGGGCGGATTATGTTTAGATTTTCATTTTGGAGAAATCGTGTGGAAGCAATATTTGAACTCATATTTGGGGCAATCACGTGTTTGTTCCTTTATCTTTTTTACGGAACAGAAGATCGGCCAAGACATATGGCCTGGCGTGTTGGTCTGAGAGCATTCGCTTTTTCCGGAGCGATTGGTGCTATCTCTGCTCTTCTGTTTCCGGTTTTAGTGTTTGTCCCTGTCTATATTTGGGTTCTCTGGGCAATAGTGTTTTTGTGTGTGTTGGTAATTGAGCTTGAAGCCGTGAACAGGAAGATCGGAATCCTTTTATCTATTTTGGCGGTAATGATATTGTGTGCTCTGGGTTATTCCGCAAATTGGGCAACCGGAGTGTGATAAATAAAAAAAGCCCGGGCGTGTGTCCCGGGCTTTTCTGTGGTGGTGTGAGGCGCTTATTCCGCCGCGATCTTGATGACCGGGCCCATACGGGCAAGAACATCGTCGGCAAGGTGGCATTTGATCTGATGCTTGCCTTCCAGCTTGCGCACCGGTGGCACCTCTTTCTCGCAAAGACCACCCGGCACCTCTGACTTCCAGCGACAACGTGTCTGGAAGGGGCAACCGCTTGGCGGGTTCATGGCCGATGGGATGTCGCCTTCAAGAACGATGTGTTCCTTTTCAATCGAGGTATCCGCGATTGGAACCGCTGACAGCAGGGCTTCGGTATAAGGGTGGTAGGGCGGCTGGAAGACCTGATCGGTCGTGCCCAGTTCCACCACATGGCCCAGATACATCACCATGACGCGATCCGACAAATACCGCACAATCGACAGATCGTGGCTGATGAACAGCAGCGTGGTTTTGTTTTCACGCTGAATTTCCATCAGAAGATCGGTCACCGCGGCCTGTACAGATACGTCAAGTGCCGAGACAGGTTCATCCGCCACAACGATTTGCGCATCACCGGCAAAAGCGCGTGCAATACCAACACGTTGCTTCTGGCCACCAGACAGCTGGCGCGGCATACGATCTGCGAAGGCGCGGGGCAGTTTCACCAGATCCAGCAGCTTGAGCATCCGGTCACGGCGATCATGATCGCTTTCGCCGATGTCGAAGATTTCCAGCGCCCGGATGATCTGACGCCCGACGGTCATGGACGGGTTCAGCGTGTCAAACGGGTTCTGGAAGACCATCTGAACGGAAGAAACCGTTTCCGTGTCGCGGTCTTCAATCGGAGTGTCCTGGATGTCATTGCCATTCAGGGTGATCTTGCCGTCTGTCGCGGTTTCCAGCCCCATCAGAACCTTGGCAAAGGTCGATTTACCACAGCCGGATTCGCCCACAATCGCCAGGGTTTCGCTTTCGCGGGCCTCAAAGCTGAGGGTTTCATTGGCTTTGACGACTTTCTTCTCGCCACCGCTGAACAGCGCGTTCGCGGCCACCTCATAATATTTCTTGAGGTTGTCCATTTTCAGAACGACTTTGCCAGGTTCGGCTTTTTCTGTCTGATTGCCTGCCTGGATCGGGGCGTTCCAATCGATTTCTTTGAACTTCAGACAGCGGCTTTCATGACTGCCGGCTTCATTCGCCGGATCCATGGTGATGTAGCCCTGATCACAGCGCCCTTCCTCAAAATAGTCACAGCGCGGGCCAAAGTTACAGCCGTTGGGGCGTTCATGGGGCAGGGGGAAGTTGCCGGGGATCGCGACCAGTGGACGGGCGTTTTTGTCAGCACCGGGCAGAGGGATCGAACGGAACAGCGCCTGTGTGTAAGGGTGCTGCATTTCGTCGAAGACCTCGGCGATGGAGCCGCGTTCAACGGCCTCACCGGAATACATGACGCAAAGACGGTCACAGGTTTCCAGCACCAGACCAAGGTTGTGCGAAATAAACAGCATAGAGGTGCCGTATTTCTTACCCAGGTCTTTCACCAGTTCCACAACGGCAGCCTCGACCGTCACGTCAAGCGCGGTTGTGGGTTCGTCCAGGATCAGAAGGGCAGGTTTGGACATCAGCGCCATGGCGATGACGATCCGTTGCTGCTGACCACCGGACAGCTGGTGCGGATAGCTTTCAAGCATGCGCTTGGGATCCGGCAGCTTCACATCGGTCACCACTTCAAGGGCGCGGGCGTAGGCTTCTTCCTTGGTTGCGCCATCATGCAACATCGGCACTTCCATCAGCTGCGGGCCGATTTTCATCGCGGGGTTCAGGGACGCCATAGGTTCCTGATAGATCATGGCGATCTCATTGCCGCGAATGTGGCGCAGTTCTGCATCATCCATTTCGGCCATGTCGCGGCCTTTGAATTTTACTGAACCGCCAACGATTGATCCGTTTTTGCCAAGATCCCGCATGACGCCCAGCGCCACGGTGGATTTACCGCAACCGGATTCGCCCACAAGGCCCACGGCCTCGCCTGGCGCCACGGAGACAGAAAAATCCATCACCGCAGGGATTTCATGCAGGCGGGTGAAGAAGCTGATCGACAGTTTTTCGATTTCAAGAACCGGGCCGTCGTAATCTGCAAGTTTACTCATTCAGGTAACTCCTCAGTCAATGAAGGCAGGCCGCGTGAACGGCCCGCCCATAGCTCGGTTAATCTTTCAGGGCTTCTTCGCGCAGGCCATCCGCCAGCAGGTTCAGGCCAAGCACAAGGCTGAGAAGCGCAAATGCAGGGACAAGAACAGGATGGGCATAGGCGCGCAGAAGGCCACGACCAAGGTTAATGGTTGTTCCCCAGTCCGGGCTGTTTGTTTCCAGACCCAGGCCAAAGAAACCCAGGGTTCCCAGCAGGATGGTGGCGTACCCGATGCGCAGACAGAAATCCACGATCAGCGGGCCACGCACGTTGGGCAGGATTTCCCACAGCATGATATACCAGGGGCCTTCACCACGGGTCTGACCTGCGGCGACATAATCACGGGATTTGATATCCAGTGTCAGGCCACGCACGATCCGGAACACAGTGGGTGAGTTCACGAAGACAACCGATACGAACACAACAAGAATGTTGGGGTCCGGGTTAAAGGCATCCAGTGCAGCCGGCAGAATGCGAATGGCACTGTCCCCACCATTCTGGCTGACGAAAGACAGATAAATCCAGCCACCAATCACCCAAAGGGCAATCAGCATCGGATTGCGCTTGCCCGGATCTGTGTAAAAGCGGGAATTGATCAGAACCGTCAGGAAGACCAGCGGGAACAGGAACAAGACAGCTGCCATATACTGGGGCAGGCCGGTTGCTACAATTTCCTTTGTTACCAAAAGGTAGAACAGCAGGATCACAGGGAAGGCCAGGATCAGGTTGGCAAGGAAGGACAGGATTGTGTCAAGCTTGCCACCGAAGTAACCCGCAGGCAGGCCCAGGGTGATGCCAACCATAAAGGCCATCAGCGTGGCCAGCGGTGCAATCATGATCACAATACCAGACCCGTAAAGCACCCGTGAGAACACGTCACGCGCCTGTTTGTCGCCGCCCAGAAGGTAGTGACCTGTGCCATCGCCCAGTGCTTCGCCAGGGAGTGCGTGTTTCATTGAGGTTTCGAAAAACTGCGGATCATAGGTCATGATCCAGCCAAAGACATTGGTGAAGAGGGCGGTAAAGACCCAGAACATCACAATGCCATAGCCGATCATGCCGACTGTTGAATCAAACAGTTTGCCGTAGAGGCCCAGTTTGCGTTTGTAAGCAATGGACACCCAGAATGTTGCGATAAGCGCAATCCATACGGGGGTCAGTTGCATGATGATACGGGTGATTACGCCACCCCAGGAAAGTTCTTCCATCGTTCAGACCTCCTTATGAAATGCGGATACGCGGGTTGAGGAAAACATAGCCAATGTCACTGATCAGCTGCGTCAGCAGCACGACCACAACAGAGACCACTGAAACGCCAAGCAACAATTCAATGTCATTGTTCCCGGCAGCCTGAACAAGCGCCCAGCCAAAGCCTTTGTAGTTGAACAAAGTCTCAACGATCACAACGCCGTTCAGCAGCCATGGGATCTGCAGCATGATCACGGTGAATGGCGCGATCAGCGCGTTGCGCAGGGCGTGTTTCATCACGATTGTGCGGAAAGACAGGCCTTTCAGGCGGGCCGTGCGGATGTATTGCGCGGTCATGACTTCGGTCATAGAGGCGCGTGTCATCCGGGCAATATAGCCCATGCCATAAAGGGAAATGGTGATCACCGGCAGGGTGAAGTTTTCAAGGCTTGGCTCTTCCATCGCTTTGGTGGCACTGCCTTTGAAGATCTTCCAGCCCACACCAGAGGCAAAGAACGTGATCAGCAGAACACCGGATACATATTCCGGGGTCGCGGTGGTGATGATCGACAGCGTCGACAGCGAGCGGTCTGTGCGGGATCCTTCGCGCATACCGGCCAGAACACCGATGATCAGGGCAGAGGGGACCATCACGATCAGCACCCACATCATCAGGTAACCTGTCAGGCCAAGCTTGTCGCTGATCACAGAAGACACTTCATTATCAAGTGCTGTGGAACGGCCCCAGTCGTTCTGAAGGATACCGCAGTAGGTCGGTGCATCTTCAGGTGCGACGCCTGCGTCAATGCAACGTCCGCTGACATTGCCTTCTTCATCGGTGAAGGTGAAGCCGGGTACAACCCCGATCCATTCGCCATATTTCACAAAAAGAGGCTGCGCATAACCGCGTTCGGCCAGCCAGCTGACGACTTCTTCGTCAGCCATACGCTGGTTGCCTTCACTTTTGGCGAGCTTTTCAAGGTTAGGATAAAGATTGGTCAGCCAGAACACAACAAATGTCAGGCAAAGCGCCGTGAGGAACATGATCCCCAGGCGACGTAATATAAAGAGTCCCATGATTTCTCCGCTGTCAGCTGACTGTCGTCAGGGAATTTACTGCGCCGTTTTCCGGCGTCTGTCGCTGGCTTAAGCGTGCCCTGGCGCGATCTGGATGGGTCAGTTTTTCACTGCCGGGGCGAACGGGGCCGCCTGATGCAGCCCCGCCATTGTTCAGATGATCCGTGGATCAGGCAGAGAAGCCCCACTTGTAGTGGTGGTGTTCAAAGCCGATGTGCTGTTCCACGCCGTGCAGACCTTCAACAGTGTGACGGTAGAGGCTGCGCCAGTATGGCTGAATGGTCACGGCCTGTTCCTGGATCAGGGCTTCCATTTTCGCCATCACTTCGCGGCGCTGGTCTGCATCTGCCAGAGACAGAGCTTCGCTCAGAAGTGCGTCGAACTCTTCATTGGCCCAGCCAAATTCGTTCCATGCCTCACCGGAACGATATGCCAGCGCGTGGATCTGCACGCCCAGAGGACGGTGGTTCCAGTTGGTCAGAGAGAACGGGTACTTTGTCCAGTCATTCCAGAAGGTAGAACCTGGCAGAATGGTACGCTTACATGGGATGCCTGCGTCATTCAGCATTGCAGAAACTGCATCACAGGTATCGGAACGATAGCCACCGTCGATGGAAATCAGCTCGTGCTCATAGTCGCCCATGCCGGCTTCTTCCATAAGCGCTTTTGCAGCGGCAGGATCAAACGGCTGTGGAGGCAGTTCCGCATATTCCGGGTGAACCGGGGATACGTGGTGGTTTTCCGCAAGGGAACCTTTGGAAGACAGACCAAGCTCAAGGCAGACAGCGTTATCAACAGCCATCTGGATGGCTTTACGCACGCGCACGTCTTCGTAAGGACGCTTGCCATCAACTTCAGCAACCTGGTTCGGACGCACAACAACGGTCGCTGCTGTGGTAACTTCGGATTTCGGGAAGCCCAGATCGTCAAGGATCTCGATGAACTCACCTTCGGTCCGGTGCAGCATGTCAACTTCTTCGCCTTCCAGCGCAGAAAGATAAGCCGCAGGATCTGTACCATAGTCGATATATTCGATCGCATCGAGGTATGGACCACCATAAACATCGGTGCCCCACCATTCCATGTCGTTGCGCTCAAGCTTGCCTTTTACGCCAACTTCCAGCTCTGTGACCTTATATGGACCAGTGCCGATAAGATCGTGAACAGAAGCTTCCGGGTTGTAGTCTTTGTGCACAACCGCAGCAGGGTAGTCAGACAGGCCAGGAATGATGGAAATATCCGGCTGTGGCATGGTGACGACAACAGTGTGGCTGTCGGTTGCAACGGCCGCGCCTTCAATCATCTTACCGGTGTCAGCGTCTACGAGGGTCGCAAGGCGGCCCGCCATAGAGTTCGCATCAACGGTTTTGTCACACCAGCGCTGAATGTTGTTCACAACATCATCTGCAGTGAAGTCAGAACCATCAGACCATTTCACGCCCTCACGGACTTTCAGGGTGTAAACGGTTGCGTCGTCGTTTGCTTCCCAGCTTTCCAGCAGCATGCCGCGGAAGGAACCATCGTTGTTGTATTCGATGAGATATTCCAGAGTACCGCGGGTCATGTTGCCGATTTCGGACCAGTCGGAAGTCCGTGTATCTTTTGGCGCACGTACTTCCATCTGAACACGCAATGTGCCGCCAGGTTTGATGTGGCCATCCGCAAGTGCTTCAGATGGTGCAACCGCGCCGATCAGGCCGTAGGCCGCAGTCGCGCTTACGCCCAGCGCAGTGGAGCGGGTCAGGAATTCACGGCGGCTGAGTTTGCCCTCGGAAAATTCCTTCGCATACATATCCGCTGCCGGATGCACCTTGTTTGAAGTTGTGGTCTTAAGCGTCATCGTTTTCTCCCTGTGACACGTTTTATTCTAAGTTGCCTCGCCGATGATCTGATGTTGAACAGATCGGCCGGAACTGGTGACAGGTCCGGCGGGCCCTGATACGCGGGCTCTTTTTGAATGCGGCAGCAAGCAGACTATAATTACCTCGCCATTCGGCACCAGAAAATCCACGGGGTCAATGTTTACCTTCGGCACTTAAGGGTTTATTTGCGACATTTCATTTGATGTAAAACGACTTGCGTGCATTATTTTCAGCACCCGGGTGCAAATAATTCAGGTTATGGCGTCAGGACGCTTTCTGGTTGTATTTCAGGCAAGTGCTTAGTCACCAAACGGGATCGGCATCGAATTGCGGTGTTTATGTAAGGTGCATTGAGCCACGACAGAAACGCTGAGAGAATCAGCGTGGAAGCGTGAAACTGTTCCAGTCAGACATACGTTTCCGGAACCAGGTGCGCTGGCGTTTGGCATATTGACGAGACGATATAATAGCGGCCTCGCGGGCGGCGGTCAGTGTCATTTCGCCCTGCAGATATGCGATCAGTTCGGGTGCGCCGATGGCTTTGGACGACAGGCGTGCAGGATCCCAGTCAGACAGCATCGCCCGGGTTTCTTCAATCGCACCGCCTTCCAGCATCAGATCGAACCGTTTTTCAATCCGGGTGTTGAGCCAGTCTACGTCCGTATTCATGACGATAGGAAATGCATTAGACGGAGGTAATAAAGGAGGGGGTGTTTCATCCTGCCAGGCAGCAATACCACGCCCCGTGGTGCGCTGAACCTCCCATGCGCGTTGAACGCGGGCCGGGTTCATCAGATCAATGCGCGCGGCCGTGACCTCATCAAGGTCCGCGATCATCGCCTCAAAGCCATGTGTTGCGAGAAAGGCATCGGCTTCTGACCTGACTTCGGGTGCAGTGGCGGGAATTTCTGCCAGGCCTTCGCAAAGGGCACGAAAATAAAGGCCCGTGCCGCCAACAATGACAGGGCGCGGCTGACCGGGGGACAGAAATGGGGTGAGATCGCGCAGCCAGGCCCCGACAGAATAATCCTCTGTGTAAGAAACGTTGCCATAAAGATGGTGCGGGGCTTGCGCTTCTTCTTCAGGTGAGGGACGTGCTGTCAGAATACGCCAGCCGGAATAGACCTGCAGCGCATCTGCATTGACGATCACCCCGCCACCGCGTGCGACAATCTCCAAGGCCAGCGCGGATTTTCCAGACGCAGTCGGCCCTGCAATCAGTACGGGCATATCATCCGGAATATCAAAAGGCAGGTCAGTCATGGGGGCGGTTTAGGACGTGCGTGTTGTGAGGTCAAATCTGGTGTTTGGGATGACCAGGCAGAAAAAGGCGCAAAACACGTCGACCTGCCGCTTTCTCTGGTTGTCACCGGGGCGCAGGTCTGACATTTTAGCTCAGCTTCAGAATAAAATACC
Organism: Halocynthiibacter styelae; assembly: GCF_016123485.1. Taxonomy (GTDB): domain Bacteria; phylum Pseudomonadota; class Alphaproteobacteria; order Rhodobacterales; family Rhodobacteraceae; genus Halocynthiibacter; species Halocynthiibacter styelae. The sequence goes on along the minus strand of NZ_JADCKQ010000001.1, from coordinate 330,452 downwards.
AGGATCAGGGGACGTCACATGCCAGGCGATGCAAATCACGCGGAAAATCCGGAAAAAACCACTTTTAAACGGGTTATGTTGAAAATCTCTGGTGAGGCCCTGATGGGCGATCAGGGTTTTGGCCTGCACCCGCCGACAGTAGAACGGATTGCGCGCGAAGTGCAGACGGTACAGGCCATGGGCGTCGAAGTCTGTATGGTGATTGGTGGCGGCAATATTTTCCGTGGTCTGCAGGGGTCTGCCCAGGGGATGGAACGCACCACTGCTGACTATATGGGCATGCTGGCAACTGTGATGAACGCGCTGGCAATGCAGGGCGCGTTGGAAAGCCTTGGGATCCATTCCCGTGTGATTTCAGCGATTCCTATGGATCAGGTTTGCGAGCCTTACATCCGCCGCCGTGCTGTGCGTCACCTTGAAAAGAAACGGGTCTGTATCTTTGCGGCCGGCACAGGCAACCCGTATTTCACCACTGACACTGCGGCGACTCTGCGGGCCAATGAAATGCGCTGTGAGGCGATCTTTAAAGGTACCAAAGTTGACGGTGTCTACGACAAAGACCCGGCGAAACATGATGATGCTGTTCGCTATGATGACATCACCTATGATGAAGTGTTGCAAAAGCACCTGGGTGTGATGGATGCTTCTGCGATTGCACTGGCACGTGACAATGATCTGCCGATTATTGTGTTTTCACTGGATGAACCCGGTGGCTTCCGTGGCATTCTGGCCGGGGAAGGCACCTATACACGGGTACACACTTAAGGTTATAGCTTAGAGATACCCCGAACAGGCCCGGGCAACCGGGAAGGGCCAAAGAACAAAGAGAGACTGGATATGTCCGACGATTTCATGCTCGACACAGATGACCTTCAGCGCCGTATGGATGGTGCTATGGGCGCTCTGAAAACTGAATTTGCATCCCTGCGTACAGGCCGTGCTTCGGCTTCGATGCTGGAACCTGTGATGGTGGATGCCTATGGTTCACGCACACCTGTAAACCAGATTGGTACTGTGAACGTGCCTGAACCCCGTATGGTGACCCTGAATGTCTGGGATAAGGCGCTTGTGGGGCCTGCTGAAAAGGCGATCCGTGAAAGTGGTCTTGGGATTAACCCACAGCTGAACGGCACAATCATTATGCTGCCGATCCCGGAACTCAATGAGGAACGTCGTCGTGAGCTGGGCAAAGTGGCCGGCCAATACGCCGAAAGCGCCCGGGTTTCTGTGCGCAACATTCGTCGTGACGGGATGGAAACGCTGAAGAAAGCCAAAAACGATGGGCTTTCTGAAGATGAACATAAGATCTGGTCTGACGAAGTTCAGGACATGACGGATAAAGCCATCGCTGCGATTGATGCTGCTCTGACCACCAAGCAGGAAGAAATCATGCAGGTTTAACCTGTTTTGCCGGGCGCATTCTGGTGCGCCTGGCATTTTGTTAACCGGTTTTTGCTTCGCTGACCGGACGGATTATTATCTGAAAAGGGGCAGAAGTGCCTGAAGTTTTGCAAAATGCAGAAAAAAGCGCTGTGCAGTCGGTTCCAGGCGGGGCAGATCATGTGGCGATCATCATGGATGGCAATGGTCGCTGGGCCACACAGCAGGGTAAACCGCGCCTGTTCGGGCATCGCGCCGGGGCAAAACGTGTTCGCGAAATCGTAGAAAGCTGCCCGGATCTGGGCGTGAAATATCTGACGATTTTTGCCTTCTCGACAGAAAACTGGAAACGGACCCAGGCCGAAGTTGCTGGCCTGATGATGCTGTTTCGTCGTTACATCACCAAAGAAACCCAGGCACTGAATGAAAAGAACGTGCGGGTGCGTTTCATTGGCGACCGGGTGCGGCTTGATAAAAAGCTGCAGACCCTGATGGATGAGCTGGAAGAACTGACCAAAGACAATACATCCGTGAACCTGACGATTGCCATTAACTATGGTGGCCGGGATGAGGTGGCACGTGCGATCAAAGATATTGCGCGGGATGTGCGGGATGGCAAGCTGGATGCGGAAGGTGTGAATGAAGGTACGCTTTCAAGCTATTTAGATACAATGGTTTTACCCGATCCGGACCTTGTTATTCGGACGTCCGGTGAAGCGCGGATTTCTAACTTTCTGCTTTGGCAGTCGGCCTATGCGGAATATGAATTTATCGACACGCTCTGGCCGGATTTCACCCGGGATATTTTTTCAGAGGTTCTTGACCGGTTTAACGGCCGTGACCGCCGCTTTGGAGCTGTAAAAAAATGAGTAAATGGGATGACCTGAAACCACGCGTGATCTCTGCGCTGGTTATGGTGGCAGTTGGCGTTATCGTCACGATTGTCGGGGGGATTCCTTTCGACATCCTGATGCTGATGATCGCGGTAATTGGCCTGCGGGAACTCTGGATGATGATCCGCAAACGTCTGGGCAGCCCGGTCGATATTATGATCCTCTTTGCCTATGGTTTTATGATCATCGCAGGCTGTCTGGCCTTTGCGATTATACGTAATCTGGCAGGGCCAGGGGCCGTGTTTTTCCTGGCCGGGATTGTCGTCGTTTCTGATATTGCCGGGTATTTTGCAGGGCGCATCTTTGGCGGCCCAAAGTTCTGGCCCCGTGTCAGCCCGAAGAAAACCTGGTCCGGTACCGTTGCTGGCTGGATTGGTGCCGCACTGTTTGGCGTGATTGGCATGGTTCAGACCGGCGAGATCCTTTTTCCGCTGGTGGCTGCGCTTCTGGCCTTTGCCGGGCAGATGGGGGACATCATTGAAAGTGCGATCAAACGGCGTTGTGGTGTGAAAGACAGTGCGGATCTGATCCCGGGCCATGGTGGTATTCTGGATCGGTTTGACGCGATGATTGGTGTTGGTTTTGTGGTTGCCGTTCAGATTTTGCTGACCCAGGGTTGAACCACATGACACGACGCATTTCTATATTTGGCGTGACCGGTTCCATCGGGCAAAGTACGGTGGATCTGATCAAACGTGATCAGGATACTTATGATGTGATCGCTTTGTCTGGCGGGCGCAATATCGCGCAACTGGCGCAGGATGCGATTGACCTGAAGGCTGAAATCGCGGTGACCGCCTTTGAAGAACTGCTGCCGGATCTGCGTGCGGCACTGAAGGGCAGTGGCGTTGTAGCCGCTGCGGGCGAGGTAGCTTTGCTAGAGGCGGCGGATCGCCCAACGGATTGGTGCATGAGCGCGATTGTTGGTCTTGCAGGACTTGCACCGGGGATGCGCGCTCTGCGTCATGGCGGCGTTCTGGCGCTGGCGAATAAAGAAAGTCTTGTGTCTGCCGGGCCAATGATCATGGCGGAGGCCGCGAAATACGGCGCGACCATCCTGCCGGTGGACAGTGAACATTCGGCAATCTTCCAGGCCCTGACAGGCGAGCCACGCGATGCGGTGGAACGGGTGATTATCACGGCCTCTGGCGGGGCGTTCCGCGACTGGCCGCTGGACGAACTGAAATATGCCACGCTGGCCCAGGCCTCCAGCCATCCGAACTGGGATATGGGGCAGCGCATTACGATTGATAGCGCATCTATGTTTAACAAGGCGATGGAAGTGATTGAGGCGAAAGAATTTTTCAAATTCAAACCCGCGCAAATCGAAGTGCTGATCCACCCGCAAAGCCTGATCCATGCGATGATTGGGTACAATGACGGCGGGCTGATGGCCCATGTTGGCCCGGCGGATATGCGCCATGCCATTGGGTTTGCGCTGCACTGGCCCGACCGGAAACATCTGCCCGTGGAACGTCTGGATTTCGCCCGTATAGGTGCGTTTGAATTCCGTGCGCCCTGCGACACACGTTATCCTGCTTTGCGTCTTGCCCGTGAGGTGATGAACACCGGCGGATTGTCCGGCGCTGCTTTCACCGCGGCAAAAGATGCGGTCCTTGATGCGTTTATCGCCGGGCGCTGCGGGTTTATGGATATGGCGGGCATGGTCGAAGACGTTTTGACCCGTATTACCCGAACTAGTGATCACAATGCGCCGATGACCCTTGAGAATATCCGACTTACAGACCATCTTGCACAGAAATACGCCGCAGACACTCTGACGGCGCGTGCCAGCTGACGAAAGGCCTGCTCCTTGGAATTTATGTCCCTGTTTAACGCCCTTGGGGGTGGTGTCTGGACTGCCGTGATTTTCATCATCGCGCTTTCTGTGATCGTGGCCGTGCATGAATACGGCCACTATATTGTCGGACGTTGGTCCGGTATTCATGCGGATGTGTTTTCGCTGGGCTTTGGTCCAGTGATTTATGCGCGGACCGACAAACACGGCACCCAATGGCAAATCGCAGCGCTGCCACTGGGGGGCTATGTGAAATTCGCAGGTGATGCGGACGCGGCCTCTGCCGGAAAAGATGATGAGGTGATGGCTGAGCTGTCCCCGGAAGAACTGCGCAGGACCATGCATGGCGCGCCGCTTTGGGCACGCGCCGCGACGGTTGTTGCGGGGCCGGTCTTTAACTTTATCCTGTCCATGCTGGTGTTCTTTTTGTTTTTCCTCTTTATGGGGAAGGCCGTTGATCCGCTGACCGTGGGCAATATCCGCGACTATCCGCAGACAGAAAGTGCGCTGCAGGTGGGGGATCAGATCCTGGAAATCAACGGTCAGCTGTTGCCGCAGGACGCCAAAGCCTATCGTGATTTTGTTGATGCACTGCCAGGTGACAATCTTCTGGATTACACCGTCAGCCGCGATGGCGAACGCATGATCGTTCAGGCGCCACATCTGTCGCCGCCCGCTGTTTCTATAGTTGCTGCGCGTTCTGCGGCGCGTGATGCGGGCATGCAGATTGATGATGTTGTGACAGCGGTGGATGGTCAGCCTGTTGCAAGCTTTGATCAGCTGCTACAGATCATCCTTGCGTCTGAAGGTAAGCCACTGGTTCTGGATGTCTGGCGGGCCGGGGAAACCCTGAAATTGGAAATGACGCCACGCGAGCGTGATCATCAGCTGGAAGATGGCAATTTTGAGAAACGCTGGCAGATTGGCATGAGCGGCGGGACGCTGTTTACCCCGGCAACTGAAGGGGCCGGTTTGTGGAACAGTGCAAGCGGTGCTGTGATCCAGACCTGGGGGATTATCAGTGGCAGTGTTGAAGGGATTTACCATATCTTTGTGGGGACGATCAGCACCTGTAATCTGAATGGCCCCGTCGGCATGGCGCAGAATGTGTCTGCCTTTGCGGAAGGTGGCCTTGCGGATTTCATTCGTATCATTGCGCTTTTGTCCACCGCGGTCGGGTTGTTGAACCTCTTCCCGATCCCAATCCTTGATGGCGGACACCTTGTTTTCTTCGCTTATGAAGCCGTCACTGGCAAGCCTCCGGGTGAGAAAGCCCTGCGCATTCTGATGACGCTTGGCCTGACAATCATGTTGTCGCTGATGCTTTTTGCGACCAGCGGTGATTTCTTCTGTAACTGATCAGAGTAACATCAAAATCCAGCACCCTGCGGAATCTTGCAAAGCGGGGTGACTGGCTTTTGACAAGCCCGGGTGCAGCCGTTACTCAGGGTTAAGAATTTTTCACGGACGGGGACCCGATGAGCTGCTTTTCCAATACTTCTGCTTCTGGCCGGAAATCCATTGTTTCGGGCCGTATCCTGCCTGCAACGATTGGCTTTTTCCTTTTGGCATCAACTGCTTCTGTGGTGGTTCCTGATGTGGCGTATGCCCAGCAGTATCGTTTTTCCACGGTTGAAATTACCGGGAACCAGCGCATTGAAAGCGGCACCATTCTGACCTACGCCGGAATCGGCCGGGGCGAACGTGTTTCTGCGGCTGAACTGAACGATGCCTATCAGCGCATTCTGGCCAGCGGGCTGTTTGAAAGTGTTGAAATCATTCCACAAGGCAATCAGCTGGTTATTCGCGTCGTGGAATTCCCGACAGTCAACCGGATTAGCATTGAAGGCAACCGCCGCCTGAAAGATGAAGATTTGATGGCCGCATTGCAAAGCCAGCCACGCCGCGTGTTCAGCCCGGCGGTTGCGGAAGCGGATGCGCAGACCATTACCGAAGTTTACAGCGCAGCCGGACGTCTGGCGGCGACAGTTGAGCCAAAGATCATTCGCCGGTCTAACAACCGCGTTGATCTGGTGTTTGAAATCACAGAGGGCCGGGTGGTTGAGGTTGAACGTCTCAGCTTTGTTGGCAACCGTGCGTTTTCTGAACGACGTCTGCGTCGTGTTCTGGAAACCAAACAGGCCGGTATCTTCCGCGAGCTGATCCGTTCCGACAGTTTCATTGCGGACCGGGTTGAATTCGATAAGCAGGTGCTGCGCGATTTCTACCTGTCCCGTGGCTATGTGGACTTTGAAACACTGTCTGTGAACTCTGAACTTGTGCGTGCGCGTGATGGTTTCCTTGTGACTTTCAACATCCGCGAAGGTCAGCAGTTCCGCGTGGGCGAAGTAACCGTGGTTTCTGATCTGGAAGAAGCCGACCCCGATCTGTTCATGGATGAAGTACGGATGCGCAGTGGTGCGATTTATTCGCCATCGTTGATTGAAGAAAACATCGCGCGTCTGGAACGTCTGGCGATCCGTGAAGAGATTGATTTTGTCCGGGTTGAACCGCGTGTCACCCGCAATGATGCTGATCTGACACTGGATGTGGAATACGTGCTGACACGTGGCCCACGCGTGTTTGTGGAACGCATTGATATTGAAGGCAACAACACCACACTTGATCGCGTCGTGCGCAACCGTTTCCGTGTTGTGGAAGGGGATCCGTTTAACCCGCGTGAAATCCGTGAATCTGCGGAACGTGTGCGCGCGCTTGGGTATTTCTCTAATGCGGATGTGAATGCGCGCGAAGGGTCGACACCTGATCAGGTTGTGATTGATGTGGATGTTGAAGAACAACCCACAGGTTCGCTGTCGTTTGGTGCAAGCTATTCTGCGGACAGTGGTGCGGCTTTCACAATTGGTTTCTCTGAACGCAACTTCCTTGGGCGTGGTCAATCTATTTCCGTTGATCTGAACACAGCTTCCAGCAGTCAGTCCGGCACCTTCCGTTTTGTTGAACCAAACCTGTTGGGCCGCGACCTGGCCTTTGGTCTGGATCTTGGCTATGTCACAACAGACAGCGATAACGCAACGTTCGATACCCGCCGCATTAACTTCACACCGTCTTTGACTTTCCCGGTCAGTCAGAATGGTCGTCTGCGGGTTTATTATACGCTTGAACAGAATAAGATCTTTGATGTAGATAATGCGACTGCAAGCGCGTTGCTTATCGCTGACGAGGCTGCAGGTACTCTTACAACATCTGCTCTTGGCTATAACTACAGTTTTGATACCCGCCGCACAGGTCTGAATCCAGATGCTGGTGTTGTTCTGCGCTTTGGGCAGGAGTTTGCAGGTCTGGGCGGCGATGCGGAATACATTCGCACGACTGCGTTGCTGGGGGCTGAGACAAAAGCCTGGAATGGCGATGTCACGCTGCGTGGTATTCTGGAAGGCGGTATCCATCATTCTCTTGGAGATACGAACAGCACCGTTCTGGATCGTTTCCGCCATAGCAGCAGTCAGCTGCGCGGGTTCTCTTCCAATGGTATCGGTCCTTATGATAGCGGCGACCACCTGGGGGGTAATTATTACGCTTACGCCCGTCTTGAAGCTGATTTCCCTCTGGGCCTGCCAGAAGAATATGGCATTTCCGGTGGATTGTTCCTGGATGCGGGGTCTGTCTGGGGTTTGGATGATAACCTTGGCGGCACGATTTCCGATGATTTCGAACTGCGCGCGACCGTTGGTTTCTCGATCTTCTGGGATACGCCGCTTGGCCCGCTGCGGTTTAACTTCTCGCAGCCTCTGAAAGAAGAAGCGAACGATGATACCCGCAGCTTCGATCTGACGATCTCAACCCAGTTCTGATCGGATGACGGCTGCGCAAAATACCATGGGCAGGGGCTTTGCACTTCTGCCTGTGGGGCTGAAAGCCCTGATCTGTCTGTCTTTGTTTTCAGCGATGCCGACTGCTCTGCGGGCGCAGCAAAACGGTGAAACGGACGTGCCTCCGGAAGTCAGCGTAGAAGAGTTTCAAGCGTTCTCAACGCTTCTCACCATCGAGCGCGATCAGCTTTATCGGCGCAGCCAGCTGGGCATTGCCCTTGAAGCAATGCTGACGGGTGAGCGCGATGCGCTGCAGACAGAAAATCAACAGATCTTTGACGCGCTGACGGCTGAAGAAAATGAGCTTGTGACGCTGCGGGGGCAAACGGAAGCTGAGTCCTTCTCTGTTCTGGCATCTGCTTTTGACGAGAAAGTTCAGCGGATCCGGCAAGAACAGGACCTGAAGCTTCGTACACTTGTGCGTCGGCGCGAAGAAATCCTGAACCGATTTGTGACGATTTCCCTGCCGCTGGTGGCGCAGGTCGCGCGAGATCGCGGTGGGCTTGCTGTCATTGAACGCAGTCAGGTGTTCCTGGTTGTGCAGGATATTGATATCACAACCGATGCTATTGCTCTGATTGATCAGGTCTACTCCGGGGGTAATATTCCGAATATGTTCCTGCAGGTTATTCCTCTGGAAACCACCGAAAACTGAGGTTTTTATCACGGCCTTCCTTATGGGAACTTGTTTGCCAGGATCTGAAACGCTATTCACAGTTAATCCGGCTGCGCCGGGGCTGAGACAAAGAAGGAAAAACAATGTCCGATAAGATTACCGAAGCCGATCTCGACATCATTCAGCGGATCATTCCGCATCGTTACCCGTTTCTTCTGATCGACAAAGTACGCGACATTGTGCCCAGTGAAAGCGCTGTAGGCATCAAAAACGTGACATATAATGAGCCGCACTTCCAGGGTCACTTCCCAGGTGCACCCATCATGCCTGGTGTTACGATTATTGAATCTATGGCCCAGACTGCCGCTGTGATGGTTGGCGTGACGCTGGACCTGATTGACCGTGATCTGCTGGTGTATTTCATGTCCGTGGACAAATGTAAGTTCCGCGGTAAAGTTGTGCCGGGTGATGTGCTTGAACTGCACGTGGAAGTGATCCGCGCCGGCACAAAAATCTGGAAATTCCGCGCCGATGGTAAGGTAGAGGGCAAAGTTGTCTGTTCTGCTGAATTCGCGGCGATGATTGATCTGCTGGATGAACCTAAATGAGCATTGCGCAAAGCGCTGTGATCCATCCGATGGCCCTTGTGGAAGAGGGCGCGGAGATCGGTGAAGGTGCAAAGATCGGACCTTTCTGCACTGTCGGCCCCAATGTGAAAATTGGGGCCCGGACGGAACTGCGTTCGCATGTGGTGGTGACAGGCCGGACAACGATTGGCGAGGATTGTGAAATCTTTCCTTTTGCCTCGATCGGTGAAATTCCACAGGACCTGAAGTTCGGCGGCGAAGACAGCACGCTGCAGATCGGGGATCGCAACCGTATTCGTGAAGGTGTGACGATGAACACCGGCACCGAAGGTGGCGGTGGTGTGACCAAGATCGGTGATGACGGGCTGTTTATGGCCAATTGTCACGTGGCCCATGATGTGCATATCGGCAATCGTGTGATCCTTGTGAACAATGCCTCTGTGGCTGGTCACTGCATCATTGATGACAATGTGATTGTGGGTGGTCTGTCTGGCGTGCATCAGTTTGTGCGCATCGGCAAAGGCGCGATCATTGGCGCCGTGTCCATGGTGACAAATGATGTCATTCCCTATGGTCTGGTCCAGGCGCCACGCGGGCATCTGCACGGGCTGAACCTTGTCGGTTTGAAACGCAAAGGCGTATCACGTGCGGATATCACGGCGCTACGCGCGGCATATCAGATGATGGCACAGGGCGAAGGCACCTTTCAGGATCGCACCCGCCGTCTGGGCGAAGAAAGCGACAGTGAATATGTGCAGGATATCGTGGCCTTTGTTACGGGCAGTTCGGATCGTTCTTTCCTGACACCGGAGTAAGGCATGTTTGCACTGATTGCAGGGCAGGGCGATCTGCCCGGATTGCTGGCGAAACATCTTGACGATCAGGGACGCAAGCCTCTGATCGCAGCTTTGGAAGGTTTCGCGCCCGATGGGTTGGATGTGGATCTGACCTTTCGGGTCGAAACCCTTGGCACATTCCTGATTGAACTGGGCAAAGCGGGCGTAACAGACGTTTGTTTTGTCGGCTCTGTCGCGCGTCCCGCGCTTGACCCAGGTAAGATTGACGCCAACACCATGCCGCTTGTGCCGGTGATTATGCAGGCGATGCAGGCTGGCGATGACGGGGCTTTGCGCGCGGTTCTGGATATCTTCGAGAAGACCGGGTTTAAGATGCAGGGTGCACATGAAATCCTGCCGGATCTGCTGCCACCTGCGGGGATTGCCACGAAAACCCAGCCGACAGAGCATCACAAAAAGGACGCGGCACGCGGTCAGGCGATTGTTGCGGCTATGGGCGTGGCAGATGTCGGGCAAAGCTGTGTGGTTGCGCGTGGTCAGGCCCAGGCGATCGAGGCCCAACCAGGGACAGACTGGATGTTGCGCTCACTTGCATCTGATCAGGAACGGGTCGTGCCTGGTGGTATCCTGTATAAAGCGCCAAAACCCAACCAGGACCGTCGCATTGATCTGCCGGTGATTGGCCTGAACACGGTTGAAAACGCTGCTGCTGCCGGGCTGAACGGCCTGGTCCTTGAGGCCGGTTGCGTCATGGTGCCAGGTTTTGAAACTGTGGTCCGGGCCTGTGATGAGGCCGGGCTGTTCCTCTGGCTGCGGGAGACGGATCAGTGAAGGTCTTCCTGATCGCAGGCGAAGCCTCGGGCGATAAGCTGGGCGCGGCGCTGATGGAAGGGCTGATCTCGCTTGTGCCGGATATTGAATTTCGGGGTGTCGGCGGCGATCTGATGGGCGGGCAGGGGCTGGTCAGCCAGTTCCCCATGCATGAGCTGTCCGTCATGGGCATCGCAGAAGTCGCCCCGAAGTATTTCCACCTGAAACGCCGCATCCGTGAAGTGGCCGAAGCTGCGCTGGCCTGGCAACCCGATGCGATTGTCAGTATCGACAGCCCGGATTTTTGCCTGCGCGTGGCGAAGATCGTGAAAGCCGCCAGAGACATCCCAACCGTGCATTATGTTGCGCCGTCTGTCTGGGCCTGGCGCGAAGGACGCGCGGCGAAAATGGCGAAACATATCGATCACGTGCTGGCGCTGTTGCCGTTTGAACCGCCCTATATGCAGGCCGCTGGCATGACATGCGAATTTGTCGGGCATCCTGTGGTGGCGGAACCTCTGGCAACTGCGGATGAAATCACCGCCTTCGCCGACACTTACCACATCACGCCAGATCAGAAGATCATGCTGCTTTTGCCCGGATCCCGCATGGGCGAGGTCACGCGCATGCTGCCTGTCCTGCGTGAGGTGGCTGAGGCGCTTTCAGCCGATCACCCCGACATGCGCTTTATCCTGCCCGCAGCCCCTGGCCCGGTCAGTGATCTGATTTATACCGACACCGAGGACTGGCCGTCTGGTGCCGCGCCCCTGGTGATTGACCCAACTGATAAAACTGCCAAACGCGCCGCCTTTGCACGTGCGGATCTGGCGCTTGCGGCGTCTGGCACGGTTTCGCTGGAACTGGCTGCTAATGATACGCCCATGGTCATCGCCTATGACATGAACTGGCTGTCGCGCAAGCTGATCAAACGCATGTTGAAGATCGACACAGTGACACTGGTGAACCTCGTGTCTGAAACCCGCACTGTGCCAGAATTTCTTGGCGAAAGCTGCACGTCTGGGCAAATCATCCCGGCTGTTGAAGCACTGCTGAGTGACCCAAGCGCCCAGAAACAAGCGATGTCCGTGACGATGGAACGTCTTGGTCGCGGGTCAGAAGCCCCTGGCCTGCGGGCCGCGCGATCTGTTCTGAACCGTATATGATTTGACACGAAAGCGTGTATTTCGCCCATCTCAGCACCGGGCTAGGTTCGGCAGGCCAATATAACCTGAGGTCGCCATGAGTCGTATTCCCCCGCTACCCGTCACCGATATGAGCCCGGCCACACAGGATGACTGTGCGGCGCTGGAGGCCTATGGACCCTTCGGGAACTGGGCCGGTATCGCGGCGCACAGTCCGGTGGTGTTGCATCAGGTGACAGACATGCTGGTGAATATGCGAGCAGAAACCAGGCTGTCGCGCCGGGTGATTGAATTGGCCATGGTCACGGTGTCGCAATTAAACGCCTGCGATTATTGTCTGTCCCATCACGTGCCTTCCCTGACGGTTACAGGGGTCAGTCCTGAAGGCAGCGCACGGTTGCTGGAGGTCGAGGATCACCCCGAACTTGATGCCTGTGACAAAGCCATCGTGCGCTACGCGCGGTCCGTGACAGAACGGTCCGGCCGGATGCGTGATGCTGAGGTTTCCGATCTGCGGGCGTGGTTTGATGACGGCCAGATTGTTGAACTGACCTGGCGCATCACCCTGATCGGCGCCTTCAATCGCTTCAATGATGCCCTGCAGATCGAAGCGGAAGAACCGCTTGACGGTGGTTCTGCTTAGGAGGGTTGAACTAAGTTTAGGTCTAGCTGTGGTAATTCTGTAAAATGGCTAACAGCGCAATAAATGCAACTGTGATCGCAACCACCCATGCTGCGGAACCTTGGTCTTCTTCATGTATATAGACATTTCCCCCGCATTTAGGGCAAGGGCGCGTCATGTTTTTCAGATGTCGTCTGGTGGTCCAACCACAATTTGAACATTCGCCTTTAAATCCGTTCATGAAAACTCTCTCATCAAAAAGTAAATTCTAATAAGGGTTTAAAGGTGAAGTTCATAAATGCAATGTAGGGTTGCATTTCTGGAGGTTGCTCGCCTGGCCAGATCCAGCTGCCACCGAAGATACGGGTGCTACTTAGATCGTAGAACACACCGGCCTTGCCCGGCGGCGCCCTTCTTCCAGATGCATTCAGTCTTTTATCTCCTTTCACAATAGGGGCGGAGGCAGTAGGTAGGTCTATCAAAGAAATCCTGGGACATATCATGGCGCAAAAAGCTACCATCTATAAAGTTGAACTTTCCGTATCCGATATGGATCGTCACTATTATGAGACCCATAAATTAACCATCGCCAGGCACCCGTCGGAAACCGATGAACGGATGATGGTGCGGCTTCTGGCTTTTGCGTTGAACGCCCATGAAAACCTGGAAATGACCAAGGGTATTTCCACAGATGATGAACCCGACATCTGGCAGAAAAGTCTAAGTGGCGAACTTGAACTATGGGTGGCCCTTGGATTGCCCAGCGAAAAGGTTGTGCGGCAATCCTGTGGGAAATCCGATGATGTCATTATCTACAGCTACGGTGGCAGACCCGCTGAAATGTGGTGGGATAAGATCAAGAACAGTACGACACGGTTTGACAATCTGCAGGTCATGAACCTGTCAGAAGACAACACCCGTGAGCTGGGGGAACTGGCAAGCCGCACGATGAAGCTGCAGGTCAACATTCAGGACGGCGAAGTTATGGTCAGTGCGGATGACCGCATGGTTTATATCACTCCGGTGAAATGGAAAGAAACTGCCGTTTGATCGGCCTCGTTTCCGTCTAACCCAGATTCCACCAAAGGTACGCGCGCTGCTAGGGGATAAACGTTGTGCGGAGCGGGCGTTCGGGTGTGGCGACGCGATCAGTATTGGGGCCTGATGGCGCGTATGGCAGCTTCGAGCCCACTTTGACCAATGCCGCGCAGTGCATGAACGATGGCTTGTCACAAGCCGCACCTGTTGGTAATGGTTGTCCAGAGGTTTTTATGCGTGACAAATTTGTGTTCTGCCTTTTTCTTTTTGGTATGCTATCGTTGCTTGACCAGGTGGTTTTCACCTCAGGTATACCTGATACGAAACTGCGATACTCTTGGCTGACAACACAAAGGCAGACTGCTTACGGTTTCATTGAGCCTTCATGTTCCGCAACTGCATACCGTTTAACTTTGGTTAGCAGGATCAGACTGGCAAACAGCCTTGAAATTCCTGTAAGTGTGAGCGCTTGGAAGCAAGGCTATGGCTCTCTCAAGCTCCCAACTTGGGGATGCGGCTTGGCATTCTACGATCACGGCGGAGGAACGGGGCGCGCAGGTGAAATGTACAGATGGGGTGAAGGCAGAATTCGGAGTACGTGGTTCGGACGGCCTAGCATCCACTGTGGGGAGATGATGTTCATACTGGTTGAAGAATCCCGCCTCCTTTGTGTCTCAGGTGCGGATGTGGGGAAATACCTGAATTAAAAGAACGCTTCACCCAAAGCCGCCATCGGTGCAAGCGCAGCGAAGTGATGCATCGTCCGCAGAGCTACCTGTCACGCCCCGCGCCAGATCCAGCCGCCGCCAAAGATACGTGAACTGTCGGGATCGTAGAACACACAGGCCTGGCCGGGTGACACACCTTCTTCCGGGGTCAGCAGTTCGACCTCGGCTGTGGTGGCCGACAGGGGGCGCACGATGGCTTCGCGTGGGGGGCGGGTGGAGCGAACTTTGACGCTGATGTGATATTCTTTCTGCGCCTCAAACGATTCATCGCCCAGCCAGTTGATTTCACGCACGGGAATGATGCGCGTTGCCAGCAGTTCTTTCGGGCCAACAATCACCTGGCGCTTGTCCACATCCAGCCTGACCACATAAAGCGGCGTATCCAGGCCGCCAATGCCAAGGCCACGACGCTGTCCCACGGTGTAATGCAGCACGCCACGGTGTTGGCCCAGCACATTGCCTTCGGTATCAACGATGTCGCCAGGTTCCGCCGCACCGGGGCGCAGTTTTTCGATCACCCCGGCATAGTTGCCATCGGGCACAAAGCAGATGTCCTGGCTGTCGGGTTTATCCGCCACGGCGAGATCATATCTCGCCGCCAGCGCACGGGTTTCGGCCTTACTGGCCAGATGACCCAATGGGAAGCGCAGGAAATCCAGTTGTTCTGGCGTGGTGGAAAACAGAAAATAACCTTGGTCGCGGTTTGCGTCAGTGGCAGAGTGCAGCTCTGGCCCATGATCACCGCTGAAACGCTGAATATAGTGACCGGTCGCCATACAATCGGCGTTCAGGTCCTTTGCGGTTTCCAGCAGGTCTTTGAATTTCACACGTTCGTTGCAGCGGATGCAGGGCACAGGGGTTGCGCCGGCCAGATAGCTGTCGGCGAATTCATCAATCACCGCTTCCTGAAAGATGTTTTCATAATCCAGCACATAATGTGGAAAGCCCATTTCTTCTGAAACGCGGCGCGCATCATGAATGTCAATGCCGGCACAGCAGGCGCCTTTCTTGGCCAGGGCCGCACCGTGATCATACAACTGCAGCGTCACACCGACCACATCATAGCCTTCCTCAGCCAGCTGCGCCGCCACCACGGAACTGTCCACGCCGCCTGACATGGCCACGACAACGCGGGTTTCGGATGGTGGCTTTGGAAAGCCAAGGGAATTGAGTTCTGTGCTGGTCATGCTGTGCTCCGGAGATCCTTGCGGAATATATGAAAATTCGAACGACTAACAAGGGGCGGATTTCATCTTGTCTTAAGAGAATAGGGGGATCGTGGCGAAACATCAAACGAGGGGTGCTGTTATGTTCCTGAAAAAAGTAGACGGGCCGGGTGCGATTACTTTACCGGACGGGTCCATATTATCGCGTGCGGACCTGCCGCCTGTTGATACCACACGCTGGGTCGCAAGCCGGAAAGCCATTGTTGTTAAATCAGTCCTCTTCGGGTTGATTCCCCAAAAGGAGGCCCTGGAACGATATGGATTATCAGAGGAGGAATATAAATCCTGGGAAAATGCGATTAAAAAGCACGGCGAAGGCGCATTAAAAGCCACGATGTTACAGCAATATAGACAACCATAAGTAGAATTGCTTAAAATCTCTGTAATGGTAACGTGCGGTTAACCATTATGAACCAACCTCTGTTCAGCGAAGGGGAAAGTTAGCGGAGATTACTTAATGCGGGTATTACTTGTAGAAGACGACCCAACGACTTCTAAAAGCATCGAACTGATGCTGACACATGCCAATCTGAACGTCTATTGTACGGACCTTGGGGAAGAAGGCATCGATCTTGCAAAACTTTACGATTACGACCTGATCCTTCTGGATCTGAACCTGCCGGATATGAACGGGCATGAAGTTTTGCGGCAACTGCGCCTGGCGCGTGTAGAAACGCCAATTCTTATTCTTTCCGGTGCAGATGATACGGAAAATAAGATTAAAGGGTTTGGTTTCGGCGCAGATGACTATCTGACAAAACCGTTTCACCGCGAAGAACTGGTTGCCCGAATTCACGCCATCATCCGGCGTTCAAAAGGACACAGTCAATCCGTCATTAAAACGGGTCGAATTTCGGTGAACCTGGATGCAAAAACTGTCGATGTCGGTGGGAAAACCGTTCACCTGACAGGCAAAGAATATCAGATGCTGGAACTTCTGAGTCTGCGCAAAGGTACAACTTTGACGAAAGAAATGTTCCTCAATCACCTGTACGGCGGCATGGATGAACCAGAATTGAAGATTATTGATGTGTTCATCTGTAAGTTGCGCAAGAAACTTACAGAGGCAACGGATGGTGAAAACTATATCGAAACTGTCTGGGGCCGGGGCTATGTTTTGCGCGATCCAGAGCCGGTTGATATGCCTGCAGATCCGGTGGCCGTCGGGGCCTGAGTATTGATTTAGCCAGGGCGACCTGACGTATACACGGCGGAATCCGGGACTGGCAGCCTTGCCGGGCCCGGATTTTATCAGGAACATTTCGTGAAAATCAGCCTCTGGACGAAGTGGTTCCGTCGATTTATCACTAAGATAGACCTGCGGAGACCCGGCTGATGGCAATGAATGAAAAACTGACAGAAGAAGCAGTGAAAAAAGAACTGGAAACGCTTGCGGTTCAGTTGAATCAGGCAAATGTTGCCTATCACCAGGCGGATGACCCAGAGATCACAGATGCAGAATACGATGCACTGAAGCGCAGGAATGCGCTGCTGGAAGACGAATTTCCGCATTTGCAGCGTCCGGACAGCCCTTCTTTACAGGTTGGTGCAGCAGTAAGTGAGAAATTCGGGAAGGTGACACACGCGGTTGCGATGCTTTCACTTGGCAATGCGTTTGAAGACGACGATGTAAGTGATTTTGATGCGCGCAGCCGCAAGTTCCTGAATGTCGGGCCAGAGGCAATTACATACACAGCAGAGCCAAAAATTGATGGCCTGTCTTTGTCACTGCGCTATGAAAAAGGTGTTCTCGTGCAGGCGGCGACACGTGGGGATGGGGCTGTTGGTGAAGATGTAACAGCCAATGCAAAAACCATTCAGGATGTGCCGCATCGTCTGGCAAACGCCCCCGATCTTCTTGAGGTCCGGGGGGAAGTCTATATGTCCCATGCGGATTTTGCCGCGTTGAATGCGCGTCAGGAAGAGCAGGGTGAAAAACCCTTTGCCAACCCACGAAATGCGGCCGCGGGATCTTTGCGGCAGCTGGATTCATCCGTGACACGATCCCGGCCGTTAAAGTTTTTTGCCTATGCCTGGGGGGCTTTGTCTGAACCGTTGTCTGATACCCAAATGGGTGCGATCGAGCGGTTGAAATCACTTGGTTTCCAGACCAATGACCTGACAGAAATCTGTGACACACCGGCAGATCTGATCGCACATTACCGCCTGATTGAAGAACAGCGATCTGGGCTTGGCTATGATATTGATGGGGTGGTTTACAAGGTTAATGACCTTTCCCTGCAGGAACGTCTGGGGTTTCGGTCCACGACGCCGCGTTGGGCAATCGCCCATAAGTTTGCCGCAGAACTGGCGTGGACGCGGTTGGAAGCCATCGACATTCAGGTCGGCCGAACTGGCGCCTTGTCGCCGGTTGCACGCTTGACCCCTGTGACGGTCGGCGGGGTCGTTGTGTCAAACGCGACCCTTCACAACGAAGATTATATTCGCGGGTTCGACAATAAAGGTGGCGAAATCCGCGACGGGAAAGACATCCGGATCGGGGATTTTGTACAGGTGTACCGGGCTGGCGATGTGATCCCGAAGCTGGCGGATGTGGACCTGTCCAAACGGCCTGAAGATACCGAATCTTTTGCTTTCCCTGCAGTCTGCCCGGAATGTGGCAGTCCGGCGGTGCGGGAAGATGAGGATGCGGTGCGTCGCTGCACCGGCGGTCTGATCTGCCCGGCCCAGGCCACGGAAAAGCTGAAACATTTCGTTTCTCGCAAGGCGTTTGACATTGAAGGTCTTGGCGCGAAACAGGTTGAGATGTTCTATGAGGACGCGGAACTGCCTATTCGCACGCCGGCGGAAATTTTTACGCTGGCGGCGCGGGATACGGCGCATCCGATCAAAAAGCTGAAAAATCGCATGGGCTGGGGTGAGCAAAGCGCAGCGAACCTTTTTGCGGCTATTGAGGAAAAACGTCACATTCCGCTTGGCCGGGTGATTTTTGCACTTGGTATTCGTCATGTGGGCGAAGTCGCCGCAAAGGATCTGGCCGCGCATTTCGGCAGCTGGGAAAGTCTGGTGCGTGCCGTTGATACTGCGCGTCCGGCGGCGATGGCCTGGCGAGCGGCGGATCTTGCGGAAGAAGCCGAACGGCAGCAGGCCAAACGGGATGGACGACGCGCGAAAATTAAGGAAAGTCGCGACCAGGCGATTTCTGCGTTGAATGTTCTGATCACAGCGACTGCTGCCTGGAATGACCTGATCGGTATCGATGGCATTGGCGCGACGGTTGGTCTGTCTTTGTCTGAAGCCTTGGCAAATGAAGATGAACGCCTGGCCATTGACGCACTTATCGCTCAACTGACCATCGAGGCACCAGCTACCGTGGCCAGCGAAAGTCCGGTTGCCGGTAAGACCCTTGTGTTCACGGGTAAGCTTGAAAAGATGACCCGCGATGAAGCGAAAGCACGCGCCGAAGCTTTGGGTGCGAAAGTGTCCGGATCGGTTTCCGCGAAGACAGACCTTCTGATTGCCGGGCCTGGTGCGGGCAGCAAGGCGAAAAAAGCGGCGGACCTGGGGGTGGAAACCATTGATGAAGACACCTGGATCACCCTGAGCAGCGCCAAATGAGCACCCGGCCTGAAATCCTGTTTCCGCTGTTTGCAGATCTGGAAAGCCTGCCGGGTGTCGGGCCGAAATCGGTTGCAAACTTTGCCCGTATGGGGGTGGAAGCCCCGGTGGACCTGCTATTCACTCTGCCGCATTCCGTGGTGGACAGGCGTCTTAAATCCAACCTGCGTGATGCTGAATTTCCAGGCGTTGTGACGGTTGAAATCACGGTTGAAGAACATCATGCACCCAGATCCCGTGGCCGGCCTTACAGGGTGACGGTCACGGATGGGGACGAAAGCTTTCAGCTCGTGTTTTTTCACGCGCGCAGTGATTACATCCAAAAAATCTTGCCTGAAGGGGCACGCCGGGTGATCTCTGGCAAAGGTGAATTTTTTGACGGAATGGTGCAGATTGTGCACCCGGATTATGTGGTGGCACCAGATGAAGCCGGAATAATCAGACCTTTTGAACCCTTATATCCGCGGACAGATGGCGTGAACCAGAAACTGATGGCAAAGGCGGCCACGGCAGCGCTTGCACGTTTGCCCGACGTCGGGGAATGGATTGACCCGAACCAACTTGCCAAAGAAAGCTGGCCAGCCTGGGCGGATGCGATTGCTGCAGCCCATGCACCGGAAGGGGCCGAAGATTTTGCGCCAACTGCACCTGCACGTTTGCGCCTGGCTTATGATGAACTTTTTGCACACCAGCTTACCCTTGCGCTTGCGCGCGAGAACAGTCGAGGCAAGCAAGGCATTGTAAACAAAGGGAATGGTGCACTTCAATCCAGGGTTATGGCAGGCTTGCCCTATGATCCAACCGGTGCCCAGACGCGGGCAATCGCCGAAATCTCTGCAGATATGGCCACTCCACTGCGCATGAACCGGCTGTTGCAGGGGGATGTTGGCGCGGGCAAAACTCTGGTTGCTTTCATGTCGCTCCTGGTCGCTGTTGAGGCGGGCGGGCAGGGCGTGTTGATGGCGCCGACCGGTATTCTGGCGCAGCAGCATTACGAAGGCCTGCGCGATCTGGCAGCCCTTGCCGGCGTGCGGCTGGAAATCCTGACCGGACGTGACAAAGGGGCGGCGCGACGTGAAAAACTTGCGGCCCTTGCCAGTGGTGACATTGATATTCTGACCGGCACCCACGCGGTGTTTCAGAAAGATGTTGTGTTTAAAAATCTGCGCTTTGCGGTCGTCGACGAACAACATCGTTTTGGCGTCAATCAGCGGCTAGAGCTGGGTAAAAAAGGTGTGGGGGCTGATGTCCTGGTGATGACAGCGACGCCGATCCCACGATCTTTGTCGCTTGCCCAATATGGCGATATGGATGTTTCAATTCTTGATGAAAAACCGCCCGGGCGTAAGCCGATTAAGACAGTGTTGGTCAGCCAGGGACGTATGGAAGAAGTCATTGGTCATCTGAAAAAAGCCGTGGATGAGGGGCGGCAGGCCTATTGGGTTTGTCCGTTGGTTGAGGAAAGCGAAAGCCTTGATCTGACGGCGGCGGAAGAACGGTTTAAGCTATTGCGTGCGGCTTTTGGCGACGGGGTGGTCGGGCTTGTCCATGGCCAGATGCCGCCGGATGACAAAGACTGCGCGATGGATGATTTCGCAGCGGGCAACACCCGTATTCTGGTGGCAACCACGGTGATCGAAGTCGGTGTTGATGTGCCGAATGCGTCCATCATGGTGATTGAACGCGCCGAAAGCTTTGGCTTGGCACAGCTGCACCAGTTGCGCGGACGTGTGGGACGTGGGGAGGTGGAATCGACCTGTCTTCTGATGTTCCAGCCTCCGCTATCCAAAACCGGTGAAGAACGCCTGAAGGCACTGCGCGAAAGCAATGACGGGTTTTATCTTTCCGAAGTTGACCTGAAAATGCGCGGGGCCGGGGATGTTCTGGGCACTGCGCAATCCGGTCTGCCGCGCTTCCGCGTTGCGGACCTTGAAGGGCAGGCCGGTTTAATGAGAATCGCCCAGACAGATGCCAGAAAGCTGTTGTCAGATGATCCCACGTTGAAATCAGAACGTGGGCAAGCCGCCCGTGTTCTTCTTTGGCTTTTGCGTCGCGATCAGGCAATTCGTTTAATTTCAGTGGGTTAAATAAGATTTAGAACAGGGTGAGAACATTTATCGTCAATGTTCTTATATTGTTCTTTACTTTCAGTTCTAAAAATGAGAACAAATTAAGAACAAATTAACCACGATGAACACAGAGCAGGAGACGATCATGATCAGAGATATCAAAACAGCCGCCCGCAATTCCGCACCAACTTTGTTGCAGGATCTGATCGGTGGCGCTGCGCTTTGTGTGATGCTTGGAACGGCTCTGGTTCTGCCGGGGGTGATGTAACCCAGTTTTTGCCCGTATCGTGTGAAACCCGCATCTCGTCCCCAATTTGATGCGCTTAAGTCAGACACTGCCTGTTTGCCTGCGGGATCCCTCTTCCCCCTCAGGTTTCATCACGATGCAACTCGCCGCCGCACCCGTGTCCCCGGGTTGCGGCGGTTTTTTATGGGCGGGTGTCGAAAGCTTCGTTCAGGGCGTCTGCCACAAGCAGAATAGACGCATGGCGGTTCTTGAAATCTTTTGCCGGACGCAGGGATTCCAACCCGTCAAAAGGGGCAGATGGCGCGGGGCCATCAGATTTCAGCATGGCAGACAATTGATCGCGCAATATCCGGATTTCATCCTGGTTGCGCCCAACCACACTGCCACCAATCACAGAAGCCGCGGCCTGGCCAAGCGCGCAGGCTTTTACATCCTGACGAAATTCAGAGATCACATCCCCATCAAAGTTAACACCGACCGTCACGGTCGATCCGCAAAGGGGCGAGCGTTTCTTAACCTCGATATCCGCGTCTTCCAGCTTACCCAGTGCAGGAATATCCGCCGCAAGCGCCAGAATACGTCCGGAATAAAGGTTAATGAGGTCACTGTCTGCGGACATATCGTCTTCCCTGCAAAAACGGGTTTTCCCCGTTGGTCTTCTCCCCTACATAAGGGGCAGTTTCGCAAAGGCAATGGGGCAAAGATGACATTTGATGCAAAAAAACTGCGCTATAACGATCAGGGGCTGCTGCCGGTGATTGCGCAGGATCATGACAGCCTTGAAGTCCTGATGCTGGCCTGGATGAATGCAGAGGCGGTGGAACGCACGCTGGAGACTGGCAAAGTGACTTACTGGTCCCGGTCGCGTCAGAGTTTCTGGATCAAGGGCGAAACGTCTGGCCATACACAAAAGCTGATTGATCTGCGGTACGACTGCGATCAGGACTGCATCCTGGTGCTGGTCGAACAGATCGGCGCGGCGTGTCACACCATGCGACGCAGCTGTTTCTACACGGCTGTGCGTGATGGGGAAGAAATCGAGCTGATGAAGCCCGAACACTAGGCCTTAAAGGCCAACCAAGGCGCGGATGTCTTGCGGCGTCGCGCCATCTTCGCGATATTTTGAAATCGCCCGTGCATCGTCCCGTTTGGCAAGACGTTTTCCATTTTCATCCCGTATCAGGGCATGATGATGGTAAATAGGGATTTCCATCCGCAGAAGCGTGAGCAAAATCACCTGTATCTGTGTGAAATCAAAAAGATCTTCGCCACGTACCACATGACTGATGCCCTGGCGGATGTCATCAATGGCAGAGGCCAGGAAATAGGCGATAATATCTTCGCCTTTGCGCGACAGCACCACGTCCCCGATCTGGGAAAAGCCCTGGTCGCGCGTGATCTTATATGTGCCTGCAAAGGCCGCACCTGTTTCCACAAACTGCGGTAGCGGCCCCTGAAAAAGATCCAATGCGCGATCCAGATGCAGGCGCAGTGCATCACCGGGTTGACGGCTGGTCATTTCGCGATGCTTGCAGGTTCCGGGGTAAAGTTCATGCGCGACGCCTTCCTGCGGTGCGGCCAAGGCCGCGCGAATGTCGGCGCGGGAACAGGAACAGGGGTAAAGCAGACCCAGATCGTCCAGCTTGTTCAGCTCGACATCATAGGATCGCAACTGTTGCGATTGCCTCAACACCGGGCCATCCCATGTCAGGCCCAGCCATGTCAGATCATCAATGATCTGCGCGTCCCATTCCGGCTTGCTGCGCTGAAGATCGGTGTCCTCCATGCGCAGCAGGAACTGTCCACCAGCAGCGCGCGCCATGTCATGGGCGGCAATCGCAGAATATGCGTGCCCCAGGTGCAGCGGGCCGGTGGGCGATGGGGCAAAGCGTGTGCGCATCAGCCCTGTGACAGCCAGTCTATCCAGGCGGCTTTGGCGCGATCTGTGTAAGCTTTGTAGCGGTCCTTGCGGCCACGACGCCCGCCTTTCAATCCGTCTACAGGTTGAAACAGGCCGAAGTTCACATTCATCGGCTGGAACGTTTTTGCATCGGCACCACCTGTGATGTGATGGATTAATGCGCCCATTGCACTGTTTAACGGGGGTGTTTCAAGAGTTTTTCCCTGAATTTCCGCGGCCGCAAGACGACCAGCCAACAACCCCATAGCGGCACTTTCCACATAGCCTTCGACACCGGTGATCTGCCCGGCAAACCGTAGGTTCGGGCGGGATTTCAGGCGCATTTGATCATCCAGCAAAGTAGGGGAATTCAGGAAGGTATTGCGATGGATACCACCGAGGCGCGCGAAGGAAGCATCTTCAAGGCCAGGAATCATACGGAACACGTCCTGTTGCGCGCCGTATTTCATTTTTGTCTGAAACCCCACGATGTTATAGAGCGTTCCTAATGTATTGTCGCGGCGCAGCTGCACCACGGCATAGGCTTTGTTTTCCGGGTCATGTTCGTTGGTCAGGCCCACGGGTTTCATCGGGCCAAAACGCAGGGTTTCCCGACCACGTTCCGCCATGACTTCGATCGGCAGGCATCCGTCGAAATATTTCGCGGTTTCGCCTTCATGGAATTCGGTTTTATCAGCTGCCAGCAGGGCATCAATAAAGGCTTCATACTGGTCTTTGGTCATCGGGCAGTTGAGGTAGGCTTTTTGTTCTTCCTCGGTCTCGCCTTTGTCATAGCGCGATTGCATCCAGGCCACGTCCATATTGACGCTGTCGAAATACACAATCGGGGCGATAGCATCAAAAAACGCAAGGCTGTCAGCACCGGTTTCACACGCAATGCTTTCCCCCAGGGCGCCTGAGGTCAGGGGGCCTGTTGCGATGATCCAGTTGCCTTCAGTCGGCAGTTCCGTGATCTCGCCTTCCTCAATGCGAATATTCGGGTGATTGCGGATCACCTCGCTCACAGAGGCGGAAAAAGCATCGCGATCCACCGCAAGCGCACCACCTGCGGGCAGACGATGTTCGGTAGCCATGCGCATGATCAACCCGTTGGCTTCGCGCATTTCCCAATGCAGCAGGCCCACGGCGTTTTGTTCATGATCGTCAGAGCGGAATGAATTGGAACACACCATTTCAGCGAAATCGCCGCCCTGATGCGCAAATGTTTCTACTTTCGGGCGCATCTCATGCAGGACAACCTGCACGCCAGCCTCCGCTGCCTGAAATGCCGCCTCAGAGCCCGCAAGCCCGCCACCAATGATATGCAATGTGTTTTCCATAGGGGGGGATTTATCCGGGTTGGGGCTAAAAGAAAAGCCACCCCGAAGGGTGGCCTTTTATTTTCTGATGTTATGCAGATCAGCTTTCGGTGTTTTCCACCGTTTCTGTGGTTGCTTCGACCGCGTCATCTTCGTCTTCATCGCGTTCAGCGATCCAGGCGACGGATACCACGGTTTCACCTTTGCCGGTGTTGAAGACTTTCACACCACCAGAAGACCGTGAGCGGAAGGAAATGCCGTCAACGGGGCAGCGGATGGATTGGCCTTTAGAGGTCGCCATCATGATCTGATCTGCCAGTTCAACCGGGAAACAGGCCACGATATCGCCGCCCTTCATGGCTGCCACACCCTGGCCGCCACGGCCGGAGACACGGTAATCATGGCTGGAGGACAGGTTACCCGCACCGGTTTCATTGATTGTAACCAACAGGTTATTGGCCGTCAGCATTTCCTGATAACGTTCCTCAGACAGGCTGCCTTCGACCTCTTCCACGGCTTCATCTTCAGAAACATCACTGCCTAACTCGCCACGGAAGCGTTTGATAAAGGCGGTGCGTTCATCTGGCGTCGCGTCGAAATGGCTGACAACGGACATGGAGACAACTTCATCATTATCCTTCAGCTTCACGCCACGCACACCAACAGACGCGCGCGAGTTAAACACACGGACATCGGTGCTTGGGAAGCGAATTGCACGGCCGGATTTAGTGACCAGCATCACATCATCATCGTCAGAACAGATGCGGGCGTTGATCAGGCGGGTGTTCTCATGGTCACCTTCAAACTTCATCGCGATTTTACCATTGCGCATGACATTGGTGAAATCAGACAATTTGTTACGACGTACGGTGCCTGCGGAGGTCGCGAAGATTACCTGCAGATCATCCCATTCATCATCCGGAACATCGACCGGCATGATTGCAGCGATGGAAACCCCGGTTGGGATGGGCAGAATGTTTACAATGGCTTTGCCTTTGGCGGTCCGGCCACCTTGCGGCAGACGCCAGGTCTTTAGTTTGTAAACCATACCGTCGGTTGTGAAGAACAGCAGTTGGGTGTGCGTATTGGCCACAAAGAGGGTGGTGACCACGTCTTCTTCTTTGGTCTGCATCCCGGACAGGCCCTTGCCACCACGTTTTTGCGCGCGAAAATCAGCCAGAGGGGTGCGTTTGATCCAACCGCCGGAGGTCACGGTCACAACCATGTCTTCACGCTCAATAAGATCTTCGTCTTCCATGTCACCGGACCAGTCCACAATGGTGGTGCGGCGTGGGACGGCGAATTTTTCACGTACTTCGGTCAGTTCGTTCGCGATGATTTCCATGATCCGTTCGCGGGAACGCAGGATATCAAGATATTCACGAATGGCGGCAGCCAGTTGCTGCAGCTCATCAGTGACTTCTTTGACACCCATGGCGGTCAGACGCTGCAGGCGCAGTTCAAGGATTGCACGGGCCTGGGTTTCGGACAGGTTATAGGTGCCGTCGTCATTTGCCTTATGGGTCGGATCGTCGATCAGCGCGATATATTCAAGAATATCACCAGCGGGCCAGCGACGTTCCATCAGTTTCGCACGTGCTTCGGCAGGATCGGCAGAGGTACGGATGGTGGCAACGATTTCATCAACGTTAGAAACAGCAACCGCCAGACCACAGAGAATATGGGACCGTTCACGTGCTTTGCGCAGCTCATAAGCAGTGCGGCGGGCAACCACTTCTTCACGGAAATCAATGAAAGATGTCAGGAACTTACGCAATGTCAGCTGTTCCGGACGGCCCCCATTCAGGGCCAGCATGTTACAGCCGAAATAGGTTTGCATTGGTGTGAAGCGGAACAGCTGGTTCAGCACGACTTCGGGTGTTGCATCACGTTTCAGTTCAACAACAACACGCACGCCGTTCCGGTCAGATTCATCCTGCACATGGGCGACGCCTTCGACCTTTTTATCGCGCACCTGTTCCGCGATCTTCATGATCATCGCGGCTTTGTTCACCTGATAGGGGATCTCATCCAGGACAATCGCGTAACGGTCCTTGCGGATTTCTTCCACGCGGGTTTTCGCACGCACGACAACGGAACCACGGCCTTCCAAGTACGCTTTGCGCGCGCCTGTGCGGCCCAGCATAATGCCACCGGTCGGGAAATCCGGGCCGGGCACATATTCAATCAGCTGTTCTGACGACAGATCAGGTTCTTCGATCAGCGCCAGCGTTGCATCCACCACTTCACCCAGGTTGTGGGGCGGGATGTTGGTCGCCATACCAACCGCGATACCGCCGGCACCATTGACCAACATATTCGGGAAACGGGCAGGAAGAACGGTTGGCTCCCGGTCTTTGCCGTCATAGTTGTCCTGAAAATCAACGGTGTCTTTGTCGATATCAGCCAGCACAAAAGCGGCAGGCTTGTCCATGCGGACTTCGGTATAACGCATGGCCGCCGGGTTATCGCCGTCCATGGAACCAAAGTTACCCTGGCCATCCAGCAGGGGCAGCGACATAGAGAAATCCTGCGCCATCCGCACCAGCGCGTCATAGATCGCGCCATCGCCATGCGGGTGGTATTTACCCATCACATCGCCCACCGGGCGGGCAGATTTGCGGTAAGATTTATCGTGGGTGTTGTTGGTCTCATGCATCGCATAAAGAATGCGGCGGTGCACCGGTTTCAGACCATCGCGAAGGTCCGGAATCGCACGCGAAACGATCACGCTCATGGCGTAATCGAGATAAGATGTGCGCATCTCGTCTGTAATGGAAATCTGAGGCCCGTCGTATGCGGGTTTCTCGATTGCAGTTACGTCAGTATTTTCAGGGGGTTCCGGGGTATCGTTCACGCTGTTTCCGCTCTGGTACTGTTTATCTGTATCTTGTTACAGTTCTTATACAATAGCCAGGATGTGGGGCGCAATGGTGCAGGTGTAAATAAGGGGCAGAACAGTGATATTCCGCCCCTGAATTTCGCTTCAGAATCTTCCGGTTGGCCGGTCAAAGACGCGTTTGCCCAGAAGTGATGCGGTCAGATCGACCATCAGGCTGGCCGTGCGGCCGCGTTCGTCCAGAAACGGGTTCAGCTCAACAAGGTCCAGGGATGTCACGCAGCCCGCGTCATGCAGCATTTCCATCACCAGATGGGCCTCGCGGAAGGTTGCGCCACCTGGCACGGTTGTGCCGACAGCCGGTGCAATGGCCGGTTCCAGAAAATCAACATCCAGGGACACATGCAGCAATCCACCGGCGGCTTTAACCTGTTCCAGGAATGCTTTCAGCGGGGCGGCGATGCCAACTTCGTCAATTCGGCGCATATCCACCGGCTGCATCTTGCTTTTACCAAGTGCGGCGGCCTCGGCGCTGTCCACGGATCGCAACCCGATCAGGCAGATGTTTTCTTCTGGCACAGTTGCGTCAAGGGCAGGGAAGCCGTCAAACCCATCGCGCCCGGTGACATAGCCCAGCGGCGTGCCATGCAGATTGCCAGAGGTACTGGTTTCCGGTGTGTGATAATCGGTGTGCGCATCCAGCCAGAGCACAAACAAAGGCTTATCAACGCTTTTCGCGTATTTCGCGACACCAGCTACACTGCCCAGCGAAAGCGCATGATCGCCGCCCAGGAAGATTGGAAAGCCCGCCGCAGACACCTCAGATGCGGTCTTTATCAGTGTTTCGGTCCAGCCCACAGTTTCCGCCGCGGCATGACTGCCTTCCAGAACTTGTGCGGGAAGGTTCACTGGGGCGGGGGCCAGGTTGCCAGCATCCTGTACTTCATGCCCAAGTTCCCGGATCATTTCGCTTATGCCGGCGGTCCGGTAAGCATCCGGCCCCATCAGGCAGCCTTTGGTTGCTTTACCACTGTCCATCGGCACGCCGACAAGAATGCAATTCTGTTGTTTCATCTTATGTCCTGTTCAGTCTGCTTCCCATTATTTCAACATTAGGAACAGCTTTCAGCAATCAGATTGACTGATATGGAAGACATGTGTTCAATTTGATGGGTGAAATGGTCAATTTGGATAATATGATGGATGATCGCGATAAAGATATCATTGCAGCCCTGCGCCGTGATTCACGGATGGGGCTGTCTGAGCTGGCGGATCGCCTGAACATGTCGCGCACAACAATCCGTACGCGCATGGAACGCCTGATTGCACGGGGCGATATCCTGGGATTTACCGTGGTGCTGAAGGAAGACACGCAGCAGGCCCCGGTGCGCGGGCATATGATGCTGGGGATTGAAGGCCACGGGACCGATCGGATTGTGCATCGCCTGTCCGGAATGCCCGAGGTTCAGGCAATTCACACGACCAATGGCAAATGGGATCTGATCCTGGAACTTGGCGCATCCTCGTTGGAAGATCTGGATGCAGTGCTTGGTCAGATCCGCAAAATTGACGGCGTTCAGAACAGTGAAACCAATCTGTTGCTGGCGACGCGCAAGACCACCGGGATGCGTTAAGCGCGGCGCAGGACCAGCAGCCACATTCCGAACAGTGCCAGTGAAATCAGACCGTTCCAGCCTGCCATGGAGATACCGAACATCTCCCAGGGGATGTCGTCACAGCGCACAAGCGGGGCACTCATAATCTGGTTGAACAGATCATCCGTAGACATGCCGCCAATCGGCCCGGAGGTGCAGCTGTCCGGTCCTTCAAAGATGCCTTTTTCAACGCCTGCGTGGTAAAACCCGATCATCGACGTCACGAGTGCTGCCAACGCACCGATCATCGCAGACAGACGTTGTTTCAGCGCAAGCGCCAATACGCCTGCGACAATAGCAATCCCATGGGGCCAGCGCTGCCAGATGCACATCTTACAGGGCGCAAGTTCACCGATATATTCAAAGCCAAATGCGCCCAACAGCATGGCGGCAGAACCAGCGGTGGCGAGGGAAAGGAATGTTCTGTTCATAGGAATTTCACCAGATAGAAGCCTGCGCCCAGGATGATCACAAACAATATAAACATCAGGCCAAGGCGTTTTTCAATAAAGTCGCGGATCGGTGCGCCAAACTTCCACAAAAGCCAGGCAACGATGAAGAAACGCAGGCCGCGGGCAATAATGCTTGCGATCATAAAGACCACAAAGTTCAGCCCGGTTGCGCCCGACAGAATGGTGATGACTTTATAAGGAAAGGGCGTGACCCCGGCGACCAGAACCGCCCAGGCGCCCCAGGCATTGTAACGTTCTGAAAACTCTTCGAAATAGGCGTCTTTTCCGTAGAATTCCAGCACCGGGCGTCCGACCGTTTCGAACAGGCCCCAGCCGATATAATAGCCAAACATGCCGCCCAGAACCGAAGACACCAGCGCAACGCCTGCGATCACAAATGCGCGTGACGGGGCGGCCAGGATCATCGGGATCATCAGCACATCCGGCGGGATCGGAAAAACAGAGCTTTCAACAAAGCTGACCAGCGCGAGAATCCACAGGGCACGTGGATGTGCTGCCAACCCGATAACCCAGTCGTAAAGTGCTCTGATCATGTCTGCCTCTTTGTTTCGTCTGTGTCTCCGGCAGTTCGCGGGCAGGGTCAAGGGGGCATTGCGAAAACGCCTGTTGCGGCAATTCTGTGCCACTGCGGTTCCTTTCCTGCATGTGCTGCAGTAAAGGGAGGGAAAGCACATAAGGAAATAAGCCGTCATGACACCCGCTGCCCGCATTGCCGCCGCGATTGAGATTTTGGATGCCTGGCGTGAAGGCACGCCTGTTGAAAAGGTTCTGACAAACTGGGCGCGGCGGTCTCGCTTTGCGGGATCCAAAGATCGCGCTGCGGTGCGTGATCATGTGTTTGAAGCTCTGCGCAACCTGAACAGTTTTGCCGCACTTGGGGGTGGCGAAAGCGGGCGTGCGATTATGATCGGCGCTCTGCGCAACCAGGGCCAGGATGTCGATGACTATTTCACCGGGGAAGGCCATGCGCCAACCCCGCTGACAGAAGCAGAACAAACTGCGGGAATCGCAGAACATGTCGTTGACTTGCCGGCCTGGATCCTGCCGCAGATGC
Organism: Halocynthiibacter styelae; assembly: GCF_016123485.1. GTDB lineage: Bacteria > Pseudomonadota > Alphaproteobacteria > Rhodobacterales > Rhodobacteraceae > Halocynthiibacter > Halocynthiibacter styelae. The sequence continues at coordinate 299,847 of NZ_JADCKQ010000001.1, read as the reverse complement.
AGGGATCTCTGGGCGAAGATTTTAGCGCGATTGAACAGGCCATGCGCCAGCGCGCGCCCTTGTTCCTAAGGGTCAATCAGGCGCGGACCACCCGTGACAAAGTCATTGCCGCTCTGGCGCGCGAAGATATCACGGCTATCGCGCATGACCTTTCAGAAACGGCCCTGGAAGTCACTGAAAACCCCAGAAGGTTCGCAGCCTCAGCCGTTTATCGCGACGGGCTGGCTGAAATTCAGGATGCTGCGTCCCAGGCTGTATCCGACCTTATTCCGATCGAAGGGCCCGTGCTTGATTTCTGCGCCGGGGGTGGTGGGAAATCTCTGGCACTTGCGGCACGTGGGGCAAAAGTAACCGCGCATGATATCTCAGAAGCCCGCATGCGCGATATCCCGGAACGCGCACGTCGGGCAGGGGTGCGGGTTGACATCAAATCCCTGCCAGCCCTGAAAAAAGCCCCGAAGTTTGCCACGGTTTTCGCGGATGCGCCCTGTTCAGGGGCCGGATCCTGGCGGCGTGATCCCGAAGGAAAATGGCGTTTAACGGAAGAACAGTTGCAAAAAACGCTGACAACTCAGGCAGAGGTCATGCGCACGGCAGCTGGTCTTGTTATGCCCGGTGGCATTCTTGCCTATGCCACCTGTTCACTGCTTGAGGCCGAGAATGACGCGCAATCCAGCGGTTTTCTGGCCGATCACCCGGGCTGGTCAGAAGTGTCACGTCACCACTTCACGCCGTTACAGGGCGGAGACGGGTTTTTTCTGGCGGTATTGCGAAAACCTTGACCTGAACGGGATTTAGCAAGATACTCGCCCTATAGTTGTTTCTGGTGCAGTGCGCATTAAACAGCAGTTAAGGGTTTTGGCGCGACACTGGGAGCATTACGAATCGCAGGTCAGAGAGTCTCGTGTCGCAATCAGCAACAATATCCGTTTCATCATCTTCGCAGGAACCCGCTGTCAGGCGCATCCTGCGCAGCCCGTCATTTGCCCTGTCTTTCGTCGCGATCCTTCTTTGCGGGGCAGGTTTTTTCCTGCCTCAGGGATATACGCGCCTGGGGATGTTAACTGTCGGCAGTGTGCTTTTGACTTTCGGTGTTCTGTGGACATTCCTTCAGAACCACCGACACCCCGGTCACACAAAGCTTTTGCGGGATCTGAACCAGATGTCGGAAGCAGATACATCCTCCTGTTTTGCGACCGATAAAGACGGGGAAATTATTTGGAAAAATACGGTTGCATCAGAACGCCTGGGGCAGGGAAAGGCAGAAACCCTGGCACAGGCTTTCCGGGATCTTTTTGCAAACCCGTCTGCGGTTCTGTTTCGGTTGCAGAACCGCGCTCAGGCTACCGGATCTGCACGTGAAGATCTGTCAACACGACGTGGTCAGACACGTCTGGCCGTCCACAGGATCGCAACAGAGGTGTTTTTCTGGCGGGTTGAAGATTTTGGGGAACGTACGGCCGGGACCCGCGGATCCGAAGGTATGAGCCTGCCGATGTTAACGGCTTCAAAATCCGGTACGGTTCTCTTTATGAATGAAGCAATGCGCCGCGTCCTGGGGGGGCGGGTTAAGACATTGGATCGTATTTTTACCGAACTGCCACCACGTCCGGGCGAGGTGAATATTGTTTCAACAGCTGACGGGCCGGTTCCGTCGATGATTGCAGGCATTGAAAGCGCCGCAGGACGTCAGGAAATCTATCTGATCCCAGGTGGAACTGGTGGGGGCGCAACTGATGAAGGCGCAGTTTCTGATGGCAATTTGCCCCCGGGATCGCTTGCAACAGAGCAACCGGATTTGTTTGATGAACTTCCTGTTCCGCTTTTGAAAATCCTGCCAGGCGGGCACATTGATACCGCCAATCGACTGGCCCGGAAGATGCTTTCCATTCCGCGCGAAGGTGAATTTGCTGTGTCAGATCTGGTGGAAGGTCTGGGACGATCTGTACGCGACTGGCTTGATGAAGCCTTGGATGGCAGGGGCTTAAGCCGCTCTGAGATCATTCGCGCCCGTCTGCCTGAACAGGAACGTTTCCTTCAGATTACTCTGACACGCCGTGCGGAAAAAGAAGGCCATGTGCTGATTGCGGTGCTGACGGATGCAACGGAACTTAAAACTCTGGAAGCGCAGTTTGTTCAAAGCCAGAAGATGCAGGCGATTGGCCAGCTGGCAGGCGGTGTCGCGCATGATTTCAATAATCTTCTTACGGCCATCACAGGTCATTGCGATTTACTGATGTTACGTCATGATCAGGGGGATCCTGATTATGGTGATCTCGTACAGATAAATGAAAATGCCAACCGTGCGGCCTGCCTTGTTGGCCAGCTGCTGGCATTTTCACGCAAACAGAACCTGCAGCCGGAAGTCCTGGATCTGCGAGGCGCCGTTGCGGATCTTGCCCATCTTCTCAACCGTCTTGTCGGTGAGAAAGTATCGCTTGTGATGTCACATGATCCGGAACTGAATACGATCCGGGCGGACAAGCGTCAGCTGGAACAGGTTCTGATGAACCTTGTTGTAAATGCACGTGATGCAATGCCTTATGGCGGTGAAATTCGGATTGAAACCAACAATGTAACCCTTTCAGAACCACTTTCCCGTGATCGTGTCATCGTGCCTCAGGGAAATTATGTTGTTGTCCGCGTCAGGGATCAGGGCACTGGCATTCCGGCGGGCAAAATCGGCAAAATATTTGAACCGTTTTATTCAACCAAGCGCACCGGTGAGGGAACCGGTCTGGGTTTGTCGATGGCATATGGGATCGTCAAGCAGACCGGTGGTTACATTTTTGTCGATTCCACCCCCGGGGAGGGATCTGTTTTTACGCTGTATTTCCCGATGTTCGAAGCTTCAGATGTGCCCCAGCTTCAGGCGCCCGTGCAGGAAGATCTGCCTTCTGACAGTGACCAGACCCGCCAGGGCGAAGGTGTCGTGTTGCTGGTTGAAGATGAAGCCCCTGTCCGTGCCTTCGCATCGCGGGCCCTTCGGATGCGGGGATATACTGTGATTGAAGCAGATTGCGCAGAAACGGCCCTGGAAACACTAGAGGATGACACACTCAACGTTGACCTGTTTCTAAGTGATGTCATTATGCCGGGGATGGATGGTCCAAGCTGGGTGCGACAGGCGCTCAGGCAGCGACCAGATGTAAAAGTTGTCTTTGTTTCTGGTTATGCGGAAGACGCTTTCGGCGAGAATGACGATGAAATCCCGAATTCGGTCTTCCTGCCAAAACCATTTTCGCTGAAAGACCTTACCCGGACTATTCAGAAACAGCTGCATTGAATGATGGATCCGATGGCAGGTATTTACCTGCTGCAACCTCTTCATACAGTTCAATTTCCTGCCGCCGTTTCTGACCAATAAGTTCGAGAACATCGTCGGAAACATCGACACAGATAGCTGGTGATTTGTTGACGTCAGATACTTTGTGATGCGTACCAAGCCGCTTGTTCAGATAGGTCATCGCGGAAGAAAGCTGTTCATATGGGAAAATCGTTTCAGCAAGTGGTGTCGTGCCTGTGTCACATAAGAACTTATGTTGGGAACCGATCGCCGCAAAGGCCGGTGGTTCCTTTTCGCAGGTCGCAATCAGAAAATCTTCGAAGCTGACGTGTTTTGTGCTGTGGGGATGATTATCAAGATCGGATCTTGTGCGATACCGATACCAGCTCTCCAGCCAGCTCAGAGGTTCGCGCATCATGACCACAAGTTCAAATTCATAGGGATCAATAGGTTTAAACAGCCTGTTAAAGTTCCGGATGGTGCGTGGTGTTGCATGTTTCAGCCGCGGAGGGCTGCGAAACGCGATATCCGCATGGGGCTGAAGCACTGATTCGATGGCAGTACTTCCGGTTTTTGGCATCGCCAGATAGATCAGTCGCTTTGCTTCAAATATCATCATTACGATTGACCCTTTATGAAAACTATAATGTGCCAGCGGCAAAACATATCACCGTAAACCTGTTGTTAAAGGATTAGTCTCAAAGTCAAAATGAAAATTTTCATTGAAATGTTCTCATTTTGTTTCCATAAAGGGAACAAGTGTAGAACAAAACATAAATTGCCGGGCGCTCCCCGGTATGGGATAAGGACGCATAACAAATGGCAACGGCAGATCTTTTGAGTATGACTGATAAGAAAAACACCGACCGTCAGAAGGCGCTCGATTCCGCACTGGCCCAGATTGAACGTCAATTTGGTAAAGGTTCAATTATGAAACTGGGCGATGCGAATGCCGTCCAGGAAATCGAAGCAACATCAACCGGCTCGCTGGGTCTTGATATTGCTTTGGGTATTGGTGGTCTGCCGAAGGGCAGGATCGTTGAAATTTACGGTCCAGAGAGTTCCGGTAAAACGACGCTGACCCTGCATTGCATTGCAGAAGAACAGAAAAAGGGCGGGGTTTGCGCATTTGTTGATGCAGAACACGCGCTTGATCCACAATACGCAAAGAAGCTTGGCGTCGACCTTGATGAATTGCTGATTTCTCAGCCTGACACCGGGGAACAATCCCTGGAAATCGTTGATACCCTGGTGCGTTCCGGTGCAGTCAGCATGGTTGTGGTCGATTCCGTTGCCGCCCTGACGCCGAAATCTGAACTTGAAGGGGATATGGGCGATAGCTCCGTTGGCGTGCACGCCCGCCTGATGAGTCAGGCGATGCGCAAACTGACAGGTTCCATTTCGCGTTCCAAGTGCATGGTTGTTTTCATTAACCAGATCCGGATGAAAATTGGTGTGATGTTTGGCTCACCTGAAACCACAACTGGTGGCAATGCGCTGAAGTTCTACAGCTCTGTACGCCTGGATATCCGCCGCATTGGTGCGATTAAAGATCGCGATGAAATCGTTGGCAACCAGACTCGGGTGAAAGTGGTTAAAAACAAAGTTGCGCCACCGTTCAAACAGGTGGAATTCGACATCATGTATGGTGAAGGCATTTCCAAGATGGGCGAATTGCTTGATCTTGGTGTCAAAGCCGGTGTGGTCGATAAGTCCGGTTCCTGGTTCTCTTATGGGGATGAACGCATCGGGCAGGGGCGTGAGAACGCGAAAAATTACCTGCGCGAAAACAACCGCACAGCGTTTGAGATCGAAGATAAAATCCGTGCGGCCCATGGCCTGGATTTCGACATGCCTCCGGGTATGGGCGATGATGATGACGTGCTGGATGGATAATCCCCGATCATAAATGCGTAAGCTTTAAGATCAGAGATCCAGAAGGATCAGAAAATACCCCGGTGACAGAACGTCGCCGGGGTTTTTATTTACAAATTCACTTAAATACCCGGCATCGCCCTGGCCTGCCTGTGGACAGTTGTGCCTGTGGTCGCTAAATGTCTCAAAAGCCAGATTATCAATGCGAAAGTGCGACCAAAATGCCCGGACTTAACGATATCCGATCGACGTTTCTGAACTACTTCGACAAAAATGGTCACGAGGTTGTGGACAGCTCACCGCTTGTTCCGCGCAATGACCCGACTTTGATGTTCACAAACGCGGGCATGGTACAGTTTAAAAACCTGTTTACCGGCGTTGAAACCCGCGATTATCAGCGCGCCACGACCAGCCAGAAATGTGTACGGGCCGGAGGCAAGCACAACGACCTGGATAACGTGGGCTACACGGCCCGCCACCACACATTCTTTGAAATGCTGGGCAACTTCAGCTTTGGCGATTACTTTAAAGAAGACGCCATCCCTTTCGCATGGGATCTGATCACCAAAGAGTTCGGCATTAACAAAGATAAACTTCTGGTAACCGTTTATCACGACGATGACGAAGCGGCGAATATCTGGAAAAAGTACGCGGGTCTGTCGGATGATCGCATCATTCGCATCGCAACATCTGACAACTTCTGGTCCATGGGGCCGACTGGTCCCTGTGGCCCGTGTACCGAGATTTTTTATGATCACGGCGAACATATCTGGGGCGGCCCTCCCGGTTCTCCGGACGAAGATGGTGACCGCTTCATCGAGATCTGGAACCTCGTATTCATGCAATACGAACAGTTCGAAGATGGCCGTCGTGAAAACCTGCCAAAGCCGTCCATTGATACCGGCATGGGGCTGGAACGTATCGGCGCGTTGATGCAGGGCAGCCATGACAACTATGACACCGATCTGTTCAAAGCGCTGATCGAAGCTTCCGCGCATGCGACTAGCGTTGATCCGTATGGCGATAAAAACGTGCATCACCGCGTGATCGCGGATCACCTGCGTTCCACGTCTTTCCTGATTGCTGATGGCGTGATGCCGTCCAATGAAGGCCGCGGTTATGTGCTGCGCCGTATTATGCGTCGTGCCATGCGTCATGCGCATATTCTTGGGGCGAAAGATCCTGTGATGCACCGTCTGGTGCCGGAACTTGTGGCGCAAATGGGCCAGGCTTTCCCAGAACTGTCCCATGGCCAGACCATGATTGAAGAAACGCTTTTGAACGAGGAAACCCGTTTCCGTCAGACACTTGACCGGGGGCTGACTCTGCTTGATGCCGAAGTTTCCAAGCTGCCGGAAGGTGCAGATCTGCCTGGTGAAGCGGCATTTAAACTGTATGACACCTTTGGTTTCCCGCTGGATCTGACACAGGATGCATTGCGCGAACAGGGTCGTGGTGCGGATGTGGATGGTTTTAACGCCGCGATGGAAGAACAGAAAGCCAAGGCGCGTGCGGCCTGGTCCGGTTCTGGTGATGCGGCGGATTCAACGGTCTGGTTCGACATCGCTGACAAGCACGGTGTGACCGAATTCCTGGGCTATGACACAGAGATCGCCGAAGGGCAGGTTCTGGCGCTGGTATCCGGTGGTAAGGCCCAGGATAAGGCGGCCAAAGGTGACGAAATTCAGATCGCTCTGAACCAAACGCCTTTCTATGCGGAAAGTGGTGGTCAGGTTGGCGATAGCGGTGTGCTGCAAACCGAAACCAGCAAAGTCGAAATCACAGATACGCGCAAAACAGCGGGTGTGTTTGTGCATTCAGCCAAAGTGACCGAAGGTTCGATTGAGACCGGGCAGGGTGCTGAGCTGAAGGTTGATCACACACGCCGCACCCAAATTCGCGCGAACCATTCCGCAACACACCTGCTGCACGAAGCGCTGCGGGTGCATCTTGGTGATCACGTGGCACAGCGTGGCTCTCTGAATGCGGATGATCGTCTGCGGTTTGATTTCTCACATAATGCGGCGATGTCCGATGCTGAAATTAAGCAAGTTGAACAGGATGTTAACGCTTTCATCCGACAGAACACCCCGGTTGAAACCCGGATCATGACACCGGATGATGCCCGTGCCCTGGGGGCGCAGGCGCTGTTTGGTGAAAAATACGGCGACGAAGTGCGCGTTGTGTCCATGGGGCGTGAAAGCGGTTCTGGCAAAGGCAATGATGGCGACACTTATTCACTGGAACTTTGCGGTGGCACACATGTGCACCAGACCGGCGACATCGGCATGTTTGTCTGCCTTGGCGACAGCGCCAGTTCGTCCGGTGTACGCCGGATCGAGGCCCTGACAAGTCAGGCGGCATTTGATTACCTTGCTGCCCAGGATGCGCGGATCAAAGACATTGCCGGCAATCTGAAGGCCCGCCCTGAAGAACTGTCCGACCGTGTCAAAGCCCTGATGGCAGAACGCAAATCACTGACATCTGAGGTCGCTGATCTGCGCAAACAGCTTGCGATGGCAGGCAGCGGTGATTCTGCGCCCGAAGCTGAAAGCATCAATGGTATCAAATTCTTCGCGCAGGTTGTTGAAGGTGTTTCACCACGTGATCTGCCGTCACTGATTGATGAACATAAGTCCCGACTTGGAAGTGGTGCTGTTCTTCTGATCGCCGATGCCGGCGGTAAAGCGGCGGTTGCCGCAGGTGTGACCGATGATCTGAAAGGTGATCTTTCTGCGGTTGATCTTGTGCGCGCGGCTGTGCCCGAACTGGGTGGCAAAGGTGGCGGTGGTCGTCCGGATATGGCGCAGGGCGGCGGTAAATCTGTTGAAAATGCTGACGCGGCGATTGCCGCAGCTAAATCTGTCCTGGAGGGATAATTATGGGCGCACTCTGGATCGCACATGTAACCGTAACTGACGAAGAAGCTTACGGAAAATACGCAAAACTGGCCGGGCCTGCCGTGGCAAAACACGGCGGTGAATTCATCGCCCGTGGTGGCCGCTTTGTGCAACTTGAGGGCAAGGAACGTCCGCGCAATGTTGTGGCGAAATTCCCTGACGTGGATACGGCGGTGGCCTGTTACCATTCACCAGAATATCAGGAAGCCCTGAACCACGCGCGCGGCGCATCTGAGCGCGAACTGATGGTTGTTGAAACCAGTGAATGAGACATCGCCTCTGCGCGCGCTGATGCAAAATCACGCGCGGGCAGGGCGACTTGACTGGATCGGCCTGCGCCCCGCGCGTAAGGCTGATCTGATCACCCCTGACAGGACCGATGTGACTGAGGCCGGGCTTGTCGGTGATCGCCATCCCAGCCCCGGCAAACGTGCTGTTACTTTGATCCAGGCGGAACATCTGCCCGTGATTACAGCGCTTTGCGGGAAACCTGATATCACGCCGGAACTGCTGCGCCGCAATCTGATGGTGTCAGGCATCAATCTGTCCGCTTTGCGCAATCAGATTCTGAAGATCGGCGACGTCACCCTGAAAATCACATCGCCCTGCGCCCCATGTTCCCGGATGGAGGTGATCCTGGGCCCTGGCGGTTACAACGCCATGCGTGGCCACGGTGGCTGGTGCGCTGAGGTAATTACACCCGGTCACATTCGCATCGGTGATCCTGTGACTTCAAAGTAAAAGGCGGCCTCAAGAGACCGCCTTTCATCTTTCTTTAACACTCAATCAACTGGCGCTTATCCAGCCAGTGATTTAGCAAAGCGCTTGCGCTCATGCGGGTCAAGGTAGCGTTTGCGCAGACGGATGTTGTTTGGTGTCACTTCCACCAGTTCATCATTGTCGATGTAAGCAATCGCTTCTTCCAGAGACAGGGTGATCGGTGTGGTCAGGCGCACTGCTTCGTCGGTGCCAGATGCACGCACGTTGGTCAGTTTTTTGCCTTTCAGCGGGTTCACTTCCAGATCGTTTTCACGGGAATGTTCACCGATGATCATGCCCTGATACACCTCAGCCTGTGAGCCGATCATCATCTTGCCGCGATCTTCCAGGTTCCACAGAGCGTAAGCAACGGATGTGCCGTTTTCCATGGAAATCAGAACGCCAGCACGACGACCCGGGATTGCGCCTTTGTGTGGGGCCCAGTCGTGGAACACACGGTTCAGAACGCCGGTGCCGCGCGTGTCGGTCAGGAATTCACCGTGATAACCGATCAGGCCACGAGACGGAACATTCGCGATGATCCGTGTTTTACCCGCACCAGCGGGGCGCATTTCTGTCAGCTCACCTTTGCGGGTGCCTGTCAGTTTTTCGATCACAGCGCCGGAATATTCGTCATCCACATCAATGGTGACTTCTTCGATTGGCTCGTGGCGAACACCGTCGATGTCCTGGAACAGCACCTGTGGGCGAGAGATGGACAGCTCAAAGCCTTCGCGACGCATGTTCTCAATCAGAACACCCATCTGAAGTTCACCACGACCGGCAACCTCAAAAGCTTCACCACCTGGAGTGTCGGTGATTTTAATCGCAACGTTGCCTTCTGCTTCTTTCATCAGGCGGTCACGGATCACACGAGACTGAACTTTCTTGCCGTCACGACCCGCCAGCGGGCTATCGTTGATGCCGAAGGTCACTGTGATGGTGGGTGGATCGATTGGCTGCGCAGGCAGAGGTTCGCTGACAGATGGGGCGAGCAGGGAATCCGCAACAGTGGATTTGGTCATGCCGGCCACTGAAACGATATCGCCAGCTTCGGCCACGTCGATTTCCTGTTGTGCCAGACCACGGAACGCCATGATCTTGGTTGCGCGGAAGTTCTCGATCAGATCACCATCGCGGGACATCGCTTTGATGCTTTCGCCAGCTTTCAGTGTGCCTGCTTCAACGCGACCCGTCAGCATACGGCCCAGGAATGGGTCGGAACCCAAAGTGGTCGCAAGCATCTGGAATGGTTCGTCTTTGCGTGAAATCTGCGCAGGGGCCGGGACGTGATCCAGGATCAGATCGAACATCGCGGACAGATCTTTGCGTGGGCCGTCCAGTTCCATGTCAGCCCAGCCATTACGGCCGGATGCGTACATGGTTGGGAAATCAAGCTGCTCGTCCGTGGCGTCAAGGCTTGCGAACAGGTCAAAACATTCGTCCAGCGCCCGGTCAGGTTCACCGTCTGGTTTGTCGACTTTGTTCACAACAACAATCGGTCGCAGACCCAGGGCAAGCGCCTTGGAGGTCACAAATTTAGTTTGTGGCATCGGGCCTTCTGCGGCGTCAACCAACAGAACAACACCGTCAACCATGGACAGAATACGTTCTACTTCGCCACCAAAGTCAGCGTGGCCCGGGGTGTCAACGATGTTGATACGCGTGTCTTTCCATTCCACAGATGTGGGTTTCGCAAAGATCGTGATACCGCGTTCGCGTTCCAGATCGTTGCTGTCCATGGCGCGTTCTGCAACGGCCTGGTTGTCCCGGAATACACCGGATTGTTTCAGAAGCTCATCTACCAGGGTCGTTTTGCCGTGGTCAACGTGAGCGATGATAGCGATATTGCGAAGATCCATCGGTTGGGTCGTCCTGCCATGTCATGCGTTTCAGGGGTTTGCTGCGGCCCTATCGTGCAGGCGCAGAAAAAGCCAGCCTTAAATCAAAAAATCCATCCGTGGCGCGGTATTTATGCCGGTTTCAGGGCTTTGCGTACTTCTGGCGCACGACGACGGCTGACAGGGACGATATCGCCGTTTACCATCTCACATTCCCAGGCTGAACCGGCCTTGCGCAGATTGTGAACCTGATCGCGGATAATCCAGTGAGACCGGTGACATTGCAGCCCATTATAAACCGCCAGTTTCTCAATTGCGTCTGAGAAAGGCATCAGAACCAGATGCGTGCCCTGATCAGTAACAAACGCAACATAGTGGTCCTGCGCTTCCGCACGGATCAGCCTGATATCCCGTTGTGGGGGAATTGCGCTAAAAAGTCTGTGGAGGGCAGGCGGTTCACGTGCCGGAACGGCAGGTACGGGGGCAGGATCACCCGCAGCATCCACAGCGTAGATCACAAGGGTCAGAACTGTTCCCAGGATCAGGGCGTTCCAGCCAACCCCGGTAAGTTCCGTGAAATACCACCAGGGCAGCAACGCCAGGCTATCTTGCGGGTTTTCTTCTGTTCCTGAACCAATATCCACCGTCAGAGAAATCGCAGCAAAAATCAGAGGTGTGATCAACACGCCCACAAAGGGCAGTAGCCGCGGTGATAGCTGACGTCGCACAAGCCACATAAAAGCAGAAAGCCACAGGACCGCAGACAGGGCAAAATGCAGAAACCAATGTATAAGCGACTCAAGGAAATTCAGCTGTTCAGAGCTTTCGGGTTCCATCAGAGTGATCAGCAGGCTGGCCAGACCGCCAAAGAACAACACATTGGGCAGTGCATCCCGCCACGTGAACTCCTCTGGAAGTTCCTGTCCTTTCAGTGCCCGCCGAAAGCCGCGCTGAAATGCCTGATAACCTGCCATGTCTGCTCCGTGTGCTGTCGCTAAGGCATCAAAGGGAATAGGGTGTTGTTGCAACCAGCAACCTGCCCGGCAATTCGTATCAGTGGGTTGCGCTGTGTGAAAACAGGTTAATCACCAGAACCCCGGCAATGATCAGACCAAGGCCAATCACCGCAGGCAGATCCAGTTTCTGCCCGAACACCGCCAGGCCGATCAGGGCAATCAGAACAATACCAAGCCCGGACCAAAGGGCATAGACCACGCCAACGGGCATGAATTTCAGGGTCAGACTAAGCAGGTAGAAGGACACAGCATAGCTGACCACAACCACAAGCGAGGGCAGGGGTTTTGTGAACTGTTGACTGGCCTGCATAGACGCCGTGCCTATGGTTTCCGCAATCACGGCGCAGATCAGGTAGATATAGTGCATTGGCATGGGGCAAATCCGGGAAAGGGGCCTGCGCGCCTAAAGCGGCAGCTCGGTGGTTTCTTTCAGTTCTTCCATGACAAAAGACGCGGAAACATCCGACATGTCCACCCTGGAAATGAGCCGCTGATAAAGATCGTCATAATCCTTCACATCGCGCACTCTTGCGCGGATCAGATAATCCAGATCGCCAGTCATACGATAGGCACCCAGAATTTCCGGCATCTCGCGGGTGGCGCGGGCAAATTTTGTCAGCCAGTCCGCATCATGCGATCGCGTGCGGATCTGGATGAAAACAATCAACCCAAGATCCAGCTTATCCGGATCAAGCAGGGTAACACGTTTACGGATTACGCCGGATTCTTCCATCGCGCGCACCCGCCGCCAGCAGCCATTGCGCGACAGGTTCACAGCCTCGCCCAGGGCTTCCAGACTCAGGGAGGCATCCCGTTGCAGGTGTTTCAGGATTTTGCGGTCTGTATCATCAATTGTCACCATAAGATATCAATACAGGTGAAAATGTCACCGTATCAAGCGAAATCTACCAGAGATTGGGAACACTTCACGCGCGGCCCCAGATAATATGGGTGAACGCAAACAGGTCAGAACAGGACAGAAAAATGATCAGCAAAGTATTTCTTGAGCATCCGCGCGCCGTCGAGGAAAGCTATCTGGAACATGCGGCATTTGCCGGAAAGTTTTCGTTCAAACTGTTTCTGGCCGCTTTTGCCGCGCTGATCCATGCGGTGATCCCCTGTCTGTTTGAAAAGACCGCCAGCAAGATGATCGCCCAGATGTACGATAAGACAAAGAACCGCGGGAAATAAGTCGCCCGACGTTTCGCAAAGCCCTGCCACCGAAGGAGAGAGCGGTGGGCAGGGCTTTTGTTTTGCTGTAAGCAGCCCCAAACAACGAAAGTATTCCCTATGTGCCGATGGGCCGCCTTTATTGGCCAGCCGATTTTCCTTGAGCAGGTGATTTCCGCACCGGCCCATTCCCTGCTTGTGCAAAGTCAGGCCGCCTCAGAGGCGAAAACCGCAATCAATGCCGATGGGTTTGGGATTGCCTGGTATGCGCACCGGCCTGAACCCGGCTTGTTTCGTGACGTGCTGCCCGCCTGGTCTGATCCCAATCTTGCCTCTGTCGCGGCGCAGATCAAATCCGGCCTGTTTCTGGCCCATGTGCGTGCCTCTACCGGATCGGCCACTAGCCGCAACAACTGTCACCCGTTCACATCCGGCCGCTGGAGCTTCATGCACAATGGTCAGGTCGGGGGCTTTGAACATTTCCGTCGCAGTGCCGATATGCTGATCCCGGACGAACTTTACCACGAACGCAAAGGCGCAACCGACAGTGAGGTTCTGTTCCTGCGTGCGCTTCATCACGGGCTGGATCAGGATCCGGTGAATGCCCTGGTGAAAGCCGCCCGCGATCTGGAAAATCTGTCGCGCGAGAAAGGCGAAACCCCGCATCTGCGTCTGTCCGTGGCCATGTCAGACGGTGAAAACCTCTATGCCGCCCGCGCCAGTTCTGACCATATTGCACCCACAGTGTATTACAAACGCTGCACGCAGTCTGAAGGCTGGATGGTGGTGTCTGAACCATTGGAAACCAGCAGCGACGACTGGATCGAATTGCCTGCGGGCAAGCTGGCTGTTTTCACAAAGGATCACGTCCGCCTTTGTGATTTCATGGGCTGATCAGCGCGCGATATAGCGGTCTTTGCGGTGGTTCATGCCAATCGCCATATTGGTGATCAGGGCACCCAGCAGGGAAAACGCCACCAGGGGCAGATTCAGCACAAACAGGGCAATCGTAAAGATCACCGCATCAACAGACAGCTGGAACCACCCGGCCTGAAACCCCGTGCGTTCCTGAATGTAAAGTCCCAGCACACCAATGCCACCAAGGCTTGTCCCATGGCGAAACAGGATCAGCAGGCCCGCACCCGCAAGCGACCCGGACAGAATGGCACCAAACCAGGGGTTCAGCGTTTCAAACTGTACCATTGCCGGCATGAAATGCATCTGGGCGGTGACAACAGCCACGGCCAGAAAGGTTTTCAGGGTAAAGATCAGGCCCAGACGAAACCATGCCAGCAGATAGAAGGGGATGTTCAGAATGAAAAAGATCGTCCCGAATTCCCAGTCCGTAACATAAGACAAAAGAACCCCAAGCCCTGCGGTCTGCCCGGTGATCAGGCCCAGTTTTGTCAGCAAAGCCACGGAAAAGCTGCACATCAAAGTGCCGATGCCAATCGCAATCGCATCCTCATACCAGGCATGCGCAGCCTGGCGATGGGGTTCTTTGTGGCCTTCGGGCGGCTGGGATTTTATGTGGTTTTTCATGACAGGGACCGTTTTTTCTAAATCACTGATCACGCTGCATGACAAATGTCAAACGCCCGCAGTGTCGCAACTGCGGGCGTCTCACTGGGTGGTTGGCGTATATCAGTTGATCACCCGCAGACGGTTCCCGGGCAGCTGACCGTTCAGGAAGACAGGCTTGCCGACCTGTTCAGCAAAATTCATCCGGCGGGCAGGGCGATCTCTCAGAGCAAAATCAATACCGATGCCAATGGAGGCAAAATTATCAATATCATCATCTGGCATAATGTGTTCCACAGCACCATACACAGCAGCGCGTTCGGCAAATTGATAGCGCAGTCCGGCACCGATGGATGTGTAAAGATCTTCATCCGGCTGGCTGTAATGGGACAGATAGCCCTGCAGATCCAGTTTTTCATTCAGGGGCATATCGACCCGGGCATTGAAAATCCGTTGTGCATCAGTTGCATGAACATAATGGGCGCTGATCGTGAACCGGTCTGCGGCATGGTTCAGGCCCATCGCTGTAATGTGGCTGGCGTCATCATTCGGGATATAGGTGATCAGCGTTGCAGTCGTGCGGGAAGACAGTGACAGACCTGCGCCAAGGGACCAGTAATCTCCGGCCGTATCCGGCAAATCCCGATCCAGGGCTGCAAAACCTGCGCGCAGGAACCAGTTATTGCCACTCCAGGTCAGGCCAACTTCAGAGTTCTCAAAACGCGTGTGATCTTTAAAGCTGAAAAACTTATCATCCTGACGCAGGTGACTGTAAGTGACATCCAGGCGAAGATGATCAGACAGGGCGAAATCAGCACCGAAATCAAGATTACTGTGCTCAATGCTGCCAATATCCAGATTCAGACGCGAATAATCCGCGTTCACCCAGAGATCGGTTGTTCCCAATGCTGTTCCGGCTGACAGATTGCCCAGAATTTGTTTCAGATCCGTGCCTTCTGTGCGGTCAAAGGCTTCGACACGCCCCCAGACCCATGTGTCTGCGATCATTGGCTGTGCGGTCATGGACAGTGTTGCGGCCAGTGCCATGCTGATGTTTTTATTCATGAATATCCCCAGTCTGTTCTGCCGCGCAAAGCGTCAAATCCCTTAAGGGTTGTTTCACGTTGACGGTCCTGACGGAAGAGTAAAATCAACCAAAGGGGTATAAGTCTGGCTAATTCTGGCGGAGAACAGGAGGTACGCACAAAAAAGCCGCCACATTTTTGCGGCGGCTTTCTGAATTGAATGTGTGGTCGGGTTAACCCGCCAGCGCCTTGCCAAGGTTTTCATTAACCTTCTCAAGGAAGCCCATAGTGGTCAGCCATTTCTGATCCGGACCAACCAGCAGCGCCAGATCTTTGGTCATGTCGCCGGATTCAACTGTGTCTACGATGACTTTTTCCAGGGTCTCTGCAAAGTTCATCAGCTGTGTGTTTTCATCCAGTTTCGCACGGTGCTTCAGACCACCGGTCCATGCAAAGATAGACGCGATAGAGTTCGTGGAGGTCTCTTTACCAGCCTGGTGCTGACGGTAGTGACGGGTCACAGTACCGTGGGCGGCTTCGGCTTCAACGATTTTTCCGTCTGGTGTCATCAGCTGGGATGTCATCAGACCAAGGGAACCAAAGCCCTGTGCCACGGTGTCGGACTGAACGTCGCCGTCATAGTTCTTACAAGCCCAGACAAAACCACCGTTCCATTTCATCGCACATGCCACCATGTCATCAATCAGACGGTGTTCATAGGTGATGCCAGCTTTTTTGAAATCAGCTTCGAATTCTTCTTCGTACACCTTCTGGAACAGATCCATGAAGCGGCCGTCATAGGCTTTCAGGATGGTGTTCTTGGTGGACAGATACACAGGCCAGCCCAGTTTCAGGCCGTAGTTCATGGATGCGCGTGCGAAATCGATGATGGACTGATCCAGGTTATACATACCCATCGCAACACCGGCGGCGGGGGCGTCATAAACGTCTTTCTCAATGGTGGTGCCATCTTCGCCAACGAATTTCATGGTCAGCTTGCCCTTGCCAGGGAAGAGGAAATCAGTCGCTTTATACTGATCACCAAACGCATGACGGCCAATAACAATCGGCTGGGTCCAACCTGGAACCAGACGTGGTACGTTCTGACAGATGATCGGCTGACGGAATACAACACCACCCAGGATGTTGCGGATGGTGCCGTTTGGCGAACGCCACATTTTCTTCAGGCCGAATTCTTCAACGCGGGCTTCATCCGGAGTGATGGTCGCACATTTGACGCCAACGCCGTATTTCTTGATCGCTTCAGCCGCGTCAATGGTGATCTGGTCGTCGGTTTCGTCGCGTGCTTCGATACCAAGGTCATAATATTTCAGATCAATATCAAGGTATGGCAGGATCAGTTTGTCTTTGATGAACTGCCAGATGATGCGGGTCATTTCGTCACCGTCGAGTTCTACGACGGGGTTCTCTACCTTGATTTTGGTCATGAGATGCCTCTTTGGGTTGGAATCGAATTTGAGGGCTTTCTACACCCCCGAGATGAAAAAAGAAAGACGGTATGCGAATGTATACAGAAAAGATCTGAACTGTTTTAGCCAGAAATGAAAACAGGCCGCCGATGGGGCGACCTGAGTGGGGCTTTGACAGGAACAGGAATTAGACTTGCATCGCCTTGATCAAAGCACCCAATGCGCCAGATGCATCTTCCTGACGCCAGATTTCGTCGCCAATCCCGAAAAAATCTGTGACAGGTGAAAGGCTTCTGATCAGATCTTCATCCAAAACACCTTCGGCCACAACCGGGACTTCGACAACTTCAGACCACCATTTGAACAGATCGGCCTCGGCGCGGCTGCCATCACCGATCAGGGTTTCACCGACCGGGCCAAAACTGATGTAATCGGCCCCGGCTTCGCCCGCGTTCAAACCATCATGACGCGAGGTGCCACAATGGGCGCCCAGGATAAAATCAGGCCCATAGGTTTCACGCAGCTTGCGCAGGCCTTTGTTGTTGTCCGTCAGATGAACACCATCAAAGCCCAGCTTTTCCGCAAGCAGAACATGGCTGTCCATGACAATCGCCACATCACGTGCATGGCAGGTTTCGCGCAGCAGATCACCGGCGCGGGACAGGGTGCTTTCGTCCTGTGTGCTCATGGCCATACGCACACAGCCGATCTCATGCGCATCCAGAACACGACCCAAAAGATCCGGGAAAGACGACAGTTCGAATTCCGGCGGGGTGATCAGATAGATCTGTGGTTGCTCCGGGGCGATCTCGGCAGAGGTGTCAGCGGCCATTTCCGGCTCCTATATAGAGGTTTGCGCCCCTATACCGGATCGCGCGTCAAAGGCAAAGCCCGCATCAATCGGTTTTCACCCGGAATTTCCGGAATTGGGCCCCGTCATATTCAACAGGCTTCAGCTCTTCCGCGCCAAGGCGTTTCAGTGCCCCGGTGGATTTGCGGCTATTGGGCAGCAGGAATGTCACGGCGGTTATTCCCGCAGCATGAGCCGCTTTCAGCGCAGTTTTGCAGATGCGCGGGCCAATGCCACGTGTTTCAGTTTTCAGAACCATGCCGAAATCCCAGTCTGATCCTTCTTTCTGAAATCCACCCCAGCCGATGTATTTACCCTTGTGGTAAATCCCGACATGACCAATTCCATCATCCGTCCAGCGCGCTTCTTTCGCTGCAACAAAGTGCCTTACGGTGCTGAGATTCCAAATGGTTTTAAGCAAGGGCATATGTTCCGCCACTTTCGGGTCGGTCATATGGTCAAGTATATCCTGCGGCGCGACGTCCGTCAGGCGCCGGTAGGAAATGCCATTTTCTTCAATATACATCATCGCAACTCTCTACGAATAACAGGGGCTGCTAACTGCTTCATTGTGTCATGATGTATTGATTGTGCAACCTGGCTTTATGACTGCTTCCGCGACTTGCATCATGAGGGGGGGATCAGTTACAGGGGCGTAACTTTTACATCGGGGAATACCATGACACAGCCAGCCTTCATCCTGATCCGCCCACAGATGGGGGAAAATATCGGTGGGGCGGCGCGTGCCATGTGGAACTTTGGTCTTGATCGTATGCGCATCACCAGTCCGCGGGATGGCTGGCCCAACCCCAAAGCCGATGCAATGGCGTCAGGGGCCGGGCGTCTTCTGGATGAAGCGCAGATTTTTGACAGCACCGATGCGGCACTTGCGGATTGTGACTTTGTGTTTGCGACAACCGCGCGCCATCGGGATCTGACCAAACCGGTGATGACCCCGGAACGCGCCATGGCCCACACCCGCAATCTGATTGCAGAGGGCAAGAAGGTTGGCGTGATGTTTGGTCCGGAACGGGCAGGGCTTGAAAATGAAGATATCGCCCGCGCCAATGCGATTATTTCTGTCCCGGTGAATCCTGAATTTGCCTCGCTCAACCTTGCGCAATGTGTGCTGCTGACTGCCTATGAATGGGGGCAGGACGCCCACGATATGCCAGCGGAAAGCATGGAAATGGCAAAAACCGAATTTGCACCGCAGCATGAAGTTGCGAAACTGGCAGAACATTATGAAGAACGTCTGGATCAGGCCGGGTTCTTTTTCCCGGAAACCAAGGCTGAAAGCATGAAGCTTAACCTGCGCAATTTCTGGTCCCGCATGCCCATGACCCGCGTGGATGTGCAGACATTGCACGGAATGTTGCGCCAGATGGTGCGCTGGAAGGAACGCGGCGACTGACCACGTTTTCACATCTTGCAGATGGGCGCAGGCAGGCATAGGTTCCCCGTGAATAAAGGAGCCAGCCCATGAGCCAGAAACGCAGCATCTTTGAAGAGGTCGGCGGCGATCAACCCGCCCAAACCGCAGCCGCGCCAGGTATGATTGACGCGAAATCACGTGGCGCACGTGGTGCGATCCGGATCTGGCTGGGCATGCTGTTCGCATTGGTGGCTATGATGATCCTGGTGGGCGGTCTGACACGCCTGACCGACAGCGGCCTGTCCATTACTGAGTGGAACCTTGTGACTGGTACGCTGCCGCCTTTGAACGATGCAGGCTGGCAGTCAGAATTCGCCAAATACCAGCAAATCCCGGAATTCCAGCTGCAAAACCACGCCATGGATCTCGAAGGGTTCAAATCCATCTATTGGTGGGAATGGGGGCATCGTTTCCTGGGCCGTTTTGTCGGGCTTGTCTGGGCGATCGGGTTCTTCTGGTTCCTGATCCGCAAACAGATCCCGGTGGGCTGGACCTCAAAACTGCTGATCCTGGGCGGGCTTGGCGGCCTTCAGGGCGCGATTGGCTGGTGGATGGTGTCATCCGGCCTGACCGGCCGTGTGGTTGATGTGGCCTCTTATCGCCTGGCGATCCACCTGGGCCTGGCCTTTGTCATTCTGGGGATCATCGCATGGCATATGATGTCACTGTCGCATTCCGAAGCCAGCCTGATCAAAGCCCGCCGTGGCAAAGAGGCAAAGCTGTTTTCCATGGGCACGGGCTTGATGCATTTCGCTTTCCTACAGATCCTGCTGGGCGCGCTGGTTGCGGGTATTGATGCCGGGCGTGGCTATATCGACTGGCCCTATATGGGCGGGCAGATCATTCCCGACGGGATGTTCATGCTGACGCCGATCTGGTCGAATTTCTTCGAAAATTCCGCGCTGACGCAGTTCATCCACCGTCTTGCCGGCTATCTTCTGCTGATCTTCGCCTTTGTGGCCTGGCGCAAATCCCGCGCCTCTGGCAATGCTTTCACCAAAGGCACGTTCACTGTGGTTCTGGTGATGATGCTGGCTCAGGCCATCCTCGGCATTGTGACCGTGATGAATGCCGCACCTCTGAACCTTGCGATCATGCACCAGCTGGGGGCGATTGTGCTGTGGGTTCTGATCCTGCGGGCGCGTTTCGCAGCGCTTTGCCCCAAAGAACAATCCGTACGTGACTGATATAACAGGAAGAATGATAAAATGAGCAGCTTTTCAGAACTCATGGCGTTTCAGCGCCGCACCGAAGCCCTGAACCAGACCTCTCAGCGTCTGGCCTGGGATCAGGAAACGGTGATGCCACGGGGCGCAACGGCCCAGCGTGCGGAAGAAATGGAAGCGATGGAGGCCGTTCTGCACGCCCGTCGCACCGATCCGCGCATGGGGGACTGGATTGAAAAAGCATCGCTTGAAAACCTGACTGAGGTCGAATCCGCAAACCTGCGCCTTCTGAAACGCAAATTCTCGCGTAACTCAAAAATTCCAGCGGATCTGGCCGAAGCGCTCGCACGGGAAACCAGCCTCGGGCAGGGGATCTGGGCCGAAGCCCGGTCCCGTGAGGATTTTGCAGGTTTCGCCCCAACCCTTGAAAAGGTCATTCAGCTGCGCCGTGAAGAAGGCGAAGCCATGGCCCAGGGCGAAGACGGTATGGGCAACGCCTATGACGCGCTGGTGCAGGATTACGAAACCGGCGCAACAGCCGAAAGCCTGGGCGCAATGTTTGACGCCATGCGCCCGCGTCTGGTGGCGCTGCTGGATAAGGTCAAAGGATCATCCCATCAGCCGAAGAAACTGAACGGTACATTCACCCCGGATGATCAGATGAAATTCGCCCATGTTCTGGCGGAACGCTTTGGGTACGATTTCAACTATGGCCGGATCGATAAGGCGGTGCATCCGTTTTCGCTTGGCTCAGGTCAGGAAGCCCGGATCACCACCCGCACCGTGGAAAACGACCCGTTCAACTGTTTCTATTCCACCATCCACGAAGTTGGTCACGCCTGTTATGAACTTGGCATTGATGATCAGCACCTGCTGACCCCGCTGGGCCGTGGTATTTCCATGGGCGTGCATGAAAGCCAAAGCCGGATCTATGAAAACCAGATCGGTCGTTCCCGCGCGTTCACAAGCTGGATGTATGGCGCGGTGCGTGAGATGTTTGGCGATATTGGTGTTGAGAATGCCGAAGAGTTCTACGCCACTGTGAACAGGGTGAATGACGGTTACATCCGCACAGAAGCGGATGAACTGCAGTATAACCTGCACGTTCTGTTGCGGTTTGATCTGGAACAGAAACTGATTTCCGGTGAACTTGCTGTGGCCGATCTGCCCGATGCCTGGAATGAACGTTTTGAAGCCGACTTTGGCTTTGCGGTGACAAAACCATCCCAGGGCTGCATGCAGGATGTGCATTGGTCTGTGGGGCTGTTTGGTTACTTCCCGACCTACAGCCTGGGTACAGTATATTCCGGCAATCTGAACAAAGCGATGCGCGCAGATCTGCCGGATCTCGATGCAAGTCTTGAGAAGGGCGACACAAGCCCGGCAACCGGCTGGCTGCGTGAAAACCTACATCAATATGGTGGCCTGCGCGATCCGCGTGAAACCATCACCCATGCCTGTGGGTTTGAACCATCAGAGGCGCCGCTGATGGATTATCTCGAAGACAAGTTCAGCGACATCTATAAGCTGTGATCAGGCAAGTGGGGGACCTGTCCCCCACACCCCCTGGGATATTTACAGAGACAAAATGAGATATGCATATTTATATGCATAGATTGTGCATAAGATATGCATGCTGTGTGCATGTCATTTTTTGCGGTTTATGAAGGTCTCAATCATGGCCTCAGTATCGCGCAGCATCATGTTTTCCGTGATCACCTGTCCGGTGTAATCATAGGCCTCGGAAAGAGGCATTTCTAACTGTTTGTAAAAGGCTTCTTTGCCGATTTTCACGGCAGATGGCAGTTTGCCCGCGATCTTTTCTGCAAGTTCCATTGTGGCGTTCTGTAGATCTTCCGCAGGCACGACGCGATTGATCAGACCCAGGCTAACAGCCTGATCTGCATCCAGAAATTCACCGGTTGTCAGAAGTTCAAACGCCTGTTTGCGTGGAATGTTCCGGGTGAGGGCGACCATCGGTGTGGAACAGAACAGGCCAATATTGACACCGTTCACACCAAAGCGCGTGCCCTCTGCCGCAATCGCCAGATCACAGGTAGCGACCAACTGGCATCCGGCGGCGGTGGCGATGTTGTGGACTTCTGCAATCACAGGCTGGGGCAGGGTGGTGATCTGTTGCATGACAGCGCTACAGCGTTGAAACAGATCAATAAATCCAGCTTTCCCGCCATCCACAGCTGTGCGTTTTGCGGTCATTTCCTTCAGGTCATGACCCGCACAGAAAACCCGACCAGCGCCCGCAAGGATCACGGCTTTTACGGTTGTATCTGCGGCAATTTCATCAAGTTGCACGGACAATTCTGCAAGCATGCCATCAGAAAGCGCATTCAGGTTGCGATCCGAATTCAGGACAAGACGCGTCACGCTCGCCTCTGTGTCGTTGCGTAAAATCAGATCGCTCATCTTGTTCCCCCATCTGCTTTGCGCCACTCTGACCGAAAGTTTGCGGGGAGGCAATCATGGCGTTTCAGATGGATAAACAGGAACTTGAAACCTGGATGGGGCAGATCTTTCCTCAGGTGGCAGAGGATTTTCGGGTGGAGCGTCTGGAAGGCGATGAAACCGATCTGCGCCTGCTGGTTTCAGAACATCATCTGCGCCCGGGTGGTACAGTTTCCGGACCTTCCATGTTTGCCCTGGCAGATTGCGCGATGTATGCGGCTATTCTTGCGCGGCTTGGAAAAGTTGCCCTGGCCGTCACAACCAATTGTTCCATTGATTTCATGCGTAAACCAGCGGCGAATACCGATCTGATCGGTATCGCGCGGATCCTGAAAATGGGGCGGGCGCTGGTTGTGGGGGATGTGCTGATTTATTCAGAAGGCGATACCCGGCCCGTGGCGCGGGCGTCATTAACTTATTCCATCCCACCCGCAGATCAGCAACGGTAGATTGATCTGCATCAAAGCATCATGAAACTGTCATAATTAACCTGTTCCCCGCCAGCCAGGCAACGACAGAACGGGGAACAGGCCGTGTCTGAACATAAAATGAATATGAATCGCCGGGCCCTTTTGGGGTTACTGGCCGCCGGAGGTGTGGCCAGTGTTGCTGCGTCCGGCACCCAGGCCGCGCAAACGGTAAATACATCTGCAAAGATCGTTATTCTGGGCGCAGGGGCTGCGGGGATGGCGCTTGCAAACCGGTTGAATACCCGCCTGAACGGGGCGGATATTACCATAATCGACGGGCGTCCACGCCATTTGTACCAGCCAGGGTTTACCTTGATCGCGGCGGGTCTGAAGCCCGCGGATTATTCTGTCAGCAGCAATGACACATGGCTGCCGCGCGGGGTGAATTTCATCAATGCGTTTGCCAGTGAGATTGATCCTGAAAGCAAGCTGCTGCGCATCGCGGGGCAGGAAGATGTTGCTTATGACTATCTGATTGTTGCGCCCGGGTTGAAACTTGACTGGGATAAGATTGAAGGGTTTTCCCTTGATATGGTTGGGGAAAATGGCATTGGTGCGGTCTATGCCGGGCCGGAGTATGCTGCAAAAACCTGGACCGCGATGGATAAGTTTACGGATGAGGGTGGTGTTGCGCTATTCACCCGTCCGGCGACGGGCATGAAATGTGCCGGTGCGCCGCTGAAATACACGTTCCTGACCGATGATTACGCCCGCCGCAAAGGCAACCGGGGCAAGGTGGAAATGACCTATGCCGCCCATAACAACGGGCTGTTTGGTGTGCCGATCGTCAATGAAAAGGTCCGTATGTTGTTTGAGGATCGCGGGGTGGATGTGCATCATAACCACGTGATGAAAGCCATCGATCCGGTGAAGAAACTGGCGACATTTGAAACGCCTGAGGGCGACACAGAACTGCCATATGATTTCACCAATGTCATTCCGCCACAGCGTGCGCCGGATGTGATCCTGAATTCAGCGCTGCCATGGGCGGACAAATGGGTTGGTCAGGGCTGGGTTGAAGTCGACCAATACACGCTGCGCCACAACCGTTACCCGGAAATCTTTGCCTGTGGTGATGTTGCCGGGGTGCCAAAGGGCAAAACCGCGGCCAGTGTGAAATGGCAGGTGCCTGTAGTCGAAGAACAGCTGATCGCCCAGATCCAGGGACAGGAAAGTGATGCGCGTTATAACGGCTATACGTCATGCCCGCTGATCACAAAGATCGGTCGCGCGATGCTGGTGGAATTTGATTACAACAACAATCTGGTTCCAAGTTTCCCGGGCGTAATTGCGCCGCTGGAAGAGTTGTGGATTTCCTGGCTGATGAAAGAAGTCGCACTGAAAGCCACTTATAACGCCATGTTACGTGGCCGGGCATAAGGGAGAGAGAGAATGAAAGAACTGACATTATCCACCCTGTTTGCGGTGTTTGAGGAAATCTTCGGCAAGGGCCTGTTCTGGGCTATGGTCGCTGTCGCGGCACTGGTAACCGTTGGCTACATCTATGTGCTGGTGCGCGACCGGGCCGTTAGTTGGAAAAAATTCCTGCTGGCCCAGATGGCGATGCCCTTTGGGGCCGTGGGGGCGGTGGTCTTTGTGCAGCATATGACACATTCCTCTTTGTCGGATCTCGGCGGGCCGGTCGACGTGATCGTGCTGGCAATGATAGCCATTGTCGGTGCGATTGGCGCGGCGATCCTTGTTTATACGGTG
Source organism: Halocynthiibacter styelae (assembly GCF_016123485.1). Lineage (GTDB taxonomy): Bacteria > Pseudomonadota > Alphaproteobacteria > Rhodobacterales > Rhodobacteraceae > Halocynthiibacter > Halocynthiibacter styelae. Next base: position 274,927 of record NZ_JADCKQ010000001.1, on the reverse strand, counting down.
CAGGGGCTCTTTTCCCGGCGTGCCGTCTAGGGTAAAGCAGAACAATCCGGTCAGACGGGGGTAAATGCCCGTCTGGCTGGGGATAAGATGTGGGGTATATTTATACCTATTTTGCAAAGCGTTGAAAACAAACAATTAATTTAACCTTACTGCACTTGACTGTGCGCCAGATGCGTATAAAACCCCAACATCGAATTCCGGGGGATCCCCCCGAACGGGCCATTTGGCCTTAACTAAGGGTTAAACCATGAAAACTTTCTCTGCGACTCCGGCAGATATCGACAAGAAATGGATCCTGATCGACGCTGAAGGCGTTGTTCTGGGCCGTCTTGCTTCGATCATTGCCATGCGTCTGCGCGGTAAGCACAAGGCGTCTTTCACTCCGCACATGGACATGGGTGACAATGTCATCGTGATCAATGCGGACAAAATCCAGCTGACCGGCAAAAAACGCACGGACAAGAACTACTACTGGCACACTGGCCATCCAGGCGGCATCAAGTCCCGTACTGCTGGTCAGATCCTCGAGGGTGAACACCCAGAGCGTGTTGTGACCAAAGCTGTTCAGCGCATGCTGCCAGGCGGCAAGCTGTCCCGCAAGCAAATGACCAACCTGCGCGTCTATGCCGGTGCCGAGCACGGCCAGGAAGCACAGAAGCCCGAAGTTCTGGATGTGAAATCCATGAACAAGAAAAACACCCGGAGCTGATCATGACTGACGAAATCAAATCTCTGGATGAGCTGAACACTGTTGCTGAAGGCGCAGTGGAAGTTGCTGCCCCGCGTGAGCCTGTTCGTGACGAACTGGGTCGTTCTTATGCAACTGGTAAGCGTAAAGACGCTGTTGCCCGTGTCTGGATCAAACCAGGTTCCGGCAAAGTGGTTGTGAATGGCAAAGACCAGGACGTTTACTTTGCACGCCCGGTGCTGCAGCTGATCCTGCGTCAGCCTATGCAAGTTGCTGGTGTTGAAGGCGAATTCGACGTTTACGCAACTGTTAAAGGTGGCGGTCTGACGGGTCAGGCGGGCGCTGTGAAGCATGGTATTTCTAAAGCTCTGCAGCTTTATGAACCCTCCCTGCGCGCACCACTGAAAGCCGCTGGCTTCCTGACACGTGACTCTCGTGTTGTTGAACGTAAGAAGTTCGGTAAGCGCAAAGCGCGTCGTTCCTTCCAGTTCTCCAAGCGTTAATCGCTTCCGGTTTTTACCGATACATTTTCAAGGGCTCGCAGTTTTGCGGGCCCTTTTCGATTCGTTCCTCAAGCCGGTTCTGTTGGTCAGGTGCCTTAGTGTCAGGGGGAATTATGCGAATAATACGTCAGCAGAATTGAACTTGCGCGCATTTGGAAACAATAGACCTGCGTTGCGGTCTTTGCTGACCTTTTGTTAAAGGTTATCGCTATTTTCGACCGGGTTTGACCCAATTTTTCCATATTTCGAAGTTAGACCCGATATATGTTTGATGATGATATGATCCTTGCCAGAAAAGAACCGGAACAGCGGCGGCAGGATGCGTTTGCCCGATTGTTTGCATCTGTCATATTGGCTGTTTTCGCAGCGTCAGTCGCAGAAGCGCTGATCCGCTCGTTTTCAGGCCCAGACTATTCAGATGCGATGCGGAACCTTGCATCCGGACTGCGTTCAGGTGTTTTTGCCGGTGTGTTGATGTTGCAGCCCGTGGATGCCGTGATTGAACGTCACAGCATTTCCCGAATGCTCGCCTGTTTCAGCAGTGGCTTTCTTCTTGGGCTGGCCTTGCAGTTTTTCATTCTGACCCCGTCAGAAGGGGCTGGCGCTGCAATTCTTGCCTATTTTGTGCTGTGTCTGGTGATTGGCGCAGTCTGGTTGATCGGCTACATCAGTGCAGTGATCACGACCTGGCTGGGTCTGCCATTGCCAGGTGATATATGGCGTGCTGCCCTGCAAAAACTGAGAAAACCGCGCGTTAGTGATCCGGATCAATCAGACCAAGCCCCCTGAGATACACGCCAATCCCGCTTTCCAGTAAGTCCTCTGGCGAAAACGGGGATGCAGTTCCCGGGGCATTCCGCGCGAATAGTTCAACGACACCGTGAGACATCGCCCGGATATGGGCTGAAAACATTCGGGCGGGCGGGCGTTTTTCAGGTGGAATATGCGCGATAAGCCGGTCTGCGGCTTTTTCCATGATGCCCATTGCGCGCGCGGACACTTCAGCAAGCAGAGGTGAGCGGTTCACATGGATCCCACTTTCAAACATCGCCACATAATGCCCTGGATAGCGGCGGGCAAACGCCAGATAGGCACGCCCAACTGATTCAAATCGCGCAAGATCGCTGACATCACCTTTTTCCCAGGCGTATTCAAGCAGATCTGCGAAAATCTCATATCCCTGACGGGCGGCTTCTGCGATCAGATCCTCACGGCCTTCAAAGTGACGATAAACAGCGGCAGGGGTGACGCCTGCGCGTTTGGCCGCTTCTGACAGAGTGAAACCTGTCGGTCCTTTCTCCTCAATCAGGGAAAGCGCAGCTTCAACTAACGCCATGCGCAGGTTGCCGTGATGATATCCGCGTTTTTTGACCATTCAGCCGGCGTCCCAAATCTCTGGCGTGCCGCAGATTTTGTCATCAGGGGCCTGGATGGCATTGGGGTTTTTACCTGCGTACTCCATATTGCGCAGGATATGTTCAATCACGGCCAGACGTGCGCGTTTCTTGTCGTCGCTGCGGATCACGGTCCAGGGCGCATCAGCGCTGTGACTGCGTGTGAAAGTTTCCTGAATGGCGGCGGAATAGGCATCCCATTTTTTCAACCCTTCAACATCAATCCAGCTGAGTTTCCATTGCTTTAAAGGATCTTTTTCACGTTTCAGAAAGCGATTTAACTGTTCCGCACGCCCGACATTCAGCCAGAATTTGAACAGATGAATGCCCTCTGATGTGATCTGTTTTTCAAATCCAGGTAGCTGATCAAAGAAACGTTCACGATCATCGTGTTCACAAAAGCCAAAGACTTTTTCAACCACGCCACGATTATACCAGGAACGGTCAAACATCACGAGTTCACCGGCGGTGGGCAGATGTTGAACGTAGCGCTGAAAATACCATTGCCCGGCTTCCCGGTCGCTGGGTTTTGAAAGGGCAACAATATTGGCGGATCTTGGATTAAGATTTTCTCGTAAGCGTTTGATTGTTCCGCCTTTCCCGGCAGCATCACGTCCTTCAAAAACCACCGCAACCCGTGCGCCGCATTCTTTCAGATGCGCAAGCAGTTTGACCAGTTCGACCTGCAAGGCTTCCATCCGGTCTTCATAGTCGGAACGGGACATCTGCTTGTCGTAAGGATAGCTGTCAGACAGAATGTCCTTTTTACCGCCATTCCTGATTGCATCCCGCACATCAGCCGGGGCTTCTTCCTGAAAAAACCGGCTGATGGCACCATCAAAAGGCAGATTGTCTGTCATGTTAACCTCCGTCACTTGACCCTTTATGCGGTGTCAGCGGGGTGGTGGCAAGAACCGGGCTTAGCTTTGCCCGCTTCCGATTTTTGACATGTCATATTCTGTGGTCTGATAGATCTCATTGATCCAGTTGCCATAAAGCAAATGCGCGTGGCTGCGCCAGCGATTGCGGGGCGGCTGGCTGGGATCATCATCGGGATAATAGTTGTCAGGCACGTTGATCGGGGTGCCATTGGCAACATCCCGGTCATATTCCTGTTTCAACGTGTCGCTGTCATATTCCAGATGGTTAAAGATATAAAGCGCACGATGATCCGGATCCTCAACGAGGCAAGGGCCGGATTTATCCGAGGACAGCAGCGTTCGCAGGCCCGGGGCTGTGTCGATTTCATCCTGATGCATTTCCGTCCAGCGGCTGACAGGTATCACACATTCATCCGAAAACCCCCGCAGGTAGGGCGAGGTACAATCAAGGTTGTGGTGCTTGAAACAGCCAAACGCTTTGTGATCCAACATATGTTTTTTCACACCATGGAAGTGGTTGATCATGGCCATACCGCCCCAGCAGACGCCAAAAGTGGAATGCACATTTGTCTGTGTCCATTCAAAGACTTCCATCAGTTCCTTCCAGTAAGTCACATCCGGAAAGGGGAGATGTTCGATCGGCGCGCCGGTGATGATCAGCCCATCGAATTTCTCGTTTTTGACGTCACTGAAGGGACGGTAAAATTCTTCCATATGTTCGGCGGCGGTGTTTCTGGTCTGATGTTCAGACATCCGGATCAGATGCAGATCAATCTGCAGCGGTGTCGCACCGATCAGGCGGGCAAATTGATTTTCTGTCTGGATTTTCTTCGGCATCAGATTGAGCAGCGCAATCTTCAGCGGACGAATGTCCTGATTGGCAGCGCGACCTTCACCCATGACCATAACGCCTTCTTCTGAAAGGACTTTATAGGCGGGCAGGGTGGATGGAATCTTGATAGGCATTCTGTGACCTCAGGCATGGATAGTTTGAAAATATGACATGGGGGCATTGCGAACAAGTCGCGGCCCCATCACATTCGCGCGTCCAGAGCCTGGGCAATCAGTTGGTTAAAGTCGTTTTCATTGCGCAGCTTTGCCACGTCATTAGCGGAAACGGTTACACCCCAGTTTTGTGCCATAGCACGATACTGTGGCTGACGATGGCTGACCGCGCGGCGGTAGGCCCATCGAATGAATTCATCTGGATTAACGTCGTCGGATGAGACGTTGTTATCATTCAGATATTCATCCCAGGACGATTTTAGAATTTCAGGCTGATAATACATCGGCTTGGGCGCTTTATCAAAGCGGCGGATCAGTTCTTCGGTATGATCGTCCGATCCTTCGATCCAGACCAGAAGCATATTTTCTGACAGGCTTTTCAGAACCGGATCATTTTCATCATGTGGGTCAACGACCTCGCAGATGGAACCACCGCTGTCGCCGATGAAATTCTGGTAACCGTAGATCTCTTTGGAACGCGCAACGAAATGGGCGGTATCCAACAGGGATGCAATTTCAGCACCCCGATGCTGGTCCTGGCGTTTCAGGTATTCGTCAAAAGGGATGCCGCCCTGATCAGGGTTGCCGGGTTTGCCCAGATAGGTGGATAGAGGTGCCAGGTTTTCAAAAGTGATGTTTGAACCGATATAAATCGAGTCTGACCGCAGAAGATCCGCCAGAAACGGCGTTTTCATAGCCTCACGCTTGAAATTATCAACGATATGTTCGCCCATATAGCGCGTGCCAATGCGGTAATCGACGGAATAGTGAAACCAGTCGCCGGAAGACCGCAGCATATTGGAAATATAGGTTTTCCCAAGGCCGGACATGGCAAACAGCATGACCTGTTTGTTCTCAGCGTTCAGCCAGTCTTTGCCGGAAGTATACTGCATGGAAGCCTCATTTCGTCTTTTTGCACTGGTAGCGGGCGAAAAAGCGGGCGTCAACTGAGGAGAGGTGGTCAGGGTAACAATCTCTTCCAGGCCAGTTCAGAGAATTCGTCTTTTTGGGGTTCCAGCATCTGTTGCCCGAGAAACCAGTAGAAGAATTTTTCAAAGGGAAAGTCTGTGAAATGTGATTTGGCCTGCCTCAGGTTTTCAACCAGTTCCGCGGTTGTGTGACAGGTTAATGTGCCGTGGTGGAAGTCACATTCAGCACAGGTCAGGACAGGTTTACGGTACATAAACGCCTCAAACCCCACGGCAGAGTTTTGTGACACTATGATTTCAGACGCGGCGATCAGATCGTGAATGCTGGCATCTGTAATTTCAGCGTTAGGGATACTTTCGCAGAATTCCCGCCAACGGTTGCGTTCTTCCGCGTTATGAAGCGGATGTAGCTTGACGTATACTTTGCCGGGAACGGTTGCGCAGGTTGTCCGTATGATCTGTTCACTGGTCAGAAAATGTACCTTTTTCGGGTATTTCTCTATATTTTGCAGTGGAATGAAGGCACTGGCCGGGCTGAGTTCTTTGCGGTTGCTCTGAGGCCTTGAGGAAATATTGTTGCGTGTAAAATACCCGCTGACACCGTTGTAGAAGTATTCTGCTGCGGGAAAATCGATCTGTTCCGGATTATACTTCATATGCCTGACGCCAGAATTCCAGTGATATCCCGTCTTATCCAGGTACCAAAATCCGGGCACGTAGCTGGGGTAAGCGTGATACATGCGGTTGCCAGCCAGGCGGCGCGGGCCTATTGAAACTTGCAGATGGTTGGTTTCACGAACGCCGTAAGACAGATCTGATTTGAAATGGGTCAGCAGAAATCTGTAGCCTTGTGCCTTTGCAGTCGGGCCCAGCTTTTCAATGAAATCGCATTCTCCGTTTAGGATCTGGTCGTGCCATTCATCGCTTGCATGGACAATGAGAGGCGCAAGGCGCCCCTCAAGTTGTTTCAGATTGTTCAGCTTCCGAATGTATTCAGAATGCGCCATTCAGACTGTTTACCCCATCAAACAGGTGACTTCTTTCATGACCTTATCCATCACCCCAATCAGCATATCAATATCTTCCGCATCAATCGTCAGAGGCGGGCGGATCTTGAGGATATTGTCATGCGGGCCTTCGCGACCGGTCAGGATACGATGTTCACGCAGACGGTTGATCACGTAAGACGCAGCATCCGTGGCTGGTTCTTTTGTTGCACGATCTGTCACCAGTTCGACGCCGATAAACAGGCCCATGCCGCGAATGTCACCGATGACATCATATTTCGCCATAAGGGTTTTAAGCCCTGACCGTAGCTCAGCACCGCGTATACGCGAATTTTCCTGCAAGCCTTCATCATCAACGATATCAAGCACTTCCTTACCCATGCGACAGGACAGGGTGGAACCGCCGAAGGTAGAGAAATATTCGGGGCCTTCAGCAAATTTATCGGCAATTTCACGGGTGGTGATCACCACACCCAGCGGGTGACCGTTGCCAATGGGTTTGCCCAGAACCACAATGTCGGGCACCGCGCCCTGATGTTCAAAGGCAAAGTAATAGTCGCCCAGGCGGCCAAGGCCGGTTTGAACTTCGTCCGCGATACAAATGCCACCAGCGGCCCGGATTTTATCATAAACCGCAGGCAGATAGCCTTTTGGCGGGATGATCTGACCACCGACAGAAGGGAAGGTTTCAGCGATGAAACCTGCAACGCCGTGGCCCTTTGCCTGAAGACTGGCAATCGAAAGGCCAACCAGATCCGCGTATTTCTGTGCAGCATGCGGATCGTCGCGCTTAAAGCTGCCTTTGTAATCATCCGCAACCTCAACCAGCTCCACCCAATCGGCCTGGCCAACACCGCCTTTGGCGTTGAATTTATAGGCGGAAATGTCGATCGCGCCGGTAGTGTTGCCGTGATAGCCGTGGTTGGGCGTGACCATGCCTTTGGCCCCACTGGCCGCACGCGACAGGCGCAGGGCAAGTTCATTGGCCTCTGTGCCGGAGTTCACGAAAAAACAGACATTCAGCGGATCCGGCAGTTTAGAGCGGATCTTTTCCGCAAAAGCCACCTGTGCCGGATGCAGATAACGGGTGTTTGAGTTCATCCGTTTCAGCTGATCCGCCGCCACCGCCTGAATGCGGGGATGGGCGTGGCCCACATGCGGAACATTGTTATAGGCATCCAGATAAGGCCGACCCCATTCATCAAACATATGATGCTTCCAGCCGCGCACCAGCATGGCCGGGTTGGAATAAGACAGCTTCAGGTTCTTGCCGAAGTAAGCCTCACGATCCGCCTGAACCTCTGCTTTATCGGTGGGTTCCCAGCGGGCATAATCATCATCGAGGTTCATCAGCATGGCCGGGTTCGGGCAAAGTGCTTCCCAAAGGAACATCTCATCCGGGTCCCCCACGCCGGGCCAGTCTTCGCCCATACCACCGGTGGACAGCGCCAGCTGGAAATGCACATGGGGTGCCCAACCGCCGTTTTGTGTCGGATCGCCAAGTTCACAGAAGGCATCGCCTTTTGCCACCTTGTCACCGACTTTCAGGCGTTCGAGGAACTCGGGGTTCAGGTGACCGTACAGCGTGTAAAAGTTATCACCGTCTGGTGTTTCGTGCTTCAGGATGATCACCCCGCCGTAATCCAGATGCCCGGCACGATATTCGGCGCAGAAAACCTCGCCATCGCAGGGGGCAAGCAATTTGCGGCCAGCAGGGGCGAAAGCATCAATCGCCAGATGCACGGTGCGGCGGTCGCTGGCCTTATAAGGGCCTTTGCGGAAGGCGTGGTCGGTGTAGACAAGGCGTGGTTCGTTATAATTGCCAAGCCAGGTTTTATAACTGCCCTTGCCGTCATCTTCTTCATATTCGCAACCCACATGCGCGGCCTCGGCAATCGGCATGTCGAACGGGTTCTGTGGGGTTGTGCAAGCCTCAACCGACAGCGATCCAATCGGTGCATCTGTCAGACCTTCCCCCATGACGGGCGCGAAGTTACCGCGTTCGCAGTTCAACCAGGCCATGACACGATCTGCACCATCGACAACCGGCAGATCGCAGGCGGCGCGCAGGCGGGCGTTGATCAGGCCTTCGTTGACAGCGTGGTTCTCAAGGAAGCTCCAGGCAGGCGCCTGAGAGATCGTCACATAAGGATCATCCGGGTTTTCGATGGCCATCAGCGTGGAATTGACCACCGAAACTGCCAGGCGCATCTTCAGGAGCGGCCAGAGAAGGTCAATTTCCTGTGGCGTGAGTGGCGACACAGAATGATATCCCTGCACCAGCGCCACCAGGGCTTTTTCCGCATCAACGTCACCCAGCACCACATAGGCTGCCGTGATCGCCAGATCAACAATCCGCGGGCCAGCGCACATGTCACCAAAGTCAATAAGCCCCGTGATGGATGGCGCATCGGTCAGGGAACCGGACACCAGAATGTTGTAATCATTCAGATCATTGTGGATGGCGGACTTTGGCAAAGCCTGCAGGGTTGGGAAGGCAGCATCAAAGCCCTTGCAGATGTCAGAGATCAGCGCGCGGCGGTTTTCATTTTCAATGGTTTGCAGATCATCTTTGACCCATGCGCCTTTCATCAGATCCCACTTGAAGTCACGATGCAGTTCTGCATGTTCAAAACCGGACAGGGCTTGTGTCAGTCGGGCATTGGCTGCGCCGAGATCACAAACAAGGGCGTCGGTGTGCGGACGGAAATCAGCCCAGGGACGGCCAGCCACAAGGGACAGAACCCAGCACAGGCGCATTTCACCATTTTCATCGGCAATCTCTGTAAACAGGGCGCCGGATTTTGTCGGGATGACATCCGGCAGGGGCAGGTCTGCATCGGCTTTGCGTGCGGCATCAATCGCGCCGGTCTGCATATCGATAAAGGCGTTATCGCAACCCGGACGCATGACTTTCAGAACATGGCCGCTGTCGGCTTTGAAATTCAGGTCATATTCGCCATCAAGCCCGCTAAGCGCGGCCGTGATACCCCAATGCTGCGCAAGCATATCCTGCCAGTGTTTCGCCATGGAATCCCCCTGTCTGTTCTGCGCACAGATTAGCCTGCGAAAACCGCATGTCGAGCGCGTTTTGCATTCGTTTTACTTGCTTATATCTGAGGGAAGCGCAGAAATGCTCATCAGGCGGATACGGGTGCATCTACCAGTTGACCTTCTTTCAGGTGCAGACAGCGGTTGGCAACCTTTGCCCGGAAACTTGCGTCATGGCTGATCAGAACAATGGATTGGGGCAGGGTGTGCAGAATATCGGTCAGCCGCGCTTCGTTTTCTTCGTCCAGCGCGTTTGACGGTTCATCCAGCAAAAGCACTTCGGGTTCCATTGCCAGAACGCAGGCCAGAGTCACCAAGCGCTTTTCACCACCAGACAGCCGATGGGTGATGGCGTCTCGCAGATACATCAGGTCAAGCCGGGTCAGAAGCTGATCGACGATGGCTGCAGCCTCATCCCGGGATTTCCCCAGGTTCAGGGGGCCGAACGCAATGTCATCGGCCACAGTCGGGCAAAACAGCTGATCGTCGGCATCCTGAAACACAAGACCGGCGCGGCGACGCACATCATGGAAGTCGGCCTCTGCCTGGCGCTTCTGACCAAAGGCCTCGACACTGCCCTGATCCGGCGTGATCAGGCCCAGCATGATTTTCAGCAGCGTAGATTTCCCAGCACCATTGTGGCCGGTAATCGCCAGACGATCTCCGGCTTTCAAGGCCAGGGAGGCACCGGACAGAACCGGTCCTCGACGTGGCCAGGCGTGGTGAATGTTTTCGAGATGAAAAAGGTTCACAGGAGATATTCTTTCATCAGCATTGCGGTCATGAAAACGGAAAACCCCAGCGCAAAGACAACATCAAATCCGCGCAGTTCAAAACGCTGTGTCATCGGCAGGGTTCCGGTAAATCCGCGGCATTTCATGGCATCCATGATGCGTTCAGATCGTTCCATCGCCCGGATCAGCATCATACCAACAAGATAACCAAAGCTGCGGTAGGTATGCCCATTGGTCCCGGGACGGAAACCGCGGCATTTCATGGCCTGACGCAGGCGACGATATTCTTGGCGCAGAACCTCGATATAACGGATGGTAAACAGCAGAAGATGCACAAGTTTTGCGGGCACTTTCAGACGGTGCAGTGCCTGGCCAAAGGTGACTTCTTCCATGGATCCGGCAAGGGCCAGCATGGCCATGACAACGGCATTGGCTGTCAGGGCGATCTCAATGGCGCGGATCAGACCTTCATAACTGGCGGGAAAGCCAAAGAGAGTAAAAATCGGTGTGCCTTCCATTGTGAAAGGCAGAAAAGCGATCATCACGATGATGAAACTGTCCATCGCAATGACGCGCTTTATGGTCTGTCCAACAGGCAGTTTCGCCGCAATCATTAACATGACCGCGACAAGCAACATCACAGTCAGAAGGGACAGTGATTGCAGCGCTACGGCCGTTACCGCAAATGCCACCGCAGAAACGATCCGCAGGCGCGGATCCAGGCGGCGCAGGGCCGGGACTGCGGGTGGTTCAATGCCGGTGGACAGAACATAGGTCATTTTTCTGCATCCTTCAGCTGACGACGGGCAGAAAAATAGAAGAATGCGCCAAACAGGCCAAAGATCAGGCCAATCCCGCCCAGAATGGTACTGAACCGGTTTCTTTCGCGGATCTGTACCAGTTCCCGGCGGATCGGGCGCAGTTCATTGCGGACAGCTGCGGCCACGATGTCGCTGACTGCACTGAGGTCCGCAGGGGCGGCTGCCGTGCTGTCGAGTGTGATTTCGACGGCGCCGGGAGTGACAGTTGCAGGGCTGGCCCCGGGCACGTCTTCGGCATCAAGGATCATTTCAGCGACGTGACCTGCACCAAGATCAGCGATGAACTTCAGAGGTCCGGCCGGTGGTGTTTCTTCGGGAACCCATGTGAAAAAACCATCGTCATCTGTAAGGGCATCACCAATTTGGTTTCCGTGAATGTCGAACACTTTAACCTCAAACCCAGCGGCCATATCGCCATTGGAAAAGCCGATTTCTCCTTCTACAGCACTACCAGCAGGAAAGACTTCGGCGATTATTTTATGCGCCATGGCCGGGCTGGCTGAGAGGAGCAAGGCGGAAAGCAAAAGATAGCGCATTTACACATCCTTCATCTGGCTGAGGCCGAACAGTTCAGGTTTCACCTGCATGATCAGCCAGGCCGCTGCGGCGGTCAGAGCACCCTCAATCACCATCACGGGGATATGGCTGACAAAGACCAGATACGCGGCTTCGTTAAATTCCTCACCGGACAGAGCCAGCGAAACGGAAACCATGATCGTTGTCAGAGCAATCGCAAGTGCACCACAGATTCCGCCCCATATCAGAACATTGTTGCGCCCGCCTTTACGGATAAAACTGCGACAGGCGATCCCGGCAAGAACAGCGGGCAGGGCGATATTCACCGCATTGACACCCAGAACAGTGATGCCACCAAAGCCAAAGGTTACGGCCTGCAGAAGCAGCCCGACAAACAGCGCGGGAAAGGCCGCCCAGCCAAGGATCAGCCCGGCGATGCCGTTCATGATCAGATGCACCGAACTGATGCCAATCGGCACGTGAATAAGGGAAGCCACAAAGAACCCGGCAGACAGCACGCCGGCGGTTGGAATGCGTTCGGTCGTCAGCTGGCGCAAGCCGATGGCAAGACCACCGGCTGTTGCAGCAGCCCCGGCAATAAGCACCGGGGTTGCGAGGGCACCGTCAACGATATGCATCAGTTAGCTGCCGGGGCACTGATGTCCCATGCGCGCACCCAGATCACAGCATCAACAGAAAGCTCCTTGCCTTCATGTTCCGCGCCTTCAACCACGCCCAGAGCCGCAAAGCCCCAGTGTCCGGCGGTTGGCACACCAAAGGTGAATTCGCCGTCTTCATCGGTAATCGCCACAATTGCGCCACCAGGAGGCGGTGTGATTGTCATATCGCCAGCGGTGCTGGTCGCCATGTCAGGCTCCGCCGCCATATATTCGATCTCAATCTCTGCACCTGCGACAGGTTCGCCGTTCGCCATGACGCGGCCGGAGAATGTAGATCCTGCAACGATGTTACCTGGTTTGTTCAGAGGGATGATCTCTGCCTCAAGACCCAGATCCGCATCCCAGTCGGTCGGCAATTCATTGCGATTCATGTAGGATTTGGTGATCTGGCGAATGTAGATGTCTTCGCTTTCCTCATAGTACGGCGCAGGATCGACAACGACCACATAGTCACCGGACCGTTTCACTGGCACAACACCATCAAAGGCAACGCCGGTGTTGTCTGGACCGGTGAAGGTGGTTTCAGTCAGGCTGTCGCTCAGATCGATGCGTTCACCGCGGTGCAGCATGAAAAACTCCTGCGGCATGCCCATATCCATCACGTGACCTGCGGTCATCGGATGCCAGAAGATCAGCTTAACAGGCACATCGCCCGGGCGTTCAATCTGGGTCTGATCTGCATAGATCAACTGGAAATGCGCCGCTGCGGGCAGGGCGGAAAAGGTGAGGGCTGCGCAGGTTGCAGCAAAAGTGGTCTTCAGTTTCATAAGTCGCCTCAGGACGGCCACGGGATGTGGCAATGCAAAAGGAACGACGGGGAATATCAGCGAGGTTTCGTTTGAATTGCCGGATGTTGCCGCAACAGACGAACCCATGCTGGATGCACACCCCGGCATCCGGTGGATACACCCGGTTTCCCGGGTCGTCTGCGGCAGGTATCCTGGCTCACGGATTGATCGCAGAACCTGCCTTCCCAGAGCTGTGCTCCAGTGGCGTTATTGGTTCCGCTCTCCGCTTACAGTTGCGGGGGCAGCCACGGAATTGGCCCCGAAGTGGGTCATCCTCACCGTGTTCCCTGTTGTCTCTCGTCTGGCTTGGCCGTTCGGAGAACCTCAGATTTGGTGGTTTTGGCAGCAGGAAGGCATTTCTGTCAATTAAAAATCGACCCGGGGACTGAAATTTTGCGTCAAAGCGTGGCGATACTCATATGATCTGCTGTTGCGGTATCTGAATGGGGGGTGTGAAACCCTTCGGGAATATATCTGGCCGGGGCCTTGCACAGGGCATTGGTTCAGCCTATCCTTGTGGCAACTTGAAATGGAGGGCGGAATGTCGCCCAGGCGTCCCAAAGGTGCGGGCGCGTTTCCCAAAGCGGTCGAGACTCCCGCGCCTCAGAAACCCCGATCTAAGCCTCTTTATGCGGCGCTGGATCTGGGTACAAATTCGTGTCGGATGCTGGTTGCCAGACCTGTTGGTGGCCAGTTTGAAGTCATTGACAGCTTTTCTAAAGCTGTGCAGCTTGGTGCCGGACTTGAGGCAACCGGGCGGTTGTCGCGTTCATCCATCAACCGGACTGTTCAGGCGCTGCGCATCTGTCAGCGCAAGCTGCGTCAACACGATGTGCGCAGGATGCGGCTGGTCGCGACCGAAGCCTGTCGTCGCGCGAAGAATTCCCGCGATTTTATTCGCCTGGTCAAACGCGAAACCGGTCTGAAACTTGAGATTATCCCACCAGAGGAAGAGGCACGTCTTGCCGTGATCAGCTGTGCGCCGCTGGTACATCCCAAGACGGATCAACTGCTTGTGGTGGATATCGGCGGCGGATCAACCGAACTGGTCTGGATCGATCTGTCTGAAACTGCGGAAGCCGACCGGGCCAATGCGATCATGGCGGTCCGGAAAGGGTTGCATAAGCAATCTGTTTCCCGTTTTGGCGCACGTATTGTGGACTGGATCTCTGTTCCGCTTGGTGTGGCTACCCTGCGCGATCAGTTTGATGATGTGGATGATGATGGCGGGCGTTTCGCGCTGATGTCCTGGTTCTTTGAGGAAAAGCTGCAGGAATTCGCGCCTTATGACCGTCTGCATTCCACCGACGGATTTCAGATTGTCGGAACGTCGGGCACCATAACAACGGTCGCAGCCTCGCACCTTGGTCTGACACGCTATGACCGCAATAAGGTGGATGGGCTTGAAATGAGCTCGGGTGATATTGACCGGGTTATTCAGGGTTATCTGCAACTTGGCCCGGGGGGACGGCGACGCGACCCACGGATCGGGCGGGACAGGGCGGCACTGATTATGTCGGGGTCTGCGATCCTGCAGGCACTGATCCGGGTCTGGCCGACACAAAAACTGTCGGTTGCAGATCGTGGCCTGCGCGAAGGCTTGCTATATGCGCTGATGTCCGAAGACGGACGAAAGCTTGACGCCCGCGGATGAAGCAGGCAAATAAGGGCCTTTGCCACAGCCAGAGGCTCTGAAAGGGTAAGAGATGGTTAAGAACACAAAAAGCGGACGCGGGTACCGGGATCTGACGGTGAAGGTGAAAACCGCGCGTGGCCGCAAGCTGTCATCCAAGCTCTGGCTGGAACGGCAATTGAACGACCCCTATGTCGCCCGCGCTAAAGCCGAAGGGTTCCGGGGACGGGCGGCCTTTAAGATCATGGAAGTCGACGACAAATATCGCTTTCTTGTGCCTGGCGCGCGCGTGGTCGATCTTGGCTGTGCGCCCGGGGGCTGGTTGCAGGTTGCTGTGCCGCGTGTGAATGCACTTGGCGAAAAGAAGGGCAAGAAAGTTGGTACGATCCTGGGGGTCGATCTTCAGGAAGTCGAAGCCCTTGCAGGCTGTCAGATCCATCAGCTGGATTTCATGGAAGATGATGCCGATGAAAAGGTGAAAACCTGGCTGGGCGGCAAGGCTGACGTCGTGATGTCAGATATGGCTGCGTCTTCCTCTGGCCATAAACAGACCGATCACCTGCGGATTATGGCACTGTGTGAAACCGCAGCCTATTTTGCCTTTGACGTTCTGGACGTGGGCGGGACATTCGTTGCGAAAGTTCTGGCCGGGGGCGCGGAAGGCGATCTTCAGAAACTTCTGAAGCAGAAATTCACCAGCGTTGCCCACATGAAACCACCGTCAAGTCGATCTGACAGTTCGGAAAAATTTGTGATTGCCAGTGGGTTCCGCGGATAAAAGAAAAAGGCCGGTGTTGATCACCGGCCTTTCTTAATTTCAGCCCTTGCGTGTCGGGCGGGCATTTCCACCCTTTTCCGCAGCGCGCGCCTTATTCTTCTTGCTGTTGGGCTTGCCTGTCGGTGGTGTCGGGCCACTTTTGTGACGTGGTTTGCGTTCTTTCACAACACCTTCAGGACGGCTGTCTTCCGGGCGGGGTTTGCGGAATGATTTGCCCGCGTCACCAGCACCGCTGCGTGCAGGTTTATCGCCTGGTTTTGCCGGCTTGTGCCCGTGCTTGCCTGGACGCGCCTTTGGCTTCTTCTTGTTTTCGCCACCTTCATTCCAGTCATCACGTGCCGGACGGAAGGGTTTTTCACCGCGTGGTTTATCGGAACGCGGTTTGTCATCAAAGCTGCGTTCTTTCGGGGCGTCTTGCCATTCTTTCTTTGCACGTGGTTTGCGATCACGCGGACCGTCATCACGGTCACGCTTTTCCCATGGCTTTCCGCCATCGCGCCCACGGTCACGGCCACCTTCGCGTCGATCGCCAAACTTGCCGCCACCACGCTTGTCGCCGAATTTGCCACCGCCTTTGCGTTCTGGTTTCTTGGCATTCAGAACCTCTTCCGGGACGACGTCCAAAAGGGTCAGCTGCGCACCATCTTCAACCGTAAGGGACGGGCCGATATTGCTCATGAAGCCTTCAAGAGAAGCCTCAGACACTTCGATATACGCCAGCGGGCCCATCAGACGGATCGCGCCGAAATCTTCCCGGGATACATCGCCAGCCTTACAGAGCATAGGTAGGATGCGGCGCACTTCAGCACGCTCATTCTTTGGCAGTTCCAGAGAGAACCAGCGGCTTGGGCCGAACGGTTTACGTTCTTTTGGTGCTTCTGCGGTGACTTTGCGGATCTCTTCCGGTGCAGAATGCTTAGACGCATACATGCGCAGAACAGCCAGAGCCAGAGCTTCGGGTTCATGGGCTTCGATCAATGTGGCAGCCTGGATTTTTTCAGCGTCAGTCGGCACATCAGACCACAAAGGATCGTTGGTCAGGCGTTCACTGTCTGCAGCGCGGACTTCGTCAGCGGTAGGTGCTGCCACCCATTTCGCATTGAGTTTCGCCCATTTCAGCAGGTTTTCCGCTTTACGGCGCATCTTACCTGGTACGATCAGCGCAGAAATACCTTTGCGACCCGCGCGACCTGTACGGCCAGAACGGTGCAACAGGGTTTCAGATCCCGTCGGCAGTTCTGCGTGGATCACGAGATCAAGGTTCGGAAGGTCAATACCACGGGCTGCAACATCGGTTGCGACACAGACACGGGCACGACCATCGCGCATCGCCTGCAGGGCATTCGTGCGCTCAGACTGCGTCAACTCACCGGACAATGCCACAACCGAAAGGCCACGGTTTGACAGGCGGGACGTCATGCGTGACACCATAATACGTGTGTTACAGAACACGATCGCATTTGGGGATTCATGCAGGCGCAACAGGTTCATAATCGCGCTTTCACTGTCGGCCGGGTGGACCTCAACCGCGTGATATTCAATGTCGGAATGCTGCTTGTTTTCCGCTTTGGTGATGATGCGCTGCGCATCTTTCTGGAAGTTCTTTGCAAGCTTGGCAATCGCAGCCGGAACCGTCGCAGAGAACATCAGCGTCTGACGATCTTCAGGGCAGGCTTCGAGGATGTATTCAAGGTCTTCGCGGAAGCCAAGATCAAGCATCTCATCGGCTTCATCCATCACAACCGCGCGGATGTCATCGAGATCAATCGCGCCACGTTGAATATGGTCACGCAGACGGCCTGGGGTCGCAACGGCAATATGGGCACCACGTGCCAGGGCACGACGTTCATCACGGCTGTCCATGCCACCAACACAGGATGCGATTTGTACGCCGGCTGTGCCGTAAAGCCAGGTCAGCTCGCGCTTGACCTGCATAGCAAGTTCGCGGGTTGGTGCGATGATCAGGGCAAGCGGAGCGCCAGCGCGATCAAAGCTTTCTTCTTCGCCAAGCAAAGTCGGGGCAATGGCGATGCCAAAACCAACCGTTTTACCGGAACCGGTCTGCGCCGATACCAGAAGATCCTGACCATTCAGCGCGGGATCGCTCACGGCTTCCTGTACAGGGGTGAGTGTTTCATATCCGCGCGCAGCAAGCGCTTTTGTCAGAGCAGGGTTCAAGAGGGTCATCCATCTGTGGGTATCAGCGGCCGGGAGGCGGGCCAGGGGCCGCCTCTAACCTGTTTTTACGGGTAATCATAGCGGAAACTTCCCCAAAAGGGCAGAAACTTCCGTTTTTCTGGTTTATCAGGGCGTCAGGGAATGATCCTGAGAAGCTCTGCCTCGGGCACAAGCAGTTCTTCGATGATTGCCAGCAGATCACCGCTGTCCGCGCGTAACATCTGTAACTGGCGCCCCCAGCGGATCTGATCTGCGTCTTTAACTGTAT
The DNA here is from genome assembly GCF_016123485.1 of Halocynthiibacter styelae. Classification (GTDB taxonomy): domain Bacteria; phylum Pseudomonadota; class Alphaproteobacteria; order Rhodobacterales; family Rhodobacteraceae; genus Halocynthiibacter; species Halocynthiibacter styelae. The sequence continues at coordinate 257,073 of NZ_JADCKQ010000001.1, read as the reverse complement.
AAACCTTCCTGTCCGTCATCTGCACAGAAATCCCGTGGTTCATCAGAAGTTGCCCGAACAGAATTTCGGTCCGCTGCAGGTTTTCAAGAAAACCATCGGGCAGGGACGCTTTGCGAATGATCAGGCGGGCGTTCAGAATGGTTGCGCTGTGGCCCTGACGATGCAGGGTAGAGCGGCGCGTAAACGTGTCGTCCCCGTCGAGAAAATCCGTCTGATGCGCAATCATTTCCCCGAACACTTCGGTCAGTTTCGCCGTCATCAGTGTGTCATGCTGCAGCAGGCGTTTGCTGATTGGCGCGTCTTCACTGATGTGATCGCAGGTTGTGCCGGGGGTGGTGAGGGACATTGAAGCATCCAAATGGGCGGTTACACATGGGAAGTGACATGGCTGATCTGCCATGACAACCGCAATATTGCCGCATGAACTGCCTGTTTTTTGTCCTTTCACGTGTTTTTCAGGCGTTTTTGCTTGTTTAGGCGACGGTTGTCTGTTTTTCATGCGCAATTATCCGTTAACGCAAACGGCATGCAGGACGGATATACTGTGCCATAGCTGGTTGATCGGGTTCAGGAAGTTTACGTAAGGATCGAGGCGTAAGAATATGGCAATTATCAGTTTTCTGACATCACTGGCTGGCGCAGTCATGCTGTTGCTTTTCGCAGTCCGGATGGTGCGTACCGGGATTGAACGGGCTTATGGTGCGTCTTTTCAACGTCTGATGACCTCACAGAGCAACCCCTTGCAAGCCTCATCCGTAGGTCTTGCCATGGCGGTGGTCTTGCAAAGTTCAGCAGCGGTCGCATTGCTGACCGCAGGCTTCGCCGCAAGTGGCGCTTTGACCTTCACAACCGGTTTGGCTATGGTTCTGGGCGGAGATCTGGGATCTGCTCTTGTCATTCAGATCCTGTCATTCCGTCTTGATTGGCTTGTGCCGCTGCTTCTTGCTGTCGGGGGCTGGTTGTTTGTCAAAACCGAAGGGCGCAAGCTGCGTCAGTTCGGCCGAATTCTGATGGGCGTGGCGTTTATTCTGATTTCCCTGCGCTTCCTGCGCGAGGCCATGGATCCGATCCGTGACAGTTCATTTCTGCCTGCGATTGCAGGGTATCTGGCGCGTGATTATATCACAGCATTCCTTGTTGGGGCCGCTCTGGCATTTGTGATGCATTCCTCTGTTGCGGCTATTCTGATGTGCGTGACGCTTGTTGATATTGGCGCGATCCCCTTTGTTGCGGGCCTTTCACTGGTACTTGGCGCGAATTTTGGCAGTGGGTTTATTCCCGTCTGGCTGTCCCGGGGGATGGAAAACACGGCACGCCGTATCCCGCTTGCGAACCTTTTCCTGCGTGGGGCCTGGGCTGTGGTTGCCCTTGCGCTTTCGATGCTGGTCTTCCGTTCTGGCGTTATTGCCATGCCAGAAGGCGGGCAGATGCTGGTCAATGCGCATCTGGCTTTTAACGCAAGCCTGCTGATAATCGCACTGCCGTTCTGCAGGCCGTTGGCCGGTGTCATGAAGCAATGTCTTCCGGATGAAGCCGGGCAGAACGAAACACCGGGGCAGGGTCGTCCGGGATCTGCTCTTGATATCGATGCTGTCGGATCCCCGGTTCAGGCGCTTGCCAGTCTGAAGCGCGAACTCTTGCGCATGACAGACCTGGTGGACGGGATGTTTCGCCCGGTGTTAAACGCTTATAAATCGGGTGACCGCGATCAGATCCGTGCAATTCGCGATGCAGATTCAGAGGTGAACGCCTGTCTTTCAGGGATACGCAGTTTTGTCGCTGCCATTCCAACCGAGGAATACGGCAAGGAAAACACCAAAGCGGCCCGCGACCTGATGGAATATGCCATTCGTCTTGAAACTGCCGGCGATGTCGTTGCACGCCGTCTGATGGTTCTTGCAGATACGATCCGCAAAGAGGATCTGCGATTTTCTTCTGCAGGTTGGAAAGAACTGACGCGCATGCACGAATGCATCTCTCAGAATCTGCGTCTGGCATCTAACGTATTGATTTCCGACGACCTTGAAAGCGCCCGACTTCTGAGCCTTGAAAAAACCGAGATTAAACGCGCAGAACGTGAAAGCCGCAAAAAACACCTGAAACGTTTGCAAAGTGGTAACAGCGAAAGCCTGGAAAGTTCAGATGTACACCTGGAAACACTGCGATCCCTGCGGGAATTTAACAGCCATATTGCCGCTGTAGCCTATCCAATCCTGTATCAAAACGGGCAACTTCTGGAAACCCGACTGATCGAAACGATGTCTTCAGACGATTGAAAACTATATCGGGATCTGTCCAGGACACAGTTTCAGAAAAGGTCGAAAACGCCTGACTTTTCCTGATGCATGTCTTCCGGGCTGACTGGAAATATTCTTGATTTGAGGCTTGAAAGAACCATATAGCGCCCCAGAAACTCCTGGTCAGACCAGCTAAGGGAATGTGATATATCCAGGCGGGAAAATGTGTTGTGGAATGTGCTCAGATCTTCAAGGTTCTGCTGCAGCCGGTCGATGTTCTGAAGATGTGAAACCAACCCTTCAGGACAATCACCAAGCCCGGATACCGAGCCACCGATGTCCGACTGGATAACGGCACACAGGTCAGCCAGACCGTCAAGTGCAGCGGCAAGGTTTTCAAAAACCGTGCTGAGGGACAGTTCATCCCCATGCCGGAATTCATCTTCCATCTCGGATGTCATCCGTGGCGCTGCTTTAGTGACAGGCGGGCGCATTCAAAGACGGCCAACCACAGCTTCAATACTGGATTTCAGCTCTTGTGGTGTGAAGGGTTTCTTTAAAAAGTTGTTCATTCCCAACTGCTTTCCTGAATCAATTACGGCACGATCTGCGCGGCCAGTAATCAGGATGAAACCAACGTTGCGTGTATGTTCGTTGCTACGAAGTGCGTGCAAAAGATGTAATCCATCCATATTTGGCATATTGTAATCAGAAATAATCAGGTGAACCGGATACTTTTGAAAGGCTTCCAAAGCAGAAGTACCGTCGGAAACAGCTGTGACATCTCTGACGCCGAATTCGTCAAGGGCCTGGGTAATAAGACCCCGACTCGTGGACATATCATCAACAACCATTATTCTAATTTGTTCTCGCAGCGACATTAGGGGTTCTCCGGTGTTGCAGATGATATCAGGATGTTTTTTGATAAGTCGTCATGCCAACGCTGGCATATTGCGGCGCAGCCGCAGCTGTCAGGCGTTCAGAGTGCCCGATAAATAACCAACCGTCTTTTCGGGTGGCGTTCTGGAATTTGGGCCAAAGCGCATCCTGGGTGGCCTGGTCGAAGTAAATGACAACATTTCTGCAGAAAATGATATCGAACTGGCTCTTCATCGGCCAGGGCTGAAGCAAGTTCAGCGGATTAAACCGGATCATTTCGCGCAGCTTTGCGACGATCCTGTTGCTGTCACCTGATGTTGTGAAGAATCGTTCCTGAAAACCTTCCGGCAGCGATTGTAAGTCGGCTGTCTCATAGATCCCCTGACGGGCGACTTGCAGCACCTTCGGATCAATGTCGCTGGCAAGTATCATCAGATCATGTTGCGAAAAGGCCGGGTCGGCAGCAAGAAGTTCCATTGCGATGGAATAAGGTTCATGGCCACGGGAGCACCCTGCGGACCAGACACGGATGGGATGACCTTCCCGCATGCGCTTTTGCAGTTGAGGAATGACGTCTGTCCGAAGTGTTTCAAAATGATGCGGTTCACGGAAGAAGCTTGTGACATTTGTTGTCAAAGCAGAAATCAATTCGCTTCGTTCCTGTATTTCGTCAGGATTTTCAATCAGGTCGCAATAGTCGTTGAAACTGGAAAGGTCCAATATACGCAATCGCTTGATCAGGCGCGATTCCATCATAGGGGCTTTTTGCTCGGTAAACAAAAGCCCTGCTTCGGACTTCACAAAACTGGAAATCCGTCGGAATTCCTCTGATCCCATCTTGATCCGCACTGAGACATTGCGTGTGAGGTTTTGTGGCTCAATATTCATGCGGCCTGGTTCTCAGTTGTTGTGAGGGTGTTGTTCAGGTCGAGAACACGTATCATACGTTCGTTTTCGATAATTAAAGCACTGACGAAGCGGTGTTGATTGTCTGCTGCCATATCCGGAGGCGTCTGAAGATCTGCCCGGGCGATTGTCAGAATATCAGAAACAGCATCCACAAGCAGGCCAACCGTTTCAGAATTGTGCTGCACGACAATTACAACAGATCGATCATTGTCAGTATCCGGGGGTAAACCCAGTCGTGCGGCCAGATCAATAATAGGCAGGACAGTACCACGAAGATTGATTACCCCCCGCACATACGAAGGAGCGTGGGGCAAAGGTGTGGCTTCGGTCCAACCCCGGATTTCCCGGACTGACATAATATCCACGGTATATTCCTGGGCACCGATCCGGAACGACAGGTATTCGGTCAGGTCAGCGGGATTGTCTTGCAGCGCATCATTCATGCGATCGCTCCTGTTAGCTGGAGGGTTTCTACGGTGTTGCGAGTGCGCCCGCTTGCGTTTGAGATGACATCACCTGCATCAAGGATAAGCGCGATTTGTCCGTCTCCGAGTATGGTTGCTGCTGCAATCCCGGAGATGGCGCCATAACTGTCCTGAAGTCCTTTAATCACGACCTGCCGTTGCTCGATAATTTTATCAATTACGACTGCTGCCATGCTGTCTTCTTCGGGGGAAATCAACAACGCAACGCAATCATCATACGAAGACCGGGGGGGCGCGAAGCCAAGCTCAACCGCGAGATCAAGAAGCGGCACGAAATCGTCTCTTAGCTGTACCACCGTGGTCGCCGGTCCCATTTCCCGAAGATTGTCAGCGGTCAGTGTGATTGTTTCGATAATGTTGTTGAGGGGCACAACCAATGTCTGATGCGCGACCTCAATGACCATCCCATCCTGCACAGCAAGCGTGAGTGGCAGGCTGATTGAAAACTTCGTGCCCTTGTCAGTTTCTGATGTGATGGAAATTCGACCGCCCAGAGCCGTGATCGAATTACGAACGACATCCATGCCGACACCACGTCCGGAAAGGTTGGATATTTCGGCCGCTGTGGAAAAACCAGGCAGGAATAGCAGGTTGTCAATTTCGCTGTCGGTTAGTTGGCTGCCTTCAGATATCAGACCTTTTTCGATCGCTTTTCGTAAGACCACCTGTCGATTGATGCCACCGCCATCGTCGGAAACTTCAATCAGTACACGTCCGGATTTATGTGATGCGGACAGCTTGACGGTACCTTGTGAGGATTTTCCTTTGTTTTTGCGGTCTTCGTTCTTTTCAAGACCATGATCGACAGCGTTGCGGATCATATGCGTTAATGGATCCGCAAGGCGTTCGATCACAGTTTTATCGACTTCGGTGGCTTCACCCGATGTGACAAAGCGTACGTCTTTCCCAACTGCTGAAGACGCCTCTCTGACAATACGCCCCATGCGCTGGAACAGTGATTTCACAGGTTGGGCGCGGATGGCCATAACGCTGTCCTGAATGTCACGTGTAAGTTGCATGAATTCATCAAGGCCGGCGGCGACATTCTGATCGCTTCCAATGCCTGCCTCAACAACGCTTTGGCTTAGCATGGCCTGGTTAATAACAAGTTCACCAACCAGGTTGACCAGCCTGTCAATCCGGTCAAGTTCCACACGTACCGTACCGCCGGTTTTGGCAGGCTTTGCCGTTGTTTCTTTGCCTTTTGAAGGCTGTGATGGGGCAACAGCAGGTACTGATGGAGCCGTAGTGACGGACGGTTGAGGATCTGGTTTTGAAACGGTTGTCTCAACCTCTGGTATTGGCGGTGTTGGCGGTTCAGTATCAAATGAAGGCGGTTGTGATGCCGGTTCTTCGGGTGCGAAAACATCTGGTGTTGCGATTTCCTGAGATTCAATGCGCAATTCGCAAAGATCTTCAACAAAATCAAAAACCTCGCGGATTTCCTGTTCAGAATGAGTTGTCCTGATGTCGATTGTCCAGGACAGATAGCTTTCTTCACCGTCCAGTTGCTCAATCGGAGGCAGTTCGTCACAGTGACAGGTGATTGTGGTTTCACCCAGTTCTGAAAGAATTTTCAGCAGATGAAGTGGTTCATTTCCGGATGTGAACAAAGATGGATCAGGTCGAAAGTGAATAGAGAACCCGGGCGTACCGGGCACTGCATTCTGGGTACTTGTGTTCCCCGGATATTCCTGTGATTCAGGTGTGGTTTCAGGGAGGGCTGACAGATCTGGTAAAATCTGGGTTGCTCCAGCCGAATCTGTGCTGGCGCTACCAACGTCAGGCAAGGTCATGGAAACGCCCATGGGCTGGAAATCTGCCGGATCGACCTCATCTTCTTCAGGGTCTGTGCCGCTCTCTCCAAGAAAGGCTTTCAGGGCAGCAACACTTTCTTCGATACGTTCAGGCGATACATCGGTTTCGTCCCGGCTTGCGGCGACAAGATCGCAGAGAATATCGCTTGCGACCAGGAAGGTCTTGTGGTCATCAGCTTCTGGCGATTTTTCACCAGAACGGACAACATCCATTGACGTTTCAAAGATATGCGCGAAATCCACAAGCGCGGTAAGCCCAAAAGCACCAGCGCCACCTTTGATGGAGTGGACGGCACGAAAGACTTCGTTAACCGTTTCCGGGTCATCGTCGCCTTCCTCAAAACGGTTCAGGCCATCCTGAAGCTGTTCGAGCAGTTCTTCGCATTCAAGAAAGAACGAAGCCTTAATTTCCGCCATAGGATCTGACATTGCAGAACTCCTTTATCCGGTTACCAGTTGCAGGGCGCGCACAAGTTTCGGCGGATCGAAAGGTTTTACAATCCATCCCGTGGCCCCAGCATTGCGTGCTTTGGTTTTCAGCGTATCTGCGCTTTCAGTCGTCAACACCAGAATGGGAATGGCACGGTATTTTTCCTGGCTGCGCACGGCGTCGATAAACCCGAACCCATCCAGTCTGGGCATATTGATATCGGTGATAATGGCATCGGGTTCGTCCATATTTTCAAGAACCTCAAGCCCGTGTTCACCATCGTTTGCCAGATGGGTGGTAAAACCAGCGTGGTTCAGGGCAAGGTTCAACATGTCACGCATGGTACGACTGTCATCAACCGCAAGAATTCTCAGGCTCATTCGAGGCCTCCCTGGATGAGTTCAGGGGAGAGGCCAAACAGCGCCAGCTGCTGCAAAAAAACCTCTCCGGAGTTTGTGAAGGATAGATCTGTGCCGTTGGCGACATGGGCTTTTGCACCCGCGATCAGGGCCTGAAGGCAAAGTGTACCCAGATGTGTAACCTTACCAGCATCAATAGTGAGATCCTGATCAGCGGTCGTACGGAGTTCATCAATCAACGCTTTTACGTCCCCGGTTCCAAGACGCGCGGGTAACTCAATTGTGTGACTGCTGCTCATATGGCCTCCGGCAATTGCGTTGCGGACCGGATCAAAGATCTTCACCGCATGATTTTCACAGATCTAGAGCAGGGAAGTTAAATTTTGCTTACACCAGGCCGGATCATCGCAATGATGGCGATTAGTTGGCGTCATGCTGTCGGGCATGCCTACCATCCTTCGGGGGAAATCCGATGGTTTAGCTTTCGTTTCTCAAACTATACGGGCACGGGTTATGCCGGCTAACCAACCCGTGGTTAGCACGATAATTCCGCGGCACCAGAGGGCAGGGGTGTCCGTTTGAATTCAGGGATTTGCATCCATATGAGATGGAACAATCGCCTGAATGGTGGTTACTTCGGGGTCGGCCAGATCAGCTTGACTGTTCCAACCCCTTAATGAGCGGAGCCAGGTCGTTCTCATAGCGCTTCCAGGCTGCCATCGATGATTTATACATTGGCTGGCGCACCTGAAAGACCGACAATGTATCAACACGGCGTTTGTTCTGGTGGAAATTCAGGCAGGCATCTTCCCAGGGAAGACCGGCTGCTTCAATCAACGCGCGGCTTTGTACTTCGGGATCTGAGATCAGGTCTTCATACTGGATTTCATAGAACCGGTCCGGGGCGATATCGCGCCAGAAATCGATAATTTCATCAAACATCAGATAATATGCCGCAAGATCTTCCAGATCATAGCTGTAAAGATGACGTCCTTCAGGGAACAGGTTTTTGTAGATCGACAGCAGGTTATCGCGGGGATCACGGCGCACAACGATGACTTTTGCTTTTGGCATTGCCAGCCAGACCAGTCCCATCAACAGGTAAGTCTGAATGGATTTATCGGTGATCTGATCCGCATCCGGCAGAATTTCGGAGATATAGGTTTTATAATCTTCGGCCAGATCCCTGATACTTTCAGGCGTCAGGTGATCCACGTGGTCCGGGCTGGTGGGCATCATGGACAGCTCAAACGCGGAACGTGAAAAACGACCCAGTTCACCCGCGCCAGTCATTGTACTGTGGGACGAAATAATCTGTTCGACCAGCGTTGTACCGGACCGGGGCATACCGGTGACAAACACGGGGGCGTAAGCCTCATCACTGCTGGTCAGAGGATGGTTGTCGGGCTGAAAATCGGCAAAGATCGTCTTTACTTTATCAATTTCTTTGCGGCGGGTATCGACGTCATACGGGTGAACCTTGCGCACCAGTTCACTGGCGGCATTGAGATAAGGGAAGACCTTTTCATATTGCTTGCTGTCTTCCATGGCTTTTGAAAGTGCATAGCCCAGTTGCAGGCGATCATCGTCCTGCAGATCAATCCGGTTCCAGACTGTTTCCAGTTCCTCAATCAGCGGGTCACCTTCTGTGAATTTATGCGACGCACTGAGAGAACGATAGGTCTGGCCATTGGTCGGATCCAGGGTGATCGCCGCGCGAAAGCTGTCACGGGCATCATCAAAACGGCCCATGCTTTGCAGGATCGTTGCACGGGTGCGGTGGAAGCTGGCATTGTCGGCCATGCGCTTGATTTCGCGATCCAGCAGATCAATGGCTTTTTCGGGCGTGCTGAGGGCGTTCAGCGTGCTGGCCTCAAGATTGACCAGAGGCACTGTATCAAGACCCAGCTTGCGCGCCATCGAAAGGCTTTCCATCGCGGATTTATGATCCTGAATATCGGCCTGAATGCGGGCCTTCACAAACCAGGCCTCCGATGACTTCGGATCATGTTTCAGACAAAGATCAAGCGTTTCCATTGCAAGGCTGGTGTGGCCCTGGGCAGAATGCGCTTTGCCAAGGTTCAGCAATACTTTTGGCGCAGCCGGTGTGAGAGAGCGGGCCTGTTCCAGCGTGGAGACGGCTTCACCAGACTGGCCAAGGCGCAGGCAGAGATCGCCAAGTGTTGTCCATGCTTCTGCATAGTTGCGGTCAAGCGCGGCGGATTTGCGGGCGGCTTGTTGTGCCTCCTCCAGACGTCCGAGTTCCATCAGGGCTGTGGCCAGCATATTGTGCAGCAGGGCAACATTCGTAAACTTACGCAGCAGGTTACGGATCAGTTTTTCAGCGCCGGTGAAATCAGCCTTATTAAGGCGGGCAACGATGGCCTGCAGATCCTTCGGGTTTACCCCACCGGTGTCTACTTTCGTTTTGCTGGCAGAGGCCGACATACGGGCGGCGATTTGTTTCTGCGTGGCGGCAGGCAGACCGGAAGACGCAAGCTGTTTCAGGGCGGTTGTGGTTTCGGCCGTGTCATTCAGGCGAATGAGTGCTTCGGTCCAGCGCATCCAGATTGCCCCTTCGCGCGGTTTTATCGCTGCAGCTTTTGCGAGGCTTGCAGAGGCCTTGCGGAAATCCAGTGCCAGCAGATACAGCTCACCCAGTTGAAAATGCGCTTCGGCCGTTTGCGGACGGGTGACGATAATCTGTTCCAGCAGCTTACGCGCACCATCGCCATCGCCTTTTGCTTTCAGGGCCAGGGCCTGTTTGTAAAGGGCAGGGATCTGTTGCGGATTAATCGGGAGCATGCGCGGACCTCGGTGTGTTATCCTTATCGTTCCCTTGTCCTACCTGGGATTGCAGGGTAACAAAAGAGAGAAAACCAGACAGCGCCTGTATAAAGCAGTAAATCAGGGCTTTGCGCGGTTGACTTTCATCCCATTCCCACCGATAAGCGCGGTTCATCCCGGATTTTGTCCGGGGTTTCTTATGACCAACCGCCCGAAGGGGCGCGCAGTTTAAGGTGCGGTAACGCAGAAACATGTGGGGGCAGACCCATGGGCCGGATGACGCGGAAAACGAAGGAATATCAAATGTTTGCGGTTATGAAAACCGGTGGCAAGCAATATAAAGTTCAGTCAGGTGATGTCCTGCGCGTAGAACGTATTGCTGCTGAGGCTGGTGAAAAAGTCCAGTTCAACGAGATTCTTATGGTAGGTGGTTCCGTTGGCACCCCAACCGTTGACGGCGCTGCGGTTCAGGCCGAAGTGATCGATCAGATCAAAGGCGAGAAAGTTATCCACTTTGTAAAGCGCCGCCGGAAGCACTCTTCCAAGCGCACCAAAGGCCACCGTCAAAAGCTGACTCTGGTTCGTGTAACTGACATCCTGGAAAACGGTGCAGACAAATCCGGCGTTAAAGCTGCGATTGGTACTGGTTCTGCTCCTATGGCTACTGTTGAAGCAGCTGCACCAGCGAAAAAGGCACCTGCCAAGAAAGCTGCAAAAGCAGAAGCACCTGCAGGCGCTGACGATCTTAAGACACTGTCTGGCGTAGGCCCGGCACTTGAGAAAAAGCTGCACGCAGCTGGCGTAACAACTTTCGCACAAATCGCTGGCTGGAATGCTGACGATATCGCTGCCATGGACGAAAAACTGTCGTTCAAAGGCCGCATTGAGCGTGAAGGCTGGGTAGCACAAGCTGCCGAGCTGGCGAAATAATCGGATTAAGGAGAGAACCTAATGGCACATAAAAAAGCAGGCGGCTCATCCAGAAACGGTCGCGACTCAGCTGGTCGTCGTCTTGGCGTGAAAAAATATGGCGGCGAATCCGTCATTCCGGGCAACATCATCGCGCGTCAGCGCGGCAACAAGTGGTGGCCGGGTGAAGGTGTTGGCGAAGGCAAAGATCACACGCTTTTCGCTGTTACTGAAGGCCAGGTAAGCTTCAAAAAAGGCTTCAAAGGTCGTACATTTATTTCAGTTCTCCCGGTTGCGGAGGCCGCTGAATAAGCCGAACCTCACACGGTTTAAGATATCAGGGGATCGGCGCGGGCCGGTCCCCTTTTTGTTTTTTGATTTTTGATTTTTTTAAAACAATCAGGACCAAAGGGATTAAGGACCAGCCCATTTCACCCCCACATTCTGTGGGATCTCAGAATTAAAGAGGAAAAATGGACTAGAAAGATGACTGTTAAAGTTGAAGTTACCGAAAAGACTGCAGGGGCCGTAACGGGCAAATTGCTGCTTGATCTTGGGTTTGAAGGCGGGCGCGCGCTTGGCGAAGCCCTGAAAAAGGTGAATGAACTGGGCCTGAGCGGCGCGGATCTCGAAGCATGGGTCGCGGCGAACAAGCCTGCGCCACGTATCGGGCTGCAACAAAACCCGGGCTATGTGCTGAACCTTGAAGCCGGTAACGATGCGGAACAGGACAATCTGGACAAGGTCCGTGCTACGATGGATGTGCTGATGTGTACGCCCACACTGCGGTCTGGTGCCGTCATGCCGGATGCCTGTCCTGCGGGGCCGGAAGGCACAATCCCGGTTGGCGGTGTTGTAGCGGCTGAAAATGCGATCCATCCCGGGATGCATTCGGCTGACATCTGTTGTTCGGTCATGGTGACTGAATTTAAGGATGCCGACCCGAAAGCTGTGCTGGATGCCGTGCATAAAGCCACACATTTTGGCCCTGGTGGCCGTGCCAATGGCGGGCGTTATTCCATGTCGATGGATCTTTATGATGCCTTCCGGGGCAATATGTTTCTGAACGACAAAAAGATCCTGCGGGCGGCGATTGAACAAATGGGCACCCAGGGCGACGGCAACCATTTCGCCTTTGTCGGCACATCTAAAGTCAACGGCACAACCTGCCTTGTGACCCACCACGGCTCTCGCGGGCCGGGGGCGGGGCTTTATAAGCTGGGCATGCGCGTGGCGGAAGGCTTCCGCAAGCAGCTGTCTAAAGGTGTTTTGAAGCAAAATGCCTGGATCCCATATGACGCGCCGGAAGGTGTGGCATATTGGGAGGCGTTGCAGTTGATCCGCAAGTGGACCAAAGCGAACCACAATTGTCTGCATCAGGCGGCTGTCGAATTCGCTGATGCATCGGTGAAGGAACGGTTCTGGAACGAACATAACTTCGTATTTAAGGACGGGGATATCTTCTGGCATGCCAAAGGCGCGACACCTGTGAATGTGGATTTTCTGCCTGATACCAATGGGGTGCAGATCGTCCCACTGAACATGGCGGAACCGGTTCTGCTGATCCGCGCGGATGTGAACGACCGTAACCTTGGTTTTGCACCACATGGGGCCGGGCGGAATATGTCACGTACGGCGCATAAACGCAGTATGGCTGGCAAGACAGATGCAGAGATCTTCGCTGAGGAAACCAAAGCTATTGATGCGCGGTTCTTCTCTGGGAATATCGACATCTCAGAGTTGCCGTCGGCTTATAAAAGTGCCGCTGAGGTCCGTCGTCAGATGGATCGCTTTGGTCTGGCTGAGGTAGTGGATGAAATCATGCCCTATGGTTCCATCATGGCCGGTGACTGGGAACGTGATGCGCCCTGGAAAGTGAAAGCCCGGGCAAAACATGCTGCCCGTACGCGGGAACAGGCGTTATGACGCTGCGAAAAATACCACATGTGCATAAGGTTTCCGTGATTGCCCCTTGCGATTACGGAAATCGTTGCCAAATATTTACCAATTGGACGGAAAATACGCTGTCTGCCACAGGGAGGGGGATCCTAACCGGATCTTTCGTGGATTCTGCGTCATCCGCAGGAGGAATAATAAGATGAAGATGGAAACCCGTACGTCGATGGATAACACGGCGAAACAGATGATTATTGAAACTGAACGCTTCACCCTGCGTCCGGTGCAGAAATCTGATGCCGGGCTGATTGCGATGCATGGCGCGGATTTGCGCGTGGCTGGCAATACCACGTCTATTCCTCATCCTTACCCACCAGGTGCAGCAGATGCTTTCATTGACCGCGCGACCGATCCGGAACGCGCGGAAGATGTCTGGGTGCTTGATGGAAGCAACTCGGGACATGCGGAAGTGATCGGCACCATCGCCCTGAAGAAACAGGACATGGGCACGCGTTCCGGCAGCCAGTCAGAGGTTGGCTATTGGGTTGCGCCTGCGTTCTGGAACACGGGCCTGGCAACCGAAGCCGTCAGCGCCATCCTCAGCGTAAATCCGCATGGCTGTGACACGATGTTTGCCTCCGTGTTTCAGGACAATCCGGCCTCTGCACGGGTGCTGACCAATCAGGGGTTTGAATACATCGGGGATGCCGAAAGCTTTTCTGTTGCACGCAACGCAACTGTCGCAACCTGGACCTATCTTAAGAAAATGACCCCGTAACTGACGCACACGGCCTGTAAATCACAGGCTTTCTGCATGGAATAAAGCGGTGCGGCTTGAACCCGCGCCGCTTGTCCTTTATCGCCTGTAGAAACGGCACCAGATGCGCCGATCAAAAGGATCACACTATGAAATTTCTCGATCTTGCCAAAGTATATATCCGTTCCGGCGGTGGTGGCGGGGGCTGTGTCAGCTTCCGAAAAGAGAAATACATCGAATACGGTGGCCCCAACGGTGGTGATGGCGGCAAGGGCGGGTCTGTCTATGCGGAAGGTGTTGAAGGTCTGAACACGCTGATCGACTTCCGGTATCAGCAGCATTTCTTTGCGAAAAGCGGCATTCCAGGTATGGGCGCACAGCGGACAGGTGCCGATGGCGATGATATTATCCTGAAAGTGCCGGTTGGGACTGAAATTCTTGATGAAGATCAGGAAACCATGATCGCGGATATTTCTGAGATCGGTCAACGCGTTCTGTTGGCCAAAGGCGGCAATGGTGGTTTTGGCAACCTGCACTTCAAATCCTCAACCAACCAGGCGCCGCGTCGGGCAAACCCTGGCCAGGAAGGGGTGGAACGGACACTTTGGCTGCGCCTGAAACTGATTGCGGATGCTGGTCTGTTGGGCATGCCGAATGCCGGTAAATCCACCTTCCTTGCGGCGACGTCGAATGCGCGTCCGAAAATCGCAGATTATCCCTTCACAACCCTGCACCCGAACCTGGGCGTTGTGGGCGTTGATGGCGTTGAATTTGTCATTGCGGATATTCCGGGCCTGATTGCGGGTGCGTCTGAAGGCCGTGGCATCGGGGATCGTTTCCTTGGCCACGTTGAACGTTGTGCTGTGTTGCTGCATCTTGTTGATGGCACGTCGGAGGATGTGGTTGAGGATTATCAGACCATCATCGGGGAACTCGAAGCTTATGGTGGCCATCTCGCGGACAAACCCCGGGTGACCGCGCTGAACAAGGTGGATGCGCTGGACGACGAAGAACGTGCGGAAAAGCTGGCGGCACTTGAGAAGGCCTCCGGTGGCAAGGTCATGGAAATGTCCGGTGTCAGCCAGCAGGGCCTGACCGAAGTTCTGCGGTCTGTACGGGCAGAAATTGATGATGATCGCGTACGTCAGAAACAGGCGGAGGAAGGGGAGCCCGAGGCATGGCATCCCTGAAGACCCGTCTTGATGCGCTGAGCGGCGCAAAGACCCTTGTTCTGAAGATCGGCTCTGCGCTGTTGGTGGACAGCGCGACGGGTCGTCTGAAAGCGGCCTGGCTGCATTGTCTTGCCGAAGACGTTGCGGCTGCACGTGCGCGTGGCTCGCAGGTGGTTCTGGTGTCATCCGGTTCCATCGCGCTTGGGCGGCATGTGTTGGGTTATCCCAAAGGGCCGCTGGCGCTGGAACAAGCGCAGGCTGCGGCCGCCGTCGGACAAATCCGTCTTGCGCGCGCCTGGGAAGAAGCCCTGGCCGTGCATGATATCACCACCGCCCAGGTGCTGGTGACACTGGAAGACAGTGCAGATCGTCGTCGCTACCTGAATTCCCGGGCGACGCTTGGGCAATTGCTGGCCGCTGGTGCTGTACCGATTGTGAATGAAAATGACACCGTCGCAACGGATGAGATCCGTTTTGGTGACAATGACCGTCTGGCCGCCCAGGTTGCGGTGACCGTTGGTGCAGATCATCTGGTGCTTTTGTCGGATGTGGATGGGCTTTATTCTGACAACCCACACATTAACAATGACGCAAAACATTTTGAAATTGTTTTGGAAATTACACCTGAGATTGAATCTGTCGCAGGCGAGGGTGTGTCTGGTCTGTCCAAAGGCGGGATGAAAACCAAAGTCATGGCGGCAAAGACCGCGATGCAGGCCGGTTGTACCATGCTGATCACCCATGGTGGCGCTTTGCGCCCGATCCAGGTGGTGTTTGATGGTGCGCGGGCCAGCTGGTTTATGCCTAAAACCACCCCAAAGGCCGCCCGCAAAGCCTGGATTGCATCTATGAAATCGCAGGGCGTGATTTCCGTTGATCCCGGGGCCGCTGCTGCGCTGAATTCTGGCAAAAGCCTGCTGCCTGCGGGTGTGCGTGGTGCCGAAGGCAGTTTTCGTCGCGGCGATCCGGTTGAGATCAAGACAACAGAGGGCAAGCAGATCGGCATGGGGCTGATCGGGTATTCCTTTGAAGAAACACAGAAAATCGCCGGGCATAAAAGCCAGGAGATTGCAGAAATACTGGGCTATGACGGGCGGGCGGCTTTGATCCACCGCGATGATATGGCCCTTTAACGAAAAGTGAAGAAAGACACGCTATGACCACAGAGAATATTCCTGCATTGATGGCCGAAATCGGTCACCGCGCGAAAGCAGCAGCAACTGTTCTGGCCATGGCTTGCCCGGAAGCGAAGGCGCGTGCATTGAACGTCGCCGCGGATACGCTGATTGCCCGGGCCGAAGATCTGATTGCCGCCAATGCGAAAGATCTGGAATTTGGCCGTGAAAAAGACCTGTCTGACGCAATGATGGATCGCCTTATGCTGGACGTCGACCGGATCGCCGCAATGGCAGATGGACTGCGGGCGGTTGCCGGTCAGACCGATCCTGTGGGCGAGGTGATCGCAGAATGGACACAGCCCAGTGGTCTGAACATTCAGCGTGTGCGCACACCACTTGGTGTGATTGGCGTGATCTATGAAAGCCGTCCGAATGTGACAGCGGATGCAGGTGCCCTGTGTCTGAAATCCGGCAATGCCGTCATCCTGCGCGGTGGCTCTGAAAGCCTGCATTCCGCCAGCGCCATTCGCGATGCGATGGCCGCAGGTCTGCGTGCCGCAGAACTGCCCGAAGACGCCATTCAACTGGTCCCAACCCGTGATCGGGCCGCGGTTTCTGAAATGTTAACCATGGTCGACACAATTGACGTGATTGTCCCGCGTGGTGGCAAAGGCCTTGTTGGGCTGGTTCAGCGCGAAGCCCGCGTGCCGGTATTCGCGCATCTTGAAGGTATTTGTCACATCTATGTGGATGCTTCGGCTGATCCGCAAAAGGCGATGGATGTGGTCCTGAACGCCAAGACCCGGCGGACTGGAATTTGCGGTGCTGCGGAATGTCTGCTTGTGCATAAAGATGTGGCTGCGACCCTGGGTCAGGCCATCGTTGACGCGCTGAAAGACAAAGGTGTTGAGGTGCGTGCAGAAGGTCTGAGCGGATCAGTTCCTGCCGATGCGGATGATTTCGGGAAAGAATATCTCGACATGATCATCGCCGCGAAGGTCGTTGATAATGCAGAAGAAGCCATCGCTCATATTCGCCGGTTCGGATCTGGTCATACCGAAAGTATCATTGCCGAAGATGATGCGGTGGCCACACAGTTCTTTACAGGACTCGACAGTGCCATCCTGATGCAGAACACCTCTACCCAGTTTGCCGATGGCGGTGAATTTGGCATGGGCGGTGAAATTGGCATTGCAACTGGCAAAATGCATGCACGCGGTCCCGTCGGGGCGGCACAGCTGACCAGTTTCAAATACCTCGTGCGCAGTGACGGCGCAGTACGGGGTTAAAAACGGATTACGATACCAACGGCTTCGCTGACTTCCAGGGTCAGCGTCCGCCCGGCCTGTGTCGCCGCCAATGGCGCAAGGGCAAACTGTACCTCTGATGGTTTCAGATCCATTTCTGCAGCGGGGTTGGACAGAACTTCCCACAGAATTGGATTGATCTTCATCTTTTCAGCGCGCCCGGCAATGCGCCAGCCTGCTTCATCCTCAGAAACCGTTATCGTCCCGCCAAAGGGCATCGCTGTTTCCATACACTGCAGCAGTAAGAACGCCAGTTTCGCATCCGTCCGATCCGGATCAGCACGGATCTGCCAGTCAAACTTCACCCGGGCATTTGTCGCATAGCCTTGCAGAATGCTCACGACCTCTGAATGCGAAATGCCCTGTCCACGTTGCGCGGCGCCAAAGGCCACCCGGAAGAAACGGATGCGCGCGTTTGCACTTGTCACACTTTCTGACACCAGGGACAGTTCAGAATCAAACCCATGATTTTGGCCGGCCGACATTTCCAGCAATTCAACACCATTGCTGATTGCGCCGATCGGACTGATCAGGTCGTGGCAGATCCGCGAGCCAATCAGGGCCGCCAGCATATCTTCTTTCTGAGGCATCTTTTCCTCCATCGTGTGATTGCGCTTGTCAGCCGTGATAAACATCCGGACGTTGTTCTTACGCTTAAAGATGAAAGGGCCGTAGTAAATTTTTGGTTAACGCACACGCAGTAGCGAGCACAAAAAACAGAAAGTAAAGCGCTTTTAACTGCGTTTCATCCGGTGCTGTACGGGTGCCAGGCTTGCAAATACGGCCTTGCCGGAATACAAACTGATTGTTTACAAAACAGGAATTCCTGCGGGATGACGTCTGACACACCACAATTCGAATGCCGCCTGGCTGCTGACTCTGCAGAACTGGAGGCCGCGCAACGATTAAGGTATCGGGTATTCGTTTCTGAACTGGGCGGGAACGGAGAGTTGGTGGATCACGAAAACCAACTGGAACGTGACCGTTTTGATCCGTTTTTTGACCACCTTCTGCTGTTTGATCACAGCCGTGACGATCATCCGGACGGGCCAGTCGTCGGGGTCTATCGTCTGATGCAGAACGAGGGCGCAGAACGCGCTGGTGCGTTCTATTCAGAAAGCGAATATGACCTGACCCCACTGAAAACGTCCGGCCGCAAGCTTCTGGAACTTGGGCGCAGCTGTCTGCATGAAAATTACCGGGGTGGCATGGCGATGTATCATCTTTGGAACGGACTGGCCGATTATGTACGTGCACGGGATATTGAGGTTCTTTTTGGCGTCGCCAGCTTCCACGGAACAGATGTTGAACCTCTGAAAGAAGCCCTTTCTCTATTGCATCACAATCATCTCGCGCCGGAAGATTTGCGGGTCAGAGCTCAGCCCGAAGCTTTCCAGGCGATGGATCTTCTGCCGATCGATGACATCAACCGCAAGCAGGCAATGCTGGCAATCCCGGCGCTGATCAAAGCCTATTTGCGCCTGGGCGGTTTCGTGGGCGAAGGGGCGTTTGTCGATCATGCATTTAACACCACCGATGTGTGTCTTCTGATGGATACAAAGCGCATGAACGAACGTAAAACCGGCCTGTACGACCGCAAAGCATGACAGCATTCTGGCGTGAAAAACCGGATGCAGAACCGGTAAAGATTACCCCGATGGGCTGGCTGCGTGTTGTCCTGCGTTTTATACCCGCGATGATCGTTCTGTTGGCGGGCGTTGTGGCAACTCTTATTCTGCGACTACCCGAACGTCTGATCGCCGGTCAGGCGCGTCCGCTGACCTCGGGCATCACCACCTGGGTCTGTCGCAGTCTTCTGCTGATCATCGGTATTCGCCTTACGCTGAAAGGCGATGTGATGAACCGCGGCGGGGCGGTGGTTGCAAACCATTCGTCCTGGCTTGATATTCTTGTGCTGAACGCACGGAAGCGCATTTACTTTGTCTCAAAGGCTGAGGTTGAAGCCTGGCCAGGTATTGGGTTTCTGGCGCGGCTGACCGGAACAGTCTTTATCACCCGCCGCAGCCGGGATGCAGCCAAGCAGAAAAACCTGTTTCAGGATCGACTGTCGCTTGGTCACCGGCTGTTGTTCTTTCCTGAGGGAACATCAACCGATGGGCTTCGGGTTGTTTCTTTTAAATCAACGCTTTTTCAGGCGTTCTTCGCGCCAGAACTGCGCGAAGAAATGGCCATTCAACCCGTGACAGCCCGCTTTATTGCGCCACCTGATGCGTCGGATGATTTCTATGGCTGGTGGGGGGATATGGAACTTGCGCCGCATTTGCTGAAAGTCCTGGCGCACCCAAAACGTGGCGCGGTTGAGATCATCTGTCATGATCCCCTGTTCGTGCGCGACTTCAGCGATCGCAAAGCTTTGGCAAAAGCCTGCGAAGCAGCAGTCGGATCTGTTTTTGAAGGCTGATCAGCTGTTCCCTGCGAACCACTGCGCAGCACGGTTTCGGATGAATTCCCAGACACCTGGTGCGCCGCGCTGCACCTTCACACCAACACGCGCATCGATCTGTTCCAGCGTTACGTCATAATCAATCCAGGATCCACCACCAGAAGCCATATTCTGCAACAGAGGCTGCACACGGTCGATGGATTTACCGAAGACGGCGTCGGGGCTTTCAGCCGCTTCAAATTCATCCCAGAGGCTGCGGAACTCCGCCGCCTGATCCGCAGGCAACAACCCGAACAGCCGTTTCGCCGCCGCCTGTTCTTTGGCTTCTTGCTCTGACGCATCAAAATCCCCGTGAATAGGGGCATCGCCAGCATCAATTTCTACAATGTCGTGGATCAAAAGCATCTGAACCACGCGGGATATTTCAACGTCGGAGAAAGCCTGATCCGCCAGCACCGGGCCATACAAGGCAATATGCCAGGAATGCTCACCAGAGTTTTCGCGCCGGGAATTATCCGCAAGCGGTGTCGCACGCAGCACTGTTTTCAGCTTATCTGCTTCCAGAAGAAATTGCAGACGTTTGCCGGTGTCCGTGTTCCAGTCGGCATCGGTAAGTGTACCGTCACACATTTTCCGGCCAAAGGACCAAAGCACAGGCCAGCTTTCACGCAGCCAGGATGCACGCCCTTCGTTCAATGTTTCATTTGCGATGTCACGATGCCAGTCAATGGGGGCATCTGGCGCAACGGTCTGAAACACAGGCTGCACATGGTCCAGCATTTTTGCATAGCGGGCAGTTGGTGTTTCGCAGGCCTCAAATTCCTGCCAGGCCGCCATAAAATCAGATGTCAGATCAGCAGGCAGTAACCCGTAAATCCGTTCCGCCGCTTTCAGTTCGTTTCTGGCAACAGCCTGCCAGTCATGTTCTTCATGGATCGGATGATCACCCGCGTCAATTTCCACGATGTCGTGCAATAACAGCATCAGAATGGCGCGGTTGATGTCCACGCCTGCTCCGGCTTCCGGCGCAAAGATCAGTGCAAACAGTGCAAGATGCCAGGAATGTTCTGCGGAATTTTCATGACGCGACAAGTCAATCAGGCAGTTGGAACGTTCAATGGTTTTCAGGCGATCAACTTCGTCCAGAAAAGCAAATTGCGCGTCAAGGCGTGTCATTGACCACCGCTGGAATTGACCGGCGGGCGTCCGGTGAGCGCCTGAAGACTTGCCGCTTTGATCGCCGGGTCAACCGGTTTTGGCGGGGTTGGTTGCGGTGCTGCAGGTGTGGTCGCAAGCGAAAGACCAGCAGACAGGGCCTTGTCTTTCAGAAAGTCACGGGCTTTGTTGCCGGCAAGGCGCACCCGGATCTCTGTCAGATAGGCTTCTTCCAGTGTCTGGGATGAGGCGCCAAGAACCTTGGCAACCTCATAATAAAGCCGATCATTGCCGGTCGCATCCATGATGGGCATGGTCTGATCGGCAAGTTCGGCCGCAATTTGACCCAGTGAAGACATCAGCGCGTGTTCTCTGTCAGGCGACGGCGGACATATTGGTCAACATTGCCCAGCATCGTATCCATATGTGGTTCTTCAAAGAAGTGTCCGGCACCCTCAACTTCCTGATGGGTGATGGTGATGCCTTTTTGCTCGTGCAGTTTGTTTACCAGCGTATGGGTATCTGCGGGCGGCGCTACACGGTCGGCGGTGCCGTTGATGACCAGGCCAGAACTCGGGCAGGGCGCGAGAAAGCTGAAGTCATACATATTGGCGGGCGGGGAAACGGACACAAAACCCGTGATCTCCGGGCGGCGCATCAAAAGCTGCATGCCAATCCAGGCCCCAAAAGAGAAACCCGCAACCCAGCAATGCTTGGAATTGGTGTTCATAGACTGCAGGTAATCAAGTGCACTTGCCGCATCAGACAGCTCACCCACGCCCTGATCATATTCCCCCTGGCTGCGCCCGACGCCGCGGAAGTTAAACCGCAAAACCGTAAAGCCCATATTATGGAAGGTGTAATGCAGGTTATAGACCACACGGTTGTTCATTGTGCCGCCGAACTGTGGGTGCGGGTGCAGAATGATGGCAATTGGTGCGTCTTTTTTCTTTTGCGGGTGGTAACGGCCTTCGAGACGGCCCTCTGGGCCAGGAAAAATCACTTCGGGCATTCAAATCCTGCCTTGTTGGGCCCGGGTAATGTTGACGCATTCCCTCGGGTATATTAGAACGGTTCTAAACCGGGCGGTGACGCTTTGTCATATCGCGCCCCGGTGTAAAGGAAATAGGCTGCACGTGGGCTGGCGTCAATCTGTTTGGCGCTTTTGATGGTAAGTGATGCGGGAAAAACGATGAAATTAAGTACAAAAGGCCGCTATGCAATGGTGGCGCTGACAGATCTGGCCCTTCAGCCGGCAGATAAACTGACCACACTTGCTGAGATTTCCGAACGTCAGGACATTTCCCTGCCATACCTGGAGCAGCTTTTTGTAAAACTGCGCAGGGCAGAGCTTGTTCAATCCGTACGTGGCCCGGGTGGTGGTTATCGTCTTGCGCGCACGCCTTCCGATATTCGCGTGGCTGAGATCCTGGGCGCGGTCGATGAAACCGTATCCGCTATGCATAAAGGGGCAGGGGCATCCGGCGCGTTATCCGGATCCCGCGCACAAAGCCTGACCAACCGTCTCTGGGAAGGCCTGTCCGCCCATGTCTACGTCTTCCTGCACCAGACCCGTCTGTCCGATATTGTGAAAAACGATCTGGTCCCATGCCCTGCTGTGCCTGGCCTGTTTGAGGTTGTGGACGATGCATAACCCAAATGCCTCTGGCGGGAGTATTTTCGGCAAGATGAAATGGAATGCTCTGTGAACCGCGTTTATTTCGATCATAACGCAACCACGCCTCTGCGGCCTGAAGCGCGGGCTGCGATGCTTGAGGCGATGGATGTTTTTGGCAATCCGTCTTCTGTGCATTCTGAAGGCCGTGCAGCAAAACGCATGATGGAAAAGGCCCGCAAGCAGATTGCCAGTGCCTTTGGCGCGGATGGGGCAGAGATTGTCTTTACCTCTGGCGCAACAGAGGCGGCCAGACTGGCGCTGAACGATGGTGGCTTTGCAGGCGCGGATGTGGAACATGATTGTGTTGTCGCGCATCTGTCCGACCGCCTGAATGTTGATGAAAATGGTGGGGTTGAGGCTCGCACAGGATGCGCCTTGCAAGCCGCCAATTCGGAAACCGGCATTGTTCAACCCAGCTTTGAAGGTGCTTGGTTCTGCGATGCGGTTCAGATTGCCGGAAAGATGCCCTGGGCGTTTAACTGGTCGGGGGCGACCACTGCGGCGCTGTCTGCGCATAAATTCGGCGGGCCAAAAGGCGTTGGTGCACTGGTTCTGAAGCGCGGCACTGACCTGCCACAGCCCGCACAGGGTGGCCAGGAAATGGGCCGCAGGGCAGGGACGGAAAACCTGATCGGGATCATGGGCATGGGCGCAGCGGCGGAAGCGGCCTCACGCGATCTTGAAGGCGAAATCTGGGCGCGGGTAGAGAAACTTAGAATAATTCTAGAAAATGCTCTGGAAGAATCTGCACCAGATCTTATTATAGCCGGGAAGCACGCGAACAGGCTTCCCAACACATCATGTTTCGCTATTCCGGGCTGGAAGGGTGAAACGCAGGTAATGCAGATGGATCTGGCCGGTTTTGCCGTGTCAGCAGGGTCTGCCTGTTCCAGCGGTAAAGTGCGCGAAAGCCGGGTCTTACGCGCCATGGGCTACGGGCCGGAAATTGCATCCTCTGCAATCCGCGTCTCGCTGGGTCCGCAGAATACAGAAGATGAGGTCCTGGCATTTGTCGCGGCCTGGACACAAGAATATAAGCGCCGCAAATCGCGCGCTGCCTGAAGGGAAAAGCATATGTCTATGGATGATGTCATCGTCAAAGACGGGGTTGAGGAAGAAACAGTTGAGGCTGTGAAATCTCTTGCCGGGAAATATAAATACGGCTGGGAAACCGAGATTGAGATGGAATATGCGCCCATCGGCGTAAACCATGACATCGTGCGTCTGATCTCTGAGAAAAACGACGAACCTGAATGGATGCTGGAATGGCGTCTGGCGGCGTTTGACCGTTGGCTTAAGATGGTTGAACCCGATTGGGCCATGGTCGAATATCCAGAGATTAACTTTCAGGATATTTACTATTACGCCCGCCCGAAAAGCATGGAAGAAAAGCCGAAGTCCCTTGATGAGGTCGACCCGAAGCTGCTGGCAACCTATGAAAAGCTGGGCATTCCGCTGAAGGAACAGATGATCCTTGCGGGTGTTGAGGGCGCAGAAGATGCCCCTGCAGAAGGTCGCAAAGTGGCTGTAGATGCGGTGTTTGACTCTGTTTCTGTCGGCACGACCTTCCAGGATGAGCTGAAGAAAGCCGGCGTGATTTTCTGTTCGATCTCTGAGGCCATCCGCGAGTACCCGGATCTGGTGAAGAAATACCTCGGCACCGTTGTTCCGGTAACCGATAACTTCTATGCCACCCTGAACTCTGCGGTCTTCTCTGACGGATCGTTCGTTTACGTGCCTGAAGGCGTGCGCTGCCCGATGGAACTGTCCACCTACTTCCGGATCAACGCAGAAAACACCGGCCAGTTCGAACGTACCCTGATCATTGCCGACAAAGGTTCTTACGTGTCTTACCTCGAAGGGTGCACCGCACCGCAGCGTGATACAGCCCAGCTGCACGCGGCCGTTGTGGAAATCATCATCGAAGAAGATGCTGAGGTGAAATACTCCACCGTTCAGAACTGGTATCCAGGGGATGAAGACGGCAATGGCGGCATCTATAACTTTGTGACCAAACGTGCAGATTGCCGTGGCGATCGTGCGAAAATCATGTGGACCCAGGTTGAAACCGGCTCTGCCGTGACCTGGAAATACCCAAGTTGCATCCTGCGTGGTGACGACAGCCAGGGCGAGTTCTATTCCATCGCCATCGCCAACAACCACCAGCAGGCGGATACCGGCACGAAGATGGTGCACCTGGGTAAGAACTCCAAATCCCGCATCGTGTCCAAAGGCATTTCTGCGGGCGTTGCACAGAACACGTATCGTGGCCTTGTGTCGATGCACCCGAAAGCGAAGAATTCCCGCAATTACACCCAATGTGACAGCCTTCTGATCGGCGATAAATGTGGGGCGCACACCGTGCCTTATATTGAGGTGAAGAACAATTCCTCCCGTGTTGAACATGAGGCAACCACATCGAAAGTGGATGATGAACAAATGTTCTACTGCCGCTCGCGTGGGATGGACGAAGAACAGGCCGTGGCCTTAATCGTCAATGGTTTCGCCAAAGAAGTGCTTCAGGCCCTGCCGATGGAGTTCGCTCTGGAAGCCCAGGCCCTGGTTGCGATTTCCCTTGAGGGGTCTGTCGGCTGATGCAAACGGCAGCTCCTGCTCAGTATGATATGGTCGAACTGATTGATGATGTCATACACTATGGTACGCTCATTCCTTCGGGAACAAGAGGGACTATTGTTGATTTGCAGGGCACGCCGGTTAAAGCATACACGGTAGAATTTGATCACAAACTGTTCGGGGAGGCTTTTCTTCCCGATCTTGAGGCCAGTCAGTTCAGAATTCTGAGATCGGAAAACCAATGATCGTCACAACCACACCAACCATCGAAGGCAAACCTATTCGTTCCTACCACGGCATTGTTGTGGGTGAGGCGATTATGGGCGCGAATGTTGTGCGCGATGTGTTTGCCTCGATCACCGACATCGTTGGCGGCCGTTCTGGTGCTTATGAAAGCAAACTCCAGGATGCCCGTGAAACCGCTTTGCGTGAACTTGAAGAACGCGCGGCGGACAAAGGCGCCAATGCGGTTGTCGGCGTTGATCTTGATTACGAAGTCGTTGGCCAAAGCATGCTGATGGTCTCTGCTTCCGGCACTGCGGTCTCTGTCTGACGTGTTTTCTGCTGATCTCATATCCCTCCCGATTGCCGGGAAACCTGACGTCGGGGAAGGTGGTATTTTTGCGTTTTGCGAAACAATTACCTTCGCGAGGTCATGTTTCCGCCACAGTTTCACTCAATCTGTTAACGCAAACGTGGGCAGTGGGAACAGATGTCATGGCGATGGCCGATCAGCAAAATATCTTCAATCAACGCCTCGCGCGGATCAACAAGGGTACCGGTCCCAATCTGATGGGCCAAACCCTGATCGGTGCAGCAGATACCAGCAAACGCGTATCCAAAGGCAAAACCGGCAAGGGATTGCAGCTTTCGCAAAGCCAGGCAATGGCTGTGAAGAAACCACTGATCCAGCGTATGCTTGGCATGCCTCTGGCGCTTCTGATGGGCGCGGGGGCGGTTCTGACAGCCAACGTCGCATTGTTTCAGATGTATTCCGCCGGCCGCATACCCTTCATCGCCTTGCCCGAGACACTGACAACAGCGCTGCAATCCACCAGCGGGCCGCTTTGGGCTGCGATTGGTGTGGCGGCGCTTTTGGTTCTGCTGTTTCAGATCTTCACACCTGCACGGCTGATGGCTTTTGCTGTGGGCTTCGGGGCAATGTTTGTCGGCGAAGCACAGTTCGAAACACAATTTCCAACGGTCTGGACTGCGCTTTACGCGCCGCAGATCGTGCAACCTGCCGAAACACAACTGGCAGAGGGCGCCGTATTGCCCACAGAAGACACCGTCGCAGTGACAACCGCGCAGTCCTTCTGACCCCATCTGAAAACCTGACACAGTTCAGCCCGTTCCGCGGGCTTTCTGTGTTTCTGAAATCCTGTGAACACGCGGCCCCTGGCCTGCGTGTTTTTAGCTGTTATAACCCGCGCATGGCGCGCTGACGAAAGAAGAAAATATGCTTGAAATCAAAAACCTGCACGCCGAACTTGAAGATGATGGTAAGAAGATCCTCAAAGGGGTCGATCTGAAGCTTGAGCCGGGCAAAGTTCACGCCATCATGGGCCCGAATGGTTCTGGTAAATCCACACTGTCTTACGTGTTGTCCGGTCGCGATGGCTATGAGGTGACAGAAGGCAGCGCGACGCTTGACGGCGAAGACATCCTGGAACTGGAGGCGGAAGAACGTGCGGCAGCCGGTCTGTTCCTGGCATTCCAATACCCGGTTGAGATTCCAGGCGTTGGTAACATGACCTTCCTGCGCACTGCCGTTAACGCACAGCGCAAGGCCCGTGGCGAAGAAGAACTGTCCGCAGCTGATTTCCTGAAAGTGGTCCGCGCCAAGGCGAAAACCCTGAAAATCGACGGTGACATGCTGAAACGCCCGGTCAATGTCGGTTTCTCTGGTGGTGAGAAAAAGCGTAACGAAATCCTGCAGATGGCCATGCTTGAACCAAAGATGTGCATCCTGGATGAAACCGACTCTGGTCTTGATGTTGACGCGATGAAACTTGTGTCTGAAGGCGTCAACGCGCTGCGTGACGAAGGCCGTTCTTTCCTTGTGATCACCCACTATCAACGCCTGCTGGACCACATCAAACCGGATGTTGTGCACATCATGGCTGAAGGCCGTATCATCAAAACCGGCGGACCAGAGCTGGCCCTGGAAGTTGAAAACAACGGTTACGCAGATCTGCTGGCGGAGATGGCATAATGGCTGTTGCGGAAACAAAAAACACCCAGCTGGTTGCGGATATCCCCGTGACCACAGGCTGGACGCTCGCGGCGCGTGAAGATGCGAAAGCCCGTCTGGCGGCTGCTGGTCTGCCTGGCCGTCGCGATGAATACTGGAAATACACCCGTCCGGATGCAATGACAGCGGCGGAGGCCCCGGCAGGGGAATTTGTCGATTACGGCGAAGCCCCGGTGTTTTCAGAAGTCGACCGCCTGAAGATCGTTTTTGTAGACGGTGTTTATGACGCGGCACAATCTGATGACCTGTCCCTGGAAGGCGTCACAATTGAACGTCTGGAAGATGCAGCATCTGCTGACATCCACTGGGCGCAGGATCTGTATGGCACGCTGGAAACCGCTGGTCAGACGCCGGTTGCGCGCCCTCTGGCGACCCTGAACACCGCTTCTGCCAAAGATGGTATTCTGCTGAATGTCGCTGGCAAAGTGAGCAAGCCAATTTCATTGGTTTATCATTATGCGTCAGATACCTCTGATGCGATGCTCCACCATGTTGTGAAGCTTGCAGAAGGCGCTGAGATCACCGTTCTTGAAAACGGACCGGCGGCAGCACGTTTCAATACGGTGATGGAAGTGGATGTCGCGGATCGCGCTTCTTTCCACCACGTCCGTACCCAGGGCCGTCAGCATGTGCGCAATTCTGCAACCCATATTTTCGCCCGCACCGGTGAAGAAAGCCAGTTCCGCAGCTTTACTATGACCGTGAATGGCACGCTGACCCGCAACGAGGTTGTTCTGGATATTCAGGGCGACAATGCACTGGCACATGTGGCTGGCGTTGCTGCAGGTGATGGCAATGCACCGCAGGGCTATCATCACGACGATACCGTTTTCGTCACCCATGACGCGGTGAATTGCGAAAGCCGTCAGGTGTTTAAGAAAGTGCTGCGCAACGGGGCAACCGGCGTTTTCCAGGGTAAAATCCTTGTGAAACCAGACGCGCAGAAGACCGATGGTTATCAGATCAGCCAGGGCCTGCTTCTGGATGATGACAGCAATTTCCTGGCAAAGCCTGAACTGGAAATCTACGCGGATGACGTGGCCTGTTCCCATGGGTCAACCGTTGGTGCGATTGATGACGAAGCTCTGTTCTATCTGCGGTCTCGCGGTGTGCCTGCGGCAGACGCCCAGGACCTTCTGGTGCTGGCTTTCCTTGCAGAAGCCATTGACGAAGTCGCAGATGAAGCTATTCGTGAATTGCTGTTGACCCGGCTTGAAGCCTGGCTTGCACGCCGTCGCGCATAACCTGTCGTAAGGAACAGAAATGTCCGTCACTCGTGATATTCTGGCCAGTTACCGTCGCCCGCGTGAGGTGTTTGAACGCCGCATGCAGGGTGACGAAGGCCTGGCACTGACTTATGTGATCATCTTCGGGCTGATGGTTTTCGTCAGCCTGTTGCCTGCCTGGTCACGCCAATCCGAATTGCAACCCGAACTGGGGAATTTTCCCAGCCTCGTTTACAGTGGATTTCTGGGCGCCGTCTTTCTGGCACCGCTGGCGTTCTACATTCTGGCAGGTCTGATCTGGGTTCTCACGCGCCCCTTTGCCGCGATTTCAGGTCTGAACATCCGGCTTGGGCTGTTCTGGGTGGCATTGGCGACCACGCCGCTGCTTTTACTACGCGGGCTGACCGAAGGCATTATGGGGCAGAGCAATGAGTTGCAACTGGTTGCCCTGGTCTGGCTTGTGGCCTTTATCACCTTTTTCACCATCGCAATGCGCATCGCTTACATGCGCACAAAGGCGGACTGATGCAACTTTCCTTTGCTTATCTCTGGCAGTTGTTTCTGCGCAGCTTTCAGGAACCCCGCGCAGCGATGGCACAGGTTCTGTCGCTTGGAATTTCGCGGCAAACGCTTTGGCAGCTTCTGCTGTTTACCTGCACGGTTTCGGTGGTCGTCAGCTATATCACCGGGTCTTTCCTGCCTCAGCCCCAACTGCCTGACGGAACAGAGGCCAGCCAGATCAGCCCGTTTCGTCTGGGCTTGATCCTTTTGCTTAGCCAGGGGCTTTTGTTGTTTCTGGGAACCGTTGTTGCCGGGAAAATTGCACGCGGGCAGGGCAGTTTTGACGACGTTCTGACGATGATCATCTTTCAGCAATTGATTATGTTCGTTCTGAACCTGTTTCAGCTGCTGATTGCGCTTGTATCACCGGCGTTTGCTGTCATGTTCGGCCTCAGCACGCTGGTCGTTCTGATCTGGCAGTTGTGCCAGTTCGTCGCTGAAGTGCACGGTTTTAAGTCGGCTCTGGTGGTTTTCCTCTGGGGTTGCGTTGCAGTAATTCTGATCAGCTTTGCGCTTGCGCCATTGATGATCTCTCTGGGCCTTGTGCCTCTGGAAGGTGTCTGAATCCATGTATGACGTCGAAAAAATCCGCACTGATTTTCCGATCCTGTCGCGTCAGGTAAACGGTAAGCCGCTGACCTACCTTGATAATGGTGCATCCGCGCAAAAACCGCAGGTGGTGATTGATGCAGTCACGCGCGGCTACGGCGAAGAATACGCCAACGTTCATCGCGGGCTTCACTATCTGTCCAATCTCGCGACCGAGAAATACGAAGCAGTGCGTGGCACGATTGCACGTTTTCTTGGTGCGGAAGAAGATGAAATTATCATGAATTCCGGCACCACTGAGGGCATCAATATGGTGGCCTATGGCTGGGGGGCTGCGAACCTGCAGGCGGGGGATGAGATCATCTTGTCTGTCATGGAACATCACGCCAATATCGTGCCCTGGCATTTCCTGCGTGAACGTCTGGGTGTCGTGATCAAATGGGTGGAAATCGACAGCAACGGTGATCTCGATCCACAACGTGTGATCGACGCGGTAACGGATAAGACAAAGCTGATCTCGATCACGCATATGTCCAATGTTCTGGGCACGGTTGTGGATGTGAAAACCATCTGTGATTTCGCACGTGATCGAGAAATTCCGGTTATGGTTGATGGGTCGCAATCCTCAGTCCATATGCCGGTGAATGTGAAAGACATCGGCTGTGATTTCTTCGCCATTACAGGCCACAAGCTTTATGGCCCGTCCAGTTCCGGCGCGATCTATGCGCGCAAGGAACGTATGGCAGAGATGCAGCCTTTCATGGGCGGTGGCGATATGATCCGCGAAGTGTCCCGTGATACGGTGACCTACAATGATCCACCCATGAAATTTGAAGCGGGCACGCCAGGTATCGTTCAGATGATAGGGCTTGGCGCGGCACTTGAATATCTGATGGATCTGGGCATGGATAATGTCGCAGCTCATGAACGCCAACTGCGGGATTATGCGCGCACAAAACTGGATGGCCTCAACTGGCTGAACGTGCAGGGCAATTCTGCAACCAAGGGCGCGATTTTCTCGTTCACTATGGAAGGTGCAGCGCATGCCCATGACCTGTCTACCGTGCTGGACAAACGCGGTGTGGCCGTGCGTGCAGGTCATCACTGTGCCCAACCTCTGATGGAACATCTTGGCGTACCAGCGACAGCGCGTGCAAGCTTTGCGCTTTATAATACAGAAGCCGAAGTTGATACGCTCGTCGATGCGCTGGAACTTTGTCATGAGCTCTTTGCCTGATCCAATTGAACATGACGCGCTTCTGGGGCAGGGTGATTTGCCCCGGGGTGCTGATCTGTTGGCTGAGGGCCGTGCCGCCGCGCAGGAATGGAAGGTAGAACCATCTGCCTTTCAGCGGGCGTTTCAGGTAACCTCAGAAGCAGAATACAAACGTCGTATGATGTCAGAGGGCCGTGTCATGCAGCACGCCCATCTTGGTTATCGTTCCCTTGAAACCACTTTGGATGCGCTGCGTGATATTCACAAAACCTGTGCTGAAAAAGGCGTGCGTATTGATCGCTTTGGCATGTGTCTTGATTGGTCCATGGGCCATAAAGTGGCGGATCGGGCAGGGGGAATGCGTGGCACCGGTGTTATCCTTGATGGCCCTGACGATTTCCGCCGCATCACAGAAACCGTGCCCGCCGCCATGCATTTTGGCGATTTCATGCTGGGCTTTCCCGGGGCCTTTGAGAACGCAAAATATGCGCTGGCCGCAGGCGCAACGACCCTTGGCAACCTTGGCCAGTATTTCACCTTCCGCCTGCCAGGGGATAACGATGACATCGCCGCCACCGCAGAAACGGTTCGCGCCCTGGGCCTGATCGCAGCGCAAGAGATTGAGGTTCTGGTGCATTCCAATCTTGACGATGGGTTTGCGGCATCCTTCCATGATCTCTGTTCCGCCCTTGGCATGGCTATGGTGGAAAAACACATTGTATCAACGCTTTGCGGCGCGGCCTATACAGTGTGTTATGGGCATCACTTCACCGATCCGGTCACACGTATTGCCTTCCAACAGGCCCTGACACAGGTTCTCGGGGATACGCCCGGGTCGCAGGTTTATGGCGCTACCGTGCTATATGAAGGCGATGCGGCAGAAAATTATGCAAGCCTCGCCAGCTATCTTCTACCCGACATTCTTGCACAAAATCATCTGCCCTCTGGTCATGCTGTAAACCCGGTACCAGTCACTGAAAACACCCGCATTCCGGCCCCGGATGAGGTGATTGATGCGCAGTTGAACCTTGCACGTCTGGCCACGCTTGCCCCTGGGTTTGGTCCTTTGATGGATCTGAATGCAGTCGCGCAGGTCCGGGATGAAATTCTGACGGACGCACAGGCGTTTGCACAGAAGGCCATGCAGGGTCTGGAAGACGGCGGCGTGGATACACAGGATCCGTTTCAGATGTTGCTTGCCCTGCGTCGTATGGGCGCGCGAGAAATTGAAGCCCGATTTGGTGCAAAGACCCCCATCGTTCCGGCCACAACATTTCTTGAGCTGCGTGAAAAAGCTGAAAAGATCAGCAACAGCGAAACAGGTGTGCGTCTGAAAGATCTGGCAAAGCAGAAGCTTCGTATTCTGACCGCCTGTGGCG
The DNA here is from genome assembly GCF_016123485.1 of Halocynthiibacter styelae. Classification (GTDB taxonomy): domain Bacteria; phylum Pseudomonadota; class Alphaproteobacteria; order Rhodobacterales; family Rhodobacteraceae; genus Halocynthiibacter; species Halocynthiibacter styelae. The sequence continues at coordinate 225,015 of NZ_JADCKQ010000001.1, read as the reverse complement.
ACGTGCATGAACATGCCAAAATCCTGATGGATATGGTGTTTGAAACCTGCGATCTGACGGTTGTGGATGGCGGTGTTTCTGCCAATATGTCAGACCTTGCCGCGCTTGCTCAGGATGCTGATATTATAGCACTTTCCACCTGGAACGGTGTGGCCCTTCGCAGCACAAAGGAACTGCTGTCCGCGCTTGAAAAAGAAGGTCTGTCTCGTCCGGTTTTTATCGGCGGGCGCCTGAATGAAGTGCCGCAAGACAGCAACACCGGCCTTCCGGTTGATGTTACCGATGCCCTGCGTGACGCAGGCGTATATCCTTGTCAGGACCTTGATGAATTCTCTCAGATCCTGACATCGATCAATTAAAACCCGCGCGCTATTTCCATTTCGGCCGCGTGTGTTCCGCTGCATCCCGGCTCATAAGCAAAGGCGGTAAAACCCGGCGCAGCCAGTTCAGGACAAGTTGAACCCGTTTGGTATCTACGGTGTCCGGATGCAGGTGCGCAAACAGCTGGCGTTCGACTTCGGGCCTGTCACCGGACAGGCAGTGCAGTTCCGGATCTTCCCTGGCCAGGCACCACGGAAGGATCCCGCGTCCAACACCATTGCGTATCGCCCCGTGCAGCAGGCTTGCGTCCGTCGCCGTCATGCGAACAGTTCTGTCCGGGCCAATCCGACGGCGGATTTCATGCGCAATGCTTGGGCCGGTGACTTCATCATCTTTAAACATGACCCATCGGTCCGGGGCAGGTGGTGACGTGATCGATTCAAACACCCCATAGGGCACAGAACACAGGGGGGTCGTGAAGCCAGAGTGGACCGCAGGCGCATCAAACCAAAGCGATATCGTGGCCTCACCGGACAGGCTTGCCGGGGGCAGGCGACCTGACAGGCGCAGTTCCAGCTGGGAATGGTCAGCCAAAAGCGTATGAACTTCGGTCTCCGCCAATCGTTCCAGCATCCAGACATTTCCCTGCAGGCGCAAAATTCCGGTAACACCTTCGTCGTCGCTGATCAGGTCGTTTTGCATTTGAGAAACGGTTTTCTCTATGGCCAGCGCGTGTGTGGTGACCAGTTCCCCCTGTCTTGTCACCGAGAACCCGTTTTTTGAACGTACAAACAATGTCGCGCCAAGCTGTGCCTCAAGCGCCGACAACCTCCGGCCGACGGTTGTCTGATCCATATGCAACAACCGTGCGGCAGCGGTCAGATTACCGGCGCGATGAATGGCCAGAACAATTTTCAGATGGCTCCAATCCGGGTGCATATGTTTCCTCAGTCATGTCATGCAAATTTGCAGGATCCTCCTGCATCATGCGTTCTTATTTGCCTGATGCTGACACGTTATAGGAAAGAAGCGCAAGCAAGACCTGCTGTCTGTCCTCCGTAATGCGACCGGTCGTACAGGGGCTGCCAGCTCTGTTTTGACAGACAGCAGGTTGCATTTACTCAACTGAAACAGGCCGGACGCGAAAAATCAGGAATAAGCCAATGAGCAATAGAAAACTTACAGCAGTTGTAACAAGTTTAGTTTTTGTTTTGGGAGCATGTGCACAGCAACCAGAACCCCGGCCGATCATACATCCGGAGCCGATATTCAATAAACTGGGTGTCGCAACGGGGTGTACAGGTGGCTATGAGCTGGATTCAACATCCACATCCTGTGAACCGATTGATGAAGGTTGCGACCCATCCTATGAAAACTGCGATCCCTGGGATGATGATGACCGTCCACGTGATCCAACTGGTCAGCCTGACCCTGCTGGTTTGCCCGACCCACAGTAAATCGTGATTGCGATTGCATCGCAATGCAAAGGAAATGGCCCGGAGGAAGTAATTTGGACATCAGGCCATTTCCCGATTGCGTCACTTTCACATGGCCGCTATATCGGGCGCATGCACCTGTAGCTCAGCTGGATAGAGCGCTGCCCTCCGAAGGCAGAGGCCAGAGGTTCGAATCCTCTCAGGTGCACCAAAGATCCCCTCGCGGGGCCTTATTTTCCGAACATATTGACACAAAGATGGTTCCTTCAGGTTTAGCAAGCGCGATCCGAAAAAGATGGCCCGCGGGCTGCTCACTGCAAACAGGTCGAAAATCCAGGACCACCTCTTTGTCGATCACTTTTGCCGAATTTAAATGACATATGGGAAGTTACGTAACTATAGCTTATTCGTTTGTTATCACTTGCTGAAGGATCATGAAATGAAAGCCCACACTCTAAGCGATGTTCAATCAAATAACGTGGGGGAAAATACCACGATCTGGCAGTATTGTGTTGTGTTGCCCGGTGCAAAAATTGGCAGTAACTGCAATATCTGTTCTCATTGTTTTATTGAGAATGACGTCATCATCGGTGATAGGGTCACAGTCAAGAACGGCGTGTATATATTTGATTCAATTTATATTGAAGATGATGTCTTCATCGGACCAAATGTTACCTTCACAAACGATATTTATCCTAAAAGTAAGCGCGGTACAGAGGCAGAACCTTCAGAATTCCCCAAAACAATAGTAGGGAAAGGTGCCTCAATTGGTGGGGGCGCAACGATACTTCCTGGGATCACAATTGGAGAAGGTTCTCTCATTGGAGCTGGCGCTGTCGTAACAAAAGACGTGAAACCTAATTCGGTTGTATACGGGAGTAGTGCTGTAGAAAAACGTTTGGCCCATCCCTGAGTACATTTAATCAGGTTGTGCGACGATCATGAGGAGCAGAGGTGTATTGCTCCCATTTGGTGATCAGGTCGAACGGCTCTTTCGCATCTGTTTGCTCCTTCAGAAGGTCGGCAGGCGCTGCATCAGAACAGGGGAAGTTTCGAGGGACAGGTTATTAAGTTGCTTTAAAAAAGGACCTTCCCTGTAAATTCAGGGAAGATCCAAAACGCGCCAGAGAGAGAGAGGTCGACAAGAGTCGGGCGCGGGTAAACTTTGTGATAAGAGGTGATGCCATTTTCTTCGATGATCGAAGATCGCCGCGAAAACCGTAAAAAACTGCACCAACACCTGCTCGCTGTCCTCAGGGTATGTCAAAATAGCTGGGACACCAAAAAGAAACGCCGGATCTGCGTGAAATTAAAGCGCTTCGCTGAAAATATAGACATGATTGAGTATTTTTTAGGCAGTTTTATTCAGATTTCAGATCGAAATCAAAGCCTGAGACAACATGTTTAATGCGTGCAAAGTTGCTTGCCTGCGGACTTCGGATCGCCCGGTCGCACCCAATTCAACGCTCTCTGTGGTAACCTCACAGGCCGAAATCTCTGTTCGCCTGGCAAGCCCGAAACAGACCCGGCCTTCTGGTTTGAACTCTGATCCTCCTGGGCCGGCTATACCGCTTATGGACACAGCAAGGTCGGCACCAGAGCGCATCAAAGCGCCTTCAGCCATTTCACGCACGGTTTCCTCAGACACCGCCCCGAACACCTCCAGAGTTTCAGAGCGCACCCCAAGAAGATCTGACTTGGCGGGATTGGAATAGGTTACAAAACCATATTCGAAAATGGCAGAGGACCCCGGCAACTCGGTAAGGGCTGCCGCAAGAAGCCCACCGGTGCAGCTTTCCGCGCAGGTCACGCGTTTATGCTTTTCAGTCGCAAGGGTCAGAACCTGTTGCGCAAGAGGGGTGACATCACTCACAGCCCAAACACCCCGTGGCTTATCCATGCGCCAAGCAGAACAACCACTGCTGCCATAATCCCGGCAATCACATCGTCCAGCATCACACCAAACGCATCACTGCGCCTGTCGGCCCATCCCACAGGGCCAGGTTTCAGAATATCAAAGATGCGGAATGCAATGAAAGCCGTGACCATGCCAGGCCAGAGGGCAAGCATCCCGTGCCCCGTGTGCATGGCGCCGATAGAAACCGGCAGCAAAGCAAGCCACTGACCGGCAACTTCATCAATAACGATTTCAGACGGGTCATGGTTGTCCTGGCCGCGTGTCGCAACTGCGGTGGCCCACCAGCCCCCGAAGAAACTTACAACCACGCCGATCGAAAGCAAGAAGGTGCCGCCGATCTCATGCAGGGCCCAGCCGGTCAGAACCGCAGCAGCAGACCCCCAGGTGCCAGGCGCAGGTTTCAGAAGGCCGGCCCCAAAGAAGACTGCGATCATACGTGCGATAGAATGTTGCATTTTATGAGTCCGTTACTGGCTGATCAATGTGGTTGTCACAAGTGCTGCGATGCCTTCGCCGCGTCCGGTAAAGCCCAGCTTTTCCGATGTTGTCGCCTTGACAGAAATGCGGTCAGCCGCAATCCCGGTAATTTCAGACAGGCGGTTTTGCATCGCCCCGGCGACCGGGCCGATTTTTGGAAACTCACAGATCAGCGTGCAGTCGATGTTTGAAATGCTAAAGCCTCGGTTTCGGGCCAGGCCTACAGCATGTTTCAGAAAGATCTGACTGTCGGCATCTTTCCACTGCGCTTCAGATGGCGGGAAATGGCGGCCAATATCGCCTTCTGACAGGGCACCATAGATTGCATCAGAAATCGCATGCATCCCGACGTCGGCATCTGAATGCCCCAGAAGCCCCTGACTGTGGGGCACTCTGGTACCGCAAAGCACGACATAATCGTTAGCACCGTCCTCGCGCTGTCCGAATTTATGCACGTCAAACCCGTTTCCGGTACGAATATCCATGGTCTGTTCAGCCTCTTCTTTCAGCAATTGTTCTGCGCGTGAAAAATCTGCGGGATGCGTGATTTTTATATTGTTCTCAGAACCCGTGACAATCCGGACATCCGCACCTGCAAGCCGGGCGATTTCCACATCATCTGCGGCCCGGGCCGTGGCTCTTGCATGGGCACTGCGGATAAACGACAGGTGAAACCCCTGAGGTGTCTGCGCCCGCCACAGGTTTTCACGGCTGACCGTGTCCTGAACCGTTCCGTCAGCCCCGCGCCACAGCGCATCCGTCACGGGCAGGGCCGGGGCCGCGCCCTGATGATCGCGCAATGCGGTCAGAACCTCAGAAATCAAAGCATGCGAAACCAGGGGCCGCGCCGCATCATGGATCAGAACCAGGTGAAAGTTCTCCGGTATCGTGGCAAGCCCTGCCTTTACAGATAAATCACGTTCAGCCCCGCCATCCTGCAGGATAACCTGCACACCATCCGGCAGCGCTATGTTTTTCTGCACAAATTCCCGGTCCTGTGGCCGGATCACCAGAACGATCAGGTCAATCTCGGGGTGGGTTGCGAATTTTTCCAGGCAATGTTCAACAACCAGACGTCCCGCAAGCCTGTGGTATTGTTTCGGGGTGTCCGGGTCTCCGTAAGCGGCGGCCCGTGTGCCAGCGCCTGCTGAAACGACAATTGCTGCGGTCTTCTTCTGTTGCATCGCTGGGTCAGTCTGCCTGTTTTCATGCCGTTTTTCTCAGCTGCTTGTCTAAACCCTGGCCACCAGGAGGGCAAACGCTTTGACTGAATGATCATATATTGTGCGCAAATACTCGTGCGTGCTTAAAAAATGTGCAATCATACAAATAACAACCATGTGCCGCCGGGTGAGCAATTGCCGTCAGTACCGTGGAAATGGTTCAGAGTTCCGGAAAGGATCAAAGTTTGACGCTGACAATTGGCAATATAAACCTGAAAACACCTGTCTTGCTTGCACCGCTTGCGGGGATTACAGATCTGCCGTTCCGGAACCTTGTGTCACGCTTCGGTGCAGGACTTGTGGTCAGTGAAATGGTGGCCAGCCAGGAAATGGTACAGCGCAAGCCCGGCGTGCGTGAAAAAGCGGAACTGGGGTTTCAGGCGGCCAATACATCAGTGCAGCTTGCCGGACGTGATGCGTCGTGGATGGCGGAAGCGGCCCGGATCGTTGAAGGCAGCGGGGCCCGGATTATCGACATCAACATGGGATGCCCCGCAAAGAAAGTTGTGAACGGCTATTCAGGATCCGCTTTGCTGAAGGATCTTGATCACGCCCTGACCCTGATTGAGGCAGTAGTTGCCGCGACTTCACTGCCAGTCACGCTGAAAACCCGCCTGGGGTGGGATGATAACCTACTGAATGCGCCCGATCTTGCCAGGCGCGCGGAAGAAGCAGGTATTCAGATGATTACCATCCACGGGCGCACGCGCTGTCAGTTCTATAAAGGTCAGGCGGATTGGGCCGCGATCCGTGCGGTGAAGGATGCTGTTAGTTTGCCTGTGATCGCAAATGGCGACATTAAAGATGCGGGCCATGCCACTGAAGCTATGTCACTTTCCGGTGCAAATGGCGTTATGATCGGACGAGGCGCACAGGGGAAACCCTGGCTGCTGGCACAGGTCTCTTCGGAACTGACTGGCACGCCTGCACCCGTGATACCGACCGGGCCGGATCTGGTTTCTATGGTGTCTGATCATTATGAAGATATGCTGTCGTTTTACGGCACAGATCTGGGCAATCGCACGGCGCGCAAACATTTGGGCTGGTATATGGATGAAGCCGGGACAAGCGTACAATTGCGGCGTGAAATTCTGACTGAAAAAGATCCGGCAGGTGTTTTCAGCCGTCTGCCAGACGCGCTGACCAGCCAGGAACCGGTGAGGGCCGCTTTATGAACGCAGCTATTCATCGCCCCCGGGATCTCTGGTCCTTGCTGCCGCTGCCCATGCTGATGCTGGATGCAGACGGCCGGATACTTGAGGCAAACGCAGAAGCACAGGCCTGTTTTCACATTTCGCAGCGCCGGATGCTTGGGGCTTTGCCCGACGATCTGCTGGAAGCGCATCCGCTTGTATCAGATCTGACCGGGCGCATCCGGGCCGGGAACCCATCCGTGAGCGTGAATGACATGCGGCTGCGCTTTCGCAACCGGGCCCCTCTGACCTGCCGCCTTCAGGTGCAGGATGTCGAGGGGGGCTTTTTTCTTTTATTTCAACCGAATGAAAGCCCGCAACTGACCCATCATTCATCCGGCGCGGAAGGGCATGTCCGTTCCGTGGTTGGCATGTCTGACATGTTGGCGCATGAAATCAAAAACCCGCTGGCAGGTATATCAGGCGCAGCCCAGCTGATCCGTATGAACGCAGATGAAGGCACGCAGGAACTGACCGACCTGATTGTTGATGAATGTCAGCGCATCGTTAAACTGCTGTCTCAGGTGGAAGAATTCGGCAATCTGCAACCGCCGGAACTTAAGCCGGTAAACCTGCACGATGTGCTCGACCGGGCTGTACGGTCTGCCAGTCTGGGTTTTGCAAAAGATATCACGATCCGGCGGGAATATGATCCGTCTTTGCCAGAAACCGGCGGTGACGCGGATAAACTGGTACAGGTGTTTCTGAACATATTGAAGAATGCGGCAGAGGCCCTGCAACGCGATCAGGGGGCTTCTGATGAGGCACCGGCACAGATCCGTATACGCAGCTATTATGAACCGGGCCTGCGACGGCAGCTTACGGTTGGCGGGTTTGCAGCCCTGCCACTGCATATTGAAATCAGCGATAATGGCGGCGGAATTCCTGAGGATATGATCGGCGAGATATTTGAACCCTTCGTGTCCGGGCGCCTGAATGGCACGGGGCTGGGGTTGCCCCTGGTCAATCATATTATCGAGGGGCATGGCGGGATGATCCGGGTGACATCTGAGGCGGGGCAAACCTGCTTTACCGTATCGATGCCGCTGAAACGCACCGGCAAAGAAAACACTATAGAACGGCAGGGAGAATTCTGATGGATGGTACAGTTCTGATTGCAGATGATGATCGCACCATAAGAACCGTTCTGACCCAGGCGATGACCCGGGCAGGGATGCAGGTGCATGCAACCTCATCACTTACAACTTTGATGCGGTGGGTGTCTGAAGGGCGGGGGGATCTGGTGATCACAGATGTCGCAATGCCGGACGGAAATGGACTTGAGATGATCCCGCGGATCGCAGAACTGCGGCCCGAACTGCCGGTCATCGTGATTTCCGCACAGAACACGATTATGACAGCCATTCGCGCCAGCGAAGCAGAGGCCTGGGACTATCTGCCAAAACCCTTTGATCTGCCGCATCTTATGCACCGTTCTGCCCTGGCTTTAGAAGAAAGCCGCAAACGCCGCAGGACCGCTCTTGGCAGTGAGGCCACAACAGAGAATGCAAGCGCGCCCCAGGCCCCGGCCGCACAACGGGATGCGTCGGAAGCCGTAACGCTTGCGGGACGTTCACCGGAAATGCAGGCCCTGTATCAGTCGATTGCACGTGTCATGAACACGGATATCCCGGTGTTGATCACTGGCGAAAGCGGAACGGGTAAATCCAGAGTGGCCCGCGCCGTGCATGGGTTAAGTCAACGGAACGCCGCCGGTTTCCAGATCCTTGATCCTGCGCTGCCAGGGGACAGGCAGCAGGAAGATCATCTTCTGTCAGAACTCCGGGGCGGCACATTGGTTATTGATGAACCGGGGGAATATAGCCCGGAAGAACAGCTGAAGCTGAACCGTTTTCTGGATCGTTTCACCCGGACTGAAAGCTCAGAGCCGCGTCTGATCACCACAAGCCAGCAGGATCTGAACCTTCTTCTTGCCAATGGTCATATGCGCGCGGATCTGTATTACCGCCTGAAAGGGGCGGAACTTCATGTGCCGACGCTTGTGCAACGCATGTCAGATATACGCATTCTGGCCGAAGAATTTTTGCGCAGCGATGACCTGGATGATCAGGGGCCGGGCGTTGGCCGCAGCAACGGTGTGGCACGCGCATTCAGCCCGGACGCAGAGCAACTTCTCTGTCAGCACAGCTGGCCCGGAAATGTACGCGAACTGAAGAACACCATCCGTCAGCTCGTCGCCGTCAGCACCAGACCCGTAATTTCAGCAGATGATGTCCGCAGCCTCCTGTCAGGTGCCTCTGCGGGTTCCGTTGCGGTGCCCGGCAGCTATACGTCGCAGATGATCGGCAATGTTTCGCCAGGTTCAGGGGGCGCGCATGGGCTGATGTCCGGGGCATCCGATGGCCAGACCGATGACGGAAACCTGTCTGACAGCGTTCAGAAACACCTGCGCAGGTATTTCGATCTCCATCAGGATTCATTGCCGGCACCCGGACTTTACCAACGTATATTGAAAGAAATGGAGATTCCGCTTTTTGAAATTGCGCTGGAAGCAACACGTGGCAACCAGGCGCGTTGCGCCGAACTTCTGGGCATCAACCGCAATACTTTACGCAAGAAACTGACCACTCTGGATATTCACGTGACACGCGGGCGCAAGTTGATGTAAAACCGCAACAGAGAGTGACCATTTTGCAGAAATCGCGAAACAGGTTACCGGATTTTGGCGGTTACGTACGGTTTGGGCCGGACGTGAATGTATAGGGATACAACATGCGTCTGCGCAGGAGGCACACGACGCTTGCGAAGCTGAACACGCTTCGTAAACGACGGCGTTTTCAGACTCTCTTAACATTAGGCCTGGTCTTTCTGGGGCCGGTTCTTGCCGTTTTGACCTTCCTTGTTCTCGGGCCTGTAGATGCAGCGCGCAGCGGATATTGGTTGCGTCCGGTTCTGCTGGCTGACTTCATTTATGTGATGGTCATCTCCACACTGGTTTTGCAACGTATCGCCCAGATGATTGCTGCCCGCCGGGCCCGTTCCGCCGGGTCACGGCTTCACCTGCGGCTGACCGGTGTTTTTGCGGTTGTGGCCTTGCTTCCCACCATTCTGGTTGCTGTTTTCGCGGCTCTGACAATCAATTTCGGCCTGGAAGGCTGGTTTTCTGAACGCGTCCGTACGGTGATTGGATCCTCCCTGGGGGCCGCTGAAGCCTATGAGGCTGAACACCGCCGTGATCTGGTGCGTGACGCCCGTGCGCTTGGCGTTTTTCTGGACGAAGAACGTGGCCGGCGGGGGGTACTTCTGTCCGATGGTGAATTGCAGGCCGTTCTGGCCAATGGGCAACAGCAAGTGCAGCGCGGCTTAAAAGAAGCTTTTGTTGTCAATGGAAGCGGGGTTCTGCGCAGCCGCGGGGATCGGTCTTACCTTTTCGATTTTGAACAGATTTCCCCGGAAGATCTGGCAAAAGCCCTGGTTGGTAAGGTGCCGGTTATTCAGGATTGGGCCAACAATGAATTCCGGGCGTTGATTGCTTTGCGTAACTATCCCGATCATCTGCTTTATGTCAGTCGAACGGTTGATGGCGAATTGCTGTCACTTCTGGATGACACCCGTGAAACCGCCGGGCTGTATCAGCAGCTTGAAAGCGACCGGGGACGGCTTTTGTTTGAATTTGGCCTTTTGTACCTTGGGTTTGCTGTGATGCTGATCCTTGCGGCGATCTGGCTGGGTCTGTGGTTTGCCGAACGCCTTGCGCGGCCGGTGGGGCAACTTGCCGGTGCGGTGCAGAAAGTCGGTGCCGGGGATTTTGATGTTCAGGTGCGTGAGGAAGAAGGCGATGATGAGATCGCCATGCTCAGCCGTATTTTCAACCAGATGACGCTGCAACTGCGGGCGCAACGGGACAATCTGATCGAAAACACCCGCCAGATTGAACGTCGGCGCCGAATGTTTGATTCAGTGCTGTCATCGGTCACCGCAGGTTTGATTGGCCTGAACGATGAGGGGCGTATTGCCTTTGTGAACCGCGCTGCGACGCGCATTCTGTCCATGGATCCGCATGATGCCGCAGACGCGGCCCCTGATCCGATTTCAATCGCGGTGCCCGAATTTTCTGCGATGTTTGAAGAATTACGCGACAGTGGCCGGGACGTGATGCAGGAAGAAATTCGGGTCACCCGTGACGGCAAACAGGAAATCCTGTTGGTGCGTATGGCGATCCGTCGCAATCAGGAAGGACAGGCCGAAGGCTATGTTCTGGCCTTTGACGATGTGACCGATCTTGTGTCGGCCCAGCGTATGGCAGCCTGGGGGGATGTGGCCCGTCGTATTGCCCATGAAATCAAAAACCCTCTGACGCCGATCCAGCTGTCCGCAGAACGTATGAAGCGAAAATATGAACCCAAACTGCCAGAGGCCGACGGCCAGACCCTTGTTCAGCTGGCTGATGTGATCATCCGGCAGACCGGTGACCTGCGTCGTATTGTCGATGAGTTTTCGCAATTCGCCCGTATGCCGGAACCCGTATGTCGAAGCGCGGATCTGACGGCGCTGGTGCGCGATGCGGTGACGCTGCAGGATACCGGGCAGGAAAACGTCCGGGTGTCAGGTGAACTGCCTGAAACACCGTTGATTGCTGACATCGATCAGACGATGCTATCCCAGGCCCTGACCAATCTGATCAAAAACGCGGGCGAAGCGACCCAGACATTGACCGATGAAGGCCGGGCACCGGCAGGATATCAGGCCCAGGTAAAAGTGACACTTCAGGTTACTGAAATGAATATCGAAATTACGGTTTCAGACAATGGTACCGGTCTGCCCGAAGACCGGGCGCGTCTGTTTGAACCCTATGTAACGACACGCGACACCGGCACGGGCCTTGGCCTGCCGATTGTTAAGAAAATCGTTGAAGAACACGGCGGTTCGCTTGAACTGACTGAAGCTGAACTATTTGACGGATGCAGCCATCATGGGGCAAAAGCAGTGATCCTGCTGCCACTTCGTGATACAGCTGCGAATGATATTGGAAGGATTACGTGAGGTTTCCATGAGTGACATTCTGATTGTGGACGACGAACGCGATATTCGCGAATTGATTTCAGATATTCTTCAGGACGAGGGCTATCAAACCCGTCTGGCCGGGACATCTGATGAATGTATGAAGCTGGTTGAAGAGAACCCGCCGGCGCTGATGGTGCTCGATATCTGGCTGAAAGACAGCAATATGGACGGGATCGACATCCTGAAAACCATCAAACGCGATATGCCGTCTATTCCGGTGGTTATTATTTCGGGCCACGGGAACATCGAAATCGCAGTCGCGGCCATTAAGCAGGGCGCATATGACTTCATCGAAAAACCATTTAACATTGATCAGCTGATGGTGGTTGTCCGGCGCGCAATGGAAGCTTCACGCCTGCGGCACGAAAACCAGGAACTGAAACGCCAGGACGAAGGTTCTGATGTTATGATTGGTTCCGGCGCGGCCTTTAAGGCGCTGAAATCGAACCTTGATAAGGTCACCAAATCCAATGGACGTGTAATGCTTGCCGGTCCGTCCGGCTGCGGGAAAGAAGTCGCTGCGCGCTATATCCATGCGAATTCAAACCGCGTCGACGCCCCTTTTGTTTCTGTCAGCGCCGCAACCGTTGAACCCGAACAAATGGGTCAGGTGCTGTTTGGCAGTGAAAAACCAGACGGAACCGTTGAAGAAGGGCTTCTGGAACGCGCCAACGGCGGCATTCTGTTCTTTGATGAAATCGCAGATATGCCGCTTGGTACGCAATCCAAGATCCTGCGGGTGCTGGTCGACCAGAAATTCAAACGCGAAGGCGGCGCACAGGAAATCCATGTGGATGTGCGTGTGATTTCAAGTACGACGAAAGACCTTCAAACAGAGATTGCCCGGGGCAATTTCCGGGAAGAACTGTATCATCGTCTGAATGTTGTTCCAATCTCTGTGCCGTCTCTGGAAGAGCGCCGCGAAGATATTCCCGAACTGGCGGAATATTTCATTGAACAGCTGAACATCTCTCAGGGCTTGCCTTTGCGCGGGCTGGCGGATGAAACCTGTGCCTTACTGCAGACAAGCCTGTGGCCGGGAAATGTACGTCAGCTGAAAAACCTGCTTGAACGGGTTCTGATCCTCGGGGAAAACAGCGGCGATATTCAACCGTCCGAAGTGCCACATGGCGAAGAACCGGTGAACGATGACGGACGCGTGGTTCTGTCCGGATCCCTCGCAACACTGCCTCTGCGGGAAGCGCGGGAATTGTTTGAGCGGGAATACCTGATGACGCAGATCAACCGGTTTGGTGGAAATATCTCGAAAACCGCGAATTTCGTTGGTATGGAAAGGTCTGCGCTACACCGGAAACTGAAGTCCCTGAATGTTGTGACCTCCAGTAAATCCGGCGCCCGCGTGGCCCATGTCAGCGACGACGAAATCGAAGAATAAGCCCGCTGTCCGGGTTCGCCCGTCTGGTGCATAAAGGAACAGATCATGAAAGTTATCATCTGTGGCGCGGGTCAGGTTGGTTGGCAGATTGCCCGGCATCTTTCCCGTGAGAAAAACGATGTCACGGTTGTCGACAGCAATCCCGAACTGGTGCGCCGGGCAACCGATACACTGGACGTACAGGGCATTGCCGGTTCCGCATCCTATCCGGATATTCTGACGCGGGCAGGGGCGCGGGATGCGGATATGATCATCGCCGCGACCTATTCAGACGAAGTGAATATGGTAATCTGTCAGATCGCCCATTCGGTTTTCGCCATCCCCCGAAAGATCGCGCGCCTGCGCAGTCAGTCTTATCTGGATGCAATTTATTCAGATCTGTACCGTCGCGACCACATGCCGATTGACGTGGTGATCAGCCCGGAACGTGAGGTGGCCAAAGCCGCGCTGAAACGCCTTTCCGCGCCTTCCGCCTTTGATCGCGAAAGCTTTCTGGATGGCCAGGTGGATATGCTGGGCATTGTGCTGGACGAAGACTGTCCGGTCCTGAACACGCCATTGCGCCAGCTGACCGATCTGTTTTCCACGCTATCGGCAACGGTTGTTGGTGTGCGCCGGGAAGGCGCATTGTTTGCGCCCGAAGCCGGGGATCAGCTGTTCGCTGGCGATGAAATCTATGTCTTCACACTGAAAGAAGATCTGGCCCGGACCCTGGATATTTTCGGGAAGTCCTCAAGCAAACAGGAACGTGTGGTCATTGTTGGCGGCGGGAACGTTGGCCTTGCCGTGGCGCATGCGCTGGAAAATGAGAAAAACCGCATCCGCGCCCGTGTGATTGAGATGAACCGCGAAGTTGCAGAAGTGGCAGCGGATGAACTGGAACGCACGATTGTTCTCAATGGTGACGGCATGAACGCTGATCTTCTGGCCGAAGCCAATATTTCTGCCGCCGACGCAATTCTGGCTGTAACCGATGACGACAAAGTCAATCTCCTGACATCCGTACGCGCCAAAGCCGAAGGCTGCCCGATGGCGATTTGTCTGATCAATGATCCGACCCTGACCAGCCTGATGCAGCCCCTGAATATTGATGCCTATATCAACCCGCGGATCACCACCGTTAGTTCGATTCTGCGCCACATCCGCCACGGCCGCGTGCGCGAGATTTATTCCATCGGCAACGCAGAGGCCGAAGTGATCGAAGCCCAGGTTCTGTCCACATCCCCGATCTGCGGTCACAACATCCGTGACATCGATTTTCCCGAAGGCGTACTGATCGGGGCTTTGCGGAAAGGCAACAAAATCCTGCGTCCGACGGGTGGCACGCGTATTGATGAAGGCGATGTGATTGCGATGTTTGCCATGGCAGGTGACGTCAGCGAAGTCGAACGCCTGCTTCAGGTTTCGGTCGATTTCTTCTGATCATGGCGGAACGTATCCTTAAACTGCCATTCATGGTGCTTCTGATGGGCATTTCATCGCTCCTGATGTTTCCCGTCGCCCTTGTTGGCACATTCATGGATGAAAGCCACGCGGCGCGTGTGTTCTTTTATGGCGGGGTGCTGTTCCTGATCCTGACAATTCTGATTGCCATCGCAATGGAGCATAATGAAAACCGCTCTGTTCTGCGCAGTCATCTGCTGACTCTGGCCGGGGCCTGGATATTGCTGCCCCTCATGTTGGCCGTGCCTTTTTACGAAGCACTGCGCAACACCAGTTTTGCAAACGCTTACTTCGAAATGCTATCTGCTTTTACGACAACCGGGGCAACGCTGTTTGATGATCCTGAACGCCTGCCCATGGCCCTGCATTTCTGGCGCAGCCTTGTGGGATGGATGGGCGGTTTCTTCGTCTGGGTGATCGCGATTGCCATTCTTGCGCCCCTGAACCTTGGTGGATTTGAAGTCACCGCGCGGTCGCGTCTGTCACAGACCGGGAACTACTTTAACTGGATCGGCCGTGAGGCATCGCCTGCAAAACGTCTGTCGCACCATGCAGGCAAGCTTGCGCCGGTTTACGGCGGTATCACAGCCGCATTGGCCGTATTTCTATACATCAGCGGGGAAAACGGATTTGTCGCCATGTGTCATGCAATGGCTGTGCTGTCGACAAGTGGCATTTCACCGGTTGGCGGGCTAAGCGGTGCTGACAGCGGGTTTATTGGCGAAACCCTGATCTTCATCTTCTTGTTCTTCGCCATTTCCCGCCTGACGTTTGCACCCGAAACGCAAAAAGACAGCATCGCGCGCCTGATCAAAGATCCTGAGTTCCGGATAGGTATCGCGCTTGTCATTACCGTGCCCGCCCTTTTGTTTCTGCGCCACTGGTGGGGCGCGCTTGAATTTGACGATCAGGAAAACCTGCCGCGCGCGATCAACGCGCTCTGGGGTGCGGCCTTTACGGTTCTTTCTTTCCTGACGACCACAGGCTTTGAAAGTCAGGCCTGGTCCGAAGCCCGGGGCTGGTCAGGCCTGGCCACACCTGGTCTGATCCTGATGGGGCTGGCGATGGTCGGCGGTGGCGTTGCGACCACAGCTGGGGGGGTGAAACTTCTGCGGGTCTATGCGCTTTACAAACATGGCACCCAGGAGATGGAAACACTTATACAACCAAGCATCGTCAGCGGTGTCGGCGAAAACACCCGCCACCTCGGGCGGCAGGGCGCTTATATGGCCTGGATCTTCTTTATGCTGATGGCTGTCAGTATTGCATTGATCAGCCTGGGGCTGTCCCTGACGGGGCTGGATTTTGAAACCTCCGTGGTTTTCGCAGTTTCTGCCCTTTCAACAACCGGGCCGCTGGCCAGCGTCGCGATGACCCAACCGCTGTCCTGGGCCGAACTATCCGGCATGGGGCAGCTGATTTCAGCAATCGCAATGATCCTTGGCAGAATGGAAACCCTGGCGGTTATTGCGCTGCTCAACCCGGATTTCTGGCGTCGCTGACAGATTCCATGCAGAAAAATACAAAAGTCGGTTGCATATCGCTTTGTTTTCGGGCTGAAATAGAAAGGAAGGGAGGGCGCTTTTTCCGGATCCATGATGGAAAAGGCCCCTGAAGGACGAATATTTGCCAACAGCATCGCAGAATTTGTGGTGCCGGGCCGGCGAGAACAACAAAAAAGGTAAAACCTATGGCTGCCGACAAGCAAAACCTCCAGGAAACATTTCTGAACCATGTGCGGAAAGCAAAAGTTCCTGTGACCATCTTTCTGATCAATGGCGTGAAACTGCAGGGTGTGATCTCCTGGTTTGACAATTTCTGCGTGCTTCTGCGTCGCGATGGTCAGTCCCAGCTGGTGTTTAAGGGCGCGATTTCCACAATCATGCCGTCCCAGCCGATCAGTCTCTATGAAGGTGAAGAAGAGTAACCTTTGGGCGGCATTGAAAGACAGGAGCAGCCAACCCGTGCATGGGTGCTGCACCCCGATATAAAATCATCTGATCCACGCAAAGACACCCGTCGCGCGCCACAACACGCGCTTGAAGAAGCCGTGTCTCTGGCGCGTGCGCTGCCTGCACTGGACGTCGTGGGGCAAACAATTGTCCCGCTGCCAAAAGTGCGGCCGGGCTATCTGTTTGGATCGGGTAAAACCAATGAACTTGGCAATATGCTGGCTGACCAGGAGGTCGAGCTAGTGCTTGTGGACGGGCCGTTGACGCCTGTGCAGCAACGCAACCTTGAGAAATCCTGGGGCGTGAAGATCCTTGATCGCACGGGTTTGATCCTTGAGATTTTCTCAGACCGGGCCCAGACCCGTGAAGGCGTGCTGCAGGTCGAAATGGCCGCGCTGTCGTATCAGCGCACACGTCTTGTCCGCGCCTGGACCCACCTTGAACGCCAGCGGGGCGGGCTTGGCTTTGTTGGTGGTCCGGGGGAAACCCAGATCGAAGCCGACCGCCGCGCCATTGATGACCAGATCGTGCGTCTGCGCCGTCAGCTTGATAAAGTCGTCAAAACCCGTGATCTGCACCGGTCTGCCCGTGCCAAAGTGCCTTATCCGATTGTTGCGCTTGTCGGTTATACCAACGCCGGAAAATCCACGTTGTTCAACCACTTAACCGGTGCGGATGTTATGGCGAAAGATATGCTTTTCGCCACGCTGGACCCAACCATGCGGGCTGTTACACTGCCTTCGGGCAAGGATGTGATCCTGTCCGACACTGTAGGTTTCATATCTGAATTGCCGACAGAACTGGTTGCGTCCTTCCGTGCGACGCTTGAAGAAGTCCTGAGTGCCGATCTCATTCTGCATGTGCGTGATATTTCGCATCCAGACACGGAAACCCAGGCGAAAGACGTTGAAGAGATCCTTGCAACCCTTGGAATTGGCGAGGAAACCAAACGGTTTGAAGTCTGGAACAAGCTGGATCTTCTGGATGCAGACGGGCGTGAGGGGCTGCAAATCCGGGCGGAACGATCTGATGAACATTTCGCTATTTCAGCAGTCACAGGGCACGGCCTTGATGATCTTCTGACGCAGGTGTCAGAGGCGCTGACCGATCCGAAGACAGAAGAAACCCTTCTGTTGCCGTGGTCGGATGGTCGCAAACGCGCCTGGCTCTTTGATCAGGGCGTGGTTGAAGAGGAACGTCAGACAGAGGAAGGGTTCGAGCTGGATCTTCTCTGGACCGCCCGTCAGAAAAAACGCTTCCGGGAACTTTGAAAAATCCCGGAAGCTTTTGCTTTCAAATCACTCTGAAGCCTCAGCCGGGGTCAAAACGCTGATCCCGGCATTTGCCGCGCGCGCAAGCTCCGGGTCCAGAGACATCGGGATATATTCACCGCGCCGCCAGAGTTCCCCCAGATTGTCATAGAAACGCGACAGCGGGTGACCGGACTGGCCAGTGGACAGGACAAATACCGAACTGTCGGGGTCCGCAAAATCGTAAACACCGCGATAGCTGGCGGCATGTACGTTTGCGTAAGGGTTCTTACCGCTGCCGATCATCCGGCCACGCATCAGGGCTTCGTCGCTGCCGCTGGTGGACTGACGAATATTCACGATCCAGCCCAGCACACCATTGTCGCCCAGAACAGAATGATCCTGCCAGGCTTCATGCTGATCGCCCCAGCGTTGACTTTCCGGCGTGCCGCCGATGTTCTCGTCAATCCAGATCAAGGCTTCATCCAGCGCAAGCTGCGCCATATCAGGGCAGGTTTCGACGTTGCTTGTCTGCACGATGTCACACCAGCGTGACGCACCGTCAATGTCACGGAACACCCGTTCCAGAAACAGAGGTTCCACAGATGTAAACGCATCTGCCATATCGCCCAGATCATCGCGGATCAGGCGATCCTGCAGATGGCGCATCCATGTTGCATACAACAGAGGTTCCGGCAGATGTTCGTTCATCTCCCCATTCCAGACAGACAGCAGTTCCAATGCCTGTTGCCGGCGTCGCTCTGACGTGCCATCCGGGGCAGGGGTTCCACTATACCAAAGCTCTGCCCCGACCAGCGCAAGCAGGGTCCGGGCCGCGGTGGAAACTTCATCCAGCTGCACATCAATAAAGCTGTCACGCGTATGTACGCGGCGGTTTTGCATCAGGAACTTCCAGCGCTGCACCCGCTGGCTGTCGCCCCAGTTAAAGGTCATATGACGGGGAAAGGGCGCATCTGTAATTTTGTTGTTTGTATTTCCGACAATGCCGCCATCAGGATCAACAAATTCTGGGTTCTGGTCATATGGCAAACGTCCCTGCCACTGATTGAACGCAATAGATCCAAGCGATGGAATACGCCCCTGGCCGGTCTGACGGAAACCACGGCGGGGAAATGCCCCAAGGGTTTTCAACGCAACACGCCCGCTTTCCGCAATCGTCAAATTGATGGAAGGGGCAATCATGGCCTCACCAGCATCTATCGCAGTTTCAATACTATGCGCTTGTGAAATGCCGATAATCGCCGCAACAGAAGTATCGGCCGGAGAAAGCGCGGTCCAGGATACCGCCGCGACATGATTGGGCGGGGTGACATCCCCGACACTATAATGCCAGGCAGGCAGGATCGGGCCATTGTCGCTCCAGCGCAGGGTAATCTGTCTTGGGGCAGCATCCCGAATGCGGATCGTTTCTTCACGCGTGGTGAACTCGCGGGGGCCAGACGGGCTGACATATTCATTGCGATTTTCAGGGTTCAGCTCTTCCAGAAAAATATCCAGATCATCCAATGTGCTTGCACTGAAGCCCCAGGCCAGATCTGTATTGCGTCCGGACCAGATGCCGGGAATCCCCGGAACTGTTGCACCGATCAGACCGCCACGGGTAAGCTCCAGTCGGGCCAGATACCAGATGGCAGGGGCTGTCAGATCGAAATGTGGATCATTCGCAAGCAGGCTTGCACCAGTGGCTGAACGGGACGGAGCAGCCGCAAAGACGTTGGACGCCCCAGCAAACGCGCGATGCGGAAAGGGCGATAAGGGCAAATCCGGTGAGGTCAGATCAGACGAAGAGGCCATAGTTGCCTGCCCCGGGATCGCGCGCATATCAGGCACATCTGTTATACGGTTTTGCCGCGCAGGTGACACAGCAGCAGACCCGACAGCGTCCAGTTCTGCAACCGCGTCGCCAGGAATGTCCGGCAGAAGATCTTTAAGCTGGTCCGGCGTCAGGAACAGAGCCATCCGGGCACGCAGGACTTCATGTTCAAAAGCGCCAGACATCCGCAGGGCCATCAGTTTGACCATGGCGATACTGTCTGCCGGCTGCCAGGGTTCAACGATTGAAGGGTAGAAGAAAAATTCTGGTGCACCACGTCCGAGCGATTCAGCATTCACTGTATCAATCCAGGCATTCACACCCGCGGCATAGGCTTCCAGCACAGCAAGCGTTTCTTCATCCTGCACCGCAAGTGATTGCTGCGCCGTGCCGTAAAGACCCATCCGGCGCATCAGTTCATCCGTATCAGCCGTGTCTTCACCGAAGACTTCTGACAAACGCCCCTGGGCCGTCCGCCGGGCAACAACCATCTGCCAGAGCCGGTCCTGCGCATGTACAAACCCCAGCCCGAACCAGGCCTCAGCGTCACTGCTGGCAAAGATATGCGGGACAGCCGCGTTGGACCGAATGATCTCAATCGGTTCAGACAAACCTGTCACCGAATAGTCGGCATCATATTCAGGCAATGATCGTGTCGCGAGATAATAAACCAGAACCGCTGACACGGCAGAAAGGATCACTGCTGAGACAAAAATTCTATATGTCCAGCGCATTAGTCGTGCCATCTGACCGCCTCTGTAATTGTTTTCCGGAGCGTCCGGAATTGACCTTTTAAGCTTTCCACTTCATTACGAAATGGACATCTGAAAAGCAATTCAAAGAAATGGGGAAGATCATGGCAAAACTGACGTTCCTGGGGCTGGGCGTGATGGGGTATCCGATGGCCGGGCACCTTGCAAAAGCAGGGCATGAGCTGACGGTTTACAACCGGACAGCGGCAAAATCTGAAAGCTGGGTAAAAGAACATAGCGGCAATTTTGCGCCGACTCCCCGCGAAGCTTCGGCGGATGCGCAAGTGGTGTTCTGTTGTGTGGGCAATGATGACGATCTGCGTTCTGTCTGTCTTGGGGAAGACGGTGCTTTCGCGGGCATGGCAGAAGGCAGCATTTTTGTTGACCACACCACGGTTTCTGCCAAGGTCACAAAAGAACTGCATGACATCGCGGCCCAAAAAGGCATTTCATTCGTGGATGCGCCAGTGTCTGGCGGTCAGTCCGGTGCCGAGAACGGCGTGCTGTCCGTCATGTGTGGCGGAGCGCAGGCCGATTATGACCGCGTGGAACCCATGATTGACGCCTTTGCCGGAATTTGCCGCCGGATCGGCGAAAGCGGTTCTGGTCAGTTTACCAAAATGTGCAATCAGATTGCCATTGCCGGGGCGGTGCAGGGCCTGTCAGAAGCTTTGCATTTCGCTGAGAAAGAAGGCCTTGACGGACGTGCCGTTGTTGAAGTCATCAGCAAAGGCGCTGCGGGCAGCTGGCAGATGATGAACCGCCATGAAACCATGCTGGATGATCACTTTGATTACGGCTTTGCCGTGGACTGGATGCGTAAAGATCTGCGGATCTGCATGGATGCCGCGGATGAAAACGGCGCAAGCCTGCCGGTCACTGCACTGGTGGATCAGTTCTATAAAGACGTTCAGAAAATGGGCGGCGGGCGCTGGGATACATCCAGCCTTTTTAAACGCCTGCAAAAGCTCTGATCAAAATAAAAGCCGCCTTTTCAATAGAAAGGGCGGCTTTCTTATTTCTGTATTCTCCCGGATTTAAGGGATGATACGGGTGTATTTTGTGCCTTCAAGGCTGGCACCGATATGCAACCCGGCCTGGCCAAAGATCACCGCAATCACCGGGGACAGCACAGTGGTGGTATCCGTGGAAATATCGCCGCCCTGATCAGACACCGCATATTCCAGATCTGCACCCGCCGCCCAGCCATGGCTGTTGCGGAAGTCATAAAGCGATTCATTGGTCATAAAGAACAACACATGGGCAAACTGCTTTGCGCCAATCTGCAGGCCGAAGCTGCCGGAGGCTGCAGAATAATAGTCGACGGTTGCCCCATTGATCTGCAACGCGCCACGGCCGAAAGATCCGCCAATGCCAAATCCGGCCTCGGTGATCAGGGGCATCACCAGCATGCCGACGGCTTTCTGCGCCAGATCACGTGTGCCGGGATATTGCGCATACATATGCTGCACGGTCTGGGATACACGCGCATCAATACGCGATGCCCCGCCAGAACTGATGCCATTGCCACAGGCTGTGGTGGTTGCAAGGGCTGCACCGGAAATCAGAAAGTTCCGACGCGTGGATGTGTTTTGGGAATTGCTCATGTTTTGCTCCGCCTCAGGTTGAGATTGGGTGTTTTCACCCTTTAAACGCAAGGTAGATCAATTCGTGTAAGCTGTCACCTGCATTCGTTATACATGTCGCAGGCTGGCAAAACCCCGCACATAAAAAGCCCCGCACAACGGCGGGGCTTCTCAGGCAACGGGAGGGAAAATCAGTGACGGAAGCTTTTGATTTCGCCACTGTCCAGTTTGGCCTGATACTTTTGCATTTCCCGTTTTACGATGGGGGCCAGGAAATAAAGACCCAGGATGTTTGGCACACAGATCAGGAAGACCAGCGCATCAGAAATGTCCAGGATCGGTCCCAGCTGAACCATGCAGCCCAGGGCCACGAAGACACAGAAGATGACTTTGTAAACCATCTGGCTGCCTTCGCCTTCGCCAAACAGGTAAGTCCAGCCCTTCAGCCCGTAGTACGACCATGAGATCATGGTTGAGAAAGCAAAGAGCAGGGCAGCAATCGCCAGCGGTGTCGGGAACCAGGAGAACTGGCGTTCAAACGCCGCTGATGTCATGGCAACACCGGTTGCATCACCCGCAAAGTTCGGGTCTGCCACCTGGCTTGTGCCAATCACCAGCGCTGTGATCGTACAGATCACAATCGTGTCGATGAAAGGTTCCAGCAGGGACACATAGCCTTCGGTCACGGGCTCAGATGTTTTCACCGCAGAGTGGGCGATAGATGCAGAACCAATACCGGCCTCGTTAGAGAAGACCGCACGCTGGAAACCAATGATCAATGCACCCAGGGCACCACCGGCAACGCCTTCGCCTGTGAACGCACCGGTAAAGATATTGGAAATCGCCTGAGGCAGGGCAGGGAAGTTCATCAGGATCACGATGATCGCGAAGACACAATAGAACACCGCCATGAAAGGCACGACTTTCTCAGTCACACGGGCAATGGATTTGATCCCGCCGATGATCACAGCAAACACAACTGCCGCCAGGATCAGGCCAACCAGCCAGCCCAGACCGTCCAGCGCACCATTTGCCACTGTGTTCAGCTGAACATAGGCCTGGTTTGATTGGAACATATTACCAATGCCAAGCGCACCGATGCAGATACCAACCGCGTAGAACACACCAAGGAAGCGCCCAAGGCCGGGCTTGCCGATTTCATTAAAACCCTTGTCCAGGTAATACATCGGGCCACCGGAAACAGAGCCATCTTCATTTTCAAGGCGGTATTTCACACCCAGAGTACATTCCACAAATTTCGTGGACATGCCCAGAAGGCCAGCAAAGATCAGCCAGAAGGTTGCACCAGCACCACCAACGGTCACCGCAACAGCAACACCACCGATGTTACCAATGCCCACGGTGCCGGAAACGGCAGTCGCAAGCGCCTGAAAATGACTGACTTCACCGGATGAATTCGGATCCGCATAATCGCCACGCACCAGTTTGATCGCATGACCAAAGCCGCGCAGGTTGATAAAGCCCATATAGACGGTGAAGAACACCGCACCGATCACAAGCCAAAGCACAACAATCGGCAGTTGCGCGCCAAACAGCGGGATTTTCACAAAAACAACCGAGCCAATGAAAGAGGCCAGAGGTTTTGTAATGTCGTTAATGGTTTCGTCAATTCCGGCAGTTGCCGGCAGGGTGAAAAGAATAAGTGCCACAAGGGACATCAGAACGCGTTTCATTTTATGTCCTTTCCCTTATGGCACGACCACGACCGGAACCGGCGAGGTCTGAATGAGATTGCCCGCAACGGATCCGAAAATCAGGGATTTGATCCCGCTTTCGCCACGTCGGCCAATAACGATCTGGGCAACATCATGTTCTTTCGCCAGACGGATCAGAGTTTCCGCAGGCGGGCCATGTTGCACCACGGTTTCCACCTCGATGCCCGCTTCACGCAGACGATCGGCGGCCGGACCAACAACGGATGAAGTGGCTTTCTCGATTTCCTGCTCACGACGCTTATGACGCTGTGCGTTTTCTTCAGGTGTATTAAATGAATAGGCAGACCATTCGATCACATAGGTCAGAAGGATTTTCGCCCCTCCAAGCTTTGCGCGCGCTATGGCATGGGCGGTCGCACGGTGACTTCCGTCACTTCCGTCCACGGCCAGTAAAACAGTATTAGACATGTTTTCCCTCGCTGTTTGTACTTATTAAGTGCCGCTGATCTGCGCCAGCTTTCGGTACCTTCAGAACTATTCTGATCCGCACAGCCTGATTGACGTGAGGGAAGGGCGGTAGGGCCAGTTTTGGGTAAAACGACAGCAAAAATGGACTGAAACCGACGGTATCAGCCCATTTCTGGCGCATATTGAAAATCAATGTGGCGAAATTGTTGCGATCAGCCGTTCAGGATCTTCGCGGCCTCCGGTGCGAAATAGGTCAGAATGCCATCACAGCCCGCGCGCTTAAACGCCATCAGGCTTTCCAGCATGACTTTCTCACCGTCGATCCAGCCGTTTTGTGTGGCGGCCTTAACCATCGCGTATTCACCGGACACCTGATAGGCAAAGACCGGCACGCCAAATTCAGTTTTCGCACGCTGGCATATGTCCAGATAGGGCATTCCCGGTTTCACCATAATCATATCCGCGCCCTCAGACAGGTCACGTGCGACCAGACGCATGGCCTCATCCGAATTGCCCGGATCCATCTGATAGGTTTTCTTGTCACCTTTCAGGGCACCAGATGCGCCAACCGCATCGCGGAACGGCCCATAAAAAGCCGACGCATATTTCGCGGTATAGCTGAGGATCGAAACGTTCTGATGTCCCTCCGCCTCAAGCGCTGTGCGGATCGCACCAATACGCCCGTCCATCATATCAGACGGGCCAAGAATATCAGCCCCGGCCTCTGCCTGGGCAAGGCCCATTTTTACAAGCGCCTCAACCGTCTGATCATTCACAATCTGACCATCCACAACATAACCGTCATGCCCGTTGATATTATAGGGATCCAGCGCAATATCAGTCATCACCTGCATCTCAGGCACCGCATCTTTGACCGCACGGATCGCCTGGTTTGACAGATTGTCGGGGTTCCAGGCCTCGGCGCAGTCTTCCGTCTTCAACGCCGGGTCGGTGTAAGGAAAGATACAAATCGCCGGAATTCCCAGGGCGTATGCCTCTTTGGCAGCCTGTGCCAGAAGATCCACTGACAAGCGTTCCACACCCGGCATAGATACCACCGCATCGCGTTGACCTTTGCCAGCGGTCACAAACACCGGCCAGATGAAATCATCGCTGGTCAGCGTATTTTCACGTACCAGACGGCGCAGCGCATCAGATTTACGCAGACGGCGCAGGCGGGAAGCAGGGAAGGGCGGAACAATCGGTGATGTCATTGTGAACCTCTTTTCGTCGCGTAAGAGTTCGCATGGATTGCACGCAGGCTCAAGCTGTCTTATGCATTCCTCAGACCCCGGGCGATCCGCTGGTAGGTCACCGAAACTGATGAGGTCCCGTTGGATATCTACGACAGTGTTTTTGAGCTGATCGACATGCGATCATTCTCCAACCTCTGGTATTGGATTGTGCTCGCTGTCATGTGGTCCTCTGCCAGTCACTGGGTTCTTGGCGTACCTTACGATGTGGTGCAGCGCGCCCGCAATCAGCTTAACAACGGACAGTCTGATCAGTCCCGGGATGCATTGAACGATCTGGAAGATCTGGTGCGCCTGAACATCAACCGGATGACCTATATCTCGGATCTGTCAGGCCTCTGGCTGATGAGCTTTCTGTTCTTCCTTCTCAGCAGTCTGTTTACGCTGGGGTTCGTTTACCGGCTGGAATTTTCCCAGGCGCTGTTTCTGCTGCTGTTCCCGCTGTCTGTCGTGATCCTGCTGACCGTGCGCAAAGCCCTGGAAATACACCGGGATTCGCCTGCCAGGGCAGACCTGATCAACCATCTCGGACGGCTGCGCTTTCAGACACAGCTGATCGGGATGTTTTCTATTCTGGTAACTTCCATGTGGGGCATGTATCAGAACATTTCAGCGATGGTTCTGGGCATCTGATCCGGATATTTTGACCAGGAGCGCAGGAAAATGGCAACTGAAAAAGTAACATTGGGCGGTGCACCTGAAGGCTATGATGCGCTGCTGATCGCCCGGGAAATTTCGAAAAAGAACCGTCCGGTTGTGCATATTGCACGCGATGACAAACGGCTGGCACAAATGCGTGCGGCACTGGCTTTCTTTGCGCCTCAGCTGACGGTTCTGGATTTCCCGGCATGGGACTGTCTGGCTTATGACCGTATTTCACCCAATGCCGCAATGTCCGCCGCCCGTATGGCAACACTTGCCGGGCTTGCCCAGGGCGTAAAAGGGCCCTTTGTCCTGCTGACCACGCTAAAGGCCGCAACCCAGAAAATACCTGCCCGTGAGGTCCTGCAAAACGCCAGTTTCACCGCAAATGTAGGCGAGCGGGTGAACGAAGCCCATCTGCGTGACTTCCTGGTGCGCATGGGGTTTTCACAGACATCGACAGTGATGGAACCCGGTGATTACGCCCTGCGCGGTGGCATCGTTGATATTTTCCCGCCAACCGGTGGCGAAGGCGGACAACCCGTGCGGCTTGATTTCTTTGGCGATATCCTTGACGGTGCCCGCCATTTTGATCCCGCCACACAACGCACAACGCAACAGCTTGATAAAATTGAACTTGCGCCCGTATCCGAGGTCATCCTGGATGACGCCGCCATCACGCGGTTCCGCCAGAATTACCGCATTGAATTCGGCGCAGCCGGCACCGATGATCCGCTGTATGAACATGTAAGCGCAGGTATGAAATACGCCGGTGTCGAACACTGGCTGCCGTTTTTTCATGAGCGCCTGGAAACCCTGTTTGATTACCTGCCAGATGCCTCAATCGCCCTTGATGACCAGGCGGATGCGATGATTGACTCGCGCTGGGACATGATCGCAGATCAGTATGAAACCCGTTTGATTGCCATGAAAGACCGCAATCGGATGGATACGATCTATAAGCCCGTGCCACCGGCGATGATGTATCTTGATGCCGATGCTTTTGGGGACGCAGCGCAGGATCATCGTCTGTTGCAGCTTTCACCGCTGCAACAGGCACCCGGACCGGGCATGACAGATTCCGGTGGTCGCATCGGGCGCAATTTTTCACCCGAACGTCAGGTTGAAAGCGTCAGTCTTTTCAGCGCCCTGAAAGATCACATTCAGGTGAAACGCCAGGGCGGGCAGGTGGTGATTGCCTCCTGGTCCGAAGGCGCGCGGGAACGGCTTGGCGGGTTGATGGCGGATGAAGGTCTGACCGGTGCAACAGAAATCAAAGACTACCGCGACATTCCTGAAGGCGAAGGCGGGGTTTTCCTTGCGATTTGGCCGCTTGAGGCAGGGTTTGAAGCACCTGGCCTGACGGTGATCTCTGAACAGGACGTTCTGGGTGATCGCCTGATCCGTGCGCCAAAACGCAAACGCCGCGCCGAAAACTTCCTGACCGAAGCCCAAAGCCTGTCCCCTGGTGATCTGGTCGTGCATGTCGATCACGGGGTTGGGCGCTATAACGGGCTTGAAACCGTCACTGCCATGGGCGCACCACATGACTGTATTGCGCTGGAATATGCGGGTGGCGACCGTCTGTTCCTGCCTGTTGAAAACATTGAACTTCTTTCAAAGTTTGGCGCCGACGAAGGCCTGCTTGATAAGCTTGGCGGCGGGGCCTGGCAGGCGAAAAAAGCGAAGCTGAAAGAACGCATTCGCCAGATCGCGGATAAACTGATCCGTATCGCCGCGGAACGTGCCCTGCGATCCGGGCAGATCATGGAACCACCTCAGGAAATCTGGGAAGCTTTCGCCGCGCGTTTTCCTTATCAGGAAACAGAAGATCAGCTGGGCGCGATTGAAGATGTCCTGGGCGATCTAGCCTCAGGTCAACCGATGGACCGTCTGGTTTGTGGCGACGTTGGCTTTGGCAAAACCGAAGTCGCCATGCGCGCCGCTTTTGTCGCCGCCATGTCCGGCACACAGGTCGCGGTGATTGCGCCGACAACTTTGCTTGCGCGCCAACACTTTAAAAGCTTTTCTGAACGCTTCCGTGGCTTCCCGATCGAAGTCCGCCAGCTGTCGAAATTTGTCACGGCCAAGGAAGCGGAAAACACCCGCAAAGGCATGGAAGAGGGCACCGTTGATATTGTCATCGGCACCCATGCGCTTCTGGCGAAAAACATTCGTTTTCAGAATCTTGGCCTGATGATTATTGATGAGGAACAGCATTTCGGCGTGACCCATAAAGAACGCCTGAAATCCATGCGTTCAGATGTGCATGTGCTGACCCTGACCGCAACACCAATCCCACGCACCCTGCAGATGTCGCTGTCTGGTGTTCGCGAACTGTCAATCATTGGCACACCGCCCGTCGACCGCCTGGCGATCCGCACCTATGTCAGCGAATTTGACGGCGTTACCATCCGCGAAGCCCTGTTGCGCGAACATTATCGCGGCGGGCAAAGCTTTTATGTTGTGCCGCGCATCAAAGACCTGAAAGAGATCGAAGATTTCCTGACCGATCACGTGCCGGAAATCAGCTTTGTCACCGCCAGCGGCCAGATGGCAGCGGGTGAACTGGATGATCGCATGAACGCCTTTTACGACGGCAAATATGATGTGCTTCTGGCCACAACCATTGTCGAAAGCGGCCTCGATATCCCAACCGCGAACACAATGATCATCCACCGGGCCGATATGTTTGGTCTGGCGCAGCTGTACCAGATCCGGGGGCGTGTTGGTCGTTCGAAAACAAGGGCCTACGCCTATCTGACGACACGCCCGCGTATGCCGCTGACCCAAACCGCCCAGAAACGTCTGCGGGTGATTGGCAGCCTTGACAGCCTTGGCGCAGGTTTCACGCTGGCCAGCCAGGATCTGGATATTCGCGGTGCGGGCAACCTGATTGGCGAAGAACAATCCGGCCAGATGCGCGAAGTCGGCTATGAGCTGTATCAAAGCATGCTGGAAGAAGCCGTGGCCAAGATCAAATCCGGCCAGATGGAAGGCCTGACGGATGATGACGGCCAATGGTCACCGGTGATTAACCTTGGCGTGCCCGTGCTGATCCCGGAAGCTTACGTTCAGGATCTGGACGTGCGCCTTGGCCTGTATCGTCGCCTGTCCGGGCTGACCACCAAGGTTGAACTGGAAGGGTTTGCAGCCGAGCTGATTGACCGCTTTGGTAAACTCCCGAAAGAGGTCAACACACTGATGCTGGTTGTGCGTATCAAAGCCATGTGTAAACGGGCAGGGATCGCGAAACTGGATGGCGGGCCGAAGGGCGCGACGATCCAGTTCCACAACGATAAGTTTGCGTCCCCCACGGGGCTTGTGGAATTTGTGCAGGCGCAGAATGGTCTGGCAAAGATCCGCGACAACAAAATCGTTGTGCGCCGTGACTGGGCAAAGACCGCAGATAAAATCAAAGGCGCCTTTGCGATTGCCCGGGATCTGGCGGAAAAAGTGAAGGCTGAAAAGGCGCGCGTTAAGAAAGGTTAATCTGTCGCATCCCAGGTACAACCTAGACATGTTAGTTGCTTTTTCATTATGAAAAAGACAATTCTTCTGGCTTGTATTGCCTCCGCTTTCATTGCTGATCTTGCTACAGCAAATCCTGATGACACGGCCCATCAGGGGATAAGCGCCTTTGAGTTAAGTGAGTTTCTTGTTGCCCAAAACTGGGATTGCTCACGTAAAACCTGCTCGCAGATTTCAAGCTGTGCTGAGGCCTGTTACAAACTTACAGTTTGCGGCCACCGCCGCCGGGATGGCGACGGTGATGGTATACCCTGTGAAAGCCTGTGCAGCAGCCGTTGCCGTTAACCAGCGTTGTGACTGATACGTTCCAGATTTTTAATCTGTAGCATAATCAACCAGCCCAGCCCCGTGCAGACCACAGAACCAACCGCAAGGGGCAGGTAACTGCCGTTAAAGCTCAGCCCGATGGGGGCGGCAATTGCGACGCCAATTACAGTAGACACAGCACCGATGATCGAGGCTGCCATACCCGCGATATGCCCCATGGGTTCCATCGCAAGCGCGTTGAGATTGCCCATGGTAAAGCCCAGCATAAAGAACAGCGAGGTTGACCAGAAGAACCAGGCCGGGAAGGCCATCCAGGCAGGCCAGAGATCAAACGCGCCCATGAAGATCATCACAAGGGACACGCCCAGCTGCGTCAGGAGCGCACCAGAAATCAGCGCCCGCATCCCCATGCGCACGACAAGTTTGGCGTTGATCATACTGGCGCTGGCGGAAATCACGGCAGAGGCACCAAACCAGAACGGGAATTCAGCTTCGCGATGGAAGGTGATGTCATAGATCTGATGAGTTGAGGAAATCAGCGCCATCAACAACCCAAAGATCAGAGTTTGCACAAGGGTGGAAAGCAGAAACATCCGGTTGCTGAACGCTTCGCGGATCGCATAGGCAAAACGCTTTGCCTCCAGCGGGATACGTTGATCGCGGGGCAGGGTTTCGCCCTGACGGATGTAAACCCAAAGCGCCGAGACAATGGAAAACACCATAAAGGCCATGAAAATGCCACGCCAGGAACTGACCGCGATAATCAGCGCGCCCATGGCCGGTGCGATTGCAGGCACAAGAGAGAACACCATCATCGCAAACGACATAAGCTTCGCCATTTGACGCCCGGAATAAAGATCCCGCACAATCGCCATTGCCACCACACGTGGCCCGGCCGCACCAAGCCCCTGCAAGGCCCGTCCGATCAACAGCCCCTCAGCAGATTGGCTGTACCAGGCCAGGAACGCCCCGAAAATATAGACCGCAGCCCCGCCAAGCAGAACAGGCCGACGCCCGAACGCATCTGACAGAGGGCCGGTAAAAAAGGTGCCAATACCCATGCCAAACACAAAGCTGGTGACCACAAGCTGCGCCCGGTTGGTATCCTCTGGCGTCAGCTCTGCCGCGATGGATGGCAGGCCCGGCAGCATGGCATCAATGGAAAAGGCGATTGTGGCAAAAAGCATCGCAATCAGCGCCACAAATTCTGCCATGGGCAGGCGCGGGGGCATATCAGGATGTATGGGCGTATCAGATTGCATCAAGAGAGCTTTCAGGAAGGGGTTTAAAATACAGGTAAATCGCGGCAGCCCAGATCAGAAGTTCGGCACCAAACGTCCAGTGCAGAATGAAAGACCAGACCCAGTTGTCATAGCGCGCGGGCACTGTGACAACTTCGTAAAGTGTGTCGTTCAGCGGCCAGAGCCACATAATACTACCAGTGAACGTGTCCAGCACGACATGCATAAAAATCGCACCAAAGAACAGGCAGGCCGCCTGCATCACCGGAAAGTTCACACGCGGACGGATGACCCGGTAAAGAATTGCCAGTGTAATCAGGGCAACAGGCAGCCAGAACCCCGGCGCATGCACCCAGTACTTATGGTGATGAAAGGCCCGGTTATTGACCAGATGGAACCAGAACATATCAAAATCTGGCAGAATTGCCCCCAGCAGCGCGAAAGGCATCAGCTGACGCGGCGCACGCGTTAGCTTTGCCAGCACATAACCTGAAGGCAGATGCGCGGTGATCATTCTTCAGCCGCGTCGTTGGGCTGGTCTTCCAGCTGCCCCATGATCTCTTCAATCACGTTCCCCCAAAGTTCAGGGGGTTGGGCACCGGACAAAACATGTTGATTATCAATAATAAAGCAAGGAACACCACTGACGCCGCGTTCACGGGCATGGGTATCGCGCTGA
Source organism: Halocynthiibacter styelae (assembly GCF_016123485.1). GTDB lineage: Bacteria > Pseudomonadota > Alphaproteobacteria > Rhodobacterales > Rhodobacteraceae > Halocynthiibacter > Halocynthiibacter styelae. The sequence continues at coordinate 193,452 of NZ_JADCKQ010000001.1, read as the reverse complement.
CGGATATCATCAACGTCAGCATCAGATTTCAACAGATGACCGACCACCATTTTATCCATGCCGCATTCGCCAGCAATCTCGGCCAGAACGTCCTTGTCACCAATATCACGACCATCGGTGAAATAGGCTTTGAACAGCGCGGATTTCACCAGGGTTTGTTTGCTTTCAATCCCCGCCCAATGGATCAGCCGGTGGGCATCCAACGTGTTGGGCGTGCGCTGAATATCATCAAAGTTGATCTCAAGGCCCGCAGTTTTGGCGTGTTCCACAACCGGCGTATAGGCCTTCAGCGCGCCATCCTTACCGCCAAACTTACCTTCCAGATAAGCGCGGCGATCCATACCTTCTGACGGCATCTCAGGGTTCAGCTGAAAAGGATGCCATTCAATCGTGAACGGATGGTCCGGGTGTTTTTCCAGGGCGCGATCAAGGTAAGACTTACCAATAAAGCACCAGGGACAGATCGGATCAGATATAATATCCAGTTTAATCATTGACTTGCCTTCCAGTCTTCGCGCAGCTTCCGGCGCAGTATTTTATTGTTTGCACCGCGGGGCACGGCAGATATGGGCATGAACATGCGCGGCATCTTGTAATGCGCCAGCTGTTCCGACAACCAGGTTTTCAGACCATCTTCACCAGGATCATCTGATGCCACGTAAAACGCCGCGATGACGCTAACATCTGCTTTTACCGGCAATTCCACAACCGCGCATTCCTGCACAGAAGGATGTTGGGTCAGCGCAGATTCAACCTCAATCGGTGACACCCGGAAACCACCGGCATTCATCATATCGTCCGCACGTCCCAGATAGGTGATGGCACCACTTTCATCCATAGAACCACTGTCCCCGGTGCGAAACCAATCCCCCGTAAACCGCGAAGCCGTGTCTTCGGGCGCGTTCAGGTAGGTTAACATCAGGCCGGGATCTGAACGGTTGATACAGATTTCACCTTCGTCACCTTGCGGAACCGGCCTGTCATCCTCCCCAAGGATCGCCACATGACGGCCCGGCTGTGGATGGCCCAGGCTGCCTGCAGGGGCCGGATGGTCTGGCGCACCTGAGATAAAGGTAGAACATTCAGACATGCCAAATGCTTCGTAGATTTTGGTGTCGGTTGCCTGGTTCCAGGCCTGACGCGTGCTGTCAGGCAGTTTTTCACCGGCGGAAAGCCCATGGCGCAAATCCGGCAGATTCAGGTTTTCTTTAGCCTTTAAGATTTGCCGGTAAACACCTGGTGCAGCGGCAAAAATACTGGCGTGATGTTTAGCCATAAGCCCCGTCAGATCCGCAGGCGGCGTGCCAGGTTCGGGGATCAACGCGGTTGCGCCCATGGTCCAGGGATCCATCAGACCGGTTCCCAATGTGTAGGTCCAGTTGAACGCGCCAGCATGCATCAGGCGGTCCTGTTGTGTCAGCCCGTACCATCCTTGCATCATCATCTGGCGGGCCAGAATGGCGCGATGCGCGTGGCAAACCGCGCGCTGCGCGCCAGAGGTACCCGAGGTGAAGATAATATACGCCAGCCGGTTCGGATCACCCATATTGTAATCCGCAGGCGGCAGGCTGTGCATCGGTTCAAGCGCGTCGGCCTTTAACACATTACAGGACGGTGTATCTGGCAGGGCGACGCCGGGGCTTGCGATGATCAGGGCAGGCTGAACCACATCACACAGTTTTGCGACCTCTGGCCCGGTCAGCTGGGCTGCGGTGGGCACGGGCACAAGCCCGACGGCGATACAGGCCAGATAACACAGAGGAAATTCCGGCGTATTGTCAAGCCGCATCAGCACGGTGTCGCCGGGTTTCAGGCCTGCGCCCAGCAAGCCAGTCCCGATCCCACGCACAGCACTTTCGACCTGGGCAAAGGTCAGCACATCCTTGCCACCGGCGCGGATCACTTCCAGCGCGGATTTGCCCCCAAGGTCGGATGCATGTTGCAACACCCAGGCGGCCATATTGAAGGACTCTGGCAACGCAGGCGGCGTGCCGTTTTTAAATTCGGAAAGCATAAAAACTGGCTACGCCTGCAAGGCCCGCGTTGCAAGGGGGCTGCATAAAAAAGGGCGCCTGACGCGGCGCCCTTTGGTTCAGAACCAGCCTTTCACGGTACGGGATCCGGAAGAAATGTCTTCTCCGATGCCTTCAACCGTGCCACAGGCCGACAGGGTAAGTACAATTGAAATCAGTGTGATACGCAGCATTATCATTCCTCCCACCACCAGACATCCGGATGAAACCCAAGGTAATCACCATAAATCGGCAAATCTTCGGGATAGTGCAGTTCCACCGAATGCGCGAGATAGCTTTGTGGGTTATGCCAGACCGGAACCACATAGCGTCCGCTTGCGATCACACGATCCAATGCGCGCGTGGCGGCAACGAAGCCGTCCTGCGTCTGTGCATTCAACATGGATTGCAACAGCGCATCAATGGCCGGGTTATCCGCACCCATCCAGTTCCGGGACCCGGGAATATCAGCAGCATCACTGCCCCAGATCGCCAACTGTTCATTGCCCGGCGACAGGGAGGCAGAGCGACGATAATAGGTCATGCCAAAGTCAAAACGATCGGTACGTTCTTTATACTGCGCACCATCGACAACAGTGATGGTTGGCGTAATGCCAACACGGGCCAGAGCCTCTGCGTAGATATCAATGGTTGATTGAACTTCGCTGCTGCCCTGGCTTAGCAGGATTTCGAAGGTGAAAACCTCGCCCGAAGCATTTGTCATCACGCCATCCTGAATGGTCCAGCCAGCGTCCTCAAACAGCGTAATCGCACGGCGCAGATCGCCACGGTTGCGTTCAGAACTGCTGCCTTCTGCCAGGGTGTAACCGTCTAGCGCACCAGGCAGCAGATGTTCCGCATGGGGTTCAAGCAACGCGCGAACATCGCCTTCAGCCGGACCTTCCTTCATGCCAAGCAGGGAGTTTGAGAAATACGACGTCACGCGCGGCGCATCTGCACCGACAAGGGTTTCACTGATGAACGGGTAATTCAACAGTGTGATCATCGCCTCTCGCACGCGCCAGTCCGCGAACTGGGGCAGGCGGGTGTTCATGACATAACCGGTGATACCTGTCGGGCGTTCATGCGGAATTTCAGACAGCACCATGTCGCCATTCTGAACGGCGGGAAAATCAAACTGCGTGCGCCATTTTTCCGAATTTGTTTCGCGGAATGTGTTGATTTCACCGGCCTTAAACGCCTCAAACATCACGGCGGCATCGGTGAAAAATTCCAGCCGGACCTCATCAACATTATTGGTGCCCCGGCGGAAAGGCAGATCTTTGCCCCAGTAGTCAGGATTGCGTGTCAGGGTGACAGATCGCCCGGCATCAAAATCAGTGATGATATAAGGGGCCGAGGCAACAGGAATAACATCAAGCCCGCTTTCAGTGAACTCCTGGCCGTCCCATTGTGCTTTTTGCAGGATCGGACGCATGCCAATGATCAGGGCCAGTTCAGGTTCCGGCTGCTTAAACGTAAAGCGAATGCTGCTTTCACCGGTGATTTCCGCTGTTTCCACCTTATCCCAAAGCCCGCGATACCGGCCATGGCCTTCAGTCCCCAGGGTTTCATAAGACCAAAGCACATCTTCAACCGTGACCGGGCTGCCGTCGGAAAAACGTGCTTCGGGACGCAGGGTGAATTCCACCCAGCTGCGATCTTCAGCCGTGTCGATGCTTTCAGCCAGCAGACCATAAAGCGAAAACGGTTCATCATAGCTGCGGCCCATCAGGCTTTCATAGGCCAGAAAACGCAGCTGCCATGGCACACGGCCTTTCTGGATATGCGGGTTCAGGGAATCAAAACTACCCACTTCGCCCGTGACCACACGACCACCCGTTGGCGCGTCCGGATTCGCATAGGGCAGGGATGAAAAGTCAGCAGGCAAAGCCGGATCACCATACATTGCAATTCCGTGTTGCGGTTCAGCCAGTGCAATACTACCTGCGGCTGCAAGCCCGAAACTTGCCGAAATCAGGCTGAATTGGCCTGCAAATACTGGTTTCATTGATGGTTTTCCCTCTGCCCGTTTCTTTAGTTATCCCCAGGATATACCGCGACCTGTGGGTAATTCAAACTTTTAGCTTGGCCGAAGGCGGCAGATCGCTTATAAAAGACTCACTGCTCGATAGGTTTCTTGCCTGTATGAAACCTGCCTCAATAACTTTACGCCGGCCTTGTGCCGGCGTTTTTTTGTGCGCTGATCTGTCTTGATATCAGGCTTTCCTCACCGGCCGGGTTTTGTATAGTACCCTTGAAAATGCTTATTTTACGGGGACGATATGACGTTATCAGGCAAAAAGGCCGTTGTGACCGGTTCAAATTCCGGGATTGGCCTTGGGGTTGCGGAAGAACTGGCAAAGGCCGGGGCAAATGTGGTTCTGAATTCCTTCACCAATGATGATTCTGACCATGCGCTGGCGGCGGACCTAAGTGCAAAATATGGATCAAATGTAACCTATATTCAGGCGGACATGTCGGATGGGGACCAGTGCCGGGCGCTAATTGAGAAAGCAGGCGGCTGTGATATTCTTGTGAATAACGCGGGTATTCAATTCGTCAGCCCAGTGGAAGATTTCCCGACGGAACGCTGGGACAGCATTATCGCGATCAATCTGAGTTCCGCGTTTCACACCACTGCCGCGGCGTTGCCCGGCATGCGTGAAAAGGGCTGGGGACGGATCGTGAATATTGCATCGGCCCATGGACTGACCGCATCGCCTTATAAATCGGCTTATGTCGCGGCGAAACACGGGATTATCGGCCTGACAAAGACGATCGGTCTGGAAACTGCCGGAGAGGGTGTGACCTGCAACGCGATTTGCCCCGGCTATGTGCTGACGCCCATCGTTGAAAAACAAATCCCGGATCAGATGGAAGTACACGGGATGTCACGTGAGGATGTGATTGCGAAAGTGATGCTGCAACGTCAGCCTTCAGGTGAATTTGCGACCACGGAACAAATGGGCGGCACGGCTGTCTTTCTGTGTTCCGATGCGGCGGCGCAGATTACCGGCACGTCTATATCAGTCGATGGCGGCTGGACTGCGCTGTAAGGTTCGGAAGCGAGGGGCCAGCCCCTCGCGCACCCCGGGATATTTGTGGAGACAAAATAGGGATTACTTGCCCATGATTTCCGGGGGCTGGGATGGATCTTTGCTGTTTGGGTAGACCAGACCGGCAGAAATCACGAGTTTTGCGGCATCCTCGACGCTCATTTCCAACTCGACAATGTCTTTGCGCGGAACAAACAGCAGAAAACCAGACGTCGGGTTCGGTGTGGTTGGCAGGAAGACAGACATAATGTCGTCATCCTCAGGAATGTCTTTTTTGATCTCACCTTTGGCAGAGGTAGAGATAAAAGCAATCGCCCACAGGCCCTTGCGCGGGTATTCGATCAGGCAGGCTTTCTTAAACGTATTGTCAGCCTGGCTGAAAACGGTTTCTGCGATTTGTTTCAATCCATTATAGATCGATCTTACCACAGGCATACGATCCACAAGACGTTCGCCCATGTGCAACAGAGAACGTCCAAAGATCCCCTTCGTCATCCAGCCGACAATAGCCGTGAATATCAGGAAGATGATCACGCCAACGCCACGCAGATTGATACCGATATATTGTTCCGGCATCAGTTCCTGCGGCACAAAAGGCAGAACCCAGCTGTCAATCCAGCCGACAAGGTTCCAGATCAACCAGGCCGTCAGGAAAATCGGCGCAATCACGACAAGGCCGGTCAGGAAGCTGGCGCGCAGCCCGGCAAAGCGGGAAGGGCGATGGCGACGTTCTTCTTTATTGTGGTTTGTCATGATCCGGCCTGTCTGAGGGTTTCTTAGGACTTAAGAAGTGTTTTACGATTTAACCAGTCCGGCGGCGATTTTTGCTGCAAGTCGCGCGTTATTCAGCACAAGATCAATATTGGCCGCGAGGGATTTCCCATCTGTCAGCTCGAAAATGCGCTGCAGCAGGAAAGGCGTTACAGATTTCGCGGCAATGCCCTGCGCATCGGCCTCAGATATCGCCTGTGCAATGACCGGTGCAAGGGTTTCAGAAGCGATTTCAGAAGTTTCCGGGATCGGGTTCGCGATAAGCTGTCCACCGGGCAGGCCAAGCTTTGTGCGCATTTGTTGGGCGCGCGCGATGTCAGCCGGGTCATCCATGCGGATCGGTGCGGCCAGACCAGAGGAACGGGACCAGAAAGCTGGGAAGTCATCCTGACCATGGGCGATCACAGGAACCCCAAGCGTTTCAAGCACTTCCAGGGTTTTTGGCAGGTCAAGGATCGCTTTCGCACCCGCGGCAACAACGGTTACCGGGGTTTCTGACAGTTCGCGCAAATCGGCTGAAATATCAAAACTGTCCTCAGCGCCCTTATGCACACCGCCAATACCACCGGTGGCGAAAACAGAAATACCCGCCAGGTGCGCGCAGATCATGGTGGCGGCAACGGTGGTTGCCCCATAACCACCGGTGACCAGGCGCGCAGCCAGATCAGCGCGCGACAGTTTGGCGACGTCTTTTGCCTGACCCAGTTCTTCCAGTTCCGCATCTGACAAACCGATATGGATCTTACCGTTCATGATCGCGATTGTTGCAGGGGTTGCACCGTTTTCACGGATCGTCGCCTCTACCCGGCGGGCGGTTTCTACATTCTGTGGCCAGGGCATACCGTGGGTGATGATGGTGCTTTCCAGGGCCACAACGGGCGCGCCGGATTGCAACGCATCAGAAACTTCCTGTGAAAAAACAAGGGGCAGGGAGGTCGTGTTCATGTTGTTCTCATTTTTATTGCGGGGAGTTCCCGGAAACGTAATTGGCAGCAGCTTTCAAAGCGGTGGTTAATGCGGCTTCCGCACCCTCCCCACGCAACTCAGCCGCAATATGGGCGGCCATGAATGTGTCACCCGCACCGGTTACACGTGTGACCATAACCTCAGGCGGAGCCTGGCTGATGACCTCGCCATCCGCCGCAAAACCGGCAGGACGGCCGCCATCTGACACCATGGCACGGGCTGCGCCACGATCCGTCAGGGCAAGGGCCGCGTCAGACGCATTGTCAAAGTCACGCTTCAGCAAAAGCCCGGCTTCTTCAAGGTTCACATAAAACGTCGCCCCCGGATGGTTCATCAGGGGCAGAAGGCGTTCGGCCTTCCCTGGCGACGCAGGCGCGATCCGCAGATCAGCCTTTGAAAACAGCGGGCTGTGGGAAATCTCTTCCAACAACGCAAGCGTCAGATTGCCATCCAGGGCCACTGTGCCATTATAAGGGGTACCAGCAGATCCCAGGGTGCCATCTTCCATCGGACGCAGGATCTTTGCCCCGGCGGCTTCCAGTGAATGGGCGTCTGCGATCGCCGCGATCAGGCCATTGCCGCCTTCGATTGCCATATAAACGTCTGTGGGCAGATCGTCAGACCGATACAAATGATCCGTCACCATCCCCATAGACCCGGCCGCGCGCATCAGTTCTTCGCCACCATCGTCACGCCCAATGGCCCCAAGCAGCACAGGTGTCAGGGAAAAACGGGTGAATGTCATTGCGATATTCATGGCAACACCGCCGGGAATACGCAGGATACGGCCAGGCACATCAGAGCCCACGCGCATATGGCGTTCCGTGCGGCCAATCACATCCCAGAGAATGGCGCCAACGCAAAGAACACGCGGCTGATCATTGTTTTGCAAATTCGTCATGGCGATGATACGTCGCAGGGCAGGGCGTGGTTTGCAAGGGCTGACAGAGGCGCGGATGATGAAAATCGGCTTTTGGCGGGATTTCAGGCAAAAAACTGCTGTTTTCCTGCTTATTTTACGGCCAAGGCCCTTGCACGGCTGATCTAAGGCAGCTATAGCCGCCCCACTTCACAGACGAAGTCCGGGTCCGAGGGGGAGAAATCCCTGAAGATCCACCGGTTGGAACAGCAGTTCCTGATTGGCTTCGTCAAGGCGTAAAACCGGAAAGGATAAGACATGGCTCTTCCTGAATTCACTATTCGTCAGCTGCTCGAAGCTGGCGTTCACTTTGGCCACCAGACACAACGCTGGAACCCGCGCATGCAGGAGTTCATCTACGGCGAACGGAATGGCATCCACATCTTCGACCTGACACAGACGGTTCCTCTGCTGGACGCAGCTCTGAATGCTGTGCGTGAAACTGTTGCTAAAGGCGGCCGCGTTCTCTTCGTTGGCACCAAGCGTCAGGCACAGGGTGCGATTGCTGATGCAGCTGAGAAATCTGCTCAGTACTACATGAACCACCGTTGGCTGGGCGGCACGCTGACCAACTGGAAAACTGTTTCCAACTCTATCAACCGTCTGAAGTCCATCGACGAAAAACTGTCTGAAGGCGCAGAAGGTCTGACCAAGAAAGAACGTCTTGGTATGGAACGTGACCAGGGTAAGCTTCAGGCTTCTCTTGGCGGTATCCGTGACATGGGCGGCGTTCCTGATCTGCTGTTCGTCATCGACGTAAACAAAGAATCCCTCGCAATCGCAGAAGCGAAAAAGCTGGGCATTCCTGTTGTTGGTATCGTTGATACAAACGCAAACCCTGCTGGCGTTGATTACATCATCCCAGGCAACGACGATGCGGCACGCGCAATCGCACTCTACACTGACCTGGCAGCACGCGCTGCTCTGGACGGTATGACTGCTCAGATGGGCGCTGCTGGTCTGGATCTCGGCGAAATGGAAGCTTCCCTGGAAGAATCCATCGCTGAAGAAGCAGAAGTTGCTGCTGAAGCTTAAGCTTCACAAAACTGATACCGGGAAGGTTTATATCTTCCCGGATTTTCCTATTCAGAATACTCCCAAGGAGAACCGACATGGCGATTACCGCTGCTCTGGTTAAAGAACTCCGCGATTCCACAGGCGCTGGCATGATGGACGCGAAAAAGGCCCTGACCGAAACCGATGGTGACATGGAAGCTGCTGTAGACTGGCTGCGTACCAAAGGTCTGGCAAAAGCTGCTAAAAAATCTGGTCGTGTTGCTGCGGAAGGCCTTGTTGCTGTTGCAGTTAACGGCGGCAAAGGTGTTGCAGTTGAAGTGAACTCCGAAACTGACTTCGTTGGCAAAAACGCTGATTTCCAGGCTATGGTTGGCAAGATCGCAACTGCTGCGACCGGCGTTGACACTGTTGAAGCTCTGGCAAAAACCGAAGTTGACGGCAAGCCTGTTGAAACCATGATCACCGACGCTGTTGCGACAATCGGCGAGAACATGTCTCTGCGTCGTATGACTGTTGTTGAAGGTGAAACTGTTGTTTCATACATCCACAACTCCGTAACTGACGGCATGGGCAAAATCGGTGTTCTGGTTGGCCTGAAAGGCGCGGACAACGGCATCGGCAAACAGCTGGCAATGCACATTGCTGCTGCAAACCCTGCTGCTCTGTCCGAAGCTGACCTGGACGCTGCTGTTGTTGAAAAAGAACGTCAGGTTCAGATCGACATCGCGAAAGAATCCGGCAAGCCAGACGCTGTGATCGAAAAAATGATCGTTGGCCGCATGAAGAAATTCATGTCCGAAGTCACACTGCTGGGCCAGGCGTTCGTTGTGAACCCAGACCTGACTGTTGAAGCTGCTGCCAAAGAAGCTGGTGTTGAGATCACTGGTTTTGTTCGCATGGAAGTTGGCGACGGCATTGAGAAAAAAGAAGAAGACTTCGCTGCAGAAGTTGCGAAAGCAGCACAGGGCTAAGCCTTCCTTCATAATCTTACGAAAGCCGGGCAGGAAACTGCCCGGCTTTTTTCGTGGCGGGTGATGCAGAAACAGGGCAGGGCACAACGAAAAAGGCGACTCCGGTGAAGGAAGTCGCCTGAATTATACCTATGCCCTGGGATGAGGATAGAGACATAAGTGCCGGCCACTCTGGTCAAACACCAGATGTAGCCGGCGGTCCGGTTACCCGGGAAAACGTAATGCCTGTGAAATTGCAAGGCCTCACATCTTCGTAAGTTCCAAGGCAAAATTGCCACCACGACGGAACACGTCCTATATGCCTCATTTTTAGACAATATGTAAGTAAGGTATTCCTTACCTTTCCTGCCACGTTAGGTGGAATATTTAATAGCTTGAATTTATTAAGGAAATAGTTGCGCTCATGTCAGCGCTACCAGGGTGACATTTCCCCCGGATCACCCATCCACAACAAAAATTTGTTTCTGAACAGAGGCTTTCAGAACAGCCTGGGCCGTGGTTTCAACATCCAGTGCCCCGCGTGCAAGGCGCAAATGTTTCTCAACCGTCGCAGGTGTCAGGCCCATAATACAGGCGATATCCTGTGTGGTTTTCCCTTCACCAACCCATTCAAGAACCTCGCGCTGGCGATGGGTGAGGGGGCGTCTCTTACCCGACCAGGGCATATTGATGATCTTCAGATGCGCAACATTACACATCACCAGAATATCCTGACCATGCTCATCCCAGGTGCGATCCACGTCAGCCTGACTGACGCCAGGCGCCGCTGTAAGGGCGATGCCGCCACGTTCGCGATAAGAAACAGATTTGAAACTTACCGTATAACCCGCCGTCACATCAAAGCGCCGGTTAAACCCGACCACCTTCATTTCACTTTCTGTGAACATTCCGCTTTCAATCTGCTCTGCCATCCAGCTCCACGAGCAGGCGCCTTCGTTTTCCAGCGACCAGCGCACCATAGGGGCATTATAATACAGTTTCTCCCCGAAAAACCCGTCCAGATAGCCCGGATCATGATTTGACAGCATCAAAAGATCATCCTGATCGCCAAGGGAAGAACCGTTACGATACCGGGTAAAACCATACATAACCCGGGTAAAACCATATTCCGCCATTTTTTCCATATGCAGGGACCAGACGTCCTCAAGGCATTGGCAGGCAGTCAGTTTTTCCAGATACTCTGAAATCATTACGACATCCCGGACAAGTGCTGAACCAGCGCATCAACAGCCAGAAGGTAGCCCTGTGAACCGAACCCCGCGATCTGACCCAGGGCAACCGGTGCAATATAGGATTTATGTCGAAAGGGTTCTCTCGCATGAATATTGGACAGGTGCACTTCCACGACGGGCAGTTCCACCGAGGAAATCGCATCCATCAATGCAACAGACGTATGTGTAAAAGCGCCGGCGTTCAGAATGATGCCACGGGCCGATTGTTTCGCGTCATGAATGGCATCCAACAGAACACCTTCATGGTTTGACTGCAGGGAATTCAGTTCAAAGCCATGGCTTTGCGCATGCTCACGCGTCATTTCTTCAATTTCAGCAAGCGTCGTGCCGCCGTAAACTTCCTTTTGACGGGTTCCAAGCAGATTCAGGTTCGGTCCGTTAAGCAGTAAAATAGTCACGTGGTGTCCTCATTCCTGTATCACACTAGGTTGAGTTAATCGGTTTTGTCGAGCTTTTAACGTGATTTTTGCCTGTATTAAATGCCGATTATTATATTTTCCGCGCTTCCTGTCGCTATTTTGCATTTCAGGCCACAGGGGATCACCAGCATACGATTTACATCTTATAATTACATAATACCAATTATGAGATGTATGATGGTAAAAATACAGGGCAACACGTGGCTGCCCTGTGGTGATATATATTCAGCTCGCTTGTCTGGATAGTATCGCAGCAGGACGCGCCTTGGCGATCTTTGCTGTAATCAACCCTGCGATCACCGCTTTGATGATGTCCCCGGGTACAAAAGCCAGCATTGATTGTGCCATCGCCATCACAGGTTTCTCCAGGTATGACGCCAGCCAGACGGTCCCGATCGGATAAAGCACCAGAACGCCGCCAATCAGCGACGCAACGATCGCGCCGACAATCAGATTGCCCTTCCAGCGCTCAAAGACAAATCCGGTCGCAAAGGCCGCCGCGACATATCCATACAGAAACCCGGCTGTTGCGCCTGCGAACGGCGCAAGCCCGCCGCGAAACCCTGTCAGGATCGGCAGACCGATAGCGGCCAGAACCAGGAAAAGAACGACGGCAAGCGCCCCGCGCTTTGCGCCAAGGACCAGACCACAAAGCATCACCCCCATGACCTGCAAGGCAATCGGCACGCCGGGAATAAGATTAATTGTGGGTATGAGGCCAAGCACCGCTGTAAAAGCGGCCATCAAGGCGATGAAGGTTACATTTCTTTCCATGTGCGTTTCCTGTCCTGAGAAAGCTTTACCCCGTCCGTTATACACAAGTTATCCACAGATCGGGGGTTCTTTGGTTAATCTTCTGTTGCTGGCTGGATGAGACCACCACGGGCGCGCAGGGCCTCTGATAGCTGCTCTGCGTCATCGATGGCAAGCACTGCAATCGGCGTGATGATACGCCACCCTGCCCGCTTTACACTGCGTGCCTTCCAGCTTTCCCGCAAAGTATCTGATTTTTCATGCAAAACCGGAATAAAACGGATCACCATCGCAAGCGCGATCTCTGCAGGTCGTGTCGAAATGCCCAATTTTCGAACGGGTGTTGCCAGCCAGTGCAACACATCAATCATGTCCTTCAATGCGGTTGTCATCGTCACAAGGTTCGCCAGCGCAACCACCGCCGCCAACCTTAACAACAATGCAACACCTGTCGCATATTCCCCGGTGATCCCGTGCCAGACAGCGATGAACACCGCAACAGGCCAGATCCGCAGCAGATTCCGCACGCCTTCGCTGAAGAACCGAAGCCCCCCAAAAAGCCAGCACAGCTGAGCAATCAGAAACGCTGCAACCTGCACCCACAGGCCGGGAAACACGAAAAGAACAACTGATACAATCAACATTGCCAATAGCTTGTGGCTGGCTCTTAATCCATGCCAGAACGTTCTTTCCTCAGAGGTCAGCGATAGCATCAGTGCCCTCACGGTTCATCGTTTCAAGGTATGCTGGCAGCACCTGGGCTGGTGTTCCGTCACGTTCAATCCGTCCACCTTCCAGCCAGATCACCCGGTCAAACCCTTCCAGCCGCGCCGCATCATGGGTGATCATCACAACTTGTTCTTCCAGGCCGTCAATCGCATGATTCAGCGCACGGGTGACAGGAATATCCAGCCCGGCAAAAGGTTCATCCAGCAGGATTGTTCCCGGCTTCATCGCCAGAACCGCCAACAGACAAACCAGATGCCTCTGCCCGCCGGATAACGTCTGAATATGGCGTTCCCGCCAGTCTTCCTTTCCGAAACGTGCCAGAGTTTTACACAGGTTATCCACAAGCTTATCCCCGGATTGGCCCAACTGTTGCAGGCCAAATGAAATCTCTTCTTCAACTGTCGGAAAAATGATCTGATGATCCGGGTTCTGAAACAGGATACCAACCGCCCGGATCGCCGCCTGACGATCCCCGGCAACATCCGCCCCGTTCACAAGCACCCTGCCCGCATCCACCGCCTGCAACCCGGCCAGCACCCGCATCAGCGTGGTCTTTCCGGATCCGTTGCGTCCGACAATTCCGACCCGTTTCTCGGGAATGCACAAATCGGGCAGATCCAGAACAAGCCGCTCACCGCGTGAAAACCGCAGAGCATCTACTTCAATTCCCTGGTGATCTCCGCTCATCTGCTCTTTGCCCTGATTCATGTTCGCTTCCGTATATTTACGGCAACATGCATGCGCAAGGCCACGGCCCCTGTCCCGGGACATGCCGGGCTCATAGTTTTTATGAACAGAAGCACCCTGTTCACGCGACGCATTTCAGGCCAGTTCATGTCGCATCCGTTATCAACTGGCCTGCCCGTCAGAGTCGCACACAAAGCGGAGTATGTCGAAAACAGACCCATCTTTGCGGGTCGTGGCGATTACAAGCAAGGAAAGAGGAGGAATCGCAATGCCTGACGTAACTATCGTATATTGGCGTGACATGCCGGCACAGGTCATCGTTGGCAAAGGCCGCCGTGGTGCCAAAGCTGCGCTGCCAGAACGTTTCGAGCAGGCGATTGATCGCGCTGCCATGAAAGACGACGCAAAAGGTTCCGACGACTATCTTGCGGGCTTCCGCAAAGCCGCGCCTTACCCGATGGAAGGTGATCAGGATGAGATCGCCAAAGCCGAGGCCGCGCGCATTGACGCTGAATATGACCAGGACCGCCTGAAAGCCCTGATCGCAAATGACGGACACGAGGCCTGAGCCAGGTGCCCCTGACACACACCATAAAGGAGGCGATCATGTCGCTTTTGCCATTTAAAAAGAAAGCCGCGGAAGAACCCGTGATCGTGTCCCCGGAAGTCGAAGCCTTCCTGGACGGCTATTCCATCGAAGTGATGCCGCGCACCGCTGGTAAGGTTGAAGATTTCCGCACGCTTCTGCCAAAAGGCACCCGCGTTTATGTTGCGCATATCGAAGGCACGCCAATTGATGAAATGGTCGCCACCGCGAAACGCCTGAATGACGAAGGCTACCCGGTGATGCCGCATTTCCCGGCCCGTATCATCAAAGACGAAGCAACCCTTGCCGACTGGATTGCGCGCTATCAGGGCGAAGCTGACGTCAAACAGGCGCTGCTGCTGGCCGGTGGTGTCGACAAGCCGCATGGCGATTACCATTCTTCCATGCAGCTGTTGGACACCGGCCTGTTTGACAAAGCTGGTTTCACCCATCTGCATGTTGCCGGTCACCCGGAAGGCAACAAAGACATTGACGCCGACGGCAGCACAAAGAACGTGATGGAAGCACTTGGCTGGAAACAGGAATTCTCCAAGCGCACTGACGCTTCCATGGCGCTGGCGACCCAGTTCTGCTTTGAAGCTGGTCCTGTGATTGAATGGGCAGACAGCCTGGTTGAAGCTGGCATCGACATTCCGGTTCACATCGGCGTGGCTGGCCCTGCAAAACTGCAGACCCTGATCAAATTCTCTATCGCATGTGGTGTGGGCGCGTCCCTGAAAGTGCTGCAAAAGCGCGCAAAAGACGTCACCAAACTGCTGCTGCCGTTTGAACCAGATCAGTTCATCACCGAACTTGCCGCGCACAAAGCCGCAAACCCTGATTTCAACATCGAGAAAGTTCATTTCTTCCCACTCGGTGGCATCAAAACCAACGCCAACTGGGCGATCACACATGGCGGCGCTTCCGGCGTCCCCGTCAGCCAGCAATAAGAGGCAATCAAATGACCCGTACTATTATTGAGAGCGCAACCAAAACCACCATCATCGGTTTTGATCAGCCCTTCACCGTGATCGGTGAGCGCATCAACCCAACCGGCCGTAAGATCCTCAACGAGGAACTGGAAAACGACGATTTTTCCCGCGTGGAACGTGATGCGCTGGCACAGGTTGCAGCTGGTGCAGGTGTTCTCGACATCAACTCTGGCGCTGTTTTCTCTGGCAAAATGGCCGAAGATCCACGTTACGCGGACAACAACTTTGTTGAACCAGACCTGATGCGCAAACTGGTGGAAACTGTCCAGGCTGTGACGGATTGCCCGCTCTGCATCGACTCTTCCGTGCCAGGTGCTTTGGAAGCTGGTCTGGCTGCCGCAAAAGGCCGCCCACTTCTGAACTCTGTGACCGGTGAAGAAGAACGCCTTGAACTGGTTCTGCCGCTTGTTGCGAAATACAACGTTCCTGTTGTAGCGATTTCCAACGATGACACGGGTATCTCTGAAGATCCCGAAGTCCGTTTCGCTGTTGCGAAAAAGATCGTTGAGCGCGCTGCTGACTTTGGCATCCCCGCCCATGACATCGTGGTTGACCCGCTGGTGATGCCGGTTGGCGCGATGGGTTCTGCTGGTCTGCAGGTTTTCGCTCTGAACCGTCGTCTGCGCGATGAACTCGGTGTAAACACCACCTGTGGTGCATCCAACATCTCGTTTGGCCTGCCAAACCGTCACGGCATCAACAACGCCTTCCTGCCAATGGCAATGGCAACAGGCATGACCTCTGCGATCATGAACCCTGTCGCCCTGCCCGTTGGTCCAAAGAAACTGGCTGCGAAGAAAGCAGAAGTTGAAGCCGCTGGCATCGTGATCCCGGCAGACATGGACGATGAAGCCTTCTGCAAGGTCTTTGGTCTGGGTTCCACCCTGCCACGCGCCGGTAAAGAAATGGAAGCCATCCGCGCTGCCAACTTCCTGACCGATAATGACGAAGGTGGTGCTGAATGGATCAAATTCAACAAATCCCCTGAAGACGCTGCAGCCGGTGGCCGTGGTGGCCGTCGCCGCCGTCGCGGCTGATAGTTCAGAAAATCAAAAAAGCGCGGGAGTGGTCAAACACTCCCGCGTTTTGTATGTACCCCTCAGGTATTTTCTGTTCCGGGGTTCACATGTTTATCATATTCGCGCTGATTGCCTGCGCTGGGTCTGTTTTCTGGTACTTCTTTGTATCGGCCATGGCCTGCTTCGGGTCCCTTTATGGCTGTCCCCCGGCCCGATCCCCATTTTCGCTTTCACTGGAAGATTTCATATTTACTGCCGGACCGTTCTGCATTTCCTTTGCTTTACTGTGTCTTGCGATCTGGATACGATCACGCAGCGACCCCTAAATCGGTTGACCTGGAAAGATCCGTGGGAAATTTGATCCTGCGCAATGTTGTTGTCACATGTTGCCGCTATCAGGCCAGGGCGAACAACAAGGACATCCTGTAATGACTGCGCCCTTCAAAGATCTGCTGATCATCGACCTCACCCATGTGCTTGCCGGCCCATATTGCTCCATGATCCTGTCGGATCTCGGGGCGCGTGTCATCAAGGTAGAACGCCCTGGCACAGGTGATGATACCCGCCACTTCCCGCCTTTTCGGGCCAATGGCGACAGTGCCTATTTTGCAACCATCAACCGGGGCAAAGAAAGCATCGCGCTGGACCTGAAAGACCAGGCAGATCGCATTGTTTTTGAAGATCTTCTGTCCCGCGCCGATATCCTCATGGAAAACTACCGCCCCGGCGTGATGGAACGTCTGGGATATGGATCTGAGACATTGCACAAACAGTTCCCACGGCTGATTTATGGGGCTGTTTCCGGCTTTGGCCACACTGGCCCCGAAGCCCTGAAACCAGCCTATGACATGGTTGTTCAGGCCCGCGGTGGCGTCATGTCGATCACGGGCGAAAAAGACCGCGAACCTGTGCGGGTCGGTGCTTCTGTCGGCGATATCGTGGCAGGCATGTTTCTGGGCCACGGCATTATGGCCGCCCTTTACCAGCGTGAGAAAACCGGCCTGGGGCAGAAAGTTGATGTCGCCATGCTCGACAGTCAGCTGGCCATTCTGGAACACGCCATTGCGATCACCGGCGAAACCGGCAACGCACCCGGCCCGTCCGGCGCACGTCACCCGTCAATTGCCCCGTTTGAGACATTCCATACGGAAGACGGGTTGATCGTGATCGCCGCCGGCAATGATGATCTTTTTGCAAAACTCTGTAATGCGCTGGAAATTCCGGCGCTGTCCACGGACAGCCGTTTCAGCACCAACGCCGCCCGATGCGAACATGTCAAACTTCTCAAACGCCTGATCGAAGCTGTCACCCTTGGCGACACACGCGCGCACTGGTTGGATAAACTCACCACTTCCGGCATCCCTTGTGCCCCGATCCAGAATGTCGCTGAAGCCATGCGGGATCCGCAAATTCTGGCCCGTGACATGGTGATTGATGTGGTCGATCCCCACGGCGGCCCGGCCTATAAAGCCGCTGGTAACCCGATCAAACTGTCAGCTTACATATCTGAAAAACCCTCGCTGATCTCTCCGCAGCTGAATGCACACTCAGATTCCATCCGTGGCTGGCTTAAGGAGCAGAAATAAGCTTTTACAGAAAAGGTACGGAATCCCCCCATTTCCAAATGGGATAAGTGCGGTATTATGTAACCATATTTTGATATTCGATATATGGAGACCATTATGAAACCGACTGATTGTTGCGAGCCGACCGGCGTAAAAGAACTTGTTGAAGATGCTATTCGCTGGGCCTCTGGCCCTACTGGTAATATCACGCGACAGATCGAATTGCGTCTGATGACAGGCGAACGCTATCGTGGCACGATGACCGTCCCGGACGGGAAATATGTTCAGGTGCGTCGCCGCACGGATTTCCGGGAATTCAAAACCTATATGATCGCCTTTCATGCGGTGAAAAGCGTTTACATGTTCGAAACTGCGGAATGACCCGCTTTACGCCACGTGACGGCTTGATCTGACATGTCAGGAATGCAACCCCGGGATGAGAAACCCGGGGAAGCTTATGTCAGACATCATCACCGACGCCGTTGAAACCATGAACCGCAAAATCGCAGGTCGCAGCTTTGATTACAAAGTGCGGTTTGAATTGCCCGGCGAAGGTGTGTTTGTCGTGGATGAAAATGGCGCGCGCATTGCGGATGAAGCAGGTGATGTCACACTGAAAGCCAAACCAAAGGTGTTCGCCGCAATTGCAGACGGCAGCCAGAACCCGGCAGCGGCTGTCATGCTTGGTAAATTAAAAATTTCAGGTGACATGTCTCTGGCCTTGAAAATCGGGGCGCTCTTCGGCTAACTGCCGCCCATGGAAACACGTTATCATACTCCGCTTTCGCCTGTAGAAATGTCGCGCTTTGGCTGTGAAGGTGACTGGCCCTATGGCATGGCAGATCGCGTGCATTTTCACGAACTCGACAGTCTGAACCATGTGAATAATGTTGTTTATTTCTCGTGGTTTGAAAACATCCGCGTGCGCTATATGCAGGATTGGGGTCTGTCGGATTACAGTGACCCTGAAAACGAACCCCGCCTTGTGGTCAAAGCCGTTTCTGCCGATTACAAACGCGAAATGTGTATGGGCGAAGATTACCTTGTCACCGCCCGCACAAAAGCCTTTCGCAACACAAGTTTCACCATGGAATACGCCATCTGGTCGGATGGGTTGCGCGCCACCGGTGAAGCAATTGTCGTGGTGCTGGAACCCGACGGAAGCGCCCGTCGCCCCCTGCCGGACGCGTTGAAAGAACGCTTTATTACCCTGGATGGCGCCCTGCCCGAGGCTTAATTTCCCCGTATGAAGTCAACCAGTTGCCGGGTTGAACCGTCTTTATCATCGGCCGGCATTTCACCCGACACAATCGGCTGCAAAGCCACGGCCAGCTGTTTGCCCAGTTCCACCCCCCATTGGTCATAGGAATTGATGCCCAGCATCACGCCTTCGACAAACACCCGGTGTTCATAAAGCGCGATAATCTGGCCCAGCATATGTGGCGTCAGTTTCGGATACAGCAGCGTGGTTGACGGACGATTGCCCGGGAAAACCCGGTGACGGGCCTGACGTTCAAGTTCATCCCCGTCCAGCCCCTTCGCGGCCATCAGCTCGCGTGCCACATCTAAAGACCGGCCAAGCATCAAAGCTTCAGACTGTGCCAGACAGTTCGCAACCAGCAGTTCATGCTGATGTTTCAGATCCGCTTCATGCCCTTCAACCGCCAGCAGGAATTCACAGGGAATGACCCGCGTGCCCTGATGGATTAGCTGATAAAACGCATGCTGGCCATTGGTCCCGGGTTCGCCCCAGACAACAGGCCCTGTATGCACCGGCGTGTCAGATCCATCCATGCGGACGGACTTGCCGTTGCTTTCCATTTCAAGCTGCTGCAGGTACGCAGGCAGACGGCTAAGGCGTTGATCATAAGGCAGAACTGCGCGTGTTCCATACCCCAGGCCCTGATTGTGCCAGATCCCTGTCAGCGCCAGCATCACCGGCATATTGTCCAGCGGTGCTGCCGTGCGAAAGTGATCATCCATCGCCCGCGCGCCGGACAGAAATTCTTCGAATTTGTCGGCACCCATCGCGATCATAATCGTCAGGCCAATCGGCCCCCAAAGCGAATAGCGCCCGCCAACCCAGTCTTCAAAGCCAAACACCCGTTCCGCCGGAATGCCCCATCCCGCTGTGCTTGTAAGATTTGATGACAGTGCCGCGAATTGTGCGCCAGGATCAGATACGCTTAAAGCCATCCAGTCCCGCGCGGTTTGCGCATTGGTCATGGTTTCAATGGTGGTGAAGGTCTTAGACGCCACAAGGATCAGCGTCGTTTCCGGGTTAAGCCCTTGCAGGATATCATGAATATGCGCGCCATCCACATTGGACACAAAATGCGTGCGCGGCCCGTCGTGGTAAGGCTTCAGCGCCAGACAGGCCATGGCCGGCCCTAGATCAGACCCACCAATGCCGATATTCACCACATCGGTGATCGCGCCGCCCTGCCCCTGAAAGCTGCCATCGCGCAACGCGTCGGCAAAAGCCCGCATCCGGTCCAGCGTTTCCCGAACGCCAGGCACAACATTTTCACCATCCTCAAAGATTTCAGCGCCCGCAGCCGCCCGCAAAGCCGTATGCAGCACCGCGCGGCCTTCGGTTTCATTGATATGTTCGCCGGAAAACATCGCCTTACGCCGCGCTTCAAAACCGCTCTCACCCAGCATATTAACCAGGCAGGCCCGGCTGTCGTCCGTCAGGCTGGTTTTGGAATAATCAAACAGCATATCTGCGGCACAAACCGAGAAATCCTGCGCCCGTCCGGCATCTTCAAACAGCGCAGGAATGCTCAGATCCAAAGCCGCATCCGTATAGGTTTTTAACTTATTCCACATAATCTTATCAGCCACTTTTAAATTAACTTTCAGCCCAGTGAATACGGGCACCGCCCCAGACTTTCGTCACAGGTGCTTTCATCCCGGACAAGCCCTGCGCCCGTTCCAGCGCTGCTTTTTTCTCAGCACCCGTTACAACAATATGTTTGTGCATGGCAGAGTTCAGCGCAGGTTCTGTGAGGGTGATACGCGGTTCATCCTGGCTGTCGACCCGCATTGGCATCACCAAAGGTGCCGCCGGATCAATCGCCAGCGCCAGATTATCACCGCCAGGGAACAGGCTTGCCGTATGCATATCGGCCCCAACCCCCAAAAGCACAACTGACAACGGCAGAAGATCCGCAACTTTCGCACGGGTTTCTTCGATCTCGTCCTCTGGATTTTCGCAATGATTATAAAGCGAAACAAATTTCGCATGCGCCGCACGATCCGCCAGCAGGTGTTCCCGGATCAGTTTCGCATTGGAACGGGGTGAACTGTCCGGCACCCAGCGTTCATCGGTCTGCACCACCGTCACATTGGCCCAGTCAATATCCGCCGCGCACAGCACATCAAACAAAGGCGCAGGCGTCGTGCCACCAGGCACCGCAAAGCTGGCCTTACCATTGGCTTCCAGCGCGGTTTCAAGATCAGACGCAATTTCCTGCGCGACCTCGATCATCATCATTTCCGCGTCAGCGTATTCGTTAATCTTCATGCTTTGATCTCTCTCCAGCGGCGTCCGTCACGGTGCAGCAACATCAGGCTGTCATCCGGCCCGGAACTGCCCGCGTCATAAGGTACAGGTTTGGTGCGGGCCTTTTCCCAGGCCTCGATAATCGGGTCAGTCCAGGCCCAGGCGGCCTCAACTTCGTCCCCGCGCATAAACAGCGTCTGATTGCCCCGCATCACATCCATGATCAGGCGTTCATACGCATCCGGGATGTCATCACCGTCAGCCAGGGCCTCGGCAAAACTCATGTCCAGAGGCACTTCAATCAGGCGCATACCGCCCGGGCCCGGTTCTTTGATGGTCACGCGCAGGTTCATGCCTTCATTCGGTTGCAAACGGATGACCAGCACATTGCCGCGTCGTCCTTCCTGCGGGCCGAAGATTGAATGCGGCGGATCTTTGAACACAACGGCGATTTCGCTGGTCCGATCCCGCAAACGCTTGCCAGTGCGCAGATAAATCGGTGTGCCCTTCCAGCGCCAGTTGGAAATGCCCAGTTTCATCGCGATGAAACTTTCGGTGGTGCTGTCCTCATTTTCGGCATCTTCAAGATAGGATGCAACATCATCATCGCCACGATACTGCCCGCGCACGATGTCCGCCTGATCCACCGGATCAAGCGCCCGGATCACTTTCAGTTTTTCATCACGCACCGCGTCCGGTTCAAAATCACTGGGCGGTTCCATCGCGATCAGACACAGCAGCTGCATCAGGTGGTTTTGCACCATATCGCGGATCGCGCCGGATTTATCGTAATAAGACCCGCGCCCGCCGACCCCCACGCTTTCGGCCACGGTGATCTGGATGTGATCGACATATTGGCTGTTCCACAGCGGTTCAAACAGCACATTGCCAAAACGCACCGCCATCAGGTTCTGCACGGTTTCCTTGCCCAGATAATGGTCAATCCGGTAGATCTGATGTTCGTCAAAGCTTTCCGCCAGCACGCCGTTCAGCGCCTTCGCCGTTTCCAGATCACGGCCAAAGGGTTTTTCGACCACAATCCGGCTGTCTGCATCCGCGATTTCATATTCATGCAGACGTTCCGCCAGCGGCCCGAACAGACGCGGCGCAACTGAGAAATAGAACGCCCGGATCACACCAGGGCGCATCAGGGCGGCCAGTTCTGTCCACCCGCTTTCCCCCATGGCATCCACCGCAAGATAGTGAATGTTTTCAACGAACTCTTTGATGCGTTCTTTGTCGTGCTTTGATGGTTTCACGAATTCGCAAATCGCGTCATTCACAAAGCTGCGGTAGCCCGCATCATCAAAATCCGTCCGCGCAGCACCAATAATGCGCATGCCCTCCGGCAGTTGCCCGGCCAGGAAACGACGATAAAGCCCTGGCAGAATCTTACGCCGGGCCAGATCACCTGTACCGCCGAAGATCACCAGATCAAAAACCTCAACCGGGATGACGCGTGAAACCATTCTGACCTCTGTATTCCTTAAAATCGAGTGAAATTACCCGGTCACACCATAAATGTTAGCGCAAACATTGCAACAGTTTCCGCCAGCATCTGCATGACTCTGCGCAAGTCTAACAGGTTCGCCCGCCTTCACAATGGCGTGGGGTCACTTTGTGGCACTTTTCGGCGGATGTCTGACCGTGTAAACACGACTTAACAAAAGGATAAGGCACCATGAAAGATCAGGCATCTGCTGCGCAGGCAACCGACAAATTTCAGGACCCGAAGATCACCGCCAAGGGCGAGATCCGCGCAACCGTGCCCCTGTCCGATCCGCAGACGCTTTGGTTTAACACCGGGACGCTTTGCAACATTGAATGTGTGAACTGTTATATTCTCAGCTCCCCCACCAATGATGCCCTGGTCTATCTGACCGCGGATGAGGTGCGCGATTACCTGGATCAGCTAAAAGCCCGCAACTGGGGCGTTGGTGAAATCGGCTTCACCGGGGGTGAACCCTATATGAACCCCGAATTCAACGACATGTGCCGCGCGGCCCTGGAACGAGGCTATGAGGTGTTGGTTCTGACAAACGCCATGCGCCCGATGATGCGTAAATCTGTGAAGGCCGGCATCGAAGCCCTGGTAAAGGAATTTGGCGACAAGCTGACGTTCCGCATTTCCCTTGACCACTGGTCTGCCGAAAATCATGACAAGATGCGCGGCGCGGGTAGCTTTGAGAAATCACTTGAAGGCATGCGCTGGCTGTCATCCATTGGTGCGCGCATGGCTGCTGCCGGTCGCCAGCTCTGGAATGAAGATGATGCAGCGTCGCGTCAGGGTTACGCAGATCTTTACGAATCGGAAAGCTTTAAGATCGACGCGCAAAATCCAGGAATGACCGTGCTTTTCCCTGAAATGGACGAAGGTGTGGATGTGCCCGAAATCACTGTGGATTGCTGGGGTATCCTGAACAAATCCCCCAAAGACGTGATGTGCGCCTCCTCCCGGATGGTGGTGAAACGCAAGGGGCAGAAAGCATCTGTCATTGCCTGCACCCTGCTGCCCTATGCCGAAGGGTTTGATATGGGAAACACCCTGGAAGAAGCCGAAAAAGACGTCGCCCTCAACCATCCGCATTGTGCCAAGTTTTGCGTTCTGGGTGGCGCAAGCTGTAGCGCATAAGCACAATGCGTTCACCCTGGAAACGCTCCACCGGAGCCTTTCCTGACAGGTTCATGCGCCAAGTTCTGCGTCCTGGGCGGGGCAAGCTGTTCGGCTTAACCCTCCAGTTCCGTATCCCAATACAGAAAATCCATCCAGCTGTTGTGCAGGGATGTCTTCGTCAGGGGTTGTCTGCGTGCGGCGGCATCCAGTTGCCAGACATCGGGCTCATAAGGTTCGCGCAGCAATTTCATCCCCGCCTGTTTTGGCGTACGATTGGCCTTGCGCAGGTTATCCTTCGAACAACAGGCCACGATATTGTGCCAGTTTGATCCACCGCCCTTACTGCGCGGCACCACATGGTCAAAGGTCAGATCCTTTACGGCAAAGCGTTCACCACAATACTGACAGCGGAATTCATCGCGCAAAAACAGGTTATAGCGCGTGAACCCCACCTGTTTGCGTTTGTGAAAATTCTTCAGGGCGACAACGGCGGGGACTTCGAAACTGGCCGTCGCAGAATGTACCTCGACATCATCATAGGTCTTGATCTGCACAACCCGTTCCTGATGCACCGCAACAAAAGCCGTCTGCCAGTCCCAGACCGACAGTGGCGCATAGCTTAAAGGCTGCATATTCGCGTTGAGAACCAGCGTTCTCAACCCGTTGATATTATCAGATGTTCTTTCCCGTATCCCACAGTCCATTTCGCATTACCGCCCATGTGCCGGTACGTGCCAATATGCCTGTGACCCGAAACCGGCTGGTTATCGGGGCGGGTGCACCGCCCCGTCCTGATGTGACTATATCTTGTGGGGTATTTCTGACAACCCCATGATATAGAAATCTCACATCCGGAAATACCGCGCGCAGATCGCAGTTTTATGACGGGAAATCAGTTTTCGCCCTGCCCCAGCATTTCACGCATGAAGGTCAGCGCAACAGACAGCCCATCCGGTGCAATGCCATGGGCCGTGCCCTTCATAATATGGGAATAAACATCAAAACCTGCGGTCTGCAGGCCTTCAGCCGCTTCGTTCAGGCTTTGGGGTGGCACCACATCATCCTGATCGCCATGGATCAGCAGAACCGGCGGACGGGTCTGAAAATCAGCTTCCAGGCGTTCCGGGGCCAGAAGACGGCCAGAGAATCCAACAATCCCCGCCAGTTTATACTGACGACGTGGCCCCACATGCAGGGCCATCATGGTGCCCTGGGAAAAGCCAAGAAGGACCACTTCAGATGCGGTGATGCCTTCATCTGCGATCACTTTATCCAGAAACGCGTTCAGATCTTCAGCGGCGCGTTCAAGGCCCGCCGCACTTTCTTCCTCGGAAGATCCGTCAATCCAGGGAATGGAAAACCACTGCCGCCCCATGGGCATTGCTGCCGGGCGTTCCGGTGCATCCGGCGCATAAAAAGCAGTGTCTGGCATATGTGGCGCCAGCGGGTCTGCAAGGCCCAGAAGATCCGCGCCATCGGCCCCATAGCCATGCAGGAAAATCACTACATTTTTCGCTGTGCCGCTTTGCGCCTCACGTTTCTTAAATTCAAGTTCCCGCATATCCGCCCCTATCTGATGCCTTCGCGTTTTTTCTGTTCCCGGTAGTAGGCCCAAAGCAAGCGCGCTGCAACTGATCTGAAGGGCGACCAGGCCTCTGCCATCTGACGCATCGCCTTGGGTTTTGGCCGTTCCGGCAGATCAAACAGCAATTTCGCCGCCTCCTGCAGGGCCAGATCCCCGGCCGGAAACACATCTGCATGACCCAGCGAAAACATCGCGTAAATCTCTGCCGTCCAGGGGCCGATGCCGGGGAGTGCGGTTAAGGTTTTGAGAACCTCAGCCGTGTCGGCGCGCCTTAAGGCTTCATAGTTCAGGTCTGCCGCAGCCAGGGCCCGCAGATATTTGATCTTCTGCACAGATTGCCCCGCTGCGCGCAATTCCTCATCACTTGCTGCCAGAATCTGCACAGGTGTCACCAGATCTGCCGCCTTCATCCGCGCCGCGATCGCCGCTGCCGCCGCAGTCGAAATCTGCTGACCGATGATGGCATCTACCAGCGCCCCAAACCCATCCGCGCGCAGCCGTAAAGGCAAGGGTGAAAGCTGCGGCAGAACCTTCGCAAACTCCGGCACCATCGCCACAAGTTGCGACGCGGCCTGCACCACGCATTCATCCGATGTAATACGATCTGCCTGTGTCATCTGCCCTGTCCCGCGCGTTGCATCCGGTATGATTACTGTATTTCATTATGACGCACCAGAATACGCTTTTCCTGCGCACGGGAACAGGCTACGCCTTCGCTTATGACTGATGCAGCTGCCAGCCCCGCCCCGATCACGCCACAGGTGAAACGTAATATTTTCATCCTGATTGCCGCCCAGGCTTTCCTTGGCGCACAGATGCCGATGATCTTTACCGTGGGTGGCCTTGCCGGACAGCAGCTTGCGTCAAACCCCTGTTTTGCAACACTCCCGATCACATTGATCGTTTTGGGGTCCATGCTGGCGGCGCAACCGATGAGCGCGCTGATGCAGAAATATGGCCGCGCAGCAGGCTTTTTCACCGGCGCAGTCTTTGGCGGTATGGGCGGCGCGATCAGCCTTTGGGGGCTTTATGAAAGCAGCTTTCTGATTTTCTGCCTCGGCTCGCTTTTTACCGGTGTCTATATGTCGGCGCATGGGTTTTACCGTTTTGCCGCGGCGGATACGGCCAGCCCTGAATTCCGACCAAAGGCGATTTCCTGGGTCATGGCCGGTGGCCTTTTGGCCGCGATCATCGGGCCGCAGCTTGTGAAAGTCACAAAAGAAGCCATGCCGGTTCTGTTTGCAGGCACCTATATGGGTGTGATTGCGGTGAATGCGATCGGGTCCCTGATGTTCTTTGCGCTCGACATCCCCAAACCCAAACCACCGGCAGCGGACGCCCCAAAGGGCCGCAGCAAGATGGAGCTGCTGAAAGATCCGGTTATCGCTGTTGCGATTATCTGCGCCATGGTGTCCTACGCATTGATGAACCTTGTCATGACCTCAACCCCGCTGGCTGTTGTCGGCTGTGGCTTTGTGAACGGTGAAGAGGCAGATATCGTGTCCGCCCACGTGCTGGCCATGTATGTGCCAAGCTTTTTCACAGGTCACCTGATCGCTCGTTTCGGTACGCGCAATATTGTCGCCACAGGCCTTGTGATCCTGCTGGGCGCGGGCGTTGTGGCCCTGACCGGTGTGACGCTGGCGAATTTCTTTATCGCGCTTGTGCTGTTGGGCATTGGCTGGAACTTTGGTTTCATCGGTGCCACCACAATGCTGGCCGGTGCTTACGATGATGCGGAACGTGGCCGGGTTCAGGGCCTGAACGATATGATCGTTTTCGGCTGTGTGACCATGGCGTCGCTTGCCTCTGGCGGGCTTATGAATTGTTCCGGTGGCGATGCCCAGGCGGGCTGGCAGGCGGTGAACCTGGCCATGGCGCCTTTCCTGATGCTGGCGGGTGGCGCACTGTTGTGGCTTGCGCTGCGTGATCCTGAGGAAGCTTCTGTTTAAAAGGGCAAAGGGGGCCAGCCCCCTTTGGATCCCCCAGAGTATTTTCAGCAAGATGAATAAGATCAGGGACGGCCGGTCAGAGCCTTGAAGAACAGACGGCGTTTTTTGTGGAATTCTGACAAGGCAAGTGCCCCGTCAGCCACGCGCTGTGGTTCTTTTGCCGCCAGTTTCAGAAGCGGTTCTGCCTGCCAGGCCGTGCGCAGGACCATTGTCCAGGGTGCGCGCGGTGGTTTTGTGTTTCTCAGATCAGACAAAGCGGCGCGGGCAAGTCCTGAAATCGCTGCCGGGCGACCATCATAAAGTGGCCGGCAGCCGCGTTTTTCAAGTTCCGGCACGGCCTGAAACCAGGCGGCCAGCCCCTGTGCAAAGCCCCAGGTCTGCGCCAGCGATCTGTCAGTTTCCCCTGCCCCAAGCGCCTGGGCGCTGAGCCACATAAGATTGCCAGCGGTCGCCTCAATTTGCGCACGAAAGGCTTCCGGAGCATCAAACCCGTCTTTGTTCAGATCCCACCAGCGGGCCGTGATCATCTGGTCAAGCGCCTCTGTATCGAGGCGCTTTTCCCGGATCAGAACGGCCAGAGGTCGACCAACCTCGTGATAGCGTGCAGACCCGTTTTCATCCGCCTGGGTCACAATATCGCGCCAGAACTGCAGCCGCATTTGCCCTACCATTGGTTCCTGACTGGCCCAGGCCGCACGGGCAATTTCAAGGTTAAAAGCGTAAAGCACAAAAAGCGGCGCGCGCAGATCCGGCTTTATGCTCATCACTGCAAGGAACCGGTCCGGATCGCCCTTTTGCACCACTCCGGCGCAGGCGTTTATATCTTCGGTCAGCAGAGTCACGCGGCACGCACCTTGTCATGCACAAGCTTCCATGTGATCGCCTCGAGCAAGGCTTCAAAGCTTGCGTCGACGATGTTCGGGCTGACACCAACCGTGGCCCAGCGATTGCCCTGGCTGTCCTCACTGTCGATGATCACGCGGGTCACGGCCTCTGTGCCGCCCTGGGTGATACGCACTTTGAAATCCACCAGGCGCATGTCGTCAATGCTGGCCTGATACGGACCCAGATCTTTTGCCAGCGCATTGGACAGCGCGTTCACCGGACCACGATCATTGCCGTTTCCATCAACGCTTTCAGACACGGACAACATGCGTTCAGCGCCGATCTGCACCACAACCACAGCCTCAGACACGGTCACCATTTCACCACGGGCGTTTTTGCGGCGCTCGATGGTGACACGATAGCGTTCCACATCAAAGAACTTCGGCAGTTGGCCCAGTTCTTCCAGCGCCATCAACTCAAAACTCGCCTGCGCCGTGTCGTAGGAATAACCCGCCGTTTCGCGTGCTTTGATACGTTCCAGAATACGCGCCAGCGCCGGATCGCCCTTTTCAACCGTATAGCCCGCATCCCCCAGGCGTTTGATCAGGTTGCTTTGCCCGGCCTGGTTTGACATCGGGATCACACGCGCATTGCCGACAGCGCCCGGATCCACATGTTCATAGGTCGCGGGGTTTTTCATGATCGCGCTGGCGTGCAGGCCGGATTTATGCGCAAAGGCCGAGGCCCCGACATAAGCCGCCTGTTTCGCGGGCACCCGGTTGAGGATTTCATCGAGGCTACGCGAGAGATTGGTCAGCCCCTGCAGGCTTTCAAGGCTGACACCAAGATCAAACCGTTCCGCATATTCCGGCTTCAGCAGCAGCGTTGGGATGATGGTGGTCAGGTTCGCATTGCCGCAACGTTCACCCAGACCATTCAGCGTACCCTGCACCTGACGCGCGCCCGCATCAATCGCCGCAAGACTGCCCGCAACGGCGTTTTCCGTATCATTGTGGGTGTGGATCGCCAGGTGATCACCCGGCACGCCCGCCGCTATCACGGCTTTGACGATGGCATAGATTTCAGAGGGCAGCGTGCCGCCGTTTGTGTCGCACAGCACGACCCAGCGGGCACCAGCGCTGTAAGCCGCCAACACACTTTCCAACGCGTAATCAGCGTCATATTTATAGCCGTCAAAGAAATGTTCCGCGTCAAACAGCGCCTCTCGCCCGTTCTTCACGATATGCGCGATTGATGCCGCGACGTTTTCGGTGTTTTCTTCTTTGCTGATGCCAAGCGCGTCGGTGACGTGAAAAGCAGAAGCCTTGCCTACAAGACACACCGCAGGCGTTCCGGCGTTCATAACAGCGGCGAGAATATCGTCATTTTCCGCCGATCGCCCTGCCCGCTTTGTCATGCCAAAGGCGGTGAATGTGGCGTTATATTTAGGCGCGGCTTCGAAAAATTCGCTGTCGGTCGGGTTTGCGCCAGGCCAGCCGCCCTCAATATGATCAATGCCCAGATCATCCAGCGCCTGCGCAATCTGGAGCTTTTCAGCGGTAGAAAACTGCACGCCCTGGGTCTGCTGCCCGTCGCGCAAGGTTGTGTCGTAGAGGAATAGCTTTTCTTTTGTCATTGGCTCTTCTCTTTTTCTTTTGTCACGCCTGACTGAAGGTCAGGCAGCCCCCGACCCTCCCCACGGGAGGGGGCTTCACCCCCACCCAGGGTCAGGGGCAGCCTTTTGTGTGTTGAGGCACGGTCACTTCAGGCCTTCGAGTTTGGACGGATCAAAGTCAGGACCTGGTTCCCAAGTTGTGCTCTCTTTGGAGTCTTTCACAACGACTCCCGCACTGATCAACAAATCTCTCATTTTGTCGGCAGTAGCAAAATCCTTTTGAAGCTTTGCTTCCGTACGTAGTGCAATTGCGTACTCTACCAGGTCGCTTGTTTCCGGTTCTGCCTGTCCTTCAAACCATTCAGCCGTTTCACCTGGCAATAGAAGTCCGAGAAGTTCCGCAGATTTGCGGAAGACGTGGGCATCGCCTGATTTGTATAGTTTTCTCAGAACGGTGATTGCTCCATGAGTGTTCAGGTCATCTGTAAGTGCTGAAACCACCTCTGCATGGGGTCCGCCCATCGGTTCCTCGATACTTCCCGCAAATGCACGCCAGCGTTCAAGCTCAGCCTTTGCTTCGCGTGCCTTTTCCTCAGTCCAGTCCATCGGCTTGCGATAATGGGTACTGAGGAAAACAAAGCGAATGACTTCGCCCGCAATGCCCTGATCCAGAAGGTCGCGCACAGTGAAGAAATTGCCCAGGCTCTTCGACATTTTCTTGCCTTCAACCTGCAGCATCTCATTGTGCAGCCAGAAATTCGCAAAACCCGCATCAGGATTGGCGCAGCAGCTCTGGGCGATCTCATTCTCGTGGTGCGGGAATTGCAGATCGTTGCCGCCGCCGTGGATGTCAAAACTCGCGCCCAGCAATTCATCCGCCATGGCAGAACATTCAATATGCCAGCCCGGACGGCCCCGGCCCCAGGGGCTGTCCCAACCGGGCAGCTCATCTGTGGAAGGCTTCCACAGCACGAAATCCATCGGGTTCTTTTTGTAAGGTGCAACCTCAACACGCGCACCGGCAATCATATCATCAACGGAACGGCCAGACAGCGCGCCGTATTCCTTGTAGCTTTCAACCGCAAAAAGCACATGGCCTTCGGCGGCATAGGCGTGACCCTTGGCAATCAGATCTTCAATCATTGTGACCATCTGCGCGATATATTCCGTCGCACGCGGCATGTGATCTGGCTCATCTGTGCCAAGTGCTGCCATGTCTTCCAGATACCAGGCGATGGTTTCATCACTGCGTTCCCGCACCAGGTCTTCCAGCGTGCCCGCAGCGCCCGCCTCTTTCCGGGCCATGGCGGTTGCATTGATCTTATCATCAACATCGGTGAAATTGCGCACATAAGTCACATTGTCCGGCCCGTATTTATAGCGCAGCAGACGGTTCAGCACGTCAAACACCACAACAGGGCGTGCGTTGCCAAGGTGGGCGCGGTCATAGACCGTCGGCCCACAGAGATACATGCGCACGTTTTCAGCATCAATCGGCGTAAAGACCTCTTTCTTGCGGGTCTTTGTATTATGCAGCTTAATCTCGGTCATATGTCCTCACAGCACCTTATGAATGCAAAACGGCCCAATTGGCCGCTGGCCTTGCGGCGGGACATATCAACTTCATTTCATGATGAAAACGACAAAGAACGCCCGCCTGACAATGTCAGCGGATAATGCAGGTGATAATGCAGATGTTCTTTTCCATGAGGGCGACCATAACCCGGCTCGCGCATATGTCCAGCGATAAATCGCGCCTTCATGTCGCAAGTATCACAGATTTTGATGTGACACCGATTTATTCCCCGTTTGACAAATCAGGCGCGCCATGGTCGCCTGGCAAAAACGCAATTCACGGGGACGGAACATGGATCTCTCAAAACGTATCACCGGGCTGACCGGCGACGGAGACGATGGCTGGGGCATTTTCATCAAGGCGCGGCGCATGAAAGCGGCAGGGAAACCTGTGCTTGAGCTGACGATTGGTGAACATGACGATCGCACGGAACAGATTATCCTGGACAAAATGCATGCCTCTGCCTCTGGTGGTCATACAGGCTATGCGATGGTGCCGGGCACGGATGCGCTGCGGGAAACCGTGGCAAAGCGGATTGAGGAACGCACGGGTGTTCCGACCAGTATTGATAACATCCTGATTACGCCTGGCGGGCAAAGCGCGCTTTTCGCGGCCCATTCCGCCGTTTGTGATCCTGGCGATGCGGCGATGTATATTGATCCTTACTATGCAACTTACCCTGGAACGATCCGCGGTGTTGGTGCGGTGCCGGTGCCGGTGCAGACGCGTTCATCCCTGGATTTCCAGCCCCAGGTTGACGATCTGGAAGCGGGCCTGACGCCGCAGGTTAATTCCCTGATGATCAACAGCCCGAACAACCCGACCGGTGTGGTTTATTCCCGCGAGACGCTGGAAAACATCACAGGTTTTGCAAAGAAACATGATCTCTGGCTGATCTCTGATGAAGTATACGACACGCAGATCTGGGAAGGTGAACATATCTCGCCCCGCGCCCTGCCCGACATGAAGGACCGCACGTTAGTTATTGGTTCTATGTCGAAATCTCATGCAATGACCGGGTCACGTTGTGGCTGGATCTGCGCCCCTGAAGGTGTGATTGCGAACCTGATCACCCTTGCCACCCATACCACATATGGCGTTGCCGGATTCATCCAGGATGCGGCGAAATTTGCGCTGGAACAGGGTGTTGATTTTGAAGAAAAGGTCGCAGCCCCCTTCCGCCGTCGTCGTGAAATTGCCAAACGCCTGATGAAAGGTCAGAATGCGGTTAAGCTGATCCCGGCGGGTGGTGCGATGTATCTGATGCTGGATATCCGGGCGACCGGCCTGTCAGGTGAAGATTTCGCCGAAGGCCTGCTGGACCAGGAATTGATCGCTGTCATGCCGGGCGAAAGCTTTGGTGCTGCGTCAAGCGGGCATATCCGGGTTGCGATGACCATCCCTGATGATCAGTTCGAAGACGCATTTGCGCGGCTTCTGAAATATGCGGCAGAAAAATAACAGTGCTGCCCGATTTCCGGCGCACCCACGCGCCGGAAGCCCATAGAAAGGCGATATGTTGTTTCAATTGCCTGAACATAAGGTGCTTTACGAGGCCCTGACAAAACGCGACCCAGCCTGGGATGGCCGGGCCTGGGTTTGCGTTTCCACCACCGGGATTTTCTGTCGGCTGAGCTGTCCGGCGCGTGATCCCAAACCTGAAAACTGTGCGTTTAAGCCTTCGGTCACGGAATGTATCGAAGCCGGTTTTCGCCCCTGTAAACGCTGTCATCCCCTGGGTGTTCTGTCGGATGATCCGATAATTGCGGATCTGGTGAAAGCGCTTGAGAAAGATCCGGCAAAGCGCTGGTATGAAAGCGATATTGCGCAGATCGGATATGATCCCTCCACTGTGCGGCGCAATTTCAAACGGGTCTTTGGTATGACCTTCCTTGAGATGGCGCGGCAACGGCGTCTGGCCATGGGTTTCACTACAATGGCTGAAGGCAGTCGCGTTATTGACGCACAGCTTGAAGCCGGATTTGAATCCCCCTCTGCATTTCGTGATGCATTTGCGCGGCTGACCGGCGTTGCACCAGGGGCGTTTCGTAAAGACGCGCTGTTGCAGGCGGACTGGTTCCAGACAGAACTTGGCCCGATGATCGCGGTGGCGGACAAGCGGCACCTGCATCTTCTGGAATTTGCGGACCGCAAGGCGTTGCCCACGGAGCTGAAACGCCTGATGAAGGATTGCCCAGGCGGGATTGGCTTTGGACGCCCCGCACCGATTGAACAGGTCAAAACAGAACTTGAGCTGTATTTCCAGGGGCAATCCGCCGTGTTCAGCACCCCGCTTGCGCCCCATGGCACAGCCTTTCAGAAAGACATCTGGGACGCATTGCGCAAGATACCGGCAGGCGAAATCCGCAGTTATTCCACGCTTGCAACGGATCTGGGCCGGCCAGAGGCGACACGCGCCGTTGCCCGTGCCAATGGCGCAAACTCCATTGCAATCCTTATTCCCTGTCATAGGGTAATGGGGGCAGACGGCAGCCTGACCGGCTATGGCGGTGGGATCTGGCGTAAGGAAAAACTGATTGAAATTGAAAAGAAATACGCATCGGAGACACGAGTATGAGCAAAGCTGAAACCTTCCGCGCCCTGCATCAGCCGGGCAATCCGTTTATTCTGGCCAATGCCTGGGATGTGGGATCTGCCCTGATGTTACAGGGGATGGGCGCGAAGGCGATTGCGACAAGTTCCGCTGCGCTCGCCTTTGCGCTTGGCACCCGCGATATGGGGCATATCACCCGCGACCAGGCGTTGGCCCATGCGCAGGATCTGATTGCCGTGCTGGATGTTCCACTGTCTGGTGATTTTGAAAACGGCTTTGGCGAAGATCCCGAAACCTGCGCCGAAACCGTGCGACTGGCAGCGGAAATTGGTCTGGCCGGGATTTGCATTGAAGACACCGCCCTGCCGGATGAGGCCCCATATGATTTTGATCTGGCGGTGGAACGCATCCGCGCCGCCGCATCTGCGGCCCGCGCCCTGCCCGGTGATTTCTTCTTTGTCGCCCGCGCCGACGGCGTTCTGACAGGGCAATATGATATGGATGAAGCGATCCGCCGTTTGCAGGCCTTTGAAGCTGCTGGTGCCGATGGGCTTTATGCGCCCGCGCCCGCCAACCCGCAGGATCTGAAGCGCATTTGTGACGCAGTGAATATCCCGGTGAATGCTCTGGCCGCTGGTCCCTGCACAAAACTGCCACTGTCGGAGTATGCCGCTGCGGGCCTTGCGCGGGTCTCTCTTGGATCGGCACTGGCCCGTGCCACCCATCGTATGATCCGTGATATTGGCATGGATATGCTGGAAAATGGTGATTTTTCAGCGCTTGGCAAAAGCATTTCCGGCGATGCCGTGGAGGATCTGATGTTTAAGTAAACAGCAGACACGCAAAATCCACCGCATGGGCCTTACCCGGCCTGTGCGGTTTTTCATTTGCTCATCATCTGGATCATCATTGCCGTTTATAAAAAGGCGGCGCCGCCATCCGGAACCCCACGATTCAGGGTTTTCACCCCTGTGTGAGAAAGCTTTTTCACGGTCCCTGGAGTGTTTTACGCTCCAATCAGGACGTTTCCGTTGGTGCAGGTCTGGTGGCCTGCTTTGTCATGACGCGGATTAAGATGCCTGTGATGGATTGAGAAAACGTGACACAAGCGTGCGCTGCCGCACAATCAACAGCTTCAAAAGTTTAGAAAACCAGTTTTCCGGTATTCCGGAAAACTGGTTTTTGCGTATTGCCAGCGGTAGCCAGAAACCAAATTCCCCAAAAAGAGACGAAAATTTCCTGAAAGCGACATCCTGTCGTAAACGCGCGGTCTGGCGTGAAAATTTAAGTGCAATTTTCATAGATCAACTGATTCAATACGGAGCCCGCCGTGGTCCATTGTCTTGACTGGAAAATCTCTCTGATCGTGATCACGATTGGTGCAGAACGGGGCCGCGCAGCACGCGGTCGCCCGGTTGTGGTGTAATTCACCCTTCCCTTTCCACCGATCAAACCGAGACAAAACATGACTGCAAAATCCTCCCGCCGTTCCGGTGGCCGCGCCGCCCGTAAAGCCCTTCGTGAAGCCCCAGTCGCAATGGAAGCCCGCTCCGTGCGCCCAGGCATGGAAAGCGCTACCCTGAAAGTTCTTTCCGACGAACAAATCAATATGATCCACGAAGCCGCAATTGAGGCGCTTGAAACCATTGGTTTCGCAGATGCGCCGCAATCCGGTGTGGATCACATGGTGCGTGTTGGCTGTATCCTTGGCGATGATGATCGCATCCGTATCCCACGCGCCGTTGTGGAAGACGCTCTGTCTAAAGCCTGCAAAGACGTCACCCTGTATGGTCGTGACCCAAAGCATGACATGCATCTGAACGGTCACCGCGTACATTTTGGCACTGCCGGTGCCGCCGTTAGCCTTGTGGATGTGGAAACCGAAGAATATCGCGATTGCGGCGTGCAGGATCTGCACGATGCCGCCAAAATCGCCGATCGCCTGGACAATATTCACTTCCTACAGCGCCCGATGGTCTGCCGCGATATTCCGGACAATTTCGAGATGGATATGAACTCCATCTACGCCACAGTTTCAGGCACCACCAAGCACGTTGGCGTGTCTTTCACTGAACCTGACTATGTCGATGGCGGCTTTGATATGCTGCATATGGTTGCCGGTGGCGAAGAAGAATGGCGCGCGCGTCCCTTTGTGTCCAACTCCAACTGTTTTGTGGTACCTCCGATGAAATTCGCGACTGAAAGCTGCGAAGTCATGGAAAAAGTCATTGAAGGTGGCATGCCTGTTCTGTTGCTGTCTGCGGGCATGGCCGGTGCAACGACACCTTCCACCGTTGCCGGTGCTGTGGTGCAATCGGTTGCAGAATGTCTGGCTGGTATTGTTTACGTGAACGCTGTGAAACCTGGTGCGCCTGCAATCATGGGCACATGGCCTTTCGGCCTTGATCTGCGCTCTGGTGCGATGACGGGCGGATCAGGCGAGCAGGCTTTGCAAACCGCTGCTTGTGCGCAGATGCATAAGTTCTACGGACTGCCAGGGGGTGCGCCTGCCGGTATGACCGACGCAAAACTACCTGACATGCAGGCGGGTTGGGAAGCCATGGCGTCTAATGTGATGGGCGGTCTGTCAGGCCTGAACATGGTGTATGAATCCGCGGGTATGCATGCATCCCTGCTGGGCTTCTGTCATGAAAGCCTGATCCTTGGCGATGACATCATTGGCCATGCGCTGCGTTGTGTGCGCGGGATTGAGGTTGATGATGTGACCATGGCGCTGGACCAGATGCGTGAAGTTTGCCTGGGCGGGCCTGGCCATTACCTGGGCACCGATGCCACGCTGGCCCGAATGGAAAGCGATTACGTCTATCCGAAGACCGCAGAACGCCTGTCCCCGAAAGAATGGGCTGAGGTTGGCAAACCGAACCTTGTGAAAGCGGCGACGAAGAAGAAAGAAGAAATTCTGTCAGAACCGTCCCGCGCCGCGCTGGATCCGGCTCTGGATCAGGAGATCCGTGCAAAGTTCAAAATCCACCTCGGATAAGCGGGATATCCGCAAATAATCTTACACAAAGAACCACCCGCTTCCGATCCGGAAGCGGGTGGTTCTATTTACAGGGTTATTTAAGTGACCGGTACAATTTCAATATTGAAATCCAACTCGATCAGGGGATCAACCAGATCAGGGTACCCGGTCGCCCCGAAAGCGCGTCTGTCAAAGCTTCCGCGTATATTCAGAACAGAGGTTTCCCCGGAATTACGACCATCGCGCAGCAATGACACCGTCAGTTCAAGCGGCTGGATGACCCCACGCAACATAAAGTCACCTTCCATCCGCACCCCTTCATTCACCTTCTGAACCCGCCGGCTTTCGAAACGCGCCGTTGGATAGGCATCCGTATCCAGAACCTTCCGTTCACGCAGGGCAGAGGTCGCCAGGAAATTTCCGGCCCGGGACCGTGATACGTCGAAACTCACCTGAACAATGGCCTGTTCCGGCGCATCCAGATCCAGCAGCAAAGCGGCGGATTGTATGGGGATGTACCCCTGCATTTCCCGCCCGGCCAACTGATAGGAAAAATCTGCGCGCCCGGAACTGACAATCCTATAGGGCTGATTTTCCGCGACACCGGGAACCGTTGTAAGGCTGAACAGCATTCCTGCGAAAGACAGTAACCGCGCAACACGCGCGGCAGAACAGGCTTTTTTTCTGAGAGTATAAATCATATCGCAGTATGTCGCCCGGCGATCAACAATCGCAACACACAAAACCGTGCCCGAATTGCGATGCATACCGTCAGATAAAAGCGACACATTTTGGCGTTTTTTTACATGCTACCTTCTGATTCCGCGTCAAAGTGCAGGTAAGTTCAGAAAATTTACGGGAGGTTCGTGATGAAAACTCATACCAGAGTATGTGTGATTGGTGGCGGAGTGGTTGGCTGTTCGGTGCTGTACCACCTGACCAAACTTGGTTGGTCCGATGTGTTGCTGCTGGAACGTTCGGAACTGACATCCGGTTCAACCTGGCATGCTGCGGGTGGTTTCCACACGATTAACGGCGACACCAATATGGCCGCTTTGCAGGGCTATACCATCCGTCTTTACAAAGAGCTGGAAGAAATCACCGGCATGTCCTGCGGGCTGCACCATGTGGGCGGTGTGACCATTGCCGACACCCAGGAACGTATGGATATGCTGAAGGCGGAACGCGCCAAGCACCGCCATATGGGCCTGGATACGGAAATTCTGTCACCGGAAGAAATCGCTAAAATCGCCCCTGCCACCAACGTCGAAGGTATTCTTGGCGGGCTGTATGATCCACTGGATGGCCACCTTGACCCATCCGGCACGACACATGCCTATGCACGCGCTGCGAAAATGGGCGGGGCCGAGATTGAAACCCATTGTATGGTGAAAGAAACCAACCAGCTGCCGGATGGCACCTGGGAAGTTGTCACCGACAAGGGCACCGTGATTGCGGAACATATCGTTAATGCGGGCGGTCTCTGGGCGCGTGAAGTTGGTGAGATGGCCGGGGTTTACCTGCCGCTGCACCCGATGGAACACCAGTATATCGTCACCGATGATATACCAATGATCTATGAGGCGGATAAAGAACATCCGCATGTTATGGATCCGGCGGGCGAAAGCTATCTGCGCCAGGAAGGGCGTGGGCTGTGTATCGGGTTTTATGAACAACCCTGCCGCCCCTGGGCTGTGGATGGCACACCGTGGAAATTTGGCCATGAACTTTTGCCGGATGACTTTGATAAAATTGAGGATTCCATCGAATTCGCCTACAAACGCTTCCCGGCCCTTGCCGAGGTTGGTGTTAAATCTGTGATCCACGGGCCGTTTACTTTTGCGCCGGATGGCAACCCGCTGGTCGGGCCTGTGCCGGGCAAGAAGAACTACTGGTCTGCCTGTGGTGTCATGGCTGGTTTCAGCCAGGGCGGCGGCGTTGGCCTGACCCTGGCGCAATGGATGATCGAAGGTGAACCGGAACGCGATGTTTTCGCCATGGATGTGGCGCGTTTTGGCAAATGGATCACCCCCGGTTATACCCTGCCGAAGGTGATTGAGAACTATCAGAACCGTTTCTCTGTGGTTTATCCGAATGAGGAATTGCCCGCCGCGCGTCCCATGAACACAACGCCGATGTATGACATCCAGAAGGAAATGGGTGCGGTATATGGGCAGCAAAACGGGCTTGAGGTCGCGAATTACTTCGCTGAAGGTGACGAGCCTCGCTATGAAACCCCGTCTTTCCGCCGTTCAAACGCCTTTGACGCCACCGCGCGTGAGGTGAAGGCTGTGCGTGAGGCTGTTGGAATCAATGAAGTTCAGAACTTTGGCAAATACGATGTAAAGGGCCCGAATGCCCGTGCCTGGCTGAACAAAATCATGGCGGGTCGCGTGCCTAAAATTGGCCGTCTGTCCCTGACACCGATGCTGGCCAATTCCGGGCGTCTGATTGGTGATTTCACCATGTCTTGCCTTGCGGAAGATCATTTCCAGCTGACCGCATCTTATGGCGCGCAGGATTTCCATACACGGTGGTTTGAACAGCACGAAGAAGATGGCGTGACCGTCGAAAACATCTCTGACCGTCGCACAGGTTTCCAGATTGCAGGACCGAATGCCCGCAAGGTTCTGGAAGCTGTGACACGGGCGGATGTGTCTGCGGATGCGTTCAAATTCCTCGATGTAAAACAAATCACTATCGGCATGTCTTCATGCATTGTGCAGCGTGTCAGCTATACCGGTGATCTGGGGTATGAGATCTATACAGACACGATGAACCAGCGCGCGCTGTGGAATACCCTGTGGAATGAAGGCCAGAAACACGGCATGAAACCGTTCGGCATGCGGGCGATGATGTCGCTGCGTCTGGATAAATTCTTTGGCTCCTGGCTGTCTGAATTTTCACCTGATTACACTGCCGGTGAAACCGGGCTTGACCGGTTCATTAGCTTTAAGAAACCAGATGATTTCATCGGGCGTGCCGCAGCTGAAAAGGAAAAAGCCGAAGGGTCTGCCCGTACGCTTGTAGCCTTTGAAGTGGATGCCACCGATTGCGACGTACATGCGTATGAACCGGTCTGGATCAATGGCGAAGTTCAGGGGTTCTGCACATCCGGCGGCTACAGCCATTATGCGCAGAAATCCATCGCTATGGCCCTGATCCCCACTGATCTGGCCGGTGAAGGCAATGAGGCCGAGATCGAGATCCTGGGTCATATGCGCAAAGCCCGCCAGATCGTCACCCCACTGTTTGACGCAGATGGCGCACGGATGCGCGGCTAAAACGATAAAGGGCACCCACAGCGGGTGCCCTTTTCAACTGTTTTAAGACATTGTGTCAGCAGCGGGAAATCAGCACTGCTTCGTGTTTTTTCAGAACCTTGCGGGCGGCGGGATAGACATCCGCAGTATCCCCCGATTGCAGTTCAGGAAAGAGTTCAAAAAGTTCCCGACGCTGCGCGTTATCAATACCTCTTAACGTGTAGTCCCCGGGCTGGAAACTTTCTGTCCAGATCCCATCCGCCAGAACAATTTCGTGCTGATCAAACATAAAATGAATATAGGTAACCTCATCCGGGGTGACACGGCTGACGCCTTTACGACCCACAAGATGTTTGCAGGACGCAAGAACTTCGTGTTCTTCAAAGTACAGCGCTGTGACTTCATTCGAAATCAGAACCCGATGATTTGGGCTTAACAGCATATCCCTTTGCGGCAGGCCCTTGCCCAGGCTACCCGCCTGGATTTCAACAGGGCGCAGCTGCATACGTTCCGAAATCTTTTTCCCACACAGCGTCTTCGATCCGATCCAGCGGATTTCCTGTACGCCATTGTCACGTGTGATCACCTGATCTCCGACCTTCAGGGTTTCAACCGGAACTTCCCCGGAAAGCGTGCAGATAAGCGTGCCAGGGGTGAAACAGGGAATAACGGACTCAAATTCGAAATCAATCGGGCCAACACCAATAACGCCTGCGCGGAAATAGTCGTCGCCATTGTCATGAATGATCTCAATGCTCATGATCGGGCCGGGAATTG
Source organism: Halocynthiibacter styelae (assembly GCF_016123485.1). GTDB lineage: Bacteria > Pseudomonadota > Alphaproteobacteria > Rhodobacterales > Rhodobacteraceae > Halocynthiibacter > Halocynthiibacter styelae. The sequence goes on along the minus strand of NZ_JADCKQ010000001.1, from coordinate 152,503 downwards.
TCACGGTGATCGTATCCGGCGCCCCTGAACCTTCGACCCCCGGGCTGACATTTCCTTCGGCTTCAACGCTGTTTCCGGACACAACGTGATTTGCCGTCAGATCAGAAAAAGTCACCGGAACGATGTTGCCGAAAGCATCCCGTGCGATCACGGTTATCTGATCATCCCAGGCCCCGGCCCCGGCATCCACGTCAAATATTTCAAAACTGACATCAGAAACATTCTCACCAAATGTAATCAATGCTGATGTGGGTTCCTGAACAGATGAGCTTTTTAAGGCATCCCCGTTCAGAGAAAATGAGCGGCCAGCATTTGTTGGCGTGGATACAGTGACATCAACGCTGTCTGTTCCGTCTGTATAAGTTGTCGACCCGTCAGCGCCTGTATCGCTGAAATCGAGCGTAAAATCGGCCATTCCGTATACCCTGTTCTTGCTCACTGTTAAAAATACGACAGATCGCAATTGGTTAAGCGCAGGTTTTTCCGCGCAGATTACGTTAAACAATTAAGAGAGAGGCCCTACCTGCACTTCCGAGAACACATCAGAACTGCATACCTTCAAACGATACGAACCGGCCTTACCGTACAAACCTAAATACAATCAGAATATTAAAATATGCCCCCAATCCCCCGGGGCAACTGATCGCATTCAAATCGAATGAATACATACTGAGGGTTAAGAGACGAAAAACAAAGAAAAAAAAACAAAACCGATTTTTGTGGTACCGATACAGATTGCCGGTAATTTGTTTAATGTCCGGCATCTGAAGGTTCTGCAGACACCTTCAAAGTCATGGGCACTTCCCGTCACATCGAGCAACCTTAAACCTTTGTAATTAAGGTATTTTAGTAAATCACCTCAGATCAGATCCGCAATTTCAGGCCTTACATTTCCAACCAGGCTGCACATCAAAAACAATTCAAATTGTTCAGGGCAATCTGACGCAGGACCTGCCGTAAAATACAGGTTCAGGGCGGAACCACCAACACATTCATTGTGAACAATCACGCAACAATAGGAATAACAGCGGTAACGATGTTGATTTTATAAACAATTACCCTTTTCAAAACGAATCAAATTGGAATATTAACCAATTGCAACCCGACCAGCTGTAAGCCAGATTGTGCTTCCAGCCCCGACAGTCACCCCGTTCATCACCTCACGGCTTACAGATATCTCCTGGCCATCCGCGAAAACCAGCCGCGTGTTTTGCGCATTCTCACCCGCAATCCGGACTGGCGCAGAAAAATCTGCATTGTGTTGCCCGGGATCATTCATCGTAAGCAGGATATGTTCAGGCAGCAGCCGGAAGACCACAGCCGGATCCGCCCCAGCCTGTGGCTGCTGTGAAATGGTGCGTTCCTGCCCTTCAGCATTCTTGCGCACATAGCCTTTCAGCCAGGGCAGCGCATCTACCGGGCCGGAAATACGGCCTGCATTCACCTGGAAGCTGCGGTCAGCCAGGCGTGCGACTTCGCCTTTGTCGTGACTGACAAAAAGCGCCGGGCAACCCGTCTGTGCAAGCACCTTCTGCATTCTGGGGATCAGTCGGTCTTTCTGCTGCGGATCCAGGCCTGTCAGGGGTTCATCCAGCAAAAGCAATTCGGGTCTGGCCGCAAGAGCGCGGGCCAGAGCAACACGCTGACGTTCACCACCAGACAGCACCGTGGCCGGGCGATCCATAAGCGGGACCAGGTCCAGGATATCAAGGATTTCCTGCATCGCCAGGCCAGCCATCGTTTCGCCATGCCCCCAGCGTTGCGCATAGGTGATGTTTTCGCGCACGGACATATGGTCAAACAGCCGGATGTCCTGAAATACAAAGCCGATGCGACGCTTACGGGCGATGACTTTTTGCCTGCGCCCGTCTTGCCAGTCCTGCCCGCGAAACCGGATTGTCCCCTCACAAGGATCCAGCCCGGCAATCGCGCGCAGCAGGCTTGATTTCCCGCTGGCACTGCGGCCGACCAAGGCTGTGATGCCAGTAAGGGGAATGTCGCAGGCCATCTGCAGATCAAACCCTGCCCGGCTGAGGCGAATATCGACGTTCAACATATCCATCAGCGCCGCTCTCGTCCCAGAAAATAGGTCAGAGTCAGCGCAAGGAAAGAGGCAATCAGCAGACCAAAGGACAGAAGATACGCACCGCTGTAATCCAGCGTTTCAACACGGTTGAAGATCTCAATCGAAATGACACGGGTTTCGCCGGGGATATTGCCGCCGACCATGAGGACAATGCCAAACTCCCCCAGGGTATGCGCAAAACTAAGGACCGCAGCTGAGATAAACCCGCGTTTTGACAGGGGCAGCACGACAGATACAAAGGCCCGCAAAGGGGATGCGCCCAGGGTGGTTGCGACTTCGCGTGGGGCAAGACCCACGGTCTGAAAAGCCGTGCGCAGGGGCTGTACGGCGAAAGGCAGGGAATAAATCACAGAGGCCAGCAAAAGGCCTGAGAATGAAAAGGCCAGAGTTTCCCCTGTCAGCGCGACCCAGCCGCGCCCCAATGGTGCCGTCGGGTTCATGAACACCAGCAGGTAGAACCCGATGACGGTTGGCGGCAGAACCAGTGGCAGGGTGACGATGGCCTCAACCAGCGGCCGGATGCGCAGGCGCGTCACCGTCAGCCACCAGGCCAGCGGCGTTGCGATCACCATCAGGATCAGCGTGCTGAAAAAGGCCAGCCGCAGGGTCAGGGAAATCGCGGGCCAGACCTCAGAGAATGCCACATTCATTCCGTGGCCTCCTGCACCGGCTGATAGCCATTGAGTTTAAGAAGGAACGTGCCCTCATCAGACAGGATCAGGTCCAGAAAAGCCTGCGCGTCTGGTGAGATCAGCGCGGCAAATTGCAGAACTTCGTTTTCAGGTGCAGGCAATGTCGTGAGCACAGAGTCAGGGTGCAATCCCTTAACCTCTTTCGCAACAGAGCGGGAGACCAGGGCAAAATCCACGTTACCGGACGCAAAGAGCCCCGCAGCGGCGGAAACATTGGCACCAGAGACAAGACCAGCCGTTTCAGGCGTGATGTTCAGAACCTCAAGAACGCGCAATGCTGCCTGCCCATAGGGTGCAACATCCGGGTCGGCGATGGCGATGCGCTGATCCGCAAGGTCATCAAGGCCACCCCATGCACGGTGCAGAAGCACAAGTTCGCCCTGGGCGTAAGCCTGTGGTTCCGGGGCCAGTCCCAGATCAGTAAGTCGTTGCGGGCGCTCATGATCGGCGGACAGAAACAGATCCACCGGCGCACCATTGGCGATCTGGGCGAACAGCGTGCCGGAAGACCCATTGATCAGGATCACGCGCTGCCCGGTCCTCAGTTCATGCAGTTCTGACAGCCCCCGGGCGGCGTTAAGGAAATTCGATGCCACAGCCACACGCAAAGCCCGTTCTTCCGCCATGGCGGACCCTGCTGCCATAAGCAAAGGCAGCGCCAAAAGCAGGCGGCGTGTCATCTGAAAGCTGTGTTTCATAGTGGCATAAAGCACCGCTGCTGACGTGAATGCAAGCCGGTCCAACGGATTAATAAAGCTCTGCCGCACGGAGTTCATAGGCGCGTACAATACGCTGCATGGCCTCATTAAAGACCACGCCAATCAGTTTCTGCAAAACCATGTTTTTGAATTCAAAATCCACAAAGAATTCAACCTTGCAGCCGCCCTGATCCAGATCGGTAAACTGCCACCAGGATTTCAGGTATTTGAACGGCCCGTCGAGATATTCCATCTCTATGCGGTCACGATCCGGCCAGAGATGCACGCGGCTGCCAAAGCGTTCCCGGAACACCTTAAAGGAAATCACCAGATCCGCTTCCATCACCTCGGCGTTTTCGCCAGTAATGGGTTTGCGTGACCGGATGCGCGCGGCGGAACACCAGGGCAGGAATTTCGGATAAGACCCGACATCCGCCACCAGATCATACATCTGTTGCGCGGTGTAAGGCAGGTTTCTTGTATCACTGTGCTTTGGCATGGCGCGTATTTAATGCGCTGCCTGAAAATATGCCAGGGCAAAATCGACGCAATCGCACTGTTGTTATCCGGCGTCTTTGACCAGATGATCAGGGAGAACGCTTGACCCCTGCCCGCCTCACTGTTTACGAAGCAGCGGACATTAACGCCAGCACCCCGGAAGGACACCCTGTGAGCAAGCCAGGCCCTGAATATGTCATCGATCAGATGATCTCTGCCAAATCCATCGCTGCCCGGATCGAAGATCTGGCCTGTGAAATTAAAGAGGAATTCAGCGACACGGATAAACTGGTGGTGGTTGGTCTGCTGCGCGGATCCTTTGTTTTTATTGCGGATCTGGTGCGCGAACTGGACCTGCCGGTAGAGGTGGATTTCCTTGAGGCGTCTTCTTATGGCGACGGCATGGAAAGCTCCCGCGAGGTGCGCATTCTGAAAGACCTGCGTGGTGAAATCGGCGGGCGTGATGTGCTGCTGGTGGAGGACATCGTTGACACAGGCTTTACCCTGAAACATGTGACGGCGCTTCTGAAAACCCGCAAACCCCAAAAACTGCGCACAATCGCCCTGCTGGACAAACCGTCACGTCGCGAAGTTGAGATTAAAGCAGACTGGACCGGCTTTGAAATCCCGGATGAATTTGTTGTCGGCTATGGCATCGACTATGCCCAACGCAACCGGAACCTGGGCTATATCGGTAAAGTCCGTTTCGTCTGAAACAATAAAACCCTGATACAAAAAAGCCGGCGGGATCACACCGCCGGCTTTTGCGTTTCAATTGGCGCAAATCAGAATTCGTAGCGCACAGAAATTTCGGTCGTGCTGGTGTTGCCATCATCATCATCGATGTAGTTGGCCTCAGCAACGAAACCGTTCCAGATTTCATATGATGCACCCAGGCTGTACACAGTGCTGCCTGAACCATCATTCAGAGACAGAACTTCGGCACTGACCTCAAGGCGATCTGTGATGTCATAATCCACCCAGCCGCGCACATGGTTGCCGGAGAAAAAGTCTGTATCACCAAAGCTCACACCATAGCCGAACTTATTGATCTGCCCTTCGACCCCGATGGTCCAGACATCCACAGCTGAACCGGAGGCATCAATACGCTCAAAACCGGCAAAAGCATCCAGCTCACCTGTGCTGGACAGACCAGGCATACTGTGACGCACAGCGACCGCAAACGCATCAACTGAGGGCGATCCCGAAGTTGAGAGACTGTTGTAGGATACACCAACCTTTGTATTACCAAAGGCACCATCCCAACGCAGGCCAATATTGTCTGCGCCTGCCCCGGACTGGAGCAATACCTGTTTCATATAGCTGCCGCCAATACCGGGCAACTGCAGGTCAAACAGGCTACTTCCCAGGATCTGACGCTCTGGCAGATACCCATTGTCCAGTACGCTTCGGGTCATACCCGCAGAAATCATGTGATCGCCGAAGCTGTATGTTATCGCCGGATAGAGTTCGGAGCGGGTATTCCCGTCGACGTGCAACGCGTCAATACCAAGTGAGACACCGAAATTCCCGATCAGATTATGATGGGCAAAATTTGCGTCCATGCGGCCGAAGTTTTCATCAAATCCGTCGCCGTTGAGATCCGAATATTCAATGTAGCCCGACATTTCGAAACCTGCTGGCAGGCTTTGTGCGAAACTGGCCGAAGGGATTACCCCTGCGATCACCAACGCTGATGCAATAATTTTTTGCATGTTCATTCCTCTATTTAATTTGATCAGGATGCCCTGAAGACAGAAGTAACAAACAAGAGAACTCTTTAAATTAATGGCGGGATTATAGGGTATTTCGCTATTTTAATATAGCATAAAAAAATCGCAGGAAGGTCCTGCGATTTTGCATGATGTAATTTTTCAGCTGTCGGGATTACAGCCCCAGTTTTTCCAGACGTGCAGTACGCAATTGCGCAAAATCATCACCGGCGTGATAGCTGGACCGGGTCAGCGGTGTGGCGGACACCATCAGGAACCCTTTGCCATAAGCTGCAGTTTCATAGGATTTGAACTCTTCCGGGGTCACGAAACGATCGACCGCGTGATGCTTTGGCGTTGGCTGCAGGTATTGACCGATAGTCAGAAAATCAATGTCAGCTGCGCGCATGTCTTCCATGACCTGCAAAACCGCCTGACGGCCTTCGCCCAGACCAACCATAATGCCGGATTTGGTGAACATGGATGGGTCCAGTTCCTTCACCCGCTGCAACAGACGCAGGGAATGGAAATAGCGCGCGCCAGGGCGTACCTCGGGATACAGGCCAGGCACGGTTTCCAGGTTGTGGTTAAACACATCGGGTTTGGCCGCGACAACGACTTCCAGTGCTTCGGGCGCACAGCGGATGAAATCCGGCGTCAGAATTTCGATGGTAGTGCTTGGCGATTGCTGGCGCACCGCCCGGATGGTCTGGGCGAAATGTTCGGCACCCCCATCTTTCACATCATCCCGGTCCACGGATGTAATCACCACATGGTTCAGGCCAAGCTTTTTCACCGCAGACGCCACGCGCCCGGGTTCAAACACATCCAGTGCCTCTGGTGGTTTGCCTGTCGCAATATTACAGAAGGTACAGGCCCGCGTGCAGACCTCACCCATGATCATCATAGTGGCATGACCCTGCGACCAGCATTCACCAACGTTGGGGCAGCCTGCTTCTTCACAAACGGTCACCAGGCCATTGTCACGCATGATCTTATGGGTATCCGCATAGCCTTTGCCACCCGGTGCTTTGACCCGGATCCAATCCGGCTTTTTCAACCGCACACTGTCGGGGTTTTTGGCTTTTTCGGGGTGGCGTTCGGCCGGAATTTTGAGATCACGCATATCTGGCATCCTTACAGGGCTTCCCTAACAGGTAGCGAAGATCTGCCAGATTTACCAGAGGCCGCGCAAAGATTAACCCCCTGCGGCACAGAGGCGATTGAACGACACTTAGAATCGTTTTAAGTAGCTTCGCGAAACATATGGTCAGCTCTCGCCAGACCTTAACAATTACATAGGAGTTTCCGATGAAATCCGGACAACAACTGCCAGAAGTGACCTTCAAAACCCGCGTACGTGACGAAGCCATTGGCGGCGACAACCCGTTCCGCTGGGAAGACAAAACCACCGCTGACTACTTTAAAGGTAAGCGCGTTGTGCTGTTCTCCCTGCCAGGTGCATTCACCCCGACCTGCTCTACTTACCAGCTGCCAGGCTATGAAAACGGCTTTGCTGATTTCCAGGCACAGGGCATCGACGGCATCTACTGCATGTCCGTGAACGACAGCTTTGTGATGAACAAATGGGCGCAGGACCAGAAGATCGCAAATGTTGACGTCATTCCTGACGGCTGTGGCGAATTCACCCGCAAAATGGGCATGCTGGTTGAGAAAAGCAACCTGGGCTTTGGCATGCGCTCCTGGCGTTATGCCGCTGTCATCAACGACGGCGTTGTAGAAGCATGGTTCGAAGAGCCAGGCCTTGCCGACAACCACGGCGAAGATCCATATGGTGAATCCTCCCCTGAAACTGTTCTGAACTGGCTGAAAGAAAGCGCATAAGCTTTTGTTCATTCAATAGAAAAGGCCCGCCAGTGTGCGGGCCTTTTATTTATCCGATCATCGGGCCGAATTTTCCGTGGGTTTCATCATAATAACGTTTCAGCCGTTGCAACGCGATCCGCAACACGATTTTACCGGACCGCGCGGACCAGCCCATGCGTTTTTCCGCGGCCTCCATACCTTCCAGATAACAACAGCACCGCAGAACCACATCGCCCAGGCCCGGTCCCAGATGTTCCAGCGCGCCAGACACCCGGCGGCGCGCTTCATCCGGGCCATGACCGACACCGCTGTCCGCTGCAAAACTGCCACGGCCGCCCCCTGTCAGGAACCGTTCCCAGTTCTGCGCCACACGTGGCCCCATCTGCGCCAGTTCAAAATCCTCGCGCAGACGTTCGCCCACATGCACAAGATCGTCCGTCAGAAAGGGCTTGCCGCTTTTGTCCCGACGCCGCGCCAGACCTGCCAGCGGGCTTTCCGCGATATTATAGCGCATCCGGCGCGGTTTTTCGTCTTCACACCCGCTGGCCAGCTGTTTTTCACCCCAGATCCGGTGCTGATCCCCAAAGGCCGCCTGCATATCATTAAAACCAGGCTGCCCCGGATCGCCTGAAATCATCCGCTTCAGCGCAGACCGCCCGGCACCTGTGATCTTATACTGTGTGATCTTGCCCTTGCCCGTGCAATTGATCCAGTCTTTCAGCGCAAGCGAACTTGCGGTTTCCCGGTCAATCACCGCGGTGCGCACAGATTTCCCCCCGCTAAGATTGCGCACAACAACAGCCTTCTCAAGATCGCCGGCCACCACAAGGATTGCACCACTTTCCGCCATACGCGTCAGCGCATTGCGTTCTTCTTTTTCCTGGCGCACAAGTGCACCCCGGCTGACGTCTGGGGCTTGTTCACGCAGTTGCGCAGCTTTTGAGGTGGGAAGTTTCATGGTCGCGATATCCTTTTTAGAATGCTCAGCAGAAGAGCGGGATACCTGAAAATATTTCTGGCTCAGCTGACACAGCGCCTCATCAATCAGAACATCGTCCCGAAGGTTTTCAAAACGACGCACCTGGCGCAGGATGGTCGAGGCATGACAGCCGTTTTCACGGGCCAGAGCGCGGATCGGAAGACCGGTTTCCGTGTGCAGAAGATAGTTCTTCGCCGCACCGGGAACCCAGCCAGGAAGTTCAGCAACATCAGGCGTACCTGTTTCTGTTGATCTGACCATTCCTGCTTTGCCCCCTTCTGACAGCCGCACCGGTGCGTTAACCAGCCTCAACTTAAGATTGCATCCGTTACTTGTTGGTTAATATTTCAGGTTCGATCCATTGTGTTCATCAATTCTAAACAGTTTCAGAACCCATCGAACGGTGAATTCGCAGCCACGCAACACCCGTTATGGTTGAGTTAGCGTCAAACAACTGCTCATCAATGGGGATGCCAATGACTGATCTTATGACACTTCTGAACACACTGCGCCGTCCGCGCCTTCTTATCCGTGCTGCCCGCTTCGGCCTGTCCGGTTACAGCCGCGAACGCGACCTGACCCGTCTGATTGCGGATATACGCCTGCCTGGCCCGGGGCGTGCTGTCACACAGCTGGTAAACATTGAAGGCGATATGGATGAGAAACGTAAAACGGGCGATGCCACCTACAGCATCGCCCGTCATATAGAAGTTCTGGTCGCCCTGATGGCGGAAATTCAGCTTTTACGCGCCCGGAAGCAAAGCAAAAGCTAAAAGGTTCAGACGAATGCGTCGGGCTCAGCTGCCTTTTTGCGTGCGACGTATTCATCCAGCGCCTCACGGATCGCCGGATCCATGGCAGGTTGCTGATAGTCGTTCAGCAGCTTTTCAACACGGGCTTTGGCAAGCGTCACAGTATCGCGCGCGCCTTCCTCATGCCAGGTTTCAAACGGCTTATAATCCAGAAGATCTGTTTTCCAGAACGCGGTTTTGAAGTTCGCTTGGGTGTGCTCACATCCCAGATAGTGACCACCTGGCCCAACTTCACGGATCGCGTCCATCGCCTGACCGTTTTCAGACATATCAATGCCTTCGGCCAGACGGTGCAGAACACCCAGCTGATCCGCATCCATGACGAATTTCTCAAAGGAAGACACAAGGCCACCTTCCAGCCAGCCACAGGAATGCAGCATGAAGTTCACACCACCCAGCAGCGCTGCGTTATGTGTGTGTGCGGTTTCATAGGCTGCCTGGGCATCAGGCAGTTTGGAAGCACAAAGGCCACCACCGGAACGGAATGGCAGACCATACCGACGGGCCAGCTGACCAGCACCGTAAAGGATCTGGGATGCTTCAGGTGTGCCGAATGTCGGCGCGCCAGAGTTCATGTCGATCGAGGTCACAAAGCAGCCGAAGATCACCGGTGCGCCTTTGCGCACAAGCTGACTGTAAGCAATACCGGCCAGAACCTCGGCCAGAACCTGTGTCAGCGTACCGGCAACAGATACAGGTGCCATCGCGCCACCCACGATGAACGGAGAAATGATGCAGCCCTGCCCGGCTTTCGCGTAAACATCCAGCGCACCAACCATGATCGGGTCAAAGGTCAGCGGAGAGTTAATGTTGATCAGCGATGTCATAACCGCGTTCTGATCGACAAATTCCTCACCAAACAAGATCTTGGACATCTCAACAGAATCCGCCGCGCGGGATGGTTCTGTCACGGAACCCATGTAAGGCTTGTCAGACAGAGTCATATGCGCATGTAGCATATCAAGGTGACGTTTGTTCACCGCAACATCTGTTGGTTCGCAGACTGTACCACCGGAATGGTGCAGGTATTTGGACATATAGCCCAGTTTCACGAATTTGTTGAAGTCATCCATGGTCGCGTAACGGCGGCCACCGTCAGCATCACGCACGAAGGGCGGGCCATATACAGGTGCCAGCACCAGGCTGTTTCCGCCGATTTCAACGGATTTCTCTGGATTACGGGCGTGCTGGGTATAGCTGGACGGCGCTGTTTTGATCAGCTCACGGCACAGACCACGGGGAATGCGTACGCGTTCGCCATCAATTTCCGCACCCGCTTCACGCCAGAGTTCCAGAGCCTCAGGACATTCAACAAAGTTAACGCCCACTTCCGCCAGAACGGTTTCTGCGTTTTCCTCGATGATAGACAGCGCTTCTTCATTGAGGATTTCCAGATTGGGAATCTTACGTTCAATGAACTTAGCGGTTTCAATGTGAATCGCTGTGCGTTCTGCGCGACGGGCTGCACCGCCGCCCCCACGTGCACGTCTGCGTCCTGCTTCTGCCATGGATACTCTCCCGAAATGTCGTTTGCGCTATGTTTAAACCGGGAAACTGACGGGAATAAGGGAAAATACGGCCTCTGGCAGGCGAAAGCGACATTTCCCCCGGTTTACGACGCAACGATTGTTTTCAGTGCAGCGAAATCTGCTGCATCTCGGCCTTTTGCGGCGCCCGTAACGCTGAATGCATCACACGGGTTTCATATGGCTTCATGACGGGCAGCACCGTTGCCCCATAGGAACCGGGATCAAATTCCAGCGCTGGAAAAAGTTCGAAAAGTTCCCCGCGACTTTTTTCAGACATGGAATCTAACGTGGTTTCCCCAGGGAACAGGGTTTCGCACATCAGGCCGTCCACATTCACGACCTCATGCCGGTCGAACATGATATGGATATATTCCACAGGCTTATTGCCTCTTTGCTGCAGCACATCCGTTCCATTCACCAGGGATTTGGCCGATGCCAGCATCATTGGCGCGTCGATAATCATATCAAGCCCGACTGCGGTCACTGCCACGCGATGTTGCGGCGACAGCCAGACATCACGTGAGGGGCGTCCTGCCCCCATTGATCCGGCTTTAAAACGGATCGGACGTAAATGAGGGGCAACCTTCAGATCATCGCGTGACAGTTTCCGGCGACCAACCCAACTGATCGGACGGCATGTTCCATTTGCCAGAACCACCCTGTCACCGGCCTTCAGATCCTCAATCAGTCGCAAACCACCAGGCGTTTCAATTCGCGTGCCAGCGGTAAAGCAGACAAAATCCGGCAGATCCGAGTAATCTACAGGTGTTGCTGCGGGTCCAATTCCGAAACCGGTACCGGTAATCGGCTGACCAACAGACACGGACCCTGATACAACAAAGATATAAGGAACGGGATTCCACTGAACCAGCGTGAAGGTTACCGGGTTCCCTCCGGACATACCGGAATAGGTTTCAAAAACCTGAAAATTAGTTGAATTACTGATATTCGGCACGGAAGACAGGTCAAGCTGCGCCCCAGAGACGTCATTACCTTCTATTATGGGGTCGTTATCCGTTATTGTTACAGTGAACGACTGCAACACATTCAGATTGGACACCCCCGCAGGATCGGCGTTAAGCCGATATAGGGTTATCGTTTGCATTTGTTTTGGCCTGCTTTACCGCCGAGTTTTATAACTCAGTCTTTATCTCGCCTCATTCAGGCAAGTTTAAGGCATATTCAAGAAACCAAATCAACTTAATATTCACAAAATTGCGAATCCGCGCGCCCCAGAGCTGCAATCGTCACATTCGAAACCTGTTAAAATCTCTTTTGTCGCTTGCGTCAGAGGGGCACACAATTTACAGCATCCTCATGACACAGCACCATGAAAATCTCCTGATCATCGACTTCGGCAGCCAGGTTACGCAGCTTATCGCGCGCCGCCTGCGTGAGCTCGGAGTTTACTGCGAAATTCATCCTTATCAGAACGTCACCATGGCGTTTGTGAAGGAATTTGCCCCGAAAGCCATCATCTTCTCTGGCGGCCCGGACAGTGTGACCCGTGAAGGGTCCCCGCGTGCGCCGCAGGAAATCTTTGACTACGGTGTTCCGATCCTGGGCATCTGCTATGGCCAACAGGTGATGATGCATCAGCTGGCCGGCAAAGTTGAAAGTGGTCACGGCACAGCCGAATTCGGCCGCGCCTTTGTGACACCGGAAAATTCCCTGGACATTCTGGACGGCTGGTTCACCGATGGTGACGAACAGGTCTGGATGAGCCACGGCGATCATGTCTCTGAAATCGCACCGGGTTTTGACGTTTACGGCACATCGCCAAACGCGCCTTATGCGATCACCGCGGATGCGTCGCGTCATTTCTACGCGGTGCAGTTCCACCCCGAAGTGCACCACACTCCACGCGGTGCGAAACTGTACGAAAACTTTGTGAAACTTGCGGGTTTCTCTGGTGACTGGACAATGGGTGCCTATCGTCAGCAGATGATCGACAAAATCCGCGAACAGGTTGGCGATAAGAACGTCATCTGTGGCCTGTCCGGTGGCGTTGATAGTTCCGTTGCGGCGGTTCTGATCCACGAAGCGATCGGCGATCAGCTGACCTGTGTGTTTGTGGATCACGGGTTGTTGCGCCAAGGTGAATCCGAAGAAGTTGTCGCCATGTTCCGCGACAATTACAACATGCAGCTGATCCACGCGGATGAACAGGAATTGTTCCTGGGCGAACTTGACGGGCAATCTGACCCGGAAACCAAACGCAAAATCATCGGCAAGCTGTTCATTGACGTGTTCCAGAAACACGCGGACACGATTGAAGGCGCTGAATTCCTCGCCCAGGGCACGCTGTACCCTGACGTGATTGAATCCGTTAGCTTCTCTGGCGGCCCAAGTGTCACCATCAAATCGCACCACAATGTGGGCGGCCTGCCTGAGAAAATGGGCCTGAAACTGGTCGAACCTCTGCGTGAGCTGTTCAAAGACGAAGTCCGTGCGCTGGGCCGTGAACTTGGTCTTCCGGCCTCTTTCATCGGTCGCCACCCGTTCCCCGGACCAGGCCTTGCGATCCGCTGCCCGGGTGAAATTACCCGTCCAAAGCTGGAAATCCTGCGCAAAGCTGACGCCGTTTACATCGACCAGATCCGTAAACATGGTCTGTATGATGATATCTGGCAGGCTTTTGTTGCGATCTTGCCGGTGAAAACTGTTGGCGTGATGGGCGATGGCCGCACCTATGACTATGCCTGCGCCCTGCGCGCGGTGACGTCTGTCGACGGTATGACAGCGGATTACTATCCGTTCAGCCATGAATTCCTCGGTGAGACCGCAACGCGGATCATCAATGAAGTCGAAGGCATCAACCGCGTGACCTATGACATCACATCGAAACCTCCGGGCACGATTGAGTGGGAGTAATCCTTCCGGGCCATCCGCCCGGAAGACATAAATAAGAGGATCCGCGCCATGAAAATTCAGCTGAACGGGTACATTCTTGTGCCAGATGACCGACTGGATGCCGTGCGCGCGGGCCTTATTGACCACATCCGCCTGACCCACCAGGAACCTGGTTGTATTTCCTTTGAGGTCACTGAAAACCCTGACATTCCCGGGCGTTTTGATGTGGCTGAAACCTTCACAGACCAGGCCGCTTTCGACGCCCATCAGACCCGCACCAAAGCGTCCCCCTGGGCAGAGATCACCGCAGGCATTCCCCGCGACTATGAAATCACAGAGGTCCCCGGTTGATTAAACTGTTCCGCCGTTTTCTGGCACTTGTTGTTTTTACATTTGTTACCCTTCTCATTTTCATTCCCTCCTTTGCTTTCCTCCAGGATCTGACAGAGCCGGAGGAGTTCGCCACCGCTGACGTCATCATGGTGTTTGGGGCGGGCATGGACGCCGATGGCACTTTGCACGCATCGACAATCCTGCGTGTTGAAAAAGGCGTAATCCTATACCAACAAGGCGCTGCGCCACGCCTACATATGTCCGGCGGCATGGCGCGCGATAGTGGCCCGTCTGCAGGTGATCAGATGCGTGCGCTTGCGGTGCGGATGGGCGTAACACACGATGTAATAACAAGCGAGACACGCTCTCTCTCCACATTGCAGAACGCCTTGTTTTCGCTGCCTGACCTGCCCCAGAATGGCCGTATCATCGCAGTATCAGAAGGCTTCCACCTGCCCCGTGTCTGGGCCTCTTTGCATTGGGCCGCGCTGAACGATGGGCGCAGTTTTGATATCGCCCTTTCGAATTCCGAACCCTTCCGGTCCACCAGCCCGAGCCTGAATTGGCCAGAAGGCGCAATGGTCTGGCGCGAAGTCCTGGCGACAGGTTTCAACGCACTCCGTGCAGCTGCCTGGCAAGCAAGCGGGATCATGGGGGCAGAAAACCGCGATGATTGGCTGAAATAAGCTTGCAGCCCGCCTGATTTGCGCCATTGTCCCCCCATGACGCAAACGCCCCAACGCCCCGCCATTCTGACCGCCGCCATGTGGATGTCAGGTTCGATCATCTCCTTCACGCTGATGGCCATCGCCGGGCGCGAACTGGCAAGTGATCTGGACACGTTTGAACTGATGCTCTGGCGGTCTGTCATTGGGGTAATCATCGTGTTGTCGATTGGCGGCTATGCCGGCACGCTGAACCAGGTCAATACCCACCACTTCAGCCGCCACATCTTCCGAAACCTCGCGCATTTCACGGGCCAGAACCTTTGGTTTTTTGCCCTGCCCCTGATCCCGCTGGCGCAGGTCTTTGCGCTGGAATTCACGGTGCCGGTCTGGGTGATGATCTTTGCCACTTTGTGTCTTGGGGAAAAGCTGACATCTGTCCGCCTGTTTGCGGTTCTTCTGGGGTTTTGCGGCATCCTTCTGGTGGCCCGCCCCGATACGGCAACCCTGTCGCCCGGCCTTGTCGCGGCGGCATTTGCCGCCATTGGCTTTGCGATCACACATATCCTGACCAAACAGATGACCCGACACGACAGCATCACCAAGATCATGTTCTGGCTGGTTGTGACACAAACAGTCTTTGGCCTGATCACCGCGGGGTATGACGGCGAAATCACCCTGCCCGCGTCAGATACAGCGCCCTGGCTGATCCTAGTGGGAATCTGCGGTTTGCTGGCCCATTTCTGCATCGCCCGTGCACTGACGGTTGCACCTGCCATGATCGTATCGCCGATCGACTTTGCCCGCCTGCCCATCATCGTTGTGGTCGGAATTATTCTTTATGACGAAGCCCTGGAGTGGACCGCCATTATCGGCGCATTCGTTATTTTCGGGGCGAACTATTTGAATATTCTGACAGAATCCCGGAAAAATCTCTGAAATGTGGGGATTTTGTAACGCAACCTGCGTCAATCTGCCTTACGTGGGGTTAAGAATTGACCCAATGTGTTTCATCGGCAAAACTTTGCTTAATCACAAAAAGATGACACAGGGATGAAAAAATGAACAAACTGATGAGCACAGCTGCCCTTCTGGCGCTGACCGCTTCTGGGGCAGTCGCAGGCGGAATTGATCGTTCAAACCATGCAATCGGCATTCTTTTCGAAGAAGGTAACTATGTTGAACTGAGCTTTGGCAACGTAAGCCCAAGCGTTTCTTCCGTTGCAGGCGGTATGTCTGATGCGACAAGTTCTTATCAGCAGCTTGGTGTTGGCGTCAAAATGGACGTAAACGAACGGGTAAGCCTGGCTTTTATCTATGAGCAGCCCATCGGTGCAGAAATTCAATACAACGACGGCGCATTCCAGGGTGGCCGTGCAGATGTAAGCAGCAATGGCTTCATGTTCCTCGGCCGCTATAAGATGGATGGCGGGTTCTCTGTTCATGGTGGCCTGCGCGCACAATCTGCCGGTGGGTCAATTGTTTCGCGGCCAAGCAATACGCCTCTGCAGCCTACCTTCCTCGAAGCTGATGCAGATCTTGCTTTTGCTGGCGTCGTAGGTGTTGCGTACGAAAAACCGGAAATTGCGCTGCGCGTTGCGCTGACCTATTTCTCAGGTATTAAGAACAGCTTTACCGGGCGCGAGATCCAGATCGATGGTTCAGGCAACCCCATTGCCGCTCCGGTTGCGACCGCGTTTGATGTCGATTTCCCTCAGAGTGTGAACCTTGATTTCCAGACAGGTATTGCACAGGACACGCTTCTTTTTGGCAGCATTCGCTGGGCCGACTGGGAAGGCGTCGAACTGACCACCCCAGGTGGTGGTAACTATATTGATTTCGATCAGACAACCATTTCCTACAATCTGGGTATTGGCCGTCGTCTGAACGAAAACTGGTCTGTTGCGGCTTCGATCGGTTATGAAAGCGGTGACGGCACTGGGTCAACGCTTGGCCCGACATCCGGATACAGAAGCCTGGGCCTTGGTGCCACCTGGACAGAAGGAAACACAAAAGTTTCCATGGGTGTGCGCTATGTTGAACTCGGGGACGCGACTGCATCCGCGCTGAATGTACCCTTCACTGACAACTCCGCCTGGGGCGCTGGTGTGAAAGTCGGCTGGAGCTTCTGATCCCTTCACGCAGTTAAAACAACAAAACCCGGGGCCAGCGTCCCGGGTTTTTCTTTGTGTTACAAAACTATTACTTTATTAATCATTAATTCCTGATATATGGATTTTGAAGTCAGCTTAGGCTGAGTCTGATATCCATATTCCGGAGATGCCCGATGACCACCTACGCAATCAATGGCCTTGGCCGTATGGGAAAACTGGCCCTGCGCCCGCTACTGGAAAGCGGCGTGAAAGTCGCGTTTATCAATGACGCCGTGGGGGATCCGGCGATGCATGCGCATCTGCTGGAATTTGACACGGTGCACGGCCGTTGGGATGCGGAATTTTCCAGCGACGACACAAGCATCACCATCAACGGCGTGAATATCCCCGTCACCACGACACGTAATCTGACAGATCTGTCGCTGGACGGCGTCGATGTGGTGATTGAATGCACCGGCGCTTTTAAGACGGCAGAAAAGTTACAGCCCTATTTTGATGCCGGCGTGAAGAAAGTCGTTGTGTCAGCCCCGGTAAAAGAGGATGAAGCCGCAAATATCGTTTTTGGCGTGAATGACGACATCTACAATGCAGATCAACATCGCATTGTAACCGCAGCAAGTTGCACAACAAATTGCCTTGCGCCGGTTGTGAAAGTTGTTCTGGAAGAATTCGGCATTCGCCATGGGTCTATGACCACGATCCATGATGTCACCAACACCCAAACCATCGTTGATCGCCCCGCAAAAGATCTGCGTCGCGCCCGTTCGGCACTGAATTCGCTGATCCCGACAACCACTGGTTCCGCCAAGGCCATCACTCAGATCTTTCCACAACTGACCGGCAAGCTGAACGGTCATGCGGTGCGTGTGCCGCTGCTGAATGCCTCCCTCACCGATATGGTGTTTGAGCTTGAACGCGAGACCACCGCAGAAGAGGTCAACGCCGCTTTCAAAACTGCATCCGAAGGCCAGCTGAAAGGCATTCTGGGCTATGAGGAACGTCCGCTAGTGTCCTGCGATTACACCAATGATCCGCGTTCCACGATTGTTGATGCGCCGTCCACCATGGTTGTGAATGGCACCCAGCTGAAAATCTACGCCTGGTATGACAATGAATGGGGCTATGCGCATCGTCTGGTGGATGTGGCCCGTTTGGTTGGGGCCAGCCTGTCATGACTTCAGCGCGGGAAAATAGCATGGCGGCCTATGTCGCCGTCACCGCCGCCTATTGGGCCTTTATGCTCTCTGACGGCGCCCTGCGTATGCTGGTGCTTCTGCACTTTCACAGTCTGGGATTTTCCCCGGTCAAACTGGCCTTTCTGTTTGTTTTCTACGAGATCGCCGGCATCGTCACCAACCTGTCCGCCGGATGGCTTGCGGCACGTTTTGGACTGACATCAACGCTTTATATAGGGTTATTCATCCAGATATGCGCATTGATCGCGCTGGCACAACTGAACCCTGAATGGGCGATGGTATTCTCTGTCATCTTCGTCATGCTGGTCCAGGGCGCATCTGGTGTCGCCAAGGACCTTGCGAAAATGTCGTCGAAATCCGCAGTCAAACTGCTTGCTCCGGCCGAGGGCGACGGACTGTTTCGCTGGGTCGCCATGCTCACCGGTTCTAAAAACGCGGTCAAAGGCCTGGGCTTTCTTCTGGGCGCGGCCATGCTGGCGCTT
Organism: Halocynthiibacter styelae; assembly: GCF_016123485.1. Lineage (GTDB taxonomy): Bacteria > Pseudomonadota > Alphaproteobacteria > Rhodobacterales > Rhodobacteraceae > Halocynthiibacter > Halocynthiibacter styelae. The sequence continues at coordinate 134,027 of NZ_JADCKQ010000001.1, read as the reverse complement.
TGGGGCTATTACGCGGCGATCTGGGGCATGGCAGGCGTACTGGCTCTGATCCTGATCGCAATCATCTGGAAAATGCCTGCGGGTCTGCCCGCCGGGCGTAAAGACGCGAAGTTTTCCGAAGTCTTTTCCAAAAATCGCAATATCAACTGGCTGAGCTTCGCCCGGGTCTTTCTGTTCGGCGCCCGTGACGTCTGGTTTGTGGTCGGGATCCCGGTTTACTTCCATTCCGTCCTGTCTGACGGCACGCATGAAGGCGCACGGGCCGCTTTCTTCCTTGTGGGCAGCTTCATGGCGATCTGGGTGATCCTGTACGGCGGCGTTCAGGCCAGTGCCCCAAAGCTTTTGCGCGCCTCAACCCGCACGTCCTCTGATCTCACCAACCTCGCCCAACGCTGGGTTCTGATGCTGGCCCTTGTACCTGCCACACTTGCCCTGACCGTCTGGCTGGTCGATATGCCCGCCGCCTGGCTGACCACGCTGCTGGTCGTTGGTCTGTTGATCTTTGGGGCGCTGTTTGCGGTGAACTCAAGCCTGCATTCCTACCTGATCCTCGCCTTCACCACTGGGGATCGCGTGACGATGGATGTGGGGTTCTACTACATGGCCAACGCCGCCGGTCGCCTTCTGGGCACGGTCCTGTCCGGCGTCAGCTACCAGATCGGAGGCCTCCCCGCATGCCTTGGCACTGCGGCAGTTCTGTTGCTTGTGAGTTCGCTGGGGGCTGGGAGGTTGAAGTAGGTCTTGAATCAGGTATCAATCTGCCACAACAGCTTTGCCTCCTCCAGGTAGCAATCCAACGTATCGATATTCCACAAATATTCATCGTCTGGCCTGAGCCACTTGGCTAAGTGGCGTGGTCGAGATGCCCAATCCAGTGCTTTTTCGCACCATTCAACACAACCGTATCGTTCCTCAGTGAGGCCTGTGGCAGATAACAGATCGAAAATGCGTTTTAATGTCGTCGGGTGTCCCAGGCGTTCGCTGTCTTTATACATATTAAACACACCGTAAAATGCACTCCCAAGATGGGAAACATTCTGGCGGGGGAACACATCACTTTCGGGAAACCGGAACTGATCACTGGACATCAGCAACTTGCAGGTCCCGGAACCCATTCCTCCGCTTTGCGCAAAACCGCTTTCTATCAATACAGACGCCAACAATTCTGCAGAACTGACAAAATGGTCGAACAAAACGGTTCCGGCAGGTACAACCTCGCTTTCGGGTATGTGCGGGGGACCATACAGGCCATCCTGCGAGATATAAAGTATCTGCGCATGATAACGGCACAGTTCGACCATCAACGCGGCTTCAGACGGTGTCAGGCGTTCAGGTTCCAAAGCACTCTCCATTTCTACAGACATGGAACTGATAAAAAGACCTGTCTACTTCAGCAATATCCAAGCATATCAGTAACTCCAAAACCAGAATACCGGAAAACTGGTTTTCCAGTTTTCCGGTATTCCCGTATTTGTCGCAGGCAGCGTGAACCGAAGTTACCCAATCCGGTAGTTCGGCGCTTCCCGTGTGATCTGCACGTCATGCACGTGGCTTTCTTTCAGGCCTGCACCGGTGATTTTCACGAAGTTACAGTTGGTCCGCATCTCTGCAACCGTCGCACAGCCGGTATAACCCATCGCAGCCCGCAGACCGCCCACAAGCTGATGCACCACCGTGCCAGCCGGGCCTTTGTAGGGCACCTGGCCTTCAATGCCTTCCGGCACCAGTTTGTCGCTGGCGGCATCTTTCTGGAAATACCGATCGGCAGAACCACGCGCCATGGCGCCAAGGCTGCCCATACCACGGTAGGACTTGAAGGACCGGCCCTGATACAGGATCACCTCGCCGGGGCTTTCATCGGTGCCTGCAATCATAGAACCAACCATGGCACAGGACGCACCAGCCGCAATCGCCTTTGCGAAATCGCCAGAGAATTTGATACCACCATCAGCGATAATCGGAATACCGGCTTCACGACCAACTTTCGCCGCATCCATAATCGCGGTCAGCTGGGGCACGCCCACACCGGCCACCATGCGTGTGGTACAGATAGAACCCGGGCCAATGCCCACTTTCACACCATCCGCACCCGCATCAATCAGCACACGTACCGCATCACCCGTGGCAACATTGCCCGCCACGATCTGTGTAGCTCCAGCAATGGCCTTGGCACGCTTCACAGCCTCAATCACACCTTCATGGTGACCATGTGCTGTATCAATCACAACGATATCCGCACCGGCGTCAATCAGCGCCTCTGTGCGGGCAAAACCGCTGTCCCCCACGGATGATGCCGCCGCCACCCGCAGACGTCCCAGATCGTCCTTACACGCGTCCGGGTTCAGAACCGCCTGTTCCGTATCCTTCAGGGTCAGAAGACCTGTCAGCTTGCCCGCTTCATCCACAACCAGCAGCTTTTCGATCCGGCGCGCCTTCATCAGGCTTTTCGCCTCATCCAGATCCGCAGGTTCCTGCAACATCGCAAGGTTATCCGTGGTCATCATCACAGACACAGGTGTCGCATCATCAGAGGCAAAGCGCATATCCCGGTTGGTCACAATACCAACAACCCGGCCTTCACCGTCCACAACCGGGAAACCTGTCACGCGATAACGTTCCTGCAGGGCTTTCGCATCCGCAAGCGTCTGATCCGCAGTCAGGGTGATCGGGTTGTACACAATCCCACTTTCAAACCGCTTCACACGGCGCACCTGACGGGCCTGTTCATCCGCATCAAGGTTCTTGTGAATAACCCCCATGCCGCCAGCCTGGGCCATGGCGATCGCCATGCGGGCTTCGGTCACCGTATCCATCGCACTGGACAAAAGCGGGATGTTCAACCGGATCGTCGGCGTAACAAAAGTAGAGGTATCAGCCGTAGACGGCAGCACATTTGATGCGGCCGGTACAAGTAGAACATCGTCGAAGGTGAGTGCCTCGCGAATCTCCATGGGGGTGTCTCCAGGGTTGCTTCGTTTGACGCGTCCCTATTACATGGATTTGATGGTATGGAAAGAGAGTATTACACCCAATGCCGATAAATCGACCAAACTGCCCCCGCAAGGCTTACAAGCGCAACCGCCAGCAACACATCTGGTAGAACAAACGCCGTATAGAAAACCTGCGCGCAATCCAAAGACGCCAGGAACATTGCCCCGATAACCAAAGCAACACTGAGAGCAAACACGCCTACTTCTATGACATAAGGTCGCTCCCCGAAAAGCAGAAAGCGCAAGGTGAACGGCACCGCCATAATTTTAAAGATAAAAACCATCGCGCCGTCATCACTACCGGAACTCAAAAGGTCGCGACAATAGAAGGCTCCTTCAGCACTCTGCGCCGCAAACCCGAGAGAGAAATGCTCTCCCAGAACACGCCGACTAAGACCATCAGCGCAAGAAACAACAAATACAGTGCAGAATATATTGAATGCCACATAGGATCAGCCGACCTGTCTCTTCGCCACTCTCGCCGTCTCCCGCGCAGCGGCGGAAAAGAGCGCAAGATCTCCGCCCACACCGATGAACTGAAAGCCCTGATCACGCAAAGCGCCGGTCTGGCCGACATCAAAGGTCACCGTGCCCAGAGGTTTACCCGCCGCCTGAACCCGGGCGCAGATATGCGCAATTGCGTCCCTAACCTCAGGCGCGCCGGGGTTGCCTGGATATCCCATATCAGCAGACAGATCGGCAGGGCCGATAAAGACACCGTCAACGCCAGGCGTTGCAGTAATCGCATCGATATTCTCAAGTGCTGCGCGGCTTTCGGCCTGAACAAAGCAGAAGACCTGATCATTGGCTTCAGCCACGTAATTCCCATAAGCGCCATAGGCAGAGGCGCGCGCCTGATAGGCGCCCATGCCCCGTGTGCCCTGTCCGTCTGCCCAGCCAGGATAGCGACAGGCGGCAGCGACCCTCGCTGCATCGTCAACTGTGTGCACCATGGGCACCACAAGCGCCTGCGCGCCAATATCCAGCGCCCGTTTGATCAGCCAGTCTTCGCCGGAAACAACCCGCATCACAGCCTCTGCATCGCCGCCATCCATGGCCTGTAATTGCGCAAGCGCCATGTCATCGGCGTTGGGGTTGTGTTCGCCGTCAATCAGGCACCAGTCAAACCCGGCCCGCGCCGCGATCTCAGCAAGCGTCGGGCTACCGCCCCCCATCCAGAGCCCGCAGGTCACATCGCCCGCCAGCAGGCGTTTCTTCAACTGGTTCTCTCTGGTTTTCATGACGCGGCTCCGCTGATATGTTCCGGGAAAGATCAGCACAGAAACAGCATGATTTCAAACAGAGAAAACGGGGCGCAGATGAAGACGATACAAAACCACTGGCAATTGCTGCTGATTGCCCTGCTGATCGTGATTTTCTGGAACACGCCCTGGCTGGTGCCGCTGAAAATCCTCGTTGTGTTCTTTCATGAACTCTCCCACGCGGTGGTGGTGATCCTGACCGGCGGACGGGTCGGGGAATTTGAAATCAGCCCGATGCAGGGCGGTCATGTGATCAGCTATGGCGGCAATGGGTTCCTGATTTCCAGCGCGGGCTATCTCGGATCCCTGCTCTGGGGCATTGTTTTGTTCGCGATTGCCCTGCGCACAAAGTTTGACCGCCATGCAGTCGCCGCGCTGGGCATTCTGATGGTGCTGGTATTTCTGTTCTGGCTGCGCAGCGGCTTTGCGATTGCCTTCACCCTCGGCGTTGCAACGGTTCTGTTACTGATGGCGCGATTTGCCGCCCATTCCGTCTGTGACTTCACCCTGCGCGTGATTGGTATCGCCAGCATGCTCTATGTGCCCTGGGACATCTGGGATGATACGATCCGCCGCTCTGATGGCGTTTCAGACGCGCGCAATATTGCAGAAAGCATCGGAGGCCCCACCATCTTCTGGGGAGGCCTCTGGTTTATCATTTCAGTCCTGATCATTCTGGCCACTTTGCGCCATGGGCTGCGTGGAAACAGCAATCTGACACTGCGCTGAAACCTTAACGCAACGCACGCCCGATATGCATAACATGTGCATAGGATGTGCATGCGTTGTGCATGGTGAAATCAGGCTTAGCCCAGGGCATATCCCGCCCCGCGCACGGTCCGCAAAGGATCCTCTCCGCCGGATTTCATCAGGGCCTTGCGCAGACGTCCGATATGAACATCCACCGTGCGTGTATCGACGTAAATATCACGCCCCCAGACCCGGTCCAGCAGCTGTTCACGCGACCAGACGCGACCAGGTTTCTCCATGAATGTGGACAGCAGACGATATTCCGTCGGGCCAAGCTTTATGGCGGTTTCACCCCTGTACACTTTATGGGTTTCCGCATCTAAGGTGATATCTTCAAAAGACAATTTCTCACCCACCGTCGCAGGACGTGACCGGCGCAACTGGTTGCGCACCCGTGCCATAAGTTCCGCGATGGAATAGGGTTTGACGACATAGTCATCTGCCCCCGTTTCAAGGCCACGCACCTTATCCACGTCTTCAGATCGTGCAGACAGCATGATCACCGGGATATTGCGGGTTTCACTGCGCGCTTTCAGGCGACGACAGATCTCAATCCCGGAAACCCCCGGCATCATCCAATCCAGCATGATCAGATCGGGCGCTTCTTCAGAAATCAGAAGCAACCCTTCTTCCCCATCCCCGGCAGTGCGGACAGAAAACCCTTCCGCTTCAAAGTTATAGGCCAGAACCTCCCGCTGGGAAGGTTCGTCTTCGACAATCAGAACTGAAGGCTGTCCGGCAGACATCGCTCTTCTCCGTTACTTTGTATCCGCGGTTGTGTTTACATAGCTGCCTTTTTCGCGTGGATCGTCCGGCAGTTCACCATTTACAAGATAGATCACCTGTTCCGCGATGGAGGTCACATGATCCCCCATTCGTTCAATGTTTTTCGCAATGAAATGCAGATGCATACAGGCAGTAATGTTGCGCGGATCTTCCATCATGAAAGTCAGAAATTCGCGGAACAATGCGTTATACATCTGATCCACATCATGATCGCGGGCCCGCACATCAAGAGCCTTATCCGCGTCGCGTTGAATATAGGCATCCAGCGCATCCTTGAGCATCAGCTCAACTTCTTTTGCCATACGACGGATCGCGCCATTTGCGCCATCAATCTCAGGCATATGCACAAGAACAGCGGTACGTTTGGCAAGGTTCTTGGCGTAATCACCGACACGTTCGAGGTTGCCCGCAATTTTCATCACAGACAGAACCGTGCGCAGGTCAGTCCCCATGGGCGCGCGCAGAGCGATCACACGAGCGGTTTCTTCATTCACCTGTTCTTCCAGCGCATCAATCGCCTTATCCGCCGCGCGGACTTTATCCGCCAGCTCAAGGTCTTTCGTATCAAGCGCACGGGCACTATCGGAGATTCCGACTTCGACAAGCCCCCCCATTTTCATGATCAGCGCCTGAATGGTTTCAAGGTCGCGGTCATAAGCGCTGGTAATATGTTGATCTTGCATATCTATTTCCCTCCGGGGACAGGATCAGCCAATCCGGCCGGTAATATAAGCTTCGGTGCGCGGGTCGATCGGATTGGTGAAGATCTGGCCGGTTTCGCCAAATTCAACCAGGTTGCCCAGGTGGAAGAATGCGGTTTTCTGAGACACACGCGCCGCCTGCTGCATCGAGTGGGTTACAATGACGACGCTGAATTTCGTACGCAGATCATCAATCAGTTCTTCGACCTGTGCCGTCGCAATCGGATCCAGCGCAGAACAGGGTTCATCCATCAGAAGAACTTCCGGTTCCGTTGCAACCGCACGTGCAATACACAGACGCTGTTGCTGACCACCGGACAGACCAGTGCCCGGCGCATCCAGGCGGTCTTTCACCTCATCCCAGATCGCACCACGGCGCAGGGATTTTTCAACGATGTCATCCAGATCCGCTTTGTTCTTAGCCAGACCATGGATGCGCGGGCCGTAAGCCACGTTGTCATAGATCGACTTTGGGAACGGGTTTGGTTTCTGAAACACCATGCCGACTTTCGCCCGCAATTGCACCGGATCCACCTTCGGATCATAGATGTTTTCACCATCCAGCAGAATGTCACCTTGCACGCGGCAGATGTCGATTGTGTCATTCATCCGGTTCAGCGTGCGCAGGAAAGTAGACTTGCCGCAGCCAGACGGGCCGATGAAGGCGGTGACGGTTTTGTCGTCGATTTCAACATCAACGTCTTTGATCGCATGGGTGTCGCCATAGTAGACCTGAACACCTTTTGCTGAAATTTTGCTCTCGGTCACGGATGTGGCCCTTTCTGCAATTCGCATATCATTCATTGTATCAGCTCCTGCGCGTTTACCAACGGCGCTCAAACCGGCGGCGCAGCAGTACGGCGACGGCGTTCATAATAATCAGGAAGACCAGCAGCACGATGATCGCACCAGATGCCCGTTCGACAAAGCCCGCATCTGCTCGCTGGGTCCAGTTAAAGACCTGCACAGGCAGGGCCGAGGCCGGATCAAAGAAACCCTCAGGTGGCATGCTCGGGTATTCCTTCACAAAGGCCACCATGCCGATCAACAGCAGCGGTGCAGTTTCACCAAGCGCCTGCGCCAGACCAATGATCGTACCGGTCAGGATGCCGGGTGCGGCCAGAGGCAGAACATGATGGAACACCGCCTGCATTTTGGATGCCCCGACCCCAAGTGCTGCGTCACGGATGCTTGGCGGTACAGATTTCAGTGAGGCCCGCGTTGCAATAATGATCGTCGGCAGGGTCATTAGCGTCAGGACAAGTCCGCCCACGATGGGCGCAGATTGCGGCAGACCGGCAAAGTTGATGAAGATCGCAAGACCCAGGATACCAAAGACGATGGAAGGCACCGCCGCAAGGTTAGAGATATTCACCTCAATCAGGTCGGTCCATTTGTTGGTGGGCGCGAATTCTTCCAGATAGATCGAGGCAGCCACACCGATGGGCAGCGCAAGGAAAAGCACGACCAGCATCATATAGGCAGACCCCAGGATCGCGACACCAAGACCGGCAGCTTCGGGGCGCTGACCGGATGCATCAGGCGAGGTCAGGAAGGCCCAGTTAAAGCGTTTCTCAAGATTGCCGCCTTCAATCAGAAGATCAACCAGATCAAGCTGTTCCACGTCGATATTGCTGTCGAGCAGGGCAAATTCACGATCCACGCGGCCTTTCATATAGCCATCAACACGGCCATTTGCGAGCATCTCGATCTCAATCGTTGTGCCAACAACTTCGGGATTTGCCAGCACGAAATTCCTCAGCTGTGCCGCCGCTTCCTTCGAGATAAGCGCGCCCATATCTTTCGGCTTCATACCCTCAGGCATGACCCAGCCCAGTTCATCCGCGCGTGCCACAACCGCATCGCGGATCAGCGGGGAATATCCGAAGGTTGAGACAGATTTCATTTCTTCCGGGTCGCGGTTGCCCTGTTTGTCCAGTTTATCCGCAGGCAGATGCACACTTAGCGTGACATAGGTCTGCTGGAAGGCGCCGGATCCATTGCTCAGGACAGAGGACAGCAGCACGATCAGCGCGACAATCCCGATTGCGATGGCGGTCAGCCCATAGAAGCGAAAGCGTTTCTCAACCGCATTCCGGCGACGGACGTTGTCCGAAACCGTATAAAGGGAGGTATGGTTGCTCATTCGTATTGCTCCCGGTATTTGCGCACGATGTAAAGCGCAAGCACGTTAAGGCCCAGGGTGATGACAAACAGTGTCAGACCCAGTGCAAAGGCCACCAGTGTTTCAGGGGCCGCAAAATCAGTATCGCCGGTCAGCTGGCTGACGATACGGGTGGTCACGGTGGTCATGGCTTCCAGCGGATTGATCGCCTCAGCCAGACCTTTATCAAGCTGCGCCGCCGCAGCCCCTGCCCCCATCACAACGATCATGGTTTCCCCGATCGCCCGCGATGTGGCCAGCAGAACCGCACCAACGATCCCCGGCAGTGCGGCAGGCACAATCACCTGGCGGATGGTTTCGGATTTGGTCGCGCCAAGCCCGAGGGAACCATCACGCATGGATTGTGGCACTGCGTTGATGATGTCGTCTGACAGGGAGCTTACGAAAGGAATAAGCATAATCCCCATGACAAGCCCGGCGGTCAGGACAGAATCTGCACTTTCACCAAGACCGGTTGGTTTGGCAAAGTAGTCGCGCAGCAGTGGGCCAACGGTCAGCAGGGCAAACAGGCCGTAAACGATGGTTGGGATACCGGCGAGGATCTCGATCAGGGGTTTGGCAACGGCCCGCAGCTTTGGCCCGGCATATTCAGACATATAGATCGCGGCGAACAGGCCGACAGGCACCGCCACCAGCAACGCGATCAGCGAGATATAAAGCGTACCCCAGAGAAGCGGCAGAATACCAAGTGCAGAGTCACCGCGAAAATCCGGGGCCCATTTGATGCCGAAGAAGAAACTTGTCGCTTCATACTGGCTGAAGAAATTCATGGTTTCCATCAGCATCGACATGACAATGCCAAGCGTGGTCAGGATCGCGATGGAGGCCGCAGCAATCAGCAGGCCAAGCACGGCTTTTTCCACAATATTGCGGGCGCGGAAATCTTTATGGCTGCGTTTCCAGGCGTAAACCGCCCCCAACACGGCCAGCGCGAGCACAACGATCAGCATGAAGAATGAACCGCTTTTCGCGATGCTGCGGTATTCCTGCGCGGCGGCCAGAACTTCGGGCTGCACGTCTGATCCAAGGGCAACGCCGACTTCGGCCAGGCGTTCGCGTACGTTGGTCAGCTCAGACCGCAGGCCGGATGCTTCATTTGCGCTCATTGCGCCCTGCTCTACTGCGATGTTCAGGCCTGACGCAATCCGGCGCACATCTGACATAATCAGGTCGCGTGAACTGCCTTCAGCAATCACATGATCCGGGATCATCCCGGCAACATGGCTCTGCAGATACATCGGCTGCACAATCAGCCAGAGCGCCAGAACCGCCAGAGACGGCACAAGCGCGGAAAGCACAGCGTTCATTCCGTAATAATTCGGGAGGGAATGCAGAATACGGCTGTCGCCGCCTGCGGTGGCCATTGCCCGTGTGCGCGCGGCAAAGTAGCCGACAGTCGCGATGGCAAGCACCAGGATAAGGATCCAGAGAAGAGGCATAAGCAGCAGCCGGAAATCTGAGGGAAGGGAAACCGGCCCCCGCACAATCGGGAACCGGTGATATTTTGGCGTTACCGTGCGGGCTTAGTTATTTGCGCCAGCAGCAGCAACGGTTGCCTGAGTGTCAGCCAGCTCTGGATCAGCAACCAGACCGTATTCGGACAGCGGGCCATCCGGGCCAGCAATTTCATCAGATACGAAGAAGGATGCATATTCCTGCAGACCCGGGATCACACCGATGTGGGCTTCTTTGATGTAGAAGTACAGCGGACGGGACACAGGGTATTCGCCGGTTGCAATGGTTTCGGTGGAAGGCTCAACGCCGCCCATTGGAGCAACCTGCAGAAGGGATGTGTTGTTTTCATAGAATGCCAGACCAAAAACACCGATGCCTTCCGGGGAAGAGATCAGACGGGCCAGAGTTTCTGTGTAGTCCCCATCTACGTCAACAGAACGACCGTCTGTACGCAGAGAGATACAGGCTTTTTCAGCGGCTTTCTTGCGGGCTTTCTCAGTGTCGCCTTCGGCAGCAGCCAGGTAAACCTCAAAATCACCCACAGCTTCACAACCGGCCAGGATCACGTTGTCTTCGAACACTTCACGTGTGCCGTGCTTGGTGCCCGGAACAAACGCCTGAATAGCCTGTGCAGGCAGATCCGGGTTTACTTCGTTCCACATGGTGTATGGGTTGTCGATCAGTGCGCCGTCTACAACAACTTTTTCGGACAAGGCCAGGTACCAGTCACGTGGCTGGAATTCAAAGCTGTTGCCGTTGATGTCGGAGGCAAACACGATGCCATCATAACCGATGCGGACTTCTACGATGTCAGTCACACCGTTTTCAGCGCAGGTTGCGATTTCGCTGTCTTTGATGCCGCGGGATGCGTTTGCGATGTCGATAGTGTTTTCGCCAACACCTTCGCAGAAACGCTTCAGACCAGCAGATGAGCCACCGGATTCAACAACAGGTGTCGGGAAGTCAAAGTTTTCACCAAATGCTTCGGCAACGATGGAAGCATAAGGCAGAACGGTGGAAGAACCGGCAACCTGGATCTGGTCGCGTGCGGAAGCAGCGGTTGCGGATACGGCAGCAATAGCAACTGCGGAAGCGGTCAGTTTCATGAATGTCATAGTGGTCAACTCCTGGATGACATGAATGGGCCCCTCTCGGGAACTCGCGATGACGATTAGACGTGACTGACTATGCTTTTGTGTATCTTTTGTAACAACTTCATGACACACGGCCCCGGAAGCGAAAAAACAGACAAGTTTTCGGGTTGTCGGTGGTTTTTCCAGGGTAAAACTTCTGTTTCCCGCACAGCAGGACCGCCAAACCACACAATTTCAGAATCATTTCGCGGGCCACATCCATCTGCGCAGGACCATATGTGACAACAGGTTAAAGACTTTACCTAAAGGGATCAGGCCTGTTTTTCCCGACGCAGGATCACCGTAAAACAGCTGCCCTGACCCGGCGCGCTTTCAATACGTAAACGCCCACGGTGGCGGTTGATAATATGCTTTACAATCGCAAGACCCAGCCCCGTGCCCCCCATCTCACGCGAGCGATGCCCGTCGATCCGGTAAAACCGTTCCGTCAGGCGCGGTATATGTTCCGCAGCAATGCCTTCGCCCTGATCTTGCACCAGGATCCGGATTGTCGGCGCACGCAGCAGAGGATCATTGTCGAACATCTCTGTCGTAATACTTACGGATTTGTTCCTTCCGCCGTATTTCAGCGCATTTTCGATCAGATTGGTAAAGACCTGCTGTAACTGGTCCCGGTCGCCCGTCAGAATAACGTCGCTTTCAGGCAGATTCAGCAACAGATCACAGTTCTGATCCGTTGCCAGTGGTTTCAGGACCTGTGTCACAGACCGCAGCAGCGCGCCGATCCCGACCTCATCCGTCGGGCGCATACGTTCATCACTTTCGACACGTGAAAGCGAAAGCAGATCCCCAACCAGGCGATTCATCCGGCTGGCTTCATTTTCCATGATCCCCAGAAAACGTGCCCGCGCAGCCGGATCATCTTTTGCTGCACCATTCAGTGTTTCAATAAAACCGGACAGCGCTGTCAGCGGCGTGCGTAGTTCATGGCTGACATTGGCAACAAAATCACGTCGCATCGCCACGGCATTTTCCAGATCGCTGACATCGGTAAAACTGATCATCACCCCGGCGAACTGCCCGCCTGTGTCGCGAAAAGCGGCACAGGTGACATCCCATGTCACATCCTGATCCCCTTCACGCCCCTGATAGCGGGTTCGCTTTGTGCTGTGCGATACGAAAACCTGTTCAATCGCATCCAGAAGCCCGGGCTGACGCAGACCTGTTATGAAATGACGCCCCAGAATCTCAGCCCCCAACATGGAGGACGCCAGACCGTTCACCTGACTGATGCGTTCATTCTTATCAACCAGCACAACTGGCAAAGGGAGACCATTCAGAAGGTCAGTCAGATCTGGTATCGTCATATCCGGTATTTTCCTGATTATTCTCATCGACGGAATTCACGAAAATCCAGCGCATATTCGCGAGCAATCTGCAAGCAAACAAACCATCCCGAAGCCATACAGAACAATAACAAAAATATAGACGCATTGTTTCAGTTTCATGTCGTTTTCCGGGGGCTACGAAAAAAATCGTACATTCATGATACGCCCCACAGGTTTTTTTTTGACAATCGGGTCAAAGACCGGGTTTTAATGCAATGAAACAGTCATGAGTGAGTCGGTAGTTTTCGGGAACCCTGCATCAAAAGGATGTTCGGCAGTAATGACTAACACTGTTATTTTAGTGATCGGTGATGTGAACAACTGGTTAGCACGAGGGCACTCTCTTCCTCAGGACAAATCTCTCGTGTTTGTCGACTATGCGGCTTTTTCAGCGGAAACCCTGCTCATGCATCGACCTGATATGATTCTTTCTCCTTTGACGTCCGTTGGGTTTGACGCGCTTGATCTTGCAGATCGCCTGCAAACCTTTCGGTATTGCGGCGCGTTTCGTGTGCTGGCGCCGAAACTTCCGGATCAGGCCATGGTCACGCGTGAACTGTGCTATCGTGCGCCGGATGTTGATTGTGAACTGGTGGAACTCAACCGTGCACCGGAATTGCGTGTCGTCTGACCTGACGCCAATGGTCTGTAAAGGCGCCGGAATCCTGCACCCTCAGATTTCGTTTAGCCTTCGACAGGCTTAAGCTCCGCAAGAAAGCGCTGTGCATTTGCCTGATACCCAAGTGCTGAGGCTTTCAGGCCTTCAATTGCCTGGTCATTCAGCTCCCGCACGATTTTACCCGGCGCCCCCATGACAAGCGATCCATCCGGGATCTCTTTGCCTTCGGTGATCAGTGCCCCCGCCCCGATCAGGCAGTTTTTACCGATCTTCGCCCCGTTCAGCACAGTCGCACCCATACCGATCAGGCTGTTTTCCCCAATGGTGCAGCCGTGCAACATGGCTTTGTGACCAATGGTGCAGCCGGCCCCAATCACCAGAGGAAAGCCCATATCTGTGTGCAACACACAGTTTTCCTGAATATTGCTGCCCGCGCCCAGATCAATCAGTTCATTATCGCCACGCAGGGTTGATCCGAACCAGACAGATGATCCGGCCTGCAGGCAGATTTTACCGATGATATTCGCGTCAGCGGCGACAAAAACATCATCCGCAATCTCTGGCGTCACGCCATCCAGTGCATAAATCGTCATGACATTCCCTCAAATTCGGCTTGCAACATCCGTACATGTTCCACAACAGCAGGCTGTTGTTCCCGGCGCAGACGTTCGGATGCAACAATCGTCAGCAGGCGTTGTTCTGTTGCGTCCAGATCATCGTTCACAAGCACATAGTCATAGTTCGACCAGCGGCTGATTTCATCCCAGCTTTTGCGCATGCGCTTTTCGATGACCTCTTCGCTGTCCTGACCGCGTCCTTCCAGACGGGCGCGCAATTCAGCAATAGAGGGGGGCAGCAGGAAGATCGAAAGGGCGTGTTTGCCAAGATCCGTATTGCGGATTTGCTGTTCGCCCTGCCAGTCGACATCAAACAGCACATCATGCCCGTCTTCAATCGCCGACATCACAGGACGGCGTGGCGAGCCATAGAAGTTCCCGAAGACATGCGCGTGTTCCAGCATCATGCCATCGGCCACATCACGTTTGAACGTGGCTTCTGTCATAAAGTGGTAATCTTCACCGTTCACTTCGCCCGGGCGCGGGTCGCGTGTGGTGGCAGAGACCGAGAAACGGATATCCGGATCCCAGGCCCGCAGACGTTTGGACAGCGTTGATTTCCCGGCACCTGATGGCGATGACAGGATAATCAGAAGGCCCCGGCGTTGATCCGTATTCATGGTTTACTCCACATTCTGAATTTGTTCGCGCATCTGATCAATCACAGCCTTCAGGTCAAGCCCTGTCGCGGTCAATGCGCTGTCCTGGCTTTTGGAACAAAGCGTATTGGCCTCGCGGTTGAATTCCTGCATCAGAAAATCGAACTTGCGTCCACAAGGCCCATTTGCGGCCAGAAGTGCGCGGGCGGCTTTGACATGGGTCATCAGGCGATCAATTTCCTCTGTCACATCTGATTTCACCACCAGAACCGCGATTTCCTGGGCAAGGCGGGCCTCATCCAGACCATCACTGTTCGCCAGCACCCGGTTCAGATTGTCCCGCAACGCAGTTTCCATTTGCGGCAGACGATCTTTGGCCTGTTGTTGTGCGGTTGTGACCAGAGTTTCGATCTCTTTCAGCTGACCGGAAATGATCTGTTCCAGTGCTGCGCCCTCATGCGCCCGCATCGCAAGGAAATCCGCCAGCACCGGCACAAAATCGGCCTGCACAGCCGCGGCAAGAACAGCTGGTTCTGCCACATCCGCAGCGGCCTGCACAATGCCCGGCAACTTCATCAGGTCCATCGCGGTGGGTGTCGCCAGCGCAACCCCGACGGCGCGTGCTTCCAGTTCAATGCCTGACAGGCTTTTCAGAGCGGCCTGCAGCGCCCTGGTATCAAGCTGTACCTGGCCGGTATTTTCTTCACGTGACAGGCGCAGGTTCAGGGTCACTGCACCACGCGTCAGCGCATCCCCGACCGTCGCGCGCAACTTCTGTTCCAGGCCCGGCAGCCAATCCGGCACCCGCAGGCGCAGATCAAGCCCGCGTGCATTTACAGAACGCAATTCCCACGTCCAGCTGAACCCATCTGATGCCCCCTGGCCGGAAGCAAAGCCTGTCATCGAGTTAACCATTTCCTAAGGTTTCCCACCATTTTTCGTAAAACTATGCGATATTAACATACCAGTAACCATTCTGCTGGCAGGGTTAACAGAACACAGCCCTGTAAACAATCTTCCGGGGCCAACGACCGGCCTCAGCGCATCAGACGGAACAGGCCGATGACACAGAACAACGATGGGAATAACGAAGTTGTCACGCTTTCAGATTACAGAGGGCAAATGACCTGGTCGGCTCTGAAACAGGTTGAGGCCTATTGGGAAGGTCTGCGGCATGGCCGGGTTGTGCCTTTGCGCACGGATGTAGATCCCCGTGGCATCGAGGGCGTTCTGGAACATGCTTTCATTCTGGAACGCATCGCCCCGGGCCTTGCGCGGTTCCGTCTTGCAGGTCTTCATCTGGTCGATCTGATCGGGATGGAAGTGCGCGGGATGCCCCTGACGTCATTCTTTACCCCGGACAGCCGCAAAAAGGTAACTGCGGCGCTGGAAGATGTGTTTCAGGGCCCGGAAACAGCCGAAATTCACCTGACAGGGGAAAAAGGGTTTGGCAAACCCGATCTGACGGCGCGGATGCTGCTTCTGCCCCTGAAAAGCGATCTTGGTGATGTGTCCCGTATTCTGGGCTGCCTTGTGGCACAGGGGCAAACCGGCCGCACACCGCGCCGCTTTGATGTCTCAGACATCCAGAGCCGCCCAATTCAGGTCAAGGCACCAGAAATCACCCGTCGCCCTGCCCCACAACCCACACCTGAGAAGCCTGAAGTGGTTTTCCAGACAGATGACGCACAAAAGCAGCCGGGATTTGCAGAAAACAGCCAGGCCTTTACAGGCGCGCCGTCAAAAACGGCATCCTACCTGAGGCTGGTAACCGATAACGATCAGTGATGACTTAAATATTCACGCAGGCACCAGACCATCGGGCAGATAAGAAGGTGCAAAATAGAAAACCGCAACACTCTGAAAGTGCTGCGGTTTTCTTTTGTTCAGGTCTCAGAAGACTTAGCTTGCTTTTGCCTGCAACGCCTTACGGTTCGCAGACAGTTCTTCCGCGATCAGGAAGGCCAGTTCCAGAGATTGTGACGCATTCAGACGTGGATCACAGGCGGTGTGATAGCGGCTGGACAGATCTTCATCGGTCACAGCGCGGACACCACCGGTGCATTCGGTCACATCTTTGCCGGTCATCTCAAAATGCACGCCGCCCGGGATTGTGCCCTCGGCTTTGTGGATGTTGAAGAATTCCTGCACTTCACGCATCACGCTTTCAAACGGACGGGTCTTGAAGCCGGAGGCAGATTTGATGGTGTTGCCATGCATCGGGTCACAGGACCAGACAACATTTGCACCCTCTTCCTGCACAGCTTTTACAAGACGTGGCAGGTGTTCCCCCACAGAACCGGCCCCAAAGCGCGCGATCAGGGTCAGACGGCCGGCTTCGTTTTCCGGGTTCAGCTTGTTCATCAGAACTTTCAGGTCTTCGACATCCATGGAAGGGCCACATTTCAGGCCAATCGGGTTCTGCACACCACGGCAGAATTCCACATGGGCACCGTCCGGCTGACGGGTACGATCACCAATCCAGATCAGGTGGCCGGAACCAGCCACAGGCTTGCCGGATGTAGAATCGATACGACAGAGCGCTTCTTCATATTCCAGCAGCAGTGCTTCGTGGGATGTGTAGAAATCAACGGTCTGCAGCGTATGTGCACGATCGCTGTCCACGCCTGCGGCCTTCATGAAGTCCAGCGTATCCTGAATGCGATCCGCCATATCACGGTAACGCGCAGCGTTTTCACCCTCAACAAAGCTCTGGGTCCAGGAATGCACCTGGTGCACATCCGCATACCCACCCTGGCTGAACGCACGCACAAGGTTCAGCGTTGCAGCAGACTGTGTGTAAGCCTGCAGCATCTTTGACGGGTTCGGAATACGTGCCGCCGGTGTGAAGTCCAGTTCATTCACGATGTCACCACGGAAAGACGGCAGTTCAACACCATCCACAGTTTCCATAGGCGCAGAACGTGGTTTCGCGAACTGACCCGCCAGACGACCCACCTTAACCACAGGCACTTTCGCACCCCAGGTCAGGACCATCGCCATCTGCAGCATCACTTTGAATGTGTCACGGATCATGTCTGCCGAGAATTCCGCAAAGCTTTCCGCACAATCGCCGCCCTGCAGCAGGAACGCATCGCCGCGCGATACATCTGCCAGTGCGTTTTTCAGTTTGCGGGCTTCACCGGCAAAAACCAGCGGCGGATACACGCCAAGCTGTGCCTCCACAGCGTTCAGTGCCTCCTGGTCCGGATAATCCGGCATCTGAACCCGGGGCTTGTTGCGCCAGTCAGATTTTTGCCATTGCCGTGTCATTGCTTTTGCTCCCGCAATTTTTATTAAGACCTCCTCTATAAAAGCCTAAATGGGGGCTTGCCAACCGCTGAATTTGCAGGCAGAGCGCAAATTTGGCATTATCGTTTCAGGAGAGGGCTGAAACGTCTTGCGGCGGGCGCAGAATACTGCTTCCGTGAAATGGTTAACACAAAGGGAAGCCCATGGCAGAGATACCCCAGACAGTTGAGGTTGATGCAGACGCAAAGACCCGCAGGTTTGTCTTTGTTTTGCTGGAGAATTTTTCGCTGCTCGGCTTTGCCGCAGCTGTCGAATCTCTGCGCATTGCCAACCGTATGGCCAACCGGCCAATCTACACCTGGACATTGATCGGCGAAGGTGGGGAAAAGGTTTCCTGCTCGGCCGGGGCCGAGTTTAATCTCGATGGTGATCTGGAAGAAATGCTGCGTGATGACGTGATGTTTCTCTGCGGCGGCATTGATGTACAGGCAGCAACCACAAAACGTCTGCTGAACTGGGTCCGTCGCGAAGCGCGTCGTGGTGCCATCATGGCAGGGCTTTGCACCGCGGGTTACGTAATGGCGCGCGCCGGGTTGCTTGACGGTAAAAAGGCCACGATTCATTGGGAAAACCAGGACAGTTTTTCCGAGGAATTTGACGAGGTTGAGCTGACCAAATCTGTTTTTGTCATGGATGGCAACCGCTATACCACTGCTGGCGGCACCTCTTCTATTGATCTGATGCTGAAAATCATTGCGTCTGATCACGGGGAAGATCTGGCGAACGCCGTGGCGGATCAGCTGATCTATTCGTCCATCCGGACCGACCAGGACACGCAACGCCTGTCCGTGCCGTCCCGTATCGGTGTACGTCATCCGAAACTCTCTGCTGTCATTCAGATGATGGAACAGAACATTGAAGAACCGATCAGCCCTTCTGTTCTGGCGAAAGACGTGGGCATGTCCACCCGACAGCTGGAACGTCTGTTCCGTCGCTATCTGAACCGGTCGCCCAAGCGTTATTATATGGAGTTGCGCCTGCAAAAAGCGCGCAACCTGTTGATGCAGACCGATATGAGTGTGATCAATGTGGCGTTGGCCTGTGGTTTTGCCAGCCCAAGCCATTTTTCCAAATGCTACCGTTCGCACTACAACACCACGCCTTACCGCGAACGCGGCAGCCGTTCGGTACGTCTGAGCATCTGAACCTGAGAATCACTTATTCTACGTTGGGCCCCTGTTCATCAGCGGGCCCGACGTCATTTCACCAGCATTATAATATTCGACATTTCCTCATATAAATCTGACATTTGATTTAAGCTTAAAGAGAAATTAGCCCCATATTTTCAGCCGATTCTGATCAATCGCAGCCCACGGGGTTTCCTTTTGATTATGTTTGGCTAAAATCAGCCTCAATAAAAAACCTCATTAGGGAGAGACACATGAAAAAGCTGCTGATGGCGACTGCTGCCACCGCAATTATGGGTGCTGGCGCGGCTTATGCTGACGGCCATGGTGCTGTGAAACTGGGCATTCTGTTTGGCTTCACCGGCCCGATTGAAACCCTGTCCCCGCATATGGCTGGTGGTGCTGAAGCTGCGATTGCTGAAGTCAACGCGGCTGGCGGCATTCTTGATGGTCACATGGTTGAAGGCATCCGTGCTGATTCCGGTTGTATCGACAACGGCCTCGCGACTTCCAACGCCGAAAAGCTGATCTCTTCTGACGGCATCTCCGGCCTGATCGGTGCTGACTGTTCCGGCGTGACCGGCGCGGTTCTGCAGAACGTGGCGATCCCGAACGGCATGGTGATGATTTCACCTTCCGCAACATCGCCCGCCCTGTCCACCGCTGAAGACAATGACCTGTTCTTCCGCACCGCACCGTCTGATGCGCGTGAAGGCCAGATCCTGTCCGACATCCTGATGGAACGTGGTTTCAAATCTGCGGCCCTGACTTATACCAACAACGACTATGGAAAAGGTCTGGCTGAATCTTTCGCATCTGCCTACCAGGCTGCTGGCGGCGAGATCACCATCTCTGCGGCACATGAAGACGGCAAAGCAGATTATTCCGCTGAAATCGGCGCACTCGCGTCTGCTGGCGGCGACATTCTGGTTGTTGCCGGTTACCTTGACCAGGGTGGTCTGGGCATCATCAACGCATCTCTCGATTCCGGCGCGTATGAGCAGTTCGCACTGCCAGGCGGCATGATCGGTGACAGCCTTCCTGAAAACGTTGGCCCTGATCTGAACGGTTCTTTTGGTCTGATCGCTGGCGTTGGTGGCGATTCTGCGGAACGTATGGCGGTGATCGGCGAAGCAAACGGCTTTGACAGCACCTCTTCTTTCACCTCCGAAACCTATGACGCAGCTGCGCTGTTCATGTTCGCGATGGAAGCCGCTGGTTCTTCCTCCCCTGCGGATTACGGCAGCAAGATCTTTGACATGGCAAACGCACCTGGTGAGAAAATCTACCCTGGTGAACTGGCCAAAGGTCTTGAGATCCTGCGCAACGGCGGCGACATCGACTATGTTGGTGGTTCCGCAGTTGAGCTGATCGGCGGTGGCGAAAGCGGTGGTTCTTACCGCATCATCGAAGTTCAGGACGGCGCAAACGTAACCGTTGAATATCGTTGATCTGATCTGATAAAGATCTGAAACAGCCCGGACCGTGTTCCGGGCTGTTTTTACTGACTGTGCCGGGAAAGAACCGGACGACGGAATAAGGGGTTGCGGGATGATCACCGTAGAGGGGCTTCAGAAAAACTTTGGCGGATTTTATGCCGTTGATGGTGCCAGCCTGAGTATCGACGAGGGATCCATTACCGGTCTGATCGGCCCAAATGGCGCCGGAAAAACCACCCTTTTCAATGTGATCGCGGGCGTTCTTCAACCAAGCGATGGCAAAGTCACCATGAAGGGTGAAGACATTACTGGCCTGCCCCCGCATGAGCTGTTTCACAAAGGCCTTCTGCGCACGTTCCAGATTGCCCATGAATTTGAAAGCATGTCCTGCCGCGAAAATCTGATGATGGTGCCCGGCGCGCAATCCGGTGAAACGCTGTGGAATACCTGGTTTGGCCGCAAACGCATCGCCAATGAAGAACGCGCCCTGCGTGCAAAGGCCGATGAAGTGCTGGAATTCCTCACAGTGGAACATCTGGCCAATCACAAAGCGGGACAGATCTCTGGTGGTCAGAAGAAACTGCTGGAACTTGGCCGCACCATGATGGTGGATGCAAAGATTGTATTCCTGGATGAGGTCGGCGCAGGCGTGAATCGTACCCTGCTGAACACCATCGGCGACGCCATCCTGCGCCTGAATCGCGAACGTAATTACACATTCGTCGTGATCGAACACGACATGGATTTCATCGGCCGCATCTGCGACCCTGTGATCTGTATGGCTGAAGGCAAAGTCCTGGCCGAAGGCACACTGGATGAAATCAAAGCCAACGAACAGGTGATCGAGGCCTATCTTGGCACTGGTCTGAAGAATAAGACAAAAGAAGAGGTCCAGGCATGAGCGAACCTTTCCTCATCGGCGACGGCATGACCGGCGGTTATGGCAAAGGACCGGACATTTTGCATGACTGCACGATCTCTGTCGACAAGGGCGAGATTGCCGTGATCGTCGGGCCGAATGGTGCCGGCAAATCCACCGGCATGAAAGCTGTATTCGGTATGCTGAACCTGAACAAAGGTGCTGTTCGCCTGGATGGTGAAGACATCACAAAGCTTTCCCCACAAGACCGCGTCGCCAAAGGCATGGGGTTTGTGCCGCAGACCCACAATATCTTCACCTCGATGTCCGTTGAAGAAAACCTGGAAATGGGCGCGTTCATCCGCACGGATGACTTCCGCGACACGATCGAACAGGTTTATGAGCTGTTCCCGATCCTGGGTGACAAACGTAACCAGCCCGCGGGTGAACTGTCCGGTGGTCAGCGTCAACAGGTTGCCGTTGGCCGTGCGCTGATGACAAAGCCGACCGTTCTGATGCTGGATGAACCGACAGCGGGTGTATCGCCTATCGTGATGGATGAGCTGTTTGACCGCATCATCGAAGTCGCCCGCACCGGAATTTCCATCCTGATGGTAGAACAAAACGCCCGTCAAGCGCTTGAAATTGCGGACAAAGGTTACGTTCTGGTTCAGGGGCGCAATCGTTTCACCGACACTGGTCAGGCCCTTCTGGCGGATCCGGAAGTGCGCAAAAGCTTCCTTGGCGGCTAAAAAAACAGCAATGGAAGGTACACGGCTTTCCATTGCTTATTCCGGAATCAGACACGCTGACGCAATCAGCCATTTTCGGACCATAGCACCACAATAATTATGCCACATTTCCCAGGTAGCTGATCACCACAGTGCCTGACAGTCATGAGTCATCCGGTCAGCGTAAGACGGGCTCTGATCTTCTGATATGCAGAGAGAACATCTGCTCTGCGAACTGCTTGCATGACTGGAAATACATATGAAAAACTTTCTGCTGCTTTCGCTTCTCGGCACAGCAACCGTAACACCTGTATGGGCCAACCCTTTTGCGCCAACCGGTGAGAACATCACGATTACCTGCACATCTGACCGGGATGGTTCAGACGTTACCCTGACCCGGATGGGTTCATCGTTTCAGGGGATTATTGAAACCACGGATATCAGCGGTGATGCGATGATCTTCCCCGGTGTGAATTCCCTGACATTTATGCATATCGAAGGCGATGACGTGATGACCTTTGTCGTGCATTTCGACACCCATGAATATGATCTGTCCGTTCAGGGCCCGCATGCGGGAAACGATCACGGGAATTGTGACGTCTGATCTGCCGCACTCTGTTTCTCCCTCAGATTTACTCTGCCCCGGGGGAGAATCAGATTCCCTTAAATACCCTGATCATTTGGCGATGGCTGACCTGCGGGCAGATTTTTAGCCAACGGAAACCTGCTATTGTGTTGTATTTTTGATTGAATATTCAGGAAATACCTCTCTCTGGCCTTTCCTCCAGACAACTTCCGCCGTAATTGCAGCCTAGCTGTATTGAGTGCAGCAAACGCCTTTCGCGTTGCCATGTATGTTCCAGGTATCCCGTTACAAATTCAGCCGGAAAGAACTTTTCTTCCGGCTCTCTTATTTTGAATTAACGATCTGAGCAGGATTAACTATGAAATATCTTCTCGCTGTAACTGCGATCTGTCTGACCACCGCCGCCCATGCCAGCCCCCTCACCGGTGATGATTTTCAAATCACCTGCGTGTCTGATCGCGATGGTTCCGAAGTTACACTGTCCCGTGCCGGTGGCGCAGATCAGGGCTATATTCACACGGATAAAATCGACGGCGATGCGATGATCTTTCCTGGCGTGAATTCCCTGACGTTCATGCATATCGAAGACCAGGATGTGATGACATTTGTCGTGCATTTTGACACGCATGACTATGATCTTGCGGTTCAGGGTCCACATGCGGGCAATGATTACGGTGTTTGTGGCGACGCAATCATCGACTAAAGCCAAAAGCGGTAAATTTCCTCTTCTCGCAGCCCCCGGCAATGCGTTAAAAGACTCTGAACCTGAAGGCGTCAGATGTTTTCCTGCGCGCCAGGACTGCGAGAGAATGAATGGATCTGATTAACGCGCTTGTCGCGCTTGCAAACTTTGTACTTGTCCCGGCGATCGCCTATGGCAGCCAGCTTGCCCTGGGCGCACTTGGGGTAACGCTGATCTACGGGATCCTGCGTTTTTCAAACTTCGCCCATGGCGACACAATGGCGTTTGGGGCCATGGCGACAATCCTTGTCACCTGGCTTTTGCAAAGCTGGGGCGTCAGCCTTGGCCCGTTGCCAACCGCCCTGCTTGCCCTGCCCTTTGGCATTCTGGCGACGATTGCGCTGCTGCTTGTGACAGATCGCACGATCTATCGGTTCTACCGCAAACAAAAAGCCGCACCTGTGATCTTCCTGATCGTCTCGCTTGGCGTGATGTTTGTGATGAACGGTATCGTGCGTTTCATCATCGGCCCGAATGATCAGCGGTTCTCTGACGGCGCACGTTTCATCATCAAGGCCCGTGATTTCAAGAACGCGACCGGCCTGTCTGAAGGTCTTGCGTTCAAGACATCCCAGGGCATCACCATTGTTACCGCGATTGTGGTTGTTGCGGCGCTGTTCTGGTTCCTCAACAAAACCCGTACCGGAAAATCCATGCGTGCCTATTCCGACAATGAGGATCTGGCGCTGTTGTCTGGCATCAATCCGGAACGTGTGGTGATGATCACCTGGATCATTGTTGCCGCGCTGGCGACCACTGCGGGGGTGCTGTACGGTCTTGACAAAGGCTTCAAACCTTTCACTTACTTCCAGCTTCTGCTGCCGATCTTTGCCTCTGCCATTGTTGGTGGTCTGGGCAATCCGCTGGGCGCGATTGCCGGTGGATTTGTGATTGCATTTTCCGAGGTCACAATCACCTATGCTTTCAAAAAAGTGCTGGGTTACCTCGCGCCCGAAGGTCTGGAACCCTCCAGCCTCGTGCAGCTTCTGTCGACTGATTACAAATTTGCGGTCAGCTTTACGATCCTGATTATCGTGCTTCTGTTCCGTCCCACCGGTCTGTTTAAGGGGAAAGCGCTATGACCATGAATTACAAGAACATCGCGCTGTTCGCCATCATCGGCGTGGTCTTTATCCTCACCGGTATGGTCAAAGGGCCAAACGCGGCCCTGTATCTGCTGAACCTTGGCCTGATCTCCGCAATCCTTGCGCTGGGTGTAAACCTGCAATGGGGGCTGGCCGGGCTTCTGAACGTCGGCATCATGGGGTTTGTTGCCCTTGGTGCGCTGTCCACCGTGCTGATTTCCATGCCCCCCACGACGGAAGCCATCGCCGCTGGCGGGCTGCGTGTTGTTGTTGCCCTGCTCATTGGAGCAGCCACCATTCTGGGTGCCGTGCAACTGATGAAACGCATGACCCCGGGCAAATCCCGTAACCTTGCCCTGATCGGACTGTTGGTCGTGGGCTTTTTCCTGTTCCGCTTCCTCTTTGATCCAGCTGTTTCTGCGATTGAATCTGTCGATTCTGCCGCGACCGGCTATCTTGGCGGTCTGGGCCTGCCGGTGCTTCTGGCCTGGCCCATGGGGGCTTTAATGGCGGCTGGTGCTGCCTGGATCATCGGTAAAACCGCCCTTGGTCTGCGGTCCGATTATCTGGCGATTGCGACGCTCGGCATTGCGGAGATCATCATCGCGATCCTGAAGAATGAAGACTGGCTGTCGCGCGGCGTTAAAAACGTCGTCGGCATCCCGCGTCCTGTGCCTTATGAAGTCGACCTTCAGGCCTCTGAAAGCTTCCTGAACACCGCCCAGACCTTCGGCATCAATGACCCGATCCTGGCCTCTACTGTCTTTGTAAAGCTTTGCTATACCGGGCTTTTCGTTGTGGTTCTGGCGATCCTCATGTGGCTGTCACAACAGGCGCTGAATTCCCCCTGGGGCCGTATGATGCGTGCGATCCGTGACAATGAAGTCGCCGCAGAAGCCATGGGCAAAGATGTCACCCGCCGCCACCTGCAGATCTTTATTCTGGGTTCTGCCATCTGTGGTCTGGCCGGTGCCATGTGGGCGACCATGGACAGCACCCTGATCCCGACGTCCTACCAGCCGCTGCGGTTTACCTTCCTGATCTGGGTGATGGTGATCATCGGGGGATCTGGTAACAACTGGGGTGCGATCCTGGGTGGTTTCCTGATCCTGCTGCTCTGGGACTGGGGCGAACAGCTGGGTCTCTGGATGATGGAATTTGTCACCTGGCCGCTGGCGGATGGTGTCTGGCTGAAAGATCACCTGATCAACAATGCGCCGCATATGCGTCTGATGATGATTGGGATTGTCTTGTTGCTGATCCTGCGTTTCAGCCCGCGCGGGTTGATCCCTGAGGAATAAGGATCAGATACGATCTGATAAAAAGGCCGGAGCAGATGTTCCGGCCTTTTTGTTAGTAGCGACTTTTAGTGGGGGCCAGCCCCCACACCCCCGGGATATTTCCGGTAAGAGGAAAACGGGAAAAGCTATTTCAGATACTCATGAATTTCATATGCACAAAGCATGCACATTCTATGCACAACTTATGCATATCAGGCGTGCGTTGTGTTCAGAGAAGCTCAAGATCAGGAAGAGGCTTTTTCTTCCAGTTCCATCCATTCTTCTTCTGCCGCAGACAAGGCTTCCTGGCGTTCTGTCATGGCCTCTGAAGCCTTCTGCCATTTGACCGGCTCTTTTGAGAACAGATCCGGGTCAGACATGAACACCGTCAGTTTCGCGATCTCGGCTTCCAGACGTTCTATCTCTGCCGGCAGCGCATCAAGACGATGCTGTTCGGTGTAGGACAGTTTTTTCTGGGATGGCTGCGCGGCAGGTTTTGCCTCTGCTTTGGGCTTTGCTTTAGCTTTCGCTTTTGCAGATTTTTCCTCGCCCTGTCCCTCGGCCCGTTGCGCCTGATAGTCGGACCAGCCCCCGGCATAAATCGTTGCCTTGCCGTCACCTTCCATCGCAATGGTTGTGGCAGCAACACGATCCAGGAAATCCCGATCGTGTGATACAAGGATCACTGTGCCATCATAGCTGTCGAGCAGATCCTGCAGCAGATCAAGCGTTTCCACATCCAGATCGTTGGTCGGTTCATCCATCACCAGAAGGTTCGACGGCCGCGCCATCAGACGCGCCAGCAAAAGCCGGGCTTTTTCGCCGCCGGACAGGGACCGCACGGGCGCGCGGGCCTGGCGTTCATCAAAAAGGAAATCTTTCAGATAACCCACAACATGTCGCGGCGCACCGCGCACCATCACCTGATCAGAGCGTCCAGAAACACCAAGCGTTGGATCCAGAGACAGATTATCCCAAAGGCTTTTGTCGCCATCCAGGCCGTCGCGCGTCTGATCAAAGAATGCCATCTCAAGGCCAGTGCCCTGGCTGATGGAACCGCTGTCAGGTTGCATCTGGCCAATCAACATCTTCAGAAGCGTGGTTTTGCCTGCCCCATTTGGGCCCAGCAAAGCCACGCGATCCCCGCGGTTGATGCGCAGATCAAAAGATTTCAGGATCGTTTTGGTTTCAAACGACTTGGAAATGCCCTGCGCTTCGATCACCTTACGCCCGGATTTGGTCCCGGCATCCAGTTCCATCGCAGCCACACCCTGACGGCGAATCTGACCAGAACGTTCAGCACGTAATTCCTGCAAGGCACGCACCCGGCCCTGGTTGCGTTTGCGGCGCGCGGAAATGCCCTCAACTGCCCAGCGGGCTTCGGATTTGATCTTGCGATCCAGCTTGTGGCGCGCAATGTCTTCTTCTTCCCAGGTCTTGTCGCGCCAGGCTTCAAAATGGGAGAAATCTTTTTCCATCCGACGCGTCATTCCTCTGTCGACCCAAAGGGTTGCACGGGAAAGCGCACGTAAAAATGCGCGGTCGTGGCTGATCAGAACAAAGCCGGATTGTGTTTCTTTCAACTGATTTTCAAGCCAGGTGATTGCTTCAATATCAAGGTGGTTTGTCGGTTCGTCCAACAGCATCAGTTCCGGCGCTTCACCCAGAAGTTTCGCCAAAGCCGCACGCCGGCGTTCCCCACCAGAAGCCGTTGCAACCGGTGTATCGGGGTTAAACTTCAGCCCTTCAGCGGCCATTTCGACGCGCCAGGCTTCGGATGGTTCAAGATCAGAAAGTGCAAAGTCACCAAGGGTTTCAAAGCCTGACAGATCCGGGTCTTGTTCCATATAGCCAACCGACACACCGGGCGACACCACGCGCAGGCCTTTGTCGGCCTCAACAATCCCTGCCATGATCTTCATCAGCGTGGATTTACCCGATCCATTGCGCCCCACCAGCGCCACACGGTCGCCGGGCTGAACCACAAGATCAAGGTTGTCAAAAATCGGATCCCCGCCAAAGGTCAGGGAAATATCGGAGAGCTGAAGAAGAGGTGTACGTGCCATGACATGCAGCTAGCCTGCGCCATGAGAAAGGTCAACGTATCAGGTTGCCCCCATGCGTAAAAGACGGGCGCGCGCCGGGGGAATGGCGCGGATTTCCAGACCGGTAAACACATGTAATGTGTTCATATCCGGATCAACCACCGCATGATCAGACACCCAGCCCCCCATCACAAGATAAGTGCGCAGCAGCGGCGGCATGGTTTTCATGGCACGTTTTGCATCGGGCTTGCGCCGCAGACGCTCGGCAAAACGGAAGACACCCGGGGCTTTCACGCGGGGAAGAAACCGTTTCGGGGCCAGGTGGCGATCGCGCAGCAGTGCAAAGGAATCGTAGTATTCCGCAGCCTCTGTCCCCTGAAAGGAAGAACAGCCAAACAGCATCTCAACCCCGTTTTCATCGACATACCGGGTCATCGCGCCCCAGGCGACACGCAGAATATCCGGATCGGTCCAGGCCGGATCAATGCAGAAACGCCCCATTTCAATCATCGGGCCATCAAATCCGGAAAGCCCTGACAATTCATAATATTGCGCAGAATAGCTCAGGTTAATTTCACTGCCATTCCGGATCGGCAGCATGCGGAAACAACAGACAAGATCGCCGCTGGTGCGTTCCTCAATCAGGATATGTGTGCAGATGTCGTCAAAATGATCTGCGTCCGGCGCATCATCGCGAAAACAACGCTGTCGCAGGGCCTGTGCGGCCTGCACATCCGCCAGACTTCGTCCCTCACGGGCGATATAGCGACCTTTGTTTAAGCGAAGCATCTTCTGCCTTTCGGAACCTTTTAAACGGTAACTTATCCTATAGATGTGACGGAAAGCTGACGATGCAAGGATTTTATACAAAAAGCCCCGGCACATTGGCCGGGGCTGCATTCTTTATCTGACCGAAATTATCCGTCGCCGAGGAACTGATCCGCAGCAAAGTTGCCGAAGTTACCAAACAGCTGACGCAGGAAGGACACGCCTTTGATGTTGGTGTCTGTGACGCGGCGCGACAGAACCACGACATTGCCCTCTTCCAGACCAAAGCGTTCGACATTTTCCACAACACCATCGCCATCAAAGCTGATCGCTACAACTTCGCGGTCAATTTCCACGGGGGCTTTCCAGGCAAACTGGCGCCAGCGGCTTTCCACGTAATACCAGCCACCGCTTTCCAGCAGGCCCGCAGACGTCGGACGTCCAACGACAGAGGCAACGGTTTCACGGGTATCAACACCAACAAGAACCTGTTCAAGGTCGCCTTCCATCGGTGCATAGCCGTGATTGCGATACTGCGCACTACAACCGGCAAGCACAGCCGCAAAAGCCAGAGCCACCAGGGGTTTCATCAATTTTCTGAGCCCTGCCATCATATATCTTCCGCTGTTCCCTGCCCCTGTCGGGCGTTTTTATTCCGTTCTCTGTGTATTTCAGGGCTATAGTGCGGTGCACAGCCCTTGCATAAGAGAGATTTGCCTTTTATCGGACTTAGCGAATGACGCGGCGCACTGCAAGCTTTGCCAGCCGCATGAGCGAAGGATGAGCGGATGAATGACACAGCGCAACAGCCCCCATATAGCCACAGCTATGAAACCCGGGCTTTGAAAAGCAGTCAGGAACTGACATTTGAACTGAAACCAGGTGCAGCGGAATGCACCCCGATTGCAGAGCTTCTGGGGCTGATCAGCCTGAACAAACTGCGTTTCAAAGGCACGATCAAAGCGGCCGGTAAGAAAGACTGGGTCGTGACAGCCGAACTGGGGGCAACGATTGAACAACCCTGCATTTCGACACTGGCCCCGGTGAAGACCCGGATTGATGAAAAAGTCACGCGGCGCTTTATTGCCAATTACGAAACACCTGATGAGGACAGCGAAACCGAAATGGACCCGGATGAAACCCAGGAACCATTGGGCGCGACCATTGACGTGGGTGAAATCATGACGGAAGCCCTGGCACTTGCGCTGCCATTGTATCCGCGCGCGGCTGGTGCTGGTACAGAATCCGCCCCGATACAGGCTGCGCCAAAAGGTGTTGCACCTTTGCAGGATGCAGATCTGAACCCATTTGCTGCGCTTCAGGGGCTGAAAAACAAGATCGAAAGCGGTGATTCAGGCGAAAGCTGACATTTTTTTACCCTTCTTTGCGAAAAGGCGGCTGTACGCAGGGCATTTCTACATGTAAAGGGTTGCACAACCGGGAAATCTCTCTATGTTCCCGGCTTCGTTTCAGGGCTTATTCTGTGGCAAAGTCACAGACAGGCAGATCCCGAAGCACCAGATTTAACAGGGGCTATTTGACACGCCCCACGAACTTGAGGTTGTGACATGGCTGTCCCAAAAAGTAAGATCACCCGGTCACGCCGGGGCCAACGCCGCTCCCATGACTCGCTTGTAGCGGGTAACCCGGCAGAATGCCCGAACTGTGGTGAGCTGAAGCGCCCACACCACGTTTGTGGCGCTTGTGGCCAGTACGACGACCGTGAAGTTGTCGCTCAGGCTGACGAAATTGATCTTGACGGCGAAGACGCTGCATAAGATCATCTGAGATTACAGGCGCGCCCTGATTTGCAGGCCGCGCCTTTTTCTTGACTGCTTCTCCCGGAGAGCATGCGAACCGGAGCCTGACTATGACGACAGATCTGTCATCAGAAAATATAGCCAGCAACGCCCCTGCCGCAGATAAATCCGGTCGTATCATCATTTCAGTTGACGCCATGGGCGGAGACCGCGGCCCTGCTGCCGTGATTGCCGGTATCGCGCAATCCGCTGCAAAGAACCCGGATATCGGGTTTATCGTGCATGGTGATGAACCCACACTGACAAAGCTTCTGAAAAAGAAACGTCATCTGGCGGATGTGGTGGAAGTGCGCCATGCGGAAGATGTTGTCACGATGGACGCAAAGCCCAGTCATGTGATGCGAAACGGCAAGAAGACCTCTATGTGGTCCACTGTCGACGCAGTCCGCAATGGCGAAGCGGCCGTGGCGGTTTCCTGTGGCAACACCGGGGCGCTGATGGCTTTGTCGATGATCCGCCTGCGCAAACTGCCTGGTGTGAATCGCCCGGCGATTGCCTGCCTCTGGCCCTCTACCAACCCCGGCGGCTTTAATGTCATGCTGGATGTGGGCGCAGATATTCGCGCTGATGAACATGACCTGCTGCAATATGCGCTGATGGGCGCGTCTTATGCACGTAACGGCCTGGGCCTTTCGCGCCCCCGCATTGGCCTGCTGAATGTCGGGACTGAAGAACATAAAGGCCGGGCTGAGCTGAAAGCCGCCAATGAGCTGATTACTGACGCCGCGGACCAGGCCAATATCGACTATGTTGGTTTTGTGGAAGGCGGCGACATCCCGTCTGACCGGGCTGATGTGATTGTCACCGACGGGTATACCGGCAATATCGCCCTGAAAACCGGCGAAGGCACAGCATCCTTCATCAGTGGTGCGCTCAGGAGTGCCTTTAAACACTCACCTCTGTCACGCCTTGGTGCCCTTTTTGCCCTGACCTCGCTGAAGCGCCTGCAAAAACGCATTGACCCGCGTCGGGTCAACGGTGGCGTTTTCCTTGGTCTCAATGGCACTGTTGTGAAATCCCATGGGTCTGCGGACGCCACAGGTATTTCGGCCGCGATTAAACTGGCTTTCACCCTTGGCGAATCCGGCTTTTCCGAAAAGCTGGCCGCGCGGGTTGCATCTGTGACCCCGTCACGCCAGGATGAAACAGCTAACGTGAAAGCATCTGATGATGCTGCGCAATCAACCAATACAAATAACGGGTAAACCCGAATGACAATTAGAGCCGTGGTCCGTGGTGTCGGGCATTACCTGCCAAAGCGCGTCGTTGAAAACGCAGAGTTTGAAGAGACGCTGGACACAAGCGATGAATGGATCCGCTCGCGTTCCGGGATTGAACGCCGGCATTTTGCCGCCGAAGGTGAAACCACCTCGCAACTGGCGACCATTGCAGCACGCCATGCACTACAGAACGCCGGTCTGGATATTTCCGATATCGACGCGATTGTTGTCGCAACCTCTACCCCGGATCTGACGTTCCCTTCTGTTGCCACAATGGTGCAGAATGAACTGAACATGGAACAAGGCTTTGCCTATGACGTTCAGGCGGTGTGTGCCGGGTTTGTCTATGCGC
Source organism: Halocynthiibacter styelae (assembly GCF_016123485.1). Classification (GTDB taxonomy): domain Bacteria; phylum Pseudomonadota; class Alphaproteobacteria; order Rhodobacterales; family Rhodobacteraceae; genus Halocynthiibacter; species Halocynthiibacter styelae. The sequence goes on along the minus strand of NZ_JADCKQ010000001.1, from coordinate 102,215 downwards.
TGACCAATGCCAATGCGCTGATCGTTTCTGGTCAGGCCAAACGTGTGATCGTGATTGGTGCCGAAACATTTTCGCGCATTATGGACTGGACCGACCGTTCGACCTGCGTGCTGTTTGGCGATGGTGCAGGCGCGCTGGTCCTGGAGGCACAGGAATGCGCGGGCACATCCGATGATCGTGGCATTCTGGCTTGTGATCTGAATTCAGATGGCCGGTATCGCCAGATGCTGTATGTCGATGGCGGCGTTTCCACCACCGGCACCTCCGGTAAACTGCGTATGCAGGGCAATCCCCTGTTCCGTCAGGCTGTCGAAAAGCTGACATCAACGGCCCACAAGGCGCTTGAGAAAGCGGGCGTCGCTGAAACTGACGTCGACTGGATCGTTCCGCATCAGGCAAACATCCGCATTATTCAGGGCACGGCCAGGAAAATGGGCCTGCCGATGGATAAAGTCATCGTAACGGTTCAGGATCATGGCAACACGTCTGCCGCCTCTATCCCGCTGGCCCTGTCTGTTGGTCATGAAAATGGTCAGATTAAGCAGGGTGACCTTCTGGTAACAGAAGCCATCGGTGGCGGTCTTGCCTGGGGTGCTGTCGCGCTTCGGTGGTGACAGCCAAAACCCCACAAACCTGCGGCTGAATCTTTTGCACTTTAAAAAGCTCTTTGCTGGCTTTTTGCAAAATAACTACCCAGTGCACATGTTGACTTTGAATTTCAGCGCGACATAAACTGTCTGCGAGAGAATGTGGGTTACAAGGAAAAATCATGAGCACCAACACTTTAACGCGAATGGATCTTAACGAAGCCGTTTTTAGCGAAGTCGGTTTGTCACGAAATGAATCATCCGAGCTTGTCGAATCCATTTTGCAAAAAATTTCTGATGCGCTGGTCGAAGGTGAGTCTGTAAAAATCTCTTCCTTCGGTACATTTTCTGTACGCGACAAGTCCGCACGCGTTGGGCGCAATCCGAAGACCGGAGAAGAAGTTCCGATTCATCCGCGCCGCGTGATGACATTCCGCCCTTCGCATCTGATGAAATCCCGTGTAGAACGGGGCGGAAATTCCTGAACACGGACAATGAATTATGGCAAAGTCGGCCAATGCTTTCCGCACAATACGAGAAGTTTCAGAATGGCTGGAAACACCTGCCCATGTTCTGAGATTTTGGGAAAGTAAATTCCGGCAGGTTTCCCCTGTGAAACGTGCGGGTGGTCGACGCTATTACCGGCCCGCTGACATGCTTTTGCTTGGCGGCCTCAAAAAGTTGCTGCATGAAGACAATATGTCGATCAAAGACGCTGCCCGGTTTCTGAAAACAGATGGGGTAAAGGTCGTGCAGGCCTTGTCCCGCCCTCTGGAAGAAACTGTATCCGACCAGCAGGAATCGGACGTCACAACCACGAAATCACAGCCGGAGCCTGCATTGGCTGATCTTCACCCTGATGCTACGATCGAATCTCCGGTCATTCCGGAAGCATCCGAAGACGCAATCGTGAACAACGAATCTCCGCTAAATGCCCCCGTTGATACGCCGGAAACATCACTGCCAGAACAAGTTTCCGAACCGGCGCAGTTGCCTCTGCCAGGGACACCTGATCCTGCGCCTCTCTCTGTCGAGAAACCGGTAGAGGCAGCTGTTGCTTTGTCTGAAAAGCCAGTGAAACGCCCGGATGTTCATTCTGAAGAGGTCAGTCATGTGACCGATGAACCAGATCTGTTTTCGCTGATGGAACCGACTGTTCCAGAAACGCCTGTGCAGGAAAACCAGATTGTCGCTGACGATCAACTATCAGATTTTCCCGCGCATGCCGCGATTGAAACAGAGATACCAACGCCCCCTGAAACACCCGCTCCCGATGAAATAGTCGCTGCCACTGGAGAAGTCCCCCTGTCCGAAACCCCGGGGGACACGGCTGTTCTGTCAACCGGATCGGCCGGGACATCCGAAGAACCAGAGGACGCTCCCGCCCCAGCACTGTCCGATCCAGACCAGACAGATCTGGCCTCAGCCCAGATCGCTGATACCGAAGCATCGGACGAAAATATCCCGGATGCAGCCATCCCTGCGGCAATCGAAACAATAGCAGTTCCCGAAGACCCGGCTAACGATGTTGTTTTTCTTCGCGAACAACCGGTGCTGGCGGTCATTCTGAACACGGCATTTCCAATGCTTGTATCCGCTGGCCCGGCGCTTGAAGTGGCAACGACCCGCCTTGAAACCCTGCGCAACCGTATGGCCGGTCGCTGATCTTATTTTTCGAAATTTCCATCTTGCCCCCGGCCATAAAACCGCTATGTAAGGTGTCAGTTCGGGCTATGGCGCAGCCTGGTAGCGCGTCCGTCTGGGGGACGGAAGGTCGCAGGTTCGAGTCCTGCTAGCCCGACCACGAACAAAACGGCCCCTGCCCTTGTGGTAGCGGGCCGTTTGTTTATTCTGGCGCTGATTCCGCCCGGGCGGAGCAAGATCAGACTGTTCTGAAAGGATATCGCCCATGGCTTCTGCTTCTCTGTCACCTGATACAAACGACAGCAGAATTGGCGTTCTGCCTGATCACCTGATTCAGCGCATGACTGAAGCCGGGCAGATCACAGCAACACAACCCTATGTGGATGGCCAGGTGCAACCTGCCTCTCTTGATCTGCGTCTTGGGCTGCGGGCCTGGCGCGTACGGGCATCGTTCCTTGCAGGTGCCGGGAATAAAGTTGCAGATCGTCTTGGCGAATTTGAGATGCATGAAATCGCCCTGACACCGGGCGTCGTGTTGGAAAAAGGCTGCGTTTACGTGGTTGAGCTGATGGAAGGCCTTGCCCTGCCAGATGACATCACCGCCGTTACCAATGCGAAATCTTCTACCGGTCGCCTTGATCTGCTGACCCGGGTTGTCACCGATGGCGGCGCAGAGTTTGACCGTATCCCTGCCGGGTATTCCGGCCCGCTTTACGCTGAGATCTGCCCACGCAGTTTTTCCGTTCTTGTACGTCCGGGAATGCGACTGAACCAGATTCGGTTTCGGCAGGGACAATCTGTTCTGTCAGATGATGATCTGCGCGCTATTCACGCTGAAGATCGTCTGGTATCCGGTGATGCGCTGATCAGTGATGGCCTGGGGTTCTCGGTCGATCTGAAACCTGAAAATGGCAATCTTGTCGGCTTCCGCGCAAAACCCCATTCCGGCGTGATTGACCTGGATAATATCGCCCATTACGACCCGGCAGACTACTGGGAGCCCATCCACACGAATGATGGCCGCATTATCCTGGATCCCGGTGCATTTTACATCCTTGTCAGCCGCGAAGCCGTGACTATTCCACCGAACTGCGCGGCCGAAATGGCGCCATATCTGGCCATGGTTGGTGAATTCCGCGTGCATTACGCGGGCTTCTTTGATCCGGGATTTGGCCATTCCTCAACCGGAGGTGCCGGGTCGCGTGGCGTGCTGGAAGTTCGCTGCCACGAAGCCCCCTTTGTCCTGGAACATGGTCAGGTTGTCGGGCGTCTGGTTTATGAAAAAATGGCGTCAGAACCGGAAACCCTTTATGGCGCGGGTATTGCATCCAACTACCAGGGCCAGGGTCTGAAACTGTCCAAACATTTCAAACCTCTGGGATAATCCCCACAGCCACTTCACTGCCCAGATCTTCGGTAATTTCTGCCTGCACAGGACGTTCCTGGTGGGTGGACAGCACAACATGACTGCTGGTGGCGCGGACTTCTTTCAACTTGTAAAGCCGCGCCAGCAAACCCTGCAACGCCAGGGAATGGGACACGCGCACTTTCATAATCACGCTGATGTCCCCGGTCACGGTTTGCACTTCTTCAACCTCGGGCAATTGCGCGATCTTCATCAGCCCCGGCGTAATCCCCCAGCCAGCTGTGGTCACATGGATATAGGCCAGCAAGGGCTTGCCGATCTTCGCGCCATCCAGTGCCGCCTGCGTCCTCCGGATCACCCCATTCGCACGCAGGCGTTTCACCCGTTCATGCAGGGCCGCTGCCGACAGGCCTATTTCCTCTGACAGCGACGCAAAACTGCGCCCGGCGTCCTTCACCAGCGCGGCGGATATTTTTCGGTCAATCGCATCAAAGCGTGGGGCTGACACACCGCCTGGCTGAAGATTATCTGTTTTTTCCTGCTTCATGCGAAATACCCCTGTTGCCGAATTTTATTCGGGCATAGGCATAACATCTCGAAACACGTTCAGTAAAGGCGAGATCATGCTGCGTTCCCCTGTGACCCTTTTGATGTGCACCGTTGGCATTGTCGGGTCTAACTCTCTTGTGCTGTCCCCCATCGCTGCAGCCGTCGCCATGGGCATCGGTCTGACAGAAGCAACCGATGTTCTTTCGGCCATGGCATTGTATGGGCTGGCAGTGGCCTTTTCTGCCGTGATCTTTGCCCCGCTGGTGGATCGTTTCGGCGCAGACCGGGCACTGAAGGTGGCACTTCTGATCATGACCCTGGCTCTGGCGGTCACTGCGCTTGCAAACACTCTTTTCATATTGATCGCAGCACAGACGATCGCCGGTCTCGCCGCAGGCGTTGCCCTGCCCGCAACCTATGCCCTGGCTGCGCATCTGGCGCCTAAAGGACGGGAAGCACAGGTTATAGGGCGCGTGTTAACCGGGTGGACGCTGTCCATGGCAGGCGGTGTCACCTTGTCTGCCTGGATCACCGATTTTGCAGGCTGGCGCATGGTTTATGTGTTGCTGGCAGTCGGTTTGGCCTTTGCAACGTTGGGCATCACCCGTCTGCGCCTTGAAACAGCGCCTGCACGTGGGCAGGTGACATCACCTCTGCGTGCCCTGCGCCTGCCCGAAGTCATCCCCGGTCTCTTTGCGGTGCTGATGCTGGGCGGTGGGTTCTACGGGATCTACAACTACCTGGGCGCGCATCTGGAACGCAACATGGGCCTTCAGGTCAGCGATGCGGGGCTGTTGACCCTGTCCTATGGTCTGGGGTTTGCTTTGTCGATGCTGGCTGATCCATATCTTGACAAGGTAGGTCCGCGTCGCGGGCTGATCGCTGTCTTCAGCTGTCTTGCGATTTTCTATGCAACCCTGACCACAGTTGATCTGTACTATACCGGTTTGCTGGTGGGTGTTTTCTTCTGGGGCATGTTCCAGCACGCGGGTCTGACGCTGACTGTGTCCCGCCTGACCGCAATTGATCCGTCACAACGCGGCGCAATCCTGGGGCTGAATTCGATGATCATGTATCTCAGCGTCTTTGGTGCGACCCTGGTTTTCCGGCCCGGTTTTGAATGGGCCGGACTGAAAGGCTGCATGTATCTCTCTGCCGGGCTTGCCGTTCTGGGCGCGCTGGAGGCAACAATCGCCCGATTGCGTCAGGTGCAGAACATAGAAACAGCTTAGATCCGGAACATCCGCATCAGGCGTTGCAGCATACGGGCGCTTTGTTGAAGATTCTGGCCATTTGGTGCAGGTGGCTGATTTGGTTGACCTGGCTGCGCCACATCACCGTCCTGTTGCGTATTGCGACGCTTGTTGAACTGCGCAAACAACTGCGGACCGAAGCGCAGCAGCAGGCGAAAAATCATATTTGCATTCATACCATCAACCTCCGGGGAACAGATCTAATATACAGATTACTCATCCTCAAACAATTCACTTTGTTCGTGATCCTCATCGTCAATCACTTCGCTTTCATCCCCCATCGGTCCTGGCATCAGACCAGGTGGCGGACGGTTGTCCAGCAGGCCAGCTGCACGCAGCTCTTTCAGGCCCGGCAGATCACGCGCACTTTCTAAGCCGAACTGATCAAGAAATTCCTGTGTCACAACAAAAGTCACCGGGCGACCAGGTGTCATGCGACGGCGGCCAATACGGATCCATTCCATTTCCAGCAACTGATCAATCGTACCACGAGAAACGGAAACCCCCCGGATTTCTTCAATCTCTGCCCGGGTGGCAGGCTGATGATAGGCGATGATCGCCAGGGTTTCGATCGCCGCGCGTGACAGTTTGCGGGTTTCGACCACTTCCTTATGCATAAGAAACGACAGATCAGGTGCCGTGCGCATGGCCCAGGCATCGCCCGTGCGCACAATCCGCACACCGCGCCCTTCATAGCGTTTCTGCAGGTAAGCAATCGCTTCGGCCGCATCACAACCATGCGGCAAACGCCCCTGAAGTTCCTTGATGGTCAGAGGCTCTGCAGAGGCGAACAGCAAGGCTTCCACCATGCGTTCCTGTTCGGCTTCAGGTGGGGCTTCAAATAGAGAATTCTCTTTTCGATCAGCTTTTTGGGCCGGAATGTTCATGTCACTTATTTCATCGTTCATCGGATCGTTTCCTGATCTGAATGGGGGCGAAAACATCCCCCTGACGCAATTCAATTTTGCCTTCTTTGACAAGCTCAAGGCTTGCGGCAAAAGTCGCAGCCGTGGCGGATCGGCGTTTTTCAGGGTCCTCTGCCCAGCCTTCGGGCAGGTAATTGACAAGTTCTGTCCAGTCACCCGAATAACCGATCAGACTGCGCAGACGATCCAGCGCCTGTTCCATCGTGAAAACCGCATCGCGATCCATCACAAAGGGGCGGAAATCATCGCGGGTCCGCAGACGGGCATAGCCCTGCATCAGATCCAACAGCGTCGCCGTATAGGCCACTTTGCGCACACGTTCCACAGTTTCGATCTGCCCGCGCACAAAGAAATCCCGGCCCTTCTGGTCGCGTGCCATAAGCCGCGCTGCAGATTTGCGCATGGCTTCCAAGCGTTCCAACTGGAAGGCCAGGTGTGCGGCAAGTTCTTCACCGGAAGGGCCTTCTTCACTGGGGTCCGGTGGCAAAAGCAGGCGTGATTTCAGGAAGGCAAGCCAGGCGGCCATCACCAGGTAATCCGCCGCCAGTTCGATCCGCAGTTCTTTCGCGGTTTCAATAAAGGTCAAATACTGATGCGCCAGTTCCAGCACAGAAATCCGGCGCAGATCCACCTTTTGCGTGCGTGACAGGGTCAGCAACAGGTCAAGCGGGCCTTCAAACCCTTCCACATCAACGATCAAAGCCTCCGCCGCAAGGCGACGGGCGACGCGATCTGCATCGCTCTGATCGAAAAGAGATGTGTTCTGTTCGGCCATAAAAGCTTCCGCAGAGAAAGGGATTAAATCAGCGTGTTAAGTTCAGCCATCGTCTGCGAAATGTCAACGGGGACGCCATTCCTGCGCAAATCCATCGCTGCACTCGCGGCGTTCCGCGCGCGATCGTTCATACGACCGGCAGAGGCGGCAACATCTTCCATCTCGGACAATTCACCATTGCAGTGCAGGATCACATCGCAACCGGCCTGTATCGACGCAGCACTGCGTTCACCCGGCGTGCCGGACAGGGCTTCCATCGACAGATCATCGGTCATCAGAAGGCCCTGAAAGCCGATATCTTCGCGGATCAGGCGGATCATTTCAGCCGACGTTGTTGCAGGGCCGGTCTGCCCCAGGGCTTCGTAAACAATATGCGCACTCATGCCCAAAGGCAGATCAGAAAGCGCCTTAAACACCGCGAAATCCACATTCTGCAGATCATCAGAACTGGCCGCGACATGGGGCAGTTTCAGGTGGCTATCAAGCGTCGCACGCCCATGCCCCGGCATATGTTTCATCACAGGCAATGCGCCCGCGTCAAGATTTGCCTTCGCCACCGCGCGGGAAACTTCGGCAACCAGATCAACGGCTTCGCCATAACAGCGATTGCGCAGGACAGCGTGGGTTTCATCGCGGATCACATCAGAACAAGGCACGCAATTCACATCAATGCCACTGGCCAGCAGTTCCGCTGCAATCACCTGATAGCGTAAGTACATTGACCGCACAGCCATTTCACGACCCTGCTTAGCAGTAACCAGCGCGATCTGATCCAGCGGCGGCAGCCAGCTGGACCAATGCGGCGCAGCCATACGTTCAACCCGCCCGCCTTCCTGGTCAATCAGCACCATCGCGTCATGACCCGCGGCATCGCGCAGGTCAGAGGTCAGACGCCGGATCTGATCAGGATTATCCAGATTTCGGGCAAAAAGGATGAAACCAACAGGCCGCGCTTCTTTAAAAAACGCGGCCTCAGATTGGGTCAGGGTCAGACCTTCGCAACCGAAGATATAAGCCCCCGTGTCATGTGAAAGGGCCATCAGCGTACGACAACCGGGATACAATTGCCTGACCGTGCGATGACTTCTGAACAGAACTGACGCGCATCAGACATTGTGGAAAATCCAGCGGCGCGCAGACGGTAAAAGTCACGTCCACCACGTGAAGATATCTGAACAACGCGCTGTTTTCCCTCAAAGAAGTCACCATAACGTGCAGATATGGAATCCCACTGGCTGCGGGCAATATCTTCGCTGTCAAACGCGCCCAGCTGTACAAGGAAAGTGCCAGGGACAATGCTGGACGGATCTGCATCCACAGAGGCCGCCGCCGCCAGCTGAACTGCAGCTGCATCCGTCGCGGCTGCAACCTCGACGGGCTGACGATTATAACTGTTCAGATCAAGCGCCGGACGCAGGCCCGGAACCGGGGAACGGGACACACCTGGCACAGACGCAGGAATGCGCCCTTCGATATTCTCGGCGCTTGTGGCCTGCCCTTCGACCTGAGAAACGGCATTTGCGACAGCGATTTCAATGCTGTTGCGGGATGCAGGTGCTGTGGAAATGGACGCGGGCACAATCGCGGCAATCGGTTGATCACCATCCAGAAGATCAATCGGCGGTGGGGCCAGGATCAGCTGATCGGCGGCTGCCGTTGCTTCGCCATTGGCTTGAACTTCATTTACCGCAAGCCCTTGATGCGCGGCCTGACGACCACCAGGATCTGTCGGTTGAATGCGCCCTTCTGTTTCAAGCGCACGCACAACCGGAATGCCATTCACATCACGCATCGCAAGCTGATAGCCCCAGACACCGGCAGCAGCGACAAGCCCCAGAGACAGCAGCGCGCCAAGATAGTAAACCGGCGAAGACTGAACCGCAGCCTGCGCAGGCACAGGATCAACAGGCGCATAGCCCGGATCTTCTGCATAATATTGCGGGGCGGCGGGCTGAGGCTGTGCAAACTGCTGTTGCGCATAAGGACCATGCGCCGCCATCTGCGGAGCATAACCAGGGTCTGCATAATGCGCCTGCGGACCACCATGAGCCGGATGAATATGTTGTTGCTGCGGCATGACTCTGCGCGGCGTTACTTTACGGCGTACGCCCTGCAGTCCCGGATGATGGGTAAAATGCTCTGCGGAATCAGGGTAATCATATCCCGACATAAACTTGCCTTTCCGTCCGCCCTGCCCCGGTGTTTCCCGGGTTCACATAAGCGGAACTCTCTGCCTCAAACCTCCGGCAGCGAGTGCAAAGACCTCTTGTCGGGCCCGCTTTAACGCATTTCGTCTACCGGTTTGACGCCAAGAATACCAAGGCCGGCAGAAATAACAACGGAAACTGCACGGGCCAGCGCGATTTTCGACTGAGACAGCGAAATGTTGCCTTCCTGCAAGGCACGCAGCCCTTCGTCGTTTTTGCCCATGTGGTAAAGCGCATGGAAATCTGACGCGAGCTCATACAGGTAAAACGCAACACGATGTGGTTCATTCGTACGCGCAGCCGTTTCCACAAGACGTGGGAAAGATGCGATTTTCTTAGCGACGGCCAGTTCTGCCTCGTGATCCAGAGCAGACAAATCTGCCGCCTGAAGCGCTGCATTATCCACAGGCACGCCTGCTGCTGTAGCTTTCTTCAGCACAGAATTCACCCGCGCATGGGCATATTGTACGTAGAATACCGGGTTGTCTTTGCTTTGCTCCAGCACTTTGTCAAAATCAAAGTCCAGCGGTGCGTCGTTCTTCCGGGTCAGCATCACGAAACGGGTCACATCAGGTCCAACCTGATCAACCACATCGCGCAGGGTGACAAAGGTACCCGCCCGTTTGGACATTTTGAACGGCTCACCATTTTTGAACAGTTTCACCAGCTGCGTCAGCTTGATATCCAGCGGCACCTTGCCACCGGACAGGGCAGACACAGCCGCCTTCATCCGTTTCACATAGCCACCGTGATCGGCACCAAAGACGTCGATCAAAAGGTCGAACCCACGTTCTACCTTGTTGTAATGGTAGGCAATATCCGGCGCGAAATAGGTCCAGGAGCCATCAGATTTCTTCACTGGGCGATCAACATCATCGCCGTGTTCCGTGGATTTAAACAGCGTCTGTTCACGCGGTTCCCAATCATCCGGCTTCTTGCCTTTTGGTGGCTCAAGCACGCCTTCATAGATCAGGCCATCGTTTTGCAGACGATCAATCGCGGCTTCGATCTGGCCGGTGCCGTATAGGGATTTTTCGGAATAGAAAACATCCATTTCAACGCCAAGCGCCTTCAGATCGGCGCGGATCAGATCCATCATGGCTTCGGTCGCGAATTCACGCGCTTCTTCCAGCCAGACGTCTTCGGGCTGACCGACCCAGGCATCGCCAACTTTGTCTTTCAGCGCCTGCCCGACCGGCACAAGATAATCACCAGGATAGGTTCCGTCTTCGAACGCAACCTCCTGACCGTGGGCTTCGAGATACCGCAGATAGACGGACCGGGCGAGGACATTCACCTGCGCACCGCCATCGTTAATGTAATATTCACGGGTCACGTCAAAGCCTGTGAAATCCAGCAAGGACGCCAGTGCATCGCCAAAAACCGCGCCCCGTGTGTGACCTACGTGCAGCGGCCCGGTTGGGTTGGCGGAAACATATTCCACGTTTACTTTTTGATCCGCACCCATGTCGGAACGACCAAAATCAGTGCCTGTTTCCAGAACTTTACCAATCAGTCCCTGCCAAATCGCCGCATCAAGACGCAGATTCAGGAACCCCGGACCAGCCACTTCAGCAGAGGTCACGCGCGGATCTTCGGCAAGCTTTGCTGCCAGAGCCTCGGCAATATCACGTGGCTTGGATTTCGCAGCCTTCGCCAGAACCATCGCCGCATTGGTCGCCATATCGCCATGGGCTGCATCGCGGGGCGGCTCTGCGGTGACATTGTCATAAGACAGACCAGCAGGCAGCGCACCCTCCGCAACCATTGCATCCAGGCAATCAATCACAAGCGCACGAATATCAGCAAAGAGGTTCATGTTAGGCGTCCTTTATCAGTTAGCCGTGGTTTAACATGTCAGGGCGTGGGGTCAATGTCGGTTGCGACAGCTTCGCATTCAGCATCTTTCTTGCTGCGCCACCAGATTTCAGCATCTGTCTTGAATAGCGCACTGCAATGTTCCGCCAGTTCTTTAACGGAAAAGGGCTGACCTCTGCGCGTTCCATAACTTGTCGAACCGAAGCAAAACCAGCGGTCCCCATCGGCTACCGCACCCATTCTGCGGAAGTCTTTCGTAGAGCTGACACGCAACTTCGATATCTCTGTATCCTGTCCCAAACTGACGTTTTTCCCCTCGAAATCTACGTAACCCAGATTCACACAGAAGCTCCCTCCGGCCGAGAAAAACTGAAAAGTGATCAACTCAACAAAACCATCAGAGTTTTTATAAAAATGAGGAAACGATCCCTTGAAGCCCAACGTCCTCAGAGCTGGTACACAAACTTCTTTTAGTGCCAGCTCCATAGTTTTCCTGTCCGCACTGCCCGCGGAAACCTGTGATCGTCTGAATAGTTTGTGAAACAATGAGCGCTCCTGTCACTTAAAAAGTATCGGGATCTTCGCGGGCTAATCTATCAACCTTGCATGCTCGGTTAACGCAAATCGGTCCGTCATGCCGGACACATAATCAGCGACCAGACGGGCCAGCATCACCTTGTCTGCGGGATCAGAGATGTCACGTTGCCAGTTGTCGGGCAGCTCTTGTGGGTTTTCAAGGAAATACGGGAACAGATCCTTCACCACCTGCGTCACCTTCTTACGCATCTCCACAACACTTGGGGCCCGGTACATGCGGGTGAAGAGAAATTCGCGCACGATCTTCAGATCCTCGAAAACGGTGTCTGAAAACAGAACCATCCCCCGGCCTGCGTAACGGATGTCTTCCACAGATTTTGGGTTCAGTGTGGCAATGTTGGCACGGGCAACGTCAATCACATCTCCCACCAGAATACCAAAGAACCGGCGCAGGATTTCATGACGGCGACGATCCTGATCAAGATCGGGGTACAACGCATCAACTTCTTCAAAGCAGGGCTTTAACAGAGGCAGTTCCGCGATGTCCTCCATCGTAAACAGCCCCGCACGCAGACCATCCTGCAAGTCGTGATGATTGTAAGCAATGTCATCGGCAATCGCTGCAGCCTGGGCTTCGGCAGAGGCCCAGGTGCCGAGTTCCAGATCATGTAACGCGTTGTAATCACTCAGCGCATACGGCAGATCACCTGTGACCGGTCCATTGTGTTTGGCGATCCCTTCCAGGCATTCCCATGTCAGGTTCAACCCGTCCCATTTCGCGTAATGCCGCTCCAGAGATGTCACAATCCGCAGGGCCTGTGCGTTGTGATCAAAACCGCCAAAAGGCGCCATCATCTCTTCCATCGCGTCTTCGCCGGTGTGGCCAAAGGGGGTGTGTCCCAGATCGTGGGCCAGCGCGACGGCTTCGGTCAGTTCTGTGTTCAGCCCCAAAGCGCCGGCGATTGTACGGGCGACCTGGGCGACCTCAATCGAATGGGTCAGGCGCGTGCGGTAATAATCGCCTTCATGTTCAACAAAAACCTGGGTTTTATGTTTCAGACGCCGGAAGGCAGATGCGTGAATGATCCGATCACGATCCCTTTGAAAACAAGAGCGAAATGCGCTCTCTTCCTCTGCAAACAAGCGTCCTTTGCTTGCATCCGGATGCGAAGCATATGGTTTTAATGTCATTTTGCCCGATCTCGCTGTTGTCGCCAGTTATCCACACCCTTATATTAAAGAAGAAGTAAAAAGATACCGCGAACTGAGGTCCAAAATGTCCCTGACACTGCCCCCGAGCGTGACAAAACGCGCATATGAGCGTCTGGCTGAAATCAATGAGGCCGCTGACGCGCCCCAGGCGCTGCGTATTGCCGTAGAAGGCGGGGGGTGTTCCGGGTTTCAGTATGAGATTAAGCTGGATGACGCGTCTGACGATGATCTGGTGCTGGAAGGCGACGGACAGAAGGTTGTGATTGACTCTGTCTCTCTGCCGTTTCTCGCCAATGCGGTGATTGATTTCACTGATGAACTGATTGGCGCGCGCTTCACCATCGAGAACCCAAATGCGACCAGCGCTTGCGGGTGTGGCACAAGTTTTTCCATGTAAAGTAGCGACTTAGCGAACCCCGAACCGGAAAACCGGAAAACCGGAAAACCGGAAAACCGGAAAACCGGAAAACTTTTTATTTTCAATACCCTTATGTCAATACAAAAAGGCCCGGAGGTTTCTCCGGGCCTTTTTGTTTCATCAAAGTTATTAACCTTTAACCTTACCGGTCAGATGCATTCTCAGATGCCAGCTGGCCTGCGAACCATGCGGCGGCTACCGGGTTCACACCACCCTTGGAGGACAGGGTTGCGCCAACGGATGGGTTGGCTTGGGTCTCGATACCGGTGCCAGCTTCAGCCGCCAGGTTTTCAAAGATTTCAACAGCTTCTGCAGAAACCGGGGCAGATCGTTCAACAACAACACTTTCAATACCGGTGTTGTCCTGGGCGAAGTGAGCTTCAACATCTTTGGCACCCGCAAAAGCAGGAGCAGCAACAGTCAGGGCGAGGATGGATGCGATTACAGTTTTCATAGCGTTAACCTTTCAAGGGTCTGGATGTTGTTTCATTTCGGTGGAAGTCTTGTTGCTTCCGATGTGATTGATTTGGGGGTGCTTCAGATCACCTTCAAGACACAGAACCGTGAGGTCTGTTCACGCATGCACACAGGGCTGTGAGTGCTTGAAACAGACCAAAACACCAGAATATCGCATACACAATCCATGCACATCCTATGCACATGTTATGCATATCAGGCGCACGTGCCTTTAACCGCGGGTTCACTTCCCCCACCCCTTGCAATAGCGGCCAAACCCGGCGAAACAGGAAAGACATAAGGAGAGCGCCATGATCATCGCCACATATAACATCAACGGCATCAAAGCCCGGCTGAACGCCCTGACAAACTGGCTCGAGATGCGCAAACCGGATGTGGCGATCCTGCAGGAAATCAAATCTGTCGATGAAAACTTCCCGCGCGAGCATTTTGAAGACATGGGGTATCAGGTGGAAACCCATGGGCAGAAAAGCTTCAACGGGGTTGCGATCCTCTCAAAGCTGCCGCTGGAAGATATCCGTCGCGGCCTGCCGGGCGACGACAGTGATGAACAGGCGCGCTGGATCGAAGCGACCGTGATGGGCGAAAAAGCCGTGCGGATCTGTGGGCTGTACCTGCCCAATGGCAATCCGGTGCCCGGGCCGAAATATGATTACAAGCTGGCCTGGATGGAACGGATGGAAGCCCGCGCCCGCCAGCTGCTGGAATTTGAAGAACCTTTCCTGATGGCGGGCGATTACAACATCATCCCTCAGGCCGAAGATGCGAAACATCCGGAAAACTGGACAGAAGATGCATTGTATCGCCCGGAAAGCCGCGCGGCCTGGCGTCGCCTGCTGAACCTTGGGTTTACGGATGCCCTGCGCGCACGCAACGCAGCACCTGAAACCTATTCCTTCTGGGATTTTCAGCGCGGGGCCTGGAACCGCAACGACGGGATCCGGATTGATCATTTCCTGCTGTCGTCAGACTGCGCCGATCTTCTGGAAGACTGCCAGATCGATTCAGAAATCCGCGGGTATGAAAAACCCAGCGATCACGTGCCGGTCTGGGTAAAACTGGCCGCATAAGAGAACGCCCGGGATCAATCCGGGCGCAATTTTTATTGCGTAAATGTCGCGAGATAGGCTGCGATGTCTTCGCCCCCCTGCGGGAAACGAACACTCATATTCACGCGAGACCGGTCATTTCCGGTGTATTCCCGCACAAACCCAATCGGGTTTGCAACAAAGGCCGCAAGATTTTCTTCCGTCCAGACCAGGCCCGCGGCCCCCGCGTCTTTCATGGAATCTGTAAACATCCCAACCGGCAGGCGTGGTCCGCCGTTCAGGTAATCGTTTTCAGTTCCGGCAATACGACCAATCACCCCATAGAGGTTCGGGCCTGTGATGCCCCCATCCACCAGAAGATTATTGTCATTGTCGATGATCACATGGCAGGCCACACAGCGGCTAAACAATTGTTCACCTTTTTCCGGATCCCCTGCAGCGATCGCAGAGGTACTCACCAAACCGCCAAGCAAAGCGGCCACAATATTTAACGCTTTCATTCTGTCCTCATAAGATTTCGCGCATCCCCGCGCTCAACCTCTGGAAGAAACATAGTTAACAGATACACGGTTTGACACAGATCAATCGCCAATAAAAAAGCCGGCGCGAGGCCGGCTTTTTAAATCTGTTGTCACAGCAGATCAGCTGTCGCGATGCACTTTCTCGCGACGTTCGTGACGTTCCTGGGCTTCCAGGGTCATGGTCGCGATCGGACGGGCATTGAGACGTTTCAGGGAAATGGGTTCCCCGGTTTTGTCACAATAGCCGAATTCGCCTTCTTCAATACGCCGCAGCGCACTGTCGATTTTATTGACGAGTTTACGTTCCCGATCCCGTGTGCGCAGTTCAAGCGCACGATCAGTTTCTTCAGATGCACGATCCGCAACATCAGGGATGTTACGTGTATTGTCCTGCAGACCTTCAATTGTGTCTTTATTGCCTTCCAGAATATCATCTTTCCAGGCGATCAGTTTCCGTCGGAAATATTCCAGTTGGCGATCATTCATAAACGGCTCATCTTCAGCCGGTTGATAATCCTCTGGCAGGAAAACTTCAGCTTTCATACCCGCTCCCGTTAATCAATTATGGCCGGGGCATAACTCGCCAGTGATCGGGGGTGCGTCATTTCCCCCAGGTCCCGAGTCCGCCTTCCGGCTCCCTCTCTCTGGGGTCTGCATTACACCGATCAGTTCAGCTTGTCTAGAAACAGTTCCAGGAAGTTGAGTTAGCCCCGGTTGAGGTGTTGTCGTGCCGTCTGCTTCTGCTATTGTCGCGCGAAATTCCCCCGGCGCACTGCCCTGCCCGGCGAACAGAAGGCCTGAGATTATGAAATTCACCGGAACCGATTCTTATGTTGCCACCGACGATCTGACTGTGGCGGTGAATGCGGCCGTGGCGCTGCAACGCCCCTTGCTTGTGAAAGGCGAACCGGGCACCGGGAAGACCGAGCTTGCCAAACAGGTGGCTGATGCCCTGAAGCTGCCGATGCTGGAATGGCACATCAAATCCACCACCAAGGCGCAGCAGGGCCTTTATGAATATGACGCGGTTTCGCGCCTGCGTGACAGTCAGCTGGGGGACGAACGTGTTCATGATGTGAAGAACTACATCCGCAAGGGCAAGCTGTGGCAGGCCTTTGAAGCGGAACAGAAATCTTTGCTGCTGATTGATGAGATCGACAAGGCCGACATCGAATTTCCGAACGATCTTTTACAGGAACTCGATAAGATGGAGTTCCATGTGTACGAGACTGGCGAAACCGTAGAGGCCGTAAACCGCCCGGTGGTGATCATCACGTCCAACAATGAAAAAGAACTGCCAGACGCGTTCCTGCGCCGCTGTTTTTTCCACTACATCCGTTTCCCGGATATGGACACCATGCGCAAGATCGTTGAGGTCCATCACCCGGGCATCAAGGAAAGTCTGCTGACCCAGGCGCTGACCCAATTCTATGAGGTCCGCGAACAATCCGGTCTGAAAAAGAAGCCTTCGACATCTGAGGTTCTGGACTGGCTGAAATTGTTGCTGGCAGAAGATCTGTCCGCCGAAGATCTGAAATCCGATGCCACATCCGCCCTGCCCCGTCTGCATGGGGCGCTTTTGAAAAATGAACAGGATGTGCATCTGTTTGAACGCCTGGCCTTCATGGCCCGCAGCCAGAGGTAACCGATATGACTGAACTTGTGATCCGCCCCCTTCTGACCTCTGACGAGACTGACTGGCGTCGCATGTGGAAAGACTACCTGGCGTTTTATGAAACGGAACTGCCAGAGGAAATCTATCAGTCTACTTTCGCGCGACTTCTCGGCGATGATCCGCAGGATTTTTCCTGTCTGATCGCTGAACATAAAGGCAAACCTGTGGGTCTGACCCATTTCCTCTATCACCGCCACGGCTGGAAGATTGAGAACACCTGTTATCTTCAGGATCTCTGGGCGGATGCGGATGTGCGTGGTCTGGGGATCGGCCGCGCCCTGATTGAGGCGGTTTACGCCGAGGCCGACAAAGCCGGTGCGCCTTCTGTCTACTGGCTGACCCAGGATTTCAACGAAAACGCCCGCAAGCTTTATGATCGCATCGGTGTGCTTTCGGATTTCATCAAATATCAGCGAGGCTGATCGCAATCATCCCCGACACACCTATATAAGAACAATAAGGGAGGCAGGCCTATGAAGATCGCAGATTTCAGACATATCATGGGCAGCCTTGCGCTTCCTCTTATAGTGTCGGCCTGTGTCACGGCCCCAGCCATCAGCCCCGCGCCCGACACCCTGCCCGCGATGCGGATGTTTCAGGGCGCAACCACCGCCACAGCAACACGTTCGAACCGGGCACTGGCGCAGGATTTTCTTGATCTGACCTTCCGCCTTGAAAATGGCGAGGCCCTGCCGGTTTTCACCCGGTTCGAAGGTCCGGTCACTTTGCGCATGGCGGGCACGCAGTCAGAAGTAAACCAACGCGACCTGTCCGAACTTCTGGCCCGTCTGCGGCGCGAGGCCGGTGTGCAGATTTCCCAGATTTCAGGTGAAGCGCGGGCCAATATCACTGTCGAATTCCTGCCCGCCCGCGTGATCCGCCGGGCCGTGCCCACTGCGGTTTGCATCGTTGTGCCCGGTGTCAGCAGCTGGCAGGAATATCAGCGCCAACGCGCGCAGGAACGGACATCCTGGGCGGCGCTGCAAAAACGTGAACATGTGGCGATCTTCATTCCGGAAAACCAGGCCCCACAGGATGTGCGCGACTGCCTGCATGAAGAACTTGCCCAGGCTCTGGGGCCGCTGAATGATCTCTGGCGGCTGAATGACAGCGTGTTCAACGATGACAATTTCCACGTGGTGCTGACCCGGTTTGACATGCTGATGCTGCGCCTGACCTATGATCCGCTGTTGCGGTCTGGCATGTCACGCGAACAGGTGGCGGCGCGCCTGCCGTCGCTGTTGGAACGCATTAACCCCGAAGGCAGCTTTGAGGCCGGGCGCGGCAACACCGAAATTGCCCCTGTCGACTGGAATCAGGCCATTGAAACGGCGCTGTATTCCAGTGCCTCTGCCGCCCGGCGTCTGCAGGCAGCGGAAACTGCGATTGCCATCGCGCAAAACCGCAATCTCAGCCCGCAACTGAAGGCCTTTGGTCATTACGCCCAGGGGCGTCTTCTGGCAGGTCGTGATCACACGGGATCGACCAGAGCATTGCTGGCGGCAGGCGATATCTATGCTGCCCTGCCCGGATCCGAATTGCAGACCGCCCATGTGGCGCAGCGCCTGGCATTTGCGGCCCTGAAAGCCGGGAATGCCGCGGGCGTGATTGATCTGATTGACGGCGCGCGCCCGGTGGTGGAAAAGGCGCAGAATGCGATTTTGTTGTCGTCCATGCTGATGCTGAAAGCCCGCGCCCAGGACATGCTGGGCCAGGCAGAACAGGCCAGTGAGACGCGGCAGAACGCCATTGCCTGGGGCCGTTATGGTTACGGCAGCATGGATACAATACAAAGACGGTTGCGCGAGATTGATAATCTTGCACCAGCCGCCGTCACTAGCGGAGACAGCTGATGTTCATCATTTTCTTTGGCCTGATTGGTGCCTTTCTGGGGCTGCGTCGTGCGAACCGCATGAACGGCGCGCGGATTGACAAGCTTTGGCTGACCGGGCTGTTTTGCATTCTGGGCATGATCCTGGGCCTGCTGATCACCATTGGCGTTGATCGTTCCGGGATCCTGTAAATGTTTCTGCCCTTCTTTGAAAAGCTGCGTGAAAACGGTGTTCCTGTGTCCCTGCGGGAATATCTGAGCTTTCTGGAAGGCATGAAAGCCGGGCTGACGATCTATGATCCCGAAGGGTTTTACTATCTCGCCCGCACCGTGATGGTGAAAGACGAACGCCATCTTGACCGGTTTGACCGGGCCTTTTCTGCAAGCTTTTCCGGGATTGAAAACATCAGCCTGGATCAGGTGATGGAAGCGGTGGATATCCCCGGGGACTGGTTGGAAAAACTGGCTGAAAAGCACCTGAGCGCCGAGGAAAAGGCTGAAATCGAAGCCCTGGGTGGGTTCGATAAGCTGATGGAAACCCTGAAAGAGCGCCTGAAAGAACAAGAAGGGCGCCATCAGGGGGGCAACAAATGGATTGGCACGGCGGGTACATCGCCCTTTGGCGCCTATGGTTACAACCCCGAAGGCGTGCGCATTGGTCAGAACGAAAGCCGCCATCAGCGCGCGGTGAAGGTCTGGGACAAACGCGAATTTAAGAACCTGGATGACAGCGTTGAACTTGGCACCCGCAACATCAAAGTCGCCATGAAACGCCTGCGCAAATGGGCGCGTGACGGGGCGGCGGATGAGCTGGACCTTGATGGCACGATCCGGGCCACGGCGGAAAACGGCTATCTCGATGTCAAAACCCGGCCCGAACGACGCAACGCGGTGAAAGTGCTGATGTTCTTTGATGTGGGCGGCTCAATGGACCCTTACATCAAAGTTGTGGAAGAACTGTTTTCCGCCGCGCGCAATGAATTCAAACATCTGGAATATTTCTACTTCCACAACTGCCTGTACGAAGGTGTCTGGCGTGACAATGCCCGGCGCTGGAATGAACAGATGTCCACCCATGACATCCTGCGCACCTATGGGGCTGACTATAAATGTATTTTCGTGGGCGATGCATCTATGTCCCCCTATGAAATCGCCTATCGGGGCGGTGCAAATGAACACTGGAACGACGAACCCGGTCAGGTTTGGCTGGAACGCGCACGCGAACAATGGCCATCACATATGTGGATCAACCCGATCCCAGAGACGCATTGGCGTTACACCCAATCCATCCGCATGATTCAGGAAATCTTTGAAAACCGTATGGTTCCCATGACCCTGAAAGGCATTGAACGTGGCATGAAAGAACTGTCACGTTGACACCCTGCCCCCATATATAAGCCATGAACCGCTTTACCCCCCTTCTGTTTGCCCTGTTTACGGGCATTGTCATATACCGGTTTTCTGTCTGGCGGATGCGGCGGACGCTGACCAAAAACTCAACAAAGCTGGATGATCCGGCGCTTGAGATCTGGACACGTAAGATGGCCCGTTCCATGAACCGGCCACATATTCCGGTGTTCATCTATGAAATTGATCCGGTGAACGGGCTTGCCGCACCCGATGGTCGGATTTTCATCACGCGTGGGTTTTATCGCAAGTTTAAAGAAGGTGAAGTCACCGGCGAAGAAATGGCCAGCGTGATCGCCCATGAACTGGGCCATGTGGCCCTTGGCCATGCCCGCCGCCGCAGCATTGATTTTTCAGGGCAAAACGCCATGCGCACGGCTTTAGCGATGGTGTTCAACCGAATTATTCCGGTGATTGGCCCCTGGATTGCCGGAATGGTAATGAACCTGCTGCTGGCGCGCCTGTCACGGGATGATGAATACGAGGCCGATGCCTGGGCTGCGGCGCTGCTGCATAAATCCGGCATTGGCGTTGCGCATCAAAAGTCTTTGTTTTCCAAACTGGAAGCCCTGACCAAATCCAACGCCGGCGCCATGCCGGCCTGGTTTCTGAGCCACCCGAAAACAGGTCAGCGCATCGCAGCACTTGAAAAACTTGAAGCACGTTGGGCCCGGGTTGATCAGGCCTGACTGGACACAGCTTTGCCAAACCTTGGCAAGCGGGCCTTTTTGAAGAGTTTGCGTTTGTCCCAGGGCTGATCAGACAAGGCTTCGGCCTTTGCATGCACGCGACCCGCGATCTCCTGCATCACACCGGGGTTGGCGTGAAACAGGCTGACAACAAACCCGTCCGGATCCTGGCGGGACAGGCCTTCTTCAGCGAGAATGCGTTGGGGGAAATCTTTTGCATTCATGGTGATAATCAGATCTGCTGAGGCTTCGGATGCTGCCGCAAGAACGTGAATATCGTTTTCATCCGGCAGCCAGTACCGCGCCATGCGCCCCTGATCCACACGCACAGACGCGCGGGGCCATTGTGAGGACAGCAAGGCGATTTCGCCGCGTGCAATGGGTTCGCTTAAAGGCGCGACACGTGCTGCCGCCCGCGCCCATTCTTCCAGGATGCGGGCGGACCAGATGGGTTCATACAACCCCTGTTCCGCCGCGCCAATCAGCACTTCGCGCATCACTGTCGGATACAGCACGCAGGCATCCAGCAGTGCGCGCATCAGCCGTCCAGACGCCAGAACATCGCTTTCAGATAGCCGCTTTCCGCCAGTGACGGATGCTGTGGGTGATCCGGCCCGGCAGATCCGGTGTGCAGCAGCTGTGCCTGACGGCCAGCCTTGCCAACACCGCGATCACAGGCTTCGCGGAAACGTGACGCATCGGCCGCATGGGAACAGGAACACAGGCCCAGATAGCCGCCCGGGGCCACCAGTTGCGCCGCCAGACGTGCCACACGTTCATAAGCGCGCAGGCCTTTTTCAAGGGCGGGTTTGGACGGTGCGAAAGCTGGCGGGTCACAGATGACCACGTCGAATTTCACGCCATTCGCAACCATGTCTTCCATCACATCAAAGGCATCGCCTTTGCGGATCTCAAGCCGATCAGACGCGCCCATCGCCTCGGCACCCTTTTGTGCCAATTCAAGTGCAGGCGCGGATCCGTCAACGCAGACAGCAGATTTCGCACCACCGGCAAGCGCTGCAAGACCAAAGCCGCCAACATGGGAAAACACGTCAAGAACGGTTGCGCCTTTTGACATGCGCGCGCCAAAGGCATGGCTTTCACGTTGGTCAAAGAACAGGCCGGTTTTCTGACCGCCCAGCAAATCCGCCATATAGGTTGCGCCGTTCATCTCAACGGGGATCAGGCCAGAGACTTCGCCCAGCACAACGCCGGACACATCATCCAGGCCTTCGGTGGCACGTGCGCGGCCCGCGGCGTTTTTGACGATGTTTTTGACGCCGTCGATAGAGGCCAGGGCATCTTTCAGCAGATCAAAATGCATCTCAGCCCAGGCGGCGTTTGGCTGGACAACAATCGTGTCACCAAAGCGGTCTGCGATCACGCCGGGGAATCCATCTGCTTCAGCGTGGATCAGGCGATAGAAAGGCGCGTCATACATGTTTTCACGCATATTAACAGCACGTTGCACGCGGTTACTAAACCATTTCGCATCAATCGCCACATCCGGATCACGATCCAGCATACGGGCGACGATCTTGGACCCGGTGTTCACGGCCACAGTGCCAAGCGGGTTGCGGTCATTGTCTTCAAGCGTGGCAATCGTGCCCGGCACAAGCTTTTTGCTGCGGCGGTCAAGCACAAGTTCATTGGCCCAGACCCAGGGCGCGCCAAAGCGGATGCGGCGCGTGTCCATCTTGGGTTTCATACGCAGAACGGGGCGGGACTCGGAGGAGGAAATATCAGTCATAAGCACCTCTTACTTGATCCGAACCGGCGCGGAAAGCCTTGTTTTATTCTTCCAGCGGCGGGCGCACACGGGCCATGGCCCCACCACGCCGCCGGGGCTTTTTCTGACCGGCAGAAAGAGCGGCGCGCAGAACCTCTGACATCGGGTGATCGGGTTCTGCCAGGGCATAGATGTCATGCAGGGCCTGAAGCGCAGATTTCTCATCCAGGTTATCTTTGCGCGAGATCGCCCAGTCGAGAAAGACAGACCGGCATTCGCCCGCAGTGATGCCTTCTATAATATAGACATCTTTGAATAGACCTTTTGGGTCGAGCACGGAGAGATCCTGCATCTGCCTGTCCTTTGTTGTCGGGATTTAGTCGCCCGTTCCTGTCAGCACGCGGTCGAAAATCGCCGCGACGCGGGATTTATGCGTTTCCATCTGCGACTTCAGCGCGTCAATTCCGACAGAATTGCAGGCATTTACAAGGAAATTGCGTCCACCTTCGCCAATTTCGTCTTCATCCAGTGCGCCCGGAGTCAGCAGACGTTCCGCCATGCGCAGATCCCAGTTGAGGCTGCGGGCCTTGATAAGATCGTCAACTTCGCCGTCCTGCAACAGAAGCTGCCCCGCGCGGATCTGACTTTCGGTGTCACGCGCATCGGATTGCCCGACAAGCGCCAGAAGCTGCGCCAGCAGTTCAATATCCTGCAAAGCCCCCGGCCCGCGTTTCAGGTTCCAGCCGCGCCCGGGCGGGAAGGCATCGGCCAGACGCCGGCGCATGTCGGCCACATCCTGAAGGATCTGCAAATCTGTCGTGTGATTTCTGATCAGATCACGGCGGAAGCCTTCCAGACGTGCCCCCAGTTCCTCATTGCCGGCAATCACACGGGCCCGGGTCAGGGCCATATGTTCCCATGTCCAGGCCTCATCCCGCTGATAGCTTTCAAAGGCGTCAATCGAGGTTGCCACAGGGCCGGAACGCCCGGAAGGACGCAGGCGCATATCGACCTCATACAGGCGCCCTTCCGCCATGGGCGCGGTCAGGGCTGTGATGAAGGCCTGGGTCAGGCGGGCATAATATGGGCGGGTTGCAAGGGCGCGTTTGCCCTGGGCATTGCCCGTGCTTTCCTCAACGCCTTTCGCATCGTAAATCACCAGCAAATCCAGATCAGACCGGGCATTCAACGCCTGTGCGCCAAGCGATCCCATCGCCATAACAGTGGCGCCGCCGCCCTGCGCCGTGCCGGGAGGCATACCATGTTTGTGTGTGAATTCGGCCACCACCAGCGGCCAGAGCGCCCGCACAAGGGCTTCGGCCAGGTCGGCGTATTCGCGCCCGGCTTCTGACGCCGTGATCAGCCCGCGCAGATGATGCACGCCGATGCGGAAATGCCATTCCTGCATCAGACGACGGGCCAGATCAAGCTGTGCCTCGTAATCATCCTGTTCCGCAAGCGCAGCTGACAGGTCAGCGAACAGAACCTCTGCACCGGGCCAGGATTTAAAGAAGGATCCGCCAATCACCGCGTCCAGCACTTTGGCGTTTTTTGACAGATACTGGGCCAGTGCGGGCGCGGTTGCACAGATATCAACCAGCAGATCGATCAGCTGCGGATTGGCTTCGAACAGTGAAAACAGCTGAACCCCTGCGGGCAGGCCCGCAAGGAAACCGTCAAACTGTGCCAGAGCCTCGGCGGGATCGGCGGCCTTTTGCATCCGTGACAGAATTTCCGGGCGCACGCGGGCAAATATTTCCTGCGCGCGGGAGGTGCGCAGCGCGGGGTAACCCGGCCATCGGGACAGTATTTCTTCTTCCGTTTCTGACAGTTCCGGCCCGCTGTTCGCCTTAACACCATCCGGAGCAAAGAAGCTTTCGGTTAGGTCATGTACCTCTTGCAGTTCCGCCGTCAGCCGAGACTTAAAGGCCTCAACATCGCTTTCGCCCATGAAACAGGCCAGGCGCTGAAACCCTTCATCCGACGTGGGCAGGCTGTGGGTCTGGGCGTCATTGATCATTTGCAGGCGATGTTCAACTTCGCGGAAATCCCGGTAACGGGTGATCAGAAGTTCGGCGGCTTCCGCAGGCACCCAACCCTTTTCCACCAGCGCCCGCAGCCCGGGCACGGTTTCGCGCGACCGCAGATCGGGATCCCGCCCACCGGCGATGATCTGGCGGGTCTGGGTGAAAAATTCGATCTCGCGAATGCCGCCACGCCCCAGCTTCATATTATGCCCCGGCAGCGAAAACGCCCCGCCCAGACCTTTGTGATCGCGAATGCGCAGGCGCATGTCATGGGCGTCCTGGATCGCGGCGAAATCCAGGTGTTTGCGCCAGATAAATGGCGTCAGACGCTTCAGGTACCGCGCGCCGGCCTCAAGATCACCGGCACAGGGATGGGCTTTGATATGGGCGGCGCGTTCCCAGGTGCGGCCTTCGCTTTCGTAATAGCGTTCGGCCGCTTCCATCGACAGGCAGACCGGGGTGACAGAGGGATCAGGGCGCAGGCGCAGATCGGTACGGAACACATAGCCTTCCCCTGTCAGGTCATTCAGGGTTGCCGCCATTTTGCGGGTCGCGCGGATCAGGGATGCCCGGGCGTCATGGTAATCTTCGGGTGTGTAGCGTTCTTCATCAAAAACGCAGATCAGATCGATGTCAGAGGAATAGTTCAGCTCCCCGGCGCCCATCTTGCCCATGGCCAGCGCAACCATGCCGCAGCCGGTTGCAAGGTCGTCATCGGACATGCCCGGCAGTTTTTTCCGGCGGATTTCATGGGCCAATGCGGCTTTCATCGCAAGATCGGTCGCGAGATATGAAAATTCTGTTAAGGCGCCTGTGACTTCTTCCAGGGAATAGACACCGCCCAGATCTGCCAATGCGGTCAAAAGCGCAACCCGTCGCTTTCCCCGGCGCAACTCATCCGCCATCTGATCCCAGGGGATCTCACGCAGGCGGGTGTATTCAGCCTGCAAGGCGGCATCCGGATCCCCTGCCAGTACATCAGTCAGCCAGTCTTTTTCCCTTTGCATCAACCCCATAAGATAGGGCGAACAGCCCCCGGTTCCTGCAAGCAACGGGTGCAGCACGGCGTCGGTGTCAGGAAATAGCGCCAGCGCCTCGCCCCCGCGGTCAGTGTCAAAGGGAATCGGGTGGCGGGTCAGTCGGGATACAAAACTCATGCCTGAAAATGGGCGCGAAGCGGATGGATCGTCAAGCCGTCTTGCCATTTCTGCGGCAATCGGTTTCCCTGCCCGCAACTGAGGGAGAGCAGATATGAGCAAAAGCTTAAAACGCGTGCGCGCCGCACTGGAAGATGCCGGTGTTGTGGTTGAGATTGTCGAGATGTCCGAAGGCACACGCACGGCGGCAGAAGCAGCGGCGGCGGCAGGCTGTGAAATAGACCAGATCGCGAAGTCCATCATTTTTGCGGGCGCAGAAAGCGGCGGGCTGTTTCTGTTTATCACCGCTGGCGGCAATCAGGTGGATCCGGTAAAGGCATCCGCCCTTGCCGGTGAAGAACTGGTGCGCGCAGACGCGGGTGAAGTGCGCAAGATGACGGGCTTTGCCATTGGTGGTGTGTCCCCTGTTGGTCATCTGACTGCCCCCACCACATTTTTCGACAAACGCCTGTCTGATTTTGATGTTGTCTGGGCCGCCGCAGGCACGCCACGCCATATTTTCGCAATCAGACCTGCGGTACTATCAGAAATCACAAAAACAGAACAGTCTGATTTCACGTCATAAATCAGAAAATGTAAAACCCTTTTACATTTTTCCTTGAAATCTGACGCCGTCGTGCCAATCTTGAAGATGTAAACATGATTTACATTCAACAGAACGCCACAACGGAGATGAAATATGCACACTGCAACCGCCACCCCTTCCGAGAGCTCCGGCAACTGGTTCTCCCGTGCGGAAGGTTGGCTTGATGACCGGGGCAAAGGGGCCTGGATCGCAGCAATGGTCCTTGGTTTTATCTTTGTCTGGCCCGTCGGCCTTGCCCTTCTTGCTTATATGATCTGGAGTAAACGCATGTTTTCAGGCAGTTGTGCCTCTTCCCGCCGCCCTCATAAACGCCGACACGGTTTCCACAGTTCCGGCAATACCGCCTTTGACACTTACAAGGCTGATACCATTGCCCGCCTGGAAGACGAACAACGCGCGTTTGAAGATTTCATGATCCGCCTGCGCGAAGCCCGCGATAAAACGGAATTTGATGACTTCCTGGATGATCGTGCCCGTCGTGCCAAAGAAGAAGCAGACCTGGAAAAAGACGAACCAATCGAAGCCTGATCTGCCTAAAATCCAGATGAAACCCGCAGCCTTGCGGGTTTTTTCGTGTCCGGGTGATTTGTATAAAACACGGATCAAACTGAGGCCTCTTAACCCTGCCGTGGCAAAATGCTTGGCGTTTCAATGGGCTCTTGTTAAGCTCTGTTCAATTGCTACATAGAAGATAACCACCGGCTATCCTGTGTGCTCAGTCATTCGGTTAACGAACCATCCGGGGAGATACCTGTAGAGATGCGCCATTCCCTGCCAATCGCGCCACAGTTTTACGTCACTGCACCACAGCCCTGTCCATATCTGGATGGGCGGGTGGAACGTAAATTGTTCACAGCCCTGCAGGGTGAAAGTGCGATGCAGCTGAATGACACGCTGTCACGGCAGGGGTTCCGTCGGTCGCAGAACGTGCTGTACCGGCCGTCCTGTGCGGAATGTAGTGCCTGTATGTCCGCGCGCATCCGGGTGGATGATTTCAAACCCACCCGCAGCCAGAAACGCGTGATGAAACGTAATGCCGATCTGACACGCCGCGCGACTGCGCCCTGGGCCACGGAAGAACAGTTTGATCTGTTCCGCCTCTATCTGGAAACCCGGCACGCCGACGGCGGCATGGCGGATATGGATATTTTTGAATTCGCCGCGATGATTGAAGAAACCCCAATCCGGTCACGCGTCATTGAATATACCACGCCGGATCCTGAGGGCACCGAAGACCTGCTGAAGGCAGTCTGTCTGACAGATGTGCTGGAGGATGGGCTGTCGATGGTCTATTCTTTCTTTGACCCGGACCGTGAAAAATTCAGCCCCGGCACCTGGCTGATCCTCGATCACATCGAAATCGCCCGCAACGCCGGCCTGCCCTATGTCTATCTGGGCTATTGGGTGCCGGGCAGCCCGAAGATGGATTACAAAGCGAAGTTTCCGGCACTTGAGGTGTACCGCAATGGCACCTGGGAACCTCTGGACGATCCCGCTGCATTTACCGAAGAGTTCGAACACCACCCGCTGGCCAGCGATCCGATTGCCGAACAGGTGGCGAAACTGACCCTGCCCGATGTGATGAGCGGCTGACTTCACAGCCTTTCCGGCAAGCCCCCAAAAGA
Source organism: Halocynthiibacter styelae (assembly GCF_016123485.1). Classification (GTDB taxonomy): domain Bacteria; phylum Pseudomonadota; class Alphaproteobacteria; order Rhodobacterales; family Rhodobacteraceae; genus Halocynthiibacter; species Halocynthiibacter styelae. The sequence continues at coordinate 74,150 of NZ_JADCKQ010000001.1, read as the reverse complement.
AAAGGCCGCCCCGAAGGGCGGCCTTTTTATTTTCAACGGTATCTGACCCGATCAGTGCCCAATCAGGTTGGGCACGATGGTGACCACGCTTGGGAACTGCCAGAGCAGCCAGAGACCAAGAACCTGGATCAACACAAAAGGAATGATCCCACGGTAGATATGGCCTGTGGTGACTTCCTTCGGGGCCACGCCACGCAGATAGAACAGCGCAAAGCCAAAGGGCGGCGTCAGGAAGCTTGTCTGCAGATTCACAGCGATCATGATGGTCACCCATTTCGGATCCATCGTGCCGCCGTAGATCACAGGGCCGACAATCGGGATCACGATGTAAATGATCTCAAGGAAATCAAGCACAAAGCCCAGAACAAACAACACCAGCATCACGATCAGGAAGACGGTGAATTCATCGTCAAAGCTCTTCAGGAATTGCTGAATGTAATGTTCGCCACCAAAGGAGATCACTACAAGGTTCAGAAGCTGCGAACCGATCAGAATGGTGAACACCATACTAGTCACTTTCGCAGTTTCCCGCACCACAGGCGACAGAACCGCCCCGCGCCACAGAACCCAGCACGCCCAGAGAAGACCAACGATCACAGTGATCCAGGCCGCCATCGCAACAGCGTAAGCGATCATATCTTCAAGCGGTACCTCGGCCCGGCCCATGCGCAGATCAAAGTTCACGCCCACAAGGATCATGACCACGATTGCGAATGCGGTAACCAGAACACCACGGCCCGTGCCGCCCTGATCCTGCAGCTTGCGGAAGGCCGCGAGCATGATCGCGCCCCCTGCCCCAAGTGCTGCCGCAGGCGTCGGGTTGGTAATGCCACCAAGGATGGACCCCAGAACCGCCACGATCAGAACCAGCGGTGGGAAAACCACCCGGATCAGATCATTACGGCCCAGCATAATCGCCGCTTCACGCGCACCATAGATCGCCAGAACACCCGGGATCACCAGCCAGAGGAAGGTAACACCAGGGGAAGTCACGGGCGTGATGAACAGTGCGTCCACCGCCAGCATCCCCAACAGGCCAATCGCACCGATGATCAGTGGCTTACGATCGCCATGCAGTTCAACACCGCGGGCAAACGCCAGAACCAGACCAAAGAGCACAACAAACGCCATAATGCCGGATCCGATCGGTGCGGCTGCAGCGATCTTGGCAAGACGGGTTTCTTCGATCTGCTCAGGGGTCAGCGCCACAGATTGCTGTGTGCCACCGGCCTCATCAATCGCTGTCTGTTCAGCAAGGGCGATATCCCAGGCTTCCTGGCCGTGCAGACCGATCATAGACACCTGACATTGTTCACCGACATTTGTCCGCAGAGACGCGCTTGCGCCAACGTCAGAATAGCTGTCGACGATGATCGCCTGGGAGCCAGACACGTTGAATGTGCTTGCTGCAATCGCAAAGCCGATGATGCCCAGCGGAACCGCAAGGAACCAGGTCAGGCTATGCGCGCGTGTTGTTGCGCCACCACCGGATCCGGCAATATGCACAGCAGGCGCGTGATGTGGGCGGAACATGGCATAGCCAAAGGCATACAGCGCATAAAGCAGTGCCAGCAGGATCCCGGGCAGAAGTGCTGCCTGGAACAATGTGCCCACGGAAACAACCGCAGCCTCGCCCAGATAGGTCAATGCATCAGAACAACCGGCCTCCTGTGCACGGGCTTCCTGCGCGGCAGAGTAAAGATCGCCCGCAAGCGTGCCCAGCAGAACAATCACGATAGACGGCGGGATGATCTGGCCAAGTGTACCGGATGCCGCGATCACGCCGGTCGCCAGTTCCGGGCTGTAGTTATTGCGCAGCATGGTCGGCAGGGACAGAAGGCCCATGGTCACAACCGTTGCACCCACAATCCCGGTCGACGCCGCAAGGAACGCACCCACAACAACCACAGATACCGCAAGACCACCTGGCAGCGGGCCAAAGACCTTTGCCATGGTTGTCAGCAGATCATTCGCGATCTTGGAACGTTCCAGAGTGATGCCCATCAGAACAAACATCAGAACCGCCAGCAGGGTTTCAATCGACTGACCGGCCAGAACACGTTCGTTCATCCGGTTGACGATAAAGGAAATATTGCGATCAAGCGCCGTTTCCCAGCCGCGTGTAAACACAGGTTCTGCGATCGTAGGCAGATCAGGATACCTGAACAGGCTGATCGTATCCGGGTGAAGCCCCGAATTTGTCAGCTGTTTATAGGCTTCGGAACTGGTGTCCACCGCCGCGTGTACAAGCAGGCCGGAACTGTCCAGGCTCGCAATAATTGCAAAAGAAATAACCCCGGCCCCGCCAATTGCGAAGGCCACCGGAAAGCCGGAAAGAATCCCGGCAAACAGGCTGAGGAAAACGATAATCAGGCCGACTTCTACGCCATCAAGTCCAAAAAACATGTCTCTTCATCCTGCCTTAATGGGTGCCTTCGTAGGCTTCTTCGCCCTCACCGAGGGTGTCTCTGTCAAGGTATTTACCTTCACTTTCAGGCCCTTCACGGAACTCAAGATAAGAGCGCCAGAAGAAAGACCAGCCGTGGATAAACACGAGACCTGCAAACGCGACCAGCAGGATCTTGAAGAGGAAATACATGTCAAAGCCCGAGGGGCTGAAACCGATGGTTTCCACGTTCCAGCGAATGGCGCGGGCTTTGTTCAGCAGTTTATCAAGACTGTCAGAGGCCGATGGTTTCGGAACCACCAGATGGCGCCACATGAAATACCAGCCATACATCCAGGTCAGGACTGCGGCAGGCAGCATGAAGATCAGCGCGCCGAACATGTCGATCACACGTTTGGTGCGGAATTTCACGCCGGAATAGACCAGATCGACGCGCACATGGCTGCCCTGCACAAAGGTGTAGGTCGCACAAAGCGTGACGATAATGGCATTTTCGAACTTCAACATCTCAGCCCACCAGCTGACATCTTTGTTCATACCTTCGCCAAAGAAATAAGGGATTGTGGAAGCGGTAAAGATCCGCTGCATAAACACAATCATGATCTGTTGCAGCACCATGATCAGACCAGCCCAGGCCGCAATACGGCCCAGACCGTTTGCCAGACCTTCGGTCACACGTACCATGCGCCACATAAAGGGGTTGCGGAAAATGCCAACGATTGTCAGCACCAGGAAAAGCGCAAAGATGACGAAGAAAAATTCAACCGAGCCGCCATAATAGATAAAGCGCATCAAGGATTGCTTGATTTCCAGATCGTCCATTTTTCCGTTGGTATATGGCACCCAGGACAGCCAGCCGCCCGGATGTGTCAGCGCATAGCCAAGATTATAAAATGCCATGGCCAGGTTGGTAAAAAACCAGGTAATGCCGTCGAGCATCCCGTCCCCCGCAGTCTGTGCACGGTTGTCCCGCGCGTCTTGCTGTCCTGTATCCTCAGGTTCAGCATTGTAAAACTCCGGGCCCGTTAAACAGGCCCGGAGCAAATTAAGCAGCCGATATGGGCTTAGCCCATGATGCGGTCACGCTGCGCGCGATATGCACCTTCGGATTTTGTCAGCCAGCCAGAAGATGCGGACATGGAAGATTCAACAGATGCGCGCACTTTTGCGAACAGCTCATCATCCATGTACTGGTCCAGAACTTCACCGGTTGCAGTCGCCATGGAATCCCAGACTGCGTCAGGGAATTCGAGGGTCTTCACGCCGCCAGCCTGCAGACGCACAAGGGCTTCACCGTTGTTCGCGAGGAACTGTGCAAGATTCCACTGGTTGGCTTCTGCGGATGCAATTTCGATGATTTTCTGGTGCGCTGGGGACAGCTCATCAAAAACGTCACGGTTGGTTGCAAGGGACAGACCTGCGCCTGGCTCGTGGAAACCAGCAGTGTAGTAAGTCTTGGTGATTTCCTGGAAACCGGCTTTTTCGTCCGCCCATGGGCCGATCCACTCGGTGCCGTCAATCGCGCCGGATGCCAGCGCCTGGTACACTTCGGAACCCGGAAGGTTCTGAACAGATGCGCCCAGCTTGGACAGCGCCTGGCCACCCAGACCTGGCATACGGAATTTCAGCCCCTGGAAGTCTTCAGCAGTCTGGATTTCTTTGTTGAACCAGCCACCAGCCTGTGCGCCGGTGTTACCTGCGAGGAAGGATTTCAGGCCAAAGATTTCGCCCAGCTCGTCGTGCAGTTCCATGCCGCCGGCGTGGTAGTACCAGTTGGACAGTTCCTGCGCGGTCATGCCGAAAGGCACCGCAGTGAAGTATGCGTATGCAGGGTGCTGACCTACAAAGTAGTAATCAGCCGCGTGGTACATGTCAGCCTGACCAGAGGTCACAGCGTCAAACACTTCCAGCGCGCCAACAAGTTCGCCAGCCGCTTTGATTTCAACAGTCAGGCTGCCGTCGGACATTGCGTTGATAGAGTTGGCAGCGCGCTCAGCCGCGTCAAAAACGCCAGCGAGGCCACGGCCCCATGCAGTAACCATGGTCAGTGTGCGGTTGCCGGTCGCATAAGCAGGTGCGGCCAGTGTAGAAGCAGCAGCAGCAGCGGTGCCACCAAGTGCAGATGTTCTCAGAAATGAACGACGATCCATTAACGTCTCTCCCGTTGAATTGCGCCCGCAACATTCGCCGTGCGGAACTTTAAGGTGCCGTGACCCTACGACGACTTCGCCTTCCGGAAAAGCCTATATTTCGGGCAAAACGCCACGTTCCCGTTGTTTCGCGACAGGGCTTTGCATATTTTGGTAAGAAAATATAACCAAAACTGACAGATGGGAATTTCTTCTTTTCTTGAGGAAAACAGCGAAAACCCGCCTTCAATGCACCTTTCCTGTTCATACGGGCCGTTTCATCCGTAAATAATTGCGCAAACGGAAAACTGCGATTCTCGCGCTTTGAAGAACGAAATACACACCCATGACGTCCCCTCCTGATTTATCCGGATTTGGCACAGCCACCATTCTGCATCTGCTTACCGGTGGGTTTCGGAATGAGGTCTGGAAGGTGGAAATTGACGGCAAACTCTATGTTGCTAAGTCAACCCGACGCTCCGAGGCGCAGGTCAACTGGATGACCGGATTGATGTCGCTGGCGGCTCGGGCCGGTTTTCGTACCCCACAACTGCACAGGTCAGCGAATGGCACGTATATAAGCGGCGGGTTCACGCTGGAAAGCTATTTGTCCGGCCATCTCTGCGCAGAGGGAAACATGCCCGACATTTCCCGCGCTTTGACTGCATTTCATCAGGCGAGCCGCGCACTTCCCCAACGTCCGGGATTTGCCAGTTGTGCCGACCTTCTGACAAAGGACGTGGGCGGTGATGTGGATATGCGCGCCCTGCCCGATGACCTACGCCAAAAGATCCGGCGCGCCTTTGCTGCTATTGCGGATCAGCCTGTGGTGCCTGTGCACGGGGATCTGGGGGAAATCAATGTGCTGATTGCAGATGGATTACCCCCTGCCCTGATTGACTGGGACGAAAGCCGGGTGGATTGCGCCTTTTTTGATCTGCAACGCCTGCCGGGCGTGACGCTAAGTGCTGCGGAAGAGAAAGCCTCTCTGGCGTTTGAAATTGCGACCTGCTGGCAAAGCGAAGCAGAGTACAGTCAGAATCTGGCACGAAAGCTGACCTGAATTTGCGAAAATTCGCCGTAAATTCCAAAATTCGCAACTTTCGGAAAGATTTCTTTCGTCCAGAGACACTTTATTACGCATTTTGCCTGTTGACCCCGTTTTCACCGCGCCATAAAGTCCCGCAAGGTAATGAAACCCGATGGGAAGAAAACTGATGCTCGCTCTAGTGGTCATTGTTGGGAATTGGCGCATGGTCCGGTAACGGAAACCAGATTTAAAACCATGCGCCCCGGACCTGAAAAGCCCGGGGTTTTTTATTACGCTTAAGCGGGCGGACCGGAGGGTCCGCAGGAATGGAGAAGAAGATGAGTGGTTCTGACACCGGCCAGATGACCGGCGCAAAGATGATCGTAGAGGCCCTGAAGGAACAGGGCGTGGACACCGTATTTGGTTACCCGGGCGGTGCTGTCCTGCCGATCTATGACGAAATTTTCCTGCAAAATGACATCCGCCACATTCTGGTGCGCCACGAACAGGGCGCTGTGCATGCGGCAGAAGGCTATGCCCGGTCCACCGGCAAGCCTGGTGTTGTCCTTGTAACCTCTGGCCCTGGCGCGACAAACGCTGTGACCGGCCTGACAGACGCGCTTCTCGACTCCATTCCGCTTGTCGTCCTGTCCGGCCAGGTCCCGACCTTTATGATCGGCACCGATGGCTTCCAGGAAGCAGACACTGTTGGCATCACCCGCCCCTGCACCAAGCACAACTGGCTGGTGAAAGACACGGAAAAGCTGGCGGAAACCATTCACCAGGCGTTTCATGTTGCCACATCCGGCCGTCCGGGCCCGACACTGGTTGATATTCCGAAGGATGTGCAGTTTGCCTCTGGCACCTATGTTGCGAAGCCAAAAGCGAACACCGCGCATTATAATCCCCAGGTAAAAGCAGACGCCGAGGCACTGACCCAGCTGGCGGAACTGATGGAAAAAGCCGAACGTCCGCTGTTTTACACCGGTGGCGGCGTGATCAATTCCGGCCCAGGCGCAAGCCAGTTGCTGCGTGAACTGGTGGATGCAACAAGTTTCCCGATCACATCGACGCTGATGGGTCTGGGGTCCTACCCTGCGTCCGGCAAAAACTGGCTGGGGATGCTGGGGATGCATGGTCTGTACGAAGCCAATATGGCGATGCATGACTGTGACCTGATGATCACCATCGGCGCGCGTTTTGATGACCGGATCACTGGCCGCCTGGACGCGTTCAGCCCCGGTTCCACAAAAGTTCAGATCGATATTGATCCGTCTTCAATCAACAAGGTTGTGCATGTTGATCTGCCGATCCTTGGCGATGTTGGCCACGCGATGGAAACGCTGCTGAAAATCTGGAAAGCCCGTGGTCGCAAAACTAATGAAGCCGCGGTTGCCCAGTGGAACCTTCAGATTGCAGACTGGAAGGCTAAGAAATGCCTGACATACACCCCGTCTGAAACCGTGATCAAACCACAATATGCGCTGGAACGGCTTGAGGCCCTGACAAAGGGCCACGATCGTTACGTCTGTACCGAAGTTGGCCAGCACCAGATGTGGGCCGCGCAGTTCCTGAACTTTGAAGGACCAAACCGCTGGATGACCTCTGGTGGTCTGGGCACCATGGGCTACGGCATGCCGGCATCTGTTGGTATTCAGGCCGCCCACCAGGACAGCCTTGTGATCAACGTCGCGGGCGAAGCGTCCTGGCTGATGAACATGCAGGAAATGGGCACTGCGATGCAGTATCGCTTGCCGGTGAAACAGTTCATCCTGAACAATGAACGTCTGGGCATGGTGCGTCAGTGGCAGCAGTTGTTGCACGGCGAGCGGTATTCATCCTCCTGGTCTGAAAGCCTGCCTGATTTCGTGAAACTGGCCGAAGCCTTTGGCGCGAAAGGCATTCAGGTGTCTGACCCGAAAGATCTGGATGATGCGATCATGGAAATGATCAATTATGACGGCCCGGTGATTATGGACTGTCTGGTTGAGAAACATGAAAATTGCTTCCCGATGATCCCATCAGGCGCGCCGCATAACGAAATGCTTATGGGCGATGCTGCCGCAACTGACGCAATCGGTTCTTCCGGCGCGGTTCTGGTTTAAGAAAGGCTTACAAATGTCTGCATTAAATATCAAAAAAGGCACTTCCAAGAAGTCCGCCTATGATCTGAAAGACCCAAATTCTGAGATCATCGAGACCCATACTCTGGCGGTGGTCGTGGACAACGAAGCCGGTGTTCTGGCCCGTGTGATCGGGTTGTTTTCCGGCCGTGGTTATAACATCGACAGCCTGACCGTGGCGGCGATTGATGAGGAAGGGCTTTTGTCCCGAATCACGATTGTGACCACCGGCACCCCTGCTGTGATCGAACAAATCAAAGCCCAGCTGGGCCGCATTGTGCCTGTGCATGAGGTCCACGATCTGACGGTTGAAGGTGACTCTGTTGAGCGTGAAATGGCACTGATGCGCGTCCATGGCACCGGTGATGCACGGGTGGAAGCCCTGCGTCTGGCGGATATCTTCCGTGCGCAGGTTGTCGACAGCACGCTGGAAAGCTTTGTGTTTGAGATCACCGGCACGCCGGACAAAGTCGATGCTTTCGCGGATCTTATGCGCCCGCTGGGCCTGGGCCGTATTGCGCGCACCGGCGTTGCTGCCCTGTCCCGCGGCAAGTAAAAAAGAGCGCCCCTGATGTCAGGGGCGCTTTCTTTAATGGTGTCTGCATTGCTGCAAATCACCCGGTACTCATTACTTTGTCTTCCCGACTTTGCCGGGAAGATTCTGCGTACAGCCTGTAACCCCGAACAGAAAATATTCAGGCGGCTTTCTCATCCACCCGACGTTCAACCGGCATTGACAGCACCGCATATTTGCGGCCATCGCCCGGATTCAGGTAAGGTTCACCAATGCGACCAGCATCATACCCGAGCTGACGCAAAGCCCGCATCAACGCCAGCGGCGACAGTGACATCAACTCACGCCCCCCCTGCGAACGGGCCGTTTCAGCAAGACCAGACACAATCAGGGACAGACATTCGGAACGCAAAGCATGGGTGTTCAGTTCATCGCTGATCACAAGACGGGTACATTCCCAGACGCCATCACTTTCAATTGCATCTTCAAGAACCGCAGGCGGGATGTCCACAAGCTTGCCATCGACAGCATCCTTCAGCATATAGCTGTGCTGTCCCCAGCGGGCCGTGGTTGGCATAACCCGCGCGCCCCCAACAACCTTTCCATCCATCAGAACCAGTGAATACCAGGCAACGGGCGTGTCGTACTGATCCATTTCGAACTGGTTGTCATGTGGAATATCCCAGCCCAACTGATCTACAAAGAAGTGCTTTCTCAACTTAAGGTACCCCCAGAACGCATCATTATGGTTGTGCAAAGAGGTCAGGTTAAAGGTTACATTTTTCATGTGAATTCTCCTGTTATGATGAACTGATTAAAACCAGTTGGAGGAGAATTGTTAACCAGATTTATCCATCTTGGGTTGATAGAAAAATCTAATTATTTTTACAGAATATTAAGGTTTTTACGATAACGCGCTGCGTTTCAGATCAATCCAAACTGAATTGCCAGTGCTGCAGCATGACTGCTTGTTTTAGCGCGCAGTTTGAATTTCGCATTTTTCAGACGTTGTTTAACAGCGCCCAGGGAAATCCCCAGATCATCGGCGATTTGCTTCATCAACAACCCGTCCTTCACCATGATCAGAACTTCCAGCTCTGCTTTGGTCAGGTTTTTGGGTGGAGAGTAGCTTTCATGCAGTTCCCCCATGATCTGATGCAAAATACGCACTTCATCATCCGAAAACTCACGATCTGACCGGCAAAAACTGCCAAAGCTGCGCTGCCCGTCTTCGCCTTCACCCTGACAGCTGATCGCAAGGCCGTAATTCAAATCGTATTTCTTTGCATCCTGCAAAATCAACCTTGGGTCGTCTACAGGTATATCGGACCAACGCACGGTACCGGAATTTGAATAGACCCAGCGGATAACCGGATCCATCATCATATAGCCCTTGCTTGTGTAACGATTAACCCATTCAGAAGGCAGAGTATTCGCCTCAGCGACGGGAAAAGCAAACCCTACTCTCATCGCCAGGTAGTACCCGGACGGCGCAAGAGTAGTGAGGAAATCCAGGTCTGCCTTATCTATCATCTAATGAAATTTCTCGCCAATCATTACCCTTTGGGAAGGTTTATCCTTCCTTCAGGACATGCCATAGATAACTGAATAGGTGTAAACACATCTTTTATGCAACCAAAATACGCAGAGCCCTGACAAATGTCCCAAGAATTAACAATTTCGCCACTCCTGCGCACACTGGACGATCTCTGCCCCGCCGGTTATGCGATTGCTCTGCACATCCGGTTTACAACGCCCATGTTCCTGTTCCAGACCTACAGCCGCGAATGGATCGACATTTATACGCGTAAAGGGCTCGTGATGCAGGATCCGACGGTGCGCTGGGGTTTTGAAAACAACGGAACAGAGACCTGGGCAAATCTTGCCGGATCTGATGAGGCCGGCGTTCTGACGGAAGCTGCAGAACATGGCCTGAAATTTGGCTTTGTCCATGCCCTGGAACTGCAGGATTCACGTTCCGTCGCAAGTTTTGCACGCGGTGATCGTGACTTCACAGCAGAAGAAGTGGCTGCAATCACCGGGATCCTTGTGCAGCTTCATGAACTGACCCGCGACACAGATGCCCTGTCGGATGCTGAAATCGCTGCGTTGAAAACCCTGTCGATTACCCTGACCCACGCAGGTAAGCCGGTCACCTGATAAAAAAAGGGGGCCACCGGCCCCCGAAGTTTTTCGCAATCAGGCTCATCTGTAGAAAGCTCTAGTTTTTCACGAAAAATCATTCGAAATAAATATAGTCATTTATTTCAACATCTTAACTTTGAAATTTCAAAATCTTACACCAGAATGTCGAAATTACCCCTTTTCGGCAGGTACAAATGAACCTGTCACGAACGACGTCGCAAGTGTCATGTCTTCTGATTTAGGTCATCGTCTACCGCCTGAGGATCAGTAAAAGACTACAAGCCTCTCTGCTATTAAATCGTTTGAATATGAATGCGCACTTTGGCCTTCAGCTTCGACAATGAAGCAGCTGTTGCACCAACTTGTTGCGCTTTCTGGAGATAAAGATGTGCCAAAGAAAAGTACTCATGACGCACCAACCAACTTGCACAAGAGCGCAGCCCGACGGGATCATTTAAGTTAAACAAAGCCACATGCAGGTTTCCAAGAGCAACGTCGTCATCAGGACGAGTTGTCAACGCGTTTAAAGCCGCGAAAAACTTTTCTCTGGCCTGACTGCCAACGGCGACTTTAGCAACACTTGCAAGTGTATCCACTACATCTTCCGGCAATTGCATTTGCGGGTAATCTGACCAGGCTGGCGGGTCTTGATACATGCGATCCAAAGATTCTCGGGAAAGTAGCTCTTCCAGATCTTCTCTGTCTCTGTCTCGCCCATTATTGCAATGCTCTTCAAACTGCTTGCCTGCCAGGAACGCCGGCCCTGTCAATTGAGAATAGAAACGTTGCGCATTAAAAAGGAATTTTGCGTTGGGTTTTCCTTCCCTCATCAGTGGTATGTCTTGATGTAATGAATCCAAGGCATAAATGGCCGATGCAGAAAAGCTCTTGTTGCTTGTGTTCTTCGAATTTTCCGAAAAAATTGACTTTACGCTGGCATCGAAGTGCGTTCCAAAAAAATGTTTCACAACGTCTTGTCCAGAGCCGCGCAGCAGATCGTAATTGTGGATATGAACATTGTTCGCTCCAAACGCAGAGACCCAACCCTGTAATCTGGAACCATATTCCGGAATAGGATTCATTACGCGAAGGCTGTCCAGATCTGCAGGTGCAGCTTTTGCCATCTCCAATATCTTTGGAATTGAAAAACCCATACGAACCAACTGCTGCACCGTGCTATGCAAATAGTCATGATGGTTTCGCACATAAGCGACCACATCTACAATTTCAAAACCAGACTGCAATTCTGTCGCCAGGGCATCAATTTCAGATTGATGAAGCAATGTCAGATCTTCTCCTGACAACAAAAGCGTCCTGCCGTCGGCTTCCGCAATCGCCTTGTCAAACATCTGCCGCCCCCAAACTGAATGTGCAATACACACATGTTTTGCTGGAGGTGGGACAAATGTCTCAGCAAAGTAATATCCCTCGTCATTCCGAAATGCCGATACCAAAGCCGCACCATGATTTTGATGCCAACTGGGATAATGGATGCCCAGTTTTTCCAATTTGTCCCGACTTTTGAATGCAATGTGTTGGATAGACGTCGTACCCGTCTTGTGCCAACCAATGTGTAAGACGCAACGTGCCAAATTTAATATCCGTTCATGCGTGAGTGTGCATTCTGATGAGCCCCTGGTTTCCAACTAAATAATGATGATTTGCACCCGGTCAATGAAAGAAAAGCCCCCTGAACGAATTCAGGCGTTAGATATTCTGTCAAATGGCAGCACCCAGAGATCAGATCAGTTGCTCTCGCAGATACCGCCAATAACAGCATTCCGCGGTCAGTAACGGACTTGAACATGGAAAGTCTTTGCTTGTACGGCCCGGGCGCACCTCCCTAACAAGCCAACGTTGAATAAGCCCGCCAACAACTATTCAGGTAAAATGAAAAAATTTTCAGGAATATTGCAGATATAACAAAAGTGTTTCCAGTCAATAACTTGCGCAGAATTCATCTACATTATCTAGTTTGCATGAGTGATCACCGCCCAATTACCAGGGCACGAACTAAAGGTGCGCTACAGCCCATTCTGTTGAAAAACTCGGGTTTTTCGCGGGACGGCTTCACAGGATGAATGGCTTCCGCCTCTATTTCACAGGACGGCTCTGGCCTGCCTCGCGTTTGGTGCCAGCTTGGCTAACTTTTTGAGGTTCTGGGCGGTTGCGGCGAGAATAAATTCATCATGTGCGCCACATGCGTTGCCGGCAGGGTTATGGCAAAGCCATGATCCCGAGAGGGGCCGCGCAATCGAAGCCGCTCTAAGCCGTGAATGCGTTTCAGGTGGGCGAACGACATTTCGACCTTTTTGCGCAGTCGGCATGAGATGGCATATTGCTGCGTTTGCGACAGGGCGCGGGCGACATCCCGAGATGGTTCATAAATGGAGCGTGTAACTTTCCGCTGTGGCTCCCTGGGACAGCATCGCTGTTTGAGAGGGCAAATGTCGCAGTCGAATTTACTTGCCTTGTAACGGATTGTCTCGTCTTTGTTTAACTTAAGATCATTGCGTCGGATGTTACCTGTGACCGGGTGTCCTGACGAAAGCAAGCTGGGCAAATTCGGCTTTCTCCCCGCAGGAGATGTTGCTGACCTATTCTGTGACCAAAGATTTCATAAACATGCGGCGCAACCAGAATAAAAGCCTGTTGCATCAGATCATCAGTCGCAACACCGGAAAGTTCTTCCAGCGCCTCAAATGCCCTGCGCTCTCCCTTTAGGAATTGCGGCATCGTCACTTCTGCGTCCAACAACAGATCTGCAACGGTTGGAACACCATTGGCGAAGGCCAAACGCGAGGCAAATGACGCCGTTGTCTCATCTGAATGTAAAGGAACGGTGTTCTTCAATCTCATGTTTTTGGGTGTGGCAAAAAAAAGAGGGGCGCCACAAGGGCACCCCAAGGTTTCAATGACCGAACTCACTAATTTACCGCTCGTTTGTTTTATGCCTGCGGCTCAGTCATTGTCATGGAGCAAGCGCACCTGCTCCGTGTTGATCGGAAGTGGCGGAATTGAAACCAGTTCAAGTTCTACGCCCCCTCAAAACCTTCTTAGATATTGTTTTTACTTCATTTTCATCAAACCATCTCTGGTCCAGACACTAGAGTTTCATCATTCACTTTTCGACGCATTTCGAAATTTCGTAAAGAATTACGATTTCCGACATCAGCCCCGGTACCACCTGCGGCGCCGGGGTATTCTTTTAACTACAGCCAGATGTCCCGCCGCAGGTGTTGCACTTCATACAGGTGCCATTGCGGACCAGCGTATAGTTCCCGCAATCGCCACATGGATCGCCTTCATAGCCCTGCATTTTCGCCTTGGTGCGTGCATCCATCTGCACGGCCCCGCTGTCCGCAGGTGCAGTGGTGGTTTCCGGCACAAGCGTCTGCAATGCAGCCTCTGCATCGACAGATCCGTCCAGCATCATTGCGCCAACATTTCCGCCCTGAAGCACCACCAACTCCTGCGGCATCCGTTTGCGCAGATAGCCGGTAGAGGAAATCTGCTTCAACACTTCAAGCGATTTTGTTGCTGCGGTTTCAGATACTTCCTTGACGTTCCTCACGCCCTCTTCCTGGCCACGACCGATGTCATCAAAGCTGGCACCTTCCGGTTTCACATGGGCCAGATCGGTACGATCCAGATAAGACACCGCCAGTTCACGGAAGATATAATCCAGGATCGAGGTCGCATTTTTAATGCTGTCATTGCCCTGAACCATTCCCGCAGGCTCGAACTTGGTGAAGGTGAAAGCATCCACAAATTCATCCAACGGCACACCATATTGCAGGCCTACGGACACAGCGATGGCGAAGTTGTTCATCATCGCGCGGAAGCCCGCCCCTTCCTTATGCATATCAAGGAAGATTTCCCCCAGGGAACCGTCTTTATATTCACCAGTCCGCAGGTAAACTTTATGGCCGCCAACAATCGCTTTTTGGGTATAGCCCTTGCGGCGTTCCGGCATTTTTTCACGGTGCGATTTGATGATCTCTTTCACCACAACCTTTTCGATCACCTTTTCAGCGATCACCGCAGCTTTTTCCTGCGGATTGCCACTTTCCAGGATTTCTTCCGCTTCTTCATCGTCTTCAACCAGGGCCGCGGCCAGCGGTTGCGACAGTTTTGATCCGTCACGATACAGCGCATTGGCTTTCACGCCCAGGCTCCAGGACAGCTCATAGGCCTTCTGACAATCCTCAATCGTGGCATCATTCGGCATGTTGATGGTTTTGGAGATCGCACCGGAGATAAAGCTTTGCGCCGCCGCCATCATATGAATGTGGCTTTCCACCGACAGGAAGCGTTTTCCCTTTTTGCCACAAGGGTTTGCGCAGTCAAAAATGTGGTAGTGATCTTCGCTCAGGTGTGGCGCACCTTCCAGAGTCATCGTTCCGCAAACATGGTCATTTGCGGCTTCGATATCCTTACGGGAGAAGCCCAGGTGACGCAGCAGATCGAAGGAAGGATCATTCAGTTTCGCCGCTGGAATGCCCAGGGTCTTCTGACAGAATTCTTCGCCCAGGGTCCATTGGTTAAAGACAAAGCGAATGTCAAACGCGGTTTCCAGCGCCTGGTCGATCTTATCCAGTTCCGTCGGGCCAAATCCATGACCAATCAGTGCGGTTGCATTGATCACCGGTGCATTGCCAAGGCTGGCGTGCCCCACCGCATACCCGATGATTTCCTCAACCTGCGCAGATCCATAGCCAAGCAGTTCCAGCGCGGCAGGAACAGATTGGTTGATGATCTTGAAGTAACCGCCACCTGCCAGTTTCTTGAATTTCACCAGGGCAAAGTCAGGCTCAATCCCCGTGGTGTCACAATCCATCACAAGACCAATGGTGCCCGTCGGCGCAATCACAGAGGTCTGCGCATTGCGGTAACCGTGCTTTTCCCCTAGTTCCAGCGCCTGATCCCAGGAGGCTTTCGCCAGTTCAACCAACTCATCAATCGGGCAGTTCTTATAATCGAGAGGCACAGGTTTTACCTCAAGCCCGGCATACCCCGTTGATTTCCCATAGGCGGCTGTGCGGTGGTTCTTAATCACCCGCAGCATATGTTTCGCATTGCTTTTATACTTCGCAAATGCGCCCAGTTCGCTCGCCATCTCAGCAGAGGTCGCATAGGACACACCCGTCATAATCGCGGTCAGTGCCGCGCCAAGGGAACGGCCCGCGTCACTGTCATAGCCAAGGCCCATGTTCATCAACAGACCGCCGATATTGGCATAGCCCAGACCCAGGGTACGGTAATCATAACTGCGCTGCGCGATTTCCTGGCTTGGGAACTGCGCCATGGTCACAGAGATTTCCAGCGTCACCGTCCAAAGGCGCGTCGCATGCATATAGTCGCGCGCGTTGAAATGCCCGTCCTTATAGAAGGTCAGCAGGTTCATAGACGCAAGGTTACAGGCCGTGTCATCCAAGAACATATATTCAGAACACGGGTTTGAACCGCGAATTTCACCATCTTCCGGGCAGGTGTGCCAGGCGTTCACAGTGTCATGGAACTGAATGCCAGGATCCGCACAGGCCCAGGCCGCATGGCCCACCTGTTCCCACAGATCGCGGGCTTTGATGGTTTTCACGGTCTTGCCATCCGTCCGGTTCGTCAGATGCCAGTCACTGTCATCCTCAACCGCTTTCAGGAAGGCATCGGTCACACGGATCGAGTTGTTGGAGTTCTGACCCGACACAGACGCATAAGCTTCAGAATCCCAGTCCGTGTCATAAGTCGGGAATTCAATGCTGTCGTAACCCTGACGCGCGTAATCCAGCACGCGTTTCACATAGGTTTCAGGGATCGCGTTTTTCTTGCTCTCGCGCAGGGCCGCTTTCAGCCCGGCGTTGACCTTCGGATCATAGGCGTCTTCCACCTTGCCATCCCAGGCTTTGATCGCCGCAAAGATCCCATTCAGGCATTTTTCATGCATTTTGGAGCCGGCCACGATAGAGGCAACCTTTTGTTCCTCAAGCACTTTCCAGTTGATGAATTCTTCAATATCCGGGTGATCCGCATCAATGATCACCATTTTCGCCGCACGGCGCGTGGTGCCACCGGATTTGATCGCGCCCGCCGCACGATCCCCGATTTTCAGGAAGCCCATCAGGCCAGAAGATTTACCACCACCGGACAGCGGTTCATTCGCGGCGCGCAGCGAACTGAAGTTTGTGCCCGTGCCAGACCCATATTTAAACAGGCGCGCTTCGCGCACCCAAAGATCCATGATCCCGCCATCAGACACCAGATCATCCTTCACCGACTGAATGAAACAGGCGTGCGGCTGCGGGTGTTCGTAAGAGGATTTGGATTTGGTTAGCTTACCGGATTTGTAATCAACATAGTAATGCCCCTGCCCCGGTCCATCGATTCCATAGGCCCAATGCAGACCAGTGTTGAACCACTGCGGGCTGTTCGGCGCCGCACGTTGGGTCGCCAGCATATAGCGCATCTCATCAAAGTAAGCGCGCGCGTCTTCTTCCGTGGTGAAATAGCCACCCTTCCAACCCCAATAGGCCCAGGCCCCTGCCAGACGGTCAAACACCTGCTTTGCGGTGGTTTCCCCCCCAATGCGGTCTTCTTCCGGAAGTTTCGCCAGGGCGTCTTCATCTGCAACAGACCGCCAGAGGAATTCCGGCACATCCTTTTCACGCACCTTCTTCAGCGCCGCAGGCACGCCCGCCTTACGGAAATACTTCTGCGCAATCACATCAGAGGCCACCTGGCTCCAGCTTTCAGGGACTTCAATATCATCCAGACGAAATACGATTGTCCCATCCGGGTTCCGAATTTCAGACGTCGTTTTGGTAAACTCCAGCGCTGCATAAGCATCGCGTCCGCTTGTGGTGAAATTGCGCTCGATCTTCATGTCCCTGATTGCCTCCTGGCACTATTCTTTAACTTTTGTCCGGCACGGCGAAAAAGACAGATCCACGCGCACGGTCCCCCACAAAATTCAGGCGAATACGGTTCAGCATGACGAAAAATGCGCCATTGGCGCAGGAGGTTTCACAAAACATGTGAAAATCGTAAATCGTCCCTGATCGTTATTATTTTACCAGCATAGCAAGGTCAGAAACGACCCAAAGGAAATACACTATATCTGGTAGCCATTATTTCGATGCCTACTAATTGACGTAGTCCAACCATAATCGTCAATGAATAAATTTTCAGTTTTTCAAAGGTTTGTTATTGACCGGCGTAATTTGGCACAGGCCCGGAAACGGCCAAATTCTATGCTGAGATGCTGGCTTTCCAAAATGCAGCAGCGCATTGCCAATCCAAAAATACCTTTTTCCCGGCATATTTAGAGACGGAGCTTCATCAGCTTTGCTTGATCGTCCGAAACCGGAATTCGCAGTTTGCGAAAGAAATGATTCTTAAATCAGGCCGGTGGGACGCACTCAAAAATATTTTGACGGGTCCAGGTTCGGAATTAGGAATTTTTTAACCTTACCGGAACCGGGAAACCCGCAGAGGAGATTCCCAAAGACAATTACAACATGACGAACCAGATCTGTGACCGGTGTCAGTTGCTTTTACTTTTTCTGGTAAATGGTCGGGACGGCAAGATTCGAACTTGCGACCTACGGTACCCAAAACCGTCGCGCTACCAGGCTGCGCTACGCCCCGACTTGCGCTTTGACTACAGTTTACAGCGGGGGAAGGAAAGAGCGAAAATGAAGAAAATGAAGAAAAATTCGCATTTTTTTCCGGATGCCCCAGCTGACCTGTGCAGCGCGGTATTCTGATCATTCACCGGCGCAGGAAAACACCGTGCGCGTGGAATCAAAAGACGGATGGGCAATCACAGCATCACCAGGCGATTCATTTTCCACCCCAAGAATCCCCAAAGCACGCGCCATTCCCGCACTCACTTCCAGGACCGCTTTGACATTATCGCCACCCGGCAGCGGCGTACGATCCAGAGGAACCGCATTTTCATGCACCCGGATCAAAGAACCCGTGTCATCAAAAAACAGCATATCCAGCGGTATAAGGGTGTTTTCCATCCAGAAGCTGGCCGGACGTGGTTCAGGGTAAACAAACAGCATCCCCGAAGATGCAGGCATGTCTTCCCGAAACATCAGTCCCAGTTGCTGTTCAGCCGGCTCATCCGCGACTTCGACCCGGAAACGCGCCCTGCCCCAGCCCCCACGCAGCCAGACAACGTCATCCTGACATATGACTGCATCCGGCTTTTCAACCATAAGGTCGGCCGCCACATCACCACCGGCACCTTCGTCAGCAAGACCAATACCAGCAGATCCCGCAAACAGCAGAAAAGCGGCCCCGTAAAAGAGCCGCTTTTGTCGTGTTACCACTGGCCTGGAAACCATACCGTCTGACATCATTCTATCTGTCCTTTTTCCCGGGTGTCCTGCCCGGTCTCCCGGACAGAAGACATCAGATCGCATATTGATTTGCCGTCGCTTCAGGCTTCGATCTCAGCAACAGTGTCGTGCAAAGCTGTTTCCCAGCTTGAAACGATTGTCGCCATACGCCCGCGCTTGCCTTCAATCACGCGCAGACCAACGGCTTCGCCGGACTGCAGATCCGCAAGGCCAGAGCGACGCAGGATTTCCACGTGGATGAAGATATCCTCGGGGCGGCCAAACACATTGGCAAATCCAAAACCCTTGGCTTTATCGAACCACTTCACCCGCGCAGGTTCCAGCGGCGTTTCCACCGACCCGGCCATGCTGAGGAATTCTTCATCCTCAAGTTCGGTAAATGAATCCGTTTCTGGCGGTGCAATAGACAACACTTCAGTTGCCTGTACACCACGCGCGGTTTTCTGAATACGGATCTCAACCCCAGCTGCATCAGCAACAGAGCTTTGCCCGAAGTTGCGCAGAACATTTGCATGCAGCAAAATGTCTGCCCCCCCACTATCAGACACCACGAATCCGAACCCTTTTACAGGGTCGAACCACTTGACTTTCCCCTGGACGATCTCGCCCAGCTCACTAATTTCGGTCATCCCACAACACTTTTATCAAAGTTTTTCATCCTCACGCGGCGATCTGATGCATATCGCACTCAATTTGCAAGGGAAAAACTTGGTTTCCTTATATTTGTACCATTCACGTAACGTGAAATTCACGGATTCAGCCGCGAAGCCTGCCACATCTGATCAACACTCTCGCGTTTCCAGACGAATCTGTCATGCATTCGAAACGCACCATCAGCCCAGAACTCGATTTCAATCGGAACTATTCGAAATCCACCCCAGAAAGGAGGCCGCTTCGGAGAAGGACCCTGCCTCGCTGTCACTTTGGCAACATTCGCCATAAGTTCCGTGCGGGATTTCAGAGGCTGAGATTGACGTGACGCCCATGCACCAATCCTGCTCTGCAACGAGCGGGAGGCAAAATATGCGTCTGCCTTTTCTCCATCCTCTTTTTCGACAAATCCACGAACACGGATCTGACGCCGCAGGCTTTTCCAGTGCATGACAAATGCAGCTGTACCCGCGCTTTCAATTTCTTGTGCCTTCTGGCTACCAAAATTCGTATAGAACACAAACGCATCGTCTTCCACTTCTTTAAGCAGAACCATACGCGCGTTTGGCATTCCCTTGTCATCAACGGTTGCAAGCGCTATCGCATTCGGATCATTGGGCTCAGTTTCCTGTGCCTCCAGCATCCAGCTGCGTGTCAGATCAAACGGATTGTCTCCGCTAAAAATTCCTGATCTGCCTGTCATTTCAACCTCTTATTTTTTACTTGGTGCAATCGATAAACCCGTCAGCGAAGTGACGCAACCTGGACTTGTCGACAGGTTGATGCCCCCACTATTTAATTGACTTTGTTAACAATTACTGCATTTCCGACAAATACAACAGACAATTTTAGTGTGACAGAGTTCTTTAAATAAAAGATATCTGCGTCAGGGCCATTGTTTTCCTTCGGGTTGAAGGGACGTGAACAATCGCTTAAAAATCGTGCAAATCACAGATTATCCCCGGGGGAACAGATGTCAGCAGGACTGATGACAGGTAAGCGCGGCCTGATTATGGGCGTCGCAAACGACAAATCCATCGCCTGGGGCATTGCCCAGGCCTGTGCAGAACAGGGTGCAGAACTTGCATTTTCATATATGGGCGATGCATTCCGCAAACGTGTGGAACCGCTGGCCGCATCGCTGGGCGTGGAACTTCTGATTGATTGCGATGTTTCAGATCAGGAATCTATGGATGCCGCTTTTGGTGAAGTTGAAGCAAAGTGGGGCAAGATTGACTTTATTGTGCATGCAATTGGTTTTTCTGACAAAAACGAGCTGCGCGGACGGTATGTCGACACCAGCCCTGAGAACTTCCGCATGACGATGGATGTGTCTGTCTATTCCTTCACAGCCGTTGCACAGCGCGCATCCAGGCTGATGACAGACGGTGGTTCCATGCTGACACTGACCTATTATGGCGCAGAACAGGTGATGCCACATTATAATGTCATGGGTGTCGCCAAGGCAGCACTTGAAGCATCTGTTAAATATCTGGCCGAAGATCTGGGCAAAGACGGGATTCGCGTAAACGCGATCTCTGCCGGACCGATCAAAACCCTTGCTGCCTCAGGCATTGGGGACTTCCGTTACATCATGAAATGGAATGAACTCAACGCACCGCTGCGACGTAACGTAACCCAGGAAGAGGTCGGAAAATCTGCCGTATATCTGCTGTCAGATCTCGGTTCCGGCGTGACCGGAGAGAATCTGCACGTGGATGCAGGCTATCATATTGTTGGTATGAAAGCCGTGGATGCACCTGACGTCGACCTTGTGACAGGACGTAAATAGTGAGCATCGCCGCCTTCCTCGCCGCCGCCCTTCTTTGCACCATGGCCGCCGTAAGCCCCGGCCCGGCGGTTCTGATGGCGGCGCGTATCGGCCTGCAACAGGGGCTGCGCACCGGTGCCGCCCTGGCCGTGGGCATTGGTGCCGGCGCGGTTTTCTGGGCGGTTGCTGCGGTCTTTGGTCTGTCGCTGCTGTTTGAATATGCACCCGCTTTGTTGATTGCTCTGAAAATCCTGGGCGCGGCTTACCTGATCTGGATGGCGGTCAAGATGTGGCGTCACGCGGCTGATCCGATTGAAGACAGCACCAGCCCAACGGGCCTGACACCCCTGCGTGCTTTCCGCCTTGGCTTCACCACACAGCTGGCGAATCCCAAACCTGCCGTGTTTTTCGGCGCGGTCTTCATCGGCACCCTGCCCGCAGACGCCACCACCCTGTCGGTCTTTGCCCTGCTCTGTGTGATCTTCTGCGTTGAATTCACCTGGAACACATTTGTCGCCCGCTTGTTTTCGCTTGAACGCACCCGCAATGCCTATCTTGGCCTGAAGCACATCATTGACCGCATCTTTGGCGGGCTTCTGGCGGCGCTTGGTGTGAAAATCGCTGCGGGCTGACCACGAAGTCTCGACAAATCAGCCCCACAGGCGTTAAGACGTCTGAAATCAAATTTCCGCGCCACAGTCAGCAAGGACATAGCTATGAGCGACCATCGCCTGCCCCATGAAAAAGGTTTCCACATCAGCTGGGACCAGATTCACCGTGATTCCCGTGCGCTGGCCTGGCGTCTGGACGGCAAAGGCCCGGATGACGGCGCATGGCGTGCCTGTGTTGCGATCACCCGTGGCGGCATGGCCCCGGCGATGATTATGGCGCGTGAGCTGGACATCCGCACCGTTGATACGATCTCTATCAAATCCTATGACCACCAGTCCCAGTCAGACGCGCAGGTGCTGAAAGCACCGGATGCGGATCTGATGGGTGACGGTGAAGGCGTGCTGATCATCGACGATCTGGTCGACAGCGGCAAAACCCTTGAAGTCGTGCGTGCCATGTATCCCAAGGCGCATTTCGCCACGGTCTATGCCAAACCAAAAGGCCGCCCGCAGGTGGATACATTCATCACTGAGGTGTCTCAGGACACATGGATCTTCTTCCCCTGGGACATGGCATTGCAATATGTCGAACCTTACCGGGGCAAAGACTGAGCCATTTCAAAGCGCCCCTCGCGGGCGCTTTTTTCTTACGCATCAGAAAGACAGTATAATGATGAACTGGGCGCAACTTCTTCACGCGGGCCGCAATGGCGCTGAGCCGAAGGATCAGAAAGGCATTCGCCGCGAACCTTATATCATTGATGCAGACCGTATTTCCTTTTCCGCGCCCTTCCGGCGTCTTGCAAATAAAACCCAGGTGCATCCCCTGCATGATCATGATCACATCCATCACCGGCTGATCCATTCTGTGGAAACCGCCAGTGTCGGGCGATCTCTTGGCATGGGTGTCGGGCAATGGCTTGAGGATGAAAAACATATCGCGCCGGGCGGACGTCACGACATCGCTGGTATGATCCAGGCCGCCTGTCTGGCCCATGACATCGGCAACCCGCCGTTCGGCCATTCCGGTGAAAACGCCATCGGGGCCTGGTTTGCCGCGCAATTTAGGACAGAATCGCCCCTGTTCACAGATGTAGCGAATCACCTGAAACCCGAATTCATCGATTTTGAAGGCAACGCCCAGGGCTTCCGCATTATCTCGCGTCTGGAAATGTACCGCAATGACGGCGGCATGCGCCTGTCGCATGGGGTTCTTGGCGCTTTCACGAAATACCCGGTCACGGCCGATGTTCAGACCGCTGAGAAATCCGGTGGCAATCCCTACTGTGGCCTGAAGAAATTCGGCGTCTTTCATTCCGAAGCGGATCACTTCCACAAGATCGCCTATACCCTTGGCCTGATCTCTGAGGGCACAGATGAAAACCGCTGGTATCGCCGTCACCCGCTGGTCTTCCTCGTCGAAGCTGCGGATGACATCTGCTATAATATCGTGGACCTGGAAGATGCCTTTACCTCTGGCGACCTCAGCTATGACGATGTGAAAGATCTGCTGACCCCTCTATCGCATTTCGCAACCGACCGCAGCGCAAACAACACCCGCGCCGAACATATCGCCCATCTGCGTGCCCTTGCCATCGGCGGTGGCGTTGCCGCCTGTGTCGAAGCGTTCAAAACCCATTACACTGCCATCATGTCGGGTACGTTCACCTCGGGCCTTGTGGAAGAATCAGACAAAGCCGCTGAATTCGCCGCGATCAAAAAGCTGGCCAATACCCAGCTGTTCACCGCCCCGCGCAAAACCAAACTCGAAGTCTCGGGCCGCGCCACAATCCACAATGTGCTGAACGGTATCCTGCCGGTCTTCACCGATCTGCAGGCCAAAGGCTGGGATCTGGATAAGCTGGGCGATTACGAAACCCAGCTTGCCCGTGCGGTCGAACTGGACCTGCGTGACATCACCGACAGCTATTCCGCCCTGCACGCCATGGCTGACTATACATCCGGTATGACAGATCGCTATGCGGTTAAGATTTCACGCATGCTGACCGGGATCTGATCACGCGCTGATCACGAAATCTCACGCATAAAAACGGCACAGCCCCGTCGCAATCAGAGTTCCTGATTTCGACCAAAACTTGCCGTGCGTGAAATATAATTCCAAAATAAATCGCCTATCCTTTTCACATCAACCGTGGGAGGCAGCGATGAAAGACGAAATGCAATTTGACGGCGGCGTCTATGAAACCCTGCCCGCCAGCAGCTATTGGGATGATGCGCTGTTTCGCAGCGAGCGCGCCAAAATCTTCCGTCGCTCCTGGCAATTGTTTGGCCATGTGAATGACCTGCCCAATCCGGGCGATTACCGTGTCGAAGATATCTCTGGCAGCTCTGTAATCGTGATGCGCGGCCAGGATGGTGAAATCCGCGCCTTCCACAATGTCTGCGCCCATCGCGGTCATGAATTGTTGCAGGGCGAAGGCTGCACCAAAAAACTGACCTGCCCCTACCACGCCTGGACCTATGACACGACCGGCAAGCTGCGCGCCGCCCCCAACAGCGGCAATTTCCCCGGCTTCGACAAGGATAAATACCCGCTGAAACAGGTGCGGCTTGAAATCTTTATGGGCCTCATCCTTGTGAATCTGGATTCGGAGGCGAGGCCTTTTGCGGAAATTGCCGCCGCAGCTATCCCCGAAATTCAGGAATACGCGCCCAACCTTGGTAACTACCACCACGCCGCGCGCACCGAACGGCAGGCCAATGCCAACTGGAAGGTCGTGGCTGAGAATTTCAACGAATGTTATCACTGCGCCGTGGTGCATAAGACCTTAACAACCGGCGTCGTGGATCCGGACGCCTATCGCACGCGCGGCCACAGCTATGGCATTCGTCACGTCAGCCCGGCCCGCCCGGATGAACGTAAATCCTACAGCTATGTCGCTGATCCCACAGCCAAAACCGATAAATTCCTGACCTGGTGGTTCTTCCCGCTGTTCGCGCTTCAGATCTATCCCGGCGGCATTGTGAACACCTATCGCTGGAAGCCCGTCAGCGTGAACCAGACCAAGATCGAAGTTGACTGGTGGTTGCCCGAGGCCACGCCAAATGTGGTTGAGGCCGAGATCATCCATCAACACCGCACCACCACTTTTGCCGAGGATGGGCCAATTGTTGACAGTGTACAGCGCGGCCTTGAAAGCGGCGGTTTTGACACCGGACCGTTGCTTGTCGATGCCGGCTGCACCTCGCAATCTGAACATCCGATCATGGCCTTCCTCAGCCAGTATCGCGATGCGATGGCATAAACGCGGTTTAATCAAATTCTAACCAACTGCGCCTTAACTGGCGCGGTGTTACAGATCCTGACTGATACCCTGCGCCTGACCCTGCCCGCGCTGATCCCTTCCTGGCGGTTTTTCAAAGCTGTGCAACCTTCGCCGCGGATCGAATGGCGCAGCCCGGATCTTGATGAACACTGGCAGGCCTTCCGCCCCCGTCCCACACATCTTTCCCCAATAACGATCCTGCAAAGGATGATCTGGAACCCGCGTTGGAATGAAACCCTGTTTATGGTCAGCTGTTCCGAACGGCTGACAGCAGAAGTGACAGACCACAGCATCGGTGAAATCCTGAAACCGTTGCGCCAGGACATGCCCCATAAGGCGACCACATTGCAGTTCCGTCTGAAATTCATCGACCGGATTGACGGCACACTGCAGGAACAGATCACTTTCACATCCGGCATTTATCCTGCGCAGCACAAAGGGCGGGACAATGACATTTGAAATCGCCCTGCGCCTGACAGAAATCCTGCTGGGCTGGGCGATCCTTCAGGCAAGCCTTGAACATCTCTCCCTGCCCCATATGCCCCGCATGCTGTTTTCCTTGCGCGCGACGCTTGCGGTCATGCTAATCCTCGGTCTGAACAGCAGCTTCACTTTAACCCTGCTTCTGCTGATATCAATCCTGCTGCTGCACCATTTTCAGGGCCCCTATAATGGTGGCGCGGATAAGATGGGTTTTCTGATCCTGACCTGCCTGACGCTGGCGCACCTTACGCCCCCGGCCTGGGCGGAACTGGCGCTGGCCTATCTCGCGGCGCAACTGATCTTGTCCTATTTCATCTCCGGCCAGATCAAGATCATGAATCTGGAATGGCGAACCGGCCGCGCATTATCCGATGTTTTCGCCTACTCTGCCTACCCCGTTAGCGAAAACCTGCGTGCGCTTGCCCATAAACCGGGCCTGACCTTCACAGCCTCCTGGGCGGTCATGCTGTTTGAAGTCACCTTTCCCCTGGCATTCTTTCACGCAACCGCGCTTTATCTTGCCCTGACCATCGCCGCATTTTTCCACCTGTCCAACGCCTGTTTCTTCGGTCTTAACCGTTTTTTCTGGACATGGCTTGCGGCATATCCCGCGCTGATCTGGCTTCAGACAAGGTTAATTGGCGCTTAACGCTGCGCGCATGCGATATGCATAAGATGTGCATAACATGTGCATGCTTTGTGCATCGCCTGAAACCGCCCCTTGCGCCGCCCGCGCCCGCCTGTCACAAATCCTGAAAATGACAGAGGACGCACCGATGGTTTCACCGCTTAATCCCCGCATGGCCGCCACATTTTCACCCCCGGTGATGGAGGCCCGCCGCTGGCTGAACGGCGTTGAATTTACCCATGACCGTCCCCTGATCAACGTCAGTCAGGCCGCGCCCGTTGCGCCCCCGCCGCTCGCGCTGCGTCAAGCCATTGCACATGCCGCCATTAACCTTGATGAAGCCCATCTTTACGGCCCGGTCCTTGGCAATGAAGACCTGCGCGCCGAAGTCGCCACACGCTGGTCAAAGGCCTATGACGGACAGATCGCGGATAATCAGGTAGCGATTACATCAGGCTGCAACCAGGCCTTTGCTGCGGTGCTGGCAACCATTGCCGGTGAAGGGGATGAAGTCATCCTTCCAACCCCATGGTATTTCAACCATAAAATGTGGTGCGACATGCAGGGCGTTCACGCGGTTCCGCTGGCCACCGGCGATAGTCTTCTGCCCAATCCGGCAAAGGCCGAAGCCCTGATCACGGATCGCACCAAAGCCATCGCGCTTGTCTCCCCCAACAATCCCGGCGGTGTGGAATATCCGGCAGACCTGCTGCGTGCGTTTTATGCGCTTTGCGAACGGCACGGATTAACCCTATTGCTGGACGAAACCTACCGCGATTTTGACAGCCGTTGCGATGGTGTGACCTCTGCCGCCCATGATCTGTTTCAGGATCCCGACTGGGACAAAACCCTGGTGCATCTTTATTCCTTCTCCAAGGCCTTCCGCCTGACCGGGCACCGCGTGGGCGCTTTCATTGCCTCCCCGGCCCGTCTGGCAGAAGCTGAAAAATTCCTTGATACCGTCGCCATCTGCCCCAATCAGCTTGGCCAGATCGCCGCCCTATGGGGCCTGCAAAACCTGACGGACTGGGTGCTTGGGGAACGCGCTGAAATCCTTGATCGTCGCGCCGCAATTACTGAGGGATTCCCGCAACTTAACGGCTGGCGCCTGCTGGGCTGCGGGGCCTATTTCGCCTGGGCAGAACACCCGTTTGAAGAAAGCTCTGACGCGCTGGCAAAACGCCTTGTCCGCGACGCTGGTGTTCTGCTTTTGCCAGGCACGATGTTCACCCCCGAAGGCGACGCAGCAGGCAAACGTCAGCTGCGCATCGCTTTCGCCAATGTGGACCGGGGCGGAATCAGTGATCTGTTTCAGCGCCTGCAATCCCTGCGATAAGCGCACAAATCTGCCACAACCACCAAAAAGAACAGGGCTTTCACAGATGTGAGCGCCCTGCAGCCGCCCACAGGCTTGCCCCCCGCTGCGCAAGCGTCTAACAACACGTCAACACTTTCAGGGAGAGCCAGATGGCCAGCGCAAAATCCGGTCCGATTACCAAATTCTTTGTCTGGGCGATTATCGTCATGCTTGTCGTCGGTCTTGGCGGCTTTGGTCTGTCAAACTTCGGCGGTTCTTCCCAGGCCGTTGTCACTGCGGGCAGCCGCAGCGTGACGGTTCAGGAATACTATAACGCCCTTCAGGGCGAGCTGCGTCAGGTCGCAGCCGAAACCCAACAACCGGCAACACTGGCGTCAGTAAACGAAATCTACACCCAGATTTACGGCCAGACCCTGGATCAACAGGTTCTGGATCGTCTGACGCTTGATGCGGCCCTGGACAATGAAGCGGCTGAAATGGGTATTTCTGCTGGTGATGTGCAGGTACGGGATCAGCTTATCAGCACCCCTGCGTTTGCCGGGCTTGACGGCAGCTTTGATGAAGACGCCTATAAAGAAACCCTGTCGCGCAACAATCTGAACACCCGGGATTACGAAAACTCAATCCGGGATGACATTGCCCGCACCCTGGTGCAGGCTGCGATGGTGTCTGGCCTGAATGCTGGCGAAGCACAGGTCAACGCCCTGTTGAACTACGAAGCACAGCGTCGGGATATTTCCTGGATCCGCCTGGACGAAGGCGACCTGCCGGACCCCCTGGCAACACCAACCGAAGAACAGCTGGCCGCTTATCACGAAGCCAATGCCGCTGCCGATTTCACAACGCCGCGTACCAAAGAAATTACCTTTGTGCAGCTGCTGCCTGAAATGTTGTTCGATACGGTGGAAATCGACGAAACTGCCTTGCAGGAACTCTATGATTCCCGTGCCGATGAATTCATCGTTGCAGAACGTCGCCTGCTGGAACGTCTGGTTTTCGGGTCACAGGAAGACGCAGACACTGCCGCAACCCGCCTTACATCCGGCGAAATCACCTTTGATGCGCTGGTTGAAGAACGTGGCCTGAACCTGTCTGATCTGGATATGGGCGATGTTCTGGCAACCGATCTGGACGCTGAAACGGCAGAAGCGATCTTTGCCCTCGACGGCCCGGGCGTGACCGGTACCCTGCCCAGCACCTTCGGCCCTGCGATTTTCCGCATGAACGGCATTCTGCCAGAACGCATCACCACCTTTGAAACCGCCCTGCCGATCCTGCGCCAAGACCTGGCCGCTGATCGTGCACGCCGCGTGATCGAAGCGCTGGCAACGGACATCGACGATCTGCTGGCAGGCGGTGCAACCCTGGAAGACGTCGCAGAAGAAACCGATATGGTTCTGAACACGATTTCCTGGTCGGATGATCAGGGCGCTGGCATCGCCGCCTATGTCGATTTCCGCGAAGCGGCGGCGGCCCTGACCGAGGATGACTTCCCCGAAGTTATGACCCTGGATGACGGCGGCATTTTTGCTATGCGTCTTGATGGGTTCACCGAACCCTTTGTTCTGCCAATTGATGAGGTGCGCGAAAAAGTGATCGCGGGTTGGGAAACACAGGAAACCGACACAGTTCTTGCGGCACATGCCGAAACACTTGCCGGGCAGATTGCCCTTGGCGCAACTGCCGAAGATCTGGGCCTGGAAAGCATGAGCGAAAGCGATCTGACACGCCGCAGCTTTATTGATGCAGTACCGTCTGACATGGTCCGTTCAGTATTTGGCACGGGCGCAGGCACACATATTGTGCTGTCTGAATTCGGTTCAACCTTTCTGGTCTTCGTAAACGACGTCAAAGATCCGGATATGGAAAACCCTGAAACCATTGCCCTGCAGGAACGCATTCAGACTGCGCTGACACAAAGCATCGCCCAGGATGCCTATGCAGCCTGGGCCCGTGAGCGCCTGAATGCCGCCGGTGCAACCCGCAACCAGGCCGCGATCAACGGGCTGCTGACACAGATCCCGTAACCAAAAGACCCGCAGCTGCCGCATAAGGCAGCTGCCCTGCCCCCAGCGCACAAGTTTACAAGGACAACCGACATGCGTCTGACACCCGATTTTACGGATTTTGAAAAAGCCTGGAATGCGGGGGAAAATCAGGTTGTCTGGGCCCGGCTTGCCGCTGATCTGGACACGCCTGTCAGCCTGATGATCAAACTGGCCGGTGCGCGGACCGATAGTTTCATGCTGGAATCCGTGACCGGTGGCGAAGTGCGTGGGCGCTATTCCATTGTCGGGATGAAACCTGATCTGATCTGGAAATCCCATGGCGACACGGCCCGCATCAACCGCCAGGCCCGCTATGATGCAGATAGTTTCACTGCGGAAACGCTGGCCCCGCTGGACAGTTTGCGCGCCCTGATCGCCGAAAGCCGCATTGAAATGCCTGCTGATCTGCCCGCCGCAGCCGCCGGGCTTTTTGGCTTCCTCGGCTATGACATGATCCGGCATGTGGAACATCTGCCCAATGTGAATCCCGACCCGCTGGGTCTGCCCGATGCCATGATGATGCGTCCCTCCGTGGTTGCCGTTCTGGACGGCGTGAAAGGCGACGTGATCGTTGTTTCCCCGACCTGGAACACCTCCGGCCTGTCTGCCAAAGCGGCCTATGCCCAGGCGGCGGAACGTGTGATGGACGCTGTACGTGACCTTGAACGTCCGGCCAGCGGCGAAACCCGTGATCTCGGGGGCGAAGCCGAACTTGGACCGCTGACTTCAAACTTTACCCATGCCGGTTATCTCGACGCAGTGAACAAGGCCAAAGAATACATCAAAGCCGGTGATATTTTTCAGGTTGTGCCGGCACAACGCTGGACCCAGGATTTCCCGCTGCCCCCCTTTGCGCTATATCGCAGTCTGCGCCGCACCAATCCGTCGCCTTTCATGTTCTATTTTAACTTTGGTGGGTTCCAGGTCGTTGGCGCCAGCCCAGAAATTCTGGTGCGCGTGTTTGGCAATGAAATCACGATCCGCCCCATCGCAGGCACCCGTCCCCGTGGCGCGACACCGGAAGAAGATAAAGCGCTGGAACTGGATCTGCTGGCCGACAAAAAAGAACTGGCAGAACATCTGATGCTGCTGGATCTCGGACGCAACGATGTGGGCCGCGTCGCCAAAGTCGGCTCTGTCCGGCCAACGGAAGAGTTCATTATCGAACGTTATTCACATGTCATGCACATTGTTTCCAATGTCGTGGGTGAACTGCGTGACGATCAGGATGCGCTTTCCGCCTTCTTCGCAGGTATGCCCGCAGGCACGGTGTCAGGTGCGCCAAAAGTGCGTGCGATGGAAATCATTGATGAACTGGAACCCGAAAAGCGTGGCGTTTATGGCGGTGGCTGTGGGTATTTCGCAGCCAATGGCGACATGGACATGTGCATCGCCCTGCGCACAGCCGTGGTGAAAGATAAGAAACTTTATATTCAGGCTGGCGGCGGCGTGGTTTTTGACAGTGATCCCGAGGCGGAATATCAGGAAACAGTCAATAAATCCAAAGCCATACGAAAAGCTGCGGAAGAATCAGGTCGTTTCAGTGGTTCAGGAAACCACTGATCTGTTCCATCGGTATCAGCACTGATTTCAGAACAATTCTATCTCTGCGCCGGTATTGCGTGGTGCAGTCGGTTTTTCAACTTCCACCGGATTGCTCTCAGCGATCCGGACCAGGGCTTTTCCGGTGCCGGGCCAGAACATAATCTGGCGTGCGTTTGTCCCGCCGGTGCTTGCCCCCATACATTCAATCCCCTCATTTTTCAGAAACTGTAACGCAAAGGCCGCATTGGTTTCACCAATATCTGTAGACATTGAAATCATACGTGCACCGCCAAAGATCTTGGCCTTCAACTGATCGCGGATTGCGCCCGCTTTGATCAACCCGTTGATCAGAAGTTCCATTTCATTCACTCCCTCACCATGTGCCGCACCTTCACCAAAGCGCCGATCCGGCAGAAGGATGTGATTCATACCACCGATCCCTGTAACGCTGTCCCAAAGACACGTGGAAACACAACTGCCCAATAGGGTCGTCAGGATCGCATCAGGTCCCGTGGCGACCACAAACTGACCCTGTGTAATGTGCTGGCGGTGTTCATTTCTTTTCATGATTTGTCACTCACCCCGTCTTTGCCCGCGATCGCTTGCTGCAACACCCCAGTATTGCTGCTCCGATTTCATCCAAAGGAAGTTGCGTTTTGACCGCCCCAACATCCTGTGCCACCCGGGGCATTCCGTAAACGACAGAGGACATCTCGTCCTGACCAATCGTTTCCGCACCATTTTGCCGCAATTCCAGCAAACCCTGCGCCCCGTCACGGCCCATACCTGTCAGGATGGCAGCAACACATCCGGGCCCAAAAGCCTTCGCAGATCGCATCATGACATCCACCGATGGACGATGACCGCTGACCGGGGCTCCTTCAACAAGGCGCACCCGAACCGGTACCGCACTGACCAGTTCCAGATGGAAAGCGCCTCCCGGGCAGATCACGATCTCCCCTTGTTTCACTTCCTCATTGTTGCCAGCCACACGCACATTCATTTCCAGTTGCTCATCAAGACGATTGGCAAAACTGCGCAGGAAGTTTTCGGGCATATGTTGGGTCACCAGGGTCGGCGGGCAGTTTTCCGGCCAGGCAGAAAAAACTGTCTGCAATGCATCCACACCCCCGGTAGAGGCCCCAATCAGCACGGGTTTAGAATTCCAATGGAAGCTCTGTACCTGCCGCGACACCCTGTTCGTTCGTTTCAACGCACCAATATCTGCACTGGCAGCGGCAACCAGGCTGTCCGGCAGCTTTTCAAGCGTGTTGCCAGACTCGGCAGAGGGTTTTTCAATACAATCAACTGCGCCAAGGCTTAGTGCCTTGATCGTCGCATCCCGGCTACTACGGGCCAGTGAGGAAAACATGACAACAGGCATGGGACGCAAGCGCATCAGAAGTTCGAGGAACTCAAGTCCGCTCATGCGCGGCATCTCAATGTCCAGAATAAGAACATCCGGATTATGCACTTTAATTGCACTTCTTGCTTCGATCGGATCGTTTGCTTCACCGACCACTTCCAGCCTTGTATCTTTCAGAAGTGCCTGACGGATCAGGCGTCGCATCACGCTTGAATCATCAACAATCAATACCTTGATCACCATTTTTCCCCTCCCGTCTCTGGTCTGGTTGTTCAGGTAAGTTATCAGAACTCTTCCCAGCCATCCGGTGCGTCCTCTGGCTCTGCGGCGATTGAATTCAGATCAACTGCTGCGCTTCCTTCCGTCACCGGCCGGTTCACAGTTCTTACAGGTTCAGGGTGTGGCACTGGGACATCGTTTTCGCCTGATGTCACCTCTGCCGGCCGGCCACTCCGAAACATGCCGGGGTCAGTATCTTCCGCAACCTCATTGCCGGTTTCAAAACGTGAAACAACGGAAGACAAAGCTTCTGCGCCTTGCGTCAGAGCATGGCTTGCCGCGGTGGTTTCCTCAAACATCGCAGCATTTTGCTGGGTGAATTTATCAAGCTCATTCACAGAAGTATTGATCTCAGCAAGACCAGAGGCCTGCTCTTTTGCAGAGACCGCGATTTCCCCTACATGATGTGAGATATCTCCGACGGATTGGATTATTTTCTGAAGTTCATCACCGGTCTGACTGACAAGCTCAGCACCGCGTTTTACATGTTGACCAGATGCTGAAATCAGATTGTTGATTTCATGCGCAGCATCAGAAGATCTTTGCGCCAGCGCACGCACTTCAGACGCAACAACGGCAAACCCACGTCCTGCTTCACCCGCACGCGCAGCTTCAACTCCGGCGTTCAGTGCAAGCAGGTTGGTCTGAAACGCGATGTCATCAATCACACTGATAATTTTTGTGATTTTCTCTGACGATGTTTCAATTTCACCCATTGCGGCAACGGCTTCGTTCACCACGAGGCTGCTGGTTTCCGCACTTTCTTTTGCACTGTTTACGACGGTATTCGTTCGATCAGATGCTTCGGCGGCAGATCGAACACTGGATGTGATCTGATCAAGCGCTGCGGCGGTTTCTTCAAGCGTCGCGGCCTGTTTTTCCGTGCGATGTGACAGGTCTTCGGCAGCTGTACTGATATCTGTTGCCTCAGAGCGAATACTGTCCGCATTACCAACCACACCAAGCATGGCCTGACACAGGTTCCCCGCCGCCAGATTGAAATCAGACCGCAGCTGTTCGTAATCAGAATCAAAGCGGTCCGTGACCTTGGCGGTCAAAACGCCATCGGCAAGCTGACCTAGCCCCTTGCGTAAAGCGTCGACGACTTCCCCCTGGGCCTGCGACATGCGCAAACGTTCCTGTTCCGCCTGCTCAATCGCCGCCTGTGCCTGACTGATATCATTCCCGATCAACAGGATCCGCAAAGTTTTTCCACTGGCATCTTTTACAGGGCTGACAACCCCTTCGATCAATGCGTCCTGGCTTTCAGAAAGGCGAAGCAGGAATTTCTCTGCTACCGTATTTCCCTGGGCCGCTTCAGCCAGGATATCCCGGCCGGGTTCTTCCCGGACTGTCAGTAAATCAGAAATCCGCTGCCCGGCAAACGCTTTTATGTCTTCGCCGAGAGATTGCGCAAACAATTCATTCGCCGTCTCAAACATTCCTTCCAGAGAAAACACCGCTTTCACCTGGTGGGATTCAATAGTGTTGATGGTGGCGTCATTCATCTGGAACGTTGTCACGTCTTCCCATTCAACAACATAACCTGCTTTTTCGCCTTCCTCGCCAAGAATTGCATTCACAAACACCGACAGTCGCAACGCACCTGTATCCATGAACTTCCGAAGCGGTAATTCAGTCGCGCCAGACAAGATCGCTTCAAAATCTGTGGGATCATCCCAAAGTAACCCTACGGACGTCCCGACAAGTGCGTCCGGGTCAAATGCAGCATACCGGCTGCTGAAATTTTTGCGCTCTGTTGTGAAGAAATCCACAAGCTGGCGGTTCGTATAGTCGATTTCACCTTCGGTATTCAGGATCATCATCGCCGCAGAGGATTCTGTGAAGGCTGTCCCTTTCACCCGTGCTTCTGCAGCGGTCGAAGCTGCAAGTTCCAGAGAGGTGCGAAATTCTTCAAGTGTTTTGGCAATACTGCCGATTTCATCACCACGGTCAGACGCCGGTACATCCGTGTCAAACCTGGATGCAGAAATCCGGCGCATTGCATGATCAATTCTCTCCAGGGGGCGTCCGACAGAGAGGCCCAGGAAAATTGCAATCCCGGTAAAAACAATCAGCGCAATCAAGCCATTGCGGGCCAGGTTCTGGCGCATTTCCAGCCAGGGCAGCAAAAATTCGGATTGCGACTGCGCGGCAATAAGCCCCCAACTATGCCCGTGAAAGGACAGAGGAAGGTAGTTTTCATGCAGCAGACCCTGATCTGTTTCCCGCACAATTGAACCGGACTGCCCGGCCAGAACAGCCTGAACCGCCGCTGTATCAATCCGCGTCTCAAGCACACGACCATCATGGGGAGAAACCTGGTCAGACCGTAAACTGCCATCTTCCCCGACCAGATAAGTTTGTCCCGTTTCGCCCAGACCATCCGGGGCCTGAAGCACCTGATTGATCTGTTCTGATCCGACCTGATAAATCATGACAGCAGCGACGCGCCCGTTGCGGCTTTTGATAAGCGAACTGAAAAAAGCGGCGGGTGCGTCTGAAATTTCATACATCTGAAAATCGAAGAACTGCGTCCCTGCTTCTGCGTTTTCCTCAGACATCATCGTTTCAAAGATGGATTTCAGATTTGGATTTACCGCAGTTCCATCCAGAATATTCGTGGCAAAGTCACCTTCTTTTTCAACCGTGTAGATGACGTTCCCCTGGGTATCGATCAGGATGACATCATAAAGCCCGACGTTTTCCATTAGCGTACGGAAAAACCCATGATAGCGCTTATGCGTACGGGTGAAATTATTGTCATCCCCGGCATCTGCCAGACTGTCGCGTTCGCCAAATTCATGCGGATTATTCGTGATCCACGTTTCCCGCAGATAAGCCTGCGGATCTTCAAACTCACGCCAGCCCCCTTTAAAACCAAATACCGCATCCAGAAGCGACGGATTACTGGCCTGTACGGTCAGGTTAAATTCAACGTTTTCAAGAAAGGTTTCCAGATGACTTGCCCGACCTTCAAGCAGGGAACTCAGCCGTTCTTCTGTCAGGTTTTCAAGGGATCCCTTTGAAAGTTCCAGGGCGATATAGGTCATCAGCAAAAGCGATGTCAGGCACAGCGAAAACATCACCAACGGCAATTTAAAAGACAGTTTGATCGAATTGAAAAGCCGCATTCTTTGCTCCCGGGTTCATTCAGAGACAGCCATCAGGCCAGGTGAACGCCACCATCCGGGAGAAAGATGAAAATAGGTTTAAGCCAGTCACATTGATGTTTTTGACATGCCAACAACCATCCAAAACATCAAAAAAGGGGCGCCTCACGCCCCTTTCCCCTGTTCAGTCAGATCCGTGAATTACGGCAGGCGAATGCCACCATCAACGCGGATTGTTTCACCATTCATATAAGCATGATTGATCAGGAACACCGCAAGTTCGGCAACCTCAGACGGTTTGCCCAGACGTTTGGGAAACAGCGGTTGTTTTCCCAACGCTTCCTGCGCCTCTTCCGGCAGGCTCTGAAGCATAGGCGTCAGGAACAGGCCCGGGGCAATACAATTCACCCGCACCCCGACAGAGGCCAGATCGCGTGCCATTGGCAAAGTCATACCCGCAACGCCTGCTTTGGACGCGGCATAGGCCGGCTGGCCTTTCTGGCCGTCGAATGCAGCGATCGAAGCCGTGTTCACAATCACCCCGGTATTGCCGTCAGCATCTGGCGTGTTGTGCTGCATGCGTTCGGCCGCCAGGCGACAGGTGTTGAATGTTCCTTTCAGGTTCACATCAACCACCATGCCAAAGCTTTTCAGCGGATGCGCACCATCACGCCCCACGGTCTTGGCCGCAATCGCAATACCTGCGCAATTGACCAGCGCATTAACTGCCCCATGCGTTGCCTCACAGGCATCCAGGGCGGCTTTCACCTCGTCTTCAGAGGTGACATCGGCTTTATGAAAGATCACCGCATCCCCAAGCTCAACTGCCAGCGCCGTGCCGCGTTCTGCGTTCATATCAACGGCCAGGGCTTTTCCACCCGCAGCCACGATTTCGCGTACACAGGCTTCACCCAGACCCGACGCGCCGCCGGTAACCAGCGCAATCACATTTTCTGATTTCATCTCAGACCTTTGCTTTCTTCTGTTATCCCTTGTGCGCAGTCACACCACAGAAATGTTGCTTAAATTTTGCACCGCCAGCGCAGGGCAGAATTCCTCAGCGTCGTTCATCCAGACCTAATCCGCGACCGATGATTTCCTTCATGATTTCAGAGGTCCCGGCATAGATCCGGCTAATCCGCGCATCGGCAAACAGGCGGCAGATTTCATATTCCTGCATATAGCCGTTGCCGCCATGCAGCTGCAGGCAGGCGTCTACGACCTCCCATTCGACCTCTGACGTCAGAAGTTTCACCTCTGCCGCAAGTTCCGCGCTCAGCGCCTCTTCAAGATGTTCCAATACGCAATGATCCACAAAGGCCTGCGCCGCATCCAGTTTCGTGCGCAGCCCCGCCATAACAAAGCGTGAATTCTGGAACGTGCCCACAGGGCGGCCAAAAGCTTTGCGGTCCTGGATATAATCCATCGTGACAGCAAAGGCGCGTTCGGCCCGGGCCTGAAACCCGATCGCCCCGGTCAGACGTTCTTCCGCAAGGCCGCGCATCATATTGGCGAACCCATTTGCGGCACCACCAAGCTGGTTTTCCTTTGGAATTTTCACATTGTCAAAGAACAGTTCCGCCGTGTCCTGGCTGGGCAATCCCAGTTTTTCAAGCTTCTGGCCGCGGCTGAACCCTTCCATGCCACGTTCAACGGTAAACAGACCAATCGCACGGGGACTATCCGGATCTGTACGCGCGGCCACAACCACAACATCCGCCAGCAACCCATTGGAAATGAATATCTTTGATCCATTCAACAGCCAATGATCCCCCTTATCCTCAGCCTTTGTCCGGATCGCACCAAGGTCAGACCCGGTGGATGGTTCCGTCATGCCAATCGCAAGGATTGTCTCGCCGGAAATGATGCCAGGCAGAAAGCGTGCCTTCTGTGCGTCATTCGCCACATGCAGGAAATAAGGCGCGACAATCCGGTTGTGCAGAGGCACGAAAAAGCCCGGGCTGCGCCACGTCAGTTCTTCGATCAGGATCTGATCATAGCGGTAATCCGTCAGCCCCAGCCCACCGACTTCCTCTGGCATGAACATCCCGAGATACCCCTGCGCCCCGGCAGATTTCCAGACGTCCCGGCTGACTTGCCCGTCCCGGCGCCATTGCGCTTCATGTGGGGCAACCTCAGTATCTGCCCATTTCTGAACCGAAGCGCGGAATACATCATGATCTTCGGTGAAAATCCGGCGTCTGAGCATATTTTGTCCTTCCTGTTTTTTACAGGAAAACAAAGCACAGATCACAGAGCAAGGCTGACGTCGGGTTGACCGACAAAGTTTGGTGCCCAAGGTGGGACTCGAACCCACACGCTGTTACCAGCGGGGGATTTTGAATCCCCTGCGTCTACCATTCCGCCACTCGGGCCTGTTGTGTACAACAGATGGTCACGATGTATCTGCACAGGGAAACAGGGTCAATCTGCAATCTGATCACAAGACAGAAAAACATCCTTTTTTCCCGATACACCTTAACCAGTTTCCAGATCACTTAATGCAATCAGTGATTTAATCTGGCCAGAATGACTGTGAATATGTTAAGCTGTTGTTAATCACGAGGCGCCAGAAGGCGCCCGGGCAGTATATACGGTAAATTACAGGTATCCAGATGGCGATCATCGCAACATTTCTGGCGATGCCCTTGTCGGCATTCAGCAACCGCCCGGGCGGAAACCAGAACGACATCTTTGTGGCGTCAAATACTGACCCGGCTAATTTTCTGACCGTTACTATTGATGACGATGACACCACGCTGGATGGTGACACGAACACCAACGAAACCGCAGATGATCAGACCCAGATCGCGACAATCACAGATGCCACAGGGGCATTTGTCGACAGTGATGCCTGCTATGTGGAATGGACAGCCACCTATACCGGCGCAAATGGCCATGTCATTGAAGTCTGGCGTATTGAACTTGATAACAATACCCGCGTCATCGCCATGTCCGAAATTCCTGCTGTCGGGGTCACTTACACAACAACAGTCAAAGACACGAATGTCACGGGCCTTGACCCGGCTTCCCTGCCCCAATTGCCTTGCTTTACTGTTGGTACACGTATCGAAACCCGGTTTGGGCCGCAGTGTATCGAAACACTGATCCCGGGGGATCTTGTAAAAACAGAAGGCGGCGGGTTGCAGCCTGTGAAATGGATCGGGAGCAGAAAGCTGACATCCTGTGAACTGCTGGCACATCCCCATCTGTGCCCTGTTCGTATCACTGCAGGCGCTATGGGCAATGGCTTGCCTGTGTGTGATCTTCTGGTCTCCCGCCAGCACCGGATGCTGATCAGTTCACCAATTGCAAAGCGCATGTTCGGCACAGATGATGTTTTGGTCGCCGCAATCAAGCTGACAGAATTGCCCGGGATATATCTGGATCAGGATGTTCGCGAGATTGAATATATCCACCTTCTGTTTGACAGCCATGAGGTCATATTTGCCGAAGGCTCACCATCAGAAAGCCTGTATACCGGTGTCGAAGCCATGAAGTCCGTACCCGAAGCTGCACGCCAGGAAATTTATACGCTTTTCCCCGACCTCAAATCAGGGGCAATGCCGGGAAGCGCCCGACCAATCCCATCCGGGCGGCGGCAGAAACAACTGGTTCAACGCCACCTGCGCAATCGCAAACCCTTAACTGCGGATTATAGCACCTCAAAATCTGCATAAAGTCGCTTCATACGCCGTTTGCGACCAGAATTATGCCGCCCGCGGGGTGTCTGTCCCGGCCTGCCCTGGTATGCTGGCACAAAGACGCGACTTACAGGCAGGCCAGTATGACCACCGAAAACACCAATGATCCGCTCGTCATTTTCACCCCTTCCGGCAAACGCGGACATTTCCCAGAGGGAACCCCGGTTCTGACCGCAGCGCGGCAGCTGGGTGTTGACCTTGATTCCGTCTGTGGCGGGCGTGGGATTTGTTCCAAATGTCAGGTTGAACCGTCCTTCGGGGAGTTCCCGAAACA
This sequence comes from Halocynthiibacter styelae, assembly GCF_016123485.1. GTDB lineage: Bacteria > Pseudomonadota > Alphaproteobacteria > Rhodobacterales > Rhodobacteraceae > Halocynthiibacter > Halocynthiibacter styelae. The sequence goes on along the minus strand of NZ_JADCKQ010000001.1, from coordinate 34,358 downwards.
TGGTGTGACCGTGGCGGATGACGCCCTGTCTGAGTTCAACAAGGTTGAACAGCGCTATGATGACAAACGCGGCCTGCAAAAGGGCCGTCGTCTGGGGTGTCAGGCGACCATTCAGTCCGATGTTGTCATCGACGTGCCCGCCGGCAGTCAGGTGCACCGTCAGGTGGTCCGCAAACGTGCCGAAGCCCGCGACATCACCATCAATCCCGCCGTGCGCCGTTACTATGTCGAGGTTGAAGAACCCGATATGCACGAACCGTCCGGCGACTTGGAACGCCTGCGTCAGGCGCTTGAGAAAAACTTCGATATCAAAGGCGTAGATGCCGACCTTCATGTTCTGCAAACCCTGCAACCGATCCTGCGCAAAGGCGATTGGAAAGTCACCTGTGCGGTCTCAACCGGCATCACAGAAGGCACCGGCGCAGAGAAACCTGCCATTCTTCAGGTCTGGCCTGGTTATAGCGAAACGCCTCTGTACGGCCTGGCTGTTGACCTTGGGTCCACCACCATCGCAGCGCATCTGTGTGACATGACCACCGGCGAAGTTGTGGCTTCTTCTGGCATTATGAATCCGCAGATCCGCTTTGGCGAAGATCTGATGAGCCGCGTCAGCTATTCCATGATGAACGAAGGCGGCGCTGCCGAAATGACCCGCGCGGTGCGCGAAGGTATGAATGCGCTGTTCACCCAGATCGCGATTGAAGCTGAAATCGGCACAGATCAGATCATGGATGTGGTCTTTGTAATGAACCCGGTAATGCACCACCTTTTCCTGGGCATTGATCCATATGAACTTGGCCAGGCGCCCTTCGCGCTTTGCACGTCCGAAGCCCTGTCTGTCCGGGCCTCCACCCTTGGCCTGACCATCCACCCCTCCGCCCGCGCCTATATCCTGCCATCTATCGCAGGCCACGTGGGGGCGGACGCCGCCGCTGTGACCCTGTCCGAGGCACCGGACAAATCCGAAGACCTGGTTCTTCTGGTTGACGTGGGCACCAATGCGGAAATTCAGCTGGGCAATAAGGATACGGTTTACGCCTGTTCTTCCCCCACCGGTCCGGCCTTTGAAGGCGCACAGATTTCGTCCGGTCAGCGTGCCGCCCCGGGCGCAATTGAGCGCGTGGAAATCAACCCCGAAACCAAAGAACCGCGCTTCCGTGTGATCGGGTCTGAGATCTGGTCTGATGAACCTGGCTTTGCGGACTCTGTCGCCACCAGCGGCATTTCGGGCATCTGCGGGTCCGGCATCATTGAGGCCGTGGCCGAAATGCGCATGGCGGGCATCCTGGATGCGTCCGGCCTGATTGGCTCCGCCGAACAAGTTGGCACGCCCCGCTGTTTCCTTGATGGTCGCACCAATTCCTACATGCTTTGGGATGGTTCCGCGGATGGCGGCCCGGTGATCTCTGTCACCAACCCTGATATCCGTGCGATCCAGATGGCAAAAGCCGCGCTTTATTCCGGTGCACGCCTGCTGATGGATAAATTCGGAACTGACACGGTGGATCGCGTCGTTCTGGCCGGTGCCTTTGGTGCCCATATCAGCCCGAAACACGCAATGGTTCTGGGTATGATCCCGGATTGCGAAATCGACAAAGTCACAAGCGCGGGCAACGCCGCCGGCACCGGGGCGCGCATCGCACTTCTGAACGTCGCCGCCCGTGGCGAGATTGAGGAAATTGTGCGCAATATCATCAAGATCGAAACCGCAGTTGAGCCCAGCTTCCAAAGCCACTTCGTCAACGCCAGTGCGATCCCGAATTCATCCGATCCTTTCCCGATCCTCGGAACCCATGTCACCCTGCCGGATGTGAACTTCAACACCGGTGGTGGCGAAGGCGGTGGTCGCCGTCGCAGACGTCGCGGATAACACAGATAAAGCCCCCGTTTCGGGGGCTTTTATTTTGCCAGCGGTTACTTGACCTTCTCTGGTAGCTGTCATACTCCGTAGGTAACGCGGGTGTAGCTCAATGGTAGAGCAGCAGCTTCCCAAGCTGAATACGAGGGTTCGATTCCCTTCACCCGCTCCAACCCCCATTGATGCAATAAATTCAACAACTTACGTGAAGTGAATCACACGTATTGCGCTAAAATGTGAACCAGTTTCGTTACGAATTGTGATACAGTTTTGTCCAGCGTGTTGTACAGAGATTCATCTAAATCAAGACTTCGAAAATCAGCAGCAAGTGCTGGATGTTTTCTCGGCGACTCGTTGCCGCATCCGTGAACGAAGAGATGCACTCTACGGTTTCATGCAAAGCCTATGATTGAGCCACGCCTGATCTTGCGATCCAACGCATGTGTGTTCGGAGGTGCAAGGCAGATGGTGCCCGGGGGCGGGGTGCAATAGATGTTATTCTTCAGGTGGTTAGAGAATAGTGGGACACTGAATTAGTGTGCAGAACATCACGCACTGGCATCATGTTGTCCCACCAAGGTAAGTCGCACCTGTTCACCGCAGGGATGCACTCTTCGGATCATAAGCCATACCTTTGATTGACCCGTCCCTGATCCGTTCCACAGCTTCGTCGATAGCGAAGAGTGGTACTAGGAACCATTCGCGAGGGGTGACCGGATGGCCAAATCGATCTTTGATTTCAATGTCAAGTCTTGCAGCTTCAAAAATGCGGTGCAGGAGGTTTTCCAGCTTCACACGGTTGATGTTGAACAACTCGTAGGTTGTTACGATCTCGACATCCGCCATCAAAAACGTGGGGTCGAGTTTGGCATTGGCGATGCGCTTTTCGACGCTGCCACCAGTGACTCCGATCTTGTGCAGTAAGTCTTGCTTCTCTGCAACCACAGGCAGGTTCGATTTTGATCGTAACACATAGATCACCCCACTAGCTTCGTCGCCGTCAACGGAGGCGTCGGCGAACAGAGGGCCTGCGCTTGGATCGGTGATACGGCGGCTGGCTTTGTCTTCGTTCAGGGCACGTTGCAGTGACCGCATCAACAGATTGCTTTCGGTGCCATTGTCAAAGATGACACGAAGCCGTGCTTCGGTCATGCCATTATCGTTGACATAGACTTTACCTTTCTCAGCGACATATGCCTTCTGCCCTTTGAGTACAAAAAGACGCCCTACTTCGATTTCAGCTTTGCGTTCAAAGGCGCGAGTTGCACGAACACCTGATGTGAGTTCAGACTGCACCTGTTCGAACATCGGTTTGAATTTCTCAAAGTCCTGACAACGTTCGCGGCTGGCGACATCTTCTGCAGCTTTACGTTCGGCTACAGGACGTACATGGCGGATATTGGTAATATCATCGGTAAGCCCATCAAGGTCTTCCAACTCGGATGCTAAGGCATCCATATCCAGTTCATCGTCATCATCCGAGGCATTGAGGACTTTCAGCAATCCCTGATGGTCCAGTGGTTCGAGAAGATCATGATAGGCGGTGTTTGCGGCCAGGCGTTCCAGTCGCACTGCATATAGCCGTTCAAAGATGTCATTGTCAGGACCGTTATGAGGGGGGTGGCCAGCGTCATCCACGAACCGTTGGATATCCTCAAAACCGGCAATCAAGCGTTCTTCGACCGGAGAACGCTTGACGGGTTTGTCTTCAACTTCAAACTCGGCCAGTTCACCTGCCAGCGCATCAAGATCATCATTCATAACGACCATCCTTTCGGAACCGCATAAAGGCTGTCGCCCCTTCTGCCATCAAGCGTTCATAAGGGTCGGAGGCGGTCACTGACGGTGCCCTGCCATGGTCTTTCTTAAACTGGGCTGCTCGCTTTGCCCATGTGATCGCTTCATCCGGAGTGACTGGGGTACGCTTGGCTGAAATGACTGCGGCAACCTGTTTCAGGCTTTCTTCATCCATGGATTTTGCCAGGATCGAATATGCTTCACCGAATGGGTTGATCGCATCAATCAGGTCGATATCCAGGTCACGTACATCCATTGCAAACTTACGCACACCATCGATCAGGGCAGTATTGGTTGTTGGTTCTCTGCCCTCATCATCCAAAACTGTCGCCTTGGCCTGTTGGGTCAGGTTCAGGGCAGCAACGGCACGTTGGCGCACGGCTTCCACATCGCCTTCTTCAAGGTCCGGGTATCGATCTTTAATAATCTTCCCCATGCGAACCACGGTGATTTCCTCAGGCACCAGTTCTTCGTCAAACAATCCACGTTCAATGGATCGTTTGTCCTGTACGAAGGCGGTGATAACTTCGTTCAGATCATTCTCGCAGATGCGTTTGGCATTCTCGGATTTGGGCTCAGCCAGACCTTTGATCTCGATCTGAAACTGGCCTGTGTCCTCATTAAAGCCAACGTTTTTACCGCCTTCCTGATACCCGCCTTCACCATAGTCAAACCCCTCGACAGGACCAGATGCAGGTGTCTTAGGGGTGAAGTTAAACTTCGGCACCAGCACCTGTTCCATCAGCAGGCTGGCAGCGATGGCTTTCAGTGTATCATTCACGGCCTCTGTTACGGCACCTTCGGATGCATCAGGCTCAGCGATCAGGTTGGTGAAGCGGGCATGGGTCTTACCCTTGGCATCCCGTGTGGCCCGCCCAATGATCTGGACGATCTCGGTCAGGCTGGCGCGATAGCCAACTGTGAGGGCATGTTCACACCAAATCCAATCGAAACCTTCCTTGGCCATGCCCAATGCGATGATCAGATCAACATGATCTCGATTGTTCTTCTGCTTAGGGTCTTTAAGTGCCGCTGACACCTTATCCCGTTTGGCGGGATCATCCTCGACTAGGTCGGCAACTTTGATCACTTTGCCACTTTGGGTTTTGATCAGGTGGAAGCCTGTCTCTGGATCGGTGCCCTGCCATTCCCCCAATGCATGTTGGATGTCATCAACTTCTTTGTGTTTGTCGCCAGTGCTTTCACGGGCGTTGACATTGGGGATGTGCAGGATGGTTTTCTCATCTGGGTTCAGGACAGCCAACAGGTCTTCGGCATAGCTGCCCGTATAGAAGAAATACCCGATATCGAGGGTTTTAAGGTGCTCATACCCGTTCAGTTGTTCGTAATAGGTATAGGTCACCGGATCGAACCTGGCCTCATCCTCAGGTGACAGAACGGCCTCTGCATCCCCCCGGAAATAGCTGCCTGTCATGGCAACCACATGCACTTTATCACGGGCAATCAATTCCCCCAGATGCGCACCCAGTTTGTTCTCAGGGTTGGCGCTGACATGGTGAAATTCGTCAATGGCAATCAGACGGTCATCAAAGGCTTCGACCCCGAACCGGTCAACTGCAAAACGGAAAGTAGCGTGGGTGCATACCAACACTTGGTCGCCACTGTTCAGGAAGTTTCCAACTGCCCCAACCTTGCCGTCATCGCCGCCGGGCGCATTGCAGAGGTTCCACTTCGGAACCACCGACCAATCCGCCCAGAACCCGAATTTTGACAGGGGTTCATCGTTGAAACTCGACCCGATGGATTTTTCGGGCACTACAACAATCGCCTGTTTCAGGCCCTGATTGTGCAACTTGTCCAGGGCGATAAACATCAATGCCCGGGACTTACCTGATGCGGGAGGTGATTTAATCAGCAAATATTGTTCACCACGGCGTTCATAGGCCCGTTCCTGCATCGCCCGCATCCCGAGTTCATTCGAAGATGTGGAAGACCCGCTTTGGGCGTAAGTGACAGAGACGGAGGGAATTGATTTGGTCATGTAACGATCTTTCCAAATGTCATTTTGCAGCATCATTCAGCCACTTCGGGAACTTCTTAAAATCACTGGTTCGAATGTATGTCGGCATTTCCTTCCAAAACTCCGCAATCGCACCCGTCAACTGATCAAAGTCTGCGTCAGTGACCCTAAGGTAGCTGTGATCGAAAAATTCTAATGGGAAGTTTCTATGAAAACCGCCTTCATCGTCAGGCACAATGAATTGGGGCGCTTTATTGCGCAGATCGTCCAGCGATCTCCCTTCGCCGTGCTTATAGACATTCACAATCAACTGATAATTCCGCAGGTCTTTGTAAATGTGGGACACACGCACATTCACCCCGCCTTCTTTCAACAGGGTATACAATTCCTCAAGCGTCGCCCCCCAGACCCGTCGCGTAATCCCTTCAGATTTGAAAACCGTGAATAGGTCGCGGGCGATCCAATCCTTCAAAGACTTTTCAAACGAATGGAATAGCGCAGCCAAAATACTGAAACGAGTGTGATCCCGCATCTCGCTTAACAACCTGTAACGCTCATATCCTTGATCATTTGCGACCTCTGAAAACTCCAGTAAGTCATGCTTATCAGGGTCATAGAAACCTTCAATCTGCTCCCAAGTTTCCTGCGATATTTTTTGTGATTCCGATTGGATACTGAGATCGTTGAACTGATCAAAAAGACGAGCCTTGGCCTGATCGACAAAGAACTGATGATCCGAGATCAAAGAGTCACGCAATCCCATATTCATGTCTAGAACCGTTAGGGATTCTTTAGTCATGACGGCACCTGCGTGGTCATTTTGGTGTACATATCGAACAGTTTTTCCAGACGTTCGGTGTCGTTTCTGAAGCGTCTACCGATGTAGATGCGTTCCAGCACTTCGTCGTTGGCCTCGTGGGCGTCGCGGAGGTTTTGGGGCATTGCATCGGGTTTGTAGAGGTCTGCGATGGTGGCAGGGAAATGCGCCTCACGGGCCAAGAGGATGTCTTCGGCACAGCGGGTCAGATCAGCTTTGTTCTTCTCAGTCAGCTTGGGAACGGGGAAGGTGTTCCAGACCAGCGTGTTGGAGTATCGATAATCTGACTTTAACCTACCTCCGATAGCCGAAAGCCACGACATATGAAGCGCGGAAGATAAAACAGAAAAATCTACCAAATTTGCGTCGTAAATAGCGGATGCTGAGTTAGCAATGACCACACGACTTCCGTCATGATAGCCAATAGTTAGGTACTCTCGCCGTTCTGAAAAGTGCTGCGGCACAATGATAGCAGTTTCACTAGTGTGTGGTGTGAAGACAAACCTATGTGGCGACCCCGCAGCCTTGTTAGCTTGTGTCCCACGGCTTTGCGACCTCAACGATTTTACTTTCTCAACGCGTGCCTGAATTTCAGGAATTGACAGCGCAAAGGTCAGCTGTTGGTCTTCTATCCATAGGCAGTAACGATGGATACCTTTGATGAACTCCTGTGAACCAACGTATTTTCGAAGTAGGTCGGTAGCGTGAGGGTATTGTTCAAGTAGCTCGTCTTTTTCCACAGAGGACAATATCAAGTTGCCCCCGTCCGTTGGTTTATTGCCGTAGTCCATCTTGGATAGACTGTGCAGTGCGTTTGATCGCTTCTGTACGATCTGATCTGTCGAGGGGATGAGGTAAGGGCCGATTACCTCAACTGAGCGAGATGTTCCACCATCAAAGATTGTTCTCACTCCGCCAGAGATCGTCAGCCCGACGATAATACAGGTCACCGCAGCTTGATTACTTGCAAGATTCGACCAAAGGAACGACTTGTGCGCGAAGCTAACCTTGTTCTGTTGCTGAAAGATCAATGGCCATAACATAGCAACCTGCTCACCCTGAACGATCGAGTTAGTGGTCACCAATGCACTCGACGCGCCAGTTAGTCGATTGTATCTTGCAGCCGCCAACATGAACGCGGCTACGTAGTCAAGGTCTTTATATCGTTTGAAGACTGGCGCAAAAATGCGCCTCATATCTTCTTTTTGTTCAGCGGTTTGATTTACGCTACCTTGGTACGGTGGGTTTCCACAGATGTATGTCTCACCGCCCTGGTTCTCGAAATCAATCTCCGCTTGATCCAGTGGTGTTTCAAACAAATCGTCGGATTTGACTTTCACGCCCGCCCCGGTTGGCGGACAAATACTCAACCAATCCAATCGCAACGCATTCCCGCAAGTGATCCAGTTCTCCCGATCCAAGGGAAGGAAATCAGCCAGCGCATCCTTTTGGCCCCGATAAGTCACGTCGCATTGGTATTCTGCAATGATCAGGGCCAGACGCGCGATCTCAGCCGAAAAATCCCGCAGTTCAATGCCACGGAAGTTGCGGATGCTGATCTCTGATCTGTCAAAAGCTTCACCCCGACGTTTGTTGATCTCAAATTCGACCTCGCGCATCTGTTTATATGCGATGACAAGGAAGTTTCCCGATCCACAGGCCGGGTCGAACACACGGATATTCGACATCCGGGTGCGCAGGTTCTTTAGCTTTTGACGATTGTCACCGGCCTGATCCAGATGATCGCGCAGGTCGTCCAGAAACAGCGGGTTCAGCACCTTCAGGATATTCGGCACTGAGGTGTAGTGCATCCCTAGGGTGGAACGTTCTTCTTCATCCGCCACAGCCTGAATCATTGACCCAAAGATGTCGGGGTTGATCTTAGTCCAGTCCAGATGACCGATATGTGTGAGATAGCGTTGGGCGATGCGACTGAACTTTGGCACCTCGGTGCTGCCAGAGAACAACCCGCCATTCACGTAAGGAAACGGTGTCGCCCAGCGTGGCAGGTTCGCTGCATCGCGATCAGGATAATCCGTGTTCATGGCGCGGAAGAGTTCGCTGATCACCTCATGGGTGTTGGACCCATCCGCATTGGCCAAGGTTTCGATGGTGTTGGTGAACAGGTCTTCACCGTTCAGAATGTCGGTGTCTTCAGCAAAAAACAGAAAGATCAGCCGCGCCATGAAGTGGTTCATGTCATGGCTGCGCTTTTCCCAGTCAGGATTGTCTGCCCGCAGAGTGGTGTAAAGCTTGTTCAGACGCAGGGTGGCCCGAACATCAAACTCAGATTCACTGAGTTGTTTGGTCTTGCTGAGGCCAGCAAGGGGCCAGAAGAACACGAAGTGGTTTGGGAAATCGTCATAGATGCAAGAAACGGTTTCACCCGTGATAAGGTCTTCGGCCTCGAACGTTTCACCATCAGTGGCCAGCAGGAACCGCACTTTGTTGCGTTTGGTTTGGGTCGCCTTGCTGCCTTTGAGATCAGACAGGGTTTGCGGCACCTGTCCCGCATCACAGGTTTTCAGGTGTATGTGGTTGGCCTGCAGTACCCCATCGATGTCAGACTTATTGGACGTTCCGCTACGCAGTTTCTTAATCGCCGTGGCTTTGTTTCCGAAGGATTCCAAAAAGGCGAAGGGGAACTCTGCCACATCAAAGGGAAGTTCGGCCAGCTCAGTGATAGCCTGTTCGATCTCAACTGCATTCATGATGACGTACCGAAAATTCCTTCCACCAGCCCGTTGTAGCGAGACGGATCGAATGTGCTGCCCTTTGTTTCCAGAACGCGGGATGTCTCCAGTCGCAGAACCTCAACCACGGCTGTGCGCACTGCCTGGGGCTTCGGGCGGGCATTCAGGTTCTGAATGATGCCTTCAATATGTTCGACCACGATGCCCAGCCGGTCAAAATCTGTTTGCGTCGGGGCTGTCATGATCTTGCCCTCGAAAATGGCTGAAACCGAAAGACCATAAGCCGCTGCGATATCCACCAGGCGCTGGGCATCCACCTTGGTTTCATTGTTCTCCCACCGCCACAGAGAGGTCTTGGGAACCCCCAGCAGCTTCGCGGCCTGTCCCAGTGACAGGTTCTTGGTTTCACGGGCGTCCTGAAGAATCTTCCCGAATGTATGTGATCCATCTGTGTTCATATCTCCTTCATTCCACAACATGGAACATTTGAAAAGAACCTGCTGTTACCGAGCACAACCATATTGCGAATCGTTCCGAATAACGGAATAAGGAACAAATGGATTTAACGGAATACCTTAAGCGAAATGATCTATCCCTGGGGCAACTGGCCAAACGCTGTGGCACCAGTGCGAGTACGATCCTGAGAATGAAAGAAGCGACAGTGGTCCCCAGCCGGAGGGTTGCTGTTGCACTATGGACGGAGACCGATGGCCAGGTGACACCAAATGATCTGTTTGGGTTGCACTATGCCCGGGGACATTGCCGTTGTAGCCGCGACGACAATGAACCCGAAGTTTCTTCTGCCTCCTCACACGCAGCAACTTAACCATAACCAATAAGGGTCCTACTCTGAATGTTTGAAGTTTACCTGGATGGTCTGCTGTCAGGCCGACAAATTTTCATTGCCATCTGTACGTTCTTCGTCGGCTCTGCCATGGGCAACAGTCGATTGGGGTTTATCTGGAAACTCTTCTGGAGTTTACCCATCCTGCTCATCCAGCAAGGTTTTCTGCTCGGGTCAGAATACATGGAAAGCCTTGATTTCCTGATCCGCCATGGTGCTGCAGGCAGCAGAAGCGAAGACCTCGCATATGTAATCCTGTTTCTCATTGCCACGCATGTTTCACTATACTTCGCCTTTTGGGGACTGGGGGCAGCAGGTAGGGAAACTTTGGATACGGAGTTGCGTGAAAATGCAGCACAGATCACCACCGACGACATGATCAGAGAACTGAATGTCATCGCAGCCCATCCTGAAATGTCGATGTCTGGCTGGTTGGCACAGCGATGGTTGCCAATGTCTGAACCTGAGCGTCGTGAATGGGTCTCATCGCGCCTTCCGGCATTACGTGAGTTGTGGCTGCAGGGGGAAGAAGGCGGATTGCATGCATTCGAACTGGAACTGCCACAACAACTGGCAATAATAGATATGGAAGGAACATCATGAGCGATCAGAAATTCAGTGTGGTGCTGGTACAGAAGACAAATCAGAAGCGGGTTACAATCTGGGCCAAATCTCCTGACAATGCGCGGTACGAAGCCACACGCCGGAACCCCGGTTGGACAGTGAAAGATGTCCAGCGCGGATAGCAGGACACCGGGGGCGATTGCTTGCCCCCGGTGTCCCCCGCAGACTGTATCACGCAGCTTTTGCTGCAGCACCACCCCATCGTGCCCGGCGGCCTTTGATCTTAAGTACTCGATTTCTGATTGCATTGATCTGGCGACCCATTTCTGTTGCAATTTCAGATTCCTTAACCCCTTTTTCGTGGAGGTCGATGAGTTTGGCGTCATCCTCATCTGACCAGGATGCATAGGCATTGGGATATGTTTCTCTGATCTTCCCGATACTATAGGATTTTTCATCATCGCCTGAGGTGACATCAGGCATATCCTCAAGTTGCAACAGAACCTCCAGTGCCATGCGCCTGTACGATGACCCGGTCAGGCCTTCGACCTCACGGTTTGTGGCAAGATTTTCCAATACGGTCAGGCTTTCATTGGAGATTTTATTACGCATTCAGAACTTTCCTTTCGTGATCGTTTTACATTGACGTAGGTAGAATCTGCCAACAGGGGAAGGTCTGCGCCGAAAAAATCCATCATGGGGGGAATTATTTTCACTTCGCATTACAGGTAATATGGCTGCATTGGTAAACGAGGGCGGCCTACCCGCAGGAACCCACGGACAACACAAGGCTATTCCTCAGCGTCATAATACGCCGCCCAGTAGGCATGAACGCAATCTTCCAGAATTGCCGCCAGTTGACGGCGTTCCTTCTCCCTGATCTCTGATAGCAGCGCCAGGACATCCTCATCTACATTTCTGATTGTAACTGTTCGTCTTTTGGTCATGTGACACCTCATTAGCCAATATATCAGACATATTTACCTTATTTCTTATGACTTGGGGGCTGACCTTCGTCCCATTAGGGTCTGTCTTCGATCTTCCTGGTGTCAGCCTAAAGTCAATCAACAGCGCCCCCGATTTGTAAATACCAGCACCTGGAGAGGTGTTGGGGAACATCGCGGCTACCCTTGCGCGAGTGGCGCACCCCACCTAGCTTCCCTTGCCCCAGGAGAAAAGGAGACAACGTGGGCCAGAAATATACCCCAGTGCATCAGACGAACCAGAACCTGGTTCGAAGTAACGGAAAGGTTGCCCTTACAGCGAAGGGCAGAGCAATTGCGGATAAACGAGAAGAAGCCACCGATGGCCGCATCGACAGGTGCCTATCGGTGCGCAACGTATTCGAAAATGGTTGCGCCACACTGATCTATGACGACCATCGACATATTCTCGAAAGCCCATATCTTCATACGGCATTGACGTCATACACGAAGAGTTATCGCGCCCTGCAAAAACACCTGGATGATCCCGAAGTGGCAGAGATTTTCGAACTCTGCCAACAACATCCCCATCAGCGAAAATCACCCGTCATGTGGTGCCCAATCGAACGCCATGATCGGGTCATGAACCTGAGCGATATTTTGATGGGCAGATACCTCCATACCTTTGCTGCGGATGAGCTGTACCTGCTAACGATTATCTTTGATTTCAGTGAAAACCTAGGTGATCTGGAAAACGCCCTGGATCAGGCCAACCATGACCTGAACAATGTGATAAAGAATTTCAGTGGCGAAAAACATGGCGTTGTTCTGGTTGGCTCATACGAGCCTGACCTGCGTCATCCGGATCAATTGTATAGCGTGCAGAAGTTTCATCACATGACGCATGACCTGCACGGACATATTCCGGATGCTGGCGGATGGGTCCTGACCGGTCATTTCTTCGTACGGGTGCCTCACCAGGAAAAGTTCGAAGCCATGTTACATGACGCATTTCCGGTACGGCAAGACTGGCAACGGATCAGGTTCGATCCCATCTATAAAAATAAATCTGTTGATGAATCCCTGATGAACATTCTGGACTACAGCCAGAAAAGCCTGCTGGAACTGTTTAAGGTGCCATCACGGGGTGAAGGGCGGCAGAAGTATGACAAACAGCTTCAGCGCGTCCAGAGTGCCTTTATGGGGCCTCAGTGTGGCGATGAGATCGAAGGTTTTGACACGGATGCAGCGATTGTTCAGTGGGCAAAGTTTCTGCACCGTGTCGGGCCGAAAAAAATGTGGGTACAGATTGAAAACTCTCATGCCCAGAAGTGGTTTTCAAAATCAGAACTGCAGTTGATGCAAGCACATCAGCATCCCGGAATAACCAACGGTCGCCTAAACTGCGAAATACATCGGGGTGTTGGTCGTAACCTTAAAGGTAAAACACCGACTGTCTTTGGGAAACGCAGACGTGGCCTGCAACCGCGTAGACTGCGTCTGGATATTGATTGGCTCAGTGAAACATATGCAGGTGAACGGGACAATCTCGAATATGGACACAACTTCAATTACTGGATGTTTCATCCGGATAAGCGTTATGGTGTGCAAAGAATAATAGACCGCAAGACGACAACAGGCAGAAAAAAGTCAGGACGTCTGTCAGTGATCGCACGCAGGCGCTCAGGTCAGCCCAGGGGCTTCGCACGGTTACTGGACCACTCTCCCTCTTGCGGGGCGAACCCAAACAGATGTTCAGCAAATAAAAGGCGAGAATAGGGGTTCGTCATCGTATTGCGCAAGAGTAGATCAGCCGCATTTTGCTGTCAGGACGTTTCCGAACCCTGACACCAGCTTCGGCGCTGTCCACCTGTATAGGGTTCAGCGTACCCTTCCGTGATCAGGACATCTGCTACGTCCTGTCCATTCAGGAGTAACCTGCCGATCAATCGACGGTATTTGTCACGTGCGGGAGTACCGCTGCGGGTCAACGTCAGAACCATGCGAATTTCAGACGCAGTATTCAACAGGTCCTGCAGGCGATCCCGGGCCGCAATGCCCATCGCCCTTTCACGTTCACATGCAGCAAAGCGGGTTTCCGGGGTGTTAAAACCATCAAGGCGGATACTATCATCCCCGACGCGGATCGTGTCTCCGTCCACCACATATATGTCCGCTGCCAGCAGTTGCATTGCACCCGGTTCCGGCTTCAGCATCTGATAGAGACTGAAGGCCAGGATGAGTGTCAGGGCAGCGGGGATAATATAGGTGCGGGTGATCATGGGAGGTGTTCGAAACGTCAGGAACAGCCCCAGTAGTCACTTCCCCAGGAAGGCGCAAGACGTCCTACCGGGTTGATCCGGGTAGCCAGCGGTACAGTGTTGGCACCGACACACCAATCGCCATCGCCACATCTTTCACCGGTGTGCCCTGATCCAGCAGAGACCGGGCGGCAATGATCTTGTGATCATCCATCACACGCGGACGGCCCCCGACACGACCGGCTTTGCGGGCGGCCTGAAGTCCGGCATTGGTACGTTCCCGGATCAGATCACGTTCGAACTCGGCAATCGCGCCCATGATATGAAACAGCAGCTTGCCCCCGGCTGAATTGGTGTTGATCTCTTCCGTCAGACTCTGGAACCCCACATCACGGGACTTCAGATGTTCCATGATCTCGATCAGATGCGGCAGACTGCGGGCGACACGATCCAGTTTATATGTGACCAGAGTGTCCTCACCGCTGCGCAGGTAATCCAGTGCCTGTTTCAGAACCGGGCGGTCATTCTTCGCGCCTGACGCAACCTCCCGGAATATCTTCTCACAGCCTGCGGCTTTCAGGGCATCCACCTGTGCCTCAACCGACTGTTCCCCCGTACTGACACGCGCATATCCGATCTTCATCTACTCTCCGTCTCAAAACTCATCCCCCATATACCGGGATGCACGATTCGATTTAAGATGGGTTTATGAGAATGATTTAACCTGCGATATGATAGGCACACGGCGACCAGGTTCTGATAATCACAAACGACCGATTTTGATAAAGTCATATGAATATTGATCGCCGGGTATCAACAGTGATTTCATCAATTGTAGGTGCAGATGACAGGGGTATCAGTCCATATTATTTGCAAGTATGATCATTTGTGCCAATTCACTGATCCGCTTCTTCAAGTCGAGAACATCAAAGTCTACAACATCCGTTGAACTGCATATAATAGTTGCAGCGCCAACTTTGTCGCCAACTTTGTATACGTTATCCTCACCGGACTTCTTCACCTTTCGTTCAAAGTAAAACGCATGATCATAGGCACCACCATTCGATGGTGCCCCATAAACTTTGGGGTGAAGTTTCTTTAGGGCATTTTGCAATTGATCATGAGGTAGGTAATTCTCAATTTCGCGACCTTTGGTAATCCAGGCAATACCACCGTCCTTGGACATTTCCTGTTTTAATCGTTGCACTGCGGGTTTCAATCGTGCTCTCGATCCATTCTTGTCACTATCAATCACCACCGCGATATTCCGGTTTAGGTCCCGCAGCTTAATGAAATCGCTAATGGCAGTGTCGTCATCCACACTTAAATGACTGATCAATCCGCCCCCAAAAAACATAATTGTATAGTGGACACCTTCAACCAAGCGATCATTGAATGCCTTCAACCAGTGTTTTATGTATATTCGATCAGAAGGCCCCTCGACCCAAATGACAGCATTCGCTTGTAAAATATCAGAAGCACGATAACCTAGTTCATCACAAATCTTTCGCTGATCACCTTGTGTAATGGCCGGTTTTACATAGGTTTGTACGCCATCATTGTGCACATGAAAAACGGACGCGCCCGGCGTGTCAATAAATGCCGCCGAATGTGTCGCTATGAAATACTGGTTTTCGGTGTGGTCTTGTAGGTATCGGATCAATTTACGTTGAAGGACAGGATGTAAATGAATTTCCGGTTCCTCAAGACACATGATCTTCTGTTGGTGAATGGTGCAAAACGCGGCAATTAAAATGACTTCATGAATGCCCGTTCCCAATGACCACAGTGGTAGTACCTTGTTGTCCATATGCACAAGCAAGTGTTTCCGATGGTTAGGAACTTCCAGCAATGCGTCAGGTTTTCCGGTCACCACACGAACAAACTCGTTGATCTTGTCAAAGGTATTTTTGCGTTCGCGCTCATTGAAATCGGGGTTTTGAATTTCGGAAAGATGTTTGATCAGGCCTTTACCAGATAGATCATCGAAATCTTCGGACCCGGCACCCAATTGCCGCTTGGCGGGTATCAGCATGCGTTCTGGGTAATGAAACTTCAATTGTGAATACAGTCTGGTGAGCACGGCCTTTATAATGTCTTTGGTCTCACGCGGAACAACGCCCCCGAGGCACCTACATATTTCCTTCCATTCTTGATGGCCGAAGCATTGGATAAGCTCAGACGAAACTTGTTCATTTTGAAATATTCCGCGCGGGTTTGATGAAGAGATATCGCACCAAACAACATTCAAAAAACCAACCAGTGGCGCAATTTTTTTTATATCTGGTAGGTTGTCGCGCGGATCGCCACCGATGAAGTAGCCATTACTATATTCTCTATCCGCACCAGATTTAATTAGGTCCGCCGCATGTTGCACAAAGGTATCCACGTGTAGACCCAGGTTTACATCAAAAGAACCTTCCTCTTGACCACGGTAGGTTTCGGTTGATTCCGTCGTAAAGGCTTTGTGTTTCCTCATGTCTTGATGGGGCAATCTATCTTTGATTAGGTTTAGAATAATTGACTTACCCGCGTTGTTCGCACCCACAAAAAAATTCATTTCAGAGAACGGAGCAATGTATTGGGTCTTCGCTCCGATGCCACGGTAAAATTGAACAGAGAGACCATCGAGGTATGTTGGCATAATTTGACCCGTTAATGTTGTGGTGTAATGCAGGTCACAATCAATGGATGAGTCCTTCACGCGGGTCAATATTAGTGAACCAATAAAATACTTTGCAGGCCGTGGGCAGCCGGGCCTGGATTATACATGGTCAACCTAACATCCAAATTGGACCACTCAAGTGGGGCAGACCATTACCGGGGGGACCACGGCTTTATTGTGATTTCTGGCCAGTCGATTTTGTCAACGACGTGACGACGCATCACATCATGACGGTGATATATCCGTTTTCCGTATCGGCGCAGGCTTTCACCGCTCAACGTATGACCCTGCATGACTTCAACGTATTGCGGCATACATTCAAATCCCAGTTCTCGGAAACTATGCCGAAAGCTGTGCATGGATAAGCGTGTCGTATCCATCGCCCCACCTTTGGAACGGAAGTATCGATGAAACGCAGTAGCGACTTTGGAGCCTCTTTTAGAGCCTCTGAAATGATCAAGGTCGAACAGGAATTCATGCCCTCCATCCTGCCGCATCGCAACAAATCGCGCGAAACCAAGTCTTTCTACGGCATTATGCAGGGGGACAGTTCGGGAACTTATGCCATTTTTGGATGTTCTTGTATTCTCTTCCAAATTCGCCATCGTGATATACCAGCCAGCGTCGGTACGCCCCACTTCCGACACCGTTGTTTGTGCGATCTCGTCAAGTCGTGCGCCGGTGTAAAATGCCAACACGGGTATCCAATACCGTGCGTCAGTATAGGCGTATTTGCAAAATTCCGGCGACAGTATCGCTTGAATTTCCTCCACTTCGAACGCTCTTTTATTGTCTTCGGTTTTCTCATCCACCTCTAAGTTAAAGCCGGACACAGGATTACGCCAATTATCTTCACCCTCAATCACGCTGGTTTTCCGATACGCGAAATCCAGGGTGCTACGAATAGCCGTCAAATGATTGTTGACTGTCCTGGCAGATAAGACACCCTTTTCAGGGTGCTTCGCAGCCCACTTTATTTGGTCGAAAACAGACATTTTAAGAATTTCATGCGGCGGTCTGGACGGCATCTGCATGATGAGTGACTTATATTTCTCGACGTGCTTTCTTTGAATGAAGTTCACATCATCATCACCGTTAATCTGGTACCATCGGTCTGATGAGCGTTGAAAGGATTCAATTGTCGCCTTCGCCAGAGGTTTTTCGGCGATCATGCGCTGAAATATTACGGAGAATTTGGCGTCAGGGTTTAGCTGGGCTTGCTCCATCATGCCGGGAATGAGGACACCGCTATATTTACCCGTCTTCGCCATAGAACGGGCAACTTTGCCAACCATACCCGGTGCATGTACGCGGTAATGACCGCCCGTTTCGGCGGCGGATATTTCCGCATCATGCGCAACAGCGTGTTCACGAGCCATCCGTAACGCAGTTACCCGATCAGAAGTAGCCAAGCTGAAATGCCAGTGCGTTTTGTCATTATACTTGCTCACGAGGCTCATTGGTATTCGGCGGCGGTAGTAATATTTTCGCCCGCGTTTGACGATAAAATCGGTCATTTTCGATAGCCTTGTGAACCAATGTGAACCAGAAATGTGAACCAAATTTGGGTGATTTGGTCAATGAATTTTTTCTAATGCTCTGATTTTATGAGATTAAATTTACGACACCATTGCTTTGGGTTCGATTCCCTTCACCCGCTCCATAACTTCCAGTGAAAATACAAAGTGAAACGCTTCTCACGCCGATGCACTGCATTCTGCAGTGCCCTCCACAGGGCTATATCTCATCCGGGTCGTCTACAGGGATTCTCAGCCCGACTTTCTTACGCCCCATGACAACCGATGTCCGGAAACGGCGCACATTTGAATTGTCAAAGAACAGACGTTTTGTGAGTTCCTGAAAGTCATCCATATCCCGGGCTGTGCAGATCAGGCAAAAATCCGCATCCCCTGTGATGTAATAGCATTGCTGCACCATCGGCTCTGCCTGGATCTGGCGTGAAAATGCGTCCAGCTGGTCCTGGCGTTCACGTTCCATTTCCACCATGACAACAAAGCTCATGGCGACCCCCAGTTTCTTCGGGTCGACAATCGCAACTTCCGACACCAACACCCCGGCCGCTTTCATCGCCTTCAGCCGCCGCTGTACAGAAGCCACAGACAAGCCTGTTTCTGCGGCCAGGGCTTCAAGACCTGGTTTTGCGTCAAGCTGCATCCGGCGCAGCAATATCCTGTCATATTGATCAAAATTCATATCTGACCCCCACTGTGTGAGAAACTTTCCCACAAATTGCCCTTCAGCGATCATAATTCATCACAGCGCATTGGTACAGTTCTCGGCATGACACATGCTTTTAAACCCGACGCCTCACGGGCTCTTTCACTGCTGAAAGCCTGCCCTGCATATAAACCCAGCCCCCTGACGTCCCATATGCTTCAGGGGCGTTCGCTTCTGATCAAAGACGAAACCAACCGGATGGGCCTTGGGGCCTTTAAGGCGCTGGGTGGTGTCTATGCGGTGGCCCGGCTGATCGAAGCAGAGGTCGGCCATTCTATCGCGCCCGAAGCCTTCCTGGACAATGCGGTGAAAGATGTTGCTTCCGGAATGACATTTGTCTGTGCCAGTGCCGGCAATCACGGCATGGCAGTTGCGGCAGGTGCCCGCCTTTTTGGTGCAAAGGCCCGTATTCATCTTGCCCATACCGTGCCTGAAGATTTTGCCGTGCGCCTGAAAGACAAAGGCGCGGAAGTCGTGCGATCCGGCGATGACTACGAAGCCAGCGTCGCCGCCGCCATTGAAGACGCGGAAAACAGCGGTGCAACCCATCTCGCGGATGGATCCTGGCCGGGGTATACTGAACCACCCCGCCTTGTGATGGAAGGTTACACCGTTATCGCGGAAGAAATGCGTCAGTCGCTGGAAGCCTCAGGCACCTGGCCCACCCATGTTTACCTGCAAGCCGGTGTCGGCGGTCTTGCGGCGGCCGTTGCTGCGGTCATTCGCGAGACCTGGACAGTTCAGCCAAAGATCATTGTTGTCGAACCTGTTGCGGCCCCCTGCCTGAAAGAAAGCGCAGCCGCAGGCCGTATTCTGACGGTTGAAGGTCCGGTGTCTGACATGGGACGCCTTGATTGCAAAACGCCGTCTATGCTGGCCCTTGAAGTGCTGCGGGACTATGCCGACGCCTGGGTTACCATCAGCGATGCCCAGGCGGCGGAGGCGGTAAAACAGGCGGAAAGCCTTGGCATTCCGACCTCTGCATCAGGTGCTGCCGGGCTTTGCGCCTGCCTCATGGAAAATGCTGAACGTCCGCTTATCATCCTGTCGGAAGGGGCTGTTCAGTCATGATGGATCTCACTGCTTTTCGCCGGGATTTGCATGCGCACCCCGAAACCGGCTTTGATCTGACGCGAACGCCAGACCGCATCGCCGCAGCACTTGAAAGTGCCGGGCTAAAAGTGACCCGCGGTCTGGGCGTTTCAGGGCTTGTTGCCACACTGAACCGTGGCCCGGATGAAACCGCCATCGGGTTTCGTGCCGATATGGATGCGCTTCCGATTGAAGAAGCAAATGATCTGCCCTGGCGTTCCGTCACAAAAGGCAAATTTCATGGCTGCGGTCATGATGGCCACAGCACGATGCTGCTGGGTGCCGCTCTGAAACTGGCCGCAGATCCAACACTGAAACGCACCATTCATTTCATCTTTCAGCCCGATGAGGAAAACGGAAACGGCGCCAAAGCGATGATCCGTGACGGATTGTTTGAACGCTTTCCCATGAAGGCGATCTATGGTCTGCACAATATGCCAGGCATGGCCCCGGGTCACTTTGCGACACAGCCCGGCCCCTTCTGCGCGTTTGAGGATAACTTTGAAATCCGCATTCAGGGCAAAGGCGGGCATGCTTCTATGCCTGACAAAGGTGTTGATCCCATCGTGACGGCATCTGCCATTGTCCTGCAATTGCAATCTGTTGTTTCACGTTCGCTGCCTGCCTCGGAACATGGGGTGATCTCTGTGACTGAATTTCTGACAGACGGTGCCCGCAACATCCTGCCCGGCAATGTGACCCTGCGCGGCGATTGTCGTGGGTTTTCAGATGCGGTTTCCACAACGATTGAACAGAGGATGCGCGCGATTGTCGAAGGTGTCTGTGCCGCCCAGGGCGCACAGGGCGACGTTGATTATTCCACATCATTCCGGCCGCTGGTCAATGATGTGACCGCCACACAGCGCATCGCAAATGCGGCCCGGACAGTTGGGACGCTAGATGACAGTTATGGCAGCGTTGGCTTTTCTGAAGATTTTGCGGAATTTCTGGAACATCGCCCCGGCGCCTTCATTCTGATGGGGAACGGTCTGGAAGGAAACCACGCAATGCCCCTGCACAATCCGTCGTACGACTTCAATGATGCCACAATTGCGCATGGTGTTGATTTCTGGGTAAAACTCGCCCTGCCCGACATGTAATTTCACCGGCCGGTTTCAACACATACATCACAAAGATATACGCCCCGCGACAAGCGCAATGGCCACGGCCTGATCCCGGGTTTTCGCACCTAGCTTAGTACGGGCGTTGCGTAGATGTAGCTCAACAGTCACCGGGCGCAGGTTCATTTTTGCGGCAATCATATCTGTGCGCAACCCGCGGGCCGTCCACTGAAGCGCCTCAGTCTCTCTGGAGGTCAACTGCGCCGCCTCATCGGCTTCGGACAGGTTCACCTGCGATATCTGCTGATGCACCAAATGGCCGATCAGGCGCATTTCATTTTCATGCCTGTGGCGAAGATTATTAACATGCGCCCGCCCATAACTACTGAGGAAATTCCACCCGGCCAGACCATTTTGGGATTTCGCACGCAATGGGCTGACAAAGCCCGCCGTCAATCCCGTTTCACCCGCATCCAGGATAAATCTCTTTTCAGCCGGGGTCATATAGCTGTGATGCGGAATGCAATCCCGCCCGACGTCTGATGCAGCATAACTATTGCAACAATACCGGAAGAACGGATCCACCTTAACGTAATCCTGGTCGGTATAATGCGTGGTCCAATCCTGACTAAGGTTGGTCATAAGCGTAAGCTTTTGCGGCTTTAAATCCGCATAAAGCAGCCCGTCAATGCCAAGGCCGGCATAGTATTCAGTCGCAAGGTTCCATACCCCTGCAACACTGGTTTGTTGGGGTATGTATTCACAGAGCGTGTCAAAATCTGGCGCGTTCAAAGTCGTAAACCTATGGTTTTCCTTAGATTGACACAAGGCGTCGTGATTTGCAATTTCGGGTCAATCCGGCCTTAAAAAACGTGTACCTACAGGAGGTTCGCTTGAAGAAAGCAATCCAATACGCCGCTGTTTTATCAGTGATTGCATCCCCGACACTCGCGGAAAATCTGACTTTTGAGATCACCTCAATGGCCAACAGAGAGAAAGACCCTGGCGTTTATTCCCTGGACCGCTGTGATCTGGGGATGTCCGTCAAAAACGAAACCGGGTTTGATATTGCGCTTGAGGTCGCGTTTTCGCCGGTGCTGGATGACGGATCTTTCAGCGATATTGTCAGCGGTGCGATTGGTGACGCATCCCCCCTGAACAGCCACTATATTGGTGTTGTGTCTGACGGTGAAACTGTCACGTCAGACACCGGGCTGATGGCTGTCGATTGCGATGATGTTCAGGCCTTTGTTGTGAAACCAACATGCACACGGCGGTCGGATGGCGGCAGTTGTACGGAACTTGCGATTGCCTCCCCCGACTCTGTGATTGGTGTTTTGATGACATCCGCACCTGATGGGAGCGAACCCATCGGTCGTACGCGTGAAGCTGAACCTGGCGGACCTATGCAGGGCACCTGGACTGTGTCCGTCGGGGGCGAACAGATTATCGCATTGGATATTCTTGACGATACCAATGAAAACCTGAGCGGCCAGTTCAGAACTTTCCCTGCGATTTGCCCGCTGCTTGATGCAGGCGAGGATTGCGCCAGAGGAGATCTGAACAAAGAAATCCGGTCCGTTTATGGCGGGCCGGAAGATCTGACTGTTCGCCTGATGATGACGGATGAGCTGAACCAAAACGCCATCATTCTGAAGGCCAGCCCTGCATCCGGGGAAGGCACCATGATTGATGATGAAACCTATAAGAATTTTAATATCACTTTTGAAATGACGAACTAATTTACGGTGCGGGCAGCCAGGGCCACAAGACAATCCTGGCTGCCCGCACCTCCCCGCACCACTTTGAGAAACCGCAAGTACATGCTATTATGCAGTATTTGTTGAGTTACGTATTTAATGAGGTCACGATGCCACTGAGCTTTCGCACGATATTCCCCCTGTCTCTTAGTCTTTGCACCGCCCTGGTTCCCCCGGCATTTTCGCAGACCGCCGACACCGATGTTATGGTCGTTTTTGATGTCTCCGGGTCCATGTGGGGGCAGATTGATGGCGTCACGAAAATTGAAATCGCGCGTGATGCCTTCAGCACCATTTCCGCCGATTGGGACGCAGGCAATGTGAATGCCGGCCTGATCGCTTATGGGCACCGGCGCAAGGGGGACTGTTCAGATATCGAACTGATCTCAGAACCTGCGCCCGGGTCCAGTGCAGCTTTGGGCCAGATTGTGAACCAGCTTACGCCGCGCGGAAAAACGCCCCTGTCGGATGCCGTGCGCCTGGCGGCTGAAACATTACGCTTTACCGAAGACAGCGCAACGGTGGTTCTTGTGTCGGATGGCCGGGAAACCTGTTCTGCAAATCCATGTGCGGTTGGCGCCGAATTGGAACGCCTTGGTGTGAATTTCACAGCACATGTGGTTGGCTTTGACGTGACCGATCCCGAAGCGCGCGCGCAGTTGCAATGTCTGGCCGATAACACCGGCGGGCAGTATTTTGATGCGGGCGATGCCAATGGTCTGGGGAATGCTTTGCGCAACATCGCAGCCCCGGCACCGGTGCAAGAGGCCAGCAGTGGTGTCTTTTCACTGAATGTCCGGATCTCGACAACCGAAGGGACATCCCGGCCAGGTCAGTTGACTTATCGCGCAACCAACACAGAAACGGGCGATGTGATAATCATCGGGTCGCGCAAAGATGCGGCTGAAATCCTGACGGCACTGCCCACAGAGTTGCCAGATGGCGTCTGGCTGATCGAAGCAATATCGGCAGAGGGCCACGGCAGCCTGGAGGTCAGCCCTGCGAATGAAAGTGAAACCATCGATGTGCCTTTCACAGCCCACGCGACCGGATTCACAATGCCCAATAACGGGCCGTATGCCATGGGCACCGAAAATGTCTTTTACCTGAACGCGACGGCACCACTTCAGCCAAATGCCGACTATACGGTCGCATTGATTGACCCAGCTACGGAAGAACGCATCGATTGGGAAACGCGGTTCGGCAGTGATCCCATCGGCGTCACCCCCCATTGGCTGGTCGCACCGGAACGTGCCGGAACCTACGAGATCCGGGTTCAGAAAGGTTATGACGCACCGATCGCCGTGTTCCCGGTGGAATTTACTGAGGCGCCGCAAGTCGGCTGGACGGGCGTGCGCAATGGTCAGACCGGTGGTCAGTTGCCTGTTTCGGTTACGGGGCATGTCTATCAGAGTAACCAGTTGATCCTCAGCCAGGACGGCACCGAACTGGGCCGCTTTAGTCTGCAAAGTCTCGACACACCTGCAGGTCCGATGTTGCCTCTGCCGAATGCCGATGGCGCATATGACCTGAGCTATAGTTATTATGACGCCAACGGGGATCAGCAGCTGGTTGATCTCGGGCAGATCAACGTGGGCGCCGTCGTGCAGGAAGATGACGCAGATGCGGTTGCTCCGCCCGCAAATACCAATACTGGCCGCAGGGCGACAACCTCGGACGATACTGCAATGGGCATCAGAGATGAACACCGGAATTCACATCCCGGGATGGCCAACAACATCGCCTATTGGGAGGAATTTGAAACCACCGAAATCGGGTTTGACTGTGTCGCCCCGGCTTGTTCCCAACACATTCCTGGTTTTGAAGACGGCTTTCCAATGCCTGTTCTACAGGGCGTTACATTGCATCGCAGTGGTGTCCTGAAAGGCGGTGTTCCCTATGTGGCATTCCACCACGAAGCTTCAAACGGTACGCTTGAGTTAAACCCGTCAATGGCGGATCCGGCAGGATCCCTTCTGCATCTGGGGCATTCCACCTGTAAAGGACTTGCTGAAACCGGCGAGACGGCCACCGGTGAACCCGCACATTTGATGTGTATCACAAACATGCCGGATCCGGCGCTGGTGCAGCAACAGGATCTGTTGCAGGGCTGGCTGAAAATGCATGCGCTCATGCAGCCCACCGCTGTGATATCCCCTGAACAAGGCCCGGCCCTGCCCGCAGACGTCCACGCCGGTCTGCCTGCCACAGCAGATGCCGGCGCACGACGAAATCGTGCAATCCTGGACGCCGTATATATTTGTTATGACGAACGCTGCACCTTCAATTTTGAATCCCTTGGCCTGACCGATATTCCAGTGCTGAAGAACTTTGGCCTGATGGAAACAGGGGCTGTGAATGGCCGCCTGAGTCTGGAACTGGTGAATGTGACCAATGGCGAATGGGTCGTGGTAAACCCAATAGCAATGATGTCTGATGAAATACTGGATTGCGA
The DNA here is from genome assembly GCF_016123485.1 of Halocynthiibacter styelae. Classification (GTDB taxonomy): domain Bacteria; phylum Pseudomonadota; class Alphaproteobacteria; order Rhodobacterales; family Rhodobacteraceae; genus Halocynthiibacter; species Halocynthiibacter styelae. Next base: position 9,349 of record NZ_JADCKQ010000001.1, on the reverse strand, counting down.
AGCCCGGGCCGGTGACGTCAGCCAGCCAGACCGCATCTGCACTGTAAGAAACGCCAATGCTTATACGCATGCACAACGAAACCTGATGAACACCTGGATGCGTGAATTGCGTGCCGGCGACCATAAAAATCAGCTGATGGTCCGCGATCACCATTCTCTTTACATGGGCGAAGATGGCACGCCTTCAGAAATTGTCCCCGTATTTACCGGGGCCTGGACAGTTGTTGATCGCGCAACAATGAATGAGATCGGTCAGGTCAATCTTGCATCTTCCCTTCAGAATGAACAATTCAGCGAGGCGCGCGTGACCATCGGAACCCCGCTTGATCCGGCCAACCTCCCTGTCGATGAGGACGTCGATATTTCTGTCACAACGCAGGTGAACGCGGATGGCACACCGGCCTATGGCTGGGTGAGCCTTGGCAATCATCCTGATGAATATTCCGGTGCCATGCGCCCGGTGAAAAATACGGACAGTTGGGAGGCCGTTCTGGGCCATCGTCAAAATCCGAAACTTCTGCATATTATGCTGCGGCCAGATGCCGGCCAGACATCACCAGAAGGCGTGATCTCAGACATCCCGGAAACGCCAGATGAACAACACGGCGCACTCCAGGGGGAATGGGAAATCATCAATGAAAGCACCCAGCGTCCCTGGTTGCACCTGTCACTGGATCACCTCCCACAGGGCGCACGCGCCACGGGGCCGGTGATGCAACTGGCAGCGGGTGAAATCGGTGACGGCACGGCGGATATACATGTGATCATGAAACCGTCCGGCGGGATCAATATGATCCGGTTGCAGCTGGACACCCCGCAAGGTGCTTTGGCCAGTCTGTTAAGCGTGGATGCGTCTGGGGATGTCTTTGCGGGAACCCTGCCCCTTGGCCATGATGACGCCAGCATTTCCATTGAAATGCGGCGCGCGGGGTCACAAGCCCCAATATCCGACAGCGAAGCTGCGATCATTGGCGAAGGGTTTACCCCCGCCTGTACTGAGGCACACTGTTACTACGCGAATTCCGAATACCGCGACAGCTTTGCGCTCCCGCAAGGGTGGCGCTATCGCTCGCCTGTGCGTGCAGGGAATGGTGGCGTGATTGCCATTGATGCGGATGGGCGGGATGCAGTCACCTGGCATGCAGAAGGCACACCACCAGCCGACACCGTCTGTCTCGCAGGTGACAGCGGGCAGTTCTGCGCCAGATCGGATGCGCCAGAGGCCATCATTGCGGGCTTTGATATGCTGCGCCAAAGCCATTCACTGCTTCCAGACCATTGATTGAAAGGTGAATATTATGAAAAATCCAATGATGGCCACCGCATTCCTGACCCTCTTGGGAACTCTCCCAGCCAAAGCTGAATACTATACCTGTTATAGTGGAAGTGCGGTTCGCATTGAGACGGAAATTTCTACATATGATCTTAATCTTCTGTTTAATCTGGCTGACGTGCGCCCCAATGCGGCCGCTTTGATGCTTATTGTCAATCCCAACGCAAAGACCGAAACCGCGAATACAGGCCAATGGCTGCGTGGTGTCGATCAGGCCAATGAAATCTGTCGTGAGCATGAGAAAACGCATCCGTCGGGTCACTGCGAGACACTGGATTTAACGGCACAAAGACCAGGGCCCGTAGCTTGTAAGGAAGTCAATACACCCTATTTCTTCTGTGGTGATTCAGGGATTACCACTGGGGAGACAGGCCAGTCCATGGACTATGTGCAACGATCCCATGGACTGGCGGCGCCGGAAGGTGCGGAAACCGCTTTGTATTTTAACTATGTAGGCGAGCCACGCTGGATGGAAGATGATTTAACCGCCGCGATGCAACACTGTGCCCTGGAGCAAGCCGAGGTTCCTGAAATCTCCACGGCGTCCGTCACGTCAGGCAGTTCCGGAAACTGGAGCATCGCACTGAAAGACACAAGGGCGACGGGCTGCCCCGCGGTTGCTACACCTCAGGCGGGTGCATTTTCCAATCGCTATCTGTCCAGTGGTCTAAGACAGATTCAGGCGCCATTTACGCCGGGGCAGTTGATCTCGGACAGTGGGTTTCACAGCGGTTGGCGATCATCGGGAACGAACTCATGGCAGGCTGTGGGGGCAGATCTTGATGAAGGAGGAATAGCAACACGAACGACATTCTCCATAAGTCTGATCAGCGAAACCCAGGCCAATATTTCAGCGTTAATGATCTTCAATGTAGCGCCCGAACTTGCAGCGATGTCCCCATTGTCAGAAAGCTGTCGTTTTGAATTAGACGCGGTCGCAACAAGACAAAACTAGGTTCGGATTTCATAGCCTGAACAAGACAGCCACCGCGGGTGTGATTGTGGGCATGGCTGCGTTTGGGGGGCGATCATGGCGGGTTACACCGACGCCCGGATCAGCCCCACATTCTCCAACGCGCCTGCGCGATAAAGACAGTCCCATCCCATGAGTTTCGGTCAGATCTGCACCAGAAACACCAGACAAAGGGGAGGTTAGGTTTTCCACGGAAAAGCAGACAAAATGTCATGCAAGGCACCCACATGCGATATGTGAATTGAAAAAAATTTAACGTCAATCATTCAGATGGGATTTTGTGGCGGACAGAAAGCAAGTATGTTCGAACACTTTGTTTGAGGAATTAGAGAACTGGAATGAGGTTCTCAAACCCCACAAACAACATCTGCGGGGGCCTCGGCCATGAATGTGCAGAGCAACCCCAAAGCCCCGCGTCCTGCCCCGTTTTCCCTGCGCCTGACGGCTGATGAACGCGCTCAGATTGAAGCGCAGGCTGGGTCTATGCCGCTGGCCTCTTATATCAAGTCGGTGGTGTTGAACGCAGATGCCCCAAAGTATCGTCAGCGGCGGAAGGCACCGGATGCAAAACAGCAACTGCTGGCGGAAGTGCTCGTGCGGTTGGGGCAAACGCGGCAGGCCAATAATCTCAATCAGATCGCTAAACACTTGAATCAAGGTACGCTGATCGTTGATGCGGAACTTGAAGAAGATCTGAAACGCGCGGTGGCTGAAATCGCATGGATGCGGACGACGATCATGGACGCGCTGGGGGTGAAATCATGATCCTGAAGGCCTCTCACCGTGGCGGCGCGAAGGCTCTGGCTGATCACCTGATGAATGAGCGCGACAATGACCATATCTCCTGTCTGGAGCTGCGGGATTTCTCATCAGACGATCTGCATGGTGCGCTTGCTGAAATGCATGCGATTTCAAAAGCAACCAAGTGCCGGAAATTCATGTTTTCCCTGAGCCTGAACCCGCCACAGGATCACGTCGCCAGTGAACAGGAGTTTCTGGACGCTGCAGATCGCGTGGAGAAATCTCTCGGTCTGGAGGGGCAGCCCCGTGCCATTGTCACACATGAAAAAGAAGGCCGCAGGCATGCCCATGTGGTCTGGTCGCGCATTGGTGTTGAAGATCTGAAAGCGATCCACATGGGGCGCTATAAGCTGGCCCTGCGGGATGTATCGCGTGATCTGTTTCTGGATCATGGCTGGGAATTACCTGATGGACTGGCGACTTACGGCTATAAAAATCCGCTGAATTTCACGCTGGAAGAATGGCAGCAGGCAAAGCGGAAGGGGCTTGATCCGCGTGAAATCAGGCAGGTGTTTCAGCAGGCATGGGCGGGCAGCGATACGCAGCAAGGTTTCAGAAATGCGCTGGAAGAGCGCGGGTATTTTTTGGCACGCGGAGACCGGCGTGGCTTTGTTGCGCTTGATATTGATGGCAAACCTCACTCGATTGCGAAATGGACAGGCCTGAAATCCAGAGAAGTCAGGGCAAAACTGGAATCATCCGAAGATCTGCCCTCAGTTTCTGAGGCAACATCCACAATCCGCACCAAAGTGACCACGCAGATGCAGGGATATATCGCGCAAGCGACAGAGCGGCAGGCGAAGGATATGGAGCCCCTGAACGATGCCCATGCTGAGTTGAAACAGATGCACCGCGAAGAAAGGCAAAAGTTGCAGGCCGGACAAGAAAAACGCTGGGTTCGGGAAACAAGACTACGCTCTGACCGCCTGAATACGGGATTGCGCGGCATGTTTGACCGCCTGACAGGAGCCCATCAGGCGATCCGGAAACGCAATGAACAGGAAGCCCTGCAAGCGGCCCGGCGTGATCAGAAGCAACGCGACTTTATGATCCGGGAACAAATGAAAGAACGTCGCCAACTACAGGTGCAGATTGACCGGAAAAAGCAAGGGCATCGAAAAGAGCGGCAGATACTGGCAACAAATATCTCCGGCATGATGCGAATGCACAGTCCTGATCACCCACCACCTCACCGCTCCCCGACACAAGATCGGCAACGTGGAATCGACTTCGATATTACGTAGGCCGCCCGCATTTAGTGTAAAGCTTTTATCTCCGAACGCAGCGAGCGTGGGTCCCGCATAGGGTATCTGCGCTCTGCGGAAAGAGCACATTTTCACTGTGCTGCTTCGAATCCACATTACTGACCGCAAGAGAAACACACCGGCCTTCTAAACTAGCAACATGTTAACGGTAGACAGGAAGACACAAAACAGCCTTTGCTCCCCATGAAAAGATTCGAAAATCCGCATCACATGTCAGCCCGCTTTGCACGCTATATGATGTTTAATACAAGCCACTAATTTAAATGAGAAAACTATGGACGAAAACCAAGCCTTGGCCTCGATGTGTAAGGCAATGTCGGTCTGCCCGGTTCACCGCAACTACATTCTGGCAGATATCAATACGATGTTATTGCCGCCAATACGTCATAAACAGTACAAGTTTTTTGAAGGATCCGGACAGTACGGCGTTGTGACATGGGCCTTCCTGAATGATCAGACGGCAGCGAAACATATTGAAAACAGAGTACCACTCACATTTAGTGAATGGAGATCAGGTGAGCAGCTCTGGATTATCAGTCTGATAGGACACAATATTAATCCACGAACTTTGCTTCCCACACTTGCTGACAGCTTCCCTCACTTGCAGGCACATTACATCCGCAGAGACGGAAAAATGAATGTCACAAAAACTGTTACGATAAAAAAAGACTGTGGGCGGTTGAAGGTGTCCAGCCGACATTTAAGGAAGAAAATACTACCTTGACGTGAGCAAAAATTTACGTTTTCAATGCCAACTGATAGCCAGCTATTTGCCCGCGAGAGATCAATCCATACGAGGGCGCTATGTTTGGAAACTTTCTATTTTCATTGAATAATAAAATCTCTTATGGAGCACCATCAGAAGGTGGCGGTGGCGGGAACGGAGGTTCCGACACAACGGTCATTGATGGCGTTACATATAGCCCAGGGGATACGTTACCTGACGGATCTACTTTCCTTGGTACAATTGTAGCTGGTGGTGGTGGTATCGGCAATGGTGGTGAAGGAGGCGATGGTGGTTCATTTTCAGGTGGATCATCTGGTGGTGCAGGAGGATCGTCCAATCCAGAACCAAGTGTTGAAATTGTGGACATCCAATATGTTGAAACAGCCATTATTACTGGCGGTAGTGCAAGCATCAGCGGGCCAGTTACTCTGCTCATCGCTGAAGAATATATCATTGAGCATGGGGCCAATCTTGAAACTGCTTATACCAGTCAACAAGAAATAATTTCATCGCTTGGTTGGGCCGATCTGTCATCAGAGCAAATACAGGCAAAGCTCGATTTCTATTCCGAAGCGCACATCCATTTAGAGCATGTAGCCTTATATGATGATGGGGTATCTATTACGCACGCCAGAATTGAAACTGCCCTGCAAGTTACTGAGAGCCACCTCCAAGCAAGAACTTTGGTGCAGGAAGGGCACACAATTGCGGAAGCGATGATGCTCGCAAATGGCACTACAGCAGATGAATTTGTATTCACTGATGAGGCAGGCAACTACGCAGAGGCAGATGTGATCAATAGCGGTGATGTATTAGTTTCGTCAGGAATAGATTTAACTGATGGACTAATGATTATTGAGCCGAACACCGACAGATTGCCTAGCTTCGCAATTCCAGTCCAGCCCGGAATAGAGGAATACTCGACTGATAGCATGTTCTATCATGACTACGATTCTTCCGTATCCGTTCCACTCAACGGGTATGATGCGTTGAGGTTTAGCCACGATGGTTTGGCTGCACTTGAGGATGCCCTAATTGCAAATCCCACTCCGGGTGATGATAGCGCTGCAACAATCAATGGCACAGTCAACGATGTTGGCAATCTGACAATTTTGGATGGCAACACCAATTTTGTATCTTCTTTTGTTGTCGAAAATCCAAACCCCAATCAATCTGATATCGTTGTGAATTATACAATTGAAAATGAACACGTTCTAGCACATGGGTATGTTGGCCGGATGATCCAACGATATGACAACACCCCAGATGATCTGACTGATGAAGACTATAGCTATTCACTGGTTACGTTTGGAGAGGGAGATGCGTTCATACAAGGCGTTATTGAGGGGCCTGCAGAACTTGTTGCAGACTATGAATGGTATCAAAATTCGTATGAAATCTTTGATACAGCAAACGACTCGTTGCTCTGATCATGAATAACGCCTTCAAATGGGTACTATGGGGTTTGACTGCGGCGATACTTGTTGCCGTGGTCCATATTTCATCACTTCTCACTCTGGCCTATAGAGAGAATAGCCACCTCGAATATCTTTCACTTATAATGATCGCGGGTATTGCTGCGAATCTTTTCTTCAGGGACACAAAGCTGCTTATTTTTACTGCAGTATCGTTGCCCATTCTTTCGGCCTATATTTTGCCGGAGTTTTTCCCCACCCTTATGGCTATTCTGGTCGCAGTGGTTTGGATAATGATATCATTTGGATTAGGAGCAATCAGAAGTAAAATATGAAAGTGTTCCAGATTCGACTTCTCGCAACTCTGTCGGTGGTATTGACTACACTGTTTCTACAGGTAGCTCTCGCTCAGGAAGAAATTGAAAGTGAACTAATTGAACGCACGATTACGGTTCATAACTCCTATTTTCAGCTTCGTGAGGTAGAGCAGTATGAAGCGGCTTATGCGATGTTCACAGAGCGGCAAAAAAATAGCGTATCTCTGGAAGAGTTTTCGCGACATTGGGGAGCAATTCGAGAAAAATATGGCAGACTTACCCATCTAACAAATACAAAAGTCACGTGGTATAGAAACCCAGAAGGTTTGTACGCTGCTATAGATTTTCGTGCCAGCTATGAACGCTTGCCGATCTATTGCGGTTTTCTCGTCTGGTCAGTTGACGAAGATATCAAGCTTCAAAGGGAAGAAATGACATTTCTGGAAAATCACTCAGGAACACTGATGACTGACGCAGACAAACAAGAGGCATACCAAAGAGTATCATGCAATTGAAATGTGTGATGATATTATACCTCGGTCATCGCTTTTAATTGTCCGGCTGAAGTTTCCAATAGAACTTCGCATATCTATTCGATGTCCTGTTCCCGCGTCTTTTGCATATCGCGTGTTTCGCTTTGCGCCTGACGGAGGGATTTTGCGTAGTCTTTCTGGTCGATGTTCGGCGAATGCAGTGGCTCCGTTTTCAGCGCGCCTCTGATACAGGTTTGCAGGCCTGTGTAATCTGCCTGATGGGATTGGCGGGAGGCTGTGATCCACGCATCGCGGTCAATTGATTTCAGGTCGATATCATGCCCGGCCTTCTCGGAAAGTTGCTTCAGATATTGCATCTGGGTTCTGCCGTTGCCCTCCCGAAATGGGTGGATGTGGTTGATGTCACCGATCAGCTCTCCAGCGGTTTCTGAGAACGCGTCGGGCGTGCTGCCTTTCAGATAATCAGCAGCGACAACGCGACGATGAACATCATCCATGCCGGTTTCAATGAAGCGCCTGAACTGAAACTGATCGCCGCCTTTGTTGATCTCAACGGTCCGGATTTCACCGGCCCAATCATAGATATCCTGAAACATCCGAAAATGCATGGCCTGCAGATGCTTCAGGTCAAAATCCCCCTCAGGCATGCCGCGCGTCGTGCGGGTGGCGACCAGTTCGCGTTCGATTTCGTTCAGGAATTCTGCATCCTTCAACCCCCATTTGTTCCGCAGAACGGTGTGGTCAGGCGGATAGCAATATTCCGGATCACTCATTTGGTGCAGCAGATCGCTTTGCGAGCTTTTGGGCACGTTGACGGATGTGCTCAATACATTGCTCTTCGGTCCAGCGTTTTTCCTCAAACATTTCAAACATTGCGATTTGTTCAGGGCTTAGAGGGTTGCCCTCCATTTCCTGCAGATGCATCGCCTCAAGGCGTCGTTCGCGGATCTTTTCAATGTCAGTATCAGTGGGTATTTTGTCTTTATCTTTCATGTGAATATCATACCATTTCTGGTCAAAATAAGCAATTTTTCTTGTGTGATCTGACAGGCAAGACAGATGCTATTGGCACGATTTAGTCGATATCGACGTCCTTGGAATTCTGCATGTCAAATGTATCCTGTCGTGCCTGACGAAACGCTTTAGCATAGTCGCTCTGGGGGATTTTCGGGCCTTCCTCTTTGTTTTTTGAAGCGCTGGCCAATTCGCGGATCTCTTCCATAGTTTTAAGCTGCTGGCCCTGCGCTTCGGAATCCTGATCCACTTCCTTGTCACTGGTCTTGTCCCGATTTAGTTCCGGCCTCTTTCGAGCGATATTCGCAATGAAGGAGACAAGACATGGCACCAAGATACAGCGACGAGTTCAGACGTGATGCGGTTCGCATAGCGACGACCAGCGGGTTGACGCGCCCCCAGATTGCATCAGATTTAGGCGTTGGGGTTTCGACCTTGAACAAGTGGGTTCAGCAACACCAGAGTGATGATTTGATGTCTGGCCCGCATGAAGATGTGGAAAAGGAAAACGCCCGCCTGCGCAAAGAGAACCGGCTGCTCCGCGAGGAGAGGGAAGTGTTAAAAAAGGCGACGATCTTCTTCGCAGGTCAAAGAGCATGAGGTTTGCTTTTATCGACACCTGGAAGAAGATCTGGTCAATCGAGTTTCTCTGCCGTGTTTTGCAGGTAAGCTCCCGTGGTTTTCGCGCTTGGAGAACACGCCCCGTCAGCCAAACTCAACGGGACGATATGGTGCTTTTGGCTCATATTCGAGAACAGCACCGACTTAGCCTGCAAAGCTATGGCCGCCCGCGCATGACCGAGGAATTGCAGGCGTTGGGGTTAAAGGTTGGCCACCGGCGGGTTGGGCGGTTGATGCGTGAGAACGGGATCAAGGTTGTTCGAACCCGCAAGAATAAAGTCACGACTGACAGCAATCACCGCTTCAATATTGCGCCTAATCTACTGGATCAGGATTTCTCAGCCACTGGACCCAATCAGAAATGGGCTGGAGACATATCCTACATCTGG